>NZ_JBHRYA010000003.1:0-355838 GCF_042648865.1 Luteimonas soli | reverse complement strand
CCACAAAAGAAGACAGGCTTGCTTATACCGCGTCGGAGCGTTTGGAACCCGCCTCGAGCCCCGACTTCAGGCTGGCCTCGACGAACTCGTCCAGGTCGCCGTCGAGCACCTTCTGCGTGTCCGAGCGCTCGACACCGGTGCGCAGGTCCTTGATCCGGCTCTGGTCGAGCACGTAGTTGCGGATCTGGCTGCCCCAGCCGATGTCGGACTTGTTGGCTTCCAGCGCGTCGCGTTCGGCGTTGCGCTTCTGTACCTCCAGTTCGTACAGCTTCGCCGCCAGCATCTTCATCGCGGTGTCGCGGTTCTGGTGCTGGCTGCGGCCGGTCTGGCAGGCGACCACGGTATTGGTCGGGATGTGGGTGATGCGCACCGCCGACTCGGTCTTGTTGACGTGCTGGCCGCCGGCGCCGGATGACCGGTACACGTCGGTCCGCAGGTCGGCCGGGTTGATGTCGATCTCGATGCTGTCGTCGACTTCCGGCGACACGAACACCGAGGTGAAGCTGGTGTGGCGGCGGTTGTCGGAGTCGAACGGTGACTTGCGCACCAGCCGGTGCACGCCGATCTCGGTCTTCAGCCAGCCGTAGGCGTACTCGCCCTCGACCCGGAGCGTGGCCGACTTGATGCCCGCCACTTCGCCGCCACTGACTTCCATCAGCTCGGTCTTCCAGCCTCGGTGCTCGGCCCAGCGCAGGTACATGCGCAGCAGCATCTCGGCCCAGTCCTGCGCCTCGGTGCCGCCGGCGCCGGCCTGGATGTCGACGAAGGCGTTGGCCGAGTCCATCTCGCCGGAGAACATGCGCTGGAACTCCAGCTTGTCGACGCGACCGGCAAAGTCCTCGACGTCGCTGACCACCGCGTTGGCGGTGTCTTCGTCGTCCTCGGATTCGGCCAGGTCCAGCAGTTCGCCCGCGCCGCCGAGGCCTTCGGTCAGCTCGCGGATGCCGTTGACCGTCTTGTCGAGCAGCGACCGCTCGCGGCCCAGCGCCTGGGCGCGTTCGGGGTCGTTCCAGACGTCCGGGTTTTCCAGCTCGCGCTCTACTTCTTCCAGGCGCTCGCGCTTGGTGTCGTAGTCAAAGAAACCCCCTCAGCGCATCCAGCCGACCGGTCAGGTCGGCGATGCGCTGGCGCACGGGATTGAGTTCGATCATGGATGGCTGCAACGTGGAAAAAGGCCGTGAATTCTAGCAGGCCGGCCCCTGCCCGGCCTACGCCGTCGCCGCGGGCGTGCCGAGCCGCGCGCGTAGTGCGTCGCGGTGGCGCCGGCTGCACGGCAGCGCCGTCCCGTCCTGCAGGTGCACGCGCGCGTCGCCGCTGTCCAGCGGCTCGATCGAGGCCACCGTGTCCAGGTTGACGATGTAGCTGCGGTGGATCCGCACGAAGCGATCGGGATCGAGCTGCGCCGCGATGCCGGCGATCGTGCTGCGCAGCGGGTAATCGCGCCCGCGCACCCGCAGGTTGACGTAGTTGCCGGCGGCCTGCAGCCATTCGATGTCGCTGGCGGCGACGAGGAATTCGCGGCCCAGCTTGCGGACCAGGAAGCGCTCCGGCCGAACCTCCTGCCCGGTCGCCGATCCGTCGTCGGGCGGATCGAGCAGCCGCGCCTCGCCCTGAAGCCGGCGCCAGAACCAGCGGTAGCCGTGGTCGACGATGACGATCAGGGCGAACGTTCGGGCGTCCTTGAGGTATTCGTAGGCGAACCTGCGCAGCCAGTCCTCGATCTCGTAGTGCTCGCCCAGCAGCAGGTAGCCGGCCTTGCGCACCAGCACCATGCCGACCACGTGCACGATCGACCACGCCACGCTCGCGCCCAGGTACAGCGGCAGGCGGCGACGCCAGGTGTCGGCGTGCATCGGCCAACGGCTGCACAGCGTCAGCAGGCCGGGCAGCAGCAACAGTGACACCAGCGCGCTGCTGCCTTCCCACAGGGCCGGTTGCCACGCCGGCAGCACGTGGCCGTCGCGCTGCGCGTCCATGAGGGCGACCATCGTGTTGGCGATGGCGGGAATGGCGAAGGCGACCACCCAGAATGCCACCTCGATCCCGCCCTGCCAGGGCAGGTAGCGTCGCCAGGGTTCTTTGGCACGCGCGTGCCCGGATGCCTGGTTCATCCGCGCATTCTAGGGGCGCGGGCTGGTTCGACGGCCACGGCTCGTCCCTCAGCGCCCGCGACTCGTCCCTGCATGCCCCGGACCCGGCACTTCGCGCGCCCGGCTGGCGCGTCGCGACGGCAGCCTGTCCGCTCCACCGCTGCCATTCATCGCCATGCCTCGCCGCCACGACATCGACGCACTGCGCGTCATCGCCTTCGGGCTGCTCATCGTCTACCACGTCGGCATGGTGTACGTCGCCGACTGGGGCTTCCACGTCAAGAGTACGTACCAGTTCGAATGGCTGCAGTGGCCGATGATCGCGCTCAACCGCTGGCGGATGCCGTTGCTGTTCATGATCTCCGGCATCGCGCTGGGGCTGGCGCGGATCGACCACGCACCGTGGCGCTTCGCCGCGCGGCGCTGCTGGCGCCTGCTGCTGCCGCTGGTGTTCGGCATGTTCGTGGTGGTCGCGGTACAGGCCTATTGCGAAGGACTCGCCAACGGCCGGTTGGCACCGGGCTTCGGGGCCTTCCTGCTGCGCTACTGGCAGCTGCGCCCGTGGCCGCCGGGCAGCTTCACCGGCGCCGAGTTCGGCATCACCTGGAACCACCTGTGGTACCTCGCCTACCTGTGGCTCTACACGATGCTGCTGGTGGCACTGCTGCCGCTGCGCCGGCTGCGGGCCGCGCGGTGGCTGGCGGGCTGGCGCTGGCCGACGTGGCTGCTGCTGTCGCTGCCGGTGGCGTGGCTGGCCATGTGCCGGCTGGTGCTGGCGCCGCGGTTCCCGGAAACCCACGCGCTGTTCGGCGACTGGACGGTGCATGCGCAGTCGCTGCCGCTGTTCCTCGCCGGCTACGCGATCGCCGGCAACGCAGGCTTCTGGCAGCGGATCCGGGCGCTGCGCTGGCCGATCCTGGCGATCGCGCTGGCCTGCATCGCGATCGAGCTGACGATCCGCGCCGGCGGTCGCTACCTGCCGCCTGACGCGTCGATTCCGATGTGGATCCCGTGGGCGGAGATCGAACGCATCGCCCGCGCGGCCTACACGTGGACGGCGCTCCTGGCGATCTTCGGCTGGGGCCAGGTGCTACTGGACCGCCGCTTCCGCTGGCTGCCGTACTGCACCGAGGCGGTGTACCCCTGGTACATCCTGCACCAGAGCCTGATCGTGCCGCTGGCGTTCTGGTTGTCTCCGCTGCAACTCGGCCCGGTGCTCGAGCCCGCGCTCGTGCTGGGCGGCACGGTGGGCGGCTGTCTGGTGCTGCACGAACTGGTGATCCGCCGCACGCCGATCCTTCGGCCACTGTTCGGGCTCAAGCGCAGTCGCGCGGTGGCTGACGGCGTGACGGCCCCTGCGCGATCGATCGCCTGAGCGGTCGCCCACGCGCTGCAAGCCGATCCCGACCGCTGGCTGCCCTTCGCTTCGTCACTCGAAGCCGCGTGCTCAGCCAGCCGGTTCGCGGTGCACCACGACCAGCTGGATGGCGTCGCCGCCGCGATAATCGTCGGGTGCGAGGCGGTAGGCGATGCGCACGCGTGGGGCGGGCGCCGTGCCGCGCCAGCCGCCGAATTCGATCGCCTGCAGGCGCAGGCCCGGCAGGCCGAGTTCGAGCTTGAGGTGCTGTGTGCCGACCGGCCGCCACGACAGCACGTCGAACTCGCCGTCGAACAGCGGCTCGGGGAAGCCCTGCCCCCACGGCCCGCCGTCGCGCAGGACACGTGCGTTGTGGATGTGGAAGGCGTCGGCCGGCAGTTCGCCGTCGCTGGCGATGGTTTCGTGCAGCGATTCGGGTGCGATCATCGCGGTGGCGGCCTCGAGGAAGGCGGCTTCGAACGCCTCGAAATGCACCTGCGGCAGGCTCAGGCCCGCGGCCATCGCGTGGCCGCCGAAGCGGTCGATCAGGCCGGGCCGCGCCGCGTCAACGCGCGCGAGCGCATCGCGGACGTGGAAGCCGGGGATCGAACGCGCCGAACCGCGCAGCAGCGTGCTTCCGGGCTCGCTGGGCGCGAAGGCGATCACCGGTCGGTGCAGGCGCTCCTTCAGCTTCGATGCGACCAGGCCAACGACGCCCGGATGCCACTGCGCGTCGAACAGGCAGTGGGCGACGCCCGGCGTGGTGGCGACATCCGGCACGATCGCAAGCGCTGCCTCCGCTTCGCCGACCATCTGCTGCTGCACGGCGCGGCGCTCGGCGTTGATGCGGTCGAGCAACGCGGCCAGTTCGCGTGCCTGCGCGGGGTCGTCGCAGAGCAGGCATTCGATGCCCAGCGCCATGTCTTCCAGCCGGCCGGCGGCGTTGAGGCGCGGCGCGATGGCGAAACCGATGTCGGCCGCGCCCAGGGTTTCGGCGCGGCGTCGCGAAACTTCGATCAGCGCCTGCAGGCCGGCGCAGCCCTGCCCCGAGCGCAGGCGCCGCAGGCCGGCGGACACCAGCGCACGGTTGTTGGCGTCCAGTGGCACGAGGTCGGCCACGGTGCCGACTGCGACGAGGTCCAGCAGCGTCGCCAGGTCCGGGCCGCCCCCATCGAAACCGCCGGCGTCGCGCAACTTCCGGCGCAGCGCCAGCAGCACGTAGAAGATCACGCCGACGCCGGCCAGCATCCTGCTTCCGAAGCCATCGCCGGGCTGGTTGGGGTTGACGATCGCATCGGCGGGCGGCAACGCGTCGCCCGGCAGGTGGTGGTCGGTCACCAGCACCTGCCAGCCGTGTGCCTTTGCCGCGGCGATGCCCGCGTGGCAGGCGATGCCGTGGTCGACGGTGACCAGCAAGTCCGGCTGCAACGGAGCGAGTTCTTCCACCAACGCCGGCGACAGCCCGTAGCCGTGCACCATCCGGTTGGGCACCGCGTGCGACACGCGCCTGGCGCCAAGCATGCGCAGTCCGCGCACGGCGACGGCGCAGGCGGTGGCACCGTCGCAGTCGAAGTCGCCGACGACGAGGATGTGCCGGTCGCCACCGATGGCGTCGGCGAGCAGCGCGGTCGCTGCGTCGAGGCCGAGCAGGCCGTCCGGCGGCAGCAGGTCGGCCAGGCGCGGCCGTGCGCTGGCGTGGTCGTGCGCGCCGCGGGCGCTGTAGATGCGACGCAGCAGCAGCGGGATCGAATCGGGCCAGTCGTCGCCAACGCTGCATTCGCGCCGCAGGATCGTCCGCGCGCGGGTCATGCGTCCAGCCGCGGTTGCGGCTTGCGCCAGAAGCGCCAGCGCTGGCCAGGCGTGAACGACCAACTGCGGCCATCCGCGAGATCGAGGACCAGCTGCCGCAACTCGCCGCGCGCGAGCGCTGCGCAGGCCGGCGACAGCCAGTCGCGTTCGAGCGCGGCGAGGTCGCGCGCTTCGTGCAGATCGAACATTTCGTCGCCGGATTCGAGGCCGAACACCGCAGGCAACGGTCGGGCAATCCCGGCCGCGTCGGCGAGCGCGAGTGCGATCTCGTCGCCCGAGCGGAGCGCTGCATGCGCAGGGCGCACCGCGTCTGGGAGCACGCCGCCGCCCCAGAACCACAGCGAGTTCACCGGCGGCCTGCCCTGTTCGGCACGCTGCGCGTTGCGGGGATGGTTGTGCAGCACCACCTGCGCCTCGCCGAGCAGCACGCGCCAGCGGCGCCCCTCGCTGCCTTCGGCGAGGTGGTCGAACAGGTCGGCGCCGAGCGCGTCGCCAGGCTCGGCGAACGCCGGCAGTTTCGCGCCCGGCGGCAACCGCAGGTACCAGCGCGACGGATGCGGTGCGTCGATCGGGAAGCCGGCATCGCCGAACAGCGGCCGCAGCGCCGGCAGGAACGCCGCGCGATCCTCGTCGTCCATGCCCAGCGCAGCACCGATGGCGAGCAGCCGCGCGCCGTTGATGTCGGGACGCACGTACGAAGGATCCGCGCGCAGCCAGGCCGAGCCCGCCGCATCGCCCGCATCCATCTGCCGCGTGAGCGCAGCCATCGGCCAATGGTCCGGCGTCAGCTGGAAATGCCGGCGCAGCTGTGCGCGGCGGCCATCACCGCCGCCTTGCGCGCGGTCGGCGCGGCCGAGCATGCGAGCAACATCGGCGCCCGCCTGCTGGCCACCGAAGCGCTTGGCAGCCGGCAGCAGGAAGGTCGCCCGGGCCATGTCAACCGACGTAGCGGACTTCGACGATCTCGAACTCGCGGGTCCCGCCGGGCGCCTCGATCGTCACCTCGTCGCCCTCGTGCTTGCCGATCAGCGCACGCGCGACCGGCGACGAGATCGCGATCTGGCCCTTCTTGATGTCGGCTTCCAGGTCGCCCACGATCTGGTAGCGCTTTTCCTCGCCACTGTCGGCATCGGCCAGCAGCACGGTGGCGCCGAACACGATGCGGGTGCCGGCATCGAGCGCGGTGATGTCGATGACCTGCGCATGCGACAGCTCGCCCTCGAGCTGCTTGATGCGGCCCTCGATGAAGCCCTGCTGCTCGCGCGCGGCGTGGTACTCGGCGTTCTCCTTCAGGTCGCCGTGCGCACGCGCCTCGGCGATCGCGTTGATCACCGCCGGGCGCTTGACCGACTTGAGTTCTTCCAGCTCCGCGCGCAGGCGCTGCGCGCCCTGGGTGGTCAGTGGTGCTCTCATTGCTTCCTCAATTCCTGGTGCAGTTCCTGCAGCGCCCAGACCGGGCCGCTGCCACGATATTCCAGAGAATGCAGCAAGGCCCTGGCGCCGGCAATGGTGGTCGAATAGGTCACGCCCTGCTGCAGCGCCTCGCGCCGGATCGAGAACGAGTCGGCGATCGCCTGGCGCCCCTCGGTGGTGTTGACGATGTAGGCGATCTCGCCATTCTTGATCAGGTCGACGATGTGCGGCCGGCCCTCGGCCACCTTGTTGACGTGCGCGCACTCCAGCCCGTTCTCGCGCAGCCAGGCGGCAGTGCCCCCGGTGGCCACCAGCGAGTAGCCACGCTCGACCAGCTCGCGAGCGACCGTCAGCACGCGCGGCTTGTCAGGGTCGCGCACGGAGATGAACGCCTTGCCGACCGGAGGCGTGCGGATGCCGGCGGCCTCCTGCGCCCGCGCGAACGCAGCGCCGAAGCTGCGGCCCACGCCCATCACCTCGCCGGTGGAGCGCATCTCCGGCCCGAGGATCGGGTCCACGCCCTGGAACTTGGCGAACGGGAAGATCGCCTCCTTCACGCAGTGGTAGTCGGGCACGACTTCCGCGGTGACGCCCTGCTCGGCCAGCGTCATGCCGGCCATGCAGCGCGCCGCGATCTTGGCCAGCGGCTGCCCGGTGGCCTTCGACACGAACGGCACGGTGCGCGAGGCGCGCGGATTGACCTCGAGCAGGTAGATCACGTCCTCCCCGTCCTCGCCCACCTGCACCGCGAACTGGGTGTTCATCAGCCCGACCACGTCCAGCGCACGCGCCAGCGCGACCACCTGTTCGCGCAGCCGCGCCTGGGTGGCGGCCGACAGCGAGTACGGCGGCAGCGAACAGGACGAGTCGCCGGAATGCACGCCGGCCTCCTCGATGTGCTCCATCACCCCGCCGATCAGCACCGCGCCGGTCTTGTCGGCGATGACGTCGATATCGACTTCCACGGCGTTGTCGAGGAAGCGGTCGAGCAGTACCGGCGAGTCGTTCGAGACCTGCACCGCGTCGCGCATGTACTTGGCGAGGTCCGCGTCGGCATGCACCACTTCCATCGCGCGGCCGCCGAGCACGTAACTGGGGCGCACGACCAGCGGGTAGCCGATCTCCCCGGCCAGCGCCAGCGCCTGTTCGGCGCTGCGCGCGGTGCGGTTGGGCGGCTGCTTCAGGCCGAGGTCGTCGACCAGGTGCTGGAAGCGCTCGCGGTCCTCGGCCAGGTCGATCGAATCAGGCGAGGTGCCGATGATCGGCACGCCATTGGCCTCCAACGCGCGCGCCAGCTTGAGCGGCGTCTGCCCGCCGTACTGCACGATCACGCCCCTGGGCTTCTCCAGCGCGACGATCTCCAGCACGTCCTCGAGCGTCAGCGGCTCGAAGTACAGGCGGTCGGAAGTGTCGTAGTCGGTCGAGACCGTCTCCGGGTTGCAGTTGACCATGATGGTCTCGTACCCGTCCTCGCGCAGGGCGAGCGCGGCATGCACGCAGCAGTAGTCGAACTCGATGCCCTGCCCGATCCGGTTCGGCCCGCCGCCGAGCACGATGATCTTGTCGCGGTCGCTCGGCTCGGCTTCGCACTCGTCCTCGTAGGTCGAGTACAGGTAGGCGGTGGTGGTGGCGAACTCGGCCGCGCACGAGTCCACCCGCTTGTACACCGGCCGGATGTCGAAGGCGCGGCGCAGGGCGCGGACCGCTTTTTCGTCGGTCTGCACCAGCTGCGCCAGGCGCGCGTCGGAGAAGCCCATGCGCTTGAGCCGGCGCAGGCGCTGCGCATCGAGCGCGGCGACGCCGGCGGCGGCGACTTCGGCCTCGGTGGCCACCAGCTCCTCGATCTGGTCGAGGAACCAGGGATCGACGAACGACAGCCCGAACACGTCCTCCACCGACATCCCGGCGCGGAACGCATCGGCCAGGTGGAACACGCGCTCCGGCCCGGCTTCCTTCACCTCGCGGCGCAGCGCCGCCAGGCCGTCCTCGCTGCCCAGGTCCAGGCCGGTGGGATCGAGCCCGACCTTGCCGGTTTCCAGCCCGCGCAGCGCCTTTTGCAACGATTCCTGGAAGGTGCGGCCGATCGCCATCACCTCGCCCACGGACTTCATCTGCGTGGTCAGGCGCGAGTCGGCCTGCGGGAACTTCTCGAACGCGAAGCGCGGGATCTTGGTGACCACGTAGTCGATCGTCGGCTCGAACGACGCCGGCGTAAGCCCGCCGGTGATCTCGTTCTTCAGTTCGTCCAGCGTGTAGCCCACCGCCAGCTTGGCCGCGACCTTGGCGATCGGGAAGCCGGTGGCCTTGGACGCCAGCGCGGACGAGCGCGATACGCGCGGATTCATCTCGATCACCACCACGCGCCCGTTCTGCGCGTTGATGCCGAACTGCACGTTGGAACCGCCGGTATCGACGCCGATCTTGCGCAGCACGGCGATCGAGGCGTCGCGCAGGCGCTGGTATTCCTTGTCGGTCAGCGTCTGCGCCGGGGCGACGGTGATCGAGTCGCCGGTGTGCACGCCCATCGGGTCGAAGTTCTCGATGCTGCACACGATGATGCAGTTGTCCGCGGTATCGCGGACCACCTCCATCTCGAACTCCTTCCATCCCAGCACCGATTCCTCGACCAGCACCTCGTGCACCGGCGAAAGCTCGAGGCCGCGCTTGACGATTTCCTCGAACTCCTCGACGTTGTAGGCGATGCCGCCGCCGCTGCCGCCGAGCGTGAACGATGGCCGGATGATGGTCGGGAAGCCCACCCGCGACTGGATGTCCACCGCCTGTTCGTAGCTCTTCGCGACCTCGGCTTTCGGGCACTCCAGCCCGATCTCCGCCATCGCCACCCGGAACAGCTCGCGGTCCTCGGCCATGCGGATGGCCTCGCGCTTCGCTCCGATCAGCTCGACGTCGTACTTCTCCAGCACGCCGTTGTCGGCCAGGTCCAGCGCGCAGTTGAGCGCGGTCTGCCCGCCCATCGTCGGCAGCAGCGCGTCGGGCCTTTCCTTGGCGATGATCTTCTCGACCGTCTGCCAGTTGATCGGCTCGATGTAGACCGCGTCCGCCATCTCCGGGTCGGTCATGATCGTGGCCGGGTTGCTGTTGACCAGCACCACCCGATAACCCTCGTCGCGCAGCGCCTTGCACGCCTGCGCGCCCGAGTAGTCGAACTCGCAGGCCTGGCCGATGACGATCGGGCCGGCGCCGATGATGAGGATGGTCTTGAGGTCGCTGCGCTTGGGCATTGCTCGATGTTCCGGAAGATCAGGGAATCAGTGGATCAGGGGGTTTGCGCGGTCGCCTGCTTGTCGCCGATGTGTTTGCCGAAGAAGGCGAGCATCTTCGTGTACAGGTTCACGTTGTTGTCGATGTCGCGGAAGCCGTGCGCTTCCTTCTTCTCGACGACGATCTGCTCGGGCTTCTTGCCCACCGCGGCCATCCGGTCGACAAGCTCGTGCATGTTCTTGATCGGCACGCGCTCGTCCTTGGCGCCGTGGACGAGCATGACCGCCGCCTTGATCCGGTCCACGCCATAGATCGGTGACTGCGCGTGGCGCTCGGCGGCCGATTCCGGGTACACGAGGTTGAGGTAGCTGCGGCCGTACTCGGATTGCGCGGTATCGCTGTTACGGCGCTGTACGTCCAGGTCGTAGACGCCGACGTAGCCGACCGTGCAACGGTAGAGGTCCGGTTCCCGCACCGCGCTCATCAGCGCGGCGTAGCCGCCGTAGGAGGCCCCGTAGATGCACACCCGCGCCGGGTCCGCGATGCCCTGGGCGACGGCCCATCGCACCGAGTCGGTGAGGTCGTCCTGCATCGTCGTGCCCCATTTGCGGTAACCGGAGAACTCGAAGCGCGAGCCGTAACCGCCGGAACCGCGATAGTTCATCTGCAGCACGGCATAGCCGCGATTTGCCAGCAGCTGGACCTCGGGATTGAAGCCCCACTCGTCGCGCGGGCCATGCGGCCCGCCGTGGGGATTGACGATGAGCGGCAGGCCCTTGCCGTCGCTGCCGGCCGGCACGGTGAGGTAACCGTGGATGACCAGGCCGTCGCGGGTCTTCACGCTTACCGGCTTCATCTGCGACATCTCGTCGGGCTTGATCCATTCCATCGAGGAGAGCAGGAAGCGGGCCTGGCCGGCCTTGCGGTCGAACAGGTACACCTGCCCCGGGTCGCGGTCGCTGTAGACGTGCATCAGCACGCGGTTGCCGTCCTCGGAGATGCCGCTGAACGCCACCACCTTGCCGGGGAATGCCTTCACCAACCCGGCGAACAGCGCGGTTTCCGGATGGTCGGGGGCAATGAAATCCCAGTACGGGATGCCGTCGTCGTAGCGAACCGCCAGCAGGGTCCTGTTGTCACTGCTCCAAAGCAGCCTGCTCGGGTCCACGGTGCCGTTGCGCGACACCTCCTTGCCTTCACCGGTCACCGGGTCGATCCGCCACAGCGACTGCGCCCGACCTCCAGGGCTCTTGAGTACGAACGCCTGCTTGTCGTCGGCCGAGAAGCCAACCGGCAAGAAGGAAAGGCCCTCGAACGGCGCGCCCTTCTCCACCAGGCTCCAGCTTTCGCCATCCCTGCGATAGGTCGCTTGCGACCCGTCGTTCATCACGCCATAGGCGTATCGCACGTTGGCCTGGTGGTCGACGAGGAAGCTCCCGGAATCCAGCGGGCTGGAAGCGACCCGGGTGATCTTGCCGTTGTAGACGTTGAGCTTGAACAGGAAGGAGTTGTCGATCGAACGCGTGACCAGCACCGAATCGCGCTCGCCCGGCAGCGTATCCACGATCCCGTAGAAGTTGCCGTGCGGGATCACGATACGGCTGCTTCCGTCGATGTCCGACGCGTACAAGTCGCGCAGGCCGACCTGGAAGTCGAAACGCCCGGTCTTGAAGCTCGTCGCGTACAGGAGGCGTTCGTTGTTGGCCCAGGTGACCCGCTGGAAATAATAATCCTTGCCATAGTCCCAGCTGCCGACCACGCTCTTGTCGTCGACCTTGAGCACCACGAGCAGGCTGCGGTCGCTGCGCGGCATCACCACCGCGATGTGCTCACCGTCGGGGGAAAGCAACACGCTCTCGAATTCGGCGTCCTTGAAAAAGTCCTTGATCGGCACTTCCCTTGCCGTGGCGACCCCGGAAAGGATCAGCAGCAGCAGAATTGCAAGCAGGTGTCGCATTGGTGGTCTCCCCTTTGAATTCGTGCACAAGCCTTGTTGCGTTAAGCCATGGCGTAGCAGGCAGAAGCGCGGCTTCAATGCGCGCCGGCCCGCATCGACTCGATGAAGCGATCGAACAGCGGTCCCACGTCATGCGGTCCCGGGCTGGCTTCCGGATGCCCCTGGAAACTGAACGCCGGCGCGTCGGTCAACTCAAAGCCCTGGTTGGACCCATCGAACAGCGAGCGGTGGGTGACGCGGGCGTTGGCAGGCAACGTGGATTCGTCGACCGAGAAGCCGTGGTTCTGCGAAGTGATCATCACCCGGCCGCTGTCGAGGTCGATCACCGGATGGTTGGCGCCGTGATGACCGAACTTCATCTTCTGCGTGGTCGCGCCGATGGCGAGGCCAAGCAGTTGGTGGCCCAGGCAGATGCCGTACAGCGGGATCTTCTTCGCCAGGAACTCGCCGATCGCGGCGATGGCGTAGTCGCACGGCTGCGGGTCGCCGGGGCCGTTGGACAGGAAGATGCCGTCGGGCTTGAGCGCCAGTGCTTCGGCCGCGGGCGTCTGCGCCGGCACCACGGTCACGTCGCAGCCGCGCTCGGCGAGCATGCGCAGGATGTTGCGCTTCACGCCGTAGTCGTAGGCGACGACCCGGTATTTCGGTTCGGCCGTGGCGAACCGGCCGCTGTCGAGGTCAAGCCGGCCATCGCGCCACGGGTACGCGCTGCGCGTGCTGACTTCCTTCGCCAGGTCCATGCCGCCCAGGCCGGGGAACTTGCGCGCGGCCTCGATCGCCTTGTCTGCATCGATGTCGCCGGCCATCAGCGCGCCGTTCTGGGCGCCGCGGTCGCGCAGCAGGCGGGTCAGCTTGCGGGTGTCGATGTCGGCGATGGCGACGATGCCGCGTGCGCGCAGCCATTCGGGCAGCGAACCTTCGCTGCGCCAGCTGCTGGGCCGGCGCGGCACGTCGCGCACCACCAGGCCGGCGGCCCAGGCCTGCGCCGCCTCGTCGTCCAGCGCGGTGCAGCCGGTGTTGCCGATGTGCGGGTAGGTCAGCGTGACGATCTGGCGCGCGTAGGACGGGTCGGTGAGGATTTCCTGGTAGCCGGTCATGGCGGTGTTGAACACCACCTCGCCGACCGACAGGCCGGGCGCGCCCACGGAAATTCCCTCGAACACGGTGCCGTCTTCGAGCGCGAGGATTGCGGATTCTGTCACGGGGATCGCCTACGTCGGGTTGCAAAAAACCACCGACTCGGTGCGTCACCGGCCGGAGGCGAGAGGTATCAGGCGAGCGGGAATGATACCGGCGCGGACCGGACAGCGCCAGCGCCCGGAGCCCGCCTACACTGGCCGGATGACGCTGGCGCCGTACTGGATCCATACCCTGTTCGAGATCGCGGCCTATTCGCTGGGCTTCCGCCTGTACCTGCGCGAGCGGCGGCGCCAGGCCCTGCCCGCCCTGGTCTCACGCGAACACGCGATCGCGGTGGCGGTCGGCGCGATCATCGGCGCCGCGCTGGGCAGCAAGCTGTCGTACTGGCTCTACGACCCGGCCTACGCCTTCGCCGGATTCCCGGATTGGCGCCATTTGCTGGAGGGCAAGTCGATCATCGGCGCGCTGCTGGGCGGCCTGTGCGGGGTGGAACTGGCCAAGCGCCTGGACGACGTGCGCGGTTCGACCGGCGATGCCTTCGTGATGCCATTGATCGCCGGAATGTGCATCGGCCGCATCGGCTGCTTCCTTGCCGGGCTCGACGACCACACCTACGGCAATCCCACGTCGCTGCCGTGGGGCGTGGATTTCGGAGACGGGATCCCGCGCCATCCCACGCAGCTGTACGAGATCGCGTTCCTGCTGGCCTGGGGCGGATGGATCGCGGCGCGCTGGCCGCGGTTCGAGCGCGAAGGCGATCGCTTCCGCGCCTTCCTCGCCGGATACCTGGCCTACCGATTGCTGATCGAATGGATCCGGCCGATCCCGCTGCATTACCTGGGACTGTTCTCGGGGCTGCAACTCCTGTGCATCGCCGGCCTGCTCTACTATCGACGCGACCTTCCACGAATCTCACGGACACTGGCATGGGCGCGAAGGTAAGGCCGTACCTGTTCTACGACAGCGCCGTTTCGGTGTGCTCGACCTGCCTGCGCCGGGTCGAGGGCAGCATCCTGTTCAAGGATGGCTGCGTCTACCTGGATAAGTGGTGCCCGCAGCACGGCCGCCAGCGCGTGCTGCTCGCCGACGACGTCGACTACTACCGCCTGTGCCGCGAGCGCTTCATCAAGCCGCCGGAACTGCCGCAACGCTTCAACACCGAGCGCCGCTGGGGCTGCCCCTACGACTGCGGCCTGTGCCCGGAGCACATGCAGCACAGCTGCCTGACCCTGGTCGAGGTCACCGACCACTGCAACCTGCGTTGCCCGATCTGCTATGCCGACTCCGGCCCGCACCGGCCCGGCTTCCGCGACCTGGCCACGATCGAACGGATGCTCGACGCGGTGGTCGCCAACGAGGGCGAGCCGGACGTGGTGCAGATTTCCGGTGGCGAGCCGACCATCCATCCGGATTTCTTCGCCATCCTCGACGCCGCCAAGGCGCGACCGATCCGGCACCTGATGGTGAACACCAACGGCCTGCGGATTGCGAAGGATCCGGCGTTCGTCGCGCGTTTGGCCGGCTACATGCCGGGGTTCGAGCTGTACCTGCAGTTCGACTCCCTGCGCGACGAGGTCCACCAGGAGCTCCGCGGCGCGCGCCTGCGCGAGATCCGGCTGCGGGCGCTGGAGGCGCTGAACCGGCACGACATCTCGACCACGCTCGTGGTCACGGTGAAGAAGGGACTCAATGACGGCGAGCTGGGCGAGATCATCGAGTTCGCGCGCACCCAGCCCTGCGTGCGCGGCGTGACTTTCCAGCCGATCCAGAACGCCGGCCGCACCGAAGGCTACGACGCGGCGCGCGACCGGCTCACGCTCACCGAGGTCCGCCGCGGCATCCTCGAGCAGTGCGACCTGTTCCGGGCCGATGACCTGATCCCGGTGCCCTGCCATCCCGACAGCCTGGCGATGGCGTATGCGCTCAAGCTCGGCGAGGACTTCGTGCCGCTGACCGGGCTGGTGCCGCCCGAGGTGCTGATCGAGGGCGGGCGCAACTCGATCGTGCTGGAGAAGGACGAAGGCCTGCGCGACGCGGTGTTCAAGCTGTTCGCCACCAACCATTCGCCGCAGTCGCAGGCCGGCTCGCTGGCCGAACTGCTGTGCTGCCTGCCACAGGTGCAGGCACCTGAGGGGCTGGGTTACCGCAACGTGTTCCGGGTGCTGATCATGGCTTTCATCGACGCCGAGGGGTTCGACCTGCGCTCGGTGAAGAAGAGCTGCGTGCACATCGCGCAGCCGGACGGAACGATCGTGCCGTTCGACACCTTCAACCTGTTCTATCGCGACGACCTGCGACAGAAGCTGGAGCAACTGCGCGCCATGGTCGACGCCGGCAACGCGATGGAGGCAAGCGCATGAGCGACGAGCAGACGCCCTACACGCCCCCGCAGGCGCCGCTGTCCGGGCGTGCACCCGCCCCGGCGGGTTCCGATCCACGCGGCTCGCTGGGTGCCGGCATCGGGCTGTTCTTCGCCTGCCTGGTCGGGGGCGGCCTCGTTGCGTGGATCCTGCGCATCGCCATCCTGGCGGCGGTGCCGGACTGGACCTATGCCGGGCCGATGTTCGCCATCCCGGCGCTGCTGCCGTGGCTGGCCGCGCTGGTGCTCGGGCTATGGCTGGCTTCGCGCGGCCGCACCCGGACTGCGCTGGGAATCCTGGTCGGATTCGGCCTGCTGGCCGCCGTGGTCCTGCTGCTGGTGGCGGCCTGCTTCGGGATCGTGGCCGGGATGGGCGGGTTCAGCTGAAGCGCGCCGCCGCGCTTCAGGCCAGCATGTCCCGCAGCCGGTAGACGCCTGCCTCCCGCCCGGCGAGCGCCAGTGCGGCGTGCAGGGCGCCGCGGGCGAAGATGTCGCGGCTGCCGGCCCGGTGGACCAGCTCGATGCGCTCGCCGGCGGTGGTGAACTGGACAAGATGCTCGCCGACGATGTCGCCGGCCCGGAGGCTCGCGTAGCGCGGCTGCGCGCCGGCCTTTTCCGCCGCAGCGCCCAGCGCCAGCGCGGTGCCGGAAGGCGCATCGAGCTTGCGGGTGTGGTGCATTTCGACGATGTCGCAGTCCCAGCCGTGCAGCGTCCCGGCGGCGCGTTCGACCAGCTCCTCCAGCAGGGCCACGCCGAGGCTGAAGTTTGCCGACCACAGCACGCCGATGCGGGCGCCCGCGTCCTGCAGGGCCGCGTGCTGCGCCCCGGACAGGCCCGTGGTGCCGGAAACCAGCCCCGCATCGCGCGCCAGGCAGGCGGCGA
Source organism: Luteimonas soli (assembly GCF_042648865.1). Lineage (NCBI taxonomy): Bacteria > Pseudomonadati > Pseudomonadota > Gammaproteobacteria > Lysobacterales > Lysobacteraceae > Luteimonas > Luteimonas soli. Next base: position 339,609 of record NZ_JBHRYA010000003.1, on the reverse strand, counting down.
GGATCGCGTCGAAGCCGGGAGGCAGGCTGAAGTCGATGGCGACGTCGAAATCCGGGGCGCCGCCCAGCTCGGTCGCGGAAAAATGCGGGACCCCGTCGATCACGCGCTGGGAAGGCTGGCTCGCCGACACGGCGGCGACCACGCGGCAGTCGTCGCGCTCGCTGCACAGCCGCAGCAGTGCCTGGCCCATGCGGCCGCCGGCGCCGTGGAGCAACAGTCTGGTGGGATTGCCCATGCGGGCAGGCTAATCGGGGGGCGGGTGCGCGACAAGCCTGCCGTCACAAGGGGCGTTCTTTTGTAGGAGCGGCGGAAGCCGCGAGCTTTTGCCTGGCCCCTCCTCCTGCGAAGGCAGGGGGAGGCTGGGAAGGGGTGCCCACGGTTCGAGCTGATCCAAAAGGCACCCCTCCCCAACCCGTCCGGCCCGCCAGCACAGCTGGCGTGCGTTCGTCGGCGCGCGAGCCAATGGCTCGCAGGCGCGCCTCCTCACCCCCTGACTTCGCAGGGGAGGGAGCAAAAGCCGCGGCTCAGGAAACCATCCGGTCCCAGAAGCCCTTCACGCCGTCGAAGAACGTGCTCGACTTCGGCGAATGCCTGCGCGCACCGTCGCCGACGAAGGTGGCTTCGAACTTGTCGAGCAGTTCGCGCTGCTCGGCAGTCAGGTTGACCGGGGTTTCGACCACCGCCTTGCAGTACAGGTCGCCGGTGCTGCGGCTGCGCACGGACTTGACGCCCTTGTCGCGCAGGCGGAACACCTTGCCGGTCTGCGTTTCGGCGGGGATGCGGATTTCCGCTTCACCGTTGAGCGTCGGCACACGCACGACATCGCCGAGCGCGGCCTGCGAAATCCTGATCGGAACCTCGCAGTGCAGGTCGTCGCCGTCGCGCACGAAGATTTCGTGCGGTCGCACGCGCACCTCGACGTACAGGTCGCCGGGCGGCGAGCCCGGCGGGCCGGCCTCGCCTTCGCCGGTCAGGCGGATGCGGTCGCCGCTGTCGACGCCGGCCGGCACCTTCACCGACAGGACCTTTTCTTCCTCCACGCGACCCGCGCCGCGGCATTCCGGGCACGGGCTGCTGAAGGTCTGGCCGCGTCCGTGGCACTGCGGGCAGGGCTGCTGCATCGAGAAGATGCCGCGCTGGAAACGCACCTGGCCGCGACCGTGGCAGGTTTCGCAGGTATCGAGCTTGCCGTCCTCGGAGCCGGTGCCCTTGCACGGCTCGCACTCGGCCAGGGTCGGGATCTCGATCCGGCGCTCGATGCCGGCCACGGCTTCCTCGAGGTCGAGCTCCATCACGTAACCGACGTCGGCGCCGCGCCGCGGCCCGCGCGCGCCACCACCGCCACCGAAGATGTTGCCGAAGATGTCGCCGAAGATGTCGCCCATGTCGGCGTAGCCGCCGGGGCCGCCACCGCCGCCACCCATGCCGTGCTCGAACGCGGCGTGTCCGTGCTGGTCGTACATGCGGCGCTTGCCGCCGTCCGACAGCACCTCGTACGCCTCCTTGCACTCTTTGAACGACTCGATGGCGCTGGCGTCGCCCGGGTTGCGGTCCGGGTGGTATTTCATCGCGCAGCGGCGATAGGCCTTCTTCAGCTCATCGTCGCCGGCGTCGCGGGAAACCCCGAGGACCTCGTAGTAGTCGCGCTTGCTCATGAATCGCACATTCCCTTCGTGGAACCGCCCGCGTCAACCGGCCGTGGCCGGTCCGACGCGGGCAGCTGACCCATCGGCGCAAGGCCGATGGATAACGACTACTTCTGCTCGTCGTCCTTGACTTCGGTGAACTCTGCGTCGACTACGTCGTCACCCTTCGGTGCTTCGCCGCCCGCATCGCCCGCGGCACCAGCGTCGCCCGAAGGCTGCTGCGCGGCGGCCACGGCCGCGAACAGCGCCTGCGCGGCTTCCTCCAGCGGCTTGGACTTGGCCTCGATCTGCGCCTTGTCGTCGCCCTTCATCGCGGTTTCGAGCTCGGCGATCGCGCCCTCGACGCGGCCGATCAGGTCGCCCGGTACCTTGTCGCCATTGTCCTTGATCGCGCTGCGCGCGCCGTGGATCAACGCGTCGGCCTGGTTGCGGGCGGTGACCAGCTCCTGGAACTTCTTGTCTTCCTCGCGATGCGTCTCGGCATCGCTGACCATGCGCTGGATCTCCTCGTCCGACAGGCCCGAGCCGGCCTTGATCTCGACCTTCTGCTCCTTGCCGGTCTTCTTGTCCTTGGCGGTCACGTGGACGATGCCGTTGGCGTCGATGTCGAACGACACTTCCACCTGCGGCATACCACGCGGGGCAGCGTCGATGCCGGTCAGATCAAATTTTGCCAGCGACTTGTTGTAGCGGGCCTGCTCGCGCTCGCCCTGCAGCACGTGCACGGTCACCGCGGACTGGTTGTCCTCGGCGGTCGAGAACGTCTGCGAGGCCTTGGTCGGCACCGTGGTGTTCTTCTCGATGATCTTGGTGAACACGCCGCCCAGGGTCTCGATGCCCAGGCTCAGCGGGGTCACGTCGAGCAGCAGCACGTCCTTGACGTCGCCGGCCAGCACGCCGCCCTGCACCGCGGCGCCGATGGCGACCGCTTCGTCCGGGTTGACGTCCTTGCGCGGCTCCTTGCCGAAGAACTCGGCCACCGCCTGCTGCACCTTCGGCATGCGGGTCTGGCCACCGACCAGGATCACCTCGTTGATGTCGCTGGCGCGCAGGCCGGCGTCATTGAGCGCGGTGCGGCACGGCTCGATGGTCTTCTTGACCAGATCCTCGACCAGCGCCTCGAGCTTGGCCCGGGTCAGCTTGATGTTCAGGTGCTTGGGGCCGGAGGCATCGGCCGTCACGTACGGCAGGTTGACCTCGGTCTGCTGCGCGCTCGACAGCTCGATCTTGGCGCGCTCGGCCGCGTCCTTCAGGCGCTGCAGGGCCAGCGGGTCCTTGCGCAGGTCGATGCCCTGGTCCTTGTTGAACTCGTCGACCAGGTAATCGATGACGCGCTTGTCGAAGTCCTCGCCGCCGAGGAAGGTGTCGCCATTGGTCGACAGCACCTCGAACTGCTTCTCGCCGTCGACGTTGGCGATCTCGATGATCGACATGTCGAAAGTGCCGCCGCCCAGGTCGTACACGGCGATCTTGCGGTCGCCGCCTTCCTTGTCCAGGCCGTAGGCCAGCGCGGCCGCGGTCGGTTCGTTGATGATGCGCTTGACGTCGAGGCCGGCGATCTTGCCGGCGTCCTTGGTCGCCTGGCGCTGCGAGTCGTTGAAGTAGGCCGGCACGGTGATCACCGCTTCGGTGACCGTCTCGCCCAGGTAGGCTTCGGCGGTCTTCTTCATCTTCTCGAGGATGCGCGCGGAGACTTCCTGCGCGGACAGCTTCTTGCCGTCGCTGGTCGCGACCCAGGCATCGCCGTTGTCGTGCTCGACGATCTGGTAGGAGACCAGGCCGATGTCCTTCTGGACTTCGGCGTCGCTGAACTTGCGCCCGATCAGGCGCTTGACCGCGTAGAAGGTGTTCTTGGGGTTGGTGACGGCCTGGCGCTTGGCGGACGCGCCGACCAGCACTTCGCCGTCCTTGGTGTAGGCCACGATCGACGGCGTGGTGCGATCACCCTCGCTGTTCTCGATGACCTTGGCCTTGCCGCCGTCCATGATCGCCACGCACGAGTTGGTCGTGCCGAGGTCGATGCCGATGATCTTTGCCATTGTTTGGTTCCCTCTCGGAATTGCCTGGATTGCTTGTCTGGGTGGGCGGCCGGGCCGCCCGATAAACGCTATCTGGGGTCGCGGGCCGGCGGTTCAAGCGCCGCGCCGGCGGCCGTGCGGCGGCGGGTCAGTCGCCCTTGGCGACTGCCACCAGCGCCGGGCGCAGCAGCTGCTCGTGGAGCATGAAGCCCTTCTGGAAGACCTGGGCGACCGCGTGCGGGGCGATGCCGTCCGCTTCGATCACGCTCATGGCCTGGTGGTGGTCGGGGTTGAAGGCGTCGCCCGGCCCGGGTGCGATCTCGACCAGGCCGTTGTTCTCGGCGACGCGGCCGAGCTCGCGCAGGATCAGCACCACGCCGTCGCGCATCGGGTCCGCGGCCGGGGCGTTGGCCAGCGCGGCTTCGAGGCTGTCGAACACCGGCAGCAGGTCGCCCAGCAGCTGCTTGTTGGCGAAGCGGCAGGCATTGCGCACGTCGCGCTCCAGCCGCTTGCGCTGGTTCTCCAGGTCGGCGTGCTCGACCAGCGACTTGGCGCGGAGCTGTTCGAGCTCGCCCTTGAGCTGTTCGACCAGCTGGTCGGTTTCGATGGTGGCGTCGTTGCCGAAGGCATCGCCAGCGGCCGGAGTGGTGACGTCGTCTTGTTCTGGATGCATGGTCATCGGGGTCGGGAAGTCCTGGTGGCGGTTGCCGTATCGGCGCCGGGCGATCTCCCGGCGCGGGTCCGCGTACCGATGTAGGGGCCGGGGCCGGAAACCCAACCCCGGCAGGCGCGAAGGGCGAGCCTTCAGGGGCTTCGGCTCACCCCACCCGTTCGGCCATGGTCCGCGACAGCGCCTGGGCGGTGGCCTGGACGGTGGTGATGACGCGGTCGTAATCCATGCGCGTGGGCCCGATGACACCCAGTACGCCCAGCACGCGCCCGTCGCTGGCGTACGGGGCGGCGATCAGGCTGCACTGCTCCATCGAGGTCACGCCCGACTCCTCGCCGATGAACAGGCGCACGCCGTCCGCGCGCAGGCAGCCTTCGAGCACCTGCAGCAGCTCGCTCTTGCGCTGGAAGGCCTCGAAAAGCTCGCGCAGGTGCTCGATGTCGGCCAGGCCCTGCGTCCCGCCCATGAGCTTGGTCTGGCCGCTTACCAGCATGTCCTCGCCGTCGCCCGGCTGCAGGGTGGCCTGCGCCAGCGCCACGGTGGCGGCCATGCGCTTGTCCACTTCGCGCCGCTCGTGGTCGAGCTCGCCCACCAGCCGCTCGCGGATCTCGGCAAGGCCGAGGCCGGCGTAGTTCTGGTTGAGGTAGTTGGCGATCCATTCGAGTTCGCTGGCCGACAGCGGGCGCGGCATTTCCACGGCGCGGTTCTGGATCTCGCCGTCCGTGAACACGAGGATCGCAAGCACCCGGCGCTCGTCCAGGCGCACGAAGTCGATGTGGCGGAAGGCGAAGCGGTCGCGCCGCGGCACCGTGACCAGGCCCACGAAACGGGAGATGTCCGACAGCCGCGAAGACGCCTCGCGCAGGACCTCCTGGGTGGACGCCTGCGCGGCCAGGCCCTCGTGGATCAGCTGGATCTGCCGCTCCTCCGGCGACCGCCACTCGATCAGGCTGTCGACGAACACGCGCAGCCCGCGCGCGGTGGGGATGCGGCCGGCCGAGGTGTGGGGTGCGGCCAGCAGGCCAATTTCCTCGAGGTCGGACAGGATGTTGCGGATCGTGGCCGGGCTGACGTCGAGCCCGGCGTGGCGCGCCAGGGTCTGCGAACCGACCGGCTGGCCGTCGCGGATGTAGCGCCCGATCAGTGCGCGCAGCAGCTGCCGCGTGCGCGGGTCGAGGCTGTCCTGGTTGTCGATCCTGCGGGCCATGGCCTTGATATATGTCCCCGGCGACGCGGGCGCAAGCGGTTGCGGGAAATCCCGCGGCCGGGCGGCGGGCGTCTCACCGCCTGCAACGACGACCGGCTATCAAGCGGACCGGCATCGCGCCACCCCTTGGTCATTGCCCCCGGCCCACTGCACAATCCGCACGCATGCTCACCCATCTCGCCATCCGTGATTTCGCCGTCGTCACGGCGGCCGAACTCGAATTCGGTGCGGGCCTGACCGTCATTTCCGGGGAAACCGGCGCCGGCAAGTCGCTGCTGGTCGACGCCTTGGGCTTCCTGTCAGGCCAGCGCGCGGACAGCGGCATGGTCCGCCACGGCGCCGAACGCGCGGAGCTGCACGCGGAGTTTGACCTGGCCGCCTCCGACGATGCGCGGCAGTGGCTGCGCGAGGAGGAATTCGACGACGGCGACGCCTGCCAGCTGCGCCGCACGCTGCGCGCCGACGGCGGCTCGCGCGCGTGGATCAACGGCCGGCCGGCGACGCTGTCGCAACTGGCTGCGCTGGCCGGACGGCTGGTCGAGATCCACGGCCAGCATGAACACCAGGCGCTGCTGTCCAGGCCCAGCCAGCTGGCACTGCTTGACGCCTTCGGCGGGCACGACGCACTGCTGGCCGCGGTTTCCGGCGCCGCGCAGCGCTGGTCCGCCCTGCTGCGCGAGCGCGACACCCTCACCCGGGCACGCGAAGGCCGACCCGGCGACGTCACCGAGCGCGGCGAATGGCTCGAACACCAGCTCGCCGAACTCGACCGCGAACCCATCGACCCGGCCTCGATCGCCGACCTCGACGCCTCGCACCGCCGCCAGGCCCACTCGGCCGGGCTGATCGCCGCCTGCGACAGCGCCCTCGCCCGCCTCGACGGCGACGATTCGGCAGCCCTGCCGCGGCTGCTGCAGCAGCTGCGCGGCGAGCTGGTGCGGATGCACGAACACGAGCCGCGCCTGGCCGAAGTGGACGCGATGCTCGATGCCGCCGCGATCCAGCTCGACGAAGCCGGGTTGCTGCTCGAACGCGTCCGCGCCGACCTCGACGTCGACCCGGTGCAACTCGACGAACTCGAGCGGCGGCTTACCCGGCTGCACGAACTGTCGCGCAAGCACCAGGTCGCGCCCGAAGGACTCGAGGCGCAGCGTGACGCGCTGGCGGCCGAGCTCGACTCGCTCCGCAACGCCGCCGTGCGGCTGCAGGCGCTCGACGGCGAGATCACCGCGGCCGGTGACGGCTGGCGCAAGGCCGCCGAAGTCCTCGGCAAGGCGCGCACCAAGGCCGGCAAGGCGCTGTCGAAGGCCACCACCGCGTTGATCACCGAGCTCGGCATGGGCGGCGGGCATTTCGAGGTCGCACTCGAGCCGGCCGAAACCGGACGCCCCGATCCGCAGGGCGCCGAGCGTGTCGAATTCCTTGTGTCGGCCAACGCCGGGCAGCCGCCGCGACCGCTGCGCAAGGTGGCGTCAGGCGGCGAACTGTCGCGCATCTCGCTGGCGATCGAGGTCGCCGCGCTGGGTCACGATGCGGTGCCGACGATGGTGTTCGACGAGGTCGATTCGGGCATCGGCGGCGCCACCGCCGAGATCGTCGGCCAGAAGCTGCGCGCACTGGGCCAGTCGCGGCAGGTGCTGTGCGTGACCCACCTGCCGCAGGTCGCCGCACAGGGCCACGCGCACTACCGGGTCAGCAAAGCCGCCAGCGACGGCGTCACCCAGAGCGCGGTGCAGCAGCTCGATGCCCGGCAGCGCCAGGAAGAGCTGGCGCGCATGCTCGGCGGCGTCGAAGTCAGCACCGAAGCGCGCGCTGCGGCCAGGCGCCTGCTGCGCAACGCCTCGTAGCGCAGCGCCACGAAATCGCCACGTGTCGTAGGTCGGGGCTATGCCCCCGACCTAGCGCTTCTTGCGCACGTACAGCACCAGCGAGTGTTCCTCGAGCAGGTAGCCGTGCTTCTCGGCGACTTCCTGCTGCAGCTTTTCGATCTCGGGGCTCTCGAACTCGATGATCTTGCCGGTGTCCACGTCCACCATGTGGTCGTGGTGGCCGCCGCGGTCAATCTCGTAGACCGCCGTACCGCCCTCGAAATTGTGCTTGAGCACCAGGCCCGCGGCCTCGAACTGCGTCAGCACGCGATAGACGGTCGCCAGCCCAATCTCGTCGCCGCTGTCGAGCAGTTGCCGGTAGATGTCCTCGGCCGTCATGTGGTGGTGCGCGCTCTTCTGCTCCAGCAACTCGAGGATGCGCATCCGCGGGTGCGTCACCTTCAACCCGGCCCTGCGCAGCTCTTGCGATTCCATGGCGTCTCCGTTCACTGGCGGTTTATGACCCGTCGTTTCCTGGTGCGCCTGCATGCATGGAACGGCGCCCTGCCCGAAGCGGCTGCCCGGCTCGCCACGGGCGCGCCGGAACGCCGGAATCCCGTCGCCGCGCGTGCTGCGGATCGCATCGGCGTGCTGCCCGCGGGCCACCGCGACGGGGATCGTGAGTGTATCATCGGCGCGGTCTCCAGCCCGCGGTTCCCCATGCGCAAACTCCTGATCCTCGCCCTCGCCGCCCTCATGGTTTCCGGTTGCGGCATCGTCTACCGGCAGCCGATCTACCAGGGCAACCTGCTCGAGACATCGGCGATCGACCAGCTGCAGGCCGGCATGAGCAAGCAACAGGTCATCGGCCTGCTCGGCTCGCCGTCCATCGCCGACCCGTTCCACAACCAGCGATGGGATTACACGTCGACGCAGCGTACCGGCCGCACCGGCCAGGTCGAACGCAAGAACCTGGTCCTGTATTTCGAGAACGACACGCTGGCCCGCTGGGACGGCGATTATTTCCCGGAGCAGGACGAGCAGCTGGCCAAGGACCTGCGCAGGTCGTTCGGCCCGAACCTGGCCAAGGACAAGAAGGGCCGCTAGGAAATCTCCGGACAACCCGGGTTTGCCCGTCATTTCCGCGAATGCCGGGATGACGATGGTTGTTCAGCCCTTCCCGCCGGCGGCCCTGCGTCGCCGCGCTTCCTTCGGGTCGACCTCCAGCGGCCGCAGCAGTTCCACCCGGTCGCCGTCGCGCAGCAGCGTCGAAACGACCACGCGCCCGCCGTGGATCGCGAACCCGCCGAGCCCTTCGGCCCCGTAACCACTTGCGGCAACCGCATCGGCCACCGTGGCGCCGGTCGGCAGCACCAGGTCCACCGCCTCGAAGCGTCGTGGCCAGCCGCGGACCACCTGCACGCGCAGCGACGCCGGCATCACTCCGCCCCGCGATCGGCCACGCGCACGAAGTCGTCGACCATGCGGTCGGCCAGGCCCTGGAAACCCAGGGTCATCGCCGGCGCCAGCAGCCGGCTTTGCGGTTCGAAGTCCAGGGTCAGCGTCACCTTGCAGGCCGATTCATCCAGCGCGTGGAACCGCCAATGCCCCTCCAGGCGCTTGAATGGGCCGGCACGCAGCGCCATCGCGATGTGGTGCGGCGGCGACAGGGTGTTCTCGGTGGTGAACCATGTGCGCAGCGCGCCGAAGCCCAGGTCCAGCCGCGCCACCACGCGCTCGTCGTCGGCCTCGAGCACCTGCGCCGATTCGCACCAGTCGAAGCGGCGCGGATAGGCGGCAATGTCGTTGACCAGGGCGAACATGCGCGCTGCGGAGTGTTCGACGAGGGCGCTGCGCTGGATGGTCGGCATTCGGGTCCCGGCGTGTGGATCGCGGCGCGCCGGCCGCGCCAAATCTCGCGGCAAACTGCGACAATGCCGCCATGGGCAAGAAGAAACCCGACAAGGATAAGGCAAACGGCGGCGGTACCGTGGCGCTGAACAAGCGCGCGCGCCACGAGTACCACCTCGAGGAGCGCTTCGAGGCCGGCCTCGCGCTGCAGGGCTGGGAGCTGAAGTCGATCCGCGCCGGCCGCGCCAACATCACCGAAAGCTACGCCGTGGTGCGCGGCGGCGAACTGTTCCTGTTCGGCGCCCAGATCACGCCGCTGATCTCCGCTTCCTCGCACGTCGTCGCCGACGACCGCCGCACCCGCAAGCTGCTGCTGCACCGGCGTGAGATCGACCAGCTGGTCGGCCGCGTCGAGCGCGACGGCTACACCCTCGTGCCGACGGCGTTGTACTGGAAGGGCAACAAGGTCAAGGCCGAACTGGCGCTGGCCAAGGGCAAGCAGGCACACGACAAGCGCGAGGCGACGAAAGAGAGGGACTGGGCGCGCGAGAAGCAGCGTGCATTGCGCCAGCACAACAAGGACGCGTGAAAAGCCGCCACGGCGGTGAGATCGTCACGCGCTGCGGCGCGTTCGATTTTCCGGGCGCTTTACCTTGACGGAGGCGCGGGCGCGCGAGAAGCAGCGCGCACTGCGCCAGCACAACAAGGACGCCTGACCGACGCGACAGTCTCCGCCGGCGACATTCAATCCGCCGCAGGCATCTCGCGCGGCAGCGTGAAACGAAACGTCGCGCCCTGCCCCGGCCTGCCTTCGGCACTGACCGTGCCGCCGTGGCGTTCGATGATGCGCTTGACCGAGGCCAGGCCGATGCCGTTGCCGTCGAACTGCTCCTGGTTGTGCAGCCGCTGGAAAGGACGGAACAGCTTGCCCGCGTACTCGGGCTGGAAGCCGGCGCCATTGTCGGTGACGTGGAATGCCAGCTGCCCGCCGCGAACGTCGTCGTCCTTGCCGACGACGATGCGCGCATCGGTGGTTTCGGAGGTGAACTTCCAGGCGTTGCCGAGCAGGTTCTGCAGCAGGTTGCGGACCAGCGCCGCGTCGCCGACGGCGCGCAGGTCCGGGTCGATCTCGACTTCGACCTGCCGCTGCGGCTGGGATGCCTGCAGCTCGGCGACCACGTCGCGCGCGATCTGACCCAGGTCGAGCGGCTCCAGCGTCAGCGGGCTGCGGCTGACGCGCGACATCTTCAGCAACGCCCCGATCAGGTCGTCCATGCGCCCGGCCGCGTTGCGCACGCGCGCCAGGTAGTCGCGCCCGGTGTCGTCGATCCTGTCCGCGTAACGCTCGCTGAGCAGGCGGCTGAATCCCTCGATCGTCCGCAGCGGCGCGCGCAGGTCGTGCGAGACGCTGTAGGCGAATGACTCGAGTTCCTGGTTGGCATGGGTCAATTCGCGCGTGCGCAGCGCGACGCGGGCTTCGAGGGTGCGGTTGAGCGCTTGCTCGCGCGCGTGCGCAAGCACCCGTTCGGTGATGTCCTCGACCTGCACCAGGCTCGCCACGTCCTGCCCGATCTCGCCCGGGACCGGCGCGTACGTCAGCTGCGCGTGGCGCAGTTCGCCCGCCCGCGACCGCCACTGCCGCGTCGTGCGGAACACGCCTTCGGCAACCGCCGCGAACTCCCGGCTGCGCCGGGCCTCGTCCTGCGCATCGATGAAGTGGGCACCGATGACCGAACCGGCCAGCTCGTCGGTGGTCGTGTCGAAGATGGCCGCCAGGGCCGGGTTGGCGTCTACGATCACGCCGCCGCGGTCCAGCAACGCCTGGCCGATGGCCGAGAACCGCATCGCATTGCGGAAGCGCAGTTCGCTGCGCTGGTAGGACTCGGCGAGCAGCGCGGCCTTGCGTTCGGCCAGCGACTCGGTCCGCGCCAGCGCCAGGGCGACGCCGAACAGCAGCAACGAGGCGATGACACCTGCAACCAGCGTCATCCGCAGCTCCGGCGTGCGCTCGGCGAGCGCGGCCTGCATGTCGGCACTGAAGTCCAGCTCCCAGCTTCGACCGTACAGCTCCAGCGGCAGGGCCCGCTGGAAGACCTCCGGGCCGTTGGCCTTGTCGTCGCCGCCGGGACTGGCGCGATCGGAATACAGCACCGCGCCACCCGCCTCGGCACTGTCGCGGATGGTCAGCGATACCTGCTGGTTCGTCGTACGCAGGGCTGCCTCGGTGAATGCCCTCACGTCGAGCGGCGCGTAGATCCAGCCCTGCAGGGCGGCCCGCCGCGCCGACTGCGTCGCCGGGATCCCGAAACGGTAGACGGGCGCGTACATCACCACGCCCGACACCTCGCCGCCGGTACCCGCATCGAGCCGTACCGGGCCGGTCATGCGCACGGCGTTGTCATCGCGCGCACTGGCCATGGCGGCGTGCCGCTGCGGATCGGCGAACATGTCCTCGCCGATCATGGCCCGGTTGGCCGGCGTGCGCGGTTCGAGATAGACGACCGGGCCATAACGGCTGCGCACGCCGCCGGGGCGGACGACGTAGAACCCCTGGCCGGCATCGCGCATCTCCAGTTGCAGCGCCTGCAGCTCGGCGCGGTCCAGGTACGGCGCGTAGCCAAGCCCCAGCATGTCCGGATAGCGCGCGTCGATGTTGAGCGCGTCGACGTAACCCTGCCATTGCCCGGCGCTGGGAAGATTCACCGAGGCGAACAGCGACACGCCGCCGCGGGCGACCAGTTCGTAGCTCGCCAGCCGCTGCCGCAGCAGTTCGGCGACGGTGTCGGTTTCGGCGGTGAACTCGGCCTGTGCCGCCTTGAGTTCGCGCTGCTGCGCGCTGCTCCAGTACAGCCAGACCAGCAACAGTGACGCCACGAGCGCGAGCAGCGAGAGCACGTAGCCATGCAGGGGCACCCGGAGCCGCGCGCCGAGTGATGCCAGGTCCATGCCGTGCGGGAGTCTCATCGTGTTCAGCATAGCCCGGACGGCGCGCGATCGCGCGCGTGAACGGGGGCCTTCCGCTGCCTTGGCAGCGCTTGCATGGGCCGCCTTCGCCCCTATACTCATCCGTGTCAGCGTGATCGACAGCCCCGGGGGTGCACTGGCTTCGACGGGGGTCGCGAAATCGCTTGGCGCATGCCGAGGGGGCAGCTTTCCTCGTAAATCCAGCGGCAAACTCATAGTTGCCAACGACGACAACTACGCTCTCGCCGCTTAAGGCGTAAGCCCCGAACCCACTTGTGCCCGTGCTCGTGGGTGTAGGGTCATTATCACGGGAACCAGCCGCGGCGGCCGCCTGTCTGCCGTGGTTGAACTCACAGGCTGGTTCCCCGGTGCGCTTCGCACGTCGTGCTGCCGGGAAACGAGATCCAACGGCGGGCTAAGCATGTAGTGCCGGGGATGGAGTGCCTTCGGACGCGGGTTCGATTCCCGCCACCTCCACCAATGCAAAGGGCCACCCGCGAGGGTGGCCCTTTTTTCTGCGGTCCCTGCAGCCTTACGAGCGCACGGGCACCAGGGTGATCTCAACGCGACGGTTGGCCGCGCGGCCCTGCTCGGTGTCGTTGCTGGCGATCGGGCGGGTTTCGCCGGCGCCGACGGTGATCATGCGGTCGCGCATCACGCCGCGCGAATTGAGGTAGTTGGCGACCGCGTCCGCACGCTGCTGCGACAGCTGCTGGTTGTAGCTGTCGGTGCCAACGCTGTCGGTGTGGCCGGCCACTTCGATGATGGTCTGGTTGTACTGCTGCAGCGTGCTGGCGACGTTGTCGAGCACCGGATAGAACTGCGGCTGCACTTCGGCCTTGTCGAAGGCGAAGGTCACCCCGCCGGGCATGTTGAGGGTGATGTTGTCGCCCTGGCGCACCACGTCCACGCCGGTACCCTGCATCTGGCGGCGCAGTTCGGCTTCCTGGCGATCCTGGTAGGCGCCGATGGCACCGCCGGCCAGGCCGCCGACGCCCGCGCCAACCAGCGCGCGCTGGCGCCGTTCGGTGGCGTCCCCGCCGCTGAGCAGGCCCGCGACAACGCCGATGCCGGCGCCGATCAGCGCGGCATTGCGGGTGCGGTTGGGATCGTCCGGCGCATTGGTCTGGCCGGTGTAGGTGGCGCAACTGCTCAGCAACAGGCTGCCGGCAAGTGCGGTGGCGATCGCAGCGGTGGTGGACGCTCGCATGGGGGCTCCTCGTCGTTCGGATCGAACGTGAATGGGGAGGCCAAAGCTAAACACGCCGCCGTCGCCATGGGGTGATGGCGACCACGAATGCCATGCGGGCAATCAGGCGCGGTTAACCTGCGCGCGCCTGCGCATCCGGCGCCGGGGCTCAGAGCAACGCTTCGGCGCCGGCGGGGTCCAGTGCGCGATCCCAGCTTCCCATCAGCGCCAGGTACAGCAGCTTCTCGAATTCGCCGCCGAAGCGCCGGATCACCGAATCCGGATCGGGGATGAGCCTGGCGTCGGCGATCAGGCCGAAATGGACGCGGCCGTTGTAGCTCATGATCGAAACGCCCACGCCGATCGAACCGGTCTGCGGCACCCAGAACATCATCTCGCGCAGCTCACAGCCGGCCAGGTACAGCGGTTGCTGCGGCCCTGGCACGTTCGTCGCCACGGCGCTGGCCTTGCGGCTGAACAGCTCCAGCGCCAGCGCCTGCAGCGGTTGCGGCGCCATGCCGAGCGCGGCAAGAAGTCCATATGCAACAATCGCTTGCCGTGAATTTTTCAACTGGTTCATGCACTCTGCGACGCGCTCCAGCCGGCGCACCGGATTGCCCTCGCCTACCGGCAATTCAAGGAACACCAGGCCGAAGTGGTTGCCCAGCTTCCGCGCGTGCTCCAGCGGCCGCAGGTTCACCGGCACCGTCGCGCGCAGGGTCATGCCGTCGACGTCGTCGCCGCGCTCGATCATGTAGTCGCGCAGCGCGCCGGCCGCGGCGGCCATCAGCACGTCGTTGACCGTGCAGTCGCAGGCGCGTCCGACGGCCTTCACCTCTTCCAGGTCGATCGGTTCGGCCCAGGCCACGCGCTTGCTGACCCCCAAGCGTCCGCGCAGCATCGACGGCGGGTCGTCCGCCAGTGCCAGCGCGTTCACCAGTTCGCGGGCGATCTCGCCGCCCTCCTTCGCCAGCACGCCGGCCAGGGTCGGGTCGTTGACCATTTCCATGCCCTTGCCGAAGACCTTGCCGCCCAGCTTTGCGTAACGCTCGACCGCGCCCACCCGGCGCGCGACTTCGGCGCCGTCGCGCTTCAGCCAGGTCTTGGCCAGGTCCTTGCCCTTGCCTGCATTGCGTTCGGTATCGGTCAGCGACAGCAGCACCTGCACCAGTGCGATGCCGTCCGCGTAGCTGTGGTGCAGGCGCGCGACGAGCGCCGAGCCGCCCTGGTAGCGCTCGACCAGGTGGAACTGCCAGAGCGGCCGGTGCTTGTCGAGCGGGCTGGACGCGAGCTGGCTGGTGAAACGTTCCAGCGCGCGCTTCTGCGCACCGTCGCGCGGCGCCCTGCGCCCATCGCCCTGCCCCGGCAGCGCGGCGAGCTGCACATGCCAGTCGAGGTCGAAATTCGCGTCCTCCTGCCAGGTCGCGCCCGCTGCGGTATCGACCGCCTTCTGCCGGAAGCGCGCGTAGGCCAGGAAACGTTTCGCAACCACGCGCTTGAGGCGCTGCAGCGACATCGGCTCGGCGAACATCAGCACGCCGGTGATCATCATCGGGTTGGTCGGCCGCTCCATGCGCAGCCAGGCGGTGTCGACCCGCGACATCGGTTCGCGGCGCAGCGCCTTGCGCGGCTTCCTGGTGGCCATCCTGATCTCCCGACAGTTCTCGCGAGTGAATCATGCGGTCGTCGGCAGCGTCAATTTGACCGCAGGTGTTCAGGAGCGCTCAGTGGGTGCGATGGACTGGCCGCGAAACCACATCGCGCCCATGGGGCGCTCCTACGCTTCGAGGAAGCGCACGCGCCGGGTGATCGAGCACGTCAACTCGTAGGCGATGGTGCCCGATGCCTGCGCGACGCTCTCGATCGGCAAGCCGTCGCCCCACAACACGACCGGGTCGCCAGCACGCGCGTCCGGGTGGCCGCGCAGGTCGATGGTCGCCAGGTCCATCGAAACGCGCCCGACCACCTGCGTCGGCGAGCCGTTGACGAGCACCGGCGTGCCGGCCGGAGCGTGGCGCGGGTAGCCGTCGCCATAGCCGACCGCGGCCACGCCGATGCACATGTCCTCGGGCGTTTCCCAGGTGGCCGAGTAGCCGATGTGCTCGCCCTTGGCGATGCGGTTGACCGCCAGCAGGCGGGTGGCGAACGTCATCGCCGGCTGCAGGCCGAAGTCGGCCGCGGTCCTGCCGGCGACCACGGACATCCCGTACAGCGCGCCGCCTGGCCGCACCCAGTCGCCATGCGAACCGGGCCAGCCCAGCACCGCCGCCGAATTGGCCAGCGAACGCGGCCCCGGCAGGCCGGCGGTTGCGTCGGCGAACACCTGCAGCTGTTCGCGCGTCTGCCGGCTGTCGGGCGAGACGCCCTCGAATTCGTCAGAGCTGGCGAAATGGCTCATCAGCACGATGTTGCCCGCCGCACCGCGCGCCGCGCACAGCCGGGCGTGCGCTTCACGCACCGCTTCGGGCGCGAACCCGAGCCGGTGCATGCCGGTGTCGATCTTCAGCCAGCAGCGGATCGGCGCGCCTTGCGCCTGCTCCAGCATTTCCAGCTGCGCGGCATGGTGGACGATGCTGTCGGCATCCAGCTCGCGCAACTGCTCCAGGTCCGCCGTCGAGTCGAAGCCCGACAGCACCAGGACCGGTTGCACCAGCCCGAGTGCGCGGATCCGCCTTGCGTCATCGATGGCCGCCACGCCGAAGGCGTCGGCCTCGCGCAGCGCGGACGCCGCCGTCTCCAGCCCGTGCCCGTAGCCGTCGGCCTTGACCATCGCCATGACCCGGCTCGACGGCGCACGCGCCCGGATCGACGCCAGGTTGTGGCGCATGGCATCGGTATGGATGGTGGCGGTGACGGGGCGCGACATCGCGACATTCTAGAACCCGGACGGCAATGCCCGGAACAACCGGACGACCGGGTCCGGGCGAAGCTCGAAGCCCCGGGCTGCGGAGACTTACTCGAAGGAGCCGATGTTGTCGTGGCTCAGGTTGTCGAAGCGCGTGTACTCGCCGAAGAACTTGAGCTTGATCGCCCCGGTCGGGCCGTTTCGCTGCTTGCCGATGATGATCTCGGCCAGGCCCTTGTCCGGCGAGTTTTCCTTGTTGTAGTACTCGTCGCGGTAGATGAAGATGATCACGTCCGCGTCCTGCTCGATGGCGCCGGACTCGCGCAGGTCGGCCATCACCGGGCGCTTGTCGGTGCGGGTTTCCAGCGAGCGGTTGAGCTGCGAGAGCGCGATCACCGGGACGTTGAGCTCCTTGGCCAGGCCCTTGAGCGAGCGCGAGATCTCGGAGATCTCGGTGGCGCGGTTCTCGCTGTTGCCGGGCACGGCCATCAGCTGCAGGTAGTCGATGACGATCAGGCCCAGGTCATGCTCGCGCTTCAGGCGCCGCGCCTTGGCGCGCAGCACCTCCGGTGACAGCGCCGGGGTGTCGTCGATGAAGATCTTGGATTCCTTCAGCATCCGGATCGCGCTGCTCACGCGGCTCCAGTCCTCGTCCTCGAGCTGGCCGGTGCGCAGGCGGGTGGCGTTGACGCGGCCGTTGGACGAGATCAGGCGCAGCGCGAGCTGGCTGGCCGACATTTCCATCGAGAACACCGCCACCGCCTTTTTCGTCTTGATCGCGGCGTACTCGGCGATGTTGAGCGCGAAGGTGGTCTTGCCCATCGCCGGGCGTGCGGCCAGGATCAGCAGGTCGGTCGGCTGCAGGCCGGCGGTCATCTCGTCGAATTCGGTGTAGCCGGTCGGCATGCCGGTGATGCCGCCGCCGTTGGCGTAGCGCGTCTGCAGCACGTCGAAGGCTTCGCTCATCGCCTTGTTGACCGGCACGAAGTCGCTGCGCCCGCGGGCGCCGGCCTCGGCGATCGCGAACACCTCCTTCTCGGCGTTGGCAAGAATCTCGCTGCTTTCGCGACCATCGGGCTGGAAGCCGTCGTTGACGATGCCGGTGCCGACCTCGATCAGCTGCCGCAGCACAGCCTTGTCGCGCACGATCTCGGCGTAGGCGGCGATGTTGGCGGCCGACGGCGTGGTGCTGGCCAGCTCGACCAGGTAGGCGCCGCCGGCGACCTGTTCGGCCAGGCCCTGGGACTCGAACCATTCGCCCAGCGTGACCGCGTCGTAGGGCCGGTTCTTCTCCGCAAGCTCGCGGATCGCGCGGTAGATCAGCTGGTGGTCGCGGCGGTAGAAGTCGCCGTCGACCAGTTGGTCGGCGATGCGGTCGTAGGCGTCGGGTGCCAGCATCAGGCCGCCAAGCACCGCCTGTTCGGCTTCCACCGACTGCGGCGGCACGCGCAACTGCTCGATCCGGCTTTCGCTGCGGGGTTCATTCCCAAAACGGGGACGTGCGGACATCGTGCTGTCGAACTCCTGCGAAGCAAAGGCCGCGAACGGCGCCGGTTTTCGGGACGGGTCAGGCATCGTAGGCGCTCGGCTTGTGGTCTCGCGATGGAACAACCTGTGGATAAGACAGGTTTCTTAGCCGGTTGTCGTCTCACATGCTGCGATGCAGGCGCATGGCAACTATTGTTGCGCGTAGACGCGGCTTCAGCCGCGAGTTCTTGTTCTTTGGCAAAAGGCCAAGAGCTCGCGCGTGAAGCCGCTCCTACAAAAGTTTCGCCAAGGTCACGGGCAACAAAGAAGGTTCCTCTCCAACTGAGGGAGAGTCGCGACTCAAGCGGACGGTCCGTGCGCGGGCTTCAGACACAGCGTCGTCCCGACCGGGGCATGCTCCCCGGCTCGGTCAGGCATCCATGCCTGACTCGCCGCCGCAGGCCATCCATGGCCTGCTATCCGCATACCCCGGTCGGGACGCCGCATCGGCGATTCACTGTCACGGCTTCTTTACCTGCAACCGAAGCACCGATGCTTACGCCAAGGTGAGCCGTGTCCTGGCGGCCGGGGGTCGCGGCAAGCGCGCCATGGATGGCGCGCGCCCGAGTCAGGGCAGGATGCCCTGACCGAGGGAAGAGCGGCTCCCGGCCGACAGGGCACGGCGGCCCACCAGAGCCTGCGCGGTCCATCTGATCATGCATCCCCGCAGATAGGCGAAGAAACAACAAAAAGGGCGCCTTGCGGCGCCCTCTTCGTCGAGCAGTGTGCGGCGATCAGGCGGCTTCAGGAACCACGATCACCTTCACAGGGGTTTCGACGTCGGCGTGCAGGTGCACGATGACTTCGAATTCGCCGGTGGTGCGGAAGGCGCCTTCACCCAAGACGACTTCCGACTTTTCGACCGGCGTGCCGGCCTTGGTCAGCGCCTCGGCGATGTCGCGCGGGCCGACCGAGCCGTACAGCTTGCCTTCGGTCGAAGCGTTGACGTAGATGGTGACGCTGGCGCCTTCGAGCTTGGCGAGGCGGTCGGTGGCCTCGGCATGCACCGAAGCGGCCTTGGCTTCGTATTCGGCGCGCTTTGCCTCGAACTCGGCGACGTTGGCGGCCGTGGCCGGCACCGCCTTGCCCTGGGGCACGAGGTAATTGCGGCCGTAGCCGGGCTTGACGTTGACCTTGTCGCCCAGGTTGCCGAGGTTGGTGACTTTCTGCAGCAGGATCAGTTCCATGGTGGTGCTCCGTATTCGTTAGCGGCATGTCGCCGCAACTTTCAGCTGTCCGAACGGACGGGATTTCGTTGCTTGAAGCCCTCCCCTTCAAGGGGAGTGTTGGGGGGAGATGGGTTTTGCTGTCCAGCAACGCCGCAACGTCACGGAAACCCATCCCCATCCTTGCCTGTCCGGCCATCAAGCACAGCTTGATGGCGTTCATCAGGCCGCGAGCCAATGGCTCGCAAACGGCCTTCTTCACCCCCTTGAAGGGGAAGGAGGTCGGAGCCTCCCTGCGGGAGGCGCGCTTTTAGATGTTGTGGTTGTCCGTGTACGGGATCAGGGCCAGGAAACGCGCGCGCTTGACGGCGGTGGCGAGCTGGCGCTGGTAGCGCGACTTCGTGCCGGTGATGCGGCTCGGGACGATCTTGCCGTTCTCGGTCAGGTTCTGGCGCAGGGTGTTGAGATCCTTGTAGTCGATCTCCTTGACGCCCTCGGCGGTGAACTTGCAGTACTTGCGGCGGCGAAAGAACTTGGACATGTCTGTGCTCCTCAGGCGGCTTCGGCGGTGTCGTCGGCGGCGGAATCAGCGGACTTGTCGCCGCTGTCGCTGTCGTCGTCGCGACGACGACGCTCGCTGCGCTCGGGCTTGTCGCCCTTCTCGTCCTTGTTCTTCATGATCAGCGACTGCTCGGTGTCCGCCTCGTCGCGACGCATCACCAGGTGGCGCAGCACTGCATCGTTGAAGCGGAAGCTTTCGACGAGTTCGTCGAGCACGGCCTGGTCGACCTCGATGTTGAGCAGGACGTAGTGGGCCTTGACCAGGTTGTTGATCGGATAGGCCAGCTGGCGGCGACCCCAGTCCTCGAGACGGTGGATCTTGCCCTCGCCGCCCTCGATCAGCGCCTTGTAGCGCTCGATCATGGCGGGCACCTGCTCGCTCTGGTCCGGGTGGACCAGGAACACGACTTCGTAATGACGCATGTTGTTTTCCTTGTGGATATTCGGCCGCCGCCCGGTTGGAGGCGGCCCGGATAGCCCCCCGACGATCCTGGACGGATGCGGTGGGGCAAGGTCTCCCGACGCGCGGGAGCCGGACATTGTCGCAGCTGGACGGCCGCGGGGCAATGGCCGATCAAGAACAGAATGGGTACCTGCCGTAGGTCGGGCTACGCCCCCGACGGCTTCGTTGCGGCCGCGAAGGGTACGCGGGTGAAACCGTCGGGGGCGTAGCCCCGACCTACGGACGTGACCGGTTTACTTCCGGGCGGCGATCCAGGCGTCGATATGCTTCTCCAGCACGTCCAGCGGCACCGAGCCGGTTTCCAGCACAGCGTCGTTGTAGGCACGCAGGTCGAACTTCGGGCCCAGCTCGCGGGCGGCCTTCTCACGCAGCTCTGAGATCTTGAGCTGGCCGATCTTGTAGGCCAGCGCCTGCCCCGGCGTGCCGATGTAGCGGTCGATCTCGTTGACCACGTCCTGGCGGGTCTTGGGCGAGTTGTCCATGAAGTACTCGATCGCCCGCTCGCGGCTCCAGCCCTGGCTGTGCATGCCGGTGTCGACCACCAGCCGGACCGCGCGCCACATGTCGTAGGCCAGCTGGCCCATGCGGTCGTAGGGGTCGTCGTACAGGCCCATGTCGTAGCCCAGGCGCTCGGCATACAGGCCCCAGCCCTCGCCGTAGGCGACGAAATAGGCGGTGCGGCGGAACATCGGCGCGTCCGGCATTTCCAGCGCGCGGGCGAACTGGAAATGGTGGCCCGGCACCGCCTCGTGCAGGCTCAGCGGGATCATCTCCCAGGTCGGCCGGGTCTCGGGCTTGTACAGGTTGACGTAGTAGTAGCCGGGCCGCGAACCGTCGGCCGCGCCGGGCATGTAGTAGGCGGTGGTGGTGTCCGGCGCGACGTTGTCGGGAATCGCGCGCACGCCGTACGGCAGCCGCGGGATCGTGTGGAAGACCTTCACCAGCTCCGGGTCGATGCGCTTGGCGACCGCGCGGTAGCGCTCGAGCAGGGCCTCGGGCGTTTTCTCGAAGAACTTCGGGTCGGTGCGCAGCCAGGTGAAGAACTCGGCCAGCGTGCCCTCGAAGCCGGTCTGCGCCTTGAGCTTCTCCATCTCGGCGCGGATGCGCGCGACTTCCCCAAGGCCGATGTCATGGATCTGCGCCGGCGTGAGGTCGGTGGTCGTGTAGTAGCCGGCCAGGTAGGTGTAGTAGTCCGCCCCGTCCGGCAGGTCGGTCACCGCGATGCCGTCGCGGGTGTGCGGAAGGTACTCGTCGCCGAAGTATGCCTGCAGCTTGCGGTACGCGGGCACGATTTTCTCCTCGATCGTGCGCCGCGCGTCCGCGGCCAGCGCCTTGCGATCGGCGGCCGGTACCGCGTCGGGGAACCTGGTGAACGGCCGGTAGAACGGGCTCTGCACCGGGTCCTCGACGATCTGGGCGGCGATCTGCGCCGGCACGCGCTCCATCAGCACCTTCGGCGGCACGTTGCCGGTCGCCACGCCTTCCTTCATCAGCGTGATCGACTGGTCGACCAGCACCGGCACCGCGGCCATGCGTGCCAGCCAGTCGCGATAGTCCTTCGTCGACGTGAAGGGCATGACTTCGGCGATGCCGCTCGCGGTCTGGACGCCGCCCTGGTGGCTGACCGGCTGCAGGTAGCCGCGGAAGCGCTGGGCGGCGATGGCATGCTCGAGCTGCCATTCGAAGGTGTCGTAGTTCAGGCGGTCGGCCGCGGCGAGCGCGTCGCGGTCGATCGCGCGCAGCTCTGCCAGCGCGACGCGGTCCTCGGCCTCGCGCTTTTCGATCGCGGCAAGGCTGTAGTCGCTCCAGCGGTCGTTGAAGCGGTTGTCGCCGTTATAGGTCGCGCCCTCGGGGCTTTCACGCAAGCCGCGCTCCCACTGGGCGGCAAAGAAGGCGTCGAGCGTCTGTTTCGCGACGCTGTCGGACGCCGCCGGCGGCGCGGGCTCCGCGGCATGCAGGCAGGCGGCGGGGGCGGCCACGATCAGCGCGGCCAGCAGCAGGTGCTTGAACATGGGATTCCCCGGGGACGGAAGCCCGGGAGTCTAGCGCGCGGGGATCGCAGGGCCGGGGTGCCGAAGGTTGGGCGGTTGCGCCAGGAAGGAAATTGCTTGCAGGAGCGGCGAAAGCCGCGAGCTTGATGGCCCGCGCCAAAGAGCTCGCGGCTTCCGCCGCTCCTACGGGCGATGCCGCGACGGGCAGGCGTCGGGGGCGTGGCGCCGACCTACGCGGCGCGGTCGGCGTCGGTGGTGAAGCTTTCGCCGCAGCCGCATTCGGCGGCGACGTTGGGGTTCTCGAACACGAACTGTTCGTTCAGGCCCTGCTTGAGGAAGTCGATGCGGGTGCCGTCGACCAGCGCCAGGCTGTCGGCATCGACGAAGATGCGCACGCCGTCCTGCTCGAACACGGTGTCGCCGTCACGCTGCTCGCGGGCCAGGTCGGCCAGGTAACCCCAGCCCGAACAGCCGGTGCGCTGCACGCCGAAACGCAGGCCGATGGCGGAATCGTCGGCGGAGAGGAACCCCTGGATGCGCTCCAGGGCAGCAGGTGCGAGTTGGATCGACATGGCCCTCATTCTAGCCGTTGTGGCTCCGGTAAACTGTATGGCTCATATCGGCTCGATCCGGCAGGGATTCAAGGCATGACCACGGTAAGTGTTGCGCAGGCGCTGGCGGGCAAGGTGGCCGAAGGCGGAGAAGTCACGGTCCGCGGCTGGGTACGCACCCGGCGCGACTCCAAGGCCGGGCTGAGCTTCGTCAACGTCAGCGACGGCTCGTGCTTCGCCCCGATCCAGGTGGTGGCGCCGAGCGCGCTGGCCAACTACGAGTCCGAGGTGAAGAAGCTCACCGCCGGCTGCTCGGTCATCGCCACCGGCACCCTGGTGCCTTCGCAGGGCCAGGGCCAGAGTTTCGAGATCCAGGCCGAGGCGATCGAGGTGGTCGGCTGGGTCGACGACCCGGAGACCTACCCGATCCAGCCCAAGGCGCACTCGCTGGAATTCCTGCGCGAGGTCGCGCACCTGCGCCCGCGCACCAACCTGTTCGGCGCGGTGACCCGCATCCGCGACTGCCTGGCCAAGGCCACGCATCGCTATTTCCACGAAAACGGCTACTACTGGATCACCACGCCGATCATCACCACCTCCGACGCCGAGGGCGCCGGGCAGATGTTCCGGGTCTCGACGCTGGACATGGCCAACCTGCCGCGCGACGGCAAGGGCGAGGTGGACTTCGGCCGCGACTTCTTCGGCAAGGAAACCTTCCTCACCGTGTCCGGCCAGCTCAACGTCGAGGCCTACTGCCTGAGCCTGAGCAAGGTTTACACCTTCGGCCCGACGTTCCGCGCGGAGAACAGCAACACCACCCGCCACCTGGCCGAGTTCTGGATGGTGGAGCCGGAGATAGCCTTTGCCGACCTGGCCGAAACCGCGCGCGTGTCCGAGGACTTCCTCAAGTACCTGTTCCGCGCGGTGCTGCACGAGCGCGCGGACGACATGGAATTCATCGCCCAGCGCGTGCAGCCCGATGCGATCACGCGGTTGGAAACCTTCGTCAACGCGCCGTTCGAGCGCATCAGCTACACCGACGCGGTCAAGCTGCTGCAGGACTCGGGGAAGAAGTTCGATTTCCCGGTCGAATGGGGCCTGGACCTGCAGACCGAGCACGAACGCTGGCTGACCGAGGAACACGTCGGCCGGCCGGTGGTGGTCACCGACTACCCCGAGCACATCAAGGCCTTCTACATGCGCCTGAACGACGACGGGAAAACGGTCGCGGCGATGGACGTGCTGGCGCCGGGCATCGGCGAGATCATCGGCGGCTCGCAGCGCGAAGAGCGGCTGGACGTGCTCGACGCGCGCATGGACCAGTTCGGCCTCGACCGCGAGCACTACGGCTGGTACCGCGATTTCCGCCGCTACGGCACCGTGCCGCACGCGGGCTTCGGCCTGGGCTTCGAGCGGCTGGTGGTGTACGTGTGCGGGCTGTCGAACATCCGCGACGCGATCCCCTACCCGCGCGCACCCAGCAGCGCGGAGTTCTAGCCATGAGCGTCGACGTCGTCATGTTCTTCGCCCTGCTGTTCGTCGCTGCCGCCATCGCCGGCGCCACCGCGTTCGTGATTTTCTGGCCGCTGGCGCTGGTGCACCTGCGCGACCGCCACCCGGAGGTGAAGGCGCGTCTGGGCGATGGCGCCTTCCTCAAGCCCGACGCACTGTGGTGGCTGTTCAGCGGCCGCTACCGGCAGGTTCGCGATCCGCAGTTCACAGGCCTGGCCACGCCCGCGCGCGTGGCGCTGACGGTGATCGTGTTCGCATTGATCCTGGCCGGCCTGCTGTGGCTGCTGTCGATCGCGGTGTCGCCGTGAGCACGGAGGGCGCGCGCGACCAGTGGTGGCTGGCCTCGCTGGGCCGCACCGTGGTCTGGGCGCGGCTGCGCGTGCGCGAGGCCGGCACCGCCGAGGTCTTCGACAGCGACGGCAATACCCTCGCCTACGACAGCGAGGACACCGCGCGCGCCATGCTGATGGACGCCGAGTTCGTCGCCTTCGACGGACTCGACGAAGAAGACGCGCTGGAGCGCGGCTTCTCGCTCGCCGAAATCGCGCCACCATCCGGCAACGATGACGCGCAGCTGCGCCCGCACATGGCGCAAAAGCTCGGCGGCAGCGCCTGAAGCGGCAGTGCGCCGCCTGACTCCAGTGGAGACCCCATGGACCTGAACCTCACCGGCAAGCACGCCCTCGTCTGCGGCGCCTCCGAAGGCATCGGCCGCGCCACCGCGCATGAACTGGCCCTGCTCGGCGCCAGCGTCACCGTGCTCGCTCGACGCGCGGAGGCGCTCCAGGACGTGGTCGCTGCCCTGCCCCGCGGCGACGGGCAGGCGCACGATTTTATCGCTGCCGACGTTTCGCAGACCGACGCCCTGCGCGAAAGTGTCGCCAGGCTGGCGGCGCGCGCGCCCGTGCACATCCTGGTCAACAACACCGGCGGCCCGCCCGGCGGCACTGCGCATGAGGCGACGGTCGACGCCTACCTCGACGCTTTCAACAAGCACCTGGTCGCCAACCAGACGCTGCTGCAGGCAGTGCTGCCGGGCATGCAGCAGACGCGCTGGGGCCGCATCGTCAACGTGATCTCGACATCGGTGAAGGAGCCGATCCCCGGGCTGGGCGTGTCCAACACGACCCGCGGCGCGGTCGCGTCCTGGGCCAAGACGCTGTCGCGCGAACTCGCCACCGACGGCATCACCGTCAACAACGTGCTGCCGGGTTTCACCGAAACCGGTCGCATCGAGCAGATCGTGCGCAATGCGGTGGCCGCGCAGGGCAAACCGGAAGACGAAGTCCGCGCCGCGATGCGCGCTGGCGTGCCGGCGGGCCGCTTCGCCACGCCGGAGGAAACCGGGGGCGTGATCGCGTTCCTGTGCTCGCCGGCGGCTGCCTACATCAACGGCGTCAGCCTGGCGGTGGATGGCGGGCGGATGCATTCGATTTGAAGCTGGGCTCCTCCCCCTGCGACGGCAGGGGGAGGTTGGGAGGGGTGTTCCACGGCTCTGGTTGATCCGCAAGGCACCCCTCCCCAGCCCTCCCCTGCCGTCGCAGGGGAGGGAGTGAGCTCGCGGCTTCCGCCGCTCCCGCGATAACGCTGGAACGCTCCAGTCCCCGAGACCCATGCCCGAAGGCCCCGAAATCCGCCGCGCCGCCGATCGTCTCGCCGAGGCGGTCGTGGGCAAGCGTCTGGATTCGGCCTGGTTCGCGTTTCCACAGCTGAAGCATTTCGAGAACTCCCTGCCCGGCGCCGTCATCGAATCGATCACGCCGCACGGCAAGGCGCTGCTCACGCGCTTCGACAACGGCTGGACGCTGTACAGCCACAACCAGCTGTATGGCGTGTGGCGGATCGCGGCGGCCGGCGAGCGGCCGGAGACGAAACGTTCGCTGCGCGTGGCGCTGGAGACGACGCACACGACGATCCTGCTGTATTCGGCCTCGGACGTGGCGATGTGGCGCAGCGATGAGCTGCACCGGCATCCCTTCCTCGCCCGGCTCGGTCCCGACGTGCTCGACCCGGTGCTGGACGCCGCCGCCGTCGAGGCTCGCCTGCGCGATCCGCGCTTCGCGGGCCGCGCGCTGGGAAGCCTGCTGCTCGACCAGGGCTTCCTCGCCGGCATGGGCAACTACCTGCGCTCGGAAGTGCTGTTCGCGGCGGGCCTGCTGCCGCAGCGGCGACCGCGCGACCTCGATGGCGACGAGCGTCGCGCGCTGGCGCGCGAACTGCTTGCCATCCCGCGCCACAGCTATGCCACCCGCGGCATCGAGCGCGCGAGCGGCATGCGCGAGGACTATCTGACCGACACGCCGGAGGGATTCCGCTTCCGCGTGTTCGACCGCGAAGGCGAGCCCTGCGAATCCTGCGGCGCGCCGCTGCTGCGCCGGCAGGACGGTTCGCGCCGGCTGTACCTGTGTCCGCATTGCCAGCGCTGAAGATGCCCGGCGCCCTTCGGTCGCGGGCACGCAGCAGGTAAGCTACACGGATGCAGCAGCTCGCCCACTGGATCGACGGCAAGGCCCGTGAGGCGTCCACGCAGGGCTGGCTGGACGTGTTCGAACCGGCCACCGGCAAGGCCTTCGCACGGGTGGCCGACGGCAACGCCGATGACGTCGAAGCCGCGGTTGCCGCCGCCAGCGCGGCCTTCCCCGCCTGGTCGTCGCTGCCCAACGAATCGCGTGCGCGCTGGCTGGAGAAACTGGCCGACGCGCTGGAGGCGCGGCTGGACGATTTCGCCCACGCCGAGGCACGCGACGGCGGCAAGCCGTTCGCGCTTGCCCGCGACGTGGAAATCCCGCGCGCGGTGTCCAACCTGCGCTTCTTCGCGCACGCGGCGACCCAGTTCGCCAGCGAATCGCACCACGGCCAGGCGGGGCTGAACTACACCCTGCGCCAGCCGCTGGGCGTGGTTGCCACGATCTCGCCGTGGAACCTGCCGCTGTACCTGTTCACCTGGAAGATCGCGCCCGCACTGGCCGCGGGCAACACCGTGGTCGCCAAGCCGTCCGAGGTCACGCCGTTGACGGCGACGATGCTCGGCGAGCTGGCCGCGCAGATCGGATTCCCCGCGGGCGTACTCAACATCGCGCAGGGACTCGGCCCGAAGGTTGGCGAGGCGATGGTCGTGCATCCTGCGGTCAAGGCGGTGTCGTTCACCGGCAGCACCGCGGTCGGCAAACGCATCGCCGGGATCGCCGCGCCGATGCTGAAGAAGGTGTCGCTGGAGCTGGGCGGCAAGAACCCGACCCTGGTGTTCGCCGACAGCAACTGGCGCGCGCACCTGGACACGATCGTGCGCTCGGTCTTCCAGAACTCCGGGCAGATCTGCCTGTGCGGCTCGCGCCTGCTGGTCGAGCGCGGCATCTACAACGAGTTCCGCGACGCGCTGGTCGAGCGCGCGCTGGCACTGCGCGTCGGCGACCCGATGGACCCCGACGCGCAGATGGGTCCGCTGGTCTCGCAGGCGCACTTCGACAAGGTGGTCGCCGCCATCGCCCGCGCCCGTGGGGAAGGCGGCCACGTGCTGTGCGGCGGCAACGCGCTCGACCGCCCCGGATGGTTCGTCGCGCCGACGCTCATCGAAGGCCTCGGCCCGGACTGCGCGACCAATCGCGAGGAAATCTTCGGCCCGGTCGCGACCCTGCAGCCCTTCGACGACGACAAGCAGGCCTTGGCACTCGCCAACGCCGGCGACTACGGCCTCGCCGCATCGATCTGGACCCGCGACCTCGCCCGCGCACATGGCCTCGCGGCCGGCATCCACGCCGGCATCGTCTGGATCAACTGCTGGCTGATGCGCGACCTGCGCACCCCGTTCGGCGGCATGGGCCAGTCCGGGCTCGGCCGCGAGGGCGGACTCGAGGCGATGCGTTTCTTCACCGAGCCCCGCAACGTGGGCATCCAACTTGAGCGTTGAATGATGAAACGGACTTCCGTGCTGGACTTCCTTGGTGTCGTGCGAATCGTCGGCTATTCGCTGGCGCTGGTGGCGGTGCTGGTCATAGTCGCGCTGTTCCTGCTCAGCTTCCTGCAATCACGGCTTGCATGGGTCTTCGCCACGCCCTTCACTGTCATGGTGCTGTCCGGTCTCCTGGTCGCCTGGGTCGCGGGGCTGTCGCGGGTATTCGTACGCCGGATGCGCTTCACAAGTCCGCAGGAGTGAAATCATGAAACAAGCACTCGCAAAACTCCTGAGCAACAACAGCGCCTGGGCCGACGGCGTCCGCAACGAGGATCCGCAGTTCTTCGAACGCCTGTCCGAACTGCAGGCGCCCAAGTACCTGTGGATCGGCTGCTCGGACTCGCGCGTGCCGGCCAACCAGGTGATCGGCCTGGCGCCGGGCGAGGTGTTCGTCCACCGCAACATCGCCAACGTGATGGTGCACACCGATCTCAACTGCATGTCGGTGATCCAGTTCGCGGTCGACGTGCTGAAGGTCGAGCATATCCTCGTCGTCGGCCACTACGGCTGCGGCGGCGTCAACGCGGCACTCAACGGCCTGCGCATCGGGCTGTCGGACAACTGGATCCGCCACGTCGGCGACGTCGCGCAGAAGCACGCGGCGCTGCTGGAAGGTTTCCCGAAGGAAGAACGCGGCAATCGCCTGTGCGAACTCAATGCGATCGAGCAGGCCGAGAACGTCTGCCTGTCCACCGTGGTGCAGGATGCCTGGAGCCGTGGGCAGAAGCTGTCCGTGCACGGCTGGGTCTACAGCCTGCACGACGGCCGCGTTCGCGAGCTGGGCATGGACGTGGACTCGCCGACGGTGCTGGACAAGGTTTACCACGCCGCGATCGAACAGCTGCATGGTCGCCTCGGGGAGGCGCCATGAGCCAGGGCATCGACGCCGGCGGCGCACCGCGCCCGGTCGGCGCCTACCCGCACGCGCGCCGCGTCGGCGACCTGTTGCTGATGTCGGGCATCGGCCCGCGCGACCCGGCCACCAACACCGTGCCCGGCAACGAGCACGACGCCGGCGGCAAGCTCGTCGGCCACGACATCGCGGCGCAAACGCGCGCGGTGTTCGCCAACGTGCGCGCGGTGCTGGAAGCCAGCGGCGCGCGCTGGGAGGACCTCGTCGACGTGACGGTGTTCCTCACCGACATGGCGAACGATTTCACGGCCTACAACGCCGTCTGGGCCGAGTATTTCCCGGACCCGGCGACCGCACCGTGCCGCACCACGCTCGGCATCGACGCGCTGCCCACGCCGATCGCCATCGAACTCAAGTGCATCGCCGCCTTCAAGGAGTAAGCCATGCTGCCCGCCCCGCTGAACCTCCAGGCCTGGATCGAGGAACATCGCCACCTGCTCAAGCCGCCGGTCGGCAACAAGTGCATCTATGACGGCGACTTCATCGTGATGGTGGTCGGCGGCCCGAACCTCCGCACCGACTACCACTGGGACGAAGGCCCGGAGTGGTTCTACCAGCTCGAAGGCGAGATGGTGCTGCGCATCCAGGAGGACGGGAAACCACGCGACATCCCGATCCGCGCCGGCGAGATCTTCCTGCTGCCGCCGCGCGTGCCGCACTCGCCGCAGCGCATGCCCGACTCCATCGGCCTGGTGATCGAGCGCAAGCGCCTGCCGCACGAGGACGACGGCCTGATGTGGTTCTGCGAGCAGTGCAACCACAAGCTGTACGAGGAGTACTTCTTCCTGCACGACATCGAGAAGGACTTCCCGCCCGTGTTCGAACGCTTCTACGCCTCGCGCGAGCACCGCACGTGCAAGCAGTGCGGACACCTGAACCCGGCGCCGGAGAAGTACGAATTCCCGGACACCTGACCGCGCCCGCATCCCGTAGGAGCGGCGGAAGCCGCGATTTTTGCCTGGTACGGGGAAAGCATAGAGCTCGCGGCTTCCGCCGCTCCTGCAATTCCTACAATGGCGTGCCGAAGCCCGGCCCTTGCCCAGGACCCGCCCCGTGCTGCGCTCCCTGATCGACCTCAAGCCGCGCGACGTCCCGTTCCGCGTCGCCCTGCGCAACACCGTCGCGGTGGTGGCGCCGCTGGCGGTCGGGCTGGCGATCGACCAGGTGCCCGCCGGGCTGGCGATGACCACCGGCGCGATCAACACCATGTTCATCGACCAGCCCGGTCCCTACCGCCAGCGCATGCGGAGCATGCTGATGGCGTCGGCGGTCGCGGGCCTGTCGGCGCTGGTCGGCATCCTGGTTGGAAGCCACACGTGGCTGTTCGTGCTGGCCGCCGCGCTCGCCGGGCTGACCGGTGGCCTGCTGGTGGCGCTGGGGCCGACCATCGCCCGCGTCGGCATGACCAGCATGATCGTGCTGGTCATCACCGCCGAGATGCAGGTGCCGATCGTGCACGCCCCCGGCGTGGCGCTGCTGATCTTCGCCGGCGGCCTGCTGCAGACGCTGATGGCGGTGGCCGCCTGGCCGCTGCAGCGCTACCGCCCGGAACGTTTCGCGCTGTCCACGGTGTTGCGGCAGCTGGCCGAGGTCGCGCGCAGCCGGCCGGACGCCTCGCAGCCGCCGCCGGTGTCGATGGCGGCCATGGATGCGCTGGAAACCCTGCATGGCGAACACCGTTCGCGCGGCCGCGCGATGCAGTCGTTCCGCATCATCGCCGAGCTGTGCGAGCGCGTGCGCATCGGCCTGCTGTCGCTGGGCGACGTGTCCGTGCGCGTCGAGGAACCCGCGCAACAGGCCCGCATCGACGCCGTGTTCGCCAGTGCCGACGTCATCCTCGGCCACCTGTCCGACGCCATGCTCGCGGCGGAAAAGCCGCTGCGCGCGGAGCAGGAGGTGGCCCTGCTCCGTCAGCGTGTCGATGCGCTGGCACGGGCGGCCGAGGAGGCCTCCGGCAGCCGCGATCGCCGCCTGTTGCGCATCGCCGCGGCGCGCGCGCAGGGCCTGGCCGGCCAGCTGCGCGCGCTGGTCCGCAACAGCGACTGGGCCAGCAGCCGCGGCGAGATCCGCGCCGAACTGGCCGAGGCGCAGCTGCCCGCCGCGCTGCGCCCGGGCAACCCCCTGCAGACCCTGCGCGCGAACCTCGAGCTGTCCTCGGTGGCGATGCGCCACGCGATCCGCTGCGCCGCCTGCCTGGGCATCGCCGCCGCCAGCGAACGCCTGCTGCAGGTGCCGCACGGCGCCTGGATCCCGATGACCGCCGCCATCGTGCTGCGTCCCGACTTCGGCGGCACCCTGCGCTTCGGGCTGCTGCGCGTGGCCGGCACCTTCGGCGGCCTGCTGCTGACCTCGCTGGTGGTGCACCTGGTGGTCGACAACGTCGTGCTGTCGCTGCTGCTGATGGCGCTGCTGTGCATCGCCTTCCGCATGCTGGCCACGGTCAACTACGGCCTCGGCGTGGCGATGCTGACCGGCATGCTGGTGCTGCTGCTGGCCTTCGAGGGCATCGCGCCGGCCGAGGCCATCCACATGCGCGTGCTGGGCACCACGCTGGGCAGCGCGCTGGCGCTGGTCGCCTACCTGCTGTGGCCGACGTGGGAAGGCCAGCGCTCCAACGATGCCCTGGCGAAACTGGTCGACTGCTACCGCGCCCACATCCTGGCCGTGCTCGGCAACGACATCGGCGCCCTGCACGAAACCCGCACCGCTGCCCGCGCCGCGCGAACGCGCGTGCTGGCCTCGATCGACCGCATGCGCGCCGAACCCGGCCGCGAACGCGCCGCGGACCTGGCCGCCACCGAATCCTTCCTCGCCAACGCCCATCGCCTGATCCGCACCTCGCTGTCGCTGGAAGCCGCGCTGCGCGACGAAGGCGCATTGCCGCGACTGCCGGAGCTGGACGCGTTCGCCGGCGAAGTCGACACCGCACTGTCCGCCATCGCCGGTGCGTTGCGCGAGCGCACGGTGCCGCAGGTGCGCTCGCTGCGCCCGGCCGAGCGCGAGCTTGCCAAGACGATCGAAGCCGATGCGGCGCTCGCCGCCAGTCCCGCCGGCATGGCCCTGGCCGACACCTGCGACCGCATCGCCGACTCCATCGACACCCTCGCCCACCTGCTGCGCCAGGCGCGCGAACGCGGGATCGGAGCGGCCTCCGTGGCAGCCGGGTAAACTGGCCGTCATGCTCAAGATCGACATCCACGCCCACTACCTGCCGCGCGACTGGCCGGACCTGGCGAAGAAATACGGCAACGACCGCTTCCCGGTCATCCACCACACCGACGACGGCCGCCACCGCATCTACAAGGACGGCAAGTTCTTCCGCGAAATCTGGTCCAACACCTGGGACGCGCAGGAACGCATCGACGAGTACGCGCGCTTCGGCGTGCAGGTGCAGGTCATCAGCACCGTGCCGGTGATGTTCAGCTACTGGGCGAAGGCCAACCAGGCGCTGGAATTGCATGCCGCGCTCAACGACCACATGGCCGAAACCCTGCGCGCGCATCCGCGCCATTACGCCGGCATCGGCACCGTGCCGATGCAGTCGCCGCGGCTGGCGGTGCAGGAACTGGAGCGCTGCGTCGACCAGCTCGGCCTGCAGGGCGTGCAGATCGGTTCGCACATCGGCGACTGGAACCTCGACGCGCCGGAGCTGTTCCCGTTCTTCGAGGCCGCCGCCGACCTCGGCGCGGCGATCCTCGTGCACCCCTGGGACATGATGGGCACCGAATCGATGCCCAAGTACTGGCTGCCGTGGCTGGTGGGCATGCCGGCCGAGCAGTCGCGCGCCGCCTGCTGCCTGGTGTTCGGCGGCGTGCTGGAACGCCTGCCGAAGCTCAAGGTCTGCCTCGCCCACGGCGGCGGCAGCTTTCCCTACACCATCGGGCGCATCGAGCACGGCTTCAACATGCGCCCGGACCTGGTCGCCACCGACAACCCGCGCAACCCGCGCGAGTACCTGGAGCGGCTGTACTTCGATTCGTGGGTCGCCGATCCGCGCGCGCTGCAATACCTGCTCGACACCTGCGGCACGGACCGGGTGATGCTCGGCACCGACTACCCCTTCCCGCTCGGCGAACAGACGCCCGGCGCCGGCATCGACGCGATGGACCTGGACGAAGCCGGCAAGGCGCGCCTGTTCCACGGCACCGCGCTGGAATGGCTGGGGCTGCCGAAGTCGCGGTTCGCCTGATGCGTGGTGTTTTGCCACGGTTTTACAGGGACGAACGCGGATACAGGTAGCCAATACTGTGGAAATGCACCAGATTCGTCATTCCCGCGAAAGCGGGAACCCAGTGGCTTTCGTGCGGGAAAGAACCAAGTCACTAGGTTCCCGCTTTCGCGGGAATGACGTCGGTAAGTGCGCAACCAACTGATTCAACGCTTTATCCGTGCTCATTCGTGTAAATCCGCGGCAAAAATCCAATGACCGAAACCGACATCAGCGACGACACTCACGCCCGAGCCCTGGACGCCGCCGACCCGCTGTGCGGCCTGCGCGACGAATTCCTGATCCCGCTGCACGACGGCCGCGAGCAGGCCTACTTCTGCGGCAACTCGCTCGGCCTGCAGCCGAAGACAGCGCGTGCGCACGTCGAAGAAGTGCTGGACAAGTGGGCGGTCGAAGCCGTCGAAGGCCACTTCACCGGCCAGGCGCAGTGGATGCCGTACCACGAGCTCGTTCGCGACGGCCTGGCACGCGTGGTCGGCGCGCAGTCATCCGAGGTGGTGGCGATGAATTCGCTCACCGCCAACCTGCACCTGATGATGGTGAGCTTCTACCGCCCCACGCGCGAGCGCCCGGCGATCCTGATGGAAGCCGGCGCATTTCCCTCCGACCGCTACGCGCTCGAATCGCAGGTGCGTTTCCACGGCTTCGACCCGGCCACCGACCTGATTGAACTGCAGCCCGACGAACCCGACGGCACGTTCTCCATGGCGGCGATCGAACGCGCCATCGCCGAACACGGCCCGCGCCTGGCGCTGATCGTCTGGCCCGGCGTGCAGTACCGCAGCGGACAGGCCTTCAACCTGCGCGAGATCGCGCGCCTCGGCCACGCCGCCGGCGCGCTGGTCGGCTTCGACTGCGCGCACGCGGCCGGCAACCTGCCGCTGCAGCTGCATGACAGCGGCGCCGACTTCGCGGTGTGGTGCCACTACAAATACATGAACGCCGGCCCCGGCGCGGTCGCCGGCTGCTTCGTGCACGAGCGCCACGCGCGCACCGACCGCCCGCGTTTCGCCGGCTGGTGGGGCCACGAACAGGCCTCGCGCTTCCGCATGGGCACCGACTTCGTGCCCACGCCCGGCGCCGACGGTTGGCAGCTGAGCAACCCGCCAATCCTGGGCCTGGCGCCGCTGCGCGGGGCGCTGGAACTGTTCGAACGCGCCGGCATGGCCGCGCTGCGCGCCAGGTCCGAGCGCCTGACCGCCTATCTCGAAGCGCTGATCCGCGAACGCCTGTCCGGCACGCTGCAGATCGCCACGCCGCGCGAACCGGAACGTCGCGGCGCACAGCTCTCGCTGCGCGTCGTTGAAGGCCGCGGCCTGCGCGGGCGCGAGGCAGGACGCTCGCTGTTCGAATTCCTCGCCGCCCAAGGCGTGCTGGGCGACTGGCGCGAACCGGACGTGATCCGCATCTCGCCGGCGCCGATGTACAACACGCACGCGGACGTGCTGCGGTTTGCGCGGGCGGTGGAGGCGTGGCGGGGGAATGAATGATCGGCCAGCCTCACCAATGCCGTCATTCCCGCGCAGGCGGGAATCCATGCCCGCAAACTTGAGACGACCGCTGATGGAAAAGCAACCAGCCGTCTACATCCTTGCCAGCGAACGCAACGGCACTTTGTATACCGGCGTTACGAGCGATCTGGTCGGACGCACATGGCAACACCGCGAACACGTGGTCGACGGTTTCACGAAACGGTACGGCATTGCCACGCTCGTCTGGTACGAGCTGCATCCGACAATGGAGAGCGCGATATTGCGTGAGAAGCAGATCAAGAAATGGAACCGGAGCTGGAAGCTTCGCTTGATTCAGGAGGGCAATCCACGCTGGAAGGACCTTTGGCCCGACATCACCGGACAATCCGCGGGCATGGATTCCCGCCTGCGCGGGAATGACGACGTGGGGTTACCGACGTGACAGGCGCTGATCCAAAATCCCTCACCATCATCGGCGCCGGCCTCGCCGGCGCCCTGCTCGCCACCCTGCTCGCCCAGCGCGGCTGGCGCGTCGAGGTGTTCGAGCGCCGCGGCGACCCGCGCCTGCAGGGCTACGCCGGCGGCCGTTCGATCAACCTCGCGCTGGCCGAACGCGGCCTGCACGCCCTGCGCGCCGCCGACGCCCACGGCGCGGTGCTGGAACAGGCCGTGATGATGCGCGGCCGCATGGTGCATCCGCTGGGCGGCGAGCCGCAGCTGCAGCGCTACGGCCGCGACGACAGCGAGGTGATCTGGTCGGTCAGTCGCGGCGAGCTGAACATCACCCTGATCGACGCGGCCGAAGCCGCCGGCGCCGTCCTGCATTTCGACCAGGGACTGGATTCGGTCGATTTCGACGCCCGCACCATCACCTGCAGCGGCAACGGCGAGACCCACGTGCACCCGTTCAACGCCCTGCTCGGCTGCGACGGCGCCGGTTCCACGCTGCGCGCGCAGATGGGCGCGCAACGTGACCTCGGCGAACGCACCGAATGGCTCGGCCACGGCTACAAGGAGCTGGAAATCCCGCCCGCTGCCGACGGCGGCTTTCGCATCGAACCCAACGCACTGCACATCTGGCCACGCGGGCGCTACATGTGCATCGCCCTGCCCAACGACGAGCGCAACTTCACCGTCACCCTGTTCATGGCGCTGCACGCGGATGCCGGCAATGACGACCCGGATTTCGACTCGGTCGTCACCGCCGCCGACGCGCGCGCCCTGTTCGAACGCGACTTCCCGGACACGCTGCCGCTGATCCCGGAACTGGAGCACGACTTCGTGGCCAACCCGGTCGGCAGCCTCGGCACGCTGCGCCTGGACCGCTGGCACCTGGGCGGCGACGCGGTGCTGCTGGGCGACGCCGCGCACGCGATGGTGCCGTTCCACGGCCAGGGCATGAACTGCGCATTCGAGGACTGCGTGGCGCTGGCCGACTGCCTCGAATCCCACGCCGACCTCGCCACCGCCTTCGCCGCCTTCGAGGCCGACCGCAAACCCGACGCCACCGCGATCCAGGACATGGCGCTGGAGAACTACATCGAGATGCGCGACCTGGTCGACGACCCGGAGTTCCTGCTGCAGCAGGCGCTGGAGCGCAAGCTGCAGGAACGCCATCCGGGCCGCTTCGTGCCGCACTATTCGATGGTGACCTTCATGCGGATTCCGTATTCGCTGGCGCTGGAGCGCAGCAACATCCAGCGCGGGATACTGGTGACCGCGACGCGTGGGCTGGACTCGTTGGACGGGGTGGATTGGGCGGCGGTGGATGCGGAGGTAGAAAAGCGGCTGACGCCGCTGGCGGACGCAGCTTGACGTCGAATGGTCGCGGCGCTTGCGACGGCCCTGCGGCAGAATCATGGCTCCCTGCTCTTGTGGGAGCGGCTTCAGCCGCGAGCTTTTGAGGCGGCAAGCAGAAGCAGAGCAGGAGCAAATCCCCCATCCCCCCTTTTTCAAAGGGGGCAAGAGCAAATCCCTGACCCTGACCCCTGTGACCCCTGACCAAAAACCTCGTAACTAGAAGCCGCCTCCCACAAGCAGCCCAGCCTCATGCCCGCCAGTTTCCTCTTCTACGACCTTGAAACCTTCGGCACCGACCCACGTCGCAGCCGCATCGCGCAGTTCGCCGCGATCCGCACCGACGCGGAGCTCAACGAGGTCGAGGCGCCGGTGGAGTTCTTCGTCCAGCCGGCCGACGACCTGCTGCCCTCGCCGATGGCGACGCTGGTCACCGGCATCACGCCGCAGGATGCGCTGCGCGACGGCGTAACCGAAGCCGAAGCCTTCGCCTGCATCTTCGAGGAGATGGCGCGCCCGGAGACCTGCACCCTAGGTTACAACTCGCTGCGCTTCGACGACGAGTTCGTCCGCCACGGGCTGTTCCGCAATTTCCACGATCCCTACGAGCGCGAGTGGCGCGGCGGCAACTCGCGCTGGGACCTGCTCGACGTGATGCGGCTGGCGCATGCGCTGCGGCCCGAGGGCATCGTGTGGCCGAAGCGCGAGGACGGCGCGACCTCGTTCCGCCTTGAACACCTGGCCGCGGCCAACGACGTGCGCATCGGCGACGCGCACGAGGCGCTGTCCGACGTGCGCGCGCTGATCGGCATGGCCCGGCTGCTGCGCCGGGCGCAACCGCGACTGTGGGAGCACGCCGCGCTGCTGCGCAACAAGCGCCACGCCGCCAGCCTGCTCGATATCGCGGCGATGACGCCGGTGCTGCACGTCTCGCAGCGCTATCCTGCCAGCCGCCTGTGCGCGGCCGCGGTGCTGCCGCTGGCACGGCACCCGCGCATCGACAGCCGGGTGATCGTGTTCGACCTGGACAGCGAGCCCGACGCCCTGCTCGACCTGGACGCCGACGCCATTGCCGACCGCCTGTACGTGCGCGCCGCCGACCTGCCCGAGGGCGAGTCGCGGGTCGCGCTGAAGGAAGTCCACCTCAACCGCTGCCCGGCGCTGATCCAGTGGGCGCACCTGCGCGAGCCGGATTTCCAGCGGCTGCAGATCGATCCGGCCGTGGTCGAAGTGCGCGCCGCGCGCCTGCGCGCCGCCGCGCCCGCGCTGGCCGAAAAGGTCCGCCGCGTGTTCGCCAACGTGGCCGAACGCGAGCCGGCCGACGCCGACGCCTCGCTCTACGACGGTTTCATCGGCGACGGCGACAAGCGCCGCTGCGCGGACGTGCGCGCCACGCCGCCGGAGGCGCTGGGTAGCCGCGACTTCGGCTTCCAGGATCCGCGCCTGGTCGAACTGCTGTTCCGCTACCGGGCGCGCAACTGGCCGCAGACGCTGTCCGCCGACGAACACCTGCGCTGGAACGACTACCGCCAGCGGCGCCTGGTCGACGATTCCGGCTTGTCCGAGGTGACGTTCGCCCAGTACGCCGCGCAGATCATGGAGCTGCGGGCCGCACACGCCGACGACGGCGGCAAACAGGTCCTGCTGGACCGGCTGGAAGACTGGGGCCGCCAGCTGCAGGCATCGCTGGCCTGACGCGGCCTTCCCCACAGCGAAATCGACGCGTCATCGGGCCTATCATCGCCAGCCATGAGCACGTACTTCACCGACAAGAGTTTCCGCTTCCTGCGCACGCTGGCCCGCAACAACAACCGCGCCTGGTTCCAGGCCCACAAGGCCGACTACGACGCGCATGTGCGTGAACCGTTCCGGGCGCTGCTCACGGACCTGCAGCCGGACTTGCGCACGGTGAGCGAACATTTCCGCTCCGAGCCGAAGACCGTCGGCGGTTCGCTGTTCCGCATCCAGCGCGACACGCGCTTCGCCAGCGACAAGACGCCGTACAAGGCCTGGCAGGGCGCGCGGCTGTTCCACGAGCGCCGCAAGCAGGTGCCCGCGCCGTCGTTCTACCTGCACCTGCAGCCTGGCAACTCTTTCATCGGCGCCGGGTTATGGCATCCGGAGACAGCGACCCAGCGGCGGGTCCGGCAGTTCATCTTCGACAATCCTGGCAGCTGGAAGCAGGCCGCGCATGCGCCCGCGTTCCGGCGCCGCTTCGACCTCGAAACCGGCGAGATGCTGGTGCGGCCGCCGCGGGGATTCCCGCCGGATTTCGCGTTCCTCGACGACTTGCGCCACAAGAACTTCGTCGCCTCGCACGCCATCGAGGACAGCGTGATGACCGGGCCACGGCTGCGGCAGACGCTGGCGAAGGACCTGAACGCGCTTGCGCCGTTCGTGGATTACCTGTGCGCGGCGCTGGACCTGGAGTTCTGAGGCACCGGGATCAGCATAGAATCGCGGCACGGCCTCCGGGAACACCAACGATGAAGAAATGGCTCTGGCTCGTTGCGGCCGTGCTGGTCGCCCTGCTCGCCTGGACCGCGATCGGTCCCTACAGGACCTTCAGCGCGATCCGCGATGCCGCGCAGGCGCGGGATGCGCAGGCGATGGCCGAACAGATCGACTTCCCCGCGCTGCGCAACAGCCTCAAGGCGCAGCTCGGCGACCGCCTGCTGCGCGAAGTGGGCGCGCCGTCGCCGGACAATCCCTTCGCGGCGTTCGGACTCGGCATCGCCAACGGGCTGGTCGGTGGGCTGGTGGATGCGATGGTCACCCCCGCCGGACTCGGCGCGATGATGGAAGGCCGCAGGACCTGGGACCGCGCCAGCGGTACGCCTCCGCCGTCGCGCGACGACACGCACGACCCATCGGCCGAGTGCCCACTGCACGACGCGCAGTACCGCTACGAATCGCTGTCGCGCTTCACCGCCACCGTCCACGACGACCGGGGCCGCCCGGTGGTATTCGTGATGACCCGGCGCGGGCTGGATTGGAAGCTGTCCGACATCCGCCTGCCGCTGCGCGCCGACGAAACACCGACGACCTCTCCAACCCCGTAGGTCGGGGCTACGCCCCCGACAGTTTCGCGCAACGGACCGGAGAGCCGTCGGGGACGTAGCCCCGACCTACGGCGTTCCCGCCACGCAGGCGTCGCCCTGGCCTACGGATTCGACACGCCGTGCGGCACGTGTCCCGTGGCGACGTGCTGCCGCGCGGAGTCGATGTTGTGCAGCGAGTCGTCGAAGAAGATGTCGGCGCCGAACACGTCCAGGAACGGCCCCTTGGCGCGGCCACCGAGGAACAGCGCCTCGTCCAGGCGCACGCCCCATTCGCGCAGGGTGCGGATCACGCGCTCGTGCGCCGGCGCCGAGCGCGCGGTGACCAGCGCGGTGCGGATCGGCGACTCCTCGCCCGGCGGATACGCCGCCTGCAGGTGGTGCAGCGCGTCGAGGAAGCCACGGAACGGCCCGCCGGGAAGCGGTTCGCGCGCCCGCTCGCGCTCGTGGCGATGGAAGGCTTCGATACCGCCCTCCTGCGACACCCGCTCGCTTTCATCGTCGAAGATCACCGCGTCGCCGTCGAAGGCGATGCGCAGCTGGTCGTGCCGGTGCGCCGGTGCCTTGGCCGGCAGGATCGTCGCCGCGGCCACGCCATGCTCCAGCGCGCCGCGCACCGATTCCGGGTTGGCCGACAGGAACAGCTGCGCGCCGAATGGCCTGATGTAGGGCCAGGTCGGCGCGCCGGAGGTGAACGTCGCGCGCGAGATCGACAGGCCGTGGTGCTGGATCGAGTTGAACACGCGCAGGCCGGTGTCCGAGGAGTTGCGCGACAGCAGGATCACTTCCACCCGCGGCGATTCAGCGGGCGCACCGTCGTTGAGCGCCAGCAGCTTGCGCACCAGCGGGAAAGCGATGCCCGGCTCGAGCACGTCGTCCTCGCGGCTGCGCTGGTGCTCGGCATAGGCGTCGATGCCCTGCGCCTCGAACAGGGTGTTGCTCTCCTCGAGGTCGAACAGCGCGCGCGAGGAGATGGCGACGGTGAGCAGGTCGGCGGGTGTATCGGACATGGCGGCATTGTGCCGCGAAACGGTCGCAGCGACTGCGACGACGCGTCCGGGGCAACCACGGTGGAAGGCCGCGGCGTTCACGGGCATCATCGGAGCGTCCTTCCCCGCGACGCCGGTCCATGACGACTCCGAAAACCTTCAAGGCCTTCCGTATCCACAGCGACGATGCCGGCTACCGCAGCGGCATCGAGCAAGTCTCGCTGGACGACCTGGCCCCGGGCGAGATCGTGATCCGCAGCGCGTATTCGTCCGTCAACTTCAAGGACGCGCTGGCCGGCACCGGCAAGGGCAGGATCCTGCGCCGCTTCCCGCTGGTCGGCGGCATCGACGTCGCCGGGCACGTCGTCGCGTCGACGGACGCGAAGTTCTGCGAGGGCGACGCGGTGCTGGTCACCGGCTCGGGCCTGAGCGAAACCCGCGACGGCGGCTATGGCGAATACGCGCGGCTCGAATCCCGCTGGGCCGTCGCGTTGCCGCCGGGGCTGGACCTGCGCGAAAGCATGATCCTGGGCACCGCCGGCTTCACCGCCGCGCTGGCGCTGCTGCGCATGGAAGAGAACCGCCAGTCGCCCGGACTCGGGCCGCTCGCGGTGACCGGCGCGACCGGCGGCGTCGGTTCCCTGGCGATCGACATCTTCAGCAGCGCCGGCTACGCGGTGCATGCGATCAGCGGCAAGCCCGAGCACGCCGGTTACCTGAAAGCCATCGGCGCGGCCGAAGTCCTCGGCCGCGATGCGCTGGCCACCCGCAAGCCGATGGAATCGGCACGCTTCGGCGGCGGCCTGGACAATGTCGGCGGGCCGATGCTCGCCAGCCTGCTCGCGCAGACCGAGCCCTACGGCAACGTCGCCAGCGCCGGCCTTGCCGCCAGCCACGAGCTGCCGGCCACGGTGATGCCCTTCATCATCCGCGGCGTGTCGCTGCTGGGCGTGGCCTCGGCCGGCACCGCGCGCGACATCCGCGACGAAGTCTGGCGGCGGCTGGCCTCGGACTGGAAACCGCGCCACCTGGACCGCATCTGCACGCGCGAGGCGACGCTGGAACAGCTGCCCGAGGTGTTCGACACCATGCTGGCCGGCGGATCGATGGGACGGACGCTGGTCGATCTCCAGCCGCGATCCCCGCAAGCCGCCTGACCAGCCCGGCTTGCGGCCGCCACGCCCGCGGCTACAATCTCCACGCACCCAACGGGGAACATCATGGCGCGCATTCTGATCGTGGACGATTCGCCCTCCCAGCTCATGGGAATCCGCCGCATCGTCGAAAAGCTGGGCCACGAGGCACTGACCGCCGAAGATGGCGCGGCCGGCGTCGAGGCCGCCAAGCGCGAGTTGCCCGACCTGATCCTGATGGACGTGGTGATGCCGAACCTCAACGGCTTCCAGGCCACTCGCTCGATTACCCGTGAACCGAGCACGAAGCACATCCCCGTGGTCCTGGTCACCACCAAGGACCAGGACACCGACCGCGTCTGGGGCATGCGCCAGGGCGCCAAGGCCTACCTGACCAAACCGTTCTCGGAAACCGAGCTGGCCGACGCGATCGCCGGCACG
Organism: Luteimonas soli; assembly: GCF_042648865.1. Lineage (NCBI taxonomy): Bacteria > Pseudomonadati > Pseudomonadota > Gammaproteobacteria > Lysobacterales > Lysobacteraceae > Luteimonas > Luteimonas soli. Next base: position 297,656 of record NZ_JBHRYA010000003.1, on the reverse strand, counting down.
ATCGGTGGCGGCGCATCGCCCGAACCCGAGCCGCCAACCGCGGCTTGATTCCCGATTCAACGTAGGATGGGTAGAGCGAAGCGAAACCCATCGTCGGCCGATTGCGCGCGGAGTAGCCGGTGGTTGCACGCGGGCTGATGGGTTTCGCCTACGGCTCTTCCCATCCTACGGTTCGGGATTGCCGGCGCGCCTACTCCCGCCGCCACTTCCCGGCGAAAGCGTCCCTGAGGGTCCCGTAGGCTTCGCGCTGGGCGTCGCCTTCCGGCGCCGGCGCCTGGACTTCCAGCTCGACGATCTGGTCGCCGGCCGTCGAGCTGCCATTCGGCAACCCACGTCCGCGCAGGCGCAGCTTGCGCCCTGCCTCTGAACTGGCCGGGATCTTCAATTCCACCTTGCCACCCAGCGTGGGCACGCTGATCGTCGCGCCGAGCGCGGCTTCCCACGGCGCCACCGGCAGGGTGTAGATGATGTTGCGGCCGTCGACCTCGAATTGCGGGTGCGCGGCGTACTCGATTTCCAGCAGCAGGTTGCCGCCGCGGGTGCCCTGCCCGGCCAGCCGGATCACCTGCCCCGGTCGGACGCCCTTGGGCACCCGCACCTCGAAGGTCTTGCCGTTGAGTCCCACGCGGACGCTGTCGCCGCGGTACACCGCCTCCAGCGACACCGCCAGGCGCGCGCGCAGGTCGGCGGGTCCGTGCGCGCCGCGCGCCTGCTGCTGCGAGAACCCACCGCCGCCCTGGCGCCGGAACAGGCTTTCGAAGAAGTCACTGAAACCGCCGCCCGCACCGCCGCCGGCGAAGACCTCGTCGAAGTCGAAGCCTTCCGGCGCACCGCCCTGGCCGTAACCGTAGCCGCCGGGCGGCGGCTGCACCTCGTCACCGGGCCGGTAGCCGCGAGTGCGCAGCTGGTCGTAGGCGGCGCGCTTCTGCGGGTCGCGCAACGCCTCGTATGCCTCGTTGACGGCCTTGAACTGCTCCTCCGCACCGGCTTCCTTGCTGACATCCGGGTGGTACTTGCGCGCCAGCCTGCGGTACGCGGTCTTGATCTCGGCGTCGCCCGCGCTGGGCTCGACGCCCAGGATGTCGTAGTAGTCCTTGAACTGCATCGTGATGGTTGCTCCAGCGACAGCGGCCCGCGACATTGCCGTCGCGGGCCCGGATTATCCGCCTTCCATCCGCATCCGCGGTGAAAGCACGATCGCACCAGGCCTGGGCGCGGCACGATCCCCACGAGGGAGGTAAGTCTGCCACGGGCGATTTCAACCCTGCGTTGACGCCGTCTTTCCACCCCGGGACTAGACTGCGTCCACCTTCAACGGAACCTGACGCATGCCCATCCAGCCCGGCGACCCGATCCCCGAATCGCACCTGCAGCGCATCGACGAAGGCGTCGAGATCATCGATACCCCCACCTTGTTCGAGGGCAAGAAAGTGGTCCTGTTTGCCGTCCCGGGCGCGTTCACCCCCACCTGTTCCGAGAAGCACCTGCCCGGTTTCATCCAGCATTTCGACGAGTTCCGGGCCAAGGGCATCGAGGTGGCCTGCATGTCGGTCAACGATCCGTTCGTGATGCAGGCCTGGGGCCTGAGCCAGCACGCACCCGAAGGCCTGCTGATGCTGGCCGATGGCAACGGCGAGTTCGCGCGCGCGCTCGGACTGGAAATGGATGCCAGTTCCTACGGCATGGGCATGCGTGCCAAGCGCTTTTCCCTGTACGCCGAGGACGGCGTCGCCCGCATCGTCAACGTCGAGGCACCCGGCGAGTTCCGCGTGTCGTCGGCCGAGCACATGCTCAGCCAACTTTCCTGACCCGAGGAGTCCCCCATGGCCAAGCAAGCCGCGAAGAAGAAAGCCGCCAGCCCCGCCTCTCCGATCACCGCCACGGCGACCCTGCGCGCCCGCGCGCGCAAGAACATCGACGACGGCGCGATCACCGAAAGCTATGCCGCCGACCGCAAGGCGGTGATCCGCATCCTCAACGACGCGCTCGCCACCGAGTACGTCTGCGTGCTGCGCTACTACCGCCACTACTTCATGGCCAAGGGCATGCTGGCCGATGCGGTGAAGGCCGAGTTCCTCGAACACGCCCAGCAGGAGCAGGAACACGCCGGCCGGCTTGCCGAGCGCATCGTGCAGCTGGGCGGCGAGCCCGACCTCAATCCCGACACCCTGACCGCGCGTTCGCACGCCGAGTACAAGGAAGGCAAGGACCTGCGCGACATGGTCAAGGAAAACCTCGTCGCCGAGCGCATCGCGATCGACAGTTACCGCGAGATGATCAACTACGTCGGCGAGCGCGACACCACCACCAAGCGCATCCTCGAGGAGATCCTCGCGCAGGAAGAGGAGCACGCGGATGAGTTCGCTGATTTGCTGGATGGGTGGGTTGGCTGAAGCCACTCCGGCTTTGGCTGCTGCGCTGCTAGCGAAGCACGCGGAACCGCAAACTCGCCCATGCACCGCTCTCCGCCAGCGCAGTGAGCGTGTGGTCGCCGGCTTCGTCGAAATCGTGCGAGAACGACCCGGCACCCTCCGTTTCGCCGATCCGGCGCCCGTCGAGCAACCATTGCACGCGCGAGCCGGTGCCCAGCGCCCGCAGCGACAACCGCAGTGGATGGCGGCTGCCCGGCGCGCGCGCCAGGGTCGCGCGGTCGTTGATGCCCTCGATGCGCAAATCCTCCACGGCGCCGCGCCCGTCGGCCATGCAATCGCCGGCCAGCGGCGGCAGCCGCGACGCGTGGCGTTCGGCGATCGTCAGCCAGGGCGATGCCAGCGCGGGCCAGCGCGCGATCTCGGCGCTTCGCCTGTCGTGCGGTAGCGAACACGCCGCCGAAAGCCGTTCCCCGGTATGCGCGTCGACCTCGAAACGCTCGCGCCCCGCGCTCCACAGCCGCACACCGCGCTCGGCGAACGTGGTCGGAACGACGCCGTCGAGCGTCCATGCCTTCATCCTTCGCTGGCAAAGCGCCGACGGCAGTCCCTCGGCTGCGGTGCCGAGCGGCCAGCAGATTTCCGTTTCGGCGACATTGGACGGCGGCGGGCGCTGCACGTTGTCGCCGCGCCGACGCGGCAGGCTGTCGATGACCTCGAACATCAGCGGCAGCGCGGTGACTGCGCCGTACTGTCCCGGCAACGGCGTGCCGTCCGGTCGCCCCACCCAGACACCGACCGTATGCCGGCGCGTGCTACCGATGGCCCAGGCGTCGCGAAAGCCGTAGCTGGTACCGGTTTTCCATGCCACCCGCGGGCGGCCGCTGCGGTCGAAGGTATCGGCGCGCTCGCCGGGGCGCGGATTGGCTTCGAGCATCGTGCGCACGATCCACGCGGCGCCTGGCGACATCACGCGTCGGTCGATGCGCGCGTCGCCGGGCGTGTAGCGCACGCGACCGGCGATGCCTTCGCGGTTGAGTGCGGCAAAGGCGCCCACCAGATCCTCGAGCCGGGCGCCCGTGCCGCCGAGGATCAGTGACAGGTTCGGTTTCGCGCCGCGCGGAAACTTCAGCGAGATGCCGCCATTGTCCAGCCGCGCCGAAAAGCGCGCCGGGCCGACGCGGTCCAGCAGGTCGACGGCGGGAATGTTCAGCGACAGCCGCAGCGCCTGGGCCGCGCCGACCGGACCGTTGAATGCACCGCCGAAGTTGCCGGGGCGGTAGCCGTCGAACGACTGCGGCGCATCGACCAGCAGGCTTTCGGAATGGATCAGCCCGTCGTCGATCGCCATGCCGTAAAGGAACGGCTTGAGCGTGGAGCCCGGCGACCGCCAGGCCTCCACCATGTCGACATCGCCATGCCGCGCCTTGTCGCCGAACGCGACCGAACCGACATAGGCCCGCGCCTCCATCGTCGCGTTGTCGACCACCAGCAGCGCGGCCGAGGTGCGCGGTGGCAGGTAGGAGAAGTAGGACGTGACACGCTCTTCCAGCGTGCGCTGCAGGCCCGGATCGAGGGTGGAACGGATGCGCGCGGACGCCGGATGCGCATTGCGCAGGCGCCGTGCCAGCAGCGCCGCCGACAGCGGTGCGTGCAGGCTGCGCGAAACCACCGCCTCGATCTTCGCGTCCTCGACCTGCGCCGGCGTCCACACGCCCAGTTCGGCCATGCGGTCGAGCACCTTGTCGCGCGCGGCGCGGGCACCTTCCGGGTTGCGATCGGGGCGCCAGCGGCTCGGCGCCTGTGGCAGGACGGTCAGCAGCGCGGCTTCCGCGCGAGACAGGCGCACGGCCGGCTTGCCGAGGTAGGCGCGACTGGCCGTCTCGACGCCCTCGATGGTGCCGCCGAAGGGCGCGCGTTCGAGGTAGAGCGTCAGGATCTCGCGCTTCGACAGGTGCGCCTCGAGTTGCAGCGCGCGCAGGATCTGCCGCGCCTTGCCCCAGGGCGTGCGCGTGCTCGCGTCCGGGTCGGTTTCGAGGATCCGCGCCACCTGCATGGTCAGCGTGGACCCGCCGGAGACCACCTGCCCGCTGCGCAGCATCTGCCAGCTAGCGCGCAGCAGCGACAGCGGATTGACGCCGGGGTGATGCCAGAACCAGCGGTCCTCGTAGTTCAGCAGCGCCTGCAGGTACAGCGGCGAGACCGTGGCCGGATCGGCCGGATAGCGCCAGATGCCCTTGGCGTCGGCGAACGCCCGCAGCGGCGTCCCGTCGCGCGCAACCACCACGGTGCTGGTGTCACGCGCTTCGGGCAGCTTCGGCGGGAAGGCGAAGTCGAGCAGCAGCAGCGACAGCAGGAATGCGACCGTGCCCCAGCGCAGCCAGGGGAGCAGCCGGCGCCAGCCGCGGCGTGCAGGGTGTCGTGCGCCGGGCGACCCGTTCGGTGTGGCGGAACCTTCCCCGGTGCCGGGTTCATCGTCAGCGCCATCGGCAAGCCCTGCACCGTCATTCCCGCGCAAGCGGGAACCCAGCGTCTTCAGCGTTGGCAGATGGCGCAACGGCAAGTCACTGGGTTCCCGCTTGCGCGGGAATGACGACAAAAAACAAGATGCTCATTCCCGATTCCCGAAACAGCCGCAGGCCTGGGTTACGCCCCCCGACGCCCGGAAGATCAAAAGCCGTCGGGGGCGTCAACCCGACTCACGCAACGCGGGTGATGGCCTTTTCCGATTCCCGATTGACGCTGCTTCTGCGAATCACCAATCACGGTCCTCACGGCTGCACCACCGTGATGCTCGCCGGCACCGCCTTGCCCACCCCGCGCAACTCTGGACGGTACATGTCCTCGACCAGCGGCGGCGGCACGGTATAGGTGCCCGGCGTCACCGCGCGGACCAGGTAGAACACGCGCGCGGTCCTGCCCGCGCCCAGCTTCAGCGCCGCCACGTAGCGGTCGTCGCGATACTCCTCGTGCAGCACGTCCGCGGCGCGGGCGCGGTCGGTGATCTCGATCCCGTCGACCACCACGTCCGCCCACTGCTTGCCGTCGCCGAGGTTGAAGTTCTCGACCTCCAGGCCAGCCGGCAGCAGGTCGGTGAGCAGCGCGTCGGGCATGGCGCGATCGGTGGTCACGCTTACCGCCACGATCAGCGCCTCGCCTTCCTTCAGCGGCGCCGGCTTCCACGGCTTGCCGTCGGTGCCGTACCACTTGCGCTCGACCTTGAGCTGGCTGAAATCCGGCTCCGGCGCCTTGCGCGGCACTCCGGCGACTTCCAGGCTGGCGTACAACGGCGGCGTGCCTTGGGGGTCGAAACGCACGCCGCGGGCCAGGGTGTCGTAGTCGAACATGCGCCCGACGAGTTTGGCCGAAGCGGCCGCTTCCTCGCTGTCGCCCACGTGCCAGGTGCCGGACACACGCTTGTCCTGCCCAGCCATCAGCGCCTTGCCCAGCCGCACCAGCGCCACCTGTTCCTGCGTGCTCATGTACAACCAGCCGCGGTTGCGGCGGGCATCGATCTCGCGCCCCAGGTCGATCGCGCGCGCGTCGTACTCCGGTTTCGCGAAGCCGCGCTCGTGGGTCAGCGCGATCATCAGCGCCATGTCGCGCATCGGGCTGCCGTAGTCGCCGAGATAGCCGGGGCGGTCGCCCTTGAACGCGAAGCCTTCGGCGATCGCCTTCTCGCCGCGGGTCTTGTCGCCCTGCATCGCCAGCGCCAGCCCCAGGTGCACCAGCGGCAGGCCGGTCAGCGTCTTCTTGCGCTCGTTGTCGTACAGCGCGCGCAGCGTGCCGAGCGGCGCGCGGTTGACCCGCGCCAGTACGTAGCCGGCGTGCGCCTGGTAGGCGAACTTCAGGTGCGAACGATGGTCGCGCCCGTAGAACTCGTTGCCGCCGGCCAGCAGGTCCTCGTTGAGCCGCTTCAGCGCCTTCTGCAACACGTTGTCGGGAATCCTGAAGCCGCCCTCGCGTGCGTCGAGCAGGAACTCGACGATGTAGGGCGTCAGGTTCGGGCTGACGTAGCTGTCGTTGCCCCACATCGAGAAGTGGCCGGAGCTCACCTGCATCGATGCCAGCCGGCCCAGCGCACCCTCCATTCGCGCCTGGCGCTTTTCGGCATCCATGCCGGTGGCGCCGAGCATCTTCGCGGTCGCCGGGTCCAGCTCCAGCGCCGCATAGCCCTTGCTCGCGGTCTGCTCGGCGCAGCCATAGGGATAGTTCAGCGCGCCCTGCAGGGCGCTGGCGAACGGGATCGGCGGGATCGCGCTGACCGTCATCCGCGCGTTGACCGAGCCGGGCATGAGGCCGTTGGCGAAGTCGCTGCCGAGCGACACCGCAGCCAGCTGGTCGAGCACTTGCGTGCGCGCATGCAGCACCCCCGGCCACGCAGGCCGCACCGGCAGGTCGTAGCGGCGGTCGACCTTGAAGCCGTTGCCTTCCACGCGCACGCGCACGTTGGCGGTGCTGTAGCCCTCCTTCGCGGTGATCGGAAAGCTCAGCGTCGACTTGGCCTCGACGTCGATCTTCGCGTCGCGGACGTTGTCACCCACCGAGACCGGGCCGATGCCGTCCACGCGTACCTTGAAGTCGCCGGCCTTGCCCGTGAAGTTGGTCAGGTCGAGCGTGACCGTGCTCTTGTCGCCGGGTGCGAGCACCCGCGGCAGGCTGGCTTCGGCCACGATCGGTGCGCGCACCACGGTTTCGACGTCGCGGTTGCCGTAACGGTCGCCGGAGAACACAAGCGCCGAGACGCGCAGCGTGCCGTTGAAGTCCGGTACCGGCAGGTCGATGCGCGCGTTGCCCTGCGCATCGAGCTTCACCGGGCCGGCGAACAGGTCGACGGTCTGCACCCGCGCAGTCGGTCGCCGCGCCTGCGGCAGCGCCTCGAGCGCCATGTCGCCGCCGAAACGCAGCTTGGCCATGCCGCCCTCGAAGCTCTCGATAACACGCCCATACAGGTCGTAGGCATCCACGCCCAGGCGGCGCTGCGCGAAGAAGTGCTTGTTGGCGTCGGGCACCGGGAACCGGGTGATGTTGAGGATGCCGACATCCACCGCCGACACCGTTGCATACGCCTGCTGGCCGGCAAGCTCCGGCACGCTCACCGTCACCCGCATCGGCTGCTCGGGGCGCATCTGCTCCGGCGCCTTGAGCCCGACCGCGACGCGGCGCGCCTTGCGCTCCATCGGCACCCATGCCACGCCGACAGCACGTGCGGGCGTGATCTTGCTCGGTGCGCTGCCACCGCGGAACACCAGCGCGGTGACGTAGACGTCGTGGCGTTCCCATTCGTCGGTCACCGGGATCTCGAAGCTGCTGCCGCCAGCCTTGACGTCGATGTCCTGCACGTACAGCAGCTTGTCGCTTTCGACCAGCAACACGCCCTTGCCCGCGTGCGGCGGCGTGAGCGTCACCTTGAGCTTGTCGCCCGCCCGGTAGCCGGTCTTGTCGAGCGACAGCTTGACCTTGTCCGGACGCGCGTCCAGGCCCTGGTTGTCGTCGTTCCAGCTCCAGCCGGCGCGGAACGGATAGCGCGTCGTCAGCTTGGTCGCCGGGTCGAACACGTCGACGCGGTACTCGCCCCACTCAACCGGGAAATCGAAGCGCACGGCAGTCGCCGCGGAATCGATCGTCTTCGTTTCCACGTTCTCGAAGCGGCGGGTGAAATCGTAGTCCCAACCCTCGTCCTCGTCGTAGTTCCAGTGGTAGTCGCGATGCTCGCGCACCAGCGTGACCTCCAGGCCCTTGCCCGGCCGCGGCTTGCCGTCGCTGCCCACGCGGGTGAGCTCGAAGCGCGCACTGGCGTTGCTGTCGGCGCCATCCTTGTCGTCGAACAGCGGGCGCACGCCCACCAGCGCGTCGGCCGGCCACATCACCCGCTTGATGGACCGGTTGACACTTCGGCCGCCCGTTTCGTACAGGCTGCCGGACACGACGACGGCCACCGGCGTCACCGGCTTGACCTCGGCCGGCAGCGGGATGTCCTGGCTGAGCTTGCCCTTGGCGTCGAGCTTGGCATCGACGACGTCCTTCGCTTCCCTGGGCAAATCCACGGTCGGATCACCGAAGAAGTAGCCCGGCAGTTTCTCCAACGGATGCTGCTCCACGGCAACGGCGAGCCTGGCGGTGAAGCGGTTTTCCGCCGCCGGCGCGCCGTAGAGGTAGGCACCGGTGGCCTCGAGGCGGAACGGCTGGCCCGGCTTGAGCACGGCGTCGGCCGAGGCCAGGTCGAGCTTCATGCGCTCGGGCAGGAATTCCTCGATCCGCAGCGTCATGCCCTCGACCGCTTCCTTGCTCGCCGGATCGGTGCGGAACTCCACCCGCCAGCGCCCGGTCGGCGCGTCCACGGGGATCATCTTCTCGAACTGGAAGTAGCCCAGTTCGCCGGCCTCGATGCGGCTGTCGACGAAGGTCTTGCCGTCGGGCTGCTTGAGCCTCACGAACAGCGGCTGCGCACCCTTGTCCTTGGCCGCGACCGGCTTGCCGTCGTTGTCGCGGAACAGCGCCGACACGCGCACCGTCTCGCCGGGGCGGTACAGGTCCCGGCCGGACCACGCGAACACATCGAACCACGCCGACTCGCGGCCGGCGACAGCGAACTCGGACAGATCGAGCGCCGGCTGGTTGAACGGCAGCAGTGAGATGTCGCTGCCACGCCTTGCAACCAGCACGTGGTTGGACTGCAGCTTGTAGTTCAGCAGCGCGTTGCCGTTGCCGTCGGTCTCGCCCTTGAGGAAGGTGTCGCCCTGCGGGTCGAGGATCTGCAGCTCGACGCCGCCGACCGAACCGCCGTCGCGCAGTGACGCCGTGTGCACGTACAGCTTGTCCTTGTAGGCGCGCGCGTGCAGGCCGATGTCGCTGACGGTGAAGAACGCCGTTTCGAAGCGGTCCTCGAAATGGCCGGGCCGCGTCATCACCGCGAAGTACAGCCCGGGCTCCTGCAGCTCGGCGATGTTCTGCACCGGCAGGTAGGTGAGCGAACGCTCGTTGCGCTTGCCGCCGAGCACGAACCGGTTCACGTAGACCGACTTGGCCATCTTCGACAGCGGCACGTGGTCGCCGTAGTCCCTCTCGAGCTCCCAGCTGCCACGACGCCCGCCGCGCTGGTACTCGTTGAAGAACTGCGACAGCGATTTCTCCTCCACGCGCAGGAACTCGACGTCGACCTCGTCGACGTTGACCGACACCACCGGCAGGCCGCGCGACTCCTTCGCAGGCAGCACGCTGCCCTGCGACGCGAAGCCCACGGCCGGCTCCAGTTCACCGGTATGGACCTTCTGCTCGACGTCCCTGCCGAGCTTGCTGCCGTCGGCGGCCATCAGCTCGCCGGAGATGCGCAGGGTGAAATCCTGGTTCGCGGCGACATGCGGATAGCGCAGGATCTTGCCCGAGTCGTCCAGCGACCAGCTGCTGGGTTTCTCCATCGCCTCGGTGAAGGTGACCAGTTTGTCGAAATCCTGGGTGCCTACCAGCGGCTGCGAGAACTCCAGCGCGATGGCCAGCGAGTCGTCGCTCTGGTCAGGGTATGCGCGCACCAGCGCGAAACCCTCGACCTGCGCCCGCTCGGCCTTGACCGGCTCGCCGCTGGCCTCGGGCAGCTGCCCCTGCGGGCTGCGCTTGCAGGCTACCAGGCCGATGGCCAGAAGCAGTACGACAGTCCATTTGGCGATGGCCGCGGCCACCCCGAAGTTGCGCTCGCGCATGTCAGGTCCATCTCCCGGGTCCGGGAAGAGTATAGGGTGAAGATCGCGGCGGTCGCTGCCCGAGGAGCGGCTTCGGCCATGGGCTTTGGCTCCTCTCCCTGCAAAAGCAGGGAGGAAGCTGGGAGGGAGTGTCGAAGGGTCACGCTGATCCGGAAGACACCCCGTCCCTCCCTGCCTTGGGAGGCCAAACAAGATCAAGAACCCGCGACTGAAGCCGCTCCTGCAGAAAAGCATGGGTGCGAAAAACGGAAAGGCCCGGCAAGCCGGGCCCTTCCGCTGGTCCTGTGTGCCGGGCTCAACCAGCGGGCGGCGATACCTGCTGTTCCGGCGCGGCCACGACGTCGATCGCTTCGTCGTCATCGCCCTCGTCCAGCGACGCATCTACCCGCTCGATCGCCTGCAGGCTCTCGTCGGCGGACAGGCGGATCAGGGTCACGCCCTGGGTGTTGCGGCCCACCTGCGAGATTTCCGAAGCGCGTGTACGCACCAGGGTGCCGCCGTCGGAGATCAGCAGCACCTCGTGGCTGTCCGACAGCTGGATCGCACCGACCAGCTTGCCGTTGCGGGCAGTGGTCTGCAGCGCGATCACACCCTGTGTGCCGCGGCCCTTGCGCGGGTACTCCGATTCCGGGGTGCGCTTGCCGTAGCCCCGCTCGCTGGCGGTGAGGATGTCGCCGTCGCCATCGACCACGATCAGGCTGCGTACTTCCTCGCCTTCGGCCAGCTTCATGCCGCGCACGCCGGTGGCGGTGCGGCCCATCGGGCGCACTGTGCTGCCGGCGAAGCGCACGGCCTTGCCGTTGCTGGCGAACAGCATGATGTCGCGGTTGCCGTCGGACAGTTCCGCGTTGACCAGCGCATCGCCCTCGGCGAGGTTGATCGCGATCTTGCCGCGCTGCAGGCGGTAGGCGTACTCGGTCAGCGGGGTCTTCTTGACCGTGCCGTTGCGGGTGGCGAAGAACACGAACTGGTCCTCGCTGTACTCGCGCACCGGCAGGACGGCCTGTACCTGCTCGCCTTCCTCCAGCCGCAGCCAGTTGATGATCGGGCGGCCGCGCGCGTGCGGCCCTGCGTCGGGCAGCTGGTGCACGGGCAGCCAGAACACCCGGCCGGCGCTGGTGAACGTCAGCAGCGTGTCGTGGGTGTTGACCAGCCAAAGCTTGTCGATGAAATCCTCTTCCTTGGTCGCCGCCGCGTTGCGGCCGCGGCCGCCGCGCCGCTGCGCGCGGTACGAACTGACCGGCTGGCGCTTGGCATAACCCGAGTGCGAAAGCGTGACCACCACGTCTTCCGGCGCGATCAGGTCGAGGATGTCCAGGTCTTCCTCGCTGGCGCGGATCTCGCTGCGGCGGTCGTCGCCGAACTCTTCCTTGACGTTGCGCAGCTCGGTGCGGATCACCTCCAGCAGCACGTCCGGATCCTCGAGGATCTCGATCAGGCCGCGGATGGTGTCCAGCAGCAGCTTGTACTCCTCGGTCAGCTTCTCCTGCTCCAGCCCGGTGAGGCGATGCAGGCGCATCTCGAGGATCTGCTGGGCCTGGGTCTCGGTCAGCTGGTAGCGGCCGTCGACCAGGCCCACGCCCGCGGGGAGGTCGTCGGGACGCGAGGCATCGCTGCCAGCCGAGGCGAGCAGCGCGCCGACCAGGCCGGGCTCCCAGGTACGCGCCAGCATCCGCTCGCGGGCTTCGTTGGGATTGGCCGAGGTCTTGATCAGCTCGATCATCTCGTCGATGTTGGCCAGCGCGACGGTCAGGCCCTCGAGCACGTGGGCGCGCGCGCGCGCCTTGCGCAGTTCGAAGATCGTCCTGCGCGTGACCACCTCGCGGCGGTGGCGGACGAAGGCCTCGAGGATCTGCTTGAGGTTCAGCAGCTGCGGGCGGCCGTCGACCAGCGCCACCATGTTGACGCCGAACACCGACTCCATCTGCGTCTGCTGGTAGAGGTTGTTGAGCACGACCTCGGCCGAGTCGCCGCGCTTGACCTCGATGTAGATGCGCATGCCGTCCTTGTCGGACTCGTCGCGCAGCTCGCTGATGCCCTCGAGCTTCTTTTCCTTGACCAGGTCGGCGATCTTCTCGATCAGCCGCGCCTTGTTCACCTGGTACGGGATCTCGGTGACGATGATCGACTCGCGGCCGTTGTCGGCCACCTCGACGTCGGCGCGCGCACGCATGCGCACCCGGCCGCGGCCGGTGCGGTAGGCCAGGTGGATGCCACCGACGCCGTTGATGATGCCGGCGGTGGGGAAATCCGGGCCGGGGATGTGCTCCATCAGGCCGTCGATGTCGATCTGCGGGTCGTCGATCAGCGCGATCAGCGCATCGACGACTTCCGACAGGTTGTGCGGCGGGATGTTGGTGGCCATGCCCACCGCGATGCCGGCCGAGCCGTTGACCAGCAGGTTCGGGAACCGGGTCGGCATGACCGTCGGCTCCAGTTCCTTCTCGTCGTAGTTGGGCTGGAAGTCGACGGTTTCCTTGTCGATGTCGGCCATCAGCTCGTGGCTCAGGCGCGCCATCCGTGCCTCGGTGTAGCGCATCGCCGCCGCCGAGTCGCCGTCGATCGAGCCGAAGTTGCCCTGCCCGTCGACCAGCATGTAGCGCAGCGAGAACGGCTGCGCCATGCGCACCAGGGTGTCGTACACCGACTGGTCGCCGTGCGGGTGGTACTTGCCGATCACGTCACCGACGATGCGCGCCGACTTGAAGTACGGCTTGTTGCTGTGCGCGCCGAGCTCGTTCATGGCGAACAGCACGCGCCGGTGGACCGGTTTGAGGCCGTCGCGGACGTCCGGAAGCGCGCGCCCGACGATCACGCTCATGGCGTAATCGAGGTAACTGCGGCGCATCTCGTCTTCGAGATTGACGGGGATGATTTCCTTGGCGAGATCGGCCATCTGGACTCTTTTCTGTGCGGATCGGAAGCGTGCCGCGCAACCCGCGGAACCAATCCGCGAAAACGCCTGCACAAGGGCGGAATTCTATCACGGAACCCACTTCCGATGGAGGGTCATTCCTGCATGGAAACAAGCACTTGCGAGTGTCCCGAACCGCTTCCGCAAGCGCCGCCGACGGAGGGCTGGCAGGCACCGGAACGCAACCCCTGATGGCCTGCATCGCCGCTGCATGTCGACATCGATCGTCGCTGTGGCACGGGCGGATGCGTGACAGTCGTCAATTCCATCCCGCGTGCAGCGCCGATAGGCTGCCCGCATCCAGTCCAGGGGAGAGTTGCATGTCGTGGGGCACGCTCGGATTGCGCTTGGCCATCGTGGTGGCCGCCATCATCGGCATCTGGCGCGGCGCGTCCATGCTTTGGGGCGACACCCACGATCCAGCCACCCACCTGCTGCGCGGTGCCTGCATCTCGCTGATGGTGCTGGCCCTGGTCGCGTTGCTGCTCCGGCTCGACCGGCTGCGCGGGAGCGAGATCGGCCAGCTGGGTCCGGCGGCGAACGTTCGCGCTTTCGCGCTGGGCGCAGGCCTCTGGCTGCTGCCCGCACTGGTGGGTGCGGCGCTGTGCATCGCACTCGGCTGGGCCTCGATCAGCCTGCGGTCCACGCCGTCCACCATCCTCCTCGCGCTACCGCCGCTGGCCCTGGGCGTGTTCCTGGTCGAAGCCTTCCCCGAGGAACTGGCGCTGCGCGGCTACGTCCAGGGCCTGGTCGCGCGCAAGGCTGCGCCTTGGGTCGCACTGCTGGCGCAGATGGTCGTGTTCGTCGGCTTCGGCTGGGCGGTGGGCGCACTGCATTCGGTCGAGCAGTGGATGTTCATCCCCGGACTGGCGCTGATCCTGGGCTATGTGCGCGCCCTGACCGGCAATGTCTGGGCATCCATGGGCGTGCACTGCGCCTGGATGACGAGTACCCAACTGCTGAACGGGCACGCAGCCGTGGAAGGCCTGCAGACGCTGCAGTTCCTTGCCTTCGCGCTGCTGCCTTCGGCCACCATCGGTGCGGCGCTCGGCGTGCTCAATCCCGGCTTTTCCTGGCGCCGCGCCGCGGCCGCCTGAACCGGCTCAGCGGCCGAACATCGCCCGCATCGATGCCTCGTCCGGGCGCTCGACGATGCCCTTCTCGGTGACGATGGCATCGATCAACGTGGCCGGGGTGACGTCGAACACCGGGTTCCAGGCACGGATCCCCTCGGCCACGATGCGGCTGCCGGCAACGCCCAGCAGTTCGGCCTGATCACGCTCCTCGATTTCGATCAGGTCGCCGGAAGCGGTATCCATGTCGACCGTCGACGACGGGGCGACGACCATGAATTTCCTGCCGTGGTGGCGCGCCGAGATCGCCAGCTGGTAGGTGCCGATCTTGTTGGCGACGTCGCCGTTGGCGCAGATGCGGTCGGCGCCGACCACCACCCAGTCCACCTGCCCGTCCTTCATCAGGTGCGAGGCGGCGGCGTCGGCGATCAGGGTGGCGTCGATGCCGTCCTGCTGCAGCTCCCAGACGGTCAGGCGCGAACCCTGCATCCACGGCCGCGTCTCGTCGGCGAACACCTTGTCGATGCGCCCCAGCGCGACGCCGGCGCGGATCACGCCCAGCGCGGTGCCGAAGCCGGCGGTGGCCAGCGAGCCTGTGTTGCAGTGCGTAAGCACGCCGCTGCCCGGCTCGATCAGCCCCGCGCCGAGTTCGCCCATGCGGCGATTGGCAGCGAGGTCCTCGGTTTCGATCGCACGCGCCTCGCGTTCCAGCACGTCGCGCCAGTCGTCGCCGGCACCCGCCAGCGCGCGACGCATGCGCGCCAGCGCCCACGCCAGGTTGACTGCGGTCGGGCGTGCGGCGTTGAGGCGTTGCAACGCAGGTTCGATCTGCGCGAGCGCGGTGGCGCCGTCGGCCGCGTCGGCCTCCCGCGCCGCGAGCACCGCCCCCCACGCCGCGGAGATGCCGATCGCAGGCGCGCCGCGTACGGCCAGGGCGTGGATGGCGGCAGCCACTTCGTCGCTGTCCGCGCAGGCAAGGTATTCGACCTCGAACGGCAATCGGCGCTGGTCCAGCAACTCCAGCGATTGCCCGGTCCAGCGGATCGGGCGGATGCGATCATGACGGGCGAAGTCGATCGCCGGTGCGGATGTGTTCTCCATCGCGCCAGTCTAGCGGGCACGGCGCGCAGGCGCGCGCCCCGCGGCCCGCGTCAGTAGACGCGGAACTCCGCGCGGCAGCCGCCACGCACCCAGATGCCGCCGCGGTCCCAGCCCCAGTTCTGGCCCTGCACGCAGCGCGTCTTCGACAGCTGCCGGATGATGTCGACCCCGCGCCGGACCGAGGCGTTGCAGCGGCGCTGGCGGCGGTCATTCGACTCGCAGCGCAGCGTTTGCCCGTAATCGCCGCCGGGGCGATTGCCGTGACCGGGGCGATAACCGCCGCCGCCCGAGACGAATTCGGCACGGCAGCCGTTGGACACCCAGACCCCCCGGCTGTCGTAACCCCAACTGCGCCCCTGCACGCAGGACGCATCCGACAGGCGTCGCGTCAGGCGCACCCCGCCGCGGGTATCGATGTTGCAGTGCCGCGTACGCAGTTTCTCGGACTCGCAGCGGACGGTGCTGTTGCCGTAATCGTTTCCAGGGTAGTTGCTGCCGGGATGGCGATCGCCGGGGTAGCCGCCATCCGGATAGCCGCCGTAACCGTAATCGCCGGGATATCCGTAGCCCACGCAGCCCGCCAGGCAGGCCGTCGCCAACGCGATGACGAATCCGATTGCAATCTTCATGGCAAGCTCCTCGCAGCGAATGGGACGGAATCTACATCTTCCATGTGAACGGAAGCGCGAAAGCGCATCCCTGCGTTGACAGGCCCGGAAATCCGTTCAGGCGCGAGCAAAGTCGAAGGCCAGCACGTCTGCGATCGCATCGGTGCCCAGCATCGCCATCAGCAGGCGGTCCACGCCCAGCGCAACGCCGGCGCAGCCCGGCAGCCCGTGCGCCAATGCGGCGAGCAGGCGTTCGTCGATCCCCGGTGGCGACAGACCACGACCCTGCCGGACCACGAGGTCACGCTCGAAGCGCGCGCGCTGCTCGTCGGCATCTGCCAGCTCGTGGTAGCCGTTGGCCAGTTCCAGCGGGCCCAGGTAAAGCTCGAAGCGCTCCGCGACCGCCAACTCGTCGGCCGCCGCCGCGTGGTCCGGCTGGCGGATGCGTGCCAGCGCGCACTGCGAGGGCGGGTAGTCGCGGACGACAAGAATCGCATCCCGCGGGAAGCCAGGCTGGATCCGGTGGGTCATCAGCAGGTCGAGCCAGTCGTCGCGGACGAGGCCGCGCGGGTCGATCTCGACATCGCCAAGCGCATCGCGCAGTGCATCATCGGGTGCAAGCATCGGATCGATGCCGAGTTCACGCAGGTAGAGGTCGCGGTAGGTCACCAGCTCGATGCTCGCCTCGCGTCCGACCAGCGCCAGCGCCATGCGTACCAGCTCCGCGGTTTCAGCGGCGAGTTGTACGTGGTCCATGCCGAGCCGGTACCACTCGAGCATGGTGAATTCGGGGTTGTGGCGGCCGCCGGCTTCGCCGTCGCGGAACACGCGGCCAAGTTCGTAGCAGTCGCCGAGACCGGCGGCGAGCAGGCGCTTGAGCGGATGCTCGGGCGAGGTGCGCAGCCAGCGCGTGCGTGGACCGCCATCGATGCGGCCGGAGAACTCCAGCGCGAACGACGCGATGTTCGGCTCGGTGTTGCCGGCCTGCGACATGACCGGCGTCTCGACCTCGAGCACACCGCGCCGGGCGAAAAATTCACGGATCGCCGCGTTGAGCCGCGCACGCAGGCGCAGCGTGTCGAACGTTGCCGAGGGTTTCCAGTTGCTCATCGCGCACGCCCGGGAAGCATTTTTCCGCTACGGATCAGGACCGACTCTGGCATCCCCGCGCTCTCATTCGTGTTCGGCGAGGAAAGCCAGCAGCCTGGCCTCGTCCCAGACTTCGATGCCGAGCTCCTCGGCCTTGGCCAGCTTGCTGCCCGCGGCCTCGCCCGCGACCACGAAGCTGGTCTTCTTCGACACGCTGCCGGTGGCCTTGGCGCCCAGCGCTTCGAGCTTTTCCTTCGCTTCGTCGCGCCCCATCGAGGACAGCGTGCCGGTCAGGACAACAACCCTGCCCTCCAGCGGACCGGCCTTCGTGTCGCTGCTCGCCGGCAGCAGCGCGCGCAACCCGGCCTGGGCCTGCGCGCTGCGCAACAACAGCGCGGCGTTGGCCGGATCGTCCCGCCACGCAGCCAGCGCGTCGGCGGTTTCCGGCGGCAGGCCGGCGATGACCAGGTTGTGCGCCGGCGCATCCAGCACGGCCTGCGCGTCGGCGAAGGCGGCGCCGAGCTGCGCGGCGCGCACCGGCGTGATTTTCGGAATCTCGAGGTCGACCAGCAGCGAGGCCAGGTCCAGCGTCTCGCCCAGCTTCACGTTCGGCGCATGTTCGTCGCCGATGCGCACGTCGCGCTCGAGCAGCTGGTCAATCACCTGCTGGTTGCCCGGCTGGTCGAGGAAGTGGCCGATCGCGCGCGCCACTTCGCCACCGATGTCCGGCACGCGCTTGAACAGTGGCCACGGCGTGTGGCGGATCAGGCCGAGGCTGCCGAACCACTGCGCCAGCGCCTTGGCCGTACTCTCGCCCACGTGCTGGACGCCCAACGCATACAGGAACCGCGCCAGCGTGGTGTTTCGACTGCGGTCGATCGCTGCGATGAGGTTCTCGGCCCATTTGGTGGCGACCTTGCCAGCCTTGACGGTCTCGGGCGTCGTTCCGTCGCGTTCATCGGCCCGGCGCTTCATCTCCAGCAGGTCGTCCAGCGTCAGGCGATACAGGTCGGCCACCGAATCGAGGTGGCCAAACTCACCCAGCGCTTCGATGTAGCGCTCGCCCAGGCCGTCGACGTCCATCGCGCGGCGGCTGGCGAAGTGGAACACTGACTGCGTGCGCTGCGCCGCGCATGAAAGTTCGCCGGTGCAGCGCGCGACCGACTCGCCCTCCTCGCGCACGATGTCCGAACCGCAGACCGGGCAGTGCTCCGGCATCGCCCATGGCCGCGCATCCGGCGGCCGCATGCCGGGCACGACGGCGACGACTTCCGGGATCACGTCGCCTGCGCGGCGGACGATGACGGTATCGCCCACGCGCACGTCCAGGCGCGCGACCTGGTCGGCATTGTGCAGGGTGGCGTTGGTGACCGTGACACCGCCGACGAAGACCGGCCTGAGCTTCGCCGCCGGCGTCGCCGCGCCGGTGCGGCCGATGTTGACGATGATGTCCTCGACGACGGTGGTCTGTTCCTGCGCCGGGAACTTGTGCGCGATCGCCCAGCGCGGCGTGCGGCCGACGAAGCCCAGTTCGCGCTGTGCGGACAGGTCATCGACCTTGTAGACGACGCCGTCGATGTCGAACGGCAGTGCGTCGCGCTGCGCGCCGATTTTTTCGTAGTACGCCAGGCAGCCTTGCGCCCCGGTTGCGGTACCTGCCAGCGAACTCACCGGGAAGCCCCACTCGCGCAGCTTCGCCATCACCTCGGAGTGGCGCGCCGGCATCGCGGCGCCCTCGACCACGCCCAGCGCATAGGCATAGAACGCCAGCGGACGACGTGCAGAGACGCGCGGGTCGAGCTGCCGCAGGCTGCCGGCGGCGGCGTTGCGCGGGTTGACCAGCGGTTTGATCTTGCCATCCGAGGCGCGCGCCTTTTCGTTGTAATTTTCGAAGCCGGCGCGCGGCATGTAGACCTCGCCGCGCACCTCCAGCACGCGCGGCCAGCCCTTGCCGCGCAGTTTCAGGGGAATTGCGCGGATGGTGCGCAGGTTGGCGGTGACGTCCTCGCCGGTCTCGCCGTCGCCGCGCGTGGCGCCCTGGACGAAGGCGCCATCCTCGTAGCGCAGGCTGATCGCCAGTCCGTCGAACTTCGGTTCCACCGAGAACACCGGCTCGGCGATGTCCAGGCGCTGCTCGATCCGGCGCTCGAAGTCCCGCACTTCGTCTTCGCTGAAGGCGTTGGCCAGCGAAAGCATGCGCTCGGCATGGGTGACCTGCGCGAATGCGCCCGAGGGTGCTGCTCCGACGCGTTGGGTCGGCGAATCGGGGGTGGCCAGGTCCGGGTGTTGCGCCTCCAACGCCTCGAGCTCGCGCATCATGCGGTCGTATTCGACGTCGGTGACGTCCGGCTCGTCGAGGACGTGGTAGCGGTAGTTTGCGTCGTCGATCAGGCGGCGCAGTTCGGCGATGCGGGCGGCGGCTTCGGGGGGCATTGCGGGATTCTAGGGCACCGCGGGTGGCGGGGGATGGGGGTACCCGGAATAACCCGCGCCGCCTTTGGTAGGAGCGGCGGAAGCCGCGAGCTTTTCCCGCGCGGCCCACGATGAAAAGCTCGCGGCTCCCGCCGCTCCTGCGAGCGCGTTATCGCAAACTACCAGCGCGGCGAGCGGGTGATCGGCGGCGCTTCGTGCTGGCGGTCGTAGGTGCGCAGTTCCTCGCGCAGGTGGGCGATGCGCTGGCGGCCCAGGGCGTTGCGCGATTCGTCGAGCACCACGCCGTCCAGCAGCTCAGCCATGCGGCGGGCGATCGGCTCCATCGCCTCCCAGGCGTCGAGTGCGTTGATCGGCGCCGGCAGGGTCAGGAAGAAGGCGATCGCCGGGGTTTCCAGCGACTGGATCTGGGCCATGTCGAAGCTGCCCGGCTTCATGATGTTGGCCACGCTGAAGATCGGGCCGCGCTCTGGATGCGTCTCGACCAGGCGGTGGAACACGTTCATGTGGCCGTAGGTCAGGCCGGCCTTCTCGGCGGCGACGACGATGTCCGGCCCGCGCAGCACCTGCCCGGCCTTGGCGGCGATGTAGAGGGTCACGATCTTGTCGAAGTCGTCGTTCTCGCGCTTGCCGACCTCGCTGGCGGCCATCGCCGCGGTGCTGCCGACGGCGCGGTCGAGCAACTCCATCTCCGCCTGCACGACGGCCTCGCCACCGGCCTCCGGCGCTTCGGCCAGTTCGCTCTCGATCTGCGCGCCCAGCGTGGGCTCGGTGCGCGAGCCGCGCTCGCCGGGACCGACCCGCCGCCCCTGCCCCTGGCGGCGCGGCCGGCCGAAGAAATAGATCGCGGCGATCAGGATCACGCCTGCAACGAGGATCCCGAGGCGCAGCAGCCAGGCATCGGACATTTGCGGTTCTCCTTAGGCAGCGCCGGCCAGGCGCGCGGCTTCGGCCAGGTCGACGGACACCAGGCGGCTGACGCCCGGCTCGCGCATGGTAACGCCGGACAGTTGCTGCGCAGCCTCCATCGTCGCCTTGTTGTGGGTGACGAACAGGAACTGCACGTGCTCGCTCATCTCCGACACCATCGCGGTGAAGCGGCCGACGTTGGCTTCGTCCAGCGGCGCGTCGACCTCGTCGAGCAGGCAGAACGGCGCCGGGTTGAGCTGGAAGATCGCGAACACCAGCGCCACCGCGGTCATCGCCTTCTCGCCGCCCGAGAGCAGGGTGATGTTGGATACGCGCTTGCCGGGCGGGCGCGCCATGATCGCGACGCCGGTGTCGAGCAGGTCGTCGCCGGTGAGTTCGAGGTAGGCGTGGCCGCCACCGAACAGGCGCGGATAGATCTGCTGCACGCCCGAGTTGACCCGGTCGAAGGTGTCCTTGAAGCGGCCGCGGGTCTCGCGGTCGATCTTGCGGATCGCATCCTCAAGCGTTTCCAGTGCAGTGGTGAGGTCGGCGTCCTGCGCGTCAAGGTATTCCTTGCGCTGCGCGGCCTCGGCGTGCTCCTGGATCGCGGCGAGGTTGACCGGCTCGAGCCTGCGCAGCTTGGCGTCGAAGTCGGTGACCATCTTCTCCCACGCCGACACTTCCGCCTCGGCCGACAGGCCGGCGATCACGTCGTCGAGCACGAAGCCGGCCTCGGCCACGGCGGTCGACAGCTGCTCTGCGTGGATCACCAGCGCCTGCTGGTCGAGCTTGCGCTGCGAGATCGCCTCCCGCTGGGCCAGCGACTGCTCGTCGCGCTGGTGGCGAACCTGTTCGAACTCGCGCAGCTCGTTGTCGATGCCCTCGAGCGCGGCGCGCGCGGCGCCCAGCGCGCGTTCGGCGACGACGCGCTGTTCCAGCACCGCCTGGCGCTGCTGTTCCAGCGCCGCGGCCGGGTCTTCGTCGCCCGTTGCGAGCTGGGTGGCCAGTTCGCCCAAGCGGCTGTCGAGTTGGCCGCGCTGGCTGCCCATGCGTTCGAGCGACTGTGCGAGCGCGGCGACCTGGGTGCGCTGGGATTCGAGGGTCAGCGCCAGTGCGTGCGCGGTTTCGCTTGATTCGCGGGCGGCGGTGCGGGCCTGGTCGCGGGCGTCGACCAGGCTGCTGCGCTCCGATTCCAGCGCCTGCCGGGTGCCTTCCAGCTCGCCCATTCGCGAAACCGCGTCCTCGAGCTTGCTGCGCGCCTCGCGCGACTGCTCGCGGCTGGCGTCGAGGGTTTCGACCAGTTGCTCGACTTCGCTGTCGATCCTGGCGATGCGGTTGCGCGCCGATTCCAGCCGGCCCTGCTGGCTCTGCAGCTGGCCGGCCAGTTCGGAAACGCTGCGATGGGCCATGTACAGCCCGCGCTGCGCGTCCTCGCGCTGCTGCTCGGCCGCCAGCAGGCGGTCGCGCCACGCGGCGATGCCGCGCTCGAGTTCGTGCTCGCGCGCCTGCAGGGTCTCGATTTCGCCGCGCAGCGACTGGATCTCGCGCTCGCGCAGCAGCGCCCCCTGCTTGGCCGCACCCGAACGCAGCACCCGCACCCAGCCGGCGCCGAGGCGCTCGCCGTGGCGGGTGATGACGGACTCGCCCTCGCCCAGCCGCGCCTGCAGCGCGCGCGCCTCGTCCAGCGTTTCGGCGACGTGCAGGCGTGCCAGCAGCTGGCGGATCGCCAGCGGGCCGCGCACCTTCGCGGCCAGCGACGTGGATGCGAAATCGGCATCGCCCGTTGCCGACGACACCAGCGCGAGGCGGCCTTCGCCCAGGTCACCCAGGGCCTCGACCAGCGTCTCCGGGCTATCGACCAGCACGCCTTCGATCAACTGCCCGAGCGCGCCTTCGACCGCGTTTTCCCAGCCCGCTTCCACTTCCAGCCGCTCGCCCACGCGCGCGGCGGAGTCCAGCCCGTGCTGGCGCAGCCATTCGACGGCGGCGCCCTGCTCCTGGCCGAGTGCAGCATGCTGGAGGGTTTCCAGCGACGACAGCCGGCCGCGCTTTTCCTGCGCCTGCTTGCGCACTTCAGCCAGTTCGTTCTGCGCGGTGCGCTGCTGATCCTGCAATTCGGTGACGGCCTGCTTGCGCTGCTCGAGTTCGCCGCCGAGCGTGTCCAGCGATGCCTTCTGTTCCTCGTGCTGCGTCTCGATGCCGGCGAAGGCCTCGGCCAGTGCCGCCAGGTCGAGCGCGGCGCGCTCGCTGGCCAGCTGTTCGCGGCGACGCTCGGCTTCGAGGCCCTGGCGGTCGAGGTAGTCGACGCGCGTGCGCTCGACGTCGCCGGCGCGCGCGGCCTCGGCCTGCTCGCGGGCGTGCGTGTCCTGGCGCTGCTGCCAGTCGGCCAGCGCAGCCTCGGCGTCGCGCAGGGCGTCCTGGCGCACGCCGTCCTGTTCGCGCAGCTGCTCGAGCCGCGGCTGCGCGTCGGCCATGGCTTCCTGCAGCGCCTGCAGGCGAGCCTCGTCGCCGTGGATGTGCTCGCCGATCTCGGCCAGTGCGGCCTGGGCCTCGTCGCGCGCGCGCTGCAGGCGCTGCGCCATCTCGCGCTGGTGGGCGATCTGCTGCTCGATGCGGGCGAGGTTGCCGCCGACTTCGTAGCCTTCGGCCTGCGCCTTGTTCAGCGCTTCCATCGACTCCTCGCGGCGCACGCGGCCGGTCTCGATCTTCGCCTCGGCCTCGCGCTGTTCGGCGATCAGCTGCTGCAGGCGCGTCTCTTCCTGCGACAGGCCTTCGCGCAGCGCGGCGAGCTTCTGGTCCAGGCCGCGGTACTCCAGCGCCTTCCATTCGGCATCGCGGATCTTGCGCTCGGCCTGGATCGCGGTGTACTGCTCGGCCTGCTTCGCCTGCCGGGCCAGGTGCTGGAGTTGCTTGCCGACCTCGTCGCGCAGGTCGGTCAGGCGGTCGAGGTTCTCGCGCGTGTGGCGGATGCGGGTCTCGGTTTCCTTGCGGCGCTCCTTGTACTTGGAGATGCCGGCGGCCTCCTCCAGGTACACGCGCAGGTCCTCGGGGCGGGCGTCGATGATCTGGCTGATCATGCCCTGCTCGATGATCGAGTAGCTGCGCGGGCCCAGGCCGGTGCCGAGGAACAGGTCGGTGATGTCGCGACGCCGGCAGCGGGCGCCGTTGAGGTAGTAGTTGCTGGTGCTGTCACGGCCGACCGTGCGCTTGACCGAGATCTCGTTGAACGCGGCGTACTCGCCGGCGATGGTGTGGTCTGAGTTGTCGAAGATCAGCTCGACCGTTGCCTGCGACACCGGCTTGCGCGCCGACGAGCCGGAGAAGATCACGTCGGTCAGCGAATCGCCGCGCAGGCGGCTGGCGGTGCTTTCGCCCATCACCCAGCGCACCGCGTCGATGATGTTGGACTTGCCGCAGCCGTTCGGGCCGACCACGCCGGTCATGTTGGTCGGCAGGTGCAGCGTGGTGGGATCGACGAAGGATTTGAAACCGGACAGCTTGATCGTGGACAGGCGCATGCGGCGTCGGGAGGCCTCGGCGCGGCCCCGCGGACGGAGCGGCGATTGTTATAGAGAATCTGGATTCGATTCCAACGCCAAGTCATTGATTCAACGTGGCACGGAACCGGGAGATCGGATCAATCCCTGAGTATAGCGGCCCGAAGCCGCTTGCAAACGGTCGTTGCCGCCCGCCCACGTGACGAACCGCAGTCGGCAGGGACCACGGCACCCACGCTGGCAGTCGACGCGTGCTTTTGCCGATAGCGCTTATTGACCGGCGCGCGATTCGCGCCAGGGTGCCCGCTGGACGCCAGTGGCCCACGAGCTGCCCGCCACGGCGGGCGATGAGGAAGACCGAAATGACGACACGTCGCATGGCCGCCATCGCGGGAGTGGCAGCGCTGCTGGCCATCACGATCGCACTGGCCAGGTGCAGCAACGGCCCTGCCCCGGACGGGAAATCGGAGCCACCCGTGGCGGCCAACCCCGATGCCGCCGAGGGTGCCACCGCCAGCGACGCCACCAGCACGGACGAAGCATTCGAACTCACCCCGGCACTGCTCGAGGCGTACGCGAAGGGGCTGCGCAAGGAAGCCGAGATCATCCGGCGCCCGGGCCGCGGGACGCACTACGGCGTCACGATTTCGAAGTACGGCGACGAGGCGCAGGAAGTGGTCGCGGCCGCGGGGCTGTCGATCGACGACTACCGCGCCATCCAGGACGTGGTCGACCCCGTCTTCACCACGCTCAACTTCCAGGGAAAGATCGGACCGCCGCGCAGCATCGACGTCGAACGGGCCCCGGAATGGAAGCAGCGCCTCGCCGGCGACCCGTTCGACGAACTGTCCCCGGCCTCGGCGAAGGTGCTGCGCGAGCACATGGACATCCTCGTGCCGCCGTGGAGCGAGATCATCGCGCTGACCGCGCAGCACGGCTAGGGGCTGCGTGCGGCATCTCGGGGCGGAGATGCAAACGCATAAGGCAGGGGGAGCAAGAAGCTCGCGACTGAAGCCGCTCCTGCAAGAGCGTCGATGACGTGGCGGCTCAGCCCAGCCGCGCGCCCGTCTCGCTGTCGAAAAAGTGCGCGCGCGCCGGCACGTGGCCCAGCTGCACCACATCCCCCGGCGACGGCAGCTCGTGCGGCGGTTGGCGCAGGATGATCTCGCCCTCGCCGCAGCGCAGGTTGACGAAGGCCTCGTTGCCCACCGGCTCCACCGCTTCCACCTGCGCCGCCAGTCCCGCGGCGCCGGTTTTGCCGTCGATGCGCAGATCCTCCGGCCGCAGGCCCATCGTCAGGCGCTTGCCGACCACCGCCTGCAGCGCCGTGCGCGTGGCTTCGTCCGGCGACAGCGGCAACTCGACGCCGTCACCCATGCGCAGCCGCAGGCCTTCATCGCCGGCGCGCAGTTCGCCGTCCAGCAGGTTCATCTTCGGGCTGCCCAGGAAGGTCGCGACGAACAGGTTGGCCGGCTTCTCGTACAGCGCCATCGGCGTGTCGATCTGCTGGATCCGCCCCTTGTCGAGCACCACGATCCGCTGGCCGAGGGTCATCGCCTCGATCTGGTCGTGGGTGACGTAGACCATGGTCGCGCCGAGCTGGCGGTGCAGGCGCGCGATCTCCACCCGCATCGACATGCGCAGCTTGGCGTCCAGGTTGGACAGCGGTTCGTCGAGCAGGAACACCTGCGGCTTGCGCACCAGCGCCCGCCCGAGCGCCACGCGCTGGCGCTGGCCGCCCGACAGCGCGCCGGGCTTGCGGTCGAGCAGTTCGTCCAGTTCGAGGGTCTTCGCCGCCTCGGCCACGCGGCCGGCGATCGAAGCCTTGTCGTGGCCGCGCAGCTTGAGTCCGAACGCGAGGTTCTCGGCCACCGTCATGTGCGGGTACAGCGCGTAGCTCTGGAACACCATCGCGATGTCGCGGTCCTTCGGCGCGACGTCGTTGACCACGCGATCGCCGATTTTCAGCGTGCCGGAGGTGATCGTCTCCAGCCCGGCCACCATCCGCAGCAGGGTCGACTTGCCGCAGCCCGACGGGCCCACCAGCACCAGCAGCTCGCCGTCGGCCACCTCGAAGCTGGCGTCGGCGACGCCCACGTAGCCGTTGGGATAGACCTTGCGCAACTTGTCGAGCTCGACGCTGGCCATGGGTTCTCCGGTTGCGGCGGCGGCCTCGATGTTGTCGGCCGTCGCGGTTTGCAGATCGGCGGGCTGAATACGTTTGCAGGCCGCGGGTTCCCGGCGTCCCGGACATTACACTGGCCCGATTCGTTCCGGTATTCTGGCATGTAATCGTTTTCATGCCGACCACGGACCAGCACGGGGAATCATCGTCGATGACGCAGCTGCAGCAGAAGGATTTTTCGTTCCCGAAGGGGTTCCTCTGGGGCGCGGCCACCGCCGCCCACCAGATCGAGGGCTCGCCGCTGGCCGACGGCGCCGGCCCCAGCATCTGGACCCGCTTCGCGCACACGCCGGGGATGACCTTGAACGGCGATACCGGCGACGTCGCCTGCGACCACTACCGGCGCTGGAAAGACGACGTGAAACTCATGCGCGAACTGGGCCTGCAGGCCTACCGCTTCAGCGTGTCGTGGTCGCGCATCCTGCCCGAGGGCACCGGCCGGGTGAACCAGGCCGGCCTGGACTTCTACTCGCGCCTGGTCGATGAGCTGCTGGCCAACGACATCGAGCCGCTGCTCACCCTGTACCACTGGGACCTGCCGGCCGCGCTCGACGACCGCGGCGGCTGGCTCAACCGCGACAGCGCCGACTGGTTCGCCGAGTACGGCCGCGTGCTGTACCGCGCGCTCCACGGTCGGGTAAAGAAATGGGTGACGCTCAACGAGCCGTGGGTGGTCACCGACGGCGGCTACCTGCACGGCGCCCTCGCCCCCGGGCATCGCAACAAGTACGAAGCGCCCATCGCCAGCCACAACCTGATGCGCGCGCACGGCGCGGCGGTGCAGGCGTACCGGGCGGAAGGCGCGCACGAGATCGGCCTGGTGGTGAACATCGAGCCGAAGCACGCCGCGACCGATTCGCTCGAAGATGCCGCCGCGGTCAAGCGCGCGCATGCCTACATGAACGAGCAGTACCTGCACCCCGCCCTGCTCGGCTGCTATCCGCCGGAACTGAAGGACATCTTCGGCGACGCGTGGCCGGAGTTCCCCGCCGACGACTTCACGCAGATCGTGCAGCCACTGGATTTCGTCGGCATCAACTACTACACCCGCAGCGTGAACCGGGCTTCGGACAGCTACCCGACGGGTGCATCCCCCGTGCTGCAACCGCAGGGCACTTACACCGAGACGGGCTGGGAGGTATTCCCGCAGGGCCTGACCGAGCTGTTGCTGTGGTTCAAGCAGACCTACGGCGACATCCCGCTGTACGTCACCGAGAACGGCGCGGCGTTCTTCGACCCGCCGGTGGCCGATGTCGATGCGTCGGGAGCGCGCCGCGTGCGCGACCCGCTGCGCACCGACTACCTGCGCAAGCACCTGTCGGCGATCCACGACGCCATCGCCGCCGGCGTCGACGTGCGCGGCTACATGGTCTGGTCGCTGATGGACAACCTCGAATGGTCGCTCGGCTACCGCAAGCGCTTCGGCATCGTGCACGTCGACTACGGCACCCAGCAGCGCACCCCGAAGGACAGCGCGCGCTGGTATTCTCGGGTGATCGAGACACACGGCGGCTCGTTGGCGGAGCCGCTGCCTTGACTGAGGGGCTGGGATCTGGGGGCTAGGGACTGGCAAGGGCGGAAGCTCGCCGCGCCATTCGTTTCCAGTTTTCGAGGCCGGCTCCCGACAGCGATCGTCGATTGCACGGCGCCGGATGTGCCGCTCGATCCACCCAAACCCAAAATCCCAAACCCCAGCCCCCAGATCCCAGATCCCCACAATGCACGACACCCTGCTCCTGTTCGGCGCCACCGGCGACCTGGCCCAGCGCTACCTGTTCCCGTCGCTGCTGCACCTGCTGCGCGACCGGCTGCTGCCGGACACGTTCCGGGTGGTCGCGGTGGGTCGCAGCGAACACGACGACGCGGGTTTCAAGCAGTGGCTGCGCGAGCGGCTGGAGGATGGTGACGACCGCGACGCGGCGGTTGTCGACGACCTGCTCGCGCGCGTCCACTACCTGTCGCTCGACCTCAACGACACCGAGGCCATGCGCACGGCGCTGTCGCAGTACGCGGACCGCCCTTGCGTGAGCTACCTGTCGACGCCGCCGGACCTGTTCGAACCGGCCTGCCGCGGCCTGAAGGCCGCCGGCCTGCTCGGGGGACAGTCGCGGCTGGTGCTGGAAAAACCAATCGGCCGCGACCTGGCCAGTGCGCGCGCGATCAACGCCACGCTCAGCGCGGCGCTCGACGAATCACGAATCTTCCGCATCGACCATTACCTGGGCAAGGCGCCGGTGCAGAACCTGCTGGCACTGCGCTTCGGCAACACGCTGATGGAAGCGGTGTGGCAGCACCGATGGATCGCGTCGGTCGACATCCTGGTCGCCGAGACGGCGGGCGTCGACGGCCGCGAGGGCTACTACGCCAACTACGGCGCGCTGCGCGACATGGTGCAGAACCACATGCTGCAGCTGCTCGCCCTGATTGCCATGGAGCCGCCATCGGAACTGTGCGCCGACTGCATCCGCGACGAGAAGACCAAGGTTCTGCGCGCGCTGCGGCCGATGACGGCTGCCGACGTGGACACGGACAGCGTGCGCGGGCGCTACACCGGCGGCGTGGTCGACGGCGAGGCGGTCAACGGCTTTACCCATGACAGCGACGTCGAGACCTTCGTCGCCCTACGCGCGTACATCGACAACTGGCGCTGGGCGGGCGTACCGTTCCGGCTGGTGACGGGCAAGCGCATGCCTTCGCGCACGACCGAGGTCGTGGTGTCGTTCAAGCCGGTCTCGCACTGGGTGTTCGAACGCCCGGATCGCAAGCGCGCACGCCCCAACCGGCTGCGCATGCGGCTGCAGCCCGATGAAACCATCGAACTCGGGCTGATGGGCAGCCTGGCCGCGCCCGAATGGGGCGCAACCGAACTGCAGCCGATGTCGCTGGACCTGTCGATGTCGTCGACGCCCGCGCGCCGCATCGCCTACGAGCGCCTGCTGGTCGACGCGCTCAAGGGCGACCAGACGCTGTTCGTGCGCGACGACGAGGTCGAGGCTGCGTGGCGCTGGATCGACAGCGTCAGCGCAGCCTGGCGCGAGGCGTCGACACCGGCTCAGGACTATCCCGCCGGCTCGTGGGGGCCCGCCGCCGCGTCCGGTTTCCTGCCGGTCACCCTGGCCGCCAACGGACACAGGAAGAAGACGTCGTGAGCGAAGCCGGCCGGCACGTCCTGCTCGCCGACATCGGCGGCACCAACGCGCGCTTCGCGCTGGCCGACACCGCCGCCCCGCTGCCGCTGCTCGAAGACAGCGTGAAAGAGTACGCCGTCGCCGACTTCCCCTCGCTCGGCGACGCCGCGCTGCACTACTTCGACGACGGCGGTACGCAGATGGCCGGCGGCCAGCCCGTGCGCCGCGGCGTGTTCGCCGTGGCCGGGCGCGTCGAGGGCGAGCACGCGCGCATCACCAACCATCCCTGGGTGATTTCCAGCCCGCGCATCTGCGAGATGCTCGACTTCACGCAGCTGGACCTGGTGAACGACTTCGCTGCGCAGTCGATGGCGATCCCGGCGCTGCGCCCCGGCGACCTCATCGCGATCGGCGGCGCGGCCTGGACGCCCGACGCGACGCCGGCCGACCGCACCTATGCCGTCATCGGCCCCGGCACCGGCCTGGGCGTGGGCGTGCTGGTCGTGCGCGGCGGCCGCTACTGGCCGCTGGAAACCGAGGGCGGCCACGTCAGCTTTCCGCCCGGCACGCCGGAGGAAATCGCGATCCTCGAGCGCCTGTCCGCGCAGTTCGGCCGCGTCTCCAACGAACGCCTGGTCTGCGGCCCGGGGCTGGTCAACATCCACCGCGCGCTGAGCGAGATTGCCGGCGTCGACCCCGGCCCGATGCAGCCGGCGGACATCACCGCAGGCGCCGCCGCGGGCGATGTGCGCTGCATGCGCGCGACCGACGTGTTCTGCGCGGTGTTCGGTGCCATCGCCGGCGACCTGGTGCTGACCACCGGCGCATGGGACGGCGTTTTCCTGACCGGCGGCGTGGTCCCGAAGATCCTGCCGCTGCTGCAGCATTCCGGCTTCCGCCAGCGCTTCGAGCACAAGGGCCGGTTCTCGCCGAACATGGCGCGGGTGCCCTCGATGGCGGTGCTGCATCCACACGCAGGCCTGCTCGGATGCGCGGTCATGGCCCGGCAAACGGTGGTGGCGACATGAAGCCCCTGGACCAGGAACAGCACAAGCCGGACATGGAGATTGCAGGCCCGCGCGTGCATTTCCTGTCCTACCAGAGCGCCGAACAGTGGGCCTGGGCGGGCGCGGTCACCCTCGCCGCCGAGCTGCGCCGCGCGCTGGAGCAGCGGCCGCGCGCGCGCCTGCTGCTGTCCGGCGGCTCGACCCCGGGGCCGGTGTACCAGGCGCTGTCGCGCGCGCCGCTGGAGTGGTCACGCATCGACGTGGCGCTGGTCGATGAGCGCTGGCTGCGGCCGGACGATCCCGACAGCAACTCGCACCTGGTGCACGCCACGCTGCTGCAGGACAAGGCGGCCGCCGCGCGCTTCGAAACCCTGACCCGTACCGGCCGCAGCGTGGAAGAGGCCGTCGCGGCCGCCAACCTGCACGCCAACCAGGTTCCCGACGCGGTCGTGCTCGGCATGGGCGGCGACGGCCATACCGCCTCGCTGTTCCCCGGCATGATCGGGCTGGAGCAGGCCCTCGCCAGCCCCACCGCCTATGTTGCCGTCGACGCCACGGGCTGCCCCGGGTCCGGCCCGTGGCCGCGCCGCATCAGCCTCACCCCGGCGGGGCTGGAGCCGTCGCGCATGCGTTTGTTGCTGATCCGCGGCGAGGACAAGCGGCGCCTGCTGGAACGCGCGATGGACGGCACCGACCCGCTTGAACTCCCGATCCGCCTCGCCTTCACCACCCCGGGGGCGCGGCTGCGCGTGCACTGGTGCCCCTGACCCCCGAACCGCCCGTCCGCGACACCACCCGAACCTGGCTGCCATGACCCTCGACCCCCGCATTGCCGCCGTCACCGACCGCATCCGCGCGCGCAGCCGGCGCTCGCGCGCGGCCTACCTGGCCGGCATCGAAGCCGCGCACGAACAGGGTCCCAATCGCAGCCGCCTGAGCTGCGGCAACCTCGCCCATGCCTTCGCCGCCTGCGGCCCGACCGACAAGGGCCGCCTGCGCGCCGACGCCACGCCCAACCTCGGCATCGTCGACGCCTACAACGACATGCTCTCCGCGCACCAGCCGTTCGAAACCTACCCCGCGCTGATCCGCGAAGCCGTGCGCGCGCTGGGCGCCACCGCGCAGGTCGCCGGCGGCGTGCCGGCGATGTGCGACGGCGTCACCCAGGGCCGCGCCGGCATGGAGCTTTCGCTGTTCTCGCGCGACGTGATCGCCCAGGCCACGGCGATCGCCCTGTCGCACGACATGTTCGACGGCGCGGTGTACCTGGGCGTGTGCGACAAGATCGTGCCGGGCCTGCTGATCGGCGCGCTGGCCTTCGGCCACCTGCCAGCAGTGTTCATTCCGGCCGGGCCGATGACGCCGGGCATCCCCAACAAGCAGAAGGCGGAAGTGCGCGAACGCTACGCCGCCGGTGAGGCGACCCGCGAGGAACTGCTGGAAGCCGAGGCCTCGTCCTACCACGCGCCCGGCACCTGTACCTTCTACGGCACGGCCAACTCCAACCAGGTGCTGCTCGAGGCGATGGGCGTGCAGCTGCCGGGGGCGTCGTTCGTCAATCCCGGCACACCGCTGCGCGACGCGCTGACCCGCGCCGCCACCGAACGCGCGCTGCGCATCACCGCGCTGGGCGCCGACTACCGCCCGCTGGGCCGGCTGATCGACGAGCGCGCCATCGTCAACGCGATCGCCGCGCTGATGGCCACCGGCGGCTCGACCAACCACACCATCCACTGGGTCGCCGTCGCGCGCGCGGCCGGCATCGCGCTGACCTGGGACGACATCGATGCGATCTCGCAGGCGGTGCCGCTGCTGGCGCGCGTGTATCCCAACGGCGAGGCGGACGTGAACCGTTTCGCCGCGTGCGGCGGCACCCAGTTCGTGTTCCGCGAGCTGCTCGACGCGGGCCTGATGCACGCCGACATCGAAACCGTCGTGCCCGGCGGCATGCGCGCCTACTGCGACGAACCTCGCCTGGCCGCGGACGGCTCGCTCGACCATGCGCCGGGCATCGCGACGAGCGCCGATGAAACCGTGGTGCGCCCGGCCTCGGCGCCATTCGAGGCGCAGGGCGGCCTGCGTTTGCTGCGCGGGAACCTGGGCAGCGCGTTGATCAAACTGTCCGCGGTGAAGCCGGAATTCCGCAGCATCACCGCGCCGGCCGTGGTCGTCGACGCTCCGCAGTTGCTCAACCGCCTGCATGCGGCCGGCGCCCTGCCACGCGACTTCGTCGCCGTCGTGCGCTACCAGGGCCCGCGCGCCAACGGCATGCCGGAGCTGCACTCGCTGGCGCCGCTGCTGGGCATGCTGCAGAACCAGGGCCGGCGCGTGGCGCTGGTTACCGACGGCCGCCTGTCCGGCGCGTCGGGCAAGGTTCCCGCTGCGATCCACGTCACTCCCGAAGCGGCGCGCGACGGCGCGCTGGCGAAGCTGCGCGAGGGCGACATGATCCGCCTCGACGGCGAGGCCGGCGTGCTCGAAGCGCTGGTCGACGCCGACGAGTGGGCGTCGCGCGAAGCCACGCCGAACCGGGCGCCGTCCGCACACGACATTGGCCGCAACCTGTTCGCACTCAACCGCGCGATGGTGACCGCAGCCGACCGCGGCGCGCTGTCGATTTCCTGCGGGCCGCCGTCGCCGGAGGGCGACGCCTGGGAGTACGACGCCGAATACGACCTGGGCAGTTCGCCCGTCTCTGCGACCGCGCCGCACGAGGCGAAAGATGCGTGAGTCGTTCGTGCTGCTTCACCTGCCTTTTATGCCGTCATCCCCGCGAAAGCGGGGGCCCAGTGCCTTCAGGCAGTTGAAATCAGAGATGCTGGGGCCCCGCTTCCGCGGGGATGACGATCAAAGGCGAGTTGCCCAGAGCGTTCCCGAGTCCGGTCTTCGAGTATTCAAATCCCCATGACCATCCAACAGCACCAGGCAAGGGCCGAACAACTGCTCCGCGACGCCGGCATCCTGCCCGTCGTCACCGTCGACAGCGTGGACCAGGCCAGGCGCCTGGCCGATGCCCTGCTGGCGGGCGGCCTGCGCAGCATCGAGCTGACCCTGCGCACGCCGGTCGCGCTCGAAGCGCTGGCCGCGCTCAAGCGCGACCTGCCGGATATCGTCGTCGGCACCGGTACGGTGCTGACGACCGAACAGATCCGGCAGTCGATCGACGCTGGCGCCGACTTCCTGGTCACCCCGGGGACGCCGGCGGCACTGGCCGACGCGCTCGCGCAGGCCCCCATCCCAGCCGTGCCCGGCGGCGCGACGCCGACCGAATTCCTCGCACTGATGGCGCGCGGCTTCCGCGTCTGCAAGCTGTTCCCCGCCAGCGCGGTCGGCGGCCTGGCGATGCTCAAGGGCCTGGCCGGCCCGCTCGCCGGCCTGACACTATGCCCGACGGGCGGCATCAACGAGGACAACGCCGCCGAGTTCCTCGCCCAGTCGAACGTCGCGTGCGTCGGCGGCTCATGGATGGTGCCGAAGCCGTGGCTGGCGGCGGGTGAATGGGACAAGGTCCGCGACGCCTCGCGCCGCGCCGCCGCGATCGTTGTCGGAAGCCGCTCGGCCTGACCCCGGAAACCTTCGTAGGAGCGGCGGAAGCCGCGAGCTCTTGCCTTCGCCCCTCCCACTGCCGAGGCGCGGCGAGGGAGCAGGGCTCGCTCAAGGCCCAGGCGGCGGCGGACGAGGCACCGGTATGTCGAACACGACCCGCGCCGGCACGGCATGGATGCGCAGCTCGCGGTCCCGCCAGTCCCATTGCGCCGGGCGGCCGTTGATCGTCGCCTCGTACAGCGGCCAGTGCGGGCTTGGAAACACCAGGCCGCCCGCCGGCACGTCGATCCCGTCGGCGACCTCCAGCACCAGCTCGTTGCCCTTGCGCCACAGCGAGTAGCCGAGTTCGCCGTACGGCGTGCGCAATCCATGGATCGCCACGCCCTCGCCCTTGCCGGCGTTGGCATCATTGTCGTCGAACCATTCGAACGGAATCCCCGCCGCCAGCACGATGCTGTCATCCGCGTCGCGCGCGTAGGCAAACATGTCCAGTGCCGCGCGCACGAAGTCCGATGCCACCCAGGCATGCGGAAGGTCGCCGAGGAAGAACGGCTTGCGCGGCGTGCTCGATACCACCTCGGCCCACTGATTCCATGCCGGCGGCGCGCGGTCGTCGAGGAAGAAGCTGGCGATGTACCACGCGCGCGAACGCCAGCCCAGGCGCACGAACGCCGACACGTTGCGCCACTCGTAGGGCGTGTAATCCTTCCATTCGCGCTGGCCCTCCGCGCGCTGGCGGGACTCGACCCAATAGCGCTCGAAGGTGTTGTCCAGCAGGTCTTCCGGAAGCCGTTCCAGTTCGCCGCCCGGTGCCAGCGCGATGGTGGTGGAAGTCGGGTCGAAATCGCCCAGCTCCGCGGCGCCGGGGATGAAGTCGATGCCGTGCGCCTGGGTCGCCGTACGGATCGACGCATAGATGTCCTCACGGAACTGGTCACGCGAGGCCGCCATGCGCCGCGCCTCATCCTCCTTGCCAAGCGCCTTCGCGACCTCCACCGCGTCCTTGTAGCCGCGCAGCGCCCAGAAATCGTCCCAGTACGAATGCATCGGCTTGGCCGAGTAGCCCTCGTGGCTGATCGAGGCCGGCATCAGTCCATAGAACGCCGGGTTCTTCGCGCGGTTGGCTTCGGTGCGCTCGCTCAGGCGCAGCTTCTCCATGTACTCGAACGCGCCGAGCACGTGCGGCCACATCTTCGCCAGGAACGCCTTGTCGCCATCGTAGCGATACAGCTCGGCGATGTTGAAGATCAGCTCGCCGTGGCTGTCGTTCTCGGGCACCGGGTCGCTGCCGCGGTCGTCGACGCAGCACGGCACCATGCCGTCGTCGAACTGGTACGGCGCGTACCACTCGACGTATTCGCGCACCGCATCCGTGCGCCCCATGCGCAGCAGGCCCTCGGAGATCATCGCGCCATCGCGGATCCAGCTGCGCGCGTACGAACG
Organism: Luteimonas soli; assembly: GCF_042648865.1. NCBI lineage: Bacteria > Pseudomonadati > Pseudomonadota > Gammaproteobacteria > Lysobacterales > Lysobacteraceae > Luteimonas > Luteimonas soli. The sequence continues at coordinate 262,660 of NZ_JBHRYA010000003.1, read as the reverse complement.
CGTGCCCGGCCGCAGGCTCGGGCCCACGCGTGAGACCAGCATGTGCGCGGTGGCGGTGCGCACGGTATCGGCCAACGCCTGGCCCTCGGGCGGGACGTCGATGCGCACGTCGTCGAGCCGGTCGCGCCAGGCCTGTGCGGTCCGCGCCTGCATGTCAGGCGCGCTCCAGTCGTTGGCCTTGAACGGCATGTCGCCGATCAGCGGTGCGAGCAGGTCCACCTCGCGCGATTCGCCGGGCTTGAGCTCCATCCGGTAGAGCAGCGCGCCCGATGCCAGCCCGGTCGGATCTTCGACCCTCGTCACTTCGGGCAGCTCACCACTGGCCAGCAGGCTGGCCGCCATGCCGTGGTCGAACGCACTGGCGAAACGCGCATCCGGCGCCTGCCGCGCAAACAGGCGCGGCTCGCCGTTGACCTCGGTCACGATCGGCCCGAGCGAAATGCTGTCGATCCGGCTGACGCCACCAACCGTGCTCAGGAACTGCGTGGGCGGATTGACCTGCAGCGGCCGGATGGCGAGCGCCAGCGTATAGGCCTGCGGCCGGTCGGTGGTGTTCTGCAGTCGATAGCGCGCCACCAGCTGTGCCTGCTCCGCGTTGCCGTGCGCGAACGCGGTTACCTGCAATCCGAAATCCGGATGCTTCCATGCCACACCCGGGATCGGCAGGTAGCCATCCTGCAGCGACTGCGATGCTTCCACGTCGGCCCAGGTGGCCAGCTCGTCGCCTGCAAGGACGAACGGCTCGACCCGGAAGCCACCGCGGGACACCTCGACCGCGCCGTCCTCGCCGATCAGCCCCTGGTCGCTGCCGGCGTCGACGCCAACGATCGTCCAGTACGGCTGCTCGCCGCTGAAGCCGCGCGGGAACAGGCCGCGCGGCGATTGCCCGGCCACGGAGCGGATGAAGTCGTTGGGCGTCGCGGCGAACGCCAGCGGCTCCGCGCTGGCCTCCCGCAGCCGGCGCGCTTGCCCCGGCCCGTCCTGCACCACGATGCCGACGTAGCGCGCCTCCGATTCGGGCAACGCGATCCAGTCGGTGCCGCCGTTGCCTTCGGTCACCTGGCGCACGTCGTGGAACGACTCGCCGTCCATGGACAGCTGCACGGCGTAGCGCGACGCGTAAGCGCCCTCCTCCCACTGCAGGACCATGCCGCCGAACTCGCGCACGCTGCCCAGGTCAAGCACCAGACGATCGCCGTCGCGGCCATTCCACGCCGTACCCGGATCGCCGTCGACGGCCGCCGCGGCATCGCCCGACGGTGCGCTCGCCGTTGCCGTCAGCGGGCTGTGGTCGGCCGGCGCCAGCCGCTCCAGCCGCAGCGCATCGAAGCAGACCGTGCCCTTGCCGCCGACGCGGTTGTAGATCGTGAATTCGAGCTTGGCGCTGTGGCGCAGCTCGCGATCGGGACTCGGGCCCCAGGCCTTGCTGATGTGGCGCTTCTTGTAGCGCACCGGCGTCCACTGCGCCGGGAATTCGTAGCCGGTCTTCTTCACCCACCACACGTTGTCGCCGCTCGCGTCGACGAACTTCATCTCCAGGTCGTTGGCCGGCGAATCCCCGCGCATTTCGAACGCGAACGCGTAGTTCTCCGGATAGTCGATCGGCAGGTCGCGCTGGATGCCGGCGTAGCCGGACACGCCGTTGAAGTCGTAGTCCAGGCACAGCGCCCTGCCCTGCACGCCTTCCGCCATGCGCAGCTTGCCACTGACCTGGTTGGAGGCGACGACGCGCCAGGGTGTCGCGTCCTCGAAGCCGTCGAGGAGCTGCGGCTCGCCGATGACCTGCTGTGCGAACGCGGATGCGGGAGCCACCAACGCCAACGACAGCAACAGCCAGGAACAGCCCCCCCGCAACCCTCCCCGCCGTAGGTCGGGGCTACGCCCCCGACGGCTCCCGCACCACTCGCGCGCTTCGACAACACCGACCCGAGCGGTGACAACCGTGCCGAGGCACCCGATGTTGTCGGGGGTGTAACCCCGACCTACGGCGTTCGATAACCTCATCCCTTCACGCTCCCGAGCAAAAGCCCCTGGATGTAATGCCTCTGCAGCACCAGGAACAGCACCAGCACCGGCACGATGGTCACCACCGAGCCGGCCATCATCAGTTCATTGTCCTGCACGTGTTCGCGCGACAGCGACGCCAGCGCGACCGGCAGCGTTTGCAAGTTCTGGTCGCTGAGCACGATCAGCGGCCACATGAAGTCGTTCCACGCGGCCATGAAGCTGAAGATCGCGAGCGTGACGATGATCGGCTTCAGCGCCGGCATCACGATCTGGAAGAAGATCCGCATCTCGCCGGCGCCGTCGATGCGCGCGGCTTCGAGCAGCTCGTCGGGGATCGACCGTGCGTACTGCCGCACCAGGAAGATGCCGAAGATCGTCGCCATGCCCGGCACGATCGCGCCCATGTAGGTGTTCACCAGCCCCATCTGCTTGAGCAGCAGGAACAGCGGCATCATCGCCACCTGCGCCGGGATCACCAGCGCCGCCAGCAGCAGCTGGAACACGCGCTCGCGTCCGCGGAACTTCAGCTTCGCGAACGCGTAGCCGGCCATGGTGTTGAACAGCAGCGCCAGCAGCGTCACGCAGGCCGAGACCAGGAAGCTGTTGAACAGGTAACGGCCCATGCCCGCCTTGGCGAACAGCTCGTGGTAGTTGCCCAGCGTGGGCGCGGCGGGCAGCAGCGGCGGCGGGAAATGCGCCGCCTCGCCGGTCTGCATGAACGAGACCGACAGCATCCACAGCAGCGGCGCCAGGCTGATCACGGCCAGCGCGAGCAGCAGCCCGTTGACCACGGCGGTCGCAAGGGGACGATTCATTCCACGCCCTTCCTGCGCGCGAACCACAGCAGCCCGCTGGTCACCGCGACCATCAGCACGAACAGCAGGAACGCCACCGCCGACGCGTTGCCCAGGTTCCACCACTTGAAGCCCTCGTCGTACATCAGGTACAGCACGCTCTTGGTGCTCTCCAGCGGCCCGCCCTGGGTCATCACGTAGGGCTCGGCGAACAGCTGGAAGTAGCCGGACATGGTCAGGATGCCGACCAGCAGCAGCACCGGCCCGAGCATCGGCAGGGTCACGTGGCGGAACTGGCGCCAGGCGCCGGCGCCATCGATGCGCGCGGCTTCGTACAGGTCTTCCGGGATCGACTGCAGGCCGGCGAGGAAGATGATCATGTTGTAGCCGAAGTTCTTCCACACCGCGAACAGGATGATCGTCGGCATTGCCCAGTGTGGATCGCCGAGCCAGTCGACCGGTTCGATGCCGATCGACGACAACCCCCAGTTCACCAGGCCATAGCGGGTGTGGAACAGGTAGCGCCAGATCACCGCCACCGCCACCACCGTGGTCACCACCGGCGCGAAGAACGCGGTACGGAAGAAACCCTTGAAGCGCCCCAATTTCGAATGCAGCAGCACCGCGGCGCCAAGCGACACCGCGATCGACAGCGGCACGCCGACGATCACGAAGTACAAGGTGTTGCCCAGCGTCTTCCAGAACAGCGGGTTGTGAAGCAGGCCAATGTAATTGTCGAAGGCGATAAAGCGCAGGTTGTCGATGTCGGCCAGTGCGTAGATGTCGAAGTCGGTGACGCTCAACCCCAGTGCGGCGACCACGGGCAGGAAGAAGAACAACACGATCACCAGCAATGCCGGCGCAGCGAAGGTCCAGCCGGCGAGCGAGCGGGTCACGGAGCGGCTCCTGCAGGCGCGCCGTACTCCGGATGCTTCGGCTTTTGATCGTCATTCCCGCGAAGGCGGGAATCCAGTGACTTGACTACGGGCGCCCCTGAAGCAGCGAACGATCCTGAACTACTGGGCTCCCGCCTTCGCGGGAATGACGACGGAGGATAGGCCCGGGATGCGGAAGACGGAAGGCGCGTATCGGACACGGACGGCGGCACAGGTGCGCGGGACTCGGCGACGGCGCGATCATCTGCCTGGTCCAGCATCCACCGCCGCTTCTCCAGGATCGCATCGGTCCGACGGTCGAGTTCGACCACCGCCTCGTCCACCGTCATGCGGTCGTTGGCGACCAGTTCGCCCACCAGCTTGAGTTCGGTGGCAATACGCTCCCACTCGGGCACCTTCGGCGTCGACACCGCGCGCTCGAGCTGGTCTCGGAATGCGCGCGCGTAGGGATCGTTCGCAAGCGACGGATCCTTCCAGGGCGAGCGGCGCGGCGGGAGGTTGCCGGTCATGCCGTGGAACCGTGCCTGCACCGCCGGATCGGACAGATACGCGACCAGCTTCCACGCGGCGTCCTTGTGCTCGGAATCGCGGAACACGACGAAGCTGGTGCCGCCGGCAACGGAAGCGCCGGGGCCATCCGGGCCTGGCAGCGGCATCGTCATCCACGCGTCGGACAGGGACGGCGGCAGGCGCTTGCGGAACTCGGCGATGTTCCAGGGGCCGTTGATGTAGAAGCTGAAGTAGCCCTTGCCGAACTCGTCCCAGACGTTGGAGATCGCGGTGTTGCCCACCCGCGGCGCCCAGCCCTCGTCGAAGATCTCCTTGTAGAACGCCAGCGTGCGCCGGAAGCCCTCGCTGCGGAAGTTGCCGTAGCGGCCGCCGTCACGCAACAGCGGGTCGTGGATGGCGAGGTTGAGCAGCGGCTCGAACTCGTTGAGCGGCAGCAGGATCGCGTAGCGCTCCGGGCCAACCTCGCGCTTGACCGCGGCCATCGCCGTACGCCACTGGTCCCAGTCGACGGGCGGCGAATCGATGCCCGCTTCGCGCAGGATGTCGACGCGGTAGAACGGCAGCCGCGTCTCCACGTACCACGGCACGGCATAGGTGACGCCATCGATGACACCGCTGTCCCAGGCGCCCGGGTAGTAGTCGGCGACATCGATCCCGGGGGTGGCCGCGATGCGATCGTCGAGCGGCGCCAGCGCTCCCAGCAATGCGAACTCCGGGATCCAGGTGTTGCCCAGCGGGGTAACGTCGGGCAGCGAATCCCCGGCGAACGCGGTCAGCAGCTTCTCGTGCGCCGACAGCACCGGCATCTGCTGCAGGTCGACGTGGATGCCGGGGTTGAGCCGCTCGAACTCAGGCAGCAGCCGCGCGACCTGCTCTCCCTCGAATCCCATGACCCAGAACGTGACGGTCTCGCGCGAATCGCGCTTCTCCGCGCAGCCCGTCAGCAGCGTGGCGAGCAGGCACGCCGATGCGCACCAGCGCATCCACGCGCCCGTTGCAGGGGCGAAGCGGCGTGGTGGCATTGGCTTGGCTCGGTGCATGTGGGCAGTCCATCCGCAGGGATTGCAGGTTCGGCCGTTCCGGCGGCTTGAGCGGCGGGCGCACGGGCGCGGGTGTTTCATCCGTGCCGTCGCCGGCATCCTCCCCGGCCTCTTCGGCAGGCTTGTCCTTGCCCGCGTCCAGCCAGCCGCCGGTAAAGCCGGCGCGCTCGAGTCCGGCGCGGATGTACGGGTCGCGCTTCATGATGTCCCACACGAACTCGTTGCGGTAGTTGGCGATCATCGCCAGGATCGGCCCCTGGTCGATGCCGATGTAGTCGCTCGCCACCCAGCCCTTGTCGGGCACCAGGCGGCCGGTCTTGAGCGGGATGTCGTAGTTGAAGCTGGGGTTGAAGGCGTCGAGGAAGCCGTAGCTCGAATACAGGAAGTCGCCGTAGCGCTCGTGCATCTCCAGCGCCGCCGGGATCACCACTTCCGGTGCGAACACCAGCGACCCCAGCGCCGCCGTCGGTGCGATCGTGCCGTCGTCGTAGGCATCGCGCAGGCCGGCGCCGCGGGCGCTGTAGTGGCGGAACTCGCGCTCCTCGCCCTTGTAGACCTGCATCGTGCGCTGCGGGCCGTCGCTGGCGGTCAGGCCCCAGACGTTCTTGCCGTAGCCCTCCCAGTTCATCGGGTTTTCGATCGCGTAGGTGCGCTGGGCTAGCGTCGCGCGGCGGCTGTTCTCGAAGTAGTCGATGCCGCGCGCGCGCATGTACTCGTCCTGGATGCCGCGGAAATCGATCCAGACCTCGCTGTACTGGTGGCCGAACTGCGGCGCGAAGCTCAGGTATTCCTGGCCTTCGAAATGGCCCCAGCCGCGGTCGTAGGTACTGGTCCACGCAGCCCACGCGTCGGGCTCGATCGGGTGCGTCGGCGAGCCCAGGGCGAGGATGTAGACCAGCATCGCCTCGTTGTAGCCCTCCCAGTCGTGCTCGATGAAGCCGGTTTCCGGGTACCAGCCCATCGAGATCAGCGGCGAGCGCACCTGCAGCCACGGCCACTCGACGCGCCGGTACAGTTCATCGGCGATCTCGCGAATCTCCTGTTCGCGCGCGTCATCGCCGTCGTAGTAGCCGCGCGTGAACAGCACGCCCATCATCATCAGCGCGGTGTCCACGCTCGACAGCTCCACCCACGAGTTGTAGCGCTGGCCTTCCTGCATGTCGAGGAAGTGGTAGTAGAAACCGTGGTGCCCGGACGTGCCCGTTTCCGCCGGGCCCATCTTCGCGTCGCGCAGGAACTCCAGCGTCGTGAGCGTGCGGTCCACCGCCTGGCGCCGGCTGACCCAGCCGTTCTCCACGCCGATCGGATACGCGGTCAGCGCGAAGCCGATCGAGGCGATCGACGCGAACGGCCGCGACGGGAAGCGGTCGGGCGTCATCCCGTTGACTTCGTTGGTGGTGTCCCAGAAGAACTGGAACGTGCGCTTCTCGATGTCCTTGAACAGCGGCGGCAGCACCGGCCGCTGCCCGGCAACCTCCTGCTGCACGGGCTCCGGCAGCGGCTCGGCCGGCTGCGTGGCCGCGGGCTCGACCGGCTGCTGTTGCTGCTGCGGCACCGCCGCCTTCTCCGGCTCCTCGATTTTCTTGCACGCTCCGACCGCAAGCACCAGGCAAGACACCAGGACGACGAGGGAAAAACTGCTGTGTCGCATTGCGCCGGGGCACCTCTCTCATTCAATGCATGGGAAAACCGGGCCGCCTCGCGACGGCCCGGCGCCGATTACCAGTCCAAACCGAACGACAGCTTGAAGGTGCGGGTCGGAAGTAGTATCTCGTCACCGCTGCGCTTGGCGAAGTTCGGATTGCGTGGTTCGCCCGGACCGCCGCGCCACCCGTCGAACTGATTCCAGTTGCGCCAGTTGAACACGTTCAGCACGTCGGCACGTACCCTGAGGCTGAGATCGCTTCCCGTGTTCCAGCGCTTTTCAAGCGCGACGTCGAACTGCTTGTAGCCGATGCCTCCCTCCTGCTCGAACGGATCGTAGAAGCAGAAGTCATTCGATGCCACGTCATTGCAGTTGGTCGCATTGCGCGGCCTGGGGCTGGCCACCGTCAGCTTGCCGCTGAACGTCGTGTCCCAGCCCAGGTCGTAGATGCCCGACAGCACCAGCCGGTGCTTGGGCACGCCGGTGGACATGTAGAACCGGTCGGTCAGGCGCGGGCCATCGAAGTAATAGGTCTCGCCGTTGGACGCTTCGGTCCGGTTCTCCTCGGCATCGCTGTAGGTATAGGCGAGATTGACTCCCCAGCCCGATTCCTCCGTGTATGGCTTTGCGATCGACACCAGCAACGAATTGAGGTTGTATTCGACGCCGTTGTCGCCAAGGATCAGCGAGCCGTAGCCGGGAATCGCCTGGCCCCAGGGCTGGCCGCCCCACGTCGCGTCCGGGTTCTCGTGGAAATTGCCATCCGGCCAGCGGTTACCGAGGCGGAAATAGATGCCGTCGCGGCTGCGGATGTGGGACAGCGTGACCGACGTGTTCCACTCCTGCCCCCACAACGCCACGAGATTGCGCATGCCAAGGCTGAACTGGTCGGAGTACGGCGTCTTGAGATCGTTGCTCAGCAGGTTGACTTCACCGCCACTGCGCGGATTGGCCGTCACGTAGGCCGCGATGCCATCGGGCGTCATCAGCGACGGGTCGAACGGGATGCAGCTCGTGTTCCCCGCCGGATCGCATTCGTGCAACGGCGTGTCGAACAGCAGGTTGTAGGTGGTGAACGCACCACCGTAGTACTCGCGCGCCATGAGATCGAAGATATTGCGGTCGTAGGCGCGTCCAGCGCCGCCGAAGATCACGTGCTCCTGGTCACCGAACAGGTCGTAGGAAAAGCCGAACCTGGGCTGCCACGCATCCTTGAAATTGTCGCGGTTGCCTCCGGTGCTGATGTATTTCTCGATGTCGTAATCGGCGTTCTGGATGTTGGTCCAGCCGCGCAGCGCGGCTGCGAGTTCGTCTGACACCCGGTAGTCGACGTAGCTCGGGTTCTCTTCGTAATCCCAGCGCAGGCCGAGGTTCAGGGTCAGCTTGTCGGTGACCTCCCAGTCGTCCTGGATGTAGATGCCGAACTGCTTGTTGTCCGACTCCACGAACGGCGCGCGGTCGGCCAGCGGGGCCGTGAACTCGATCCGGTACGGCTGTTCAAGGTTTTCGTTGACGTCGAAGTAGTACTGCGGATACGGCGGATTCTGCTGGAAGGCGTTGAGCGTGACGCTCTTGTACTTCAAGCCCATCTTCAGCGTGTGTCCTTCCCAGCCGAAGAAGGTCAGGTCGTCCTGGAACGCCCAGCCCTTCTGCCCTTTGTCCTGGAATGTCGGGCCGCCGCCAACGTTGAGCACGCCCAGTGCCAGGTTGGCCGGATTGTTCGGGTCGACGATCGTGTAGCGGTAACCGGGCGCGGCAGTCACTGGCTCGGGCTTGTAGGCCGCGTCCTCGAACGTGATGTGCGCGTCGTTGAGCCAGTTCATCGAATTGAACTGGTAACGCAGGTCGACCCGGGTCTCGTCGTTGGTGAAGTTGGTCGAGAAGTTCGGTGCACTGATGCTGCTGCCGGGCGAGATCGAATCCTCATCGCGGTAACGCAGGCTCAGCTCGAACAGGTGGGCATCACCGGCCTGGAAGCTCAGCTTGCCGAAATAGAGCTTCTCGTTGAACGGCACGTTGTGCGGTCCGTAGTAAGCACTGAGTTCCGGCGGCAGCGTGGTGGGGTCGAACACGTCGGGCCACGCCACGTCGCGCGGGACGATGTAGTCCTTGGCCTCGTACAGCATGAAGAAGTGCAGTTTGTCGCGGATGATCGGGCCGCTGAACGTCGCGCCGTACTGCTCGGTGACTTCTTCGGTCTTGAAGCCGCGATCCTCTTCGATCGGCGACGGTTCGCGCCAGGCTTCGGACGTGCGGTCCCAGAAGAAGCTGCCCTGGAATTCATTGGTGCCCGACTTGGTCACCGCGACCACGGCGGCGCTGCTGATCTGGTCGTACTCGGCCTTGTAGTTGGAGGTGATGACCTTGTATTCGCCGATCGCCGCCTGCGGGAACGGGTTGCCGCGGCTGTCGTCCTGTCCGGTAATGCCGCCCGGGGTGACGTAGTTCTTCTGGCCGACGCCGTCGATGAACACGTTGATGTTCGTCGAACCCAGGGCGCCGCTGCGCAGCTGCGATTCCGAGCCGTTCGGCGAGGAGATGAACTGCATCCCGGGCACCGTGTCGGCGAACGCCAGGAAGTTGCGGGAATTCTGCGGCAGGCTGTCGATCTGCTTGTTCGACACGTAGGTCGCGACTTCCGATGTCCTGGTCTCGACCATCGCCGGTGCGGTCACCACCACGGCATCCAGGTCCGTCGCTTCGCCCGCGGGTCCGGTTTCCGCCACCCCGCCAACGCCCAGGTTGAGTGTCACGGTCTGGCCGACGGCCACTGTCAGGGTCTGCGAACTGGTCTGCCCGTCCGCGGTGACGTCGACCCGGTATGTCCCCGGCGGCAGGCCCGCGAGGTTGTAGTTGCCGCTCGCCGAACTGGTGCCGCTGCGGGTCAGCCCGGTTGCCAGGTTGGTGGCGGTGACGGTCGCGCCGCCGGCAGGGGCCGAATCAGCGGAGACCTGGCCGCGGATGGTGGCAGCGGTGGACTGCGCGAGGACTTGCGGGGCTGCCAGCAGCATGCAGCTGGCCAGTGCACAGGCGAGCAGCGTGCGGTTGTGTCTCTTGGAACGATGCGTGGACTTCATGACGTCTCCCTCCCAGGGGCGGTCAATGTGGGACATCTGCCATCGTGATCTTTTTGTAGTTGCCGTGATCGTCGTGTCCACGTGCCCTGGCCGTTCAGCTGACCGCGGACACGCGTGCCTTTCCCCCTGACTTGTTCACGCTGGAATCGCGCACCATCAGCTGCGGGACCAGCGGTTCCGCCAGCGCCATGCCGCCGCCGTCGTCCGGCGGCTGCGCAGCGCCTTCAAGCAGCGCGCGCAGGGCGCGGCCGCCGAGCTCGGCGATGTCCACGCGCATCGTGGTCAGCGACGGATGCACGTAGCGCGCCAGCGGGATGTCGTCGAAGCCGGCGATGGCGATGTCGCGCGGCGCCTGGATACCGGCGTGGTTGAGCGCGAACAGGCATCCCAGCGCCATCATGTCGTTGGCGGCGAACACCGCGTCCGGCCGCGATGCGGCGACCTGCAGCTCGCCGCCCGCGCGGTGGCCGGAGGCCTCGTCGAAGTCGCCCTGCAGGATCCACGGTTGCGCATCGGGCAGGCTTGCGGCCAGTTCGTCGCGGTAGCCGCGCAGGCGCTCGGCGGCGTCGAAGTTGTCGTCGGGGCCGGCGATGAAGGCGATCGTGCGATGCCCGGCATCGACCAGGTGCCGCACCATTTCGCGCGCGCCGCCGTAGTTGTCGACGCTCACCGCGCGCAGGCCGGGCTCGCCGGGGCCGGCGTCGACGCTGCTGTTCATCAGCACGGCCGGCATGCCGGGGCTGAGGTTGTCGTGCACGATGCCGGCCTCGCCGACGAACGGCGACATCACCAGCAGCCCGTCGACGCGCCCGCGCATGGCGCGCAGCGCGGCGCCCTGCTCGGCCTGGTTGCCGTGGTAGCTGGACACCAGCAGGTGCAGGCCGCGCTCGCGGGCGACCTGGTCGATGCCGCGCATCAGTTCGGAGAAGAACTCGCCGTACAGGTCGGGCAGGACCACGCCGATGGTGTGGGTGCGGCGGCTGCTGAGGCTGCGCGCGGCGTGGTGCGGGCTGTAGCGCAGCTCGTTGGCCACGCTGAGCACGCGCTTGCGTACGGCCTCGGCCACGTTCTCGTGGCCATTGAGGGCCCGCGACACGGTCGCCACCGATACGTTCGCCTGCCTTGCGACGTCTTTGATCGTGACGCTCACCCGCGCTCCCGTGACCGGTGGATTGCGGCGGACTGTAAACGTTTCCAGAGATTAATGTAAAGCAGATGGAAAACCATGCACCCCAACGCGTCGGACCCCGCGAAACCCCTTGAAAACAGGCCTCGCGGATGCTGCAACGCAACACCGCCGGCGCGGTCGATCAGGGCGCGGCTGATCAGGATTCGGTGGGCGTCGCGGCGTGGATCGACAGGGCGTGGATGTCGGTCGTCATCAGCTCGCCCATCGCGGCGTAGACGGCGCGATGGCGGGCCAGCGGCGCCATGCCCGCAAAGGCCTCGCTGACGATGCGGACATCGAAATGTCCGCGCCCGTCGCGCGCGCCCGCATGGCCTGCGTGGCGATGGCTGTCGTCGCGCACCTCGAGCACGGTCGGCGCGAACGCCGCCTGCAGGGCGTCGCGGATCGCGGCGGCGCGCTGCTCGCGCGGGAGCGGTCCGCCAGTCACGGCAGGACCGGATTGAACGGGCGCACGTCCGTCCGCACGTAGACGCCGGCGGCGACGTAGGGATCGGCGTCGGCCCAGGCCCGCGCCTCTTCCAGCGACTCGAACCGTGCGATCACGATGCTGCCGCTGAAGCCGGCCGGGCCGGGATCGACCGCGTCGATCGCCGGGCATGGGCCGGCCAGCAGCAGGCGGCCGGCGTCGCGCAGGGCGGCCAGCCGCGCCAGGTGTTCCGGGCGGGCCTGCCGGCGCTGCGCCAGCACGTCGTCGCCGTCGTGGCCTTCGATCGCGTACCACATGCGTTGACCTGGACCTTGCGAGGAATGGAGGGGCCGGAATTGTAGCCGCCTGCGTTCAGCCAGGCGCTGGACACGGTCTGTTCCAGTCCGTACCCTGAAGCCAAGTTGCATGACCGGTCCCCGCAGCAGCCCGTCCCCGGACGCGCAATCAGCTGTCCCCACCCGGTCCAGCCCGACGACCTTCCACCGTCCCTCGCCGCGACACAGCGGCGCGAGCCGCACGTGGCGCCCGGCTGCCGTCCGCTTCGAATGGCGACTCCCATCGCCGCAATGCTGCAAACCGGCCGCGGTCCCGCCGCGCGCCAAAGTCCATCCTGTGGCCCAAGGGGGCTGCGAACCGCATGACCGAAGACACCGCGTCCGCCGCGTCTCCGCAAAGTTCGGCGATCTTGCATCCGCAGCAGCAGGAAATGCCGCTGGCGGTGGTGCATGGCCAGGCCGTGCTGCAGATCCCGCAGGACCTGTACATCCCGCCCGATGCGCTTGAAGTCATCCTCGACGCGTTCGAGGGGCCGCTGGACCTGCTGCTGTACCTGATCCGGCGCCAGAACCTGGAGATCCTCGACATCCCGGTCGCCGAGATCACCCGCCAGTACGTCGACTACATCAGCGTGATGCAGGAGTTGCGCTTCGAACTGGCCGCCGAGTACCTGGTGATGGCCGCGATCCTGGCCGAGATCAAGTCGCGGATGCTGCTGCCGCGCTCGACCGAGGACGAGGCGCTGGAAGACGACCCGCGCGCGGACCTCGTCCGCCGGCTGCAGGAATACGAACGCTTCAAGCAGGCCGCCGAAGACCTCGACGCCCTGCCCCGCCAGGATCGCGACACCTCGCCGGCCGCGGCGTTCGTGCCCGACCGGGCCAGCGTCAGGCTGCCGCCGCCGGTGGACCTGCGCGAGATGCTGCTGGCCCTGCACGACGTGCTCAAGCGCGCCGAGCTGTTCACCGGCCACGCGATCAAGCGCGACGCCCTGAGTGTGCGCCAGCGCATGGGCGAGCTGCTCACGCGGCTGGAGGACGGCAGCTTCCACCGCTTCGAGACACTGTTCGAGGCGCGCGAGGGCCGGCTCGGCGTGGTGGTCACGTTCCTGTCGATCCTCGAGCTGGCCAAGGAACGCCTGCTGGAGATCGTGCAGGAAGCCGCGTTGGGGCCGATCTACCTCAAGTCGCTGGCCACCCGCGACGGCGACACCGCCGCGCTGGAGCTGACGAGCGAGTTCGACGACGACGATGGCACGGCCGCGGCCAATGACGACGCGTGACTGTTCTTCCCCTTCCCCTTCAAGGGGAAGGCCGGGATGGGGATGGGGTTTCGTGACGCCGCAGTTCCCTCAGGCAATTGCCTGGGCTGAGGGGAAACCCATCCCCACCCAACCCTCCCCTTGAAGGGGAGGGCTTTGTACCGCCTCCCCTTGAAGGGGGGCTGTTACCACCCACCCATGACCGAGTCCCGATGGATCCAATCCTGATCAAACGCATCGTCGAGGCGGCCCTGCTCGCCGCCAACCAGCCGCTGACCGCGGTGCAGCTGCATGCCCTGTTCCCGCTCGACGAGCCGGCGCCCGAGGGCAGCATCGCGCAGGCGCTGGAATCGCTGCAGGCCGACTGCGCCGAACGCGGCGTGGAACTGGTCGAACTGGCCTCGGGCTGGCGCTACCAGGTCAAGGCCGACGTGCACGCCTGGGTGGCTCGGCTGTGGACCGAACGCCAGACCAAATACACCCGTGCCACGCTCGAAACCCTGGCCCTGGTCGCCTATCGCCAGCCAATCACCCGCGGCGAGATCGAACAGGTCCGCGGCGTCGCGGTGAACAGCAACATCATCAAGGCGCTGGAAGAGCGCGAGTGGATCCGCGTCGTCGGCCACCGCGACGTTCCCGGCCGCCCGGAACTGCTCGGTACCACCAAGGGCTTCCTCGACTACTTCGGCCTCAAGCGCCTGGACGAACTGCCACCGCTGTCGGAGCTGAAGGACTTCGGCGAACTCGACCCGCAGCTGCAGTTCGATGGCAAGGCCGACGGCGAGACGATGCCGGTCGGCGACATCAGCGCAGAAGGCGCAGGCATCGCGCAGGACGACGGCGAGGACGCAAGTCCCGTCGCGGCCGACGACGACACTGACACCCGTGATATCCCCGACCCGGCCGACGACGCCGGCCTGGGCACCGCCAACCCCGAAACGACCGCCGCCGACGACGACGCCGACCAATCCCCAACCGACCCGTCGCAAGACGACACGAATACAGATGCCCTCGCCGCGGAAGGCGACAGCACCCGGAGCATGCAATGAGCGATACACCGAACAACGGCCGCAAGCTTTCACTGAAGCGCGGCACCGACAACACCGCCGACGCCCCGCGCCTGGAAGAGCGCCTGCACAAGGTGCTGGCGCAGGCGGGCCTCGGCTCGCGCCGCGCGCTTGAACAGCGCATCGCCGACGGCCTGGTCAAGGTCAACGGCGAGGTCGCACAGACCGGCATGAGCATCGGCGGCGGCGACCGCGTCGAGATCGACGGCAAGGTCTTCGTCGCCAGCGCCCTGACCGATCCTTCCCGCGTGCTGGTCTACAACAAGCCCGAAGGCGAAGTCACCACCCGCGAAGACCCCGAAGGCCGCCCGACCATCTTCGAATCCCTGCCCGCGCTCAAGGGCGCGCGCTGGATCGCGATCGGCCGCCTGGACATCAACACCACCGGCCTGCTGCTGCTCACCACCGACGGCGAGCTGGCCAACGCGATGATGCATCCCTCGTTCGAGGTCGAACGCGAGTACGTCTGCCGCGTGCGCGCGCCCGAGGGCGAGGAAACCGTGTCCGAGAAAATCGTCGACCGCCTGCGCCGCGGCGTCGCGCTGGAAGACGGCCCGGCGAAGTTCGACGAGATCAAGCGCATCGGCGGCACCGATTCCAACGAATGGTTCCAGGTGACGGTCAAGGAAGGCCGCAACCGCGAGGTGCGCCGGCTGTGGGAGTCGCAGGGCTGCCAGGTGTCGCGCCTCAAGCGGATCCGGTACGGCTCGGTCGAACTGCCGCAGCCGCTGCTGCGCGGGCAGTCGATGGAACTGGCGGACGACAAGGTCGAAGCCCTGCGCCGCGAACTGAAGCTCGAGGAAGGCCCGCCGCCGGCGCTGACCCTGCAGCCGGTGATCGGCCAGCGCAAGGCCAGCAAGTCGACCGTGCAGGTCGGCGGCCAGCACCGTTCGAACGGCTACGTCGGTGGCCACAGCACGGCCGACGAAGGCCGCGAACTGCGCCGCTTCGACCACGTGCGCGAAGACCGCGGCCGGGGCCGGGGCCGGGGGCGCAAGCCGCACGGTGGCCTCACCGTCAGCGGCGAGGCCGCGGCCAAGCAGTCGCAGAAGCCGTTCAAGCAGCGCAAGCAGAAGGGCAACCCGCTGCCGGAAGGCAACCCGGCGGCGTTCCGCACCTGGTACGTGCCCGACGGCGTCGACACCGGCCCCAGCGGCCACCGCAACGCCGACGGTCGCGGCCCGAAGAAGCCCTACGGCAAGAAGCCCGGCGGCGGCCGGAATCAGAACCGCCCCGCCCGCCCGTACGGCCATCCGGGCAACGCGCCGGTGTTCCCGTCCGACCACGCCAATCCGGGCGCCAGCCCCCCGACGCGCCCACGCGGCCCGCGCCCGGGCGGCAATCGCCCGAATGGGCCGCGTCCCAACGGTCCCCGCCCCGGCGGCAGCCGCGGCCCGGGTGGCCATCGTGGCGGCAACCGCGGCGGCAATCGCTGAGCGATGCCATGCAGATGAAGACCGCCCTCCGCGCGCTGTTCCTCGGCGGCTGCCTGGCCACGCTGCCACTGTCACTGGCACTGGCCCAGGCTGAGATGGATTTCACGGCGGCCAAGGTTGCCGCCGATGCCGATGAGGCATCGCTGGATGCCGCAACGCGTGCCTCCGCGCTCGAGCAGCAGCGCGCGTTCCTCGATGCGCGCGTCGCTGCCTGCGCCAATATCCGCACCACGGCCCAGCTGGAGGATTTCGTGGTCGTGGCGGAGCTGGACGCAAGCGGCCGCGTGACGAAGACCTGGCGTCGCGGCGATTCACCGCTGGCGCTGTGCATCGAACGCGACGCGCGAGGCAAGGTCATGTTCGCGCCGCCGCACGCGCCGTTCCACGCATCGCTGGAAGTGGGCTTCACGCCCTGACCTGCTTCGCCCGGCCGCCGCGTCGTGCTTGCGGCTGCCGGGGCAGCGTGCTCAGGCCGTTCCGGTGCGCCGGATGTCGACGATCCGGTCCAGCCACAGGTAGTGCGCCTGCTCCGGATCGGCCTGGTCGTCGATCCGGACCATCGCGTTCATGCCCTCGCGGCCTTCCCCGTCGCGGAACACCTGGATCGTCGGCCGCGCGGTGACGAAGCCTTCCACGCGTGCGCCATCGGCCAGCCGGATCTCGACCCTGGCCTCGTCCTCGAGCTGCTCGGCCCACGACTCGATGCGCTCGATGTCGCGCTGTGCGGTGTAGACATGTTCGGCGAACTGGGTCATGGCGGCGGAGCCCTCCGGCAGGGTTGCCAGCCATCGTGCTGCCTGCGGCGTAACCGGCAGTGAGTGCGATGTTAATCGCGGGCAGACACGGCTGAACGCTCGCCGCACTTCGCACGGACTTCACGCCCGCGCCATGCCGCCCACGCAGCGCACCGGCAACGTGGCGACATGGATGATCGATCAAGCGGCCAGGGCCAATGGGACGTGGTGGTGGCGGGCGCCAGCTTCGCCGGCGCGGCATGCGCGCTTGCCGCACGGCGCGCGGGCCTGCGCGTGTGCGTGCTGGAGCGCAAGCGCGACCCGGGCATCCGCCTGCACACCACCGGCATCATCGTCAGCGAAGCCGCCGAAAACACACCGCTGGGCACAATGCCGGCCGCGCTGTCGCGCCGCGTCGAAGGCGTGCGCCTGTACGCGCCCGGCCTGCGCAGCCTGTCATTGCGGTCTCCGGGCGACTATTTCCTCACCACCGACACGCCGAACGTGATGCGCTGGCTGGCCGACCGGATGCGCGCGGCCGGCGTCGAGCTGCGGCTGATGCAGTCGTTCACCGACGCGCAGCGCGTGGGCGACGTCTGGCAGGTCGAAGGCCTGGGCCGGACCCGCTGGCTGGTCGGTGCGGACGGCGCCAAGTCGCGCGTGGCCGCGCGTACCGGGCTCGGGCGCGTACGGGAATTCCTCTACGGCATCGAGCACGAGTACGCCGGCGCACGACTGGATGAGCCCGACGCCCTGCACTGCTTCCTGAGCCGGCAACTCGCACCGGGCTACATCGGCTGGGCCGCGCAGGGCCCGACCGGCGTGCAGGCCGGGCTGGCGTTCCGGCACCGCGCGTCGCGCACCGGCACGCCGGACATCGACGGCCTGCTGCGCAGGGTCGGCGCGCGGCTCGGGCTGCCCGCGGACCTGCGACCGACATCGGTGCGCGCGGGGCTGATTCCCTGCGGCGGCCCGGTGGCGCCGATCGCGACGAACGGCGTGATCCTGACCGGCGACGCGGCGGGGATCGTGTCGCCGGTCACCGCCGGCGGGATCCATTCGGCCTGGCGCCACGGCGAAGCCGTCGGCGACGCGATCGCGGCGCACCTCCTGGACGCAGGACCCTGCCCGATGCAGGTGGCCGCGTCAGCCGCGCCGCGTTTCCGCACCAAGCGCGCACTGCGCTGGCTGTTCGACCACGCGCAGATGGACTGGCCATTCGACTTGCTGCTCGACACGCCGCCGCTGCGGTGGGCGGCGCGGCAGGTGTATTTCCGCCGCCGAAGCCAACCGGCCAACCTGTAGGAGCGGCGGAAGCCGCTCCCACAAGATCGCTGCTACTCCAGCGTGAACCGGTCCCCGTCCAGCATCGCCGGGAAGCGTTCGCGATGCGCCTGCAGCTGCGCTGCCTGCAACGTCGTGGTCACCACCACTTCCTCGTCACTGCATTCGCTCAGCGGGTGGCCGAGGAAATCGAGTACCGCGCTGTCGCCCGAGTAGTGCAGGCCGTTGCCGTCGGTGCCGACGCGGTTGAGGCCGGCGACGAAGCACAGGTTCTCGATCGCGCGTGCGCGCAGCAGGGTCTTCCAAGCGTATGCGCGGGCAGCGGGCCAGTTGGCCACGTACAGCTGCAGGTCGAAGTCGAGCGCGCCCGTGCGTTCGACGTCGTAGCGGTTGCGCGCGAACACCGGGAAACGCAGGTCGTAGCAGACCAGTGGATTGATGCGCCAACCCTTCCACTCCACTACCAGGCGTTCACGGCCGGCGGAATAGCGCTCGTGCTCGCGCGCGTAGCGGAACAGGTGGCGTTTGTCGTAGTGGCGCACCTCACCATCGGGCGTGACCCAGAGCATGCGATTGAAAACGCCCGGCCCGCCTGCCGTCTCGACGCGCAGCTGCACGCTGCCTGTGACCGCGGCGTCGAGCGCGGCCGCCTGTTCCCGCATCCACGCGAGCGTCGGGCCGTCCATGGTTTCGGCCTGGTCGATGGCGTCGTTGCTGAAGCCGCTGGTGAAGGTTTCCGGCAGCAGCACTAGGTCGGTGATGCCGTGCAGCGGCGCGATCAGGTCGCCGTAGTAGTCGCGGTTGCCGGCGGGATCGTGCCAGCGGGTGGCGCCCTGCACGAGCGAGATTCGGAGGTCCTGCATGGTCGAATATCCAGAAATTCCCGTGGGAGCGGCTTCAGCCGCGAGGTCTTCGCCCGATTATCCGCGACCCTCCGGTCAAAAGGGCGATGCCCGAATCCTGTGGTAGGTCGGGGCTACGCCCCCGACGCGCGGCATCCGGAGACCACGCGCGTCGGGGACGTAGCCCCGACCTACGACCTGGTCACAGCTTCTGCAGACGTTCGATCGCGGCGTCCAGCGTCGCTTCGTTCTTGGCGAAGCACAGCCGCACCAGGCGCTGGCCCGGCGGCGGGCTTTCGTAGAACGGCGACAGCGGGATCGCGGTGACGCCCTTCTCGATCGTCAGCCAGCGGCAGAACTCGAAGTCGTCCAGGTCGCTGACCGCCGAATAGTCGGCCAGCTGGAAGTAGCCGCCCGGCACCGGCAGCGGCCTGAACTTCGTGCCCAGCAGCTGTTCGCGGAAGCGGTCGCGCTTGGCCTCGTAGAACGCACCGAGCTGCTCGTAGTGCCCAGGCTCGGCGTCGAGCATCGCGGCAAACGCGTGCTGCGCCGGCGCGAAGGTGCAGAACACGTTGTACTGATGGACCTTGCGGAACTCAGCGGACAAGGCCGGCGGCGCGATGCAGTAGCCGATCTTCCAGCCCGTGCAGTGGTAGGTCTTGCCGAAACTGGAGATGACGAACGCGCGCTCGCGAAGCTCGGGGTGGCGCAGCGCCGACTCGTGGCGCGCACCGTCGAAGACGATGTGTTCGTACACCTCGTCCGACAGCAGGAAGATGCCGGTGTCGCGCAGCAGGCCGGCGACGATGTCCATGTCCGCGGCCGACAGCATGGCGCCGGACGGATTGTGCGGGCTGTTGATCATCAGCATCCGCGTCCGGGGCGTGATCGCATCCTTCACCCGCTGCCAGTCCGGCGCGAAGGTGGCCGGGTCCAGCGGCACGTGCACCGCGCGCGCACCGGCCAGGTCGATCGCCGGCTCGTAGCAGTCGTAGGCCGGGTCGAGCACGATCACCTCGTCGCCGGCACGCACGACCGCATGGATGGCGTTGAAGATCGCCTCGGTCGCGCCGCTGGTGACGGTGACCTCGGTGTCCGTGTCCGGTCGGTGGCCGTAAACACGTTGTGTCTTGGCCGCGATCGCATTGCGCAGCGCAGGCACGCCGGTCATCGGCGCGTACTGGTTGTGGCCGTCGCGCATCGCGCGGTCAAGCTCATCCACCAGACGCCCCGGTACGGAAAAATCGGGGAAGCCCTGCCCGAGATTGACCGCGCCGTGCTCGGCCGCGAGTTGCGACATGACGGTGAAAATGGTGGTGCCGACCTTCGGCAATTTGGTTTCGATATGAGCCATACTTTCGACCTGTCCGACAACAACGCGAATGGCGTTGCCGGAAGTGTACGGACACGCGCAACCTGGATAAACCTGGCGATGACGACACTGCCTTCCGACGCCGTCCACGCAAGCATCGCCGAACTCGTTCGCGCCTACCTGGCCGCCGACTACCGCTGGCAGCACGGCGGCGACTGGCACGACCTGCAGATCGGCCTGCAGGCACCCGCGCTCGAACTGCTTTATCCCGACCACGGGACCTTCGGCATGCTTTCGGCGTGGAACCCTCGTTCGGTCGAATGCGCCGAATCGGTCAACCGCGAAGCCGACCGCGCACTGCGCGACGACCTGGCCGCCACCGGCCTGCCCTTCCTGCCTGCATTCGGTTCCGCGTTCGATCGCAGTTGGCGCGAACCGGGCTGGATGGTGATCGGATTGACCCTGGACAAGTTCGACGCGCTTTCGCGCAAGTACGGACAGCTGGGCACCGTTTGGTGGACGTACGGCCAGCCCGGCCGCCTGCGCGTGGACGCCAGCCGTCCCGCCGAGTTCGGCAACGACGAGCACGTCGACTGGCTGCGGGCTTCCCCGGCCGACGGGTGACGCGCGCGGGCTTCCCTGCCCTCCGCGCCTGCGGCCGGGTTACCAACTGAAGCCGGCACCTGCGCTCAGCGTGCTTTCGCTGCCCGAGAAGGCGGCGCCGATCGAAACGCTGGCCGCGTCCCCGAGCGCACGCTGGTAACCCACTGCCCAGGCCTGGCTGCCGCCCTGCGCGCCAACGCCGACCGCCACCCGGTTCTGCCCGCGCAGGTGGGTGCTGTTCATCGCCATGCCGGTCAGCGCGCCGCTCATCGCGCCGAGCCGGTCGATCCGCCGGTCCTGGCTGTGGAAGCGGTTCTCGATGTCGTCGAAGCGATCGTTGACCATGTCGAACTTCATGTCGGTGTAGCTGTTGGCCGAGGTGAGGGTCTGGACGGCAGTGGTATCGGTGTAATCGTTCGCCGACGCCAGCGTCTGCGCATCGCCTGCGTCCACCTGGCCCTTGTTGGCGGCGTCGGTGGCCGCCACGCCGTCGGCGACATTGCCGATGCGCGTTCCGGTCGCGCCCTTGAGCGTAAGGGTTGAGCCCTCGGCGTCGTCATACGCCACCGCATCGGAATCGCCACCGGGGCCGGCAGGTCCCTGCGGACCCTCGGGTCCTTGCGGGCCAGCCGGGCCTTCGGGACCAGCGGGCCCTTCCGGACCGGCCGGACCGGCCGGACCCGCCGGTCCTTCAGGGCCTTGCGGTCCGGGCGTGGTCTGGATATTGGCAATCGCGTCGTAGATGTCGGTGATCTGGCCGTCGACCGCCCCGAACGCGGACCCGACGTCGGTGTACGAGGCACCCTGGATCACATAGGTGGGCGGCACGAAACTGCCACCGGCAAAGCTCGCACCACCGCCGAAAGCGGTCGCGACATCCCCGCCGAGCCCGAACAGTTGTGCGCCGTTGACCGCTTCCATGCTGGTTGCGCCGACTTCGCCCGCCGCGACATTGTCGATCACGGTTCCGTCCGTGCCGGCAAGCGTGATGCGGTCTCGGCTGGCGTCGTCGTAGCTGACCGCCAGCGCGGCGCCGTCCTGCAGGTTCGACAGGATCGCCGTGTTGCCGACCACGCGACCGTCCAGGTTGCCGAGCGCATCGCCGACGGTGGTGTAGCCGATGGCCGTGCCGGTGCCCGTGCCATCGTCGAGGGAATAGACCGGGCCGATGACCGCGCCGGTGGCCGGGTCGATCGCGGCGCCGCCGCCGAGTGCACCGACGATCGGGGACATCTGGCCGACATTGACCGCCTCGTCGTCCGCAACGCCCGCGGCCAGGTTGCCGATGGTGGTGCCGCCGGCGCCTGCCAGCGTGATGCGGCCGGTATCCGGCACGCCCGAGCCGTCGTCATCGTATTGCACGGCAAAGGCATCAAGTTCGCCGACATCGCCGGTCACGCCTGCCAAGGCTGTGTCGACCGCGCCGAAGGCGTCGCCGACGTTGTCGTAGCTGCCGCCATCGATGGTGTACGCCGGTGCGGTGATGCTGCCGTCGGGGTTGACCACCGCGCCGCCGCCAAATGCCGTGGCGATCGACGTGCTGGTGCCATATAGCTGGGCACCGTTGATGGCCTCGGTGCTGGTGGTGCTGACTTCCCCGGCTGCGAGGTTGCCGATCGTAGTGCCGCCGGCTCCTGCAAGCGTGATGCGGCCGGTATCCGGGCCGCCGGTGCCGTCGTCGTCGTAGCGCACGGCGAAGGCATCGAGTTCGCCGACATCGCCGGTCACGCTTGCCAGGGCCGTGTCGACGGCGCCGAAGGCGTCGCCGACGTTGTCGTAGCTGCCGCCATCGATGCTGTACGCCGGCGCGCTGATGCTGCCATCGGGATTGACCACCGCGCCGCCGCCAAACGCCGTGGCGATCGACGTACTGGCGCCATGCAGCTGGGCACCATTGATGGCCTCGGTGCTGGTGGTGCTGACTTCCCCGGCTGCGAGGTTGCCGATCGTGGTGCCGCCCGCGCCCTGCAGGGTGATGCGGCTGGTATCGGGAAGGCCGGTGCCGTCGTCGTCGTACTGCACCGCGAATGCATCGAGCGCCGTTACGCCATCCGACACTGCATTGAGCTGACTGACATTCACCGCGTCCGTGTCCGCGGTACCGGCGGCCACGTTGGTGATCTGGCGTTCCGCCCCGAGCGACCCCACGGAGACGGTATTGGCGCGATCGGCGATCGCGTTCGCGCCCAGTGCCACCGCGTTCGCGGCGATGGCCTGCGCCCCCGCACCGAGCGCGATGCCCGAAATCGCCGACGCCACCGCTCCCGAGCCCAGCGCCATGCTGCCCGCCTGCGACGCATCCGCGGCACGTCCCAGCGACACCGTGTTCGCAGCCGTGGCCTGCGCGTTGTTGCCCACGGCCAGCGCATCGGTGGCTGTGGCATCCGCGGACTGGCCGAGCGCCACGCTGCGGGTACCGGTCGCGCTGCTGTTCTGCCCGATCGCGGTGCTGACGTTGCCGAGCGCTTTTGCGGACGTACCCAACGCAACGGAGTTGCTCCCCTGGGCGATGCTGTTCTGTCCGATGGCGCCGCTGTTCGGGCCGAACGCCTGCGCGCCGGTACCGAGTGCGACGCTGTTCTGCCCATTCGCGACGGCATTCGTGCCAACGGCGGTCGCATCCGCATTCTGGCTGTTGCTGCCGTTGCCGATGGCAATCCCGTTGGTGCCGGCGAGCGTGACTTCCGCGCTGGTGCCCAGTGCGATTCCGTCGTTGCCTGCAGACTGGGCGAGGTTGCCCGCGGCAATGGCGCGCACGCCCGAAGCGAGGGTTCCGCCACCGATCGCCATGCTCAACTCGCCGGTCGCATTCGCACCGATGCCGATGGCCTGCGCG
This sequence comes from Luteimonas soli, assembly GCF_042648865.1. Lineage (NCBI taxonomy): Bacteria > Pseudomonadati > Pseudomonadota > Gammaproteobacteria > Lysobacterales > Lysobacteraceae > Luteimonas > Luteimonas soli. The sequence continues at coordinate 239,424 of NZ_JBHRYA010000003.1, read as the reverse complement.
CCCAGGGCGGAGGCAACCGCTCCCGTGCCGACGGCCATGGACTGGTCGGCAATGGCATTCGCAAAGGCGCCCACTGCCATGGAGACCTCGCCAGATGCGACGGACTGCCCGCCCAGCGCGGTCGTTCCGATGTTGATGGCCTGCGCGCCGTGCCCTAGCGCGGTCGCATAGTCCAGGCTCGCGACGGTGCCATAGCCGATCGCCGTGCTGCCTGGCCCGGTGGCCTGTGAATTCGTGCCGCAGCCGAATGCCTCGGTCCCGGTCTCGGTCACGACCTGTCCGGTGGGACCCAGACAAACTTCCCCCGCGAACAACGTCGCCGGGAACAACAGCGGAATGGCCAACGCCAGCAAGAGGCGAGGTGGCGTTTTAAGGGACGCAATCATGGTGGGGCTCCTTGCGGGTGGACTGATCGGATGAACGCAACGCGGCACGCCAGGCACGCCGGTTCGAACGTCTTCGCGGCAATCGGGCTGCTCGTCCCGTTGCTGCATTCCTGTCGTCCCGGACACGGATCCACCGTCCGGAAATATCCCGTGCGCAGCGCGCGGATCGTGCACCGCTCGATGCCGGTGCAACGATCGTTGGCCTGGACAGATGCCGGAACGTCCCCTGTCGCGCCGCGTCCCCGCTTGCCGCCCCTCTCTGCGGATGCCCCAGATTTGGACACCCCTGCGTGGAGGTTGCGTGAAGAGCGGATGAAGGCTGTTCGCGTGGAAGCGACACCATCGGGCGCGTGCGCCGGCGCGGTTGGAGGTCGCAGGCCGAATCGGTAGCATGCGTGCACCGTACGATTGCCGATCGGCGATCCGCCCCAGGCGATTGCATGCCAAGTTCCGAATCCGCCCCGCTTCCGCTGCTCGCCGCACGCCGCCTGTCATTCGCGCGCAACGAATCGCGCGTGTTCGGGCCGCTGGATTTCTCGGTGGACGCCGGCGAGGCGTTGCTGGTGCAGGGCGACAACGGCGCCGGCAAGACAACTTTGCTGCGCGTGCTGGCCGGGCTGCTGCGAGCGGACGACGGCGAAATCGACATCCGCGGCACACGCGCCCAGCCCCTTGCGCGTGCCGTGACCGTCGCCTATCTCGGCCACCTGCCCGCGCTGAAAGCCGACCTGAGCACGCTGGAAAACCTCGAATTCCTCTGCGGCCTGCATGGCCGGCGCCCGAGCCAGACACTGGAAGTCGCGATGGGGGTCGTCGGCCTGTCGGGGTTCGAGGATTCGCCGGCACGGCAGTTGTCAGCCGGGCAGAAAAAGCGCCTGTCGCTGGCGCGCCTGTGGCTGTCGCCGGCACCGCTGTGGCTGCTCGACGAGCCCTACGCCAACCTCGACCTGGCCGGTATCGAACTGGTCAACCGCATGGTGCAGGCCCACCTGCGCGAAGGCGGCGCCGCGCTCGTCACCACCCACGGCGCCTACGCCGCGCCCCCGGTGCGCACGCGGCTTCTGGAGCTGGGGAAGCAGTCGTGAGCCCGACCCGTGAAACCCACGTTCAAGCAGACGTCGGCATTGGCGTTGTTGCCCTTGATGTTGCCCTTGACCTTCGGGGCCCCTCCGAAGCGGCGGAGCCGGCGGACAAGACCCGCAGGGCGCCGCACAGGGATGTGCGGCGTTTTCCGCAGGGGCAGGATGCCCCTTCGGAAAATTCCCGGCGGCTCCGCGAACCCGACGCGAAGCGTCGGGCGCGCAGGCGGGGTGTGCTTTCTTTGCGCCAGGTTTCTTTGCACAAGCAAAGAAAGGGGGCTCGCGCCGTCACGTCGCGAAAGCTCTTGACGTTGATTTCGGCGGAACGGCAGGCGGGTCAAGACCCGCCCTACGAAGCTGTTGCCGTTGCGGGGAGTTCACGACGATGATCTGGCAAGCCGCCAAGGCGCTGATCGTCCGCGACCTCCGCCTGCTCTGGCGCCGCCGCGGCGACGCCCTGCAACCAGCACTGTTCGCCCTGCTGGTCATCGTACTGTTCGCGCTTGCACTGGGCAGCGAACCACGCACGCTGGCAAAGGTCGCACCCGGCGTCCTTTGGGTAGCGGTGCTCCTGTCCGGCCTGCTGTCCCTGGACACCCTGTTCCGCGGCGACGCCGAAGATGGCTCGCTGGAACAGTGGATGCTCGCACCGGTACCGCTGGCGTGGCTGGTGCTGGTGCGCACGCTCACCCACTGGGCCACGACCGCACTGCCATTGATCGTGTTCGCCCCGCTGCTGGCCGAACTGCTGCACCTGCCGCACGCGCAACTGCCGGTGCTGCTGGCGTCATTGCTGCTGGGAACGCCACTGCTGAGCCTGATCGGCGCGGTGGTGGCCGCGCTGACCGTGGGCATGCGCCGCTCCGGCATCCTCGTCGCGCTGCTGGCGCTGCCGCTTTACGTGCCGGTGCTGGTGTTCTCGGCCGGCTCCGTTGCCGCCAGCGCGCAGGGCCTGGACCCCGCCGGCGGCCTGCTCTACCTCGCCGCCGGGCTGGTCCTGGCGCTGGTGCTGGCGCCGCTGGCCACGGCCGCGGCGCTGCGCATCGCCCACGCTTGAGGCAGGTCAAGGCAACTGCGCGGGCCGCGGGCTAGCCTGACGTCCGTGGGCGATCGCTCCATGCGGCGGAACGCTGTTTCCCGGCAGGCGTCGCGCGATTGCGCCGGAGACAGGCCCGTTTTGCGCCTTTCGCCCCCATGTCTGTCTGGACGAACACGCCTGCACGAGAGGATAATTGACATTATCTTTCCGCCAGCCGTGGCTCCATTTGCAATGTTTCCACCACGAGAGGTTATCCCCATGATTCGCAAGTTCCTGGTCGCCGCCGCGCTGCTCGCGCTGGCTCCTTCCGCGTTCGCCGCCACCTGCTCGGTCGACATCGAGGGCAACGACGCGATGAAGTACAACGTGGCCAACATCGACATCAGCAAGAGCTGCAAGACGTTCACCATCAACCTCAAGCACACCGGCAAGATGGCGAAGAACGTCATGGGCCACAACGTGGTCATCGCCAAGACCACCGACATGAAGGCGATCGACGCCGACGGCATGAAGGCCGGCCTGGCCAGCGACTACATCAAGCCCGGCGACGCACGCGTGGTTGCGCACAGCAAGGTCGTCGGCGGCGGCGAGAGCACCTCGGTCACCGTGCCGGTCGCCAAGCTGGGCGACGGCTATTCGTTCTTCTGCAGCTTCCCGGGCCACTCGGCGCTGATGAAGGGCACCGTCACCCTCGTCCCCTGACCGGAACCATGGCGCAGGCATGCGTCTTGCGCCACTGCACTTCCCCGCTCCGCCGCTCCCCCACCCGGGACGGCGGAGTGTCCATGTCCGGGGGCTGGTATCCTTGCGCGTTGCCGCTGCGGCCACCGGGAGTCGGGCACGCGCTGAACCCGGAGCGGCGGCAGCCCGCGATCCGCTTCCGAGTTGAACCGTTCCCATGAACCCCGTCGTCCGCTGGTTCCACCAACTCGGTTCGCCACCCTATTTCGACCGCTTCGCCGCGCGCTGGGCGCCCTGGGCCTATGGCACGGGCCTGCTGGTGATGGCCTGGGGCATCTGGCAGGGCCTGTTCGTGGCGCCCGCCGACTACCAGCAGGGCGACAGCTTCCGCATCCTCTACGTCCACGTGCCCAGCGCGTGGATGAGCTTGGCAGTATTCGGGCTGATGGCGGTATACGCGGCCGTCGCGCTGGTCTGGCGGATCAAGCTGTGCGAGATCCTGGCCATGGCCTGCGCGCCGATCGGCGCCGGCTTCACCCTCATCACCCTGGCCACCGGCTCGATCTGGGGCAAGCCGATGTGGGGCACCTGGTGGGACTGGGACCCGCGCCTGACCACCGAGCTGGTGCTGCTGTTCCTGTACCTGGGCATCATCGGCCTGTACCACGCCATCGACGACCGCCGCGCCGCCGCTCGCGCCGCCGGCCTGCTTGCGATCGTCGGAGTGGTGCTGCTGCCGGTGATCCGTTACTCGGTCGACTGGTGGAACTCGCTGCACCAGGGCCAGACCATCAGCCTGCTGGGCGAATCGAAGATGGACCCGAGCATGCTGCCGCCGCTGTGGGCGATGGTGATCGGCACGCACCTGTGGTTTGCCGGCTCGCTGCTGGCGCGCGCGCGCGCCGACAACCTGTGGCGCGAATCAGGCAAGGACTGGGTCCGCAAGCTCGGCGAGGTGGCGCAATGAGCTACCAGAACTATGTGATCGCCGCCTACCTGGTGTTCGCCGTCGTGCTGCTGTGGGACTACGTCGCCCCACGCATCCGCATCCGCCAGCTGCTGCGCGGCGCGCGCCTGCTGGCCGCACGCCGCGCCGCTGCATCTTCTTCCGACAACCCCGCAGGCGAACTGCCACGATGAACCCGATCCGCAAGCGCCGCCTCTGGATGATCCTCGCGCTGGTCGTCGCCGCGGCGATCGCCGCGACCCTGGTCGCGCTGGCCCTGCAGCGCAACGTCGCCTACCTGTACACGCCGGCCGAGGTGCTGGGCGGCGCGGCGGGCGAAGGCGTGGCGTCGGGCGAGGCGAAGTTCCGCCTCGGCGGCATGGTGGCCGAGCATTCGTTCAAGCGTACCGCCGGCTCGATGCAGGTGCAGTTCGCCGTCACCGACGGCGACGCGCAGATGCCGGTGGTCTATACCGGGATCCTGCCGGACCTGTTCCGCGAGAACCAGGCGGTGATCGCCACCGGCCGCATGCAGGGCGACACTTTCGTCGCCGAGCAGGTGCTGGCCAAGCACGACGAAACCTACGTACCCAAGGAAGTCGCCGACAAGATGGGCCTGGCGCACCAGAAGCACGGCGTGCAAACGCCCGCGGACGCGCCGGCGGACGCGCGCTGATGGCGGTCATGGCGATGCTTCCCGAACTGGGGCAGGTCGCGCTGGTCCTGGCGCTGCTGGTCACGCTGCTGCAGGCGGTGCTGCCGCTGGCCGGCGCGCAGCGCGGCAAGGCGTCGTGGATGGCGGTCGCGCGCCCGGCTGCGTTCGCGCAGATGCTGCTGGTGCTGGCCGCGTACGTGGTGCTGACGGTCGCGTTCGTGATGCAGGATTTCTCGGTGCGCTACGTGGCCGAGAACTCCAACTCGCTGCTGCCGCTGGTCTACCGCTACACCGCAGTCTGGGGTTCGCACGAGGGTTCGCTGCTGCTGTGGGCGTTGATCCTGGCCGTCTGGACAGCAGTGGTCGCAGGCCTCTCGCGCAAGCTGCCCGAAGAAGTCGTTGCGCGGGTGCTCGGGATCATGGGGCTGGTGAGCATCGGCTTCCTGTCGTTCCTGATCTTCACCTCCAATCCGTTCGTGCGGCTGATCCCTGCGGCGATGGAGGGGCGCGACCTGAACCCGCTGCTGCAGGACCCGGGGATGATCATCCATCCGCCGATGCTGTACCTGGGCTACGTCGGTTTCGTGGTGCCGTTCGCGTTCGCGGTCGCAGCGCTGATCGACGGCCGCATGGACGCGCGCTGGCTGCGCTGGACGCGGCCGTGGACCAACGTCGCCTGGGGTTTCCTGACGCTGGGCATCGCGCTGGGTTCGTGGTGGGCGTACTACGAGCTGGGCTGGGGCGGCTGGTGGTTCTGGGACCCGGTCGAGAACGCCAGTTTCATGCCGTGGCTGGCGGGCGCGGCGCTGCTGCACTCGCAGGCGGTCACCGAGAAGCGCGGCAGCTTCCGCGGCTGGACGGTGCTGCTGGCCATCGCCGCATTCTCGCTGTCGCTGCTGGGCACGTTCCTGGTGCGCTCGGGCGTGCTGACCAGCGTGCACGCCTTCGCCGCCGACCCGACGCGCGGGCTGTTCATCCTGGTTTTCCTCGCCATCGTGATCGGCGGTTCGCTGCTGCTGTACGCGCTGCGCGCGCCGCGCTTCGAACAGGGCGCGCCGTTCGCCGCGACTTCGCGCGAAACCCTGCTGCTGGCCAACAACCTGCTGCTGGTCTCGGCCTGCGGCATGGTCCTGCTGGGCACGCTGTACCCGATGCTGGCCGACGCGCTGGGCCTGGGCAAGATCTCGGTCGGCCCGCCCTACTTCGGCTTCCTGTTCCTGCTGCTGATGGCGCCGCTGGTGCTGCTGCTGCCATTCGGCCCGCTGACGCGCTGGCAGCGTGAACAGGCGTCGAAGCCGCTGGCCATGCTGGCGCCATGGGCGATCCTCGCGCTGGTGCTGGGCGTGGTGGCGTTCTTCCTCGCCCCGCAGGGCCCGTGGAAGACCGCCGCCGGCGTCGCCGGTGCGGCGTGGATTTTCCTCGGCACCGCGCGCTTCGCATGGACGCGCGTGAAGGGCAACGGCCGCTTCACCCCCGAGATGCTGGGCATGACCCTGGCGCACACCGGCATCGCGGTGTTCGTCGCCGGCGCGCTGCTGGTCGAAGCGCAGAACCTGCAGACCGAGCTGCCCGTGAAACCCGGCCAGACGGTGGAACTGGGCGGCTATGCGTTCCGCTTCCAAGGCGTGGAAGAAACCCGCGGCCCCAACTACATCTCGGACCTCGGCCACGTACAGGTGCTGCGCGACGGCAAGCCGCTGGCACTGCTGCACCCGGAGAAACGCGCGTACGCCAGCGGCGGCCAGGTAATGACCGAGGCCGGCATCCACAGCGGCCTGCTCGGCGACGTCTACGTCGCACTGGGCGAACCGCTGGGCGCCGTCGACGACCCGAACCGCGCCGAAGGCGACTGGGCGATACGCCTGCACATCAAGCCCTTCGTGCGCTGGATCTGGCTGGGCGCGGCGCTGATGGCGCTGGGCGGCTTCGTCACCGCGACGGACAAGCGCTTCCGCGCCAGACCCGCGCGGACGGGCGCGCCGGTGGATCCGGAGGGTCGCGCATGAACGCGCCGTCCCGCCGCCGCCCGCGCCTGTCCGTGGTCATCGGTACCGTTTGCTTCCTCGCCTTCCTCGCGTTGCTGTTCTACGGCGTGCGCCAGTCCGGCCGCGGCGATCGCGAAGCCCTGCCCTCGCCGCTGATCGACAAGCCGGCGCCGGATTTCACCCTGCCACTGCTGCACGAACCGGGCCGGCTTGTGACGTCGAAGGACCTGGCCGGCACGCCGTACGTGCTCAATGTCTGGGGCAGCTGGTGCCCGGAATGCCGCGTCGAGCACCCGGTGCTCACCCGCTTCGCCCTGACCAAGCGCGTGCGCGTACTCGGCTACAACCTCAAGGACGAACCCGAAGACGCGCTGCGCTGGCTGGAGCAGTTCGGCAATCCCTACATGCTGGTGCTTGCCGACCGCGACGGCCGCGCGGCGATCGACTGGGGCATCTACGGCGCACCGGAAACCTTCCTTGTCGACGCCGACGGCATCGTGCGCTGGAAGCACGTCGGCGCGCTCGACGACGCGATCATCAACGACGAACTGGTGCCCGTGCTCGAGCGGCTGGAGGACGGCAAGTGATCCACTCCATCCGCTCGATGGCCGTCGCATGCGCGCTGGTGCTCGGACTCGGCCTCGCGCCGTTCCACGACGCGGCGGCCCAGGTCTCCACGAACACCGCACCGCTGGAGTTCAAGGACGCCGCCGAGGAAGCCCGCTTCCACGACTTGACCGCCGAACTGCGCTGCGTGATGTGCCAGAACCAGTCGCTGGCCGATTCCGACGCCCAGATCGCACACGACCTGCGCCGCGAAGTGCTCGACCTGATGCACCAGGGCAAGTCCGACGACGAGGTGGTGGCGTTCCTGGTCGCGCGCTATGGCGAATTCGTGCGCTACAAGCCGGCGGTCGAACCCTCGACATGGCTGCTGTGGTTCGGCCCGGGGCTGCTGCTGCTTGGCGGCGGCATCGTGGTCGTTCGCATCGTCCGCGCGCGCGCGCGGCGCGACGTGCCCGCCCCCGCCGAAGACCAGGAGTGGTGATGGCCGCATTCAGTGCAATCGCAGCGATACTGGCCGTGGTGGTGTTCGCCGCGGTGCTGTGGCCACTGTGGCGCGAGTCGCGCGGCGTTGCCTTCGGCGCTGTCGTCGTACTCATGCTGGCGACGCTTGCCACGTACAAGCTGGTCGGTACGCCCGAAGCGATCGACGCGCCCGCGGCAGCCGTCGCCGCCACGCCGCGCACGATGGAAGAAGCGGTCGTGCAGCTGAAGGCCGAACTCGAACGCAACCCCGGACGCGCCGACGGCTGGCAGTTGCTGGCTCGCTCGTACGAAATGCTCGACCGTCGCGTCGAAGCGCGTGACGCCTATGCACGCGCGCTCAAGCTCAACCCGGACGACCCCGACCTGCTGGTGCAGGCCGCACAGGCCAGGTTGTTCGCCGCCCCGGACAAGAAGCTCGACGCCGAAGCCGTGGCGATGCTGAAGCGCTCGCTGGAGCTGCAGCCGCAGCAGCAGCGCGCGCGCTGGTTCCTCGGCGTCTGGCAGCGGCAGGAAGGACGCGCCGCGGAAGCTGCCGAGACCTGGCAGCCGCTGCTGTCGCAGGTCGATGCAGCCACCGCGGCCACCCTGCGCGTGCAGATCGACGCCGCGCGCAAGGACGCCGGCCTGCCGCCGCTGCCGGCCGCGGAAGCGCCCGTCGCCAGCGCCAACGCACTGACGGTGAAGGTATCGCTCGACCCCGACTTCGCCTCGCGCGTGCGCCTGCGCGGCGACGCCAGCGTGTTCGTCATCGCCCGCATCCCCGACGGCCCGCCGATGCCGGTCGCCGCCGAAAAGCACCCGCTGCAGGCCCTGCCGCTGACGATCACCCTCGACGACGGCGACAGCCCGATGCCGACGCAGAAGCTGTCGGACCTGGAGGAAGTCGAAGTGTTCGCGCGCCTGTCGAGCAGCGGCGAGGCGATGCGGCAGGAAGGAGACCTCGACTCGAAGCCGGTGCGGGTGGCATTGCCGGCCACCGGGCCGGTCGAGCTGGTCATCGGCGCGAAGTAGTCGTCGCCCCGTCTCTCGTAGAAGCGGCGGAAGCCGCGAACTCTTGACTCCCCTGTGAAGGCAGGGCGAGGGACAAAAGCTCGCGGCTTCCGCCGCTCCTACCAGACCGCGGGCATCCGGAATCACCGCCCCGGTAAACTTGTCCGCATGACCGAGTTCATCCCTCCCGGCACGCGCTGGATCGACCTGCCCTCCCCGTTCCCGATGAAACGCGGCGGCGCGCTGCACGGCGCCCGCATCGCCTGCGAAACCTGGGGCACGCGCAACGCGGCCGGCGACAACACCATCCTGATCCTCACCGGCCTGTCGCCCGATGCCCACGCCGCCGCCAATGAAGCCAACCCGGCCCCGGGCTGGTGGGAGGCGATGGTCGGCCCGGGCAAGCCGATCGACACGAACCGCTGGCACGTGGTCTGTTTCAACGCGCTGGGCAGCTGCAAGGGCTCCACCGGGCCTGCGTCGACCAACCCCGCCACCGGCGAACCCTACCGGCTGGCTTTCCCCGAGCTGTCGATCGAGGACGGCGCCGACGCGGCGTACGCCGTGGTCCGCGCGCTGGGCATCGAGCGCCTGGCCTGCCTGATCGGCAATTCGATGGGCGGCATGAACGCGCTGGCCTTCCTCACCCGCCATCCCGGCATCGCGCGCAGCCACATCAACATTTCCGGCGCCGCGCGCGCGCTGCCGTTCTCGATCGCGATCCGCTCGCTGCAGCGCGAGGCGATCCGCCTCGACCCGCAGTGGAACGAAGGCGACTACGACGACGACCACTACCCCGAAAGCGGCATGCGCATGGCGCGCAAGCTGGGCGTGATCACCTACCGCTCGGCGCTGGAATGGGACGGCCGCTTCGGCCGCGTGCGGCTGGACTCGGACCGCCGCGACGACGAAGACCCGTTCGGGCTGGAGTTCGAGGTCGAGAGCTACCTCGAAGCCCACGCGCGCCGCTTCGTGCGCAACTTCGACCCCAACTGCTACCTGTACCTGAGCCGCTCGATGGACTGGTACGACATCGGCGAGTCCTGTGGCGGCACCACCGACCAGGGCCTGGCGCGGATCCGGGTGGAGAGGGCGCTGGCGATCGGCGTGCACACCGACATCCTGTTCCCGCTGCAGCAGCAGCAGCAGATCGCCGACGGCCTGCGGGCGGGCGGCGCCGAGGCGCACTTCCTGCCGCTGGAGTCGCCGCAGGGCCACGACGCGTTCCTGGTCGATTTCGACCGCTTCGGCCCCGCCGTCGCCGATTTCCTGGCGTAGAGCCTGCCCCGGACTTGATCCGGGGTCGGGGCTACGCCCCGACGGCTCTTGATCGTCCCGACACTCTTGATCGCCCGGGCGTCGGGGGCGTAGCCCCGACCTACGGCTTGCGGCGGGTCAAGACCCGCCCTACGGCGGTCGCGCTAGAATGGGCGGATGAACTCCTCCGTTCCGCCTGCCATGGACTTCCCCGGCCGCGACAAACTGGTCGCCGCCGTCGACGCGGCCGTGGCGCACGGCGACGAGCACGCCATCACTGCCGCCCTGCGCAACAGCATGTGCGCGATGATCCGCGGCGGCGACGTGCAGCTGCCCGACGAGGTCTTCGAGCCCCTCGACGACCACTACGCGCGGCGCGAGCTGTATCGCAGCCCCGAGCACGGCTACAGCGTGGTGGCGATGACCTGGGCGCCCGGACAGGGCACGCCGATCCACGACCACTGCGGCCTGTGGTGCGTGGAGGGCGTGTGGGACGGCGAGCTTGAAATCACCCAGTACGAGATGCTCGAACGCGACGGCGAGCGTTTCCGCTTCCGCGCCGCCGGCGGCATGCACGCCGGCCCCGGCAGCGCCGGCAGCCTGATCCCGCCGCACGAATACCACACCATCACCAACGCCAGCGGCGACAAGATCGCGATCTCGCTGCACATCTACAAGGCACCGATGGATACCTGCTCGAAGTTCCAGCCACAGTCGGGCGAATGGTTCCTGCGCACCGACAGCGCGCTGCGCACGGACAACGCCGCCACCTGATCCCGCCTCGCCCTCGCACCCGATCCGCCGGGTACGGATCCACGTCCGCGACGGCCGCAATCGTTCCAAGCAGCAAACGCACGGCCCACCATGCCCAAGTCCATTGCGCCACCCACGCCCAAGCGGGCGCAGGCCCCGTTCCGGCCACGCCCGGACGTGGAGCTTTGCAAGCGCGGTGAACTGCGCACCGAGCGCTTCCTCGACGCCGCCATGGACGCCTTCATCGAGAAGGGCTACCGCCGCGCCTCGCTCAGCGACATCGTCAAGCAGGCCGGCGGCTCGATGTCCACGCTCTATCGCGCGTTCGGCGACAAGGAAGGCCTGGCCCACGCGATCATCGAACGCCACATGGCCACCGTGACCGCGCGCCTGCAGGATCTCAGCCTGTCGGGCCTGCCACCCGAATCGGCGCTGGCCCAGGTCGGCGAAAGCATCCTCGACGCGAGCATCAGCCGCGAATCGCTGCTCGTGCACCGCATCGTGATCGGCGAAGGCCGGGACTTCCCCGAACTGCGCGACTGGTTCTTCGCCCACGCGGTGATGCCGGCGCAGGCGATCCTGACCGAATACCTCGAAGGCGAGATCGCCGCCGGCCGGCTCGCACTGCGCGCACCGGCAACCGCCTCGAGCCAGTTCTTCATGATGATCTTCGGCGAGTTGATGATCCGGGTGGCCAGCGGCAACCTCACCCGCCCGGATCCGGACGTCGCCCGCGAGGAAGCGCGCGCGGCCGCCGACCTGTTCCTGCACGGCGCCCTGCCCCGCTGAATGTTGCGATGCGGCAACACCGTCGGGCCCATCCGGGCTTGACGGCGGCTGCGTGAACCCGCACTGTTTGCGTAACGAGGATTACGCCCTGCGGCACGCCAGCAGTCCGGCCAGCCAGGCGCACGGGGAAGGGAACGATGCGGATCTTCATTGCAGTCGGACTCGTGACGGTCGGCATTTTCGCGGCCGCGGGATCGCTGGCGCCCATCGCCGCGCAGGAAGGCACCACCGCCGCCAATCCCTACCACCTCCCGCCCACGCATTTCGGCAGCGAAAACCCGCAGGCCGTGCATGCCTTCGACGTCGCCCCCGGCTTCGCCGACGCGCCCGTGGCGGACAACCCGCAGGCCCCCGACGCCACGCCCGTCGGACAACAGGTCTGCACCGCCTGCCACAGCAGGGAAAGCCAGGTCTTCGCCCACACCACGCACGCGCTGGGGATGCAGGTCGCGTTCACCGCCAACCCCGACGCCGCCACCTGCGAGGCCTGCCACGGGCCGGGCTCGGCGCATGCGCAAAACCCGCTCCAGGCCGGCGCGATCATCGCCTTCACCCACGACGGCGGCACCCCGATCAAGACCCAGACCGAGAGCTGCATGGGCTGCCATGACGGTGGTCCGCGCGACCACTGGCTCGGCTCGATCCACCAGCGCAACCAGCTCTCGTGCAGCGACTGCCACAACCCGATGGCGCAGTTCTCCGTCGAGGGGCTGCAGGCCAAGCAGTCGATCAACGAAACCTGCGCGACCTGCCACAAGGACATTCGCCAGCAATTCAACCGCCGCTCGCACATGCCGCTGCCCGAAGGCCAGATGGCCTGCGTCGACTGCCACAACCCGCACGGGACGATCAACGTGTCGCTGCTCAAGACCGACACGGTCAACGAGACCTGCTACCAGTGCCACGCCGAGAAGCGCGGGCCGTTCCTGTTCGAACACGCGCCGGTGCGCGAGAACTGCCTCAACTGCCACACCCCGCACGGCTCCAACCAGCACGCGCTGCTGGTCGCGCCGGTGCCGATGCTGTGTCAGCAGTGCCACTCGCACACCCGCCACCCGAACGACATGTTCAACGAGCAGATGCTCGGCAACGCCATGGCGCCCGACGAGCGCCTGATGGGGCGCGGCTGCCTGACCTGCCACTCGCAGATCCACGGTTCCAACAACCCGGCCGGGCCGAGGTTCCACAAATAGGGAGGCACGGCGATGCGCAAGCACACTCGCAAGACCGTCCTGCAGCTTTCGCTGCTGTCCCCGGCGCTGCTGCTGGCACCCCTCGCACTGGCGCAGGACTCGGGCCTGGGCACCGACCTGCACTTCGGCAACGCGCTCGACCCCAGCGGCGGCACCGCGCTGCTCGGCTGCGATCCCGACGGCGCTACCTGGCTCACCGCGCAGCGCAAGCGCACGCCGACCGGCTTCCTCTACCCCTGCCCGCCCGCGTGGCCGGAATTCAGCGGCGACGGCGCCTGGCGCCACCGCGGCTCGGTGACCCTCGGTTACATCGGCGTGTGGGGCGACGAGAACAACATGGACTGGCGCCGCTTCTCCAACTGGGACGACGGCGCCTACGTCGGCGCCGACCTGCGCTTCGAGAAGGCCGTCGATGGCAGCTACTTCGACCTGCGCGCCAGCCACATCGCCGACGACAGCCAGTACGTGCGCGCGGTGTTCGGCCGCGCCGGCAAGTACCGGGTGCAGGTCTTCGCGCGCAGCCAGCCCAACATCACCAGCGGCAACGCGCGTTCGATCTGGGACGGCGTCGGCAGCAACCACCTCACCCTGAAGGACGGCCTGGTCCCGGCCGGCAGTACGTCGGCGCAGGTTGCGGCTGTTTCCGCCGCGCAGCCCGAAAGGCTGCTGACCGTAGTGCGCGAGAAGCAGGGCGTCGGCATCAACTACATGGTCAACCGGCGCTGGACCGCCTACGCCAACGCCAGCCACGAAACGCGCGAGGGTGCGCGCCCGTTCGGCGGGCCGTTCTTCTTCAACTATCCCTTCGCCAACAACGGCGGCATCTACGAGATCCCGCGCCCGATCGACGACAGCACGGTCAACTTCAACGGCGGCGTGCGCTTTTCCGGCAACGCCTGGCGGATGGATTTCAGCTATTCCGGATCGTTCTTCCGCCACGCCAACCGCAGCTTCGACTACGAAGTGCCGTTCGGCCTGTCGCCGGTTGTTCCCGGCCTGGTGTCGCCGCCGCTCACCAGCGGCCAGTTCTCCTATGAACCGGAAAACGACTACCACCACCTGCGCGCGAGCTTCAGCCGCAAGATCGCGTGGAACGGCAACTTCTCGCTGACCGCCACCGGCGGGCGCATGAGCCAGGACGACTACATCGTCGCGCCGATGACCTGCCAGGGGCAGTTCGGCATTCCCTTCATCCCCGGCGCCCTCTACGACTGCGCCAACTGGAACACCACCGACGCGCTGTCGCGCAAGCGCTCGGACCTGGGCATCGACACCCAGATGGTCGACGCGCGCGTGGTGCTGCAGCCCACCGACGCCGTCACCTGGCGCGCCAACGCCAAGTACCAGCGCGAGGACTACGACGGCACCTACTGGATGTACAACCCGCTGACCGGGCAATGGGGCTACCCGGCCGAAAACGGCTCGCAGGGCAGTGTCGTTCCCGGCGAGTCCGGCATCTGGGACCCGATCCTCAGCCCCGGCGCGCCAACCCGCATCCGCAACCTGCCGCTGGACCGCGAGCTGCACCAGTTCTCCGCCGGCGCCGACTGGCGCCTGGACGACAAGAACACGCTGGGAGCGACCTATACCTTCGAGCGCACCGAGCGCACCCATCGCGAGGTCGCCACCACCACGGACAATTCGATCAAGCTCAACTGGTACAGCCGCACGCTCGACTGGCTGACCTTCCGCGCCAACTACACCTGGCTGCGCCGCACCGGCAGCGAGTACGACTACGACCCGTACGAGTTCACCTTCTCCAGCTCGCTGCCCGGTTACACCGGCGGCGATGTGGCGCACACGGTTTCCGCGCTGCGCAAGTACGACGTCGGCAGCCGGACGCAGAACAAGATCGACCTGATGGCGACCTTCACCCTGCCGCACGAGATGACCCTCTACGCCTCGGTGCGCGGCGATTGGAACGACTACGACGCCACCCTCGGCCGCCGCGCCTACGACACCCTCGGCGGCAGCCTGCAGTGGGAATGGCAGCCGACGCCGGCCACCGTCGCCAGCGCCTGGTACGGCTACGACCGCTCCGACCTGGACATCGCCAACGTCAACGACCTGGCGCTGGACGCGGACCCGACGCTGGGTGGCCCCACCTATCCCGAAGCCAATCGCTGGTGGATCGACGACCGCCAGCGCAACCACTATGCCGGCGCCAACCTGACCCAGCGCCTGGGCCGGGTCACGCTCGACGCGGCGTTGGACTGGACGTATTCGCGCGGCACCACCGGCTACCGCTACAACTCGCCCGGTGCGCTCACCCTGCCAACGCTTGACCCGCTGCTGACCGGGTCGTTCCAGCCGATGATCTACCGCACCACCGCGCTGACCGTGGGCCTGACGATCCCGCTGCACCAGCGCGTGAGCCTGCGCCTGTTCGACCGCTACCAGCGCGGCACGCTGTTCGACTGGCACTACCTGGGCTTCGAAGATGGCCAGGTCTACGACCACCGGGTCTACACCGACGGCGGGCCGGAGGACTACAGCGTCAACATGGTGGGCGCACTGCTGGAGGTGCAGCTATGAAGCGCACGATCCGCCTGCTCGCAATCGTCGCCGCCTGCACGGTCAGCGCGCTCGCGCAATCGCAGGACGCGCCGCCCGAAGAGGCCGTCGCCGCCGACGCGCAGCCGGTCGAACAACCCACCCCGCGCTACGTCGACCTGCGCCGCATGCGACCGCTCACCGGCAACGTTGCCGCCGGCGAGGCCAAGTCCGAACTGTGCGCCGCGTGCCACGGCCCGCAGGGGATTTCCATCGCCCCCACCTTCCCCAACATCGGCGGCCAGCGCATGGATTTCATGTACTGGCAGCTGGTGGAGTTCAAGCGCAACCCGGATTCGCCCATGTCGCCGCTGGTGGCCGACCTCACCGACCAGGACATGCTCGACCTGTCGGCCTACTACGCCAGCCTCACGCCACCGCCCGCCGACCCCGCCGCCGAACCCGAGCCGGTGGACGCCACGCTGGCCCGGCTCGGGGAGCAGCTGTACCTGACAGGCGATCCCGCCAAGGGAATCCCGCCCTGCCAGGGCTGCCACGGCGTCGATGCCAACGGCCACCCCGACGCCCTGCGCACCGACCGCGACGGGCACACGCCGTACGCATCGTATCCCGCGCTGCGCGGCCAGCAGGCGATCTACCTGCAGACCAAGCTGGCCGAATACCGCGACGGCAGGATGGACGATTCGACCACCGACTTCGTGATGACCGGCATCGGCGAGCGCCTGGACGACGACAGCATCCAGGCGCTGTCCGCCTGGCTGTCGTCGCTGCCGCCTGGGCAGTAGCAAAGCCCGAAAGGCTGTAACGGCTCGAGAAGTACCGATCGTCATTCCCGCTTTTGCGGGGATGACGGCGGGCTGCGGGGAACGATACCCATGGCCCGCTTCACGCATCGATCCCTCAAGCACCCCCAGGGCCACGATGTGACTTGCGGCACCATGCGCAGCCACCCCGCATTGCTAACCTCGCCGCTCCCCCGACTACGAGCGCGCGCCATGCTCACCGACCTCACCCTCGCCTCCCTCCATCACCTGCTGGTCTTCGGCCTGGTCTCGATGCTCGTCGCCCAGTCCGTGCTGCTGCGCGGCCGCATGGACGGCTCCGTGCTGGCGAAGCTCGGCGGCATCGACCGCGGCTATGGCATCACCGCGCTGTTGCTGCTGGTGGTCGGGTTCCTGCGCGTGTTCCACGGCGTCATGGGCGAGGACTTCTACCTGCACAATCCGTGGTTCCACGCCAAGATCGGCGTCTTCGTGCTGGTCGGCCTGATCTCGATCTGGCCGACCGTGCGCTTCCTGCGCTGGCGCAAGGCGCTGAAGGCCGATCCCGCCTTCCTGCCTGCCCCGGCCGAGGTCGGCAACCTGCGGCGCATCGTCCGGTTCGAGCTGGCGCTGGTCGGCGTGATCTTCGTCCTCGCCGCCGCCATGGCCCGCTACGGCGGATTCTGAGCCCGGCCCATCCGCTATAATCCGCGCCCGCGCCGAAGTGGCGGAATCGGTAGACGCAGCGGACTCAAAATCCGCCGCCCTTAAAAGCGTGTGGGTTCGAGTCCCACCTTCGGCACCAAGCGAAAGGCCACGCCCGCAGGCGTGGCCTTTTCATTGTCGCCTCAGCCGAACTGCACCTCGGTCATGCTCGTGGTGTCATCCACGAACACCGCCAGCGCACTCGGGATCCCGGTGAACTGGAAGATCTTGTAGGCCTTCATCTCGCCGATCGCGATGGCGCCCTGCCGGGTCCGGAACCTTTCGACCTGCTGGCCGCCATCGACAAGCACCCAACCGCTACGATCGGGGATGACACTGAGCACATGGCGTTCCATTTCGCACTCCGCGTGCGGAAGAGAGTGCCCCGGCCCGGCTGCACGACTTGCTCAAGGTCGCACCCAATATCCGTTGCTGAGCGGCATCCAGTGCCGTTGCATGGGCGGGCTGCCGGGGCAGGACCAGCATCCCCGGACCCGCTGGCCGATACAGTCGGGGAACCACCCGTTGTGGGGTAGGAAAAATCCTACAAGTCCCTACCGCACTTCCTGGATATCCACCACGCGCCCGTCCCGGATCTCGAAGTTCACCTGCTTGTTGTCGAGGTAGTACTCCCAACGCTCCCCCACCGCGGCGCCGCGGCGATTTTCGAGTTGCACGATCCGGTCCGGCTGGCGGCCGGCCTTGCGGACAACGGTGCCGGGACTGTCGCCGGTGGTCACCACGGAATCGCCGAAACGGAACGAGAAATCGGCCATCGCCGGCATCATGGCCAGGGCAAGCAGGCAGGCAATCAGCAGTCGCATGTCGTTCTCCTCATCGGACCCGGCCAACGGGCCCTTGCGCTTGATGGAAAGCCGCAGGGGCGCAGGAGGTTGACAGCCTCGGCCGCGCGCCGTGAAGGCACGCAGCCATCGTTCATGTGCCACGTCTCGAATTCCGCGACTGCCCTCAACCCCCGAGCCTGTCCAGCACCGCCACCAGTTCCGGCGCCAGCGGCGCGGTAAGCACGTACGGGACGCGTCCGTCGTCGAGCGCGAACTCCATCGACGCCGCGTGCAGGAACAGGCGCTTGAGCCCGACCTGTTCGCGCAGGCGCCGGTTGACCTCCGGATCGCCGTATTTGTCGTCACCCGCGACCGGATGGCCGATGTGCTGCGCATGCACGCGGATCTGGTGCGTGCGGCCGGTCTCGATGCGCACCTCGCAGTACGAATGCCCGCCGCGCCGCTCCAGCGCGCGGATATGGCTCAGCGACGGCTTGCCGCCATCGTTGACCTGCACGTGGCGCTCGCCGCCCTGCCGCAGGCCGACGTGCAGCGGCGCGTCGACGCTCATCACACCATCGGGCATGCGCCCGGCCAGCAGCGCGAGGTAGCGCTTGCGCAGGCCCGCGCCGTCCTCGCGCATCAGCGCCTGCAGCTGGGTCAGCGCCGAGCGCTTCTTCGCCACCACCATCAGCCCCGAGGTGTCGCGGTCCAGCCGGTGGACCAGCTCCAGCGACTGGTTCGGGCGCAGCGCGCGCAGGGTCTCGATCACGCCGAAGCTGATTCCGCTGCCACCATGGCTGGCAACCCCGGACGGCTTGCTGATCGCCAGCAGCCGCGCGTCCTCGAACACGATGCTCGATTCCATCGCCTCGAGCAGCCCGCGGGCCGGCGCGCCTTTGTCGCCCGGCTCGATGAGACGCACCGGCGGGATGCGAACCTCGTCGCCGCCCTCGAGCCGGGTATCGGCCTTCGCCCGGCCCCCGTTCACGCGCACCTGGCCGCTGCGCACGATCTTGTAGACCAGCGATTTGGGCGCGCCCTTGAGCTGGCCCAGCAGGAAGTTGTCCAGGCGCTGGCCGGCGCGGTCGTCGGGCACCCGCACCATGCGTACGCCGCCGCCCGCGGCCGGTTTCGGCGCGCCGGGCGTCGCCGGGGAGTCTGAATGGGCCATGGGCTCTCTTGGTCTGCTACACTCGCGACGCGAGGTAAGGTTCTGATTTCGCGGGGAGTTGCCGCCCGATGCCCTGGCATCGGGCAGACGGCAAACCGGGCCGAAAGCCCACCTTCCTGCGGATAGGTCCGCGCGACAGCACTGCCCCCCGGGGGCATTGATGTTACCAGCGACGGCCCATTGGCTCCGCTCCCCGCCCGGCTTGTCAGAGGCCGGTAGCTGAACATGTCCCGCGCGACGCCGAAGCCCTGCCCTGGCAGGCCGACGCGGCCGCCGGCCCCGCAACACATTCGAGAAGCGCTCCCGCGGTCCGCCGTGGTGTCGTAGCGCTGGAAAACCAGGCTGGTGGCTGCGCTTGCGCGGCCCCGGCACGAAGTCTCCAGGCGAAACGCCCCGGCGTTCCGCGTGCCTGCCCATGACCGGGCGAGCGCGCAAGGAACGAACATGAAACGCATGTTGATCAACGCGACGCAGGCAGAAGAACTGCGCGTGGCCATCGTCGACGGACAGACGCTCTACGACATCGATATCGAGCAGCCGTCGAAGGAACAGAAGAAGTCCAACATCTACAAGGGCCGCATCACCCGGCTCGAACCCTCGCTTGAAGCCGCCTTCATCGAGTACGGCGCAGACCGCCACGGCTTCCTGCCGCTGAAGGAAATCTCCCGCGACTATTTCCAGTCCGGCGTGGACCACAACAAGGCCACGATCAAGGAACTCCTGCGCGAAGGCCAGGAAGTGGTGGTCCAGGTCGACAAGGACGAGCGCGGCAACAAGGGCGCCGCCCTGACCACGTTCATCTCGCTGGCCGGCCGCTACATGGTGCTGATGCCCAACTCGCCCACCGCCGGCGGCGTCTCGCGCCGGATCGAGGGCGACGACCGTGCCGAGCTGAAGAAGGCGATGGACGCGCTCGACATCCCCGATGACATGGGCGTGATCATCCGCACCGCCGGCGTCGGCCGCGATGCCGAAGAACTGCAGTGGGACCTGGACTACCTGCTGAGCGTGTGGCGGGCGATCGCCGATGCCGCGCTGAAGAAGCCGGCGTGTTTCCTGATCTACCAGGAGTCGCGCCTGATCATCCGCGCCCTGCGCGACTACATGCGCGCCGACATCGGCGAGATCCTGGTCGACACGCCGGAGATGTACGCCGAGGCGAAGGAGTTCGTCGAGCAGGTGATGCCGCACAACCTGCGCAAGCTCAAGCACTACACCGACGACACCCCGCTGTTCAACCGCTTCCAGATCGAGTCGCAGATCGAGAGCGCCTACGAGCGCACCGTGCGCCTGCCGTCGGGCGGCGCGCTGGTGATCGACCAGACCGAGGCGCTGACCGCGATCGACGTCAACTCCGCGCGCGCCACCAAGGGCGGCGACATCGAGGAGACCGCGTTCAACACCAACCTGGAGGCGGCCGAGGAAGTCGCCCGCCAGATGCGCATCCGCGACCTGGGTGGCCTGGTGGTGATCGACTTCATCGACATGTCGAGCAACAAGCACCAGCGCGAGGTCGAGAACCGCCTGCAAAGCGCGCTCAGGTTCGACCGCGCCCGCGTGCAGCTGGGCCGCATCTCGCGCTTCGGCCTGCTGGAGCTCTCGCGCCAGCGCCTGCGCGCCAGCCTGGGCGAGTCCAGCCAGATCGTCTGCCCGCGCTGCGAAGGCCACGGCCGCATGCGCAGCGTCGAATCGCTGTCGCTGTCGATCGTCCGCGTCGCCGAAGAGCACGCGATGAAGGAGAACACCGGCCAGGTGCTGGTGCAGGCCCCGGTCGACATCGCCAACTACCTGCTCAACGAGAAGCGCAGCGCGCTGCGCGAGATCGAGCAGCGCCATGACGCCCCGATCGTGATCGTGGCCGACGAGCAGCTGCACACCCCGCACTACGAAGTCACGCGCCTGCGCGAGAACGAACTTGGCGAGGAGTCGAGCAAGCCCAGCTACCGCCGCGGCTCGCCGCGCAAGGTGGCGACCATCGCCCTGACCAAGGCCAACCTCAACGTCCCGCCGCCCGCCGCGGTGACCAACGTGCAGCCCGCGCAACCGGCGCCGATGCGCGAGCGCCCCGCGCCTGCGCCCGAACAGCCCGCTCCGCAGCGCGCACCGGCGCCGGTTTCGACCAGCACCGGCGGCCTCGTCGGCTGGCTCAAGCGCCTGCTCGGAAACACCGAAGCGCCCGCACGCGCAGCGCCCGCCGAACGCGAACGCCCGCAGGGCGACCGCGGCAACCGCAGCTCGCGCAGCAACGGCCGCAGCGATCGCAGCGATCGCGGCGGCGAACGCAGCGGCCAGCGCCGCGGCGGCAAGGGCCAGGGCGGCCGCACGCGCCGCGACGAATCGCGCAGCGACGGCCAGCGCCAGGCGCAGCCGGGTGCGGGCAAGCAGCAGCCCGCCCAGGGCAAGCAGGCTTCGACCCGCCAGAAGCAGCCCCGGCAGCAGGCGGCCAAGGCCAAGGCCGAAACCGAAGAGCTGCGCAACGAGACCGTGCAGGACACCGCGGCGGTGGAGAAGAGCACGAAGCAGCAGCCCGCAGCCGCGCCAGCCGAGCCGACGCCGGCCGTTGCAACCGCAGCAGCAGCTGCCACCACGGCCGTAGCCGAAGCGGCAACCTCGGACACACCGCAGCATGATGCCGCGGCACAGTCCAACGCCAAGGCCACGGCCAAGCCGGAGTCCAGTGACGCCAGCACGGAAGACGGCGCAGCCGGTACCGGCCGTCGCCGTCGCGGGCGCCGCGGTGGTCGCCGCCGTCGTCGCGGCAACGCCGATGGCGCAGCCGAAACGCCGGCCGACGCCGACCAGATCGCCGCCGACCAGGACGCGAAGGCCGCCGACCGTTCGCAGCCGGAGTTCGACTTCGACGACGACGAGACGCCGAAGGCACCCACCAGGCCTTCCGCGCCGGAAGCGGCCGCAGCTGCAACCGCTGCCGTCGCCTTGCAATCGACGACCGCGACGGACACCGCGCAAACGCCGGAGCCCGCCGCCGACAAGCCGGAAGCCGAAAAGGCGCCCGAGACACCGCAGCCGGAAGCCATCGCCGCGGCTCCGTCGGCGACGCTGCCAGCCCGGCCGGAACCGGCCGCAACGCAGCCGGAGCCCACGCCGCAGATCCTGCACGGCAACGCCGACCTGGCCGAACCGGAACCGACGCCGCCAGCGCCGGAACAGCCCATGGCCGCCGAACGCCAGCCCGAACTGGAAACCCCGGCCGCAGCGGCCGCCACGGCCACCGTGGAAACGGCAGTCGCACCAGCACCGGAAGTGATCCAGGAAACCCCGGCCGCCACGACCACGCCGATCGCCGAAATCCCCACCCCGGCACCGGCTCCTGCATCGACCTCGGCTCCTGCCGAAGCCGAAACCCGCCTGCCCGGCCTGTTCGACCAGAGCCCTCAGCCCGAACCGGCCCAGCCCGCCGACGCTGCGGCGACCGCCGTCGCCAGGCAGAGCGAGGAAGCCGAACAAGACCCGGCCAACGAAGACCCCAAGGACAAGGCCGCCTCGCACGGCGCCTGACGAACAAACCACCGGGACGGAACCCGTCCCGGTGGCACCGTCCAGACACAGCAGCGGCCTGGCATCCCGAAAGGATCGCCAGGCCGCGTTCGTTCTGCACGCGGGTCGGGCTACACCCCCTTCGCGCGCTCGCCTTGGCCCCTCCCTCTGCGGAGGCAGGGGGAGGGAGTTTTCACCCCGCCCGCCCCGGATCCACAAGCCCATACTGCTGCGCCAACCGCGCCAGCGACATTCCGTCGTCAATCCCCAGTTTCTGGAACAGTCGCGACTTGTGCGTATTCACCGTCTTCGCACTCAAGCTCAGGCGCCTGGCCACATCCTCCTGCCGCAGCCCCTGCAGCAGCAGCATCGCCACCTCCAGTTCGCGCCGCGTCAGACCGTCGAAGGGCGTACTGCCCCCGCCCAGGTTCGACAGCGCGATGTTCTGGGCCACGGTGCTGGCCAGGTAACGCTTGCCGCGCGCGGCCTCGCGCACCGCGTCCACCAGTTCGGCCGGGTTCCCGCCCTTGCCGACATAGGCCGACGCCCCGGCGGCAAGCACGCGTTTCGGAATCGGCCCGTCCTCGAGCACCGACACGATCACCACGTGCGCCCCGTACTCCCCTTTCATGATCCGCTCGGTCACCTCCAGCCCGCTGATGCCCGGCAGGTGCATGTCGCACACCACCACGTCCGGCTTCAGCTCGCGGATTTGCGGAAGCGCCTGCTCCCCCGACTCGGCTTCACCAATGATGTCGATGTCGACCTCACCGGACAGGATCATCCGGATGCCCGTGCGCACCAGCGCGTGATCGTCGACAAGAAATGTCCGTATCGTCATGGTCTCTCCTTTCCGCCCCCCGGCGGATCCGATCCAGACTAAGCGCCGCCCGCGGCCCGGACAAGCGCGCATGTCCGCGAACTCGCGTAGGAAATCCCCGACCCGCGCCCCGGGACGCCCAAAGCGCGATCACGATCACACGAGCGCTCGCAGGCACGGTACCGGCGGCGGCATCTACGGTTCCTGCACGGGTCGCTGACCCGGCCGCTACCGCGACGGCGCCGGCTTGAGATCGTCAGCACTCACATACGCAAACGCAAGCCGTGATGCGAAGCGGGAAGACCTGTCACCGCATGATCTTTTCCAGCGCTTTCCCCTTCGCGAGTTCGTCGATCAGCTTGTCCATGTACCGCGCCTTCCGGACAAGAGGGTCCTCGATTTCTTCCACGCGCACGCCACAAACCACGCCCTTGATCAGCGAGCTGTTTGGATGGATCCCCGGAGCCTCGGCGAAGAATGTCTGGAAGTCGCTTTCCTTCTTTATCTGCTGCTGCAGCCCTGCCTTGCTATAGCCCGTCAGCCAGCAGATGACTTGATCGACTTCTTCCCTGGTTCGGTTCTTGCGCTCCGCCTTCTCGACATACAGCGGATACACCTTCGAGAACTTGATCGTGGGAATGCGGTAGTCGTTCTTCATCAATCCTCCTATGGGCCCGGGCACGCAGGATGGGCAGGCATTCAATCGAGGAATGTCCAGGTATCTGCGCCGTCGAAGCGCCTGACGGCCACCGACTCCAGGAGCTCTGGCTCGAAGTTGCGCAGGTTCACTCCCTGCCGGGCACCGGGCCCGGGTTCCAGTGGCTCCCAGTGGGTCACGATGCCGCACGTCTTGCAGCGCACGTTCCTCAGCGTCCGGTCACCCCAGACGTAGTCTTCCGTGTTCTCGGGATGACCTTGGACAGACACTGTCCCGAACTCGTAGTAGGCCCAGATGCCTCCCGAGCGACGGCACAACGAGCAATTGCAACTCGTGGCCTTGTCCGGCGCAACCGGGAGCGTGAGGCGGACTGCCCCGCAATGGCAGGAACCGTGGAGCGATGGTGCTGGCTGTTCGTGGTTCATGGCTCGTAGCCCCAGGTTGTTGCGCCGTCCAACGCCTGAATCGAGCCGACCCGCGAAGCGG
This sequence comes from Luteimonas soli, assembly GCF_042648865.1. NCBI lineage: Bacteria > Pseudomonadati > Pseudomonadota > Gammaproteobacteria > Lysobacterales > Lysobacteraceae > Luteimonas > Luteimonas soli. The sequence goes on along the minus strand of NZ_JBHRYA010000003.1, from coordinate 215,220 downwards.
GCCCAGCTTGAATGAATTGTCAGCCCTCACCCATTGGCGGGAACTCTTGGTGACGCGGCAACTCGTCAGCGAACTCCACCCAAGCGAGATGTCTGGCGTGCCAGTAGTGAAGCTCCGGCTCGATTGAATCAGGCTGATCAAGGCTGCCAATGGTGATGTCAATGAGGCCTGGAATGTACTCGGCGGTGAAACATATCTGAGTGCCACAGGTGCCACAGAACCCGCGCTCGGCTCCTTGCGATGAAGCGAAATTCCTGGGACGGGATCTGGTGAACGTCACCCGCGAGTCCTCAAACATCGCCCACGCCACGACAGGGGCTGCGTTGGCGCGCCTGCACATTGAACAATGGCAGATTGCCGCCATGATCGGTTCGCCTTTGGCCTGATACCGAACGGCCCCGCACTGGCAACCACCGTTGAAAATCTTGTCCGGCATGCTGGAAAACTCCCAAGAGGGCTGACACCCATTCGCCCGGGGCGGGCCACCGCGCGAGTATGTTCCCCGCGCGTGTGGCGCTCAACCGGGAGGCATGGCGTTGAAGCGGAGTGCCGCGACGCAGCACGTCCGGGCCACGCCATAACACCTCCGTCGCCCAGGCCCAGCCGCCAACCGGCCGCACCGGGCGCTGCGCCGGCTGCCGCAGCCGGGCGCCTGACGCGCGATGCCGAGGTCGATCCGGTACGTGCTCCCGTTATGCTTGACGCCCGGCTTCCAGCATTGGGGGATGCATGAAGCACTGGCGGGTGATCCTGGTCGGCGCTGCCGTGTTGGTGATGGCGTGGGTAACGATCTCAACGCTACCGCTGCACGGCGCATGGCAGGCGCAACTGCATCACGGCGACAGCGCAACGCCGTTCGCCTTCCGAGTCACCTCTTCGCGCGGCGGAATAGACGGCTGGCTGGAAGGCGCCGGTGGTTCACGCGTGCTGGAAGAGTTCGACGCCGAGCGTAACCGGCTGCGCTTCGACCTGCCGCTCAACGGCCACCGTTACCGGCTCGACGGTCGAACGCGCGACGGACACATCGAAGGAACCTGGCGCGACGAAACCGGCGCCACCGGCACGTGGCAGGCCGATGAGGTACGGCGACCCTGATCCAGGAGCCCAGGCCCGCGATCTGGCAGAACCGGCAGATCGTGCCGCCCGGCCTCGGGCTCGCCGCCGCGGAGGCCGACCTGATGACGACGCTTGACCAGTTGCGGCCGATCCCGAACTGCCTGCGCCGGCTGACCGCGCGGGACGGGGCGCCGCGGGCCTCGCGATGAAGCGCCATGGATGCCGGCCCCTGCCCTGCGGGATCCGCGGGGAGTGTCGGGACAGGAAGCGGCAGCGATGGGGTTCGGAGAGGCATCGATGCGGCTTGGAGGGGCATCGGTGCGGCTTCGAGCGTCACGGGAGAGGGTCGGAGCCTCATCGGCGCCCCATTTTGGTGCGTCGATGGGGTGGTGAGGGGCTGCGATGGGGTCTGGAGCTTCAACGATGGCGAAAAAAGCGGCACGCGTGGAGGGTGAAGTGGCGGTGTTGAGACTTTGAGGGGCGGCGATGACGGAAAAAGCGGCGACGTTGCGGGTTTGAGGGAGGCGGGTGGAGGTTTGGGCGTGTCAGAGGAAAGCCGTCGGGGGCGCAACCACGACCTGCGCTCCTAAGGGAGTCACGCCTCGGCTTGGCGGCTGGCTTGTGCCATTGGTCATGGGTCGGCGGAATGGTGGGCCGTGTAGGCTTGGGGGTTCCATTCGACGAGGTATTTCACCGATGAAGCATCCCCTCGCCGCTGCGCTGGCCGTTGCCATGGCCATTGCCGCGCCCGCATACGCCCAGGACGCCGCCATGCCCGACAAGGCCGCCACCGCTTCCGCCGCCGATCCGTTTGCCGCCGACAGTCCGCTGCCGCTGCACTACCCGCAGTTCGACAAGATCAGCGACAGCGACTTCGCGCCCGCGTTCGACCGCGGCATGGCCGAGCACCTGGCCGAGGTGAAGGCGATCGCCGAAAACCCGGAGGCGCCGACGTTCGAGAACACCATCATCGCGCTGGAGAAATCCGGCCGCGTGCTCGACCGCGCCACCTCGGTGTTCTTCAACCTGGTCGGCACCGACACAAACGACGCGCGCGAGAAGCTGCGCGCCGACTATGCGCCGAAGTTTTCTGCGCACCGCGACGCGATCGGCCTGAACGCCGACCTGTTCGCGCGCATCAAGACGCTGTACGACCAGCGCGATTCGCTGGGCCTGGATGCGCAGGGCGAGCGGCTGGTCGAGCGCTACTACACCGACTTCGTCCGCGGCGGCGCCAACCTGTCCGAAACAGACAAGGCGCACCTGAAGGACATCAACGGCCAGCTGGCCAGGCTGGGCACGCAGTTCAGCCAGAACGTGCTGGCCGAGGTCAACGATTCGGCAGTCGTCGTCGATGACAAGGCGCAGCTCGACGGGCTGACCGACGAGCAGATCGCCACCGCCGCCGACAAGGCCAAGGAGCGTGGGCTGGACGGCAAGTACGTCATCACCCTGCTCAACACCACCGGCCAGCCGCCGCTGTCGCAGCTGACCAACCGCGCCCTGCGTGAGCGCATCCACAAGGCGTCGGTGAACCGCAACAGCCGCGGCAACAAGTTCGACAACACCGCGATCGTCTCGCAGGTGCTCAAGCTGCGCGCCGAGAAGGCGAAGATGCTCGGCTTCGACACCTACGCCGCCTACGTGCTCGACGACGAGACGGCGAAGACGCCGCAGGCCGTCAACGACATGCTCGGCAAGCTGGCACCGGCCGCGGTGGCCAACGCGAAGAAGGAAGCGGCCGACCTGCAGGCGATGATCGACCAGGAGCAAGCCGCCAGGGGCGAGCCGACGTTCAAGCTCGAGCCGTGGGACTGGGCGTTCTACACCGAGAAGGTGCGGCAGGCGAAGTACGACTTCGACGAGTCGCAGCTCAAGCCCTACTTCGAGATGAAGAACGTGCTGGAGAACGGCGTGTTCTACGCCGCCAACCAGCTGTACGGGATCAGCTTCAAGGAGCGCACGGACCTGCCGAAGTACCACCCGGACACGTTCACCTACGACGTGTTCGACAAGGACGGTTCGCAGCTGGCGATCTTCATCTTCGACCCGTACGCGCGCGCGTCCAAGCGCGGCGGCGCGTGGATGAACAGCTACGTGAGCCAGTCGGACCTGATGGACACGCAGCCGGTGATCGCCAACCACCTCAACATCCCCAAGCCGTCCGACGGCAAGCCGACGCTGCTGACCTGGGACGAGGTGACCACGGCATTCCACGAGTTCGGCCATGCGCTGCACGGCATGTTCTCGAACGTGAAGTATCCGTACTTCAGCGGCACGAGCGTGCCGCGTGACTTCGTGGAGTTCCCGTCGCAGGTCAACGAGATGTGGGCCGACTGGCCGAGCGTGCTGGCCAACTACGCCAAGCACTACCAGACCGGCGAACCGATGCCTCAGGCGCTGCTGGACAAGGTTCTGGCGAGCCAGAAGTTCAACCAGGGCTTCGCCACCACCGAATACCTGGGCGCGGCGATGCTGGACCAGAGTTACCACCAGCTGCCGGCGGCGCAGATCCCGGATGCCGGCTCGATCATGGCGTTCGAGGCCAAGGCGCTGGCGAAGGATGGCATCGCCTACGCGCCGGTGCCGCCGCGGTACCGCACGCCCTATTTCAGCCACATCATGGGCGGATACGCGGCGGGCTACTACGCGTACATCTGGTCGGAGGTGCTGGACGCGAACACGGTGCAGTGGATCGAGGCCAACGGCGGCCTGAAGCGCGAGAACGGCGACCGCTTCCGCGACACGCTGCTGTCGCGCGGCGGCAGCAAGGATGCCTCGCAGCTGTTCGTGGACTTCACGGGGCACGAGCCGGACATCCAGCCGCTGCTGGTCAAGCGCGGCCTGGCCGAGGCGCCGGAAGACGGCGCGCCGCCGGTGGAAGCGCCGGATGATGGTGGCGCCGACGACTGAGGATCGGCGTCAGTGCAGTAACGGACCGCCCGGCCATGCCGGGCGGTTTTTTTCTTCACCCATCTGAAGGGGCGCGCGACCGAGCGGCCGCTCATGCGGGCTCCGGTGGGTCGCCGTGTCCTGTCGGCCGGGAGCCGCTTTCCCCTCGGCAGGACATCCCTGTCCTGACGAGGGCGCGCGCCATCCATGGCGCGCTTGTCGCGGCCCCCGGCCGCCAGGACACGGCTCACCTTGACGTGACCTTCGTCGCTTCGGTTGAAGCCGCGTAGGTCGGGGCTACGTCCCCGACGGCTTTTCGTACCGGCGGATCGTTTTGGATCGGCGGCGGGTACGGGCCGAAGGTCAAGAGCCGTCGAGGGCGTAGGCCCGACCTACGAGCTGCAGGAGAGGGTTGAGCTGCCGGGGTGGTTGCGGGCCCAGTCGGGGCGCTTTAGGGCGAAGGCTTCGCGGCCGGGCTGGTCGTCATAGGGGTGGCGCATGACTTCGAGCAGGTCGGCCACGCCTGTGGCGTCGCCCTGTTCGGCGCGGTCGATGGCCTGCTGGGCGAGGTAGTTGCGCAGCACGTAGCGCGGGTTGGCGGCGTGCATGCGGACGCGGCGGGCTTCCGGGGTAAGCGGGTCATCGCGCAGTCGCTCGGCGTAGCGCGCAAGCCATGCGGTGAGTGCGGCCTCGTATTCCTGGCGTTTGGCCGGGTCGTAAAACGCGTCAGCCAGGGGCGCCAGCGTTGGCGCCCGCGCATCCACGTCGGCCAGGGCGCGGAACCACAGCGTCATGTCGATCTCCGCCGCGTGCATCAGCCCATGCAGGTCGCCGATCAGCTCGACATCCCCGTCGCGGCACTCGGCCAGCCCCAGCTTGCGCGCGGTGGTGTCGCGTTCGCGGCGCTCGTAGGCGGCGGCGTAATGGTCGAGGCCGTCCTGCAGCGGCTGCACGTCGCCGAACAGCGGAGACAGCGCCTGCGCCAGCCGCCCCAGGTTCCAGTGCGCGACCTTCGGCTGCCAGCCGAAGCGGTAGCGGCGGCCGTGGGCGTCGGTGGTGTTGGGCGTCCAGTCGGGGTCGTAGTCGTCGACCCAGCCATAGGGACCGTAGTCGATGGTCAGGCCGAGGATCGACATGTTGTCGGTGTTGAGCACGCCGTGGACGAAGCCCACGCGCATCCAGTCGGCGACCGTCGCGGCGGTCCGCTCACACATCTGCGTGAACCAGTCGGCGAACAGGGGTTCGGTGAACGCCCCTGCCCTGCGCAGCGCGTCGAGCCCGGTGCCGGCGGGTTCCGGCAGCAGCTCCGGGAAGTCGCGCCAGATGCAGAACTCCACCAGCCGCCGCAGCAGATCCACTTCGCCGCGCGAGGCCGGCAACTCGAAGCTGCCGAAGCGCAGGAACGACGGCGCGACCCGGCACACGATCGCGCCCGGTTCGGCGCGTGGGTGGCCGTCGTAGAACATGTCGCGCACGACCTCGTCGCCCGTCGCCACCAGCGACAGCGCGCGCGTGGTCGGCACGCCGAGGTGGTGCATGGCCTCGCTGCACAGGAACTCGCGGATCGACGAGCGCAGCACGGCGCGGCCGTCGGCGTGGCGGGAGTACGGGGTCGGGCCGGCGCCCTTGAGCTGCAGTTCGTGGCGGCTGCCGTCGGCCGCGATGGCCTCGCCCAGGCTGATCGCGCGGCCGTCGCCGAGCTGGCCGGCCCAGTGGCCGAACTGGTGGCCGCCGTAGTTGGCCGCGAACGGCGCCATCCCCGGCATCAGGGCATTGCCGGCAAAGACGGCGGCGAACTCGGGCGAGGCCACGGTTTGCGCGTCGAAGCCGAGTTGCCCGGCGACTTCTTCCGAATGCGCCAGCAGGCGTGGCGCGGCGACGGGCCCGGGGTCCACCCGCGACCACAGGGCGCCGTGGACCTGGCGAATGCCCGGACCGGTGTCGGGGTCGCCGGGGAGTTCGCGCAGGAAGGCGTTGTCGAAGTGCAGCGCTGGCAAGGGCATGGCGCCAGCTTATTCGGTCACGTGCCCTTGTCCGGTTAAACTGCACACTCGCGCCGTGCCCGCCGGCACCGTCGACCGCGAACGCCCTGCGTCCTCCTTCGACCGCATCCCGCTCCTGCCCTGCCCCGGGGCCGGCCCGCTGGCGCGCCTTCCGCTTCCCGAAATACCCGAGACTCCCATGACCAGCGCCGACACCACGCCCGCACCGGGCCCGAAATTCACCGACCTGGGCCTGCCCGACTCGCTGCTGCAGGCGCTGGCGGCGGTAGGCTACGAGTCGCCTTCGCCGATCCAGGCCGCGACCATCCCGCCGCTGCTGGCCGGGCGCGACGTGCTCGGCCAGGCGCAGACGGGTACCGGCAAGACCGCGGCCTTCGCGCTGCCGATCCTGGCGCACGTCGATCCACAGCCGGGCAAGCCGCAGGCGCTGGTGCTGGCGCCGACCCGCGAACTGGCGATCCAGGTGGCCGAGGCCTTCCAGAAGTACGCGGTGCAGATGCCGGGGTTCTCGGTGCTGCCGATCTACGGCGGCCAGGGCTACGGCCCGCAGTTGCACGCGCTGCGCCGCGGCGTGCATGTCGTCGTCGGAACGCCGGGCCGGGTGATCGACCACCTCGCGCGCGGTTCGCTCGACCTGTCCGAGCTGCGATGCCTGGTGCTGGACGAGGCGGACGAGATGCTGCGCATGGGCTTCATCGACGACGTCGAAACGGTGCTGAAGAAGACACCCGAGACACGCCAGGTGGCGCTGTTCTCGGCGACGATGCCGGCGCAGATCAAGCGCATCGCCCAGACCTACCTGAATGATCCGGTGGAGATCGCGATCAAGTCGGCGACCTCCACCGCGCGCAACATCCGCCAGCGCTACTGGATGGTCAGCGGGGTCAACAAGCTCGACGCGCTGACCCGCATCCTGGAGGCCGAACCCTTCGACGCGATGATCGTGTTCGCGCGCACCAAGCTGGGCACCGAGGAGCTTGCGGAGAAGCTGGCTGCGCGCGGGCTGTCGGCGGCGGCGATCAACGGCGACGTCGAACAGAAGATGCGCGAGCGCACCATCCAGCGGCTCAAGGACGGGCAGCTCGACATCCTGGTGGCCACCGACGTCGCCGCGCGCGGGCTGGACGTGGACCGCGTCAGCCACGTGCTGAACTACGACATCCCCTACGACACCGAGAGCTACGTCCACCGCATCGGCCGCACCGGCCGCGCCGGACGCGCCGGCGAGGCGATCCTGTTCGTCGCCCCGCGCGAGCGCGGCATGCTGCGCGCGATCGAGCGTGCTACGAGGCAGCCGATCGAGGCGATGGCGCTGCCGACCGTGGAGGCAGTGAACGAGCAGCGGGTGGCGAAGTTCCTCGACCGCATCGGCGCGGCGCTGGAGAGCAGCGAACTGTCGGTGTTCCGCGAGCTGGTCGAGCGCTACGAGCGCGAGCACAACGTGCCGATGGAGGAGATCGCCGCGGCGCTGGCGCAGTTGGTGCAGGGCAAGACGCCGCTGCTGCTGAAGGCGCCGCCGGAGCGGCCGCGGTGGGAGGGGCCGGGGCAGCGGGAGCGTGACTCCGCCGGGCATCCTCGCCATCGCAAGGATGACGCCTCAACACATCGTCATTCCCGCGAAAGCGGGGACCCGGCGACTTTCACGCAGCCGGACCGGAAGCCACTGGGTTCCCGCTTTCGCGGGAATGACGAGCGAGGACGGAAGCATGAACGGGCCGATGCCCACCGGACGGAACAGCGCCCGGAGCAACGCCCGCACGAACCCGGCACGTCCCGCGCGCCCGCGAACGCCGCCGAAGCGATGTTCTTCGACGACGACGCCCCGCCCGCACGCCACGAGCGCGCGCCGCATCCGCCGCGCGGCGGCGACGAGTTCCCGATGGAGACCTTCCGCATCGAAGTCGGCCACGTGCACGGCGTGCAGCCGGGCAACATCGTCGGCGCGATCGCCAACGAGGCGGACCTGGAGAGCCGCTACATCGGCCGCATCGATATCCGCGACGATTACAGCCTGGTCGACCTGCCCGAGGGCATGCCGCGCGAATTGCTCGAACACCTCAAGCGCGTGTACGTCTCCGGCCAGTCGTTGAAGATGCGCCGCGCCGACGCGGCCGACACCGGCGCCCCGCCACCGCGCGGCAAGCGCCCGTTCGCGGGCAAGCCGCGTGCCAAACCGCAGGCGGCGCGGAGGCCGGGACCGAAGCGTCCGCCGCGTTGAGCCAGAAGCCGTCGGGGGCGTAGCCCTCGCTACGCTTGAAGTTGAGCAAGCCATCGGGGGTGTAGCCAACGCGCTTGAGCCCTCCCCTTCAAGGGGGTGAGGGCGGTCCGTTTGCGCGGCACTGCCGCGCGGACCGCACGAACGCCCGGCGCGCTGCGCCGGGCCGGACGGGTTGGGTGGGGATGGGTTTCCCCACGGTCGCGGCGAAGATCCAGGGCCGTCGGGGGCGTAGCCCCGACCTTGCGGCCCGATCGGAGTGCGTCTCGTAGGCCGGGGCTACGCCCCCGACGCTCCGCGCAACGCAACCACGCGATCCAGCAACGCCACCCAGAACGCCTCCGGCAGCTCCGCGCGGATCGGCACGCTGTAATGGCGGTCGGTCGCGAAGGCCTGGCACTTCACCGCGTCCTTCTCGGTCATCAGCACCGGCAGGTCGCTGCCGAACCGCAGGTCCTCGGCGACGTAGCGGTGGTGGTCGGCGAAGGCGTGCGGCACCACCGCAATGCCGTGGCCGCGCAGCGTGTCGAAGAATCTCTCCGGATCACCTATCCCGGCGACCGCGTGCACGCGCTTGCCGGCAAGTGCCGACAGCGGCACCGGGCGCCCGCCCACGAGCGGCAGCGCGTGGTCGGCGACCAGCCGCATCGGCCATTCGCCGAAGCCGGCTTCCGCCGTGCCACTGCCGACGTTGAGCACCCGGAAATCGACATTCTCCCCGCGCTCGACCGGTTCGCGCAGCGGCCCGGCCGGCAGCAGCTGGCCGTTGCCGTAGCGACGGCGCCCGTCGATGACTTCGATCTCGACGTCGCGCCGCAGGCGGTAGTGCTGCAGGCCGTCGTCGCAGACGACGATGTCGCAGCCCGCCTCGACCAGCGCGCGCGCGGCAGCGGCGCGGTTGGCGTCGGCGCGCACCTTGGCGCCGGTGCGGTAGGCGATCAGGACGGGCTCGTCGCCGCCTAGCGCAGGGTCGGTGTCGGCCTCGACCCAGCGCGGCTTGCCGGCGTCGTCGCGGCCGTAGCCGCGGGTGGCCACGCCGGGGGTGAAGCCGGCCGCGCGCAGGCGTTCGACCAGCACGATCGCCAGCGGCGTCTTGCCGCTGCCGCCGGCGATCAGGTTGCCGACGACGATCACCGGCCGGTCGATGCGCACGCGCCGCAGCAGGTGCAGGCCGAACAGCCGCATCCGCAGCGCGATCGCGCCGCCGTAGACCTTCGACAGCAGCCGCGCGTGCCAGGGAACCGGGCCTTCGAACCAGTGCCGCGGGGCCTGCGTGCGCCTGCTCATGCGTCGGCGGGCTCCCGGAACTGCATCTTGTGCAGGTGCGCGTACAGCCCGCCGCGTGCGAGCAGTTCGGCGTGGGTGCCCTGCTCCACCAGCCGGCCCTGGTCGAGCACCAGCACCTGGTCGGCATGCTCGATGGTGGACAGCCGGTGCGCGATCACGAGCGTGGTGCGGTCGGGCATCAGCTTGTCGAGCGCGTCCTGCACCAGGCGTTCGGACTCGGTGTCGAGCGCGGCGGTGGCCTCGTCGAGGATCAGGATCGGCGCGTCCTTGAGCATCGCCCGTGCAATCGCCACGCGCTGGCGCTGGCCGCCGGACAGCTTGCCGCCGTTGGCGCCGACCTCGCTCTGCAGGCCTTCGGGCAGGCGTTCGACGAACTCCATCGCGTTGGCGCCGCGCACCGCGCGCTCCAGCGTCGCGGGATCGGCGCCGGCCATTTCGCCGTACGCCACGTTATCGGCGACGCTGCCGTCGAACAGCATCACCTGCTGCCCGACCAGCGCGATCTGGCGGCGCAGGTCCGCCAGGCGGTAGTCGCGCAGCGGCTGGCCGTCGAGCAGGATCTGGCCGGACTCGACCTCGTAGAAACGCGGGATCAGCTTGACCAGCGTCGACTTGCCGCTGCCCGAGCGCCCGACGATGGCGGTGACCGTGCCCGGGCGCGCGTCGAAGCTGATGTCGTGGAGCGCGGGCTCCGGCTGCCCGGCGTAGCGCGCGGTCACGCTGCGGAACTCGACCAGCCCCTTCGCCCGTTGCAGCGGCAGCGTGCCGGTGTCGACCTCGTCCGGCGCGTCGAGCACGCCGAACAGGCGCTCGGCCGAGGCCACGCCCCGCTGCAGCATGTTCTGCACGTTGGTCAGCTGCTTGAGCGACGGGATGATCGCCATCATCGCCAGCATCAATGCGACGAAGCCGCCGGCGCTCAGGCGCCCGGCCATCGCCTCGCGCCCGGCCACGAACAGCAGCAGCGCCAGCCCGATCGATCCCATCAGCTGCACCATCGCGGACGAAATGCTGCGCGTGGACTCGACCTTCAGCGACAGCTTCATGTGCCGGTCGGCGAGCGCGGAATAACGGTCGAACTCCACCTCGCGCGCGCCGTAGACCTTCACTTCCTGGTGGTTGCTCAGCGACTGGTCGGCCGACTGCATCAGGTCCGCCGAGCTTTCCTGGATGCGGTGGCTCACGCGCCGGTAGCGCTTGCCGACCTTGTCCATCACCCAGGCCAGCGGCGGCGCCAGCACCAGTACCGCCAGCGTCACCTGCCAGCTGGTCCAGAGCATCACCACGAGCGCGGCGATGATCTGGAACGACTGCTGCAGCATCACCTTGGCCGCGTCGATGGTCGCCTGCGCGACCTGGTCGCTGTCCGAGCCCAGCCGCACCAGCATCGAAGGCACCGGCTCGGTGTCGAAGCGCAGGCCAGGCAGGCACAGGTACTTGCCCAGCACCTTCACCCGCATGTCGCGGGCGATGCCGCGGCCGGCACGCGCCATGTTGTAGTCGGTGAGGTAACCGGCGATGCCGCGCAGCAGGAACAGGCCGACGATCGCCAGCGGCAGCCACGCGCTGTTCGCCTCGTCCTTGACCACGAAGGTCTCGTTGACCACCGGCTCCATCAGCTTGGTGAACGCGCCGCCGGCCGCGGCCTCGATCACCATGCCCACCAGCGCCAGCAGCAGCAGGCCGCGGTACTTCTTCGCGAATGCGGTCAGGCGCCGGTAGATCGGCCACGCCGCGGCCGGTTTTGCGCGGCTCATCCGCCCGGCTCCGCCGCCGCGGGCGCCTGTTCGGGCGCCGTGGCGTTGGCGATGCGGCGGAAGCCGAGCTGGCCCAGCGCGTCGTAGGCGGTGATCACCGCCTGCCAGGGCGTGCGCGCGTCGGCGCGGATCAGCACCGTGCGTTCGCGGTCGTCGCCGGCGACTTCCACGATCGTCTGCTTGAGCGACTCGACGTCGGTACGCAACGCCTCGCGGTCATCGACGAAGTAGCGGCCCTCGGCGTTGATCAGCAGGCTCAGCTGCTTGGTCTTGGCGTCGCTGCGCTCGCCGCTGGCGCTCGGCAGTTCGATCTTGAGCACCGAGCGCGCGTCGAACGTGGTGGTGATCACGAAGAAGATGATCAGGCACAGGATCACGTCGATCATCGGGACCAGGTTGATCTCCGGGCTGTCCTCGGCGCGGCGGTCGCGGATGCGCATGCGCGGGTCAGTCCTTCACCGCTGCGGTGGCGCGGCGGCTGCGCGGGTCGATGGCGTCGAGCAACTGCACGGCCTCGTGCTCCATGTCGACCAGGTAGCTGTCGATGCGGGTGCGGAAATGGCGGTGGAACATCAGCGCCGGCACCGCGACGATCATGCCGGTGGCGGTGCACACCAACGCCTTGCCGATGCCGCCGGCCAGTTCGTTCACGTCGCCCACGCCGTAGTCCATGATCCCGAGGAACATCTGGATCATGCCCACCACGGTGCCGAACAGGCCCAGCAGCGGGCCGGCTGCGGCGATCGTGCCCAGCGCGCTGAGGTAGCGCTCCATGCGGAAGGCCTGGTGGCGGCCGACGTCCTCGACGCGCTCGCGGATTTCCTCGCGCGGGCGGTTGCGCACGTCCAGCGCGGCGGCCAGCAGCGCGCCCAGCGGCGAGTTGCCGCGCAGCGAGTCGATGTGCGCCGGGTCCATGTTGCCGCGCGCGGCCCAGGCGCGGACTTCGCCGCCCAGGCCAGGTGGCAGCACCGCCTTGCGCCGCAGCGCCCAGAAGCGCTCGACGATGATCGCCAGCGCGACCGCAGACAACAGCAGCAGCGGAATCATCGGCCAGCCGCCCGCTTTCACCAGTTCCAGCACGCTCAGTCCCCCGGCCGATGGCCGCTTCAATCCGGTCGACAGGATACAAGGGCCGCCTGCCCCGTGCCCTCGCAGGCCTGCTTCCGCTGTCGCTGGACCGCGTCCCAGGCCCGTGGATGCGACTGCCGTCGCGATTGAACCGTGACGCCACTGGCCTCCAGGCGCACGCGCAGCGCACCACCATCCGGGGTGCCGTGGACCCGTGCGCCGGCCTCTTGCCAGCGCACCACGACCTCCGGCTTCGGGTGGCCGAAGCGGTTGCCGTACCCCGCCGAGACCAGCGCGTGCCGCGCCCCGGTGGCGGCGACGAAGTCCGGGTCGGAGGACTCGCTGCTGCCGTGATGGGCGACCAGGACCACGTCGGCGCGCAGCGCGGCGGCGTCGCGGCGCAGCAGGTCGCGCTCGACCACCTGGCCGATGTCGCCGGTCAGCAGCGCCGCGCCGTGGGTGGTCTCGATGCGCAGCACGCAGCTCGATTCGTTGTCCAGGTAAGGGAAGTACTCGGGCGGATGCAGGAAGCGGAAATCGACGCCGTCCCACTGCCAATGCACCCCGGCAAGGCAGGTGCGCGTGCCGGCGATGCCGACGCCGTCGGGCGCGAACGCGACCGGCATCGGGAAGGCGCGCCGCACCGCGGGGAATCCCCCTGCGTGGTCGTTGTCGCCATGGCTGACGACCGCCGCGTCCAGCCGCCGCACGCCCAGCGCACGCAGCGAAGGCACGCCGACGCGCTCGCCGGCGTCGAAGCCGTCCGGCTGCGCCGGCCCCATGTCGTACAGCAGGCTGTGGCGGGCGGTGCGCACCAGCACCGACAGGCCCTGGCCGACGTCAAGCACCACCAGTTCCGCCTCGCCCTGCCCCGGCAGCCCGCGCGCCGGCCACAGCAGCGGCAGCCACAGCAGCAGCGCCAGCGCCTTGCCCGGCACGCCGCGCGGCAGCAGGCACCAGAACGCGCCCAGCAGCGCCAGCGGCAGTGCGAACCAGCGCGCCTCGGGCAGCCACCAGAGCGCGAAGCGGCTGCCGGCCAGCCACTGCATCGCCGGCCACGACAGGTCGAAGCACCACCCCGCCGCGCGCCACGCCCATTCGCCGGCACCAGCGTGCAGCGCCTCGAGCGCGGTCCCCAGCACCGACAGCGGCACCACCACCAGGCTCCACCACGGGATCGCGACCAGGTTGGCCAGCGGCCCCGCCAGCGACGCCTGCCCGAACAGCACCACCGTCAGCGGCAGCAGGCCCAGCGTGGCCACGCCCTGCGCCGACAGAAAGTCGCCGACGATGCGCTTGCCCGCGTCCGGCAGGCACCACGCCAGCCAGGCAACACCGGCGAAGCTGAGCCAGAAGCCGGCGGTGAGTGCTGCCAGCGGGTCGAACAGCAGCATTGCCGTCGCCGCCATCGCCAGCGCGTCGCCCACCCGCACCGTCCGCCGCAGCGCACGCGCCGCCACCACCATCGCGATCATCAGCACGGTGCGCACCGTCGGCAGCGCGAAGCCTGCGACGGCCGCGTAGCCGGCGGCGCCCGCCAGCGCCGCGAGCGCGGCGGCCTGCGGGCGCGGAAGCCGCCGCGCCAGCGCCGGGAACAGCCGCCACAGCGCCGCCCCGAGCAACGCGAACAGGGCAGCGACCATGCCGACGTGGAAGCCGGAGATCGCGATCAGGTGGGTCAGGCCGGTGGCGCGCAGGGTTTCCCAGTCGAGATCTTCAAGTGCCCGCGTGTCGCCCAGCGCCAGCGCCTGCACGTAGCGCGAAGAGGACGACGGAACCGCCGCTGCGATGCGCGCGGACATCCTCCCGCGCCAGGCGTCGACACCTCCGGCGCCGGACAGCTGCCGCGCCGACTCCGGGTTCCGCACGTAGCCGGTCGCCGCCACGCGCCGGGCCAGCGCGGTCTTCTCGCTGTCGAACACGCCCGGGTTGCGCAGTCCGCGCGGCGCGCGCAGGCGCAGTTCGAAGCGCCAGCGGCTGCCGGCGCGCAGCTCGAAACGCCGCGAAGGCTCGACTGCCTTGTACGGGTCGTACCAGGACAGCTGCAGCAGGCGCCCGCGCAGCGCTTCGGGCACGGCGGCATCGTCGTCGACACGCAGCCGGAAGCGCGTGCGCCGCGCCTCGTCGGCCGGCAGGTCGACCACGCGGCCGGTGACGACAAAGTCCTGTCGCTCCAGTTCCAGCGGCAGCTGCTGCGACAGCGCATGCGCGACGTGCAGGCCGCACAGGCCGAAGCCGAGCAAACTCGCGCCGGCGATCCGTTTCCAGTCCCTGCGCGTCCACAGCCACGCGCCCAGCGCCAGCAGCGCGGCGAACAGCGGCCACGGCGGCAGCGCCGGCAGGCACAGGCAGGCGGTGATTCCCAGCAACAGCGCCACCGCGGTGGCGATTCCGAATGGCGGCGTCCTTGCCGTCGTGTCCATGGTGTCTCCTTACACCTGTTGGTTACCCAGCTCCCTGAGTTTCCCTTCGTGCAGTTCCAGCACCCGGTCGAGCCGGCGCGCCAGTCCGCGGTCGTGCGTCACCAGCACCAGGCTGGTGCGGTGGGCGCGGTTGAGTTCGAGCATCAGGTCGAACACGGTCGCCGCGGTCCTGTCGTCCAGGTTGCCGGTGGGCTCGTCGCCGAGCACGCAGCCGGGCCGGTTGACCAGCGCGCGCGCCACGGCGGCGCGCTGGCGTTCGCCGCCGGACAGTTCGCCCGGCTTGTGTTCCAGGCGATGGCCGAGGCCGACCGATTCGAGCAGCGCGCGCGCGGTCTTGTCCGCATCGTTCACGGGCACGCCACCCAGCATCACCGGCAACATCACGTTCTCCAGCGCGGTGAATTCGGGCAGCAGGTGGTGGAACTGGTAGACGAAGCCCAGCGCGCGGTTGCGCAGGCGGCCGCGCTCGGCGTCCGACAGTGCGCTCATCTGCTGTCCGGCCACGAACACTTCGCCCGCCGTCGGCGTATCGAGCCCGCCGAGCAAGTGCAGCAGCGTGCTCTTGCCGGCACCGGACGCGCCGACGATCGCAACCGTCTCGCCCGCGTGCACCGCCAGGTCCAGCCCGTCGAACACCGGCGTGCGCAGCGACCCCTCGGCATAGGTCTTCGCCAAGCCCTCCGCCCGGATCACCTCGCCGTCGTGCATGTGCCGTTGCTGTTGCACTTGCCCTTCCGAATCCCGACCCCCGATTCCCGAATCCCGGCTACTCATAGCGCAACGCCTCCGCCGGCGCCGTGCGCGCCGCGCGCCAGGCCGGATACAGCGTGGCCAGGAACGCCATCACCAGCGCGACGATCGCGATGACGGTGATGTCGCCGGGGTTGAGCTGCGTCGGCAGGCCGGTGATGTAGTACACGTCCTCGGGCATCAGCTGCACGCCGAGCACGCGCTCGATCGCGCGCAGGATGTGCTCGAGGTTGAGCGTGAGCACGATGCCGCCGATCACGCCCGAAACCGTGCCGATCAGGCCGATCAGCGAACCCTGCACCATGAATACATGCATCACCCCGCGCGGGGTGAGCCCGAGCGTGCGCAGGATCGCGATGTCGGCCTGTTTGTCGGTCACCAGCATCACCTGCGAGGACACCAGGTTGAACGCGCCCATGGCGATGATCAGCGACAGCAGGATCGCCATCATCGTCTTCTCCAGCTTCAGCGCGCGGAACATGTTGGCATTGTCGCGGGTCCAGTCGCTGACCAGGTACGGGCCCTTGAGGCGCAGCGCCAGGTCGCGGGCGACGTTCCAGGCCTGGTCCATGTCGTGCATGCGCAGGCGCACGCCGGTGACGCCGTCGCCCATGCGCATCAGCCGCTGCACGTCGTGGATGTTCACCACCGCCAGGCCCTTGTCGTACTCCTGGTAGCCGGCCTCGAAGATGCCGCTGACGGTAAACCGCTTCATCTGCTTGACCGCACCCATCGGCGTGGCGCGCACGTCGGTCAGCACCAGCACCTTGTCGCCGACCCCGGCGCCGATCCACATCGAAAGCTCGCGCCCGAGCACGATGTTGAAGCTGCCGGGAGTGAGGTCGTCCAGGCTGCCCTCGACCATCTTTTCGCCCAGCACCGACACCTTGCCCTCCTCGGCCGGGTCGACGCCGCGGATCAGCGCGCCCTCCTTGCGCGTGCCCGACAGCAGCGCCTGGGTTTCGATGTAGGGCGCGGCGCCGGCCACGCGCGGATCGGCGCGGGCCTCGCTGATGGCGACCTGCCAGTTCTCCATCGCCTCGCCGCTGGCGGTGACGGTGGCGTGCGCGGCCATCTGCAGCATGCGGTCGCGGATCTCGCGCTGGAAGCCGCTCATCACCGCCAGCGTGGTGATCAGCGCGGCCACGCCGATGGCGATGCCCAGGATCGAGGCCAGCGAGATGAAGGAGATGAAGCCGTTGCGGCGCTTGGCGCGCAGGTAGCGCAGGCCGATGGCGACGGGGATGGGTTTGAACATGTGCGGTCGTCGACGAAGCAGGCGCTATGGTGCCACCGAAGACGCCCGCCGCGCAGGTGCGGGCGCCGGCGCGGCCAGCCGCAGTTCACGGCGGCGCGCTGCGGGCAGCGTGTCGGGGAAGAAAACATGCCGATGGCAATGGCCATCGCCGTCTCGCCACTGGACGAAGGCGATCGGGCCGCGCCAGCGCACCGACAGGCCATCGACCGCCCTGCCATCGATGCTTGCGCGGCCATCCGCGCCGGGGATCACCAGTTCGCCGCGCACCGCCCGGGCCTCGCGCCAGGCCAGCCAAGCGCCGTGCGCCATCGCCGCGAGCGCGAGGGGCCACGCCACGGGGCGCGGCATTTCCGACGCCAGTACGGCAAGGGCCGCGGCAACTGCGAGCAACGAAAGTGCGGCGACCAGCAGTGGCGACGTGCGTCGTTCGAGCCGGCAGCCGGACGCGTCAAGCGGCGGGCGGCAGGGCGCGGATGCGCTGGACGAGCGCGTCGAGTGCGGCATCGGGAGCGTTCTCATGGCCAAGGAACCAGCGCCAGAGCCTATCGTCTTCGCAGTCCAGCAGCTGTAGGAAAACCCCGCGCTGCGCTTCGGAAGACGCCGCCCATTGCTGGTCGAGCCAGCGATTGAGCAACTGGTCGAGCTCGCGCATGCCGCGCCGGGACCGCCAGCGCAGGCGCCGCAGCTCGATCTCGTCGGCGGGCGACAGGCCGCTCATCGCAGGAACAGCAGCCAGGCCAGCCACGCCCACAGCAACCATAGCACCACGCCCCCGGCGAAGTAGACCTGGAAGCGGTGCATGACCTTGTTGTAGCTGCACTGGATCGCGCTGTGGGCCACGCGCAGCAGCACGAACAGCCATGCCAGCACCAGGGTCGTGGTGGTGACCAGGCCGGACACCGCGGCCACGGCCAGGGCCAGGTAGAACAGCACCGGCAGCTCGAACAGGTTGCGGAAGTTGTCGGCCGCGCGGCTGTCGGTGAGCTTCGCCGCGGACTGCGCGGAGGTGGCGACGGCCTGCGGATGGATGCGCTCGCGCTTCATCTGCGCGATGCGCATGGTGTACATGCGGACCCAGACGACGATGGTCAGGGCGACCATCGCGAAGGCGGGGAGGAAGATGGCGCGGGGCATGGGAAGTTTCCTTCAGCTGGTAGCCTGGGCTTTAAGCCCCACTCCCTTCGGGAGAGGGGTTGGGGTGAGGGTACGGCGAAGCCGCAATGGCTCAGACCACCGTCTTTTCGCCATACCCTCATCCGGCCCTTCGGGCCACCTTCTCCCGGAGGGAGAAGGAAAATGCCTTGCTGCCGATCCTACTGCTGCCGCGCCAGCATCAGCTGCTTGATCTCGCCGATCGCCTTGGCCGGGTTCAGGCCCTTCGGGCAGGTCCGCGTGCAGTTCATGATCGTGTGGCAGCGGTAGAGCTTGAACGGATCCTCAAGGTCGTCCAGGCGCGCGCCGGTGTCCTCGTCGCGGCTGTCGATGATCCAGCGGTAGGCCTGCAGCAGGATCGCCGGGCCCAGGTAGCGGTCGCCGTTCCACCAGTAGCTCGGGCACGCGGTGCTGCAGCAGGCGCACAGGATGCATTCGTAGAGGCCGTCGAGCTTGGCGCGGTCTTCCTTCGACTGCAGCCGCTCGCGGTCGGGCGGCGGCGAACTCTGGGTGCGGATCCAGGGCTGGATCGAGGCGTACTGGGCGTAGAAGTGGGTCAGGTCCGGGACCAGGTCCTTGACCACTTCCATGTGCGGCAGCGGGTAGATCGGCACTTCGCCCTTGCCGCTGGCGCAGTCGTCGATCGCCCGGGTGCAGGCCAGCGTGTTGGTGCCGTCGATGTTCATCGCGCACGAGCCGCAGATGCCCTCGCGGCAGGAGCGGCGGAAGGTCAGCGTCGGGTCGATCTCGTTCTTGATCTTGATCAGCGCGTCCAGGACCATCGGGCCGCACTTGTCGAGATCGACCTCGTAGGTGTCGGTGCGCGGGTTCTCGTTGTCGTCCGGGCTCCAGCGATAGACCTTGAACTCGCGCACGCGGGTCGCGCCGGCCGGCGCGGCAAAGCGCTTGCCCTTGTGGATCTTCGAGTTCCTGGGGAGGGTGAATTCGGCCATTGCTGTCTCGTTACTGGACCATGGTGGGTATTCCGGCTCGTTCCGACGCCGTTTGCCTGCAGAAATAGTGACGGACGATGACGATCAGGAATACCGGGAACGGCATCGCCGCGCTGAGCACTGAACCGATCGCGCGCGTCCAGGGCGCCTCGTTCGCGAGGACCACCCAGGCACGCCAACCAAAAAGCAGCAGCGTTGCGATCAGTAGCAGGTACGCCAAGTCATCACCCCTCAGTAAACACGCTTCATCGGCGGCACCACCTCGACCTCGTCGTCGAGGGTGTACATGTGCACCGGGCGGTAGTCGATGCGGGTTTCGCCTTCGTCGCCGACCCAGCACAGCGAGTGCTTCTGCCACTGCGCGTCGTCGCGCTCGGGGAAGTCCTCGCGCGCGTGCGCGCCGCGCGATTCCTGGCGATTCTCGGCGGCGACGATGGTGGCCAGCGCCTGGCCGAGCAGGTTCTGCAGCTCGAAGGTCTCGACCAGGTCCGAGTTCCAGACCAGCGAGCGGTCGCTGACCTTGACGTCGTCGAACGAGGCGCGGATCTCGCGGATCTTCTCGACGCCCTCGGCCAGGGTCTCGCCGGTGCGGAACACCGCGGCGTCAGCCTGCATCGTGCGCTGCATGCGGTCGCGGATCACTGCGGTCGGAGTGCCGCCATTGGCGTTGCGCAGCTTGTCGAGGTTGGCCAGCGAACGGTCGCAGGCATCCTTGGCCAGCTGCTTGTGCGGGGCATCGCGCTTGATCGTCTCGCCGCAGCGGTTGGCCACCGCGCGGCCGAACACCACCAGGTCGAGCAGCGAGTTCGAACCCAGGCGGTTGGCGCCGTGCACCGACACGCAGGCGGCTTCGCCGATGGCGTAAAGGCCGGGGACCACGTGGTCGGGGTTGCCGTCCTTCAGCTGCACCACTTCGCCGTGGTAGTTGGTCGGGATGCCGCCCATGTTGTAGTGCACGGTCGGGATCACCGGGATCGGCTGCTTCTCCACGTCCACGCCCGCGAAGATGCGCGCGCTTTCCGCGATGCCCGGCAACTTTTCGTGGATGTCGGCCGGGTTGAGGTGGGTGAGATCGAGGTGGATGTGGTCCTTGTGCTCGCCGACGCCGCGACCCTCGCGGATTTCCAGCGTCATCGCGCGGCTGACCACGTCGCGCGAGGCCAGGTCCTTGGCGTTGGGCGCGTAGCGCTCCATGAAGCGCTCGCCGCTGCTGTTGCGCAGGATGCCGCCTTCGCCGCGCACGCCCTCGGTGATCAGGCAGCCGGCGCCGTAGATGCCGGTGGGATGGAACTGCACGAACTCCATGTCCTGCAGGCCGAGCCCGGCGCGCAGCGCCATGCCGCCGCCGTCGCCGGTGCAGGTGTGGGCGGAGGTCGCGGAGAAGTACGCGCGGCCGTAACCGCCGGTGGCCAGCACCGTGCCGTGGCCGCGGAACAGGTGCAGAGTGCCCTCGCTCATGTCCAGCGCCAGCACGCCGCGGCAGGCGCCGTCCTCGTCCATGATCAGGTCGAGCGCGAAGTACTCGATGAAGAATTCGGCGTGGTGTGCCAGCGACTGCTGGTACAGCGTGTGCAGGATCGCGTGCCCGGTGCGGTCGGCCGCGGCGCAGGTGCGCTGCGCGGTGCCCTTGCCGTATTCGGTGGTCATGCCGCCGAACGGGCGCTGGTAGATCTTGCCTTCCTCGGTGCGCGAGAACGGCACGCCCTGGTGCTCGAGCTCGATGATCGCCGGGATCGCCTCGCGGCACATGTATTCGATCGCGTCCTGGTCGCCCAGCCAGTCCGAACCTTTGATGGTGTCGTAGTAGTGGTAGCGCCAGTCGTCCGGACCCATGTTGCCCAGCGCGGCCGAGATGCCGCCCTGCGCTGCAACAGTGTGCGAGCGGGTCGGGAACACCTTGGTGATGCAGGCCGTGCGCAGCCCCTTCTGGGCCAGCCCGAAGGTGGCGCGCAGGCCGGCGCCGCCGGCGCCGACGACGATCATGTCGTACTTGTGTTCGGTGATCTTGTAGGCGTTGGTCATCGAGGATCTCGTGTTGCGTGCTGCGATCGGGTCGTGCGGAAACCGCTTCCTTGCGGAACCAGGCGACTCGTTACAGCAGAGCGATCTTGGCGATCGAATACAGGGAAGCCAGCGCACCGAAGGCGCACGCGAACGTCACCGCCAGCTGCAGCGTGATTTCGAGCGCGCGCGTGTGCACGTAGTCCTCGATCACCACCTGCATGCCCAGCTTGGCGTGCCAGAACAACGCCAGCACGAAGGCCGCCAGCAGGATCGCGTTGAGTGGCGTCGACAGCACCGAATGCACGGTGGCCAGGTCCGCGCCGATGAACGACACCAGCGTGCCCACCAGCCACGGCACCAGCAGCGCCAGCACGATGGCGGTGACGCGCTGCCACCAGAAGTGCGCGGTACCGGACTTGGCCGAACCCAGGCCGCGGGCGCGGCCGATCGGCGTGCGGTAGTCGGGCTTCACCGAGCCTGCCGGGGTCTGCGAATCGCTCATGCGCCACCCCGCAGTGCGAAGAACCAGATCAATGCGGTCAGTACCACCGTCAGGCCGGCGACCGCGTAGCCGGAGCGGTAGACCTCGGGAAGCTCGAAGCCCCAGCCGATGTCCCAGAGCATGTGGCGGATGCCGTTGAGCAGGTGGTAGACCAGCGACAGCGAGAAGCCGAACAGCGCGATCTTGCCGAACGGCGAAGCCAGGCAGGCCGCGGCGGTGGCATAGACGTCGCCGCCGGCGGCCGCTGCGAGCAGCCACCACGCCAGCGCGAACGCGCCGACGAACAGGATGATGCCGGTGGTCCGGTGCAGGATCGACATCGTCATCGTGATCTGCCACCGGTAGACCTGCAGGTGCGGTGACAGGGGACGTTCGCGATTGGCCATCGTGCCTCGTTCTCTCGCTGGGCGGCCTGGGCCGCGTGGCTGACGCCCCGCCATCGGCGTTCGACGTCACCCGGGGCCGGGCACGCGAACACGTCGTGGCGAAAGCCCCGGGTCTTGCCACGCTTGACCCGGGTTACGAATGCAGGGCCTCAGAAATCGATGCAGCGTCCGTTTTTCTCCCAGTCACCGTAGCGCGTCGGATCGGGGCCTTCGCGGCCGCCGATTTCCGGGGCGGGTGTCGCTTCCGGGACAGACTGTTCGATCTGCTCGGGAGCGGGTGTCTGGGTCGTTTCGCCTATCATTTCGGGGTCTCGCAACCGGGCCAGTCTAGTTCCCGGCCCACATTTGGACAAGTTTGCCGGACAAGTCCGCCGTACCGGCCCACGCCCTGGAAACGCCCATGTTCGCCCTGCCCGACCACCACCTCGTCACCCTGCGCGGCCGCGACGCGGCGGCGTTCGCGCAGGCGCAGTTCATGAGCGACGTGGCCGCGCTCGCCGACGGCGACTGGCAGTGGAGCGGCTGGCTGATGCCCAAGGGGCGCGTGATCGCGCTGTTCGCGCTGCTCAGGGTCGATGCCGAAACCATCGCACTGGTGCTGCACGATGCGGACCCCGCGCAGTTCGTCGCGCAGCTGCAGCGGTTCGTGTTCCGCAGCAAGGTGGCGATCGAAACCGGCGCGCTGGAGGTGGGCGGCGCGTTCGAGGCGCACCTGGCAGCCAGCGGCTCGCGCGCGGCGATGGCGACCGACGGCTTCGCGTTCGACTTCGGCGGCGACGGCGGCGCACGCACGCTGTGGGCTGGGCCGGTGCTGGAAGCCGTCGAGGACGGCGAGGCGCGCGCGCGCTGGGCGGCGTTCGACCTCACGCACGGCCTGCCGCGGCTCGACGAGTCGCAGATCGAGAAATGGACGCCGCAGCAACTCTCGCTCGACCGCCTGCGGGCCTACAGCGTCAAGAAGGGCTGCTACCCGGGCCAGGAGATCGTCGCGCGCACGCATTTCCTCGGCCAGGCCAAGCGCGGGCTGGTGCTGTTCGAATGCGACGCGCCGCTCGAGGCGGGGCAGCAGGTCATGGACGGGGATCGGGCGCTCGGGACGATCGCGAGCGCGGTCACGTCGAGCGGGCAGCACTCGGCACTCGCGGTGTTGCCGCTGGATGCGAGCACGGCCGCGGCGGCGGTCGATGGCCACCCGCTGCGCCCCCTGCCCCTGCGCGACGGCCTCGCCCGCTGACGGCCCATGGGCGCGCGCCCGGTCGCCATCGTCGCATTCCCTCCACACGGTGTTGCTACGCTCGGCGCCGGAACGTCCCTGGCCCACCGCCGAACGACGGCGGCCACAGGCGACCGACCGCATCCAACGGGGAGAGGGAATCGCCATGAACGCAATGAAGCTCGCAGTGCCGGCGCTGCTGGCCACGGCCACGCTGCTGACCGCCTGCCAGACGCCGGCGCCGGCACCGGAACCCGCGCCGCCACCGCCGGTGGTCCAGAACCAGAAACTGTCCACCGACGGCCTGTTCGCCTTCGGCAAGTCCGAGATCGCCGCTGACGGCGTCGAGGGCCGCACCCAGCTCGACGCATTCGCCGCCGACCTGCTGGCCGGCCCGCCCTTCGAGATCGTCCACGTGATCGGCCACAGCGACCGGATCGGCAGCGCCGACGCCAACGTCGCACTGTCGACCCGTCGCGCGAACAGCGTGCGCGACTACCTGGTGGAAAAGGGCGTGCCCGCGGACAGGATCACCGCGGTCGGACGCGGCAGCGTCGAGCCCGTGGTCGAATGCGAGGACCAGGACCGCGACGCGCTGATCGCCTGCCTGGCGCCGAACCGGCGCGTGGAGATCCGGGTCGTGCCAGCCGGCGGGTAGTTCCTCACACCGCACCCGCTGTTGTAGGAGCGGCGGGAGCCGCGAGCTTCCGGTTCATCGGCACGTGAACGGAAAGCTCGCGGCTTCCGCCGCTCCTGCAGGGGCGTGGATCGCTTGCGGCGGCCAATTGCCGCCGCGTTGCGCTAATCTGGCGCCCGCCATGGGCAAGACGGAACACCAGCACGAACACCTGCCCGGCGCGGCCGAAAAACACGTCCTGCGCCGCCGCCACGGCCGAGCCACCGAGGCCCGCGACATGGTGGCCGCCGAGGTCCCGGTCGCCTTCGCATGCAACGGCGAGCCGTTCGCGGTGATGATGGCCACGCCCGACGACCTGGAGGACTTCGCGCTGGGCTTCGCGCTGGCCGAGGGCATCGTCGCGAGCGCGGACGAAGTCGTGATCGAATCGATCGAAACCTCACTGGAAGGCGTCGCAATCGCCCTGGCCACCCCGCCGGAACGCGCCGCCGTGCTCGACGCGCGCCGCCGCAGCCTCGAGGGGCGCAGTGGCTGCGGCATCTGCGGCATGGCGCAGGTCGAAGCGGTACTGCGCCCGCCGCCGCCGGTAGCCACGGGAACCACCGTCACCACCGATGCGCTCGACCGCGCCCTGCGCGAACTGCAGGACCGGCAGCCGCTCAACGCGCTGACCGGCGCCACCCACGCCGCCGGCTGGGCCGATTCTGACGGCCGCATCACCCTGGTGCGCGAAGACGTCGGCCGCCACAACGCGCTCGACAAGCTGGTCGGGGCGATGCTGCGCGCCGGCGTCGATCCGCAGGCAGGGTTCGCGGTGGTCACCAGCCGCGCCAGCTACGAGATGGTGATGAAGGCCGCGCAGGCGGGGATCACCGTGCTGGTGGCGATTTCCGCGCCGACCGCACTGGCGATCGCGCTGGCCGAGTCCTCCACGCTGACCCTGGTCGGCTTCGCGCGCGAATACGGGCACGTGGTGTACACGCATCCCGGGCGGCTGCGCGACAGGGCGCCGGGAGTCGCCGCATGAGCAAGAAGAGCATCCGCCGCTACGACCGCCCCGCAGGCGGCTGGGACGCGCTGCGCAACGTCGCCAAGCACCTGCTCGAGCAGGACGTGCCGGTGCACGGCGCGAAGACGCTGCTGTCAGCCAACCAGCCCGACGGCTTCGACTGCCCGGGCTGCGCCTGGCCCGACCGCGACCACACGTCCACCTTCGAGTTCTGCGAGAACGGCGCCAAGGCCGTCGCAGCCGAAGCGACGAAGCACCGCGCCACGCCGGGGCTGTTCGCGAAGTACTCCGTCGCCGAGCTCGCGCGCTACAGCGACCACTGGCTCGAAGACCAGGGCCGACTCACCCATCCGATGCGTTACGACGCCGCCAGCGACCATTACCTGCCAGTGTCGTGGGACGAGGCTTTCGCGCTGGTCGCTTCGCACCTCAATGCGCTGCCCTCGCCAGACGAGGCGATCTTCTACACCTCCGGGCGCACCAGCAACGAGGCCGCGTTCCTGTACCAGCTGTTCGTGCGCGAGTTCGGCACCAACAACTTCCCCGACTGCTCGAACATGTGCCACGAACCGTCCGGCACGGGGATGACGCCGCAGATCGGCGTCGGCAAGGGGACGGTGTCTCTGCACGACTTCGAGCTGGCCGACGCGATCTTCATCTTCGGCCAGAACCCGGGCACCAACCATCCGCGCATGCTCGGCGAACTGCGCCGGGCGTCGAAGCGCGGCGCGGCGATCGTGTCGTTCAACCCGCTGCGCGAACGCGGGCTGGAGCGCTTCGCCGATCCGCAGGACAAGCTGGAGATGCTCAGTGGCGGATCGACCCGGATCTCGTCGGACTATTTCCAGCTGCGCATCGGCGGCGACCTCGCCGCGGTCAAGGGCATCATCAAGCACGTGCTGGAAGCCGACGAACAGGCGCGTCGCGACGGCGGCGCGCGCGTGGTCGACGTCGACTTCATCACCCGCCACACCACCGGCTTCGCTGCGTTCGCGGCCGATGTGGCGGACGAGGCCTGGGGAACGATCGAGGCCGAATCAGGGCTGTCGCAGGAACAACTCCGGCGCGCAGGCGACATCTACCTGTCCGCCGGCAGCGTGATCTGCTGCTGGGGCATGGGCATCACCCAGCACAAGCATTCGGTCGCCACGATCCAGATGCTGGTCAACCTGCTTCTGCTGCGCGGCAACCTCGGCCGGCCGGGCGCCGGCGCCTGCCCCGTGCGCGGCCACAGCAACGTCCAGGGCGACCGCACGATGGGCATCTACGAACGGCCCGCGCCGGCACTCCTCGACCGACTGGAGCAGGTGTTCGGCTTCGAGCCGCCGCGCGAACATGGCTTCGACACCGTCGGCGCGATCGAGGCCATGCTCGACGGGCGCGGCAAGGTGTTCTTCGCCATGGGCGGCAACTTCGCCACCGCCACGCCCGACACCGAGGCCACGCACCGCGCGCTGCGCAACTGCGACCTGACCGTGCACGTGGCCACCAAGCTCAACCGCAGCCACCTGGTACACGGACGGCAGGCGCTGATCCTGCCGTGCCTGGGGCGCACCGAAATCGACGTGCAGGAAACCGGGCCGCAGGCGGTGACCGTCGAGGATTCGATGAGCATGGTGCACCTGTCGGCCGGCATCAACGCACCGGCATCGACCGACCTGCTGTCGGAGCCGGCGATCGTCGCGCGCCTGGCGCAGGCCACGCTCGGCGCGCGCAGCAAGGTGCCGTGGCAGTGGCTGGTCGCCGACTACGACCGCATCCGCGACCGCATCGCCGATGTGTTCGACGACTTCCACGACTTCAACGCGCGCGTGCGCGTGCCCGGCGGCTTCCGCCTGACCAACACTGCCGGCGAACGGCGCTGGAACACCGCCAGCGGCCGCGCCGCCTTCATCACCCATGCCGTCCCGACCGACCTGCCCGTGCACCGCGCCCGCGCGTCCCGCGGGCAACCCGTGTTCACGCTGACCACCGTGCGCTCGCACGACCAGTACAACACCACGATCTACGGCCTGGACGACCGTTACCGCGGCGTGTTTGGCGAGCGCCGCGTGCTGTTCGCCAACGCCGACGACATCGCCGCGCTCGGTTTGCAGGCAGGCGACCGGGTCGACCTGGAAAGCCTGTGCGACGACGGCGTGCAGCGCCGGGCACGAGGCTTCCTGCTGGTCGAATACGACATCCCGCGCGGCTGCCTGGCCGCCTACTATCCGGAGACCAACGCGCTGGTGCCGCTGTCGAGCTTCGCCGACCAGGCGCGCACGCCGACGTCGAAGTCGATTCCGGTAGTGGTGTCGGCGCACGATCCCGCCGCTGCGAAGCCCGGCGAGGCGCCGCGTGACATCACCATTGCCGTCCACGACTGAACGCCTGCTCGCAGAGCTCGCGCGTGAGCCGGACGGCATCTCCCTGCCCCGCCTGTGCAAGCGCCTGGGCGTGCGCATGAGCGTGCTGATGCGCGAACTGGCCTGGCTGGGCGGGGAATCCATTGGCGGCCGGCCGGGACCCGGACTGGTGCGCGTGGAGCGGCACGGGGATCGCGACGTCGCGATGTTGGTCGCGCGCGACCAGCGTTGACGTACGCATCGTTGTCTTTTGTGGGAGCGGCTTCAGCCGCGAGCTTTTGGCGACGTGGCCGAGGGCAGGAGCAAATCCCCCATACCCCCTTTACAAAGGGGGCAAGAGCGGGAAGCTTTTCCCGAATCCCGAATCCCGAATCCCGAATCCCGAATCCCGAGCCCCGGTCCCGGCCCTCGAAAAGCTCGCGGCTGAAGCCGCCCCCACAAGCTGCTCCCACGACACAGGTGTCGTTCGGCAATCGTGCTCAGGCGGCGTGCTTGCGCACCCAGGCCACGTACCGGTCGACGAACCCCTGCAGGAACTTGCGCGTGTCGTCGTTGCCGACGTTGCCATCGTCGTCGAGCAGCCCGTCCTTCATCTGCATGAAGACTTCCGGCTGCCCCAGCGTGGGCATGTCCAGGTAGGCCAGCGTGTTGCGCAGGTGCTGCTGCGCCAGCGCGGTGCCGATGGCGCCAATCGAGATGCCGAGCACGCCGGCCGGTTTGCCGGCGAACGAGTTGGTGCCCCACGGACGCGAGCCGATGTCGATCGCGTTCTTCAGCACGCCGGGGATAGCACGGTTGTATTCGGGCGTGACGAACAGCACGGCGTCGGCCGATTCGACGTCCTGCTTCAGCCGCTTCGCTTCGGCGGGGTAGTCCTCGTCGAAATCCTGGTTGTACAGCGGCAGGTCGTCGATGCGCACGTGGCTGAACTCGAAGTCGTCGGGCGCGAGCTTCTCGACCGCCTTCGCCAGTTTGCGGTTGAACGAGTCCTTGCGCAGGCTGCCGACGAATACCGCGATCTTGGTTGTGGCCATGGGGGAATGCTCCTTCCGGGAAGTCGAAGCCCCAGACTATCCGCGCGGGCCCGTCAGCTGTGCGTCAAGGGCGGAAGGAACCGTTCCGCCCATGACGCCGCGCCTCAGTCGAGGGTGCCGGCGGCCGCGACGATGTCGTCTTCCGACGGGATCACCAGGAACGCCGCGCCCGCCAGCGGCGTGAACGTGTCCGCGCCGACCACGCGCCGGAACGGCCGCGCGCCGTAGCCGCCCTCCACCACCGCGGTGATGATGCCCTCGCCCACGCCGGCGCTGCGCCGGCCCTCGTCGACGATCAGGATGCGCTTGGCACTCGCCGCCTGCTCGCGGATGAAGGCGTCATTGAGCGGCACTAGCCAGCGCAGGTCGACCACGCGCACCTTCCAGCCGTGCTTTGTTTCGATCTGCCGCGCGGCGCGCAGGCTCATCGGCACGCCGTTGCCGAAGGTGAAGATGACCAGGTCGTCGTTGCCTTCGCCGTAGACGCGCCCTTCGCCCAGCGGCATGGCCTCGCCCGGCGCCGGGTACTCGGTCAGCCAGCCGCCGTCGCCCGGCTCGTACAGGTCCTTGGCCATGTACAGCGCGATCGGTTCGAGCAAGGCGCACACGCGCCCGTCCACCTTCGCAAGTGCCGCCAGGGTGCGCAGCATCGTCGCGGCATCGTCGCCGCGCGACGGGCAGCCGACCACCAGGCCCGGAATGTCGCGCAGCGCGGTAATCGAGTTGTCGTTGTGGAAATGCCCGCCGAAGCCGCGCTGGTAGCCCAGCGAGGCGATCCGCACCACCATCGGGTTGCGGTACTGGTTGTTGCTGAAGAACTGCAGGCTGGCCGCCTCGCCGCGGATCTGGTCGGCGGCGTTGTGCAGGTAGGCCAGGTACTGGATTTCCGGCAGCGGCAGCATGCCCATGTTGGCGTAGCCCTGCGCGAGGCCGAGGATCACGGTCTCGTCGAGCAGGGTGTTGAACACGCGGCGCGGGCCGAAGGTCTTCTGCAGCCCCTTGGTGACCGTGTACACGCCGCCCTTCTGCGCCACGTCCTCGCCGAACAGCAGCGTCTCGGGATACTTGGCGAACAGGTCGTGCAGCGCGTTGTTGATCTGGATCGCCAGGTGTCGCGGCGCCTGCGTTTCGGGCAGCTTGTCCTTGCCGCCGAAGACTTCCTCGCGGCGCTGGCCGTAGTCGGCACGCGCAGCTTCCTTCGCCACCGCGTCGGGGGTGTACGGCGCCAGCGGCGCCATCACCTCCTCCAGCGAGGACAGACGCGGACGGCGGTCGGCTTCCTCGGCGGCGGCGAAACACTTCTTCCGCGTGTCTTCGTACAGCGCCAGGATTTCGTCCTTCGACATCAGCCCGGATTCCAGCGCGATCGCGGCCGAGCGCAGCAGCGGGTCGGTCGCTTCCACCGCGCACAGTTCCTCGATGCTGCGCCACTCGATCTCGAAGTCGGTGCCGGCGTGGCCCATGATCCGGGTCGTGCGCAGGTGCAGGAAGGTCGGGCGGCGGGTGCGGCGGCAGTGCTCGACCGCCTGCTGCACGTCGCCGTAGCCGTTGGCCAGGTCGAGGCCGTCGGCAGAGAAGTAGTCGAGGTCGGGCCGGTCGCGGAAGTTGCGCGCCACCCAGCCATCGGGCGTCTTGACCGAGATGCCGATGCCGTTGTCCTCGCACACGAACAGCACCGGCGCCGGCAGCCGCTGGTAGGCGGTCCAGGCCGCGGCGTTGAACGCGGTCTGCGCGGTGGCGTGGTTGCTGGACGCATCTCCGAACGAACAGATCGCAATGCTGTCGTCGGGGATCGGCAACGCATGGCCGATGCGCTTGCCCTGCTCGATCGCCACCGCCGTGCCGAACGCCTTGGGCAGGTGGGAAGCGATCGTCGAGGTCTGCGGCAGCACCCACAGCGGCTTGCTGCCCCACACCTTGTGGCGCCCGCCCGACGCCGGGTCTTCCTTCGACGCCGCGAACGACAGCGCCGAATCCATCACCGGGTCCATGCCCGGCAGCTTGCGGAAGCGCTCGGCCATGAAGCCACCGGAGCGGTAGTGCAGGAATGCCGGATCGGTGTGGCGCGTGGCGCGCGCCACCATCGCGTTGCCCTCGTGGCCGCTGGAGCCGATCGTGTAGAAGACCTTGTTCTGCACCCGCAGCACCCGCGCCATCAGGTCGAGGTGGCGGCTGATCAGCTGCGATTCGAACAGCTCGCGGAAGCCGCGCGCGTCGAGCGCGCTGCCATCGAGGATGGACTCATCCGCGGCCGGCTTCGCATCGGCATGGCCGCCCCATTCGCGCACGAACTCGCTGAAGTTGACGTCGCAGATCTCGGCGCGGTTGAGGCCGCGCATGCGGGCGGGGATCGGTTGTGCGGTCACGATGGTTTCCGTTGGCGGGCCTACGCGCCCGATGGTTGTTCCCTGGCGATTCCGGATCGTCCGGGCGTCGGGGGCGTAGCCCCGACCTACGCATTCGCGCTTCGCGCACACCACTGTTCGCGGGTCTGGCCCCAGATGTCGACGGCCGTATCCTCGAACGGCGACGGCAGCCTGCCGCTGCGCAACTTGCGAGAACCCAGCCGCTGCGCCACCCGCTGCGATGCCTCGTTGCCCGGATCGATGCAGTGGATGATGTCGTCCCAGCCGAGATGCTCGAAGGCCCAGTCGACGGCGGCGATGCCCGCTTCCGTCGCGTAGCCCTTGCCCCAGGCGCGCGGATGGAACGAATAGCCGATCTCGTTGCCCGGCCAGCCTTCCGGCTTCCACGGCCCGATCTGGCCCACCCATTGCCCGCTTTTCTCGACCACGCCGAACATCCCGAAACCCTGCACCAGCCACGCCCCGGGCTGCCACAGGAACCGACGCCAGGCCTCGGCGCGGGTGACATGGCCGCCGATGAAGCGGGTGGCCTCGGCGTCGGCCTGGAGTTCGGCGAAGCCGTCGAAATCCTCGATGCGCGGTGGACGCAGCAGGAGGCGATCGGTTTCGATGCGGATGTCGGTGGGGTTCAAGTCGGTTCCCGATTCACCAGGGTCGTTATCTGCCCTGCAGGAGCGCTCTCGGCTCAGAACGCGTTGATGCCGGTCAGCTCGCGCCCCACCACCAGCTGGTGCACGGTCTCGGTGCCCTCGTAGGTGATCACCGATTCCAGGTTCAGGGCATGGCGGATCGGGCAGTGCTCCGTGGTGATGCCGGCACCGCCGAGCAGGTCGCGCGCCTCGCGGGCGATGTCGATTGCCATGCGGCAGTTGTTCCACTTGGCCAGGCTGACCTGGGTGGGCTTCATGGTGCCGGCGTCCTTCAGGCGGCCGAGCTGCAGCGACAGCAGCTGCGCGGCGGTGATGCGGCGCGCCCAGTCGGCCATTTTCAGCTGCGCGCTCTGGGTCGCGGCCACCGGGCGGTCGAACAGGATGCGTTCCTTCGAATAGTTCAAGGCCTCGTCCAGGCAGGCGATGGCCGCGCCGATCGGCCCCCAGGTGATGCCGTAGCGGGCCTGGGTCAGGCAGCCCAGCGGGCCCTTCAGGCCCTTCACGTTGGGCAGGCGATTGGACTCGGGCACGCGCACGTTGTCGAAGAACAGTGCGGAGGTCACCGACGCGCGCAGGCTCATCTTGTGCTTGACCTCCTGCGCGCTGAAGCCGGCGAAGTCCTTCTCGACGACGAAGCCCTGGATGCCGTCGTCGGTCTGCGCCCAGACGATGGCAATGTCAGCCAGGTTGCCGTTGGTGATCCACATCTTGCCGCCGTTGATCACCCAGTCGCCGCCGTCCTTCTTCGCGTTGGTCTTCATGTTGGCCGGGTCGGAGCCGCCGTGCGGCTCGGTCAGGCCGAAGCAGCCGATGACCTTGCCGGCGGCCATGTCGGGCAGCCAGCGCTTTTTCTGTTCCTCGGTGCCGTAGGCGAAGATCGGGTACATGCACAGCGAGGACTGCACGGACGCGAAGCTGCGCAGGCCGCTGTCGCCGCGCTCGAGCTCCTGGCAGATCAGGCCGTAGCTCACGCCGTTGAGGCCGGCGCCGCCGTACTCCTCCGGCAGCGTGGCGCCGAGCAGGCCGAGGCCGGCGATCTCGGGGATCAGCTCCTTCGGGAAGCGCCCCTGGTCGAAGCAGTCGCCGATGATCGGCAGCACACGCTCGTCGGTGAACCGGGCCACGGTGTCCTGGACGGCGCGCTCCTCTTCGCTGAGCAGGGAGCGGACGTCGTACAGGTCGTAGGGGTGCAGGGCCATGGCGGGTTCTTCGGTTCCGTAAAAGCGGCCATTTTAGCCCTTGTCAGGGCGGGATGACCCGCACCGGCAACCACGCGACGAAAAAGGGGCCGGATTGCTCCGGCCCCTCTTGCTTTCCCTGCTGGCGCTTTGCTCAGCCGCGGTCGGCGGCGCCAGCGGCGGCGGTCTGCGTCACCACCTGGCCGTCGATCACCGGCAGGCGGTCGCCGGGCTTCTGGTCCATGCGGATGGTCTGCTCCGTGCCCTCGTAGCGGTAGGTCACGTCGTAGCCCACGGTCTTGTCCTGCGTGCCGAGCGAGATGCGGCTGCCGGGCTTGCTGCCCATGCGCATCGTGTCGGTGCTGCCGTCCGGATTGCGATAGGTCACGTCGTAGCCGACCACGTGGCTGGACTCGGACGTGTCAGTGACGGTGTGGCACTGGCGCTCGGTGCGGTTCACCACCCGGCCGCCAACGTGCCTGCGGTCGACGCGGTTGCCGATGAAGCCGCCGGCCACGGCGCCGGCAGCAGTCGCGGCCTTCTTGCCGTTGCCGCCGCCGACCTGGTTGCCGAGCAGGCCGCCGATGACCGCGCCGGCCACCGTGCCGCCGACGTTGCCGTCGCGCTCGGGCAGGCGTTCCTGCACCACGACGTCGTTGCAGACCTCGCGCGGAGTCGAGCTGGTCGAGGTCTCGCGCACCGGGTCGGTGCCGATGACGGTGGCGTAGAGCTTCTCGGTCTCGGTGATCGGCTCCACGGCCACCACGTTGGCGTAGGCCACGCGGCCACTGTCGGGGATGCTGTTGTCGAGCAGGGCCGCGTCGTCCTGGACCAGGCCCTGGTCGTCAAGGCCGGCGGGCGCGGTGGCATCAGCGGTGTCCGGGCCACGGGCCTGCTGGAACGCAGCGACGGAGACGCCGCCCACCAGCAGCGCGGCAATGGCAATGGCGATGGTGTTCTTGTTCATGAGCCTCTCCTGATGGCGGATATGCCGCTCTTGTGTGCCCGACAATTCCAGCATCCTCTACCTGAATGGAGCTTCCCCGCCGCGGCTCGAAACTGACGCCACGATGAATCCACGCCGTGCATCCGCCCGGTGGTAGCGTTGTGCGCCCCCACTGTCGTCCTTCCAGCCAAACGGGAATCGATCATGCCCAATCCCCTGCTCGCCCCCCTGATGCGCTGGTTCGGCCGGCTGAGCTATCCCAAGCTGTTCCTGCTGACCGCGGCGCTGTTCATAGGCGATGTCCTCGTGCCGGACGTGATTCCCTTTGTCGACGAGCTGCTGCTCGGCCTCGGCACGCTCCTGCTGGCCAACTGGAAGCGGGTGCGGCCAGGGCGCGGCGGAACCATCGAGGGCGAGTCCGGCCGCCGGGACTGACGCCATGCTGGTCGACAGCCATTGCCACCTCGATGCAGGCGAGTTCGACCGCGATCGCGACCAGGTGGTCGCCCGGGCCCGGGCCGCGGGAGTCGTCCGCCAGGTCGTGCCCGCGATCCATGCCGCGGGCTGGCCGAAGCTGCGCGGGATCTGCGCCGGCACCGACGGGCTGTTCCCCGCCTACGGCCTGCATCCGATGTTCCTCACCGAGCATCGTCCGGAACACCTCGCGCAGCTGCGCGACTGGATCGAGCGCGAGCGCCCCATCGCCGTTGGCGAATGCGGGCTCGATTATTTCGTCGAAGGCCTGGACCACGATGCGCAGCAACGCTATTTCGAGGGCCAGCTGGCCTTGGCGCGCGAGCATGACCTCCCGGTGATCGTGCACGCGCGACGCGCTGTCGACGCGGTGATCGCGTCGATCCGCCGCGTCGGCAAGCTGCGCGGCGTGGTGCACAGCTGGTCGGGCAGCCGGCAGCAGGCCGAACAGCTCTGGGAGCTGGGCTTTCTGCTCGGCATCGGCGGGCCGGTCACCTACCAGCGCGCCAATCGCTTGCGCAAGCTGGTCGCCGACATGCCGATCGAACATCTGCTGCTGGAAACGGACGCGCCCGACCAGCCGGACAGTGCGATCCAGGGGCAGCGCAACGAGCCTGCGCGGCTGCGGGCTGTGTGCGAAACGGTTGCGGAACTGCGCGGGATATCGCCGGAAGAAGTCGCCAGGGCCACGACCGGAAATGCGGAGCGCCTGTTCGGCTTCCCGCCCGACCTTCCGTCGGAGGCACCGCCCCGCCCCGGTGATGCGCCGTAGGTCGGGGTTACATCCCCGACACAACGAATCCGAAAAGCCGTCGGGGACGTAACCCCGACCTACGGCGTCGCAGGCGTTGCCTGCGCGGCGGCGGGCTTCCGCCGCAGCAGCAATTCAATCACCTTGCCCGCGGCGGCGAACGCAAACGCCCCGGTGATGTGCGTCGCCGCGCCCAGTCCCGCGCCGCAGTCGAGTTTGAGCGCGGCGTCGGCGCCCAGCTGGGGACGGGTGCCGCAGACGCTGCCGTCGGCTTGCGGATAGCGCACGTTCTCCAGCGAGTACACAGCCGGCACGCTGAAGTAGCGCTTCGGCCCAGTGGGAAACCGGAACTCGGTGCGCAGCTTGCGGCGGATCAGCGCCAGCATCGCGTCGTGCTCGGTCTTCGACAGGTCGCGCACGCGCACCAGGGTCGGGTCGATGCGGCCGCCGGCCGAACCGACGGTCACGATCGGCTGCTTGCGGCGCCGGCACCAGGCGATCATCTCGACCTTGGCGCGAAAGCTGTCGCAGGCGTCGAGCACCACGTCGAAGCCGTCGCCCAGCAGCGACTCCATGTTCGAAGGCGTCAGGAAACTGGCCACGGCGCGCACGTCGGCCTGCGGATTGATCGCGCGGCAGCGCTCGGCCATCGCGTCGGCCTTGCCGCGGCCGTACTGGCCTTCGAGTGCGGGCAGCTGGCGGTTGGTGTTCGACACGCACAGGTCGTCGGCGTCGACCAGCGTGAGCGCGCCCACGCCGCTGCGCGCCAGTGCCTCGACCGCCCACGAACCGACGCCGCCCAGGCCGATGACGGCCGCGTGCGACGCGGCCAGCCTTTCGAGCGCGCCGCGGCCATAAAGCCGGTCGATGCCGGAGAAACGTTCCTGCCAGGATGCATCCATCCGGCCAGTTTACCGGCGCCGGCCGCATGCTATCGTCGCCGAAGCCAAACAGGAGCCAGCCATGTCGACCACGCCCGAAGCCAGCCCCGCCAAGCCGGCCAAGCCTTCCGCCGCCAGCCGCTACCTGTTCGTGTTCCTCATCGGCCTGGTGATCGGCGCCGTTGCAGTGGTGATGATCCTGCGCACGGTGGAAGCGGGGAAAACCTGGCAGGACCGCTACCCGATCGCGGCGATGGACCTGTTCCAGGCGCACATGGCAAGGCTCAAGGCCAGCACCGAGGCCAACCGCTGCAGCGCCACCGACACCCTGCCGCACCTGCAGGCACTGCGCACGATCTCGAACGACCTGGAACCCGCGTTCGGCGACCTCGGCGAGGACACGCGGTTCACCAAGCACGCGAGCGACCTGCGCGCCGTGCTCGACTCGACGTTGTCTGCGCCGCCGCTCAACTGCGCCGGCGTCGGCGCCGCAATGGGGAAGATCGGCGAGGCCTGCAAGGCCTGCCATCAGGATTTCCGCAGCTGAAGCAGAGACCCGGCCGGGCCGCGTCGCCGTGGCGGAAATGAACCCGCACTGACAACCACCACGCCACCTGTCCGGATCGCCGCCCGATTGACCATCGGTTCACGGCGCAACGCCTAATGTCCTGCCGAGGAGCCACCGGCTCCGTCCCGACACGACAGGAGATCGGCATGAACATTCGACTGCTTGGCGCCACCACGCTCGCCGCAGCCCTCGCGACCGCAGGCTGTGCCACCTCGCCCGGCTACGGCGGCGGCTACAGCAGCGCGCCGTCCTATGGCAGCAGCGTCTGCACCGACTGCGGCACGGTCACGCGCATCGAGGCCGTCGCCCGCGGCCAGAACGTCCCCAACGCGACCGGCGCGGTCCTGGGCGGCATCGTCGGCGCGGTGGCCGGCCACGAGATTTCCGACAAGACCGGCGGCAGCAAGGGCAACCAGAACATCGCCGCCGCGGCCGGCGCGGTCGGCGGCGCGATCGCGGGCAACGCGATCCAGAACCGCGTCCAGGAAGGCACCACCTACCGCATCACCGTGCGCATGGAGGACGGCAACCTGCGCACCGTGCAGCAGACGGACCTGGCCGGCATCCGCGAGGGCTCCTACGTGCGGATCAACGGCGGACGCGCGGCGCTGCGCTGAACCGGCGACATTGCCGCACCTGAAAAAAAGGCCCGCCATCCGGCGGGCCTTTCCTTTTCCGAGAATGGCTTTTCGGTCGGCTAGAGCGGCTGCACCGCATCGGCCTGCAGGCCCTTCTGCCCCTGCACGACGGTGAAGCTGACCTTCTGTCCTTCCTGCAGGCTCTTGAAGCCCTGGGTCTGGATCGCGCGGAAATGGACGAAGACATCCTCGCCATTCTCGCGGCTGATGAATCCGAAGCCCTTGGCATCGTTGAACCACTTCACGGTTCCGGTTTCACGCTCTGACATCTGCATCGCTCCCTGTAACGGTTTGTTCTGGACGTCTTGACGGCAGCTGGTCGCAAGGAGGAAACGGGGAGCAGACGGTGTCGCAGATCGGCGGCGGAACAACGGGCAGTGCAGCACGGATCGGGCACATCCAGGCCACGATTCACGGTGACCTTGACAAACACAGCGCCTGCAAACTACCCCGGCATTTGTGAAAATGCAATCGCGCGCGCGAGGCACCCTCGGCGCGGCAACAACGCATCCTCCGGCCCGTACCCAGCAAAGGAAATCCGATGGACCTGCATGCCCTGTGGTACGTACTCGCCGCACTGATGGTGGTCGTCGGCCTTGCCGGCATCATCCTGCCCGCCCTGCCCGGCCTGCCGATGGTGTTCTTCGGCATGTTGCTGGCGGCCTGGGCCGACGGCTTCGAACGCGTGGAATGGTGGTGGCTGCTGGTGCTGGGCCTGCTGACCGCGCTGTCGATGGTGATCGATTTCTGGGCCACCGCCGCCGGGGCGAAACGGGTGGGTGCAAGCCGCAAGGCCGTGGTCGGCGCGGTGGTCGGCACCCTGGTCGGGCTGTTCTTCGGCCCGGTCGGCCTGTTCGCCGGCCCCTTCGTCGGTGCGCTGCTCGGCGAGCTGTGGCACGGGCGCAGCATCCGCGCCGCCGACGTCGGCCAGGCGACGAAGGTCGGTTTCGGCACCTGGATGGGGATCGTGTTCGGCATCGTGCTCAAGCTCGGCCTGGCGTGCACGATGTTCGTGCTGTTCGCGTGGGCGTGGTACGCATGAGCCACTGCGTGTTCCGCGGGGGGTTCACGCGATCCAGCAGACATCGCCGGATACACTGCCACGCTCGACGTTGCATGCGCCCGCCACCCGGCCACCCCACCCGTCCGTGACCCGATGACCATGACGCGCCCGAAGCTGCCGATCGTCCTCCTTGCCTGCCTGGCACTGGCCGCGCCCTTCGTCGTGCAGGCGCAATCCGCGGCCGTCGAGGCGCCGCAGGACGCGGAACGGCCGAACGACACCACCGCCGGCCGGCAACTGCAGGCGAAGCTGGGCTCGAACGACGCGCTGCAGGACGTCACCGCCAACATCGACGACGGCGTCGCGGAACTCGACGGCACGGTGCTGGCGCAGGCGCAGAAGGACCGCGCCGGCGAACTGGCCACCGAAACCCCGGGCGTATCGACCGTGGTCAACAAGGTCGAGATCGACAACAGCCTGGGTGCGCACCTGCGCACCACCTACCACGAGGTCACCGAGCGCCTGGTCGCGATGCTCGGCCGCGCGCCGCTGCTGCTGGTCGCGCTGCTGGTCGTGCTGCTTGCATCGTGGCTGGGCAAGGCGCTCTCGCTCAACCTGCGCCTGCTGCGGCTGCGCACCGACAATCCCTACATGGACGGCCTGCTCCGGCGCTCGATACGGATCATCGTGACCCTGGTCGGCGTGCTGCTGGCACTCAGGCTGCTCGACCTGTCGACCATGGCCAAGGCGGTGCTGGGCTCGGCGGGCGTGGTCGGCTTGGCGCTGGGCTTCGCGTTCAAGGACATCGCCGAGAACTACATCGCCGGCGTGCTGCTCAGTTTGCGCAAGCCGTTCTCGCCCGGCGACCACCTGCGCATCGATGACCACGAAGGCAAGGTGGTCGCACTGACCTCGCGCGCGACCATCCTGATGACGCTCGACGGCAACCAGCTGCAGCTGCCCAACGCACTGGTGTTCAAGTCGGTGCTGCTGAACTACACGCAGAACCCGAAGCGGCGCTTCGACTTCAAGGCCAGCATCGACGCGGCGCACTCGATCCGCCAGGCGCAGACACTGGCGCTGGAGGCGTACTCCGGCATCGACGGCGTACTGGACGACCCGGCACCGTCGTGGAACCTGGTCGAGAACGCACCCAGCGGCATCGAATTGCAGTTCTTCGGCTGGGTCGACCAGCGCAGCACCGACCTGGGCAAGGTGCGTGGCGAGGCGATCCGGCTGGTAAAGGCGGCCTTCGCGCACGCCGGCATCCAGCCGCCGCGCACCGTGTACCACGTCGTGACTTCGCGCGAACCGGGGGCGTCGGGCCCGCCCGCCACACCGGTGGAACCCGTGCACGGCGCGAACGTGGACACATCAGTCAACCGCGACATCGACGACCAGCTTGCCGAGGCCCAGCGCGCGGGCGCTGCCGCGGCAGGCAACATGCTCGAACACGACAAGGACTCGCCATGATGCCCGTACAACAGACGACCGCCCTGTTCCTGCTCGGGCTCGCCGGGGCCGGGGCGCCGGCGTTCGCGCAGTCGGGAACCGCAACCGCTCCGGCGGAGGCCAGCATCGATGCATGCGCGCTGGTGGAAGTCGACGTCGACCGCCTGGCCTGCTACGACCGCGTCGCCGGGCGCCGCGCGCGCGACCCGTCACGGGCCGATGCCGCCGCCGCCCTCGCGCGCCAGAACCGCGAGGCGGCGAGCGAAGCAGAAGCGGCCGCCGCAACGGGCGCCGAACGCGCACGCACCGCCGCCAACGACCTGTTCGCGTCCGAACCCGACGATGCCATCGCCAACGCCGGCAAGGGCTCGCTGCTCGACAGCCGCTGGGAGCTGGCGAAGGACTCCAAGCTCGGCACCTTCAACTTCCGCGCCTACAAGCCGGTCTACCTGCTGCCGGCGTTCTGGAGCAGCGACCAGAACGAGACGCCGCACTCGCCCAACCCGCGCAACACCGTGACCGAGCCGATGGACCTGGACGCGGTCGAGGCCAAGTTCCAGATCAGCTTCAAGACCAAGGCCTGGGAGAACCTGTTCGGCGACAACGGCGACATCTGGATGGGCTATACCCAGAGCTCGCGCTGGCAGGTCTACAACGGCGAGGCTTCGCGTCCGTTCCGCGAGACCAACTACGAGCCGGAGATCCTGCTCGTCTTCCGCAACAATTACAGCATCGGCGGCTGGAAGGGCCGGATGGCGGCGGTCGGCATCAACCACCAGTCCAACGGCCGCGCCGACCCGCTGTCGCGCAGCTGGAACCGGGTGATGTTCAACGTCGGCCTGGACCGCGAGAACTGGGCGGTGATGTTCCGCCCATGGATCCGGATCTCCGACGGCAACGACGACGACAACCCGGACATCGACGACTACATGGGCCGCGGCGACGTGACCATCGTGCACACCATCGGCGGACACGAACTGTCGATGATGCTGCGGCATTCGCTGCGCGGCGGCGACCGCTCGCACGGCGCGGTGGGTTTCGACTGGGGCTTCCCGATCCATAATTCGCTGCGCGGGCACGTGCAGGTGTTCGACGGGTACGGGGAGAGCCTGATCGATTACAACCACCGGTCGACGTATGTCGGGCTGGGGATTTCGTTGCTCGAGTGGTTCTAGGGGGCCGGGAGCTGGGGGCTGGGGGCTGCAGCGTGCCGCTCTTTGGCTGTCATCCCGAACGCAGCGAGGGATCTGGATCAGGGCGACTCCGAGATCCCTCGCTGCGCTCGGGATGACAAGAGAAGATAGCGCGCGGCCAACCACCAGCCGCGGTCGATTGCAAAAGCTCGCGGCTGCCGCCGCTCCTGCAAAGGCAAACTGTCAGCCAAGGCCGACGATCAGCCCTCGACGACCACCGGGATCCTGCCGATCCGCGACTGCCACTCGCGCGGGCCGGTCTTGTGCACCGACTCGCCGGTCGAGTCCACCGCCACGGTCACCGGCATGTCCTGCACGGTGAACTCGTAGATCGCCTCCATGCCAAGGTCCTCGAACGCGACCACGCGCGCGGCCTTGATCGCCTTCGATACCAGGTACGCGGCGCCGCCCACTGCCATCAGGTACACCGACTTGTGCTTGCGGATCGCGTCGATCGCCGCATCGCCGCGCTCGGCCTTGCCGACCATGCCCAACAGGCCGGTTTGTGACAGCACCTGCTCGGTGAACTTGTCCATGCGCGTGGCCGTGGTCGGGCCGGCCGGGCCGACGGCCTCGTCGCGCACCGGGTCGACCGGACCGACGTAGTAGATGAAGCGGCCGTTGAAGTCGACCGGCAGCGGCTCGCCCTTGTTCAACATGTCGACCATGCGCTTGTGCGCGGCGTCGCGGCCGGTAAGCAGCTTGCCGTTGAGCAGCAGCGTCTCGCCGGGCTTGAAGCTGGCGACTTCCTCGCGGGTGATGGCGTCGAGGTCGACCCGGCGCGCGTTGGCCGGGTTGTAGGTCAGCTTCGGCCAGTCTTCCAGCGACGGCGGGTCGAGCATTACCGGGCCGCTGCCGTCGAGCGTGAAGTGCGCGTGGCGGGTGGCGGCGCAGTTGGGGATCATCGCCACCGGCAGGTTGGCCGCGTGCGTCGGGTAATCCCTGATCTTGATGTCGAGCACGGTGGTCAGCCCGCCCAGGCCCTGCGCGCCGATGCCCAGCGCGTTGACCTTGTCGAACAGTTCGATGCGCATTTCCTCCAGCCGGTTCGACGGCCCGCGCGCCTTGAGGTCGACGATGTCGATCGGCTCCATCAGCGACTCCTTGGCCAGCAGCATCGCCTTTTCCGCGGT
Source organism: Luteimonas soli (assembly GCF_042648865.1). NCBI lineage: Bacteria > Pseudomonadati > Pseudomonadota > Gammaproteobacteria > Lysobacterales > Lysobacteraceae > Luteimonas > Luteimonas soli. The sequence goes on along the minus strand of NZ_JBHRYA010000003.1, from coordinate 174,043 downwards.
GCCGCCGATGCCGATGCCGAGCATGCCCGGCGGGCACCAGCCGGCGCCCATGGTCGGCACCGTCTTGAGCACCCAGTCGACGATGGAGTCGGACGGATTGAGCATCGCGAACTTGCTCTTCGCCTCCGAGCCGCCGCCCTTGGCCGCGACGATCACGTCCACCGTATTGCCGGGCACCACCTTGACGTTCACCACGCCCGGCGTGTTGTCGCCGGTGTTCTTCCTGCGCCCGGCCGGGTCGGCCAGCACGCTGGCGCGCAACTTGTTGTCCGGGTGCCGGTAGGCGCGGCGGATGCCTTCGTTGGCCATGTCCTCGACGCCCATCGTGGCGTCATCCCAGCGCACGTCCATGCCGATCTGCAGGAACACGGTGACGATGCCGGTGTCCTGGCAGATCGGCCGGTGGCCCTCGGCGCACATGCGCGAGTTGATCAGGATCTGCGCGATCGCGTCCTTCGCAGCCGGGCTTTCCTCGCGCTCGTAGGCGGCAGACAGGTTCCGGATGTAGTCCACCGGGTGGTAGTAGCTGATGTACTGCAGGGCGTCCGCGACGCTCTGGATGAGGTCTTCCTGCTTGATGGAAACCGGGCGGCTGGAGGTCACTGCGGGGCTCGCGGAGGCTGGCGGAAACAGCCGCCGATTTTAGCCCACCGCCCGCTCGCGGGCTCCAATCAGCGCTATCCGGTCAGCGCTGCCTGGAAACGGCGTTCCGCGGCTGCCCGCGTGGAACGCTGCCTTCCGCCGCCCTTTCGTCGGGCCCCACACCGGCCCGCGTCGCGACCGGCAACGCCGGCTGCGACGCGGCCGCCGGTCCGGAACGAGGCGGCAGCAGCGGTTGCGCGCCGTTGGCGGGCAGCGCGCGGATCGCGTCCGGATTGAGCAGCGCCACCGCGTCGCGGCAGTCGAGGAAGGGATAAACCCGACCGGATGCGGGATCGTCGATGCGGGTGGTCGAAAGCGCCATCGCGTCCATGCGCTGGGCCACGGTCGCCACCGGCGCGGCCTGCGACAGCGCGACCGCGCAGGCGGCGACCATCGGCGCGGCCTGCGAGGTACCTCCGTAGACCGAGGTACCGCCGGTGTAGCCGGTGGACGTGACGAACGCACCGGCCGCGAACAGGTCGGTCGTGGGGCTGCGGTTGGAGAAACAGGTCGGTTTGCGCGCCGCGGTAGTCGCCTCGCTGCAGCCCAGGAAGTCGTCCACCGTGCCGATGTCCGAATCCCAGGTCGCCGCCACCGACAGTGCGTTGCGGACGCATGCGGGTGCCTGGATCTGCTGCACGTTGCCCTGGTTGCCGGTCGACACCGTGACCACCGCGCCGTTGGCCACCAGCGCGTCGACGGCCGTGGCCAGCGCCTGCGTCCACGCGGTGCTCGCGTCGCAGTGGCCAGGGAAAGTGTCATCGCTGCCGAGGCTGAGGTTCACCGCCGCCACGTCGGGATGATGGGTCGCGACCCAGTCCATCGCCGCAACCACGTCCGAGGCGCAGCAGTAACGGCCAGCCGCGCTGATCACCTTCACGGCCACCAGCTGCGCATCCGGCACCGCGCCGCGCGGGGCGACGCCTCCTTCGCCGACGATGATCCCGGCCACGTTGCTGCCATGGCCATGGTCGTCGACTGCGGCGCCCGGGCCGGCCTGTGTCGCGGTCATGTTCGGGCAGCAGCCACCGCTGCCGCTCGTGGGGCTGCAAAAACAGGCCTCGTCGACGAGGCGCCCGACCAGGTCCGCATGGTCGATGTCCACGCCGCTGTCGATCACCGCCACCTTGCGGCCCTTGCCGCCCAGGCCAAGCGCATCCAGCCCGGCGACCCGGTTGACCCGGCTGGCTTCGTCCGGCGCGACCGCCGCGCCTGCCGAGCCGCCGGCGTCGATGTCCACCGCCACCACCTCCGGATGCCGCTCCAGCGCCTCCAGTGCACGTGCATCCACCTCCAGCGCCAGCGCCGGCACCAGCGCGAAGCGGCGCTTCAATGCATGGCTTCCCGGCGGAAGGCTATCGAGTACCGAATCGGCGACAGCCTCGACCTGTGCCATGCGCAGCGCCTTGATCGGCGACAGCCCGGCCCGGGAGAACGCGTTCCGTGGCCGCAGCGCCACCATCACGCGTGCGTGCCCCGTGTCGGCGACGGCAGCGCGCGCCTGCGCCGATACGGCGGGAGCCTGCGCCAGGACGGGCGCCGAAGCCAAGGCCATCCAGACGGCGGCCATCGCCAGCATGATCGTTCCCTTCATCCTGAGACCCCCTGTGATCCGTGCCGAACGCTAGCACATGCGGCGCAGGGCGGATCACCGCCCGTCCCTTAAACCCCTGCCCGCCGCGACGCATCCCAAGGACTATGCTGACCACCATCGTGACCGCACTGATGCCCGCCTCCGCACCGGCCGTGGATGACGACCACGCCCTGGTGCACGCCTGCCTCGGCGGTGACACCACCGCGTTCGAGGCCCTGTACCGCCGCCACGTCGGCCGCGTGCACGGGGTCATCTCGCGCCTGCTCGGCCGCCGCGGCCAGCACGCCGACGATCTGACCCAGGACGCCTTCGTGCGTGCCTGGCAGGCGCTGGCCTCGTATCGCTTCGAAAGCGCGTTCGGCACCTGGCTGTACCGACTGGCGGCCAATACCGCGCTGATGGAGATGCGCCGGCATCGTGCGGCGCCTGCGATGGATGACGACGAGGAACACTTCGAGCGCATGGGCCATCCGGACTCGGCCGGGCATACCACCGCCCTGGGCATGGACCTCGAACGCGCCGTCGCCACGCTGCCGCCGCGCGCCCGCGCGGTACTGGTGCTGTACGACGTGGAAGGCTGGACCCATGAAGAGATCGCCGCCGGGCTCGACATGGCCGTCGGCACTTCGAAGGCACAGTTGCACCGCGCCCGCGGCCTGCTGCGGACGCGACTGGGAGAACAGGCATGAACATCGACCACGACCACGACGCCCCCCTTCCCGACGACCTGCGCCGCTCGCTGCAGGCCCTGCGCCGCGACGCCGCGCCGGCAAGCGACCTGTGGCCGGGCATCCGCGCACGCATCGAAGAAAATGCGCAGCCCGCACCGCCACCGGCAGCCGCGACACCGCTGCCGGCGCATGCCCGCGGCGGCTGGAGCCGCCGCACGCGCCGCCTGGCAGGCCTGGCGACCGCCGCATCGCTGGCCGCCGCACTGGCCATCGCCTGGACCGTGGCCCCGCCGTCGGCGCCGCAGCCCTCGCAGGGGGTCGCCGCCAGCGTGATCCTGCAGGAAGCCGCGCACATGACCGACGAGTACCGCACCGCCTGGAGCGCTTTCGACGCGCGCCGCCCGGCCGACGTCGACGCCAGCGCGCTGCACGAGATCGACCGCGGCGCCGCGGCCGTCCGCGCCGCGCTGCACCAGGATCCCGACGCACGCTATCTGTTCAACCGCCTGCAAAGCCTCTATGCCCAGCGACTGGATCTGTCGCGGCGCCTGTCCACGACCACCATCTCTACCTGAACGGAGCTATCGCCATGTCTTTCCGCCTCCTCCTGCCGCTGCTGCTGGCGGCCCTGCCCGCTGCGGCGCTGGCCTCCACGCCGATCAACGAAACCCGCCCGCTCGACGCCGACGGCAAGGTCGAGATCTCCAACCTCAAGGGCAGCATCCAGGTGCGCGTCTGGGACAAACCCGAAGTGCATGTCGGCGGCAGCCTCGGACGCGGCGTCGAGACCTTCGAACTCCGCGGCGACCGCAATGAGCTCGAGATCATCGTCCGCTACCCACGCACCAGCAACGACAACAGCGAGCCGACCAACCTGGTGATCGACGTACCGACGCTCGCCAGCCTCGACATCGACGGCGTCGCCGTGGAGATCAGCGTGATCGGCACCGCTGGCCGCAGCCTTGAGATCGACAGCGTCAGCGGCGACATCACCGTCGCCGGCGCGCCTGGCAAGGCCGACATCGAAAGCGTCAGCGGCGACCTGGAGCTGACCCTGAACTCCGCCGACGTCGAAGCGCAGTCCGTCAGCGGCAGCGTCAACCTGCGCGGCCGCCTGGACGGCCGGGTCGAGGTCGAAACCGTGTCCGGCAACATCACCGTCGACAGCCGCGGCGAGCGCGTGCGCCAGCTCTCCAGCACCACGGTTTCCGGCAACGCGACCCTGCAGGCCGGGCTCGCCGACGGCGGCAGCATCGGGGCCGAGTCGGTCAGCGGCAACATCAAGGTCGTCGCCCCGAAATCGCTGTCGGCGACGGTGCATGCCGAAAGCTTCAGCGGCCACCTGCGCGCACCGGGCGTGGAGATCGACAAGCCGCGGTTCGGCCCCGGGTCGAGTTTCGAGCACCGCTACGGCAGCGGCAGCGGCGAGATCAACATGGAGACTTTCTCCGGCTCGGCGGAACTGCTGCTGCGGTAAGGGCCGCCTGCGCGGTTCCATCAAGGCTTCCACGCCCGCCACCAGGCGGGCGTGGCATTCTGGGGCCCGCACCACACACGGACACACCGGATGTCGTCACCGCCCTGGCTTGGCCGCAGGCACGAAGCCCCGGTCCTGAACATGCGCGAGCGCTTCGCCGCACTGCGCAACCTGCCGCCGTTCCTGCGCGACATCTGGCGGACCAGCCCGTCGCTCGCCCTGTCCAGCCTCGTGCTGCGGCTGGCGCGCGCGCTGCTGCCGATCGCCACCCTGTACGTGGGCAAGCTGATCGTCGACGAGGTGGTGCGCCTGGTCGGGCTGGGCGCCGGCACGCTGGATTTCGCCGCCATGTGGAACGCCGGCTCGCTCGACCACCTGCTGGCGCTGCTGGCGGCGGAGTTCGCGCTGGCGGTGGCCTCGGACGTCCTCGGCCGCATCGTCGGCCTGGTCGATTCGCTGCTCTCGGAGCTGTATTCCAACGCCACCAGCGTGCGCCTGATGGAGCACGCGGCGACGCTGGACCTGGAGGATTTCGAGGACGCCGAGCTGCAGGACAAGCTCGACCGCGCCCGTCGCCAGGTCTCCGGGCGCAGCTCGCTGATGTCGCAGTTGCTCGGGCAGGCGCAGGACATCGTCACCATCATCAGCTTCGCCGTCGGCCTGCTGGTCTACGCACCGTGGCTGATCGCGCTGCTGCTGGTCGCGCTGGTGCCGGCGTTCGTGGGCGAGATGCACTTCAATGCCCGCAGCTACGCGGTCAACTACCGCGCCACGCCGGAGCGACGGGAACTCGACTACGTGCGCCAGACCGGCGCCAGCGCCGCATCGGCCAAGGAGATCAAGAGCTTCGGCCTCAACGGCTTCCTGGTCGAGCGCTACCGCACGCTGGCCTGGTCGATCTACCTGGCCAACCGGCGCATCGCGCTGGGGCGCGCGGGCTGGGGCGGGCTGTTCACCACCATCGGCACGCTGGGCTACTACGCCGCCTATGCCTACATCGCCTGGCGCACGGTGCACGGCGAATTCAGCATCGGCGACCTGACCTTCCTTTCGGCCTCGTTCCGCCGCCTGCGCAACCTGCTCGAAGGGCTGCTGACGAGCTTCTCCACCGTCGCCGGCCAGGCGCTGTACCTGGACGACCTGTTCTCGTTCTTCGACATCAAGCCGGAGATCCTTTCGCCGTCGAACCCGCGCCCGTTCCCGTACCCGATCCGCGAAGGCTTCGTGTTCGAAGGCGTCGGCTTCCGCTACCCAGGCGCCGAGCGCTGGGCGGTGCGCAACCTCGACTTCACCCTGCACGCCGGCGAAGTCCTGGCGCTGGTCGGCGAGAACGGCGCCGGCAAGACGACGCTGGTCAAGCTGCTCTCGCGCCTGTACGACCCGGACGAAGGCCGCATCCTGCTCGACGGCCACCCGCTGGCCGAGTACGACCTGGACGAGCTGCGCGCCAACACCGGCGTGATCTTCCAGGACTTCGTGCGCTACTTCATGAGCGCCTCGGACAACATCGCGGTGGGTCGCATCGAAGCCCGCGAAGACCACGCGCGCATTGCCGACTCCGCGCGCCGCGCGATGGCCGACGAAGTCATCGAGCGCCTGCCCGCCGGCTACGACCAGATGCTCGGCAAGCTGTTCAAGGAAGGCGTGGACCTGTCCGGCGGCGAATGGCAGAAGATCGCCATCGCCCGCGCCTACATGCGCGACGCGCAGCTGCTGATCCTCGACGAACCCACTGCCGCGCTCGACGCGCGCAGCGAGTTCGAGGTGTTCCAGCGCTTCAAGGAACTGTCCGAAGGCAAGTCCGCCGTGTTGATCTCGCATCGCTTCTCCAGCGTGCGCATGGCCGACCGCATCCTGGTGCTCGACCAGGGCACGATCGAGGCCAGCGGCACCCACGAGGAGCTGATGGCGCAGGGTGGCCGCTACGCGGAGCTGTTCGAGCTGCAGGCGGCGGGCTATCGCTGAACTGGAAAGCCCGTGAAATCGTGGGAGCGGCTCCAGCCGCGAGCTTTTCGGCAACCAACCAATGAGCAATCAGGCCAATCGCTACCTTGCGAAAGACTCGCGGCCTCCGTCGCTCGTACAGCCTCGCAGGCGATCAGCGCATGTCGGCCTGTCCGAACAACACCCCCTGCCCCGCATCCGGCGCCGGGTACTGCAGCACGTCGCCCACCATCCGTGCGTCCGCGTTCAACTCGTGCACCACGGATTTCCCCGGCGCCATCAGGTGGCAGACCTGCCAGCCGCGGGCGGTGAAGTCGTCGGCGATCAGGCGCCTGTGGCAGCGCCACCAGACCGCTTCGGCGCACATCACCGCCACGCGCCGTTCGCCGGCCATGCGCATCAGCCGTCCGCGCGCCAGCACGAATTCCGGTTCGGCCATGTAGTCCGCGTAGCCGCGGAACGCGGCGACCCGCCATGCGCCGTTGGGCGAATCCGGCTGCGGCTTGCGCCGGCCGCCGAACTCCGGCATCGGCACGTACTCGATACCTGCCTCGGCGAGTGCCGGCGCCATCACCAGCGGCGAGAACTGGGGGTTGCGCCGCGAGCCTGCGAAGCGGCGTACGTCCGCCAGCACTTCGATGCCGGTTTCGCCGAGCATGCCGGCGAACACCTCCCATTCGCGCGTGGAGTGTCCGATGGTCCAGAGAGTGCCGGCGGAACATGTCATTGCTGCATCTTGCGGCAATCACCGTGCAGGCAGCGTCCCGCAGGCCGGGGCTACGCTCCCGACAGCTCTTGATTGATTCCGGCATCCTCTTGACCACCGCGTCGGGGGCGTAGCCCCGACCTACGGCAGCGCGTACGCGATCACGTAATCGCCTCCGGGCGTCTCCATGAAGTGGTGGCCACCGGCCATGATGACCAGGTACTCGCGCCCGCCGGCCTCGTAGACCATCGGGTTGGCCTGCCCGCCCGCCGGAAGCACGTCCTGCCAGACGGTCTCACCGGTGTCGATGTCGATGGCGCGGATCAGGTTGTCGGTGGCGGCAGCGATGAAGACCAGCCCACCGGCCGTCACCACCGAGCCGCCGTTGTTGGGCGTACCGATCTCGATCGGCAAGTGCGAGGGAATCCCGAACGGCCCGTTCGCGCGCGCGCTGCCGAACGGCCTGTCCCACAGCATGCGGCCGGTCGCCAGCTCGATCGCGCGGATGCCGCCGTACGGCGGCTGCTTGCACAGCAGCCCGGTCGGCATGCGCCAGCCCGCGTTGACGTTGATGGCATAGGGCGTGCCCATCTGCGGGTCGCCGGCGCCCTCGGCCCCACCCTGGTCGCCGCGCACCTCGTCGCGTGGCGCCCAGCCCAGCTCGTCGGCCTTCTCGCGGGGCACGAGGATGTTGTAGTTGGGCATGTCGTTGTAGTTGGCGATGATGATGCCGCGATTCGGATCCACCGCGATCCCGCCCCAGTCCGAACCGCCGTTGTAGCCGGGGTACTGGATCGAATGCCGGTCCGCCGTCGGCGGCGTATAGAAACCTTCGTAGCTCGCCTTGCGGAACTGGATGCGGCAGGCCATCTGGTCGATCGGCGAGATGCCCCACATGTCGCGCTCCGTCAGGTCGTCCTTGCGCCGCAGCGTGTGGTACAGCGAGTGCGGCTGCGTCGGCGAGCGACGCTCCGGTTCCACGCCCCCCTGTGGCGCCGGCCGCTCCTCGACGCCGGTGAGCGGCTCGCCGGTGCGGCGGTCGAGCACGTACAGGTCGCCCTGCTTGCTCGGCAGGACCAGCGCCGGCACGGTGCGGCCGTCGACGGGGAAGTCCACCAGCGTCGCGGTCGAGCCCAGGTCGTAGTCCCACACATCCTTGTGCACGGTCTGGAAGTGCCAGGCCGGCTTGCCGGTGGTGACGTCGATCGCCACCAGCGACGTCGCGAACTCGTCCTCCATCGGACGCCGCAGCCCGCTCCAGTAGTCGGCCGAAGAGTTGCCCATCGGCAGGTAGACCAGGCCGAGTTCCTCGTCGCCAGAAGCCGTCGTCCACATGTTGGGCGTGCCGCGGGTGTAGGTCTCGCCCGCCGGCGGCAGGCCGCTGCGGTCGGGGCGCATCATGTCCCAGGCCCAGCGCAGCTCGCCGGTGACCGCATCGAAGCCCTGGATCACCCCCGAGGGCGCCCAGCGGCGCTGCCCGTCGAGCACCTGGTGGCCGGTCACCACCACGCCGCGCACGATCGTGGGCGCCGAAGTGATCGAAACCATCCCGGGGGACGTCTCGCCCATGCCGACGGTGATGTCGACCTGGCCGTTGTCGCCGAAGTCGGCGCAGGGTTTGCCCGTACGCGCGTCCACCGCCACCAGCCGTGCATCGAGCGTGCCCTCGATGATCCGCGTTGCGCACGGCGCGTTGTCCGCGAGCGGCGCAAAGGTCGCCGCAGCCGGATCTCCGCCCGGGTCTCCAGCATCGCCGGTCGTGTCCATGCTCGCTACGTCGATGGCGCTGCCGTCGTTGCCGCCCTCGGCAGCGTCGGTATCGGCCGGCGCCGCAGCCATATCGCCGGGCGCTGCGGAACGCTCCGGGATCGCCATCGGCGCCGCCGCGATGCGCGCGTCGTAATAGCTCACGCCGCGGCAGGCGGCGGTATAGGGAATCGCTTCATCCGGCACCTTGGGGTCGAAACGCCAGCGCTGCTCGCCGGTGACCGCATCCAGCGCGATCAGAATGTTGCGCGCCGAGCACAGGTACAGCGTGTCGCCGATCTTCAGCGGCGTGGTTTCCGCGCCCCAGCGCCGCTCCGGCAGGTCGCCAGTGCGGTAGGTCCAGGCGCGTTCGAGCCCGTCGACGTTGTCGCGATTGATTGCCGTGAGCGGCGAGTAGCGCTGCGCGGCGTTGCCACGTCCGTACGCGGGCCAGTCGGTGGCAGCCGGCGCGTCAGCCGGCTGCGCCGGCGTGGCCATCGCTGGCGACACCACGGACGGCACGTCGCGCGCCTCCGCCGCACCGCGATCCGCCTGCACCACGCCATGCGGGACGAATGCCAGCGCGAACGCCCCCACGAACAGCACCACCATCAACGCCGCCAGTCCGCGCGCCAGTCCGCGTGAGCGCCAGCCCGCCAGCCGGGGCGCCAGCAGCGCCACGAAGAATGCCAACACCACGACCAGGCCCAGGCGCGGGATCCAGCGCCAGTACGAGAGCCCCGATTCCCAGATCGTCCACGCCAGCGTGCCCACGAACACCGCCGCGAACCACCATGCCCCCGACGCGCGCCCACGCATCAGCTGTACCCCGGACACGACCAGGCCGATACCGGCCAGCACGTAGTACCAGCTGCCGCCAAGGCTGGCCAGATAGGCGCCGCCCACCGCCAGCACCAGGCCGACCAGTGTGATGACCAGCCCGAGCACCAGGAGCGGCCAGTCGCGCCCGTGTCGATGGTTGTCGCTGTGGATGCTGGACATGGCTCCCCTCCGGCGTTGCGGTGACGGGCCGGATGCTACGCCGCGCGCCGGCGGAAGCGTGGACGTGGCCTTCACGGTGTTGCTCGCGCGTCGTGGGTCCGGGGGGAAGAGCTCTCGGCTGAAGCCGCTCCCACGAGGTCACGGGATGGCCTCAGTCGAAAGCTTTCGCCACTCGCAGGCCAATCACCCAGCCGCGCCCGGGCGCGGGTTCGTAGTAACGGCCGTTGCCGTCGTTGACCCGGACGGATCCGACGTACTCCCGGTCGAACAGGTTGGCGAGCCGCGCGTACCCGCGCCACTGCAGCCCGAAGGCCTCGAAGCGGCGCTCGGCGGCCAGGTCGAAGACTGCGTAACCCGAAGCGCTTTCGTCGGTACCGTCATCCACGTACACGCGGTCGACCAGGCGCCCGTCGAGGATGATGTCGGTGTCCGCGTCCACGCCCCAGCGCAATTCGGCCCAGGCCGCGTGACGCGACAGGCCCGGGATTCGATGCCCGTCCTCGATCAGCAGGTCCCCGCCGCCGCAGGGCGCCTGCGCGCAGACGACAAAGTCGCTGGCATAGCGCGCATCCAGGAACGTATAGGCCGCCGCGTAGTGCCAGCGCGGCGAGATCGCGCCCGAGATCGAGAATTCCGCACCGCGCCGGCGCGTCGTGCCCGCATTGTCGTACACGCTGCGCCCGCCCTCGTTGGCCACCACTACCACCTCGTCGCGCGTGCGGCTGTCGAACAGCGCCGCCGAGTACGCCAGCATCGCGGTGCGTGCGCGCACGCCGATTTCCATGTTGCGGCTGCGCGCCGCGCCCAGGTCGTTGAGGCCACCGGCGCCGTCGGGGCGATAGGCCAGTTCGGAGAACGTGGGCGTCTCGAAGCCGCCGCCGGCGTTGGCATAGACGCTCACCTGCGGCGTGGCGCGGAACAGCACGCCGGCCACCGGCGAACTGCGCGAATACCGCAGGCGGCCGCTGTCGTCGGGATTGTCGGCGGTGACGTACCTGTCTTCCGAAGTGAAACGCACCTCGCTGTGGCGCACGCCGAGATTTATGCGCCAGCGATCGGCCGGCTGCCAGTCCGCCTGCACGTAGGCATCGCGCGCGCTGACGCGGTTGTCCTCATCCCGGCGTAGCGCACCGTACACGCCGAGCCGTTCGCCGATGAAGTTCTCGTAGCCGCGGCGACGCTCGTCGGACACGCCGTATTCCACGCCCGCCACCAGGGAGAACGGGCGACCACCCAGCTGCGTCGTCCAGCGCCAGCGCAGGTCGGCGCCGCCGTACTCGCGGTCCAGGTCGATCGCGCCGCCGCCCTGGCGGGGATCGGCCTGGACGAACACGGGGATCGACAGCATCTGCGTGGTCTCGCGCGTCCCGCCGTAGGCCACCAGCTCAAGCGCGTGGTGCGCGGACAGTGGGTGCTCCAGGCACACGCCGGCCTGGTCCTGGTGCACCGTCTTGCGGGTGTCGAAGTTCAGCGCGCCGGCGCTGGCCGCGCGCCGGTCGACGCGCAGCTCCGCCGCGGTCAGTCCCTGCGGGTCGTCGGCGCGCAGGTCGTGCGCGTTGAGCAGCACGCTGTAGCGGCCGCCGTCGCCGAACCCGCCCTTGAGCACCGCCTGCCCGGTGACCTGCCGCGATGCGCTGTGGTCGCGGAAACCATCCTCGTCCACGCGCACTCCGTCGACCAGCGCTCCACCGTCACCGCTGGCCCAGGGCGCGTGCCAGGACAGAGCTGCACGCCGAAGCCCGTCGCTGCCGGCGTCCACCCCCGCCGACAGCTGCGGATGCGGCGGCGGATCCGCGCTGAATACCGAAATCACCCCGCCCGACGAGTTGCCGTACAGCGCCGAAAACGGCCCGCGCAGGACCTCCACACGTCCGGCCGATTCGAGCATGAAGTGCGACACCTGGCCCTGGCCGTCGGGCATGGTCGCCGGGATGCCGTCGCTGTACAGGCGCACGCCGCGGATGCCGAAGCTCGAGCGCGCGCCGAAGCCGCGAATGGAGACCTGCAGGCCCTGCGCCTGGTTCTGGCGGTCTCGCGCAAACACGCCCGGCACGCGCTGCAGCGATTCGGACAGGCTCAGTTGCGGCCGTGCACGACGCAGCTCCTCCGTGCTTACCACGTCCACCGCTGCCGGCACCAGCAGCGCATCGTCTGCCTGCCGGGTGGCGGTGACGACCACGCGGTCGAGTTCGGTTGCCGGTGCGGACGCTGGGGTGCCCGCTGGCGTGTCCACATCCGGATCGACGGGATCGGCTGCCATCGCGGCGCCGCCGATCGATGCCAAACCAAGGCCGATCCATACCGGCCAGCGGCGCGGACCGGATGCGTACCGGATGCTCATGCGGACCCCATCGAATGCATGGCGGCAGTATGGCCGAGTGCCATGCGCCTTACGCGAAAGCATCCGGCCGGGAACGGGCGCGCCCTTCGATGCGCGGCGTCACGCGCCGTTGTATTCCACTTCGCCGTAAAGATCGTGCTCGTCGCTGCCCATGATGCGCACGTCGACGAATTCGCCCGGCCGCAGGCCGGCATCGCGGCCGTCCTGGACCTGCACCAGGCCATCGATTTCCGGCGCGTCGGCCATCGAGCGTGCGATCGCCAGTTCACCGTCGATCGCGTCGACGATGCAGCGCTGCACGCTGCCGACCTTGGCCTCCAGCTTCGCCGTGGAGATTTCCGCCTGGCGCTCCATGAAGCGCGCCAGGCGTTCCTGCTTCACGTCCTCGTCGACCGGATCGGGCAGGTCGTTGGCCTTCGCGCCTTCGACTGGCGAGTAGGCGAATGCACCAACGCGGTCGAGCTGGGCTTCGTCGAGGAAATCCAGCAGCTCCTCGAACTCTGCGTCGGTTTCGCCGGGGAAGCCGACAATGAAGGTGGAGCGGATGGTGATGTCCGGGCAGGTCGCGCGCCAGCGCTGGATGCGTTCGAGCGTCTTGTCCACTGCGCCGGGTCGCTTCATCAGCTTCAGCACGCGCGGGCTGGCGTGCTGGAACGGGATGTCGAGGTACGGCAGCAGCGCCGGTACGCCCTCGGCGTTGCGCCGTGCCATCAGCGGGATGATGTCGTCGACGTGCGGGTACGGATACACGTAATGCAGGCGCGTCCACACGCCGAGCTCGGACAGGCCTTCGCACAGCGCCTTCATCCGGGTCTGGTAGGCCTTGCCGCGCCACTCGCGCTCGGCGTAGCGCAGGTCGACGCCGTAGGCCGAAGTGTCCTGCGAGATCACCAGCAGTTCGCGCACGCCGCCGCGCACCAGGCGCTCGGCTTCGCGCAGCACGTCATCGACCGGGCGCGAGGCCAGGTCGCCGCGCATCGACGGGATGATGCAGAAGCTGCAGCGGTGGTTGCAGCCTTCGGAGATCTTCAGGTAGGCGTAGTGGTGCGGCGTGAGCTTGACGCCGATATCGTCCTCGGCCGCGCGGCGCGGAACGAGGTCGATGAACGGGTCGTGCTTCGGCGGCAACGCGGTATGCACCGCGCCCATCACGCTAGCGTAGTCCTGTGGGCCGCTGATCGACAGCACGCCGGGGTGGGCTTCGCGGATGACCTCCTCGCGCTTGCCCAGGCAGCCGGTGACGATGACCTTGCCGTTCTCGGCCATCGCCTCGCCGATCGCGTCCAGCGATTCGGCCACCGCCGAGTCGATGAAGCCGCAGGTGTTGACCACCACCACGTCGGCATCATCGTAGGTCTGGACGATGTCGTAGCCCTCGACCCTGAGCTGGGTGAGGATGCGTTCGGAGTCGACCAGGGCCTTGGGGCAGCCGAGGCTGACGAAGCCGACGCGTGGATTGCTGGCGGGGGATGCGGGCGTGGACATGCGGTGCTGCGGGGCGTGAAGGCCGGCGATTATAGCGGTGGGGCTAGAATCGCTCCCGGAGTGGGTGGTTTCGCGCTGCAATGGCCCGGCGGTGCGGTGCGGTGCGGTGCGCTGCGGTGCGCTGCGCTGAACCTGAATCATCGGCACACGTGCCCTGAACACGCACATCCTGAAGCGGAGCCCGTCATGAAACGCAAGCAAGCCGGCCACGATCGCTACGAACTGCACCCGCAGCTGGCAGCCGACACCCACCCGGTCGCGTCGTTCGCGCTCAGCGACCTGCGGCTGATGGACGACAGCAACTACCCGTGGCTGGTCCTGGTGCCGCGCATGGCCGGCGCAAGCGAACTGGTCGACCTCGACCCGATGCAGCGCCGCGAGCTCGGCGACGAGATCGACCAGGCCTCGCGCCTGCTGCGCGACGCATTCGTGCCGTTCAAGCTCAACGTCGCCGCGCTCGGCAACCTGGTGCCCCAGCTGCACGTGCACGTGATCGCGCGCTTCGAAAGCGACCCCGCCTGGCCGGCGCCGGTCTGGGGGCGGGTCGCCGCGCGTCCGTACTCGCCCGAGGCGCTGGTCGAGCGCGTCAACACGCTCAACGAGTTCCTGCGCGCGTGAAGATTAACCACTTCGTGAAATGGCGCGCCAATCCGCAGGATGGGTAGAACGCAGCGACTTTCAACAGCGAAGCTGGTCAACCCATCATCCCGCGGACCAGGACTCCGCCGCGCGGAGAGCGATGGGTTTCGCCTTCGGCCCTACCCATCCTACGTGCTGGAACCGCTCCTACACGAGACGGCGGGACACGGTGGCAGGCATGAAAAAAAGCCCCGGGCGCGAACCCCGGGGCTTTCCTCATTCAACCGTCGCAGGTCAGTCCGCGTGCACGACCTTGGTGCCGGCAATCAGATCATGGCCGCAGCGGCGATCGCTGCGGAAGATCAGCAGAACCTCGACGACCTGGATCAGTGCGCCGATGAACGGGATGACCCCGACTGCCTGGACGGGCAGGTAGCGCATCCCGAGCAGGCGGCCCAGCGGCGGCTTGCCACCGTCCAGGTCGACGATCTTGATCTTGAGCAGCTTCTTGCCCCAGGTCTGGCCGCTCGCATTAAGCGGGAAACCCTGCACGATGGCGAACACCACGAAGCCGATTACCGCCCACATCAGCGTGGTACCGAAAGGCAACTGCCCGCCGGCCTGACCTGCTTCCATAGCCGCCTGCCAATAGCCGCCCATGTACGTGATCGGCCCAAGGACCACCAGCAGGATAATGGCGTCAATGATCGCCGCCCCAAGGCGCGCACCGCGCCCGGCGAGTTCGTCGCCCGAAGAAAACTCGGCGACCGCCGCATCCGGCCCGCGGTAAGGATTCTGCTCGTCCATCCGTATATCCCCTCTGCGTGATTGAAGTTCAAAGCCTTGTTCAGGTACGCGGCAGCGTCACCCCCGTCTGTCCCTGGTACTTGCCGCCGCGGTCCTTGTAGGAAGTTTCGCACACCTCGTCGGACTGGAAGAACAGCATCTGCGCCACGCCTTCGCCGGCGTAGATCTTGGCCGGCAGCGGCGTGGTGTTGCTGAACTCCAGGGTCACGTGGCCCTCCCATTCGGGCTCAAGCGGGGTCACGTTGACGATGATCCCGCAGCGGGCGTAGGTGCTCTTGCCCAGGCACACCACCAGCACGTCGCGCGGGATGCGGAAGAACTCGACCGTGCGCGCCAGCGCGAAGGAGTTCGGCGGGATGATGCACACGTCCGATTCCATGTCGACGAAGCTGCCCGGGTCGAAGGCCTTGGGATCGACGATCGTGGAGTTGATGTTGGTGAAGATCTTGAACTCGCGCGAGCAGCGCACGTCGTAACCGTAGCTGGAGGTGCCGTAGCTGACGATGCGGTGGCCGTCGGCGGCGTGCTTGACCTGGCCAGGCTCGAACGGCTCGATCATGCCGTGTTGTTCAGCCATGCGGCGGATCCAGCGGTCGCTCTTGATGCTCATGTGGGGTTTCCCGGGAGGGCCAACGAAAGCGGGGCATTGTAGGGCCACCGCCGTAGGTCGGGGCTACGCCCCCGACGGAATTTCAGGCCTCGAACCACTACGCCAGCCACTCGTGGCCCGGTGCACATGCGGAAAGCGCGTCGGGGGCGTAGCCCCGACCCCGGATCAAGTCCGGGGCAGGCTCTACAGCAACGATGCGGAAATCGGCGCGGCCGCGCGCGGACGCTTGTCCAGTTCGGCCACGATGTTGCGCGCCAGCTGCCGATAGGCCTCGGCCGCGGTCGAGTCGGGTGCGGCCGCGACGATCGGCGTACCGGCGTCGCCCTGCTCGCGGATCGCGATCTCCAGCGGCAGCGAGCCCAGCAGCGGCACGCCGTAGGTCGCCGCCATCCGCTCGCCCCCGCCCTGGCCGAAGATGTGCTCGGCATGGCCGCAGTTCGTGCACACGTGCACAGCCATGTTCTCGACCAGGCCCAGCACCGGCACCTGCACCTTCTCGAACATCTTCAGCGCCTTCTTCGCGTCCAGCGTGGCCACGTCCTGCGGCGTGGTCACCACCACCGCGCCGGCCACCGGGATCTTCTGCGCCAGGGTCAGCTGAATGTCGCCGGTGCCCGGCGGCAGGTCGATGACCAGGTAATCGAGCACTTCCTCGCCGCCCCAGCGGGTCTCGCCCAGCAACTGGGTCAGCGCCGAGGTCGCCATCGGCCCACGCCAGATCATCGGCGTGTCCTGCTCGACCAGCAGCCCGATCGACATCGCCTCGATGCCGTGCGCCCGCATCGGCTCGATCGACTTGCCGTCCGGGCTGTCCGGCCGCCCGGACAGCCCGAGCATCGTCGGGATGCTCGGCCCGTACACATCGGCATCGAGCACACCGACCCGCGCGCCTTCCGCGGCCAGGGCAAGGGCCAGGTTGACCGCCGTCGTCGACTTGCCGACGCCCCCTTTGCCCGAGCCGATGGCGATGATGTTGCGCACCCGCGGCAGCGGGCTGAGATTGGGTTGCACGGCGTGGGCGGGGATGCGCGGCATTGCGGATGTCCTTGGAGTTCGGAGTGGCCCGGAAAACCCGGTAAATTCTGAAGGTTGCGAGCACGTGGCAATCACGTTAATTGCATGTTAAGGTCGCGTGGTGGGGAAGGAATATCAGTGTAATTTCAACGTAACACCTTGAAACCATTGGGGGAATCATGAGAGCACGTCCATCCGGCATCAAGCCGAACCGTCTCAGCATCGCATTGTTTGCCGTACTGGCCCTGCCCGTGGCCGGCACGGCGTTCGCGCAGGACGCGGCCGACCAGCAGGAAGAGGAGCAAGCCGCCGCGGCACCAGCCCAGGCAAGCGAGGACACCACCGAACTGGATCGCGTCACGGTCACCGGTTCGCGCATCAAGCGCGCCGAGATCGAAGGCCCGGCGCCGGTGACCATCATTACAGCCGACGACCTCGAACAGCAGGGCTTCAGCACCGTCTACGACGCGCTGAACACCCTCACGCAGTTCACCGGCTCGGTCCAGAACGAACTCACGCAGAACGGCTTCACCCCCAACGCCAGCTTCCTCAACCTGCGCGGCCTGGGTCCCGGCTACCAGCTGGTCCTGATCAACGGTCGCCGCGTTGCGGATTATCCGCTGCCATACAACAGCCAGTCCAACGCGGTGAACCTCAACGCGATCCCGGCTGCGGCCATCGAGCGGATCGAGATCCTGTCCGGCGGCGCTTCGGCGATCTACGGCTCCGACGCCGTCGCCGGCGTGGTCAACATCATCATGAAGTCGAACTACGAGGGCGACATGGTCACCCTGCGTGGCGGCACCACCACCCGCGGGGGCGGCGATACCGGGCGCGCGCAGTGGATCGGCGGCAAGGCCGGCAGCAACTGGAGCCTGACCTACGCCTTCGAGTACCTCGAGCGCGAAGCGATCTTCGCGTCGCAGCGCGACTTCATGGACTCCTACCGCGACGACCCTTCCGTGGATCCGTCGGATGCGACGGCGGTGGGCGGCGTCCAGATGCGTGATTCTTTCACTGGCGCGTACATCTGGCCGGGCGGGATCGATGAAGTCTGCGGACGCTTCTCCGAGTTCGAGACGTTCGCTTTCAACAGCGCCACCCCGAACCGTTGCTATTACTACGGCTACCCGGCCACCCAGGCCATCCGCAACGCCGACGACAACCTGTCCGCCTACCTGTACGGCACGTTCGACTTCACCGATACGCTGCAGGGCTTCGCGCAGCTCAGCATGACCGATGCCGATGCAACACTGTCCTCGTCCACGCAGTTCTGGCAGAGCGGTCACGTGTACGTGCCCGAGCTGGGAACCATCGTCAACACCCAGCGCATCTTCACCCCCGATGAAGTGGGCGGAAAGGGCGCGCAATCGTCCAAGTACAGCGAACGGGCGATCGACGTGGCGGCAGGCCTGCGCGGAACGATGTTCAGCGACCGCTTCGACTGGGACGCCACGATCTCCCATGGTCGTTACGAGCTCGACGTCAAGCGCCCGCGCTTCCTGGCGAACAAGGTCAGCGACTATTTCCTCGGCCCGCAGCTGGGCCTGGATCCGATCCTGGGCGCCTACCCTGTCCACAATTTCGACCTCGACCACTTCTTCAACCCGATTGATGCGGAAACGTTCAGCTCGCTCAACACGATGGTGAAGACGGAAGCCGAGTCGAAGGTGACGCAAGCTTCGTTCGTCCTGAGCGGCGACCTGTTCGAACTGCCCGCCGGCCCGCTGGGCATGGCAGCCGTGATCGAAGCCGCGTCCCAGGACTACGAGCTGATCTCCGATCCCCGCATCCGGCCCGACTACGCGGGCGACGAGCCGATCTACAACCTGACCGGCACCGGCGGTGGCGGCGAGCGTGATCGTTACGCCGTCGGCCTGGAGCTCAGCGTTCCGATCTTCGACAGCCTCAAGGCCAGCCTGGCCGGACGCTACGACAAGTACGACGACGTCACCAACGTGGATGGCGCATCCACCTGGATGGCCGGCCTCGAATGGCGGCCGTTCGACAGCCTGCTGTTCCGCGGCAGCCACTCCACCAGCTTCCGCGCACCGGACATGCACTACGTGTTCGCCGAGGAGTCCGGTTTCTTCACGACCGTACTCGACGAATATCGCTGCCGCCGCGACGGCCTCGACCCGACGGCCTCGCCGACCGATCCGAACAACTGCCGTGACAACGAGTACCAATACTCGGTGTTCGGCCTGCGTTCGGGCAGCACGGAACTCGAGGAAGAGAAGGGCAAGTCGACCACCGTCGGCTTCGTCTGGGACGTGATCGACAACATGTCCGTCAGCGTGGACTGGTACCAGATCGAACTCGAAGGCGGTGTCAGCGACATCAACACCGGCTACCTGCTGCGCAACGAAGCCGACTGCCGCCTCGGGCAGACCCGCGACGGGAGCCCGGTCGACATCAACACGGCTGGTTGCCAGTACTTCCTCAGCCTGGTCGAGCGTACCGGCATCGACCAGGTCAACGACGACGAGATCGACCAGTTCCGCTCCGTCCCGTTCAACCAGGCGAAGGTCGAGACCTCCGGCGTCGATGCAACCTGGAAGTACCGGTTCGACACCGATCGCCTGGGCCGCTTCGACCTGGATCTCGGCTGGACGCACGTGCTGAAGATGGAGGAGCAGGACTTCCCCGGCAGCCCGGTCGTCAACACCCGCGACCACCTGCAGTACTTCAACTTCCGCAGCCGCGTGAACTGGACCGCCACCTGGATGAAGGACGACTGGCGCGCTTCGATCTACGGCTACCGCTGGGGCTCGCTGCCGAACTGGGAAGAGACCGGACGCATCGCTCCATACATCATCTGGAACGCCAACGTCCAGAAGAAGATCACGGACAACGCCACGCTCGGCCTGTTCGTGAACAACGTCCTCGACAAGCTGCATCCGGAGGACGACTCGTTCAACTCGTACCCGTTCTTCTGGCGTGCATACAGCCCGATCGGGCGCGAGGTGTTCGTCCAGTTCTCCTACCAGTTCAACTGATCTACCGGTTCCGGACCACGGACCTCGAGCCCGGCGCAAGCCGGGCTCGATTTTTTCCGGGACTGGAAGGTTTGCGGGCAGTCCGGCGTCACCGCGACCGGCTCGTTCGCGTCGCCCCGGGATTGGATAAACTTGGCCTGCTCATTACGATTCTTGCGCCACGGCGCTGGGGAGAAGAACGCAATGCCGAAACTCCGTAACCTGGTTCTCGCGGGGGGGCTCGTCCTCGCCTGCCCTGCACTGTCCGAACCCTTGCCACCGATCGAGGACTTCGTCCGCCACGCGACCTACAGCGGGACCAGCATCTCGCCCACGGGCGAGTACCTCGCCATCACGGTTGACCGCGGCGACCAGGACGTGTTGACCGTCCTGCGTACCAGTGACCTGAAGATCCTCAAGATCAACCAGTTGCCGGACAAGAAGAGCGTCGGCAGCTTCTACTGGGTCAGCCCGGAACGCCTGATGTTCAACGCGGTGAAGAAGATGGGCGGGTACGCCGCCCCCTTCCAGACCGGCGAGTGGTTCGCGGTCAACGCCGACGGCAGCCAGCCGCGGCCGCTGATCTTCTACGGGACCCGCGACGTCACCCAGCGCGGCAAGACGGTCGGCTCGGAGCGCTTCACGCTGCTCGACACGCTGAAGGACGACGAACGCAACGTCATCATGCAGGCCCGTTCACCACGCTCATCCGAAGGTGCAGGCACCGAAGTCGTGCGCATGGACACCGTATCGGGGCGTCGCGTCTCGCTCGGCCGCGCGCCGAAGGAAAACTGCAGTATTGCGCTGAGCCAGGCCAAGGAACCGCAGTTCGCGGTTTGCTCGTCCAGCCGCGACGAGCAGGGCGAGTACGACGAACGCACCGAGCTGTACCGCATGCAGGACGGCAAATGGGTGCTGGTCAATGCATCCAAGTCCGACGGCAAGCACCTGTGGATCGAGCGCGTCAGCACCAACGGCACCGTGTACGCGACCCAGAGCGACGAAACCAGCCCGGGCGCCATCGGCACGCTGGACACCACCACCGGCCAGTTCCACAGCCTCTTCCAGGACCCCGTCGCCGAGGTCGCGAACACGATCTGGTCGAGCGACGAAAGCACCCTGATCGGGGTGGTGACCGCCGCCGGCGCCCCGAAGGTCACGCTGGTCGACGAAACGCACCCCGATGCGCAGCTGTATGCATCGTTGGCCGCATCCTTCCCCGGCCAGATGGTCGACTTCGCCAGCCATACCGACGACGGGAAACTCATCGTCGTCTCGGTCTACAGCGACACCAACCCCGGCGAGCTGTACCTGTACGACCGCGATACGGGCAAGGCACGTTTCCTGATGCAGGGGCGGAAGTGGTTGGACAAGGGTGCCATGGCATCCACGAAACCCTTCACCTTCACTGCCCGCGACGGCAAGCGCATCCATGCCTACCTCACCATCCCGCACGGTTCGGATGGCCGCAACCTGCCGCTGATCGTCAACCCGCACGGCGGCCCCATCGGTCCGCGCGACGGCTGGGGATTCAACAGCGAAGCGCAGCTGCTCGCCAGCCGCGGCTACCTCGTGCTCAAGGTGAACTACCGCGGCTCCGGCGGCTACGGCAAGGCCTTCAGTGATGCCGGCCACCAGCAATGGGCCGAAGGCATCCAGAACGACATCATCGACGCCACCAAATGGACGATCGACCAAGGCTACGCGGACAAGGAGCGCATCTGCATCTACGGCGGCAGCTTCGGCGGCTACTCGGCGCTGATGGCACCGATCCGGGCGCCGGGCCTGTTCAAATGCGCGTTCGGTTACGTCGGGGTCTACGACATCGAGATGATGTTCGAGCTCGGCGACATCCCGCAGTCGGAATCCGGACGCCGCTTCCTGCGCCGGACGCATGGCACGTCCAAGGCCAAGTGGACCGAGTCTTCGCCCGCACGGCGCGCGGATGAAGTCGACATTCCCGTTTACCTGGCGGCGGGCGCCCGCGACGAACGTGCGCCGCCGGAGCAGACCGAGCTGATGAACAAGGCCCTGGTCGAAGCCGGCAACCCGCCGGAGGGCATGATCATCCAGTCCGGCGAGATGCACGGGTTCTACGACGAGAAGAACAGCCTGAACCTGTATACGAAGATGCTGGCGTTCTTCAATCGCCACATCGGCGGCAAGGTGGACGTCGGAGCGCCGGAAAACGCGGACTGACCTCCAGGCGACGGGGAGCCGGATTACCGGCCCCCTGTTGTGCCGAAAACTGAACATCCTTGGGCGCCGGCTTCTCCATACGCCGGCGGATTGCGTTATAACGCATCCACGCCCGCACACAAGCGTGGCAACCAAATCACATCACGCCCCCTGGAGGGACCATGCGCGCACTTCGATCCGCCCTGCTCCTGCTTGCACTGCTGCCGCTGGTCGCCGTCGCCCAGCAATCCCCCACCGGCCGCTGGAAGACCATCGACGACGAAACCGGCAAGGTGAAGTCGATCGTGGAAATCACCCAGGCTGCCGATGGCACGCTGCAGGGCAAGGTCGTCGAGATCCTGCAGTCCGACCGCGGCCCCAACCCGACCTGCGACAAGTGCAAGGGCGCCAACAAGGACAAGCCGGTGAAGGGCATGACCATCCTCTGGGGCCTGGAGCCCGACGGCGACGAGTGGAGCGGCGGCACCGTGCTCGATCCGGCCAAGGGCAAGACCTACAAGTCGAAGGTCGAACTGCTTGAGGGCGGCCAGAAACTCGGCATGTCCGGCTGCATCGCCTTCATCTGCCGGCAGCAGGTGTGGGTGCGCGAATAGCGCCGATCACCTTGCCGATGCACCTGCGCGCCCCGGCCTTGGCCGGGGCGTTCGTTCTTGTGGGGGCCGCAGTGGCGGGCGCGCACCCCATGCGATAATCGTCGACCGCCCACAGCCACGATCGCCATGCCCCGCAACGCCCTGGTCACCAATGCCCTGCCCTACGCCAACGGCCCGCTGCACCTGGGCCACCTGGTGGGCTACATCCAGGCCGACATCTGGGTACGCGCGCGGCGGATGGCAGGCGGAACCGTGCATTACGTCTGCGCCGACGACACCCACGGCACGCCGATCATGCTGGCCGCGGAGAAGGCCGGCACCACGCCGGAACAGTTCATCGCCGCCATCCAGGCCGGGCACGAGCGCGACTTCGCCGCGTTCGGCGTTGCGTTCGACCACTACGACTCCACCCACTCGGCCGGCAACCGCGCGCTGACCGAGGCGATCTACGGCAAGCTCGACAACAACGGCCACATCGCGCGGCGCTCGGTCGCGCAGCTCTACGACCCGGTGCGCGGGATGTTCCTGCCGGACCGCTACGTCAAGGGCACCTGCCCCAACTGCGGCACGCCGGACCAGTACGGCGACAACTGCGAGCACTGCGGCGCGACGTACTCGCCGACCGAGCTCAAGTCGCCCTACTCGGTCGTCAGCGGCGCGACGCCGGAGCTGCGCGAGTCCGAGCACTTCTTCTTCGAGGTCGGCCAGTTCGAGGGCTTCCTGCGCGAATGGCTTGCCGGCGACGTGGCGGTGCCAGGGGTCAAGGCCAAGCTGCAGGAGTGGCTGGACGGCGAAGGCGGCCTGCGCGCCTGGGACATCTCGCGCGACGCGCCGTACTTCGGCTTCGAGATCCCCGGGCACCCCGGCAAGTTCCTGTACGTCTGGCTGGACGCGCCGATCGGCTACCTGAGCAGTTTCCAGGCGCTGTGCGCGCGCAACGGCGCCGATTTCTTCGAGTACATGGCGCCCGGCAGCGAGGCCGAGCTGCACCACTTCATCGGCAAGGACATCGTCAACTTCCACGGCCTGTTCTGGCCTGCGGTGCTGCACGGCGCGGGCATGCGCGCGCCCACGCGGCTGCACGTCAACGGCTACCTGACGGTGGACGGGGCCAAAATGTCGAAGTCCCGCGGCACCTTCGTGATGGCGCGCACCTACCTGGACAGCGGCCTGCCGGCCGAGGCGCTGCGCTACTACTTCGCGGCCAAGTCCTCGGGCGGCGTGGACGACCTCGACCTGAACCTGACGGACTTCGTCGCGCGGGTGAACTCGGACGTGGTCGGCAAGTTCGTCAACCTCGCCAGCCGCTGCGCCGGCTTCATCAGCAAGCGCTTCGACGGCCGCCTGGCCGCGGCGCTGCCGGAGCCGGAGACGTACGCGCGCTTCGTCGAAGCACTCGGCCCGATCCGCGACGCCTACGAGCGCAACGAGCCGGCCACCGTGCTGCGCCTGGCGATGACGCTGGCCGATGAGGCCAACCGCTACATCGACGAGCGCAAGCCGTGGGTGCTGGCCAAGCAGGAAGGCGCCGACGCGCAGCTGCAAGCGGTGTGCACGCAGGGACTGAACCTGTTCCGCGTGCTGGCCATGGCGCTGGCGCCGGTGCTGCCTGCAATGACGCGCGATATCGAACAGTTCCTCGACGCGCCGCTGGCAACCTGGAGCGACGTCGACGCGCCGCTGCTCGACCACGCCATCCGTGCGTACACCCCATTGTTTACCCGCATCGACCCGAAGCAGGTTGCCGCCATGACCGACGCCAGCAAGGAAGACCTGAAGCCCGCCGCGAAACCAGAAGTTCCGGCAGGAGCGGCGGGAGCCGCGACCCGGGCCGTTGCGGGGACACCGGTCGCGGCTTCCGCCGCTCCTACAAAGGAAGAGCCAGGCGCGGACGCCGCCATCGTGTCCATCGATGACTTCGCCAAGCTCGACCTGCGCGTCGGCAAGGTCGTGGCCTGCGAAGTCGTCGAAGGCTCCGACAAGCTGCTGCGCTTCGAACTCGATGCCGGCGAACTGGGCAAGCGACAGATCTTCTCCGGCATTCGCGCCAGCTACGGCGAGCCGGAGGCGCTGGTGGGGCGCAGCGTGGTGTTCATCGCCAACCTCGCGCCGCGCAAGATGCGCTTCGGCCTGAGCGAGGGCATGATCCTTTCGGCCGGCTTCGACGCCGGCCAGCTCGCCCTGCTGGCCGCCGACGAAGGCGCCGAACCCGGCATGCCGGTGCGATAACGCGTAGGGCGGGTCTTGACCCGCCGCTTCCAGGGCCCCGGCCAGCACCGCAGGGCGGGACCTTGACCCGCCATCCGACCGCGACGATCTTGGCAGGCAAGGGGCGGATCTCGACCCGCCATCTCGCGGCAGCCGCATTTGGCGAACACCGAAAAGCAGCGGGTCGAGACCCGCCCTACGTTGCCTCGCAGACGCGCACCTGACCTTGTATGTCCGCCAATCCGACCCGAAACCTCGTCGAACGCCTCGACCGCCTGCTGCCCCAGACCCAGTGCGGCCAGTGCGGTTACGACGGATGCAGGCCGTATGCCGAAGCGATGGCGGCGGGAGACGCGGATATCGACCGTTGCCCGCCCGGCGGCGACGCCGGTGCGCGGGCGCTGGCGCGACTGCTCGACGTTGCGCCGAAGCCCTACGACCGCGGTCGCGGCGTGCGCAAGCCGCCGCTGGTCGCGCTGGTCGTGGAAGCCGATTGCATCGGCTGCACCAAGTGCATCCAGGCCTGTCCCGTCGACGCGATCATCGGTGCCTCGAAGCTGATGCACGTGGTGGCCGAACCCCTGTGCACCGGCTGCGAGCTGTGCGTGCCGGCATGTCCGGTCGACTGCATCGTGATGGTCGACGCCGCATCTCGACCCTGATCGTCGTTACCGGTATCGGCGGCCGGCTAACGGCCTTCCTGCACTGCGCCTGCAGGCACTGGCGGAACGCACCCGCTGCAGACCCGCTCCACCGCATGGCCCTTCGCACGCAGCTTCTCCACCACGCCGTCGTCGCCGAGCAGGTGCAGCGCGCCGACGACCACCAGGGTGTCGTCGGTGCCGGGCTCGGCCAGCATCTGCTCGATCTTCGGCACCCAGGCATCATTGCGCTCGACGTTGATGTGCCGGTACAGCTTCGGATAGCGGTCGCGCATGTCCGCGCCCATCTCGTCCCAGATCGCATCGGCATCGCCCGCGCGCCAATACGCATGCAGCGTCGGCAGGTCGTCGCTGGTTGACTGCGTCAGCGCCTCGTCGATGAACTGCAACTGTTCTTCCCGATCCATGCCGTCGAGGAACGCGATCTGCTGCGCGGCGGTCTCGAATCCGCCGGTGCGCTTGCCGGCAATGCCCGCGGCGTCGATGAAATGCTGGTCGAGGCCGAGCTTCGGGTCCAGGCCCTGCTTGGCCATCTCGGTCATGCTGATCATCAGGCCCACGAACCACGGTTCGAACATCTGCATCCTCTCGGGCGTCATCCCGGAGGCCTGGAGGGCGGCGGAATTGGCGGACTGCCAGTCCCGCAGGCGCGCGGCGGTGTCGGGTGGCAGTTCGCTGTCGAGTCCGGTGCCGTCGGTGCGCACCGCGGCCTGCATCATCTGCACGGGAAGCTGCGGCGAGTTCATTTCCTCCGGCGGCATCTCGAACACCACCGCCTCGGCATCGGCAAACGCGCCGTTGACGTCGCTCGACAGCGGATAGTCGTCGGGCTTGAGCAGGTGGAAGGAGCCCAGCAGGTAGACCGTGTTGTCGGCGTCGGACACCTGCCACAGCAGCGGCAGCGGTGGATCCTTCGGCGGCACGAACACCACCTCCGGTGTCGTGGCCGTGGGCGGCGGTGCGCCGGCCTGCGGCTGCTGCGCGTAGGCAAGGCCGGAGACGACGACCAGGGCGACAGCAAGCCACGGCCTGCGGGACATCGGCTTTGGCGACTGCATGCGGAACTCCTTTCGTTCGGTGGAGCGGATCAATGCAGGGATCCGGCGTACTTCTTTTCACCGGCGGCAATCGCCAGGTCCAGACGGTTGTCCGGCGGAGGCAGCGGGCAGGTGGCGAACGAGGTGAACGCGCACGGCGGGTTGTAGGCCTGGTTGAAATCGACCACGACATTGCCGTCGGCATCAGGCGCGTCGGTGTACAGGAAGCGGCCGGCACCGTAGCTGCCGTGGCCGTTGGTGCGATCGGCGAACACCAGGAACAGTCGCCCGTCGCCCTCATCCAGCGCGTCGATGCGCCAGGTCTTGCCGTCACGCTCGAACTCGACCGCACCCGGGCTGGGCTCATCGTTGATGGAACCGATGATGTCGGCCACC
Organism: Luteimonas soli; assembly: GCF_042648865.1. Lineage (NCBI taxonomy): Bacteria > Pseudomonadati > Pseudomonadota > Gammaproteobacteria > Lysobacterales > Lysobacteraceae > Luteimonas > Luteimonas soli. The sequence goes on along the minus strand of NZ_JBHRYA010000003.1, from coordinate 147,352 downwards.
GGGATGGTCTTGCCGGGCGGGTTGGGCACGAACTTGCCGTGGATCTTCCACGACGGATCGGCCGGCCAGTAGTCCAGGCCCGCGAACTGCGTGCGCGTTTGCGCATCGGCGTGCTTGACCCGCAGCGCGCGGCGGCCGTCGCGCACGATCACCGTGACCAGGCCCTTGCCTTCGTCGAAACCGAGCACGCTTGGGGTTTCCGACGTGTCGTCGTGCAGCTCCACGCGTCCGGTGACCGGCTCGCCGTCGAGCGTCAGTTCGACGCCTTTTTCGGGCGTGAGGAACAGGCGCTCGCCCTCCTGCTGCAGCATGCCCAGCTTCGCCGGCCCCATGGCCAGGCGGATGCCGTTGGTCGCGCCGCTGCCGATGAAGTGCGCCTTGAGCTCGATCCAGTGCAGGCCGATCAGGCTGGTCCAGCCATCGGGCTTGCGCAGGCTTTCGTCGCGGCGCGCGCGCCAGGCGTCTTCTTCGGCAATGAAACTCGGGTCGGGTGTCATCATCTCGTCTCCGGCCGGCGGCTGCGGCGAACCGCTGCAGCCGGCAAAGGTCAGCACGCAGCCGGCAAGCGCCAGCCCCAGGGTGAATTGCTTGCGCATCGTCAGCGTCCTCGCAGGAACCAGCGGTCGATCTCCGGCAGGCTGAAGCGCGCCCAGGTCGGGCGGCCATGGTTGCACTGGCCCGAGCGCTCGGTGGCTTCCATCTCGCGCAGCAGCGCGTTCATCTCGGGGATCGTCAGTCGGCGGTTGGCGCGGATGGCGCCGTGGCAGGCCATGGTCGACAGCAGCTCGTCGCGCGCGGCGCGGATGCGCAGGCTTTCGCCATGTTCGCGCAGGTCGGCGAGCACGTCGCGCAGCAGGGCTTCGGTGTCGCCGTGGGCGAGCAGCGCGGGAACGCTGCGCAGCAGCAACGACTGCGGACCGGTGCGCGACACCTCGAACCCCAGGTCGGCGAGCGTGGCGGCCTCGCGCTCGGCGACATCGGCCTCGCGCTCGCTGACCGCGACGGTCTGCGGCACCAGCAGCGGCTGCGTGCGCAGGCCTTCGCCGTCGTGCGCGGTCTTGAGCTTCTCGTAGCCGATGCGCTCGTGCGCGGCGTGCATGTCGACCACGATCAGGCCGTCGCCGGTCTCGGCCAGCACGTAGATGCCGTGCAGTTGGGCGACGGCGTAGCCCAGCGGCGGGATGCGTTCGTCCTGCGACTCGGGCAACGCCGGCAAGGGTGCGGCCGCACCGCCCTGCCCGTCCACGTTCGCAGTCGGCGTCGCATACAGCTGCGCATAGGTCGAACGGGCATCGTCGATGCGCAGCGACAGGTCCGACTGCGACCTTTGCATGGCCCAGGCCGGCAGCCGGTCGGTCGACTGCGGCAGCGCACTGGAATCGCCGGAAACATGCGTGGAAACCGCGACGCCGATGCCGGCGCGGGTTTCCGCCAGCGCATCGTGCAAGGTGCGATAGACGAAGTCGTGCACCAGCCGCGCGTCGCGGAAGCGCACTTCGTGCTTGGCCGGATGCACGTTGACGTCGACCCGCGTCGGGTCGAGCTCGAGGAACAGCACGTACGCCGGCTGGCGGCCGTGGAACAGCACGTCGGCATAGGCCTGCTTCACCGCGTGCGCGACGGAGCGGTCGCGGATGCTGCGGCCGTTGACGTACAGGTACTGCTGGTCCGCGCTTGCACGGGAATACACCGGCTGCGCGATCCAGCCGTGCAGGCGCAGGCCGGCGGCCTCGTGCTCGATGCGCAGCGCGTGCTTCGCGAACTCCTCGCCCAGCGTCTCGCCCAGGCGCTCGCCCGAGAACAACTGCCCGTCGCCCTTGTAGCGGCGCGAAGGCTTGCCGTTGTGCGAGACGCGCAGCTCGACGTCCGGGCGCGCCAGCGCCAGCGAGCGCAGCCATTCCTCGATGTGGCCCAGTTCGGTGCGTTCGGCGCGCAGGAACTTGCGCCGCGCCGGCACGTTGTAGAACAGGTCGCGCACCTCGACCGTGGTGCCGCGCGGGTGCGGCTTCGGGGCCACTTCGCCAAGGTTGCCGCCGTCGACCTGCAGGCTGGCGCCGTGGGCATCGTCGTCGCGGCGCGAGGACATCGTGAAGCGGCTGACGGACGCGATCGAAGGCAGCGCCTCGCCGCGGAAACCGAGCGTTGCCACGGCTTCCAGGTCGTCGAGCGATGCGATCTTGCTGGTCGCGTGGCGGGACACCGCCAGCGGCAGTTCGCCGGCCGCGATGCCGCCGCCGTCGTCGCGGATGCGGATCAGGCGGACGCCGCCTTCTTCCAGGTCGATGTCGACCCGGTGCGCACCGGCGTCGAGCGCGTTCTCGACCAGTTCCTTGACCACCGAAGCCGGTCGTTCGACGACTTCGCCGGCGGCGATCTGGTTGATGAGGGTGTCGGGAAGCTGCTGGATGCTCACCGGGGCAATGATACCGGCCCGCCGGTGCGCGGCGTCAGGGGCTGCCGCCAGCCCCGGAATCGGCCTGCTCCGCGGACGCACGCGCGGCGTACATCGTGCCCGGCGGCGGCTGGCGCAGGAAATAGGTATCGACGCCGCGCAGGATCGCGCCCGCCAGCTTGCGCTGGTAGGCCGGGTCGCCGAGCAGGCGCTCTTCGGTCGGGTTGGAGATGAAGGCGGTCTCGACCAGCATGGCCGGCATGTCCGAGGTGCGCAGAACGGCGAAGTTGGCGTGCTCCACGCGGCGGGTGTTGCCGACGTCGCCGAGGCTGCCGAGCACGTGGCGCGCCGCATCCTCGGAGGCCTTCATGTGCCCGCTCTGGGTGAGGTCGAGCAGCACCGAAGCCAGCGTATTGCCGGCCTGCGGCATGCGTCCGCCGATCAGGTCGGCGGCGTTTTCCTTGTCGGCCAGCCAGCGCGCGCGCTGCGAGGAGGCGCCCTTGAGCGACAGCACGTACACCGACGCGCCCGAGGCGCTGCGGTTCTCGGCCGCATCGGCGTGGATTGAAACGAAGATGTCGGCCTTGGCCGCACGCGCCAGCTGCGCGCGTCGGTTGAGCGGAATGAACACGTCCTTGTCGCGCGTCAGGTAGGCCTTCAGGCCGGGCGTGGCGTTGACCTGCCTGGCCAGTTCGCGGCTGACTGCGAGGGTGACGTCCTTCTCGCGGCGACCACTCTTGCCGATCGCGCCCGGATCCTGGCCACCGTGGCCCGCATCGATGGCCACGATCAGCGGGCGCATGCCGGCGCGGCGGGCCAGCGGCGGCGGCGTGACGGCGGGCGCGGCGACCGGCGCAGGCTTCGGGTCGACGACGGGAGTCGGCACACCGGTGGCGATGCGGGTCGGGACGCCCGTCGCGATGGTGCCGGACGCCTGCGGAACCGGTGCCGGCAAAGGCGCCGGGGTGGGCTGCGTGGATGACCTGGCGGCGGCGGTCGTGGCTGCCACCAGCCGCGAGGTGGCCGCGGCCGATGCGATCGCCGGGTCGGGCGGCGGCGGCGTCGTGGACGCGCTGCCTGCCTGCGGATCCGCCGGCGCCACCGGCCGGTTCGCGCTCGCGGCGGCGATGCGCGCAATCGGGTCACCAATGGCGTCGCCCGGCCATTCCACGACCAGCCGCGTACCGTTGGCGCCGGACTCGAAGCGCGGCTTCAGCGCGACCACGGGGGCCAGCAGGTCGAACACGACGCGGGTGGTGCCGGGAACTGGATGCCCGGTGCGCACGTCCTTCACCAGGCCGGCCGCTGCGGGCAGCTTGAGGCCTCGCACCGGATCGACGCCCGGCAGGTCCACGACCAGGCGCTCGGGATTGGACAGGGTCAGGATCCTGTATTCGACCTGAGTGTCCAAGCCGATCTCCGCGCGGGTGCCGGTAGCACCTGCGGAAACGCGCAAGTCATTGATTTCAGAGGCATGCGCGAGATTCCAGCACAGCCCGGCGAGCAGCGCCAGGCCGAGAATGATTTGCTGGACGGGGATCCCCTTGGCTCGCATGCGTCGTAGTCAAGCACCAAGCCCCGATTTTTGCAACCACTTTTCCCTTATGAATCCGTGGCCTGCCGACCTTTGCTACGGGTTCGATTCAGGAAACGGCCGCAAGTCGCCCCTAATTTCCATCCGCTTAACCCATTCGTCTCCTGTGACGCCCCTGGCCCGTATCCGCACGGCCCTGCCGGCGCCCTCGACCGACAGGTCTACCTGCAGATCGGCCATCGGCAGGCTGCCGGCACCACGCTCGGGCCATTCGACCAGCCACAGGGCCGCGTCCGCGTCGTCCAGGCCGAGGAATTCCAGCTCGCCAGCGCCGCCGATCCGGTACAGGTCCAGGTGCAGGGCCTCGCCGCCCGGGACCGGGTAACGCTCGACCAGGGTGTAGGTGGGGCTGCGGATCGGCCCCTCGACGCCGAGCGCACGCAGCCAGGCACGCGCCAGCGTCGACTTGCCGGCGCCAAGGTCGCCGTGCAGGTACACGACCGCCCGCGCCGGCTGCGTGGCGGCCAGCGCGCGCCCGAGGATGTCGGTGGCTTCGACGTCGGGCAGGAAGCTTTCGATCATTGTCTCGCTCATGGATTGGCCAGCCGCTGCAGCGGCGTGAACAGGTCCGAGGGCAGCAGGCCGCGCTCGCCGCCTGCGCGCGCGGCGACGTCGCCGGCGGCTCCGTGCAGCAGCGCGCCGCAACGGGCCGCGTCGAATGCGTCCAGCCCCTGCGCACGCAGCGCCGCGATGATGCCGGTCAGCACGTCACCCATTCCGCCAACGGCCATGCCCGGGTTGCCTGCGTCGATGATGCCGGGCAAGCATCCCGGCGCCGTGACCACGGTGCCCGCGCCCTTGAGCACGACCACGCAGCCAAAGCGCTCGCACAGCGCCAGCGCGGCGGCGCGGCGATCGGCCTGCACTTCGCGCGTCGCGATGGACAGCAGCCGCGCCGCTTCGCCCGGGTGTGGCGTGAGCACCGTATCGGCTTGCAGTTTCCGCGGATTGGCGGCGAGCAGGTTCAGCGCGTCGGCGTCGATGACCAGGGGTTTTCCGCTGTCGATCATTGCGGAAAACAGCTCGTTTCCCCATGCGTCCTGGCCCAGCCCGGGGCCGATCGCGATGACGTTGGCTGCCTCGGCCAGCTTGTCCAGGTCCGCTGCCGCATCGATGGCATGCGCCATGGCCTCGGGTCGCCGCGACAGCAGCGCCGCCACGTGCATGGCGCGCGTGGCGACGTCGACCAGCCCCGCGCCACTGCGCAGCGCGGCTTCGGCGCACAACAGCACCGCCCCACCCTTGCCGTGGTCGCCGCCGACGCACAGCACGCGCCCGGATTCGCCCTTGTGCGAGTTGCGGCTGCGCGGCTGCAGGAAGCGTCCGAGGTCCCTGGCGTCGAACATTTCAGCAACGGCTGCATCCGCCGGCAGGACGTCGTCGCCCACGTCCAGCGCTGCGAGTTCGCGCGCACCGACATGTTCGAGCGCGGCACCCGTCGCCAGGCCCGCGTGCGCGCCGAGGAACTGCAGCGTGCGCGTCGCATGCACGGCCGTGCCCGGCGCGTTGCCCGTATCGGCATCGACGCCGCTGGGGACATCGAGTGCGAGCACCGGCGCGGCGGCATTGTTGATCGCGGCCACCAGCGTCGCGGCTTCGGCATCCGGCGCGCGCGTCAGCCCGATGCCGAACAATGCGTCGACGACCAGGTCGGCATCACCGATCGAGCCGCCAAACTCCTCCACGCGTCCGCCCGCGTCGCGATACGCGCGCTCGGCGCGGATGGCGATTTCGCCACGCGGCGCGTGTCCGGGCAGGCGCAGCACGCGCACCTGGCGACCGGCCTCGCACGCATGCCGTGCCAGCACGTAGCCGTCGCCACCGTTGTTGCCGGGCCCGCAGGCGACCGCGATCCGCTGTGCTTGCGGCCAGTGCGCCAGCGCGCAGTGCCAGGCGGCCAGGCCGGCGCGCTGCATCAGGACGAAGTCGTCCCCCAGCCGCGACGCGGCCCGCGCTTCGGCCTGCCGCAGCGCCGCGTTGTCGTAAAGGGGAAAAGGGCCGCTCATCGCTGCGATTCTAGAGCGTGTCCTGTGCTTTAGGAGTGCCTCTCCGCGCGCGCGGGCCGCTGCGAGGCAAGGCGCGGGCCGCAGGCAAGGCCGGTCGCCTTGGCAAGGCCCGCAACGCTGCATCGCAGCGGCCCGTCCGCGCGGAGAGTTGCTGCGAGGTGCAGGACACGCTCTAGACTTGTGCTGCCGTGCCCCAGCCCACCGCCAGTTCCCTCGCACCCGACTACTCCGCGCTCGCGCGGCGGATCCGTTCGCTTGCGCGTGAGGCGGGTTTCCAGCGCTGCGGCATCGCCGGCATCGAGCTGGGCGAGGACGAGCAGCACCTGCGCGACTGGCTCGCCAACGGCCTGTATGGCTCGATGGAATGGATGGCCCGGCACGGCGACAAGCGCTCGCGACCGGCGGAGCTGATCCCCGGCACGCTGCGGGTGATCTCGGTGGGACTGGATTACGGCCGCAACGACGACGACAGCGCCTGGGACACGATCGCCGACGGCGAGCGCGCCTACGTCGCGCGCTACGCGCTGGGCCGCGATTACCACAAGCTGATGCGCAACCGTCTGCAGAAGCTGGCCGAGCGGGTCGCGGAAGAAGTCGGGCCGTTCGGCCACCGCGTGTTCGTCGACTCCGCGCCGGTGCTCGAACGCGCACTGGCACGCAACGCAGGCCTGGGCTGGATCGGCAAGCACACCTGCCTGATCGACAGGGACGGCGGCTCATGGTTCTTCCTCGGCGAGATCTATGTCGACCTGCCGCTGCCGGTCGATCCGCCTGCGACCGCACACTGCGGCACCTGCGCGCGCTGCATCGACGTGTGCCCGACCGGCGCGATCACCGCACCGCACCGGCTCGATGCGCGACGCTGCATTTCCTACCTCACGATCGAGCACGAAGGCAGCATCGACGAAGATCTGCGCCCGCTGATCGGCAACCGCATCTTCGGCTGCGACGACTGCCAGCTGGTCTGCCCGTGGAACAAGTTCGCGAAGACCACGGACGAACCCGACTTCCGCGCGCGCAACAACCTGGACAAGGCCACGCTGGCGGAACTGTTCGCCTGGACCGAAGACGAATTCCTGCAGCGCACCGAAGGCTCGGCGATCCGCCGCAGCGGCCACGCGCGCTGGCTGCGCAACATCGCCGTCGCCCTGGGCAACGCGCCGACGACGCCGGAGGTGCTGGCCGCCCTGCGTTCGCGCCGCGACGAGCCGGATCCGGTGGTGCGCGAACACGTGCGGTGGGCGCTGGCGCGGCACGGCACGTCGTAGTCTTCCGACGCGGCTCGCGGCGTGCCCGGACGCGGCAGCCACCTCCCGTTCACGTGCCATGCCCAACCCTGCAACATCACGCATCCCAACAAGGAGTCGATGCCGATGACCACCCCTGACTGCATCCGCCGCAGCATCCTTGCAAGCACTGTCGCCCTCGCCATCGCCGCCTGCTCGCCGGCGACAGAGTCCGCCGCAACGCCCGCCGGCACGCAGCCCGCGGACGCCGGTGACCCCACCGCCACGTCCACGCAGCCCGCCACGACCGCCACGACCGCCACGACCGCCACCGTCGACGACGCGGCAGTTTCCGCCTTCCTGGCATCGGTCTACGGCCCGTCCGCCAGCCTGTCGGGCGAGTGGAACAACGTTCCGGCCGACGCCTCGTTCAGCGTCGAGGGCGAAAGCGACGGGCAGGTCACGCGCAGCGTCTGCGAGCAGGAGGAGGCCACCATTTCCGGGCAGCCCGCGGTAATGCTGGCCGTGTGCGGGACAGTCCAGGGCGCGGGCCATCCCGCCGCCGGCACCAACGACTTCTTCCTGTTGCAGCCAGGCGATGGTGCGCTCGCCGCGACCGCCAGCGCGCACATGGACGAGTTCGGCAGCCGCGGCGAACCGGGCGACGTGGACAGCAAGCGCTTCGGCGCGGACCTGTACGGCTTCGTGGTCGAGTCCGGCTTCTACAACATGGGCCAGGGCGTGCAGACCGCCCACCTGGTGCTGCCGAAGGGCGACGGTTTCGTCGACGCCGGCTGGTTCCGCGAAGGCCTGGACAACGAAGACTGGATGAAGGGCTGCCTCGAACGCGGCGAATGCAGCGCGGACGAGGCCTACGACATCGACTTCGAACTCGACATCGACGACAGCGACCCGGGCGCCGCCGCCTACCCACTGCGCGTCACCGAAAGCGGCACCGCCTGCGGGAAGCCCGCCGACGCCACGCACGACCTGGCGCTGGATGTGGCGACGATGACCTATGCCGTGCCCGCGGCGCTGCAGCGCGACGGCTGTGCGGACGTCGCCGCCGAGTGACTCCCTGCCTGCCGGCGCGCGCACGGCGCGCCGGTCCCGGCTCAGGCTGCCTGGGCGGGGATCGAGTCGTTGGTGTGGGTCAGCACGTTCTGGCGGTCGACATAGACCAGGGTCGGCTTGAACTTTTCCGCCTCGGCCTCGTCGCAGGCGCCATAGGCGCAGATGATCACCAGGTCGCCCGGCTGCGCGCGGTGCGCGGCGGCGCCGTTCACCGAGATGATGCCGCTGCCTTCCTCGGCGCGGATCGCGTAGGTCGCGAAGCGCTCGCCGTTGTTGATGTTGTAGATCTCGATGCGCTCGTACTCGCGGATGCCGGAGATGTCGAGCAGCCGGCCGTCGATCGCGCAGGAGCCTTCGTAATGCAGCTCGGCGTGGGTGATCGTGGCGCGGTGGATCTTGGCTTTGAGCAGGGTCAGTTGCATCTCGGGCTCCGCTGCGGGCGCGGACAGGCATGGTCAGGAGCGCAGTCTAGCAGTCGATGGCGCACCGCAACAAAACGGCGGCGCAATGCCCGCACGTGGCCGCAACCGCCCCGGGGAGCCCCCGACCGGCCACGCGGCGAGGGCCGGCGGGCGAGACCCGCCCTACCGGGTGAATTCGAGGTTGTCGATCAGTCGCGTGCTGCCCAGCCGCGCGGCGACCAGGGCCACGCGTTCGCCGGGACCGTCTTCGGGCTCGTCCAGGTGGCGATCACGCACGACCGCATAGTCGACCACGAAGCCCGCCGCCTCCAGCGCCTCGCGCGCCTGCGCTTCGACGGCCGCACGCATACCCCCGGCTTGCGTGGCGTTGCGCATCGCCAGCAGCGTGCGGTGGATCATCGGCGCGACCGCGCGCTGTTCGACGGACAGATACTGGTTGCGTGAACTCAGCGCCAGGCCATCGGGCTCGCGCACGATCGGCGCCGGCAGCAGCTCGACCGGGAACGCCAGGTCGCGCACCAGGTAGCGGATCACCGCCAGCTGCTGGTAGTCCTTGAGGCCGAAGGCGGCCACGTCCGGCTGCACCTGGTTGAACAGCCGCGACACCACGGTGACGACGCCGTCGAAATGCCCGGGGCGATGCGCGCCGTCGAGCACGTCGGTGATGCCGGGTACGCGCATGCGCACGGCGTTGTCGGCGCCGAAGGGATACATCTGTTCTACCGGCGGCAGCCACACCAGGTCGCAACCGGCGGCCTCGAGCCCCGTGGCATCGGCCTCCGGCGTGCGCGGGTAGCGGGCGAAGTCTTCGTTCGGCCCGAACTGGGTGGGATTGACGAACACGCTGGCGACGACCTTGTCGGCATGTTCACGCGCGAGCTCCACCAGCGAGAAATGGCCGGCGTGCAGGTTGCCCATGGTGGGCACGAGGCCAACGCGCAGGCCGTCCTGTTTCCAAGCGGCGATGCGCGCACGCAAGGCAGGAAGTTCAGTCACGGTTTCGATCATGGCTTCATGCCTTGTCTTGCAGGAGCGCACTGGGCGCAGCCGGGTTTTCGCAGGTAGGGCATCGCGCCCAGTGCGCTCCTACTGATAGGAATGCGCTTCGTCGGGGAAACTGCCATCGCGCACCGCGGCGACATAGGCCTGCACTGCCCCGGCCACCGAACCGCCTTCGGCAAGGAAATCCTTGACGAATTTCGGCCGTCGGTGGCCACTGTGCAGGCCAAGCACATCATGCAGCACCAGCACCTGTCCGTCGCAGTGCGGGCCGGCGCCGATGCCGATGGTGGGGATCGCGCTTTCGGCGGTGATCACCTGCGCCAGCGACGATGGCACGCATTCAAGCACCAGCAGCGCCGCACCCGCGTCGGCGACCGCCTTCGCATCAGCGCGCAGCTTTTCGGCGGCCTCGTCCTGGCGCCCCTGCACCTTGTAGCCGCCCAGGCGCAGCACCGACTGCGGGGTCAGGCCGAGGTGCGCGCAGACCGGGATCTCGCGCTCGACCAGGAAGCGGATGACGTCCAGCTTGTGGCCCGCGCCTTCGAGCTTGACCATGCGCGCGCCGGCCTGCAGCAGGCGCGTGGCCGCGTCGAGCGCGCGTTCGGGCGTCGCGTCGGCCTGGAACGGCATGTCCGCGACCAGCAGTGCCCGCGACACGCCGCGCGCGACGCAGGCGGTGTGGTAGGCGATGTCGTCGACGGTTACCGGCAGGGTCGAGTCGTGGCCCTGCACCACCATGCCCAGCGAGTCGCCGACCAGCAGCAGGTCGACGCCGTTGTCGTCGAACACGCGCGCGAAGCCGGCGTCGTACGCGGTCAGCATCGCCAGCCTGTGGCCGCTGCGCCTGGCCTCGGCCAGCGCCGGGACGGTCAGGGGCTTGCGGTCGTCGGGGGTGTACATGACGGGGTTCCCGGAGCGTGGTGGCAGGCCCTCAGGGTAGCGCTTCGATCCCGTCGGCGACCACGGCCGCGAGCGCTGAACGCACCGTTCCATGGCCGGGAATCGTCGCCCCGGGCGCGATCGCGGCCAGCGGCACCAGTGCGAACGCGCGTTCGTGCAGGTGCGGGTGCGGCACGCGCAGGCCCGGCTCGTCGATGACCGCTTCGCCGAACAGCAGCAGGTCGAGGTCGAGGGTGCGCGGACCCCAGCGCGCATCGTCTTCCTGGCGGTCACGCCCGAACTGGCGCTCGACGTCGAGCAGCGCATCAAGCAGCGCGCGCGGATCGAGGCCGGTTTCGAGCTTCGCGACCGCGTTGATGAAGTCGGGCTGGTCCACATGCCCCCAGGCCGGCGTGCGATACAGCGGCGAGGCGCGCAGCACGCGGGTTTCCGGCAGCCCATCGAGCGCCGCCAGCGCTTCGCGCAGGGTCGCGGCGGCATCCCCGACGTTGCCGCCGAGCCCCACGAACGCAATCGTGGCCGGGTTCATTGCGTGGACGCGGCAGGCCTGCGGCGACGCCGGCGCCGGCGCGGTGCGGCGTGCTCTTCACCGCCCTCGCCCTCCACCTCGGGATGCACGGCGATCGCGTTGTCCGGGTCGCTCTGCGCATCGCGCCAGAACGCGATGTCCTCGGCATGCTCGTCCGACGCCACTTGGCGCAAGGCGAGGAAATCGAACGCTGCACGGAAGCGCGGGTGGGCCAGCGTGCGCATCACCCGCTTGCGCGGGCGCGGCCCGGACTGCGCGGACGACAACCGCGACTGCAGCAGCCAGATCTCCTGCATCGGCAGCGAGAAACGGCGCGGCAGTGCGATCGTGGACAGCTGGTGCACGGTGACGCGGTCGGCGGCGCGGCGCTGCGCTTCCACCGCGTGCACGCCCTGCGCCTGCAGCGCGATCAGCGCGCGGCAATACGCGGGCCACAGCAGCAGCGCGAACAGGAACGCTGGCGAAACCGGCTCGTCCGCGCGCACCCGCGCATCGGTGCCACGCAGGCCCTCGATGACCACGCGCCGCAGTGCGCCGCTGCGATTGGATTTCAGCGCCGACGCCGACTCCGGGAACAGCACCGCCAGCAGGCCGAACCGCTCCAGCCCGAGGAAGCTTTCCTCCGCGTAGCCGGACAGGAACAGCTTCAGGCACTCCTCGAACAGCCGTGCCGGCGCCGCGTCGGCCAGCAGCGGCGCCAGTGCCGGCACCGGCGCCGCGGTGGCCTCGTCGATGCTGAAGCCGAGCTTGGCCGCGAAACGCACCACGCGCAGCATGCGTACCGGGTCCTCGTGGTAGCGGGTTTCCGGGTCGCCGATCAGCCTGAGCACCTTGTTCTGCACGTCCTCGAAGCCGCCGACGTAGTCGTGCACCGAAAAGTCGTCGATCGTGTAGTACAGCGCGTTGGCGGTGAAGTCGCGCCGCACCGCGTCGTCCTCGATCGTGCCGTAGACGTTGTCGCGCAGCAGGCGGCCGTCGTCGTGGACCTGGCGGTCGCCGCTGCCGTCGTCGCTGTTGGCGCGGAAGGTGGCGACCTCGATGATCTCGCGGCCGAACACCACGTGCGCCAGGCGGAAGCGGCGCCCGATCAGGCGGCAGTTGCGGAACAGGTGCTTGACCTCCTCCGGCGTGGCGCTGGTGGCGACGTCGAAGTCCTTGGGATGGCCGCCGACCATCAGGTCGCGCACCGCGCCGCCGACCAGGAACGCCTGGTGGCCACCCTCGCGCAGGCGGTAGAGCACGCGCAGCGCGTTGGGACTGATGTCCTTGCGCGAGATCGGATGCTGGTCGCGCGGGACGACCCGCAGGGTCACGGGGGCGGAACGGGGGGATTCGGTGTGGGTCTGGGTCGGCATCGGCAGCCAATGGATGTGTGGGGCTGCCGCTTTGCGGCATCCGTATCGCTGCTATACTAGCAAGCCGCGCGGCCCCGACTGGTGCCGAGCGGGCCGGTCGTCCAGCCGGCGTCGCCCAGGCGACACCCCGCTCCCTTCGTCTAGAGGCCCAGGACGTGGCCCTCTCAAGGCTAAAACACGGGTTCGAATCCCGTAGGGAGCGCCATACAACCGTCGGTTCCGAAGCCGGTCCGCGTGACACCGCGGCAGTGTGACCGGAAGCGACTCCCGCCGACACGATCGCCCTTCCCCCGCTCGCGGGGGAAGGGAACGGGATGGGGGAAGCCCGCGCATCGCTGCGCGGGCTTCTTTTTTTGCCGGGCCGTGCCGCGCGCCAACAAAGCCCCCGTAGGAGCGGCGGAGGCCACGAGCTCTTCGGGGGTTCAACCTGCCACAGGCAAAAAGCTCATGGCTTCCGCCGCTCCTGCAAGAGCATTCGGCCTCGCCGCTCGCGCGCAAACCGTTAAAATGGCCGCGCCCATCGAACCAGAGTTCCCTCCATGCCCTTCGTCGTCACCGAGAACTGCATCAAGTGCAAGTACACCGACTGCGTCGAGGTGTGCCCGGTCGACTGCTTCCACGAGGGGCCGAACTTCCTGGTGATCGACCCGGACGAATGCATCGACTGCACGCTGTGCGAGCCGGAGTGTCCGATCAACGCGATCTACCCCGAGGACGACGTGCCGGCCGGGCAGGAGCCGTTCGTGGCGCTGAACGCGGAGCTTTCGAAGGACTGGCCGGTGATCACCGCGCGCAAGGACGCCCCGCCCGATGCGAAAGAGTGGGAAGGCAAGCCGGACAAGCTGCCGTTGCTGGAGCGCTGAGCACGACTCGGACGCGGGTCGCCCGGCAATCACAAACACCAGGTACTTTGTGGGAGCGGCTTCAGCCGCGAGCTTCTGCCTTGGCCCCTCCCCTGCGGCTGCAGGGGAGAGGGGGTGCCCACGGTTCGAACTGATCCGAAAGACACCCCTCCCCAACCCTCCCCTGCCTTCGCAGGGGGAGGGAGCTAAAGCTCGCGGCTGAAACCGCTCCTGCCAAGAGGCTGTCCAGAGATCAGTTGCCCGGCAACTCCACCGGCTGCCGATACAGTTCAACCTCCACGGGCACCCGCCGCGCCAGCACCTGCAGCAGCGCCGCGGCCGCCGGGCTGGCGGTCGCCTGGCCCTCCGGCCCCAGCGCGTCGACGCGGGTGCGCAGACCCTGCCCCGGCGCCTCGATCACAAGCGCACGGGTACGGATGAGGAAACGCTCGCCGCGGTAGCCCACCGCGTACAGGCCGAGCATCTGCGCCCGGCCCTCATAGCGGACGCCGTCCATGGAAACCAGGACCTTGCCGATCGTGTTCCAGGTGTCGAGCATGCTTTCCGAAACCGTGAACGCGCCGCCGTCGGCGGGCATCGGCATCGGGGTTTCCGTATCGCGCGTGCCGCCGCCGTGGCAGGCAGCCAACATCAACGCCGCGAGGCAGGCACCATGGCCAAGCGCCGCGAACCTGGGCCCGCGGCTGCGCCGACGGCAGCCCGTCACGACTGGCGCAGGCTCAGCCGGCGCCCAGCGCCGCCTTCAGCGTGGCAATCAGCTTGGCGGGCGCTTCGCCGGACGCGGGCAGGCCGCGCGGGTCGACCGCCGAGACGTAGGCGCCAGCCTGGACCTTGGTCACCCGCAGCAGGAACTTGCTGCCTTCGTAATCCACGTCGTAGGTGCCCAGGATCTGCGCCTTGCTGGCGATGGCAACGCCGTCGGTGGCTGCCAGCACCTCGCCGATCCGGTCGAACACGGCATCGCGCTCGCCGGCCACCGTGAAGCCGGTGTTATTGGGTGCAGACGCGGCGGGGGCGCCCACCGAGGAACGGCTGACCGACTGCGTCGCGTCGCCGGCGGGCAGCTTCATCGCACCGGAGGTGTCGGGCAGGTTCAGGTCCGGCGGCACTTCCAGCGGGCGGTTCTCGGGGCTCTGCGCATACAGTTCGTCGCCCTTGCGGAACCAGCTGCAGCCGGAGGCGCCAAGAACGGCCACGGCCAGCGCGGCGGCGGCGAGGAAGCGGATCGGGTGGACGGAAGGACGCATCTGGATCTCCTGCAGGTCAGGCCGGGAGTGTATCGCGGCCGGCACGGGCTGTTGATGTAAACGGACCCGGGAACAGCCGGCCCGCGCCACTGCGTCAGCTGGCGTTGTCGGCGGGGGCGAATTCGCTTTCGATCGCGGCGACCTCTTCGGCCATGCGCTCGGCCAGCCCGGCGTGCGCCGCGGACAGTTCGGTCAGCGGCAGCCGCAGGCCGCGGCCGACGCCGCGGCGGGCCAGCAGCGCCTTGACCGGGATCGGATTCGGTTCGATGCCCAGGAAGTCGTAGAGGGCGTGCAGGCGCGCGTCCAGCGCCTGCGCGTCGGCTTCGTTGCCGGCGCGGGCCAGGTCGGCGAGCCTGCGGAACGCGGCCGGCACCACGTTCGAGGCCACCGAGACGATGCCATCGGCGCCGGCGAGCATGGCGCGCACCGCGGTCGGGTCGTCGCCGCTGAGCACGGCGAAACCATCCCCGCGCAGCGGCAGCAACGCCTGCATGCGCTCGGGTTCGCTGCGCGCCTCCTTGATGCCGACGATGCGCTCGTGCGCGGCGAGCTCGGCCGTGGTCTCCGGCAGCATGTCGCAGCCGGTGCGTCCCGGCACGTTGTAGAGCACCACCGGCAGTTCGCCGTCATCGGCCACGGCGCGGAAATGAGCGACCAGCCCCGCCTGGGTCGGGCGTACGTACGGCGGCGTCACCACCAGCGCCGCGTCGGCGCCGAGCGCGGCGGCGCGGCGGGTCTGTTCGATGGTCATGGTGGTGTTCGACAGCCCGGTCCCGGCGACCACGGGCAGGTGCCCGCCCAGTTCCTCCACCGCCGCGCGCAGCAGCGCGTCGTATTCGGTGTTGAACAGGGCCGCGGCCTCGCCGGTGGAGCCGGCGACGACGACGGCCTGGGTGCCGGCCTGGCGCTGCGCCTGCAGCAGGCCGCGCCATGCGTCGAAATCGAGTTCGCCGGTGGCCGTGAACGGCGTCGCCAGCGCGGTGATGCTTCCTGAAAGTCGCAAACTGGGGTCCGCCGGGCCTGAATTCTGGGGCCGCACTCGTCGGCGCGGGCGCTGGGCCGGCTGTCGAACGCCGGTGATCCTGCGCCGATCTTACTTGCGGCCTGAAAGCGCGGGCAAGTATGCTGGCGCCAGCATCCCGGCTCCGCCGGGCCGCCGTTGACGACCTTCTCGCCCCGGACGCCGCCTTGACCGATCCAGATCCCGCTGCACGACCCGCGCCGAACGAGAACCACCTGCTGATCAACGCCTACACGACGCATCCGCAGTCGCCGCTGCTCCCGGTCACGCGGCGGATCTCCGACAGCGGCTGCAACCTGGTCGACACGCGCCTGTCCACGGTCGGCCGCGACGTTTCGGTCACCGCGCTGGCCACCGGTTCGTGGGATTCGGTCGCCAAGCTCGAAGCGATGCTCACGCGCCTGGAACGCGAGGAAGGCCTGAAGCTGATCTGGTACCGCACCGGGCCCAAGCCGGTGCAGTCGAACCTGCTGCCGTACATCGTCGAGGTGGTGGCGTCGGACAAGCCGGGCATCCTGTTCCAGCTGGCCGACTTCTTCGACCGCCAGGGCATCACCATCGAGAGCCTGCACTGCTCGCGCTACCGCGCCATGCAGACCGGCGCGGACATGTTCTCCGCGCAGGTCACCATCGGCGTACCGGCCGACATGCACATCGCCGCGCTGCGCGACGATTTCCTCGAGTTCTGCGACCACCTGAACCTCGACGCGATCATGGACCCGATGAAGTTCTGATGCCCGACACCTACGCGATCAACCCCGGCGACAAGGTCCCGGCAAAACTTCCACTGGCGCTGTCCAGCGGCGAAACCGCGAAACTCGGCGACTACAAAGGCCAGTGGCTGGTGCTGTACTTCTACCCGAAGGACTCCACCCCCGGCTGCACCACCGAGGGCATCGACTTCAACGCGCTGCTGCCCAAGTTCCGCAAGCTCGACGCGACCGTGCTTGGCGTGTCGCGCGACTCGATCAAGTCGCACCAGAACTTCTGCGCCAAGCAGGGCTTCCGCTTCGACCTGGCCAGCGACGCCGACGAGACGCTGTGCCGCGCCTTCGACGTGATCCACGAGAAGAACATGTACGGGCGCAAGGTCATGGGCATCGAGCGCAGCACGTTCCTCATCGACCCGAAGGGCCGGATCGCGCAGGCCTGGCGCAAGGTCAGAGTGCCCGGCCACGCACAGGCCGTGCTTGACGCATTGAAGGCGGCGCAGCCGTAGGTCGGGGCTACGCCCCCGACGCACACCGGACCCACGCCGTCGGGGGCGTAGCCCCGACCTACGACGAGATCCCTCGATGACCAAAGGCAAGCGCATCCACGTGCTCGACACCAACGTGCTGATGCACGATCCGACGGCGCTGTTCAAGTTCGAAGAACACGACGTGTTCCTGCCGATGCAGGTCATCGAGGAGCTCGACAACGGCAAGAAGGGCAACTCGGAAGCCAGCCGCAACGCACGCCAGGTCAGCCGTTTCATCAACGAACTGATCGAGGCCCAGGGCACCGACAAGATCGCTTCGGGGCTGGTGCTCGAGCGCCCGAACGGGCTGCAGCTGCGCGGGGCGCAGAGCATCGGCCGGCTGCGTTTCCAGCTCGGCGCGCTGGAAACGCGCAAGCGCGGCGGCGACAAGGCCGACAACGACATCATCGACTCGATCCTCGCGCTGCAGAAGGCCGAGCCGGGCGCGCCGGTGGTGTTCGTGTCCAAGGACATCAATCTGCGGATCAAGGCCGCGATCGCCGGCATCGCCAGCGAGGACTACGAGAACGACCGCGCGCTGGACGATTTCAGCCTGCTCTACACCGGCGCCAACCCGCTGCCCGAGGACTTCTGGCAGCGCCACGGCAAGGACCTCAAGTCCTGGACCGACAAGGGCCGCACGTACTACGAGATGACCGTGGCGGAGGACGAGGACTGGTATCCGAACCAGTTCCTGTACCTGCCCGGCGACGAGCAGACCGAGCTGCGCGTGACCAAGGTCGACGACGAGCGCGCAACGCTGCAGGTGGTGGACGACTACCGCAACAGTTCGCACTCGGTCTGGGGCATCAACGCGCGCAACCGCGAGCAGAACTTCGCGCTCAACGCGCTGATGGATCCGGAGATCGACTTCGTCACCCTGCTCGGCACCGCCGGCACCGGCAAGACCCTGCTGGCGCTGGCCGCGGGCCTGGCGCAGACGATGGACCAGCAGCGGTACCGGGAAATCATCATGACCCGCGCCACGGTCAGCGTCGGCGAGGACATCGGTTTCCTGCCAGGCACGGAAGAGGAAAAAATGACGCCGTGGATGGGCGCGCTGACCGACAACCTCGAAGTGCTCACCCACAACCAGGAAGGCGGCAGCTGGGGACGGGCGGCGACCAACGACCTGCTCGCCTCGCGGATCAAGATCCGCTCGCTCAACTTCATGCGCGGGCGCACGTTCCTGAGCCGCTGGCTGATCCTCGACGAGGCGCAGAACCTGACGCCCAAGCAGATGAAGACGCTGATCACCCGCGCCGGCCCGGGCACCAAGATCGTGTGCCTGGGCAACGTCGAGCAGATCGACACGCCCTACCTCACCGAGACCACGTCCGGCCTGACGTACGCCGTGGACCGCTTCAAGAACTGGGCCCACAGCGCGCACATCACGCTGCGCCGCGGCGAGCGTTCGCGGCTGGCGGACTACGCCTCCGAGGTGTTGTAGCGCCGTGGCCGAGCGGCTCGCCGCCTGGGTGTGGGTCGGCGGCGCGGCGCTGGCATGCGTGGCCGGCATCGTCAACGTGGTCGGGTTCCTCGGCTACCAGCACCAGGCCATCACGCACCTGACCGGCAACACTTCGCTGCTGGGGGCGGCTCTGGTCGTCGGCGACCGGCAGGCCACGCTGCACCTGGCGGTGATGCTGGGAGCATTCGTCGCGGGCGCCGCGCTGGGCGGGCTCATCGTGCAGGACAGCACCCTGCGCCTGGGGCGGCGCTACGGCGTGGCGCTGTCGCTGGAATCGCTGATGCTGCTCGCGGCGATCCCGCTGTTCCGGCAGCAGCACCTGGCCGGCCCGCTGCTCGCGGCCATGGCCTGCGGCCTGCAGAACGCGATGGCGACGACGTACAGCGGCGCCATCGTGCGCACCACGCACCTGAGTGGCATGTTCACCGACCTGGGCATCATGCTCGGGCACGCACTGCGCGGCATGCCGGTGGCACGGCGGCGGCTGGCGCTGTGCACCCTGATCATCGGTTTCTTCTTCGCCGGCGGCCTGCTCGGCGCGTGGCTGTTCGCGCGCGTGGGCTACCAGGCGCTGTACGTCCCGGCGGTGCTGACCGGCGCCACGGGGCTGGCGTACTTCCTGTACCGGCAGCTCCGGGGCACCACGACTTAGCGCGGGTCGCCCCGCGATCGTTTGGGCGACAATGCCCGCCATGGACCACGCCAACACTCCGCCCTGCGCCCTGACCATCGCCGGCTCCGACTCCGGCGGCGGCGCCGGCATCCAGGCCGACCTCAAGACTTTCGCCGCGCACGGCGTACACGGGTTGAGCGCGATCGCGGCGCTGACCGCGCAGCACACGCGCGGCGTCACCGCGGTACACGTGCCGCCGGTGGCGTTCCTGCGCGCGCAGATCGACGCGTGTTTCGAGGACTTCGACATCGGCGCGGTAAAGCTGGGAATGCTGGCGTCGGCAGAGGTGATCCATTCGGTGGCCGATGCGCTGGAGGCGCACCGGCCACCGCACGTGGTGGTCGACCCGGTGATGGTGGCGACCTCCGGCGCGCGGCTGCTCGAAGCCGATGCGCTCGACGCCCTGCGCACACGCCTGCTGCCGTTGGCAACCGTGCTCACGCCCAACACGCCCGAGGCCGAGCTGCTGCTCGGACACGCGATCGCCGACGGCGCGGCTGCCGACGAAGCCATTCTCGCGCTGCGCGCGCTGGGCGCCGGCGCGGTGCTGCTCAAGGGCGGCCACCTGCACGAAGGCGACACGGTCACCGACCGCTACGCCGACGACGCCACCACAACGCGCTGGCGGCAGCCGCGGATGGACGTGGACGGCCACGGCACCGGCTGCACGCTGGCGTCGGCGATCGCGGCGAGCCTCTGCCTCGGCCGCACGCCCGTGGACGCCTGCGCGGCGGCCATCGGCTACGTGCACGACGCACTTGCGCGCGGCTACGCACCCGGACGCGGGGACGTGCTGGTCCTCGATCATTTCGGTGCACGACGCCCGTGATGGATACGACGGAGACGGGTGGAGTCCGGGCACACGAACTCCCGCTCGCCGCGACCGACGGGCATCGCTACACCCTGCTCGCCCGCACCCCGGAGAGCGCCGACCGCAGCCTGCTCTGGCTGCCCGCGCTGGGCGTTGCGGCCAGGCACTACCTGCCCTTCGCCCATGCGCTTGCCGCGCGGGGCGTGGCGGTCTTCGTGCATGAGTGGCGCGGCAGCGGGTCCAGTTCGCTGCGCGCCGACCGGCGGCACGACTGGGGATATCGGGAACTGCTCACCACCGACCTGCCTGCGAGCGACCAGGCGATCAACGACCTGTTGCCCGGCCTGCCGCGCGTCATCGGCGGCCACAGCCTCGGCGGGCAACTGGCCTGCTGCCGCCTCGCCCTCGATCAGGATGCGGCAAGCTCGCTGTGGCTGGTCGCCAGCGGTGCGCCGTACTGGCGCGCGTTCCCGCCGCGCACGCGCTGGTGGCTGCCGCTGGCCTATCGCTTCCTGCCGTGGCTGGCCGACGCCTGCGGCGCCCTGCCCGGCCGTCGCATCGGCTTCGGCGGCAACGAGGCGCGCGGGTTGATCCGCGACTGGTCGCGCACAGCACTGAGCGGACGCTATGCCGCCGCCGGCATGGAAGCCAGCCTGGACAAGGACATGGCCGCGGTCGAAGTCCCGGTCCGCGCGGCGGTCATGGCTGACGACTGGTTGGCACCGGAATCCTCGCTGCGTTTCCTGCTGTCGAAGCTGCCGCACTCGCCGGTGCACGCGAAGACATTCGATCGGCAGGCGCTGGGAGCGAAGGCTGACCACTTCGCCTGGATGCGTGAACCCGGCGTGGCAGTACGTTTCCTCGCATCCTGACCGTATGGAGCGGCTGGTTGAACCTGCTTCGTAAAGGACTGGAAGCGAGAGCCGGCAGCGGATTAAAAAACGAAACTGGCCGCAGTGTTTCCCGTCAAAACTTGTACGGTGGAAACTCTTCGATCAGCGGTCGGAGGCAGGACCGGAGACCGCCGCGTGCTTCGCCGATCGCAGCCCGCAGGGGGTGGCCTGGACTCGAGGATTGCCACTCGATGTCATTGCCATCTCCGTCGGACGCCTGGAGAACAACCCTCCCCACGTCATAGGCATAGTTTTGCCTTGGCGAGTCATAGTTGTATCCAACGGGAATGGAAAGGGCCTTCAACGCCTTCATGACACCTTCCAGCTGGGGGCACGCCTGCACCGTGAGCTCGATCGAGCACACCTTCTCAAAATCGCCCGCAACGATAGTGAAGTTCGGCGCTTTCGCAACCGGCTTGGGCAATCCGGGTGCAGGAAGCCTGGCTCCCGACTCCATCGTCATCACGAAACTGTGCGGCCCCGGCGGCATCATTGCCGAAACAAATGCGGCCCTGATGCTTGCCGCCGGGAGAGGCTCGCCCAGGAGCTGACTCGCGACATCACTCATTGATGCCGCTCTGCACGCGGGTTTCGGCAGATCCGACCCAACCGCAACAGCTCCGCCCAACAGCATTGCCATGCCAAGCACGTTCGTGACTCCCAAGTCGCTCCGGACCCGGCCATTGTGCCGCATGAACTACACGCGCCTCGTCCCGCCGATGTCCTGGACCGCCCCTAACCCGCAACCGCCAGACTCGGATCCACTGATATTCCCGCCTGCTCGATACCGACCCGACCGTAGCCGTCGGGATTCATCGACTGCCAGCGCCAGGCGTCGCGGCACATCGCGTCTACGCCCAGCTCCGCACGCCAGCCCAGGAGCTCATGCGCGAGCGAAGGATCGGCGTAAACCTCGGCGACGTCGCCGGCGCGCCGGGCCACGACCTCGTACGGGATCTCGCGCCCGGAGGCCTTGGCGAACGCGCGCACCAGCTCCAGCACGCTGACCCCGCGGCCTGTGCCCAGGTTCACCGTCAGGCCGCGGCCCTCGCGTACCAGGTAATCGATCGCGTCGGCATGCGCCCGCGCCAGGTCCATGACGTGGATGTAGTCGCGCACGCCGGTACCGTCGACGGTCGGCCAGTCGCCGCCGAAGATCCGCAGCCGCTCGCGCCGCCCCACCGCCACCTGGCTGACGTAGGGCATCAGGTTGTTCGGTTCCCCACCCGGGTCTTCGCCGATCAGGCCGGATGGATGCGCACCGACGGGATTGAAGTAGCGCAGGTTGGCCGCGTGGAACGAGGGGTCGGACGCGCACAGGTCGCCGATCAGCTGCTCCATCACCAGCTTGGTGCGGCCGTAGGGGTTGGTGATGCGCAGGGCGGCGTCTTCGCGCACCGGCACGCTGTCCGGATCGCCGTAGACCGTCGCAGACGAACTGAACACCAGCCGTTCCACCCCGGCCGCCTGCATCGCCTGCAGCAGGTGGATGGTGCCGGAGATGTTGTTGTCGAAGTAGTCCAGTGGGCGTTCGCACGACTCGCCCACGGCCTTGAGCGCGGCGAAATGCACGACCGCGTCGAAGCGCTGCCCCTCGAACAACGCATCAACCTCGGCCCGCACGCGCAGGTCGGTCAGCTGGAAGCATATCGGGGCACCGGTGAGCCGGCGCAGTCGCTCCAGCGCACGCGGCGAACTGTTGACGAAGTTGTCGGCGACCAGCAGGTCATGGCCGCGCGCAGCCAACACCGCGCAGGTGTGGCTTCCGATGTAACCGGCGCCGCCGCACACCAGGATCCGCATCTTTCGTCGCCCCAGCCGTGATCTCCAACTCCCGACAACGCGATAAGCGCGCGGATCCGGCAAGCCGGTGCGAAAACGTCGACGGCATGGCCTCTTGCGACTGCCGGCTGCGTTTGTCCAGCCGTCCACCTCCCCGCAATCGCGCGGGCGGCCGGTCCGATAGACTATCCAACCTCGCCCCCAGGGCCTTGCACATGACTCAATCGACATGACCGCGGAGCTCCCCGCACAAGACGACATCCGCATCGCCGTGATCGGGCTGGGCTACGTGGGGCTGCCGCTGGCGGCCGCCTTCGGACGCCGCTACCGCACGGTCGGTTTCGACATCGACGCGCAGCGCATCGCCCAATTGCGCGAGCACGATGACCGCACGCTGGAACTGTCCGCCGATGAACTGAAGGCCGCCGACAAGCTCGAGTTCGGGAGCGACCCGCAGGTGCTGGCCGGCTGCAACGTGTTCATCGTCACCGTGCCCACGCCGATCGACGACTACAAGCGCCCGGACCTGCGCCCGCTCGAATCGGCCAGCCGCACCGTCGGCCGCGCGATCGGCCGCGGCGGCGTGGCGATCTATGAATCGACCGTCTATCCCGGGGCCACCGAGGAAGTCTGCGTGCCGATCATCGAGGCCGAATCGGGCCTGGCGTTCAACGAGGACTTCTTCGCCGGCTACAGCCCCGAGCGGATCAACCCCGGCGACCGCGAGCACCGTCTGGAAACCATCCTCAAGGTCACGTCCGGGTCGACGCCGGAGGTAGCCGACTTCATCGACGCGCTGTACGCCAGCATCATCACCGCCGGCACCCACAAGGCCTCCAGCATCCGCGTGGCCGAAGCGGCCAAGGTCATCGAGAACACCCAGCGCGACCTCAACATCGCCCTGATCAACGAACTGTCGCTAATCTTCCACCGCCTCGGCATCGACACCCACGAAGTGCTGGAAGCGGCCGGAACCAAGTGGAACTTCCTGCCGTTCCGGCCCGGCCTGGTCGGTGGCCACTGCATCGGCGTGGACCCGTACTACCTGACCCACAAGGCGCAGCAGATCGGCTACCACCCGGACGTGATCCTGGCCGGGCGCCGGATCAACGACTCCATGGGCGGCCACGTCGCCGAGCGCGTGGTCAAGCTGATGCAGCAGCGCGGGTTCCAGACGGCTGGCGCCAAGGTGCTGGTGCTGGGGCTGGCGTTCAAGGAGAACTGCCCGGACCTGCGCAACACCCGCGTGGTGGACATCATCCGAGAGCTGAAAAGCTACAACACCGACATCGACGTGCACGACCCCTGGGTGGCGCCCGCGCACGCGCAGGCCGAATACGGGCTGGCGCTGGTCGACAAACCCGAGCCGGGCCGCTACGACGCGGTGGTGTTGGCGGTGGCGCACGATCGCTTCGTCGAACTCGGCGCCGACGGCGTGCGCGCGCTCGCCAAGCCCGGTGCGGTGCTGTTCGACGTCAAGCGTGCGCTGCCGCGGGCGAGCGTCGACGGCTGTTTGTGATGCGAATGCCGGGACCGCCGGCCGGGATTGAAAGCGCCCCCGCATCCATGTGGGAGCGGCTTCAGCCGAGAGCTTTCCAAGGCTGGAACGGGCCCGACGACAGCCTCGATTTGCATGACCCGCACATAGTTCCAGAAGTTCGTGGCTGAAGCCGCTCCCACAAGGCAACGACGGTGCCGGTGCCGGCGACCCGTTACCATCCAACCCTCGCTCGACGACCAAGACTCCCACCATGCGCATCCTCGTCACCGGCGCCGCCGGCTTCATCGGTTCGAAACTCAGCGAGCGCCTCCTGGCGCGCGGCGACGAGGTCCTGGGCTACGACAACGTCAACGACTACTACGACCCGCGGCTGAAGGAGGCCCGGCTGGCGCGCCTGGCGCCACTGCAGGGCTTCTCCTTCCGGCGCGAATCGCTGGAGGACCGAACGGCACTTGATGCCGCCTTCGCCGACTTCAAGCCGCAGCGCGTGGTCAACCTCGCCGCCCAGGCCGGCGTGCGCTACTCGCTGGAGAACCCGCACGCCTACATCGACGCCAACATCGTCGGCTTCATGAACATCCTCGAAGCCTGCCGCCACACCGGCGTCGAGCACCTGGTCTACGCCTCGTCGAGCTCGGTCTACGGCAACAACCGCAAGCTGCCGTTCGCGGTCGAGGACAGCGTCGACCACCCGGTGAGCATGTACGCCGCCACCAAGAAGGCCAACGAACTGATGGCGCACACCTACAGCCACCTGTTCGACCTGCCGACCACCGGCCTGCGCTTCTTCACCGTCTACGGGCCCTGGGGCCGGCCGGACATGGCCCTGTTCCTGTTCACGCGCAAGATCCTGGCCGGCGAACCGATCGACGTGTTCAACCACGGCCGCCACACCCGCGACTTCACCTACGTCGACGACATCGTCGAGGGCGTGATCCGCACCCTCGACCGCGTGCCCGGCCCGGATCCGGACTACGACCCGCTGGCGCCGTCCCCTGCAACATCAAGCGCGCCATACCGCGTCTACAACATCGGCAACAACCGCCCGGTGGAACTGCTGCGTTACATCGAGGTGCTCGAGGACTGCCTGGGGCGCAAGGCCGAGAGGAACCTGCTGCCGCTGCAGCCCGGCGATGTGCCGGACACCTACGCCGACGTGGAGGCGCTGCAGCGCGACACCGGCTATTCGCCGTCGACGCCGATCGAGACGGGGGTGGCGCGGTTCGTGGAGTGGTACCGGGGCTTCTACCAGAGCTGAATGCTTTGGCACGTCCGCGCGCCTGCCTTGGAGCCCCTCCCCGACGAAGGGGACGTCCTGACCGTGCGCGACGGCCCATCCCGTTGTGGCGGGTGACTGCAGGGGATCCCGGCGCACGACCATGAGCCGATGACGGGAGCAATCCTGGTCATGATTCGCGCCGAGCGATCCGGTGGTGGCCATCTCTGCTCACGCGTGCCCGGCATCTCGCGAGCCGTATTTTCCCGGCCGCGGCCAGGAGTCGCACATGGCCGGGTTTCGCTGGATCGAACGTTATCCCATGGCAGACACGAGGGAAAACGCACATGCGAATCCACCACATCCTGCTGACCACGATCCTTTCGCTCTTTCTCGCCAGCTGCGCGAGTACCGGCACGCCAACCGCGCCCCCGGCGGACGCGGCAACCACGATCGACAGCTACCAGATCGGCGTCGACGACATCGTGCAGGTGTCGGTGTGGCGCAATCCCGAACTGGGCATCACCGTGCCGGTGCGCCCGGACGGCAAGATCACCGTTCCCCTGGTCGGTGACGTCGATGCCGGCGGGCGCGCCCCGGCCGAAGTAGCCGCGGACATCCAGGCCCGGCTGGCCGCCTACGTGCGCGATCCGCAGGTCGCGGTGATCCTCACCGACCTGCGCAGCCACGAGTACCTGTCGCGGATCCGCGTCACCGGCGCGGTGAAGCAGCCGGTCTCGATTCCCTACCGCCAAGGCATGACCGTACTCGACGCCGTCCTGGCGGCTGGAGGCGTCACCGAGTTCGCGGCGGCGGACCGCACCGACCTGTACCGCCGCAACGACAACGGCACCACGCAGCAATACCCGGTGCGCCTGGACCGCATCCTTGGCAACGGCGACTTGACGACCAACTTCCCCGTGGCCCCCGGTGACGTGATCACCGTGCCGGAACGAATCCTGTGACATTCAACGCCCTTGAGCCGACGACGCCCGACGCGTCGCCGCTGACAACCCAGCTTCCCCTGCTGCGCGAGGAACTGAGGCGCCGGCCGGTGATGCTTGCCGCGATCTTCGCCGGCATCGCGCTGCTCACGCTGGCAATCGGCGTCCTGCTGCCTCGCAAGTACACCTCGTCGACCACCATCCTGGTGCAGGAAAGCAACATCATCGCGCCGCTCATGGAGGGTCGGGCGGTGCCGACCGGCGTCAGCGATCGCGCGGGCATCACCCGCGAAGTCGCCTTCAGCAAGAAAGTGATGGGGGAAATCCTCAAGATCGGGGGCTGGATGGAAGACAAACCCACTCCGGTCGAGCAGGACAAGCTGATCGAGAAAATCGTGGCGAACACCGAGATCACGAATCCGCGCCCCAACCTGATCCAGATCGATTACACGGACCCCTCGCCGGAGCGTGCATTCGAGGTCACCCGCGGCTTCGCGGACCTGGTGATCGAGGAAAGCCTCGCGACGAAGGAGCGCGAGAGCCGGCAGGCCTACGAGTTCATCGACCAGCAGGTCCGCCAGTACCACAGCAAGCTCACCGATGCGGAGGCCAGGCTGGAGCAGTACCGCAGCGCCAATCCCGACGCCCGCGTCGGCGTCGAAGCCGATGTCAATGCGCGGATCGGCGAACTGCGTCGGCAGATCGAGACGGCCAAGCTGGAACTGATCGACCAGCGCTCCGAAGAAGGCGCCCTGCAGTCGCAGCTGTCCGGCGAGTCCGAGATCAGCGCCGTCAAGACCCGCGCCAGCGAGTTCCGTGCGCGCCTGATGGAACTGCAAGCCGAACGCGACCGCCTGCTTCTCTCGTTCACCGAGCAGCACCCGGATGTCGTGCGCGTGCAGCACCAGATCCGCGACCTAGAAGAAGAACTGAAGCAGGAGACGCAACGCCAGCTCACGCGTACCGCCGGCCAGGACGGCTCGATCAACTCGGCCAGCGAGTTCAATCCGCTGTACATGGAGCTGCGCAGCAAGCTGGCAACGTCACAGCGCCGCACCGCGGCGACCGCCTCGCGCATCAGCATGGCCCAGGACATGCTCTCCGACGAGCTCGCGCGCAGCGTGCGGATCGCCTCGTCGGAAAGCGCACTGGCCGAACTGACCCGCGACTACGAGGTCAACCGCGACCTTTATCAGGACCTGCTCAAGCGCCGCGAGAACGCGCGCGTATCGATGAACCTCGACGCCGAGCGCCGCGGCCTGAGCTTCCGCATCCAGGAGCCCGCGGCACTGCCACTGCGTCCTGCCGGCCTGCGCCTGATGTACGTGGCTATCGCCGGCCTGATGCTGGCGCTGGCAGTGCCGGTGCTGCTGCTGGTGGGCATGATCAAGCTGGATCCGCGGGTACGTGCGCCGCGTCAGGTCGAAGCGCTTGCCGGCCTGCCCGTGCTGGGCGTGATCCCGCGGTTCCCGACGCGCACCTCGCGTGTGCGCAACCTGCGCAGGCTGAGCATGGCCGCCACGTTGTTCCTCAGCGTTCCGATCGCGTACGGCGCCGTCTGGGCCCTCAAATGGCTGCATCTCCAATGACCGATTCGACCGCTCACATCCAGCTCCATGACGAACTCGGCGAGCGTCGCCGCGCTGCCGGTCGCTCGATCGCGCCGGTCACCGAAGCCGCAACGCTGACCGGCCTCCAGTTGCAGGATCGCGCGACGATCTACCGGACCGACCGCATGCGGCCGGAAGTCGATGCCTTCCGCGAATTGCGGACCCAGCTGCTGGCCGTGGCCAGCGGCAACTTCGTCACCCTCGTGGCATCGGTCAGCGCCGGCAGCGGCGGAAGCTTCGTGGCCCGCAACCTGGCCGCGGCATTCGCTTTCGACGCGAGCAAGAGCGCGTTGCTGGTCGACTGCGACCTGCGCCATCCCTCCCAGCACAGGACGATGCGCATCGATCCGGTCAACGGCGGCCTGATCGATTACCTGGACGACGAAGAAACCGATGTTTCCGAGGTGATCTATCCGACCGGCGTGGCCGGCCTGTCGCTGCTGCCCACTGGCGCCTCGCGCGAAACCGGTGCGGAGTACTTTTCGTCGCTGCGCATGCGCCTGCTCCTGGACTCGCTGCGCGGCCACCACCCCGCCCGCTACATGGTGCTGGATGCGCCGCCCGTCCGCGGCACGCCCGACGCCCGCATCCTGGCCGACCTTGCAGACGTGGTGGTGCTGGTCGCCGGCTATGCATGCGACACGCCTGCGGCGATCGCCCAGGCGGCATCGAATTTCGATCCCGCGAAGTTCGCCGGGGTGGTCTTCAACGAAGGCGTGTGAGGTCATCGCGTGAGCAGACAACCCCGTCGTTATCCCCGGCTGCGCGAGTTCGGCGTTGCCGCCTTGCCACTCGCGCTGGTTGCCGCCCTGCCATGCAGCGCCCAGTCGCTGCGGGTCGACTACGTGCTCGGGGCCTCGGTCCTGCACAGCGACAACGTCAATCTCAGCGACGCGACGCCGCAGAGCGAGACCGTGGTCTCGCCCGAGGTCAACTTCGAGGCCAGCCAATCCAGTTCGTCCACCAGCTTTCGCGCGCGCGGACGCATCCAGTACCTGAGCTATGTCGAGGACACTTTCGACGACGAGGCGCGCGGCGAGTTCGCCGGGCAGTTCACCTGGATGCTGCTACCGCAGCGGCTGAGCCTGGTGGTCGAGGACTACCTTGGCCAGCAGCCGGTCGATTTCACTTCCGGCTACAGTCCGAGCAACCAGCAGCAGATCAACGTCTTCACCGCCGGGCCGAGCCTGTTCATGCGATTCGGCGATGCCATGCGCGGCCAGGTCGACCTCCGCTACAGCGACACGTATGCCGAGGAAACGCGCGACTTCAACGGCAATCGCTATCTTGCCGCGGGACGCCTGTTCCGCGACCTCGGCACGGACCAGTGGGTATCGATGAACGTCGAGGCCAGCCAGGTGCGCTTCGACCTCGACGCCGCCAATACCGATTACGACCGCTACGACGCCTTCATCCGCTATCGCAGGGAATCCACGCGCCTCAACTTCGATGCCTCCCTGGGCTACACGCGCCTGGACCAGAACAGTGCGGCCGGCGAGGAATCATCGCCGCTCGCACGCCTGCAACTGGACTGGCAGGCCAGCCCGCGCAGCGTGATCAGCGCAACGGCCGCCTACCAGTTCGCCGACACGGCCTCGGACCTCATCTCGGACAGCAACCGGCTCGATGACCTGGTCATTGACGACATCACCACGCCCACCGGCCTGGTCGGGCCGGCCGTCTATCGGCAACGCCGGTACGAGCTCGGCTACCGGTTCACCGAGGATCTCTGGAACTTCCAGGTGCGCCCGTACACCGAGCGGGTCGACTACAACGACCCGTTGCTGTCCGGCTGGACGACCCGGGGCGCGTACCTGGACCTCCAGTACGAACTGCGACCGCGATTGAACCTGGGCATGTCGGTGGTGCGCGAGGACCGTGACTACCTGGATATCGCCCGCGAGGATCGCGATACGCTCGCAAGCATCGAGCTGAGCTACGAGTTCAGCAGCCACCTCAGCGGCTCGCTCGGCTGGCAGCGCCGCGACCGCGAAAGCAACATCCCCGGCCAGGATTACCGCGAGAACGTGGCGACCATCAGCGTCGCCTACCGCCGGTAGGGGTGGCGCATGCGAGCGGACACCCCACCCCTGCGAAAGCCGCGACGCACCGTCGCGCTCATGTACCACGCGCTCTCACGCGGCCACGCGCCGCCGGGGCAGGATCCGCACTACACCCTCGACGAAGCCGTATTCCGCGGGCAGCTGCAGCAGATCCAGCGGGCCGGTGGCGCATGTTCCGTGCGTGACTGGCTGCGCGACGACGAACGACGCCCGGTGCTGCTCACCTTCGACGACGGCCATGCCAGCAACTACGAGGTCGCATTCCCCGCGCTCGCCGAGTACGGGATGCGTGCCGACTTCTTCGTCAACCCGGCGAACGTGGGCACACCCGGCTTCGCGACCTGGGCGCAGCTGCGCGAGATGAGCGATGCCGGCATGTCGATCCAGTCGCACGGCTACGACCACAGCTACTTCACGGACCTGGCCGCGCCCGTGCTGCGCGAACGGCTGCACGCCGCGCACGTACGCATCGAGGACGGCGTCGGCGCCGCGGCCACCCTGCTGGCACCGCCCGGTGGGCGCATGCCGGTCGGACTGGTCGGAATCGCGCGCCAATGCGGATATCTCCATGTCGTCTCATCCCGACCCGGCCGCATGGCCGCGTCGCGCCGTACCGCGATCCTGCCCCGGCTGGCGGTCACCGCCCCGCTCGACCCGCGACGATTCAACGCGTGGGTCGATGGTGGCGCCACCTCGATCCTGCGCGAACAGCTGCGCTATGGCTCCCTGTCCCTGGCCAAGCAACTCCTCGGGGACTCCCGCTACGAGCGCGCCCGGATGCTCGCCCTCGCCGGACGAAGAGGCTGAGATGGCGATCGTGTTCTGGCTTGCGGCCCTGGCGGTCGCGTTCACGTACGCCGGCTATCCACTGCTGATGGCACTGCTGGCGCGCTTGGGTGCGCGCCCGGTCCGGCTTGCTCCCTGCACGCCGACGATCGACGTGCTGCTGGTCGTGCACGACGGCGCCGAACTGGTCGGCGCCAAGCTCGGCAACCTGCTCGCGCTCGATTATCCCGCCGACAGGCTGCGCGTGAACCTCGTGTGCGATGGCTGCAACGACGACACCGAGGCGGCGGCGCGAGCGGTTGGGGGTCCACGGCTGCGCGTGTTCGCGCATGAGTCCAGGCGCGGCAAGTCCGCATGCATCGCCGACGTACTGCCGCACCTCGACTCCGAGCTGGTCCTGTTCACCGATGTCCGCCAGCGCATCGACACCGGCGCGGCGCGCGCACTCGCTGCCGTCTTCGCCGACGCCCGAATCGGCGCGGCCAGCGGCGAGCTGGTTCTGGAAGCCGACACCGGCTACGGCCGCGGCATCGACGCCTACTGGCGGTACGAGAAGTTGCTGCGGCGCCTGGAGAGCGCGAGCGGTTCGATCATCGGAGCCACCGGGGCGCTCTACGCGGCACGCAGGGCGCTGCTCACCCCTCCGCCGCCGGGCATCATCCTCGACGACATGTGGATCCCGCTGGCGATCGCGGCCGGCGGGTACCGGATCGTGTTCGTACCCGATGCACTGGCCCACGACCGCGGCGCCAGCGACAGCGCGTCGGAGGAAACCCGCAAGCGCCGGACACTGGCCGGCAACTATCAGCTGCTGCACCGCTGGCCGCGGCTCGCGCTGCCCGGCGCCCACCCACTGGCGCTGCGGCTGTGGGGCCACAAATGGCTGCGACTGGCCGCGCCGTGGTGCCTGCTCGTGCTGCTGGCCAGCAACGCGTGGCTGGCGCGCGGCGGCGACGTGCTCTACCTGGCGACCCTGGGCCTGCAGGCCGCGGCCTACCTGCTCGCGTTGGGCGCCCGCGCACGCCCGGCGCTGGCCGGCGCGTGGCTGCCGGCCCGGTTGTGCGGCGCCTTCCTGAGCCTGAACCTCAGCGCCGGGCTGGCGCTGCTCGACTACCTGCGCAATCCGAATGCGCACTTGTGGCGGACGACGCGCCTGGAGGCGACCGGACGATGAAGGGCCCTGCTCCCCTGCAGCGCGTGGTGTACGTGGTGTCGCTGTTTCCGTGCTGGTCGGAAACCTTCATCGTGCGCGAGATCGCCGCACTGATCGAATCGGGTGTCGACGTGCGCGTCTTGTCGCTGAAGCCGGCATCCGAGAGCCTGGTGCACGACGACGCGGCCGTACTGCTTGACCGGGCGAGGCATCCACGGTCGCTGTTCGCTGCCGGAGCGGCGCTGCTGCGTACCACGGCGACCAGGCCCTGGGTACTGGCCGGGATCCTCGCGCGCATCGTCGCGGACAGCTGGCGCAGCCCGCGCGTCCTGGGCAAGTCGCTGGCGGCTTTGCTGCGCGGACTCGAACACGCCGCCTGGCTGCGCACGTTCGACCCGAACCTCATCCACGCGCACTGGGCTACCTACCCGTCCACCGTCGCCTGGGCGCTGGGCCGGCTGCTGGACAAGCCATTCGGTTTTACCTGCCACGCCCACGACATCTTCACCGAGCGCCAACTGCTGGCGCGCAAGATCGACGAGGCCGCGCTGGCAGTGACCATCTCGCAGTACAACGTCGACTGGCTGCGCCAACATGTCGCCGGCGACGGTGCGCAGCAACTAAAGGTGGTGCACTGCGGCGTCGACATGGCGCACGCGCCGTGGCGGCCGGATGGGCGCGAAGGCAACCGGATCCTCGCCGTCGGGCGCCTGGACCCGATCAAGGGTTTCGACACGCTGGTGGCTGCCCTGGCGCTACTGCGCGAACGCGGCGTGGACGTATATTGCCGGCTGGTCGGTTCCGGCCCGCTCGAGTCTGCGCTGCGCGAACAGGCCCGCAGGCAGGGCGTGGCGGAGCGGATCGAGTTCGCCGGCGCGCAGCCGCAGGACGTGGTACGCAGGTGGATGCGCGAGGCGACGCTGTTCGCACTGCCGTCGCAGGTCGCCGAAGACGGCAACCGCGACGGCATCCCGGTCGCCCTGATGGAGGCGATGGCCAGTGGCTGCACTCCCGTCAGCACCCGCGTGTCGGGGATCCCGGAGCTGATCGAGGATGGCGTCGGCGGCGTGCTGGTCGACCCCGGCAACGTCGATGCACTGGCCGATGCACTGCAGCGCCTGCTCGGCGACGCTGCGCTGCGCCGGCACCTGGCCGTCGGCGCGCGCGAGCGCGTGGAGCACGAGTTCGACGCACGCGTCGAGGCTGCGCGACTGCGCGGCCACATGCAGGAGGTGCTGCATGTCGCCTAGGCGCCTGCTGGTGGTCACCGACGAAATGGAGGTCGGCGGCAGCCAGCGCCAGATCAGCTACCTGCTCGGCGGGCTCGACCGCACGCGGTGGCAGCCGGAACTGGTGTTCTTCCGCAACCCGTCATTCCTGGTTGACGAGCTGCGCGCACAAGGGATCATCGTGCACCACGTCCCCAAACGCCGCCGCGTGGACCTCCGGTTCGTACTGGCCTATGCATCGCTGCTGCGGCGCAACGGCTATGACCTGGTGCACGCGTTCTCGCTCACCGCGGAACTGTGGACCCTGATGGCTGCCCTGCTGGCGCGCCGGCGCCTGCCACTGGTGGCTTCGGTCCGCGGCCTGTACCTGGACCAGCCGGCACCGTTCTGGAGGCTCAAGCGCTACGTGCTCTCACGCAGCACCGCAGTGATCGCGAACGCACGAGCGGGGGCGGCGGCCGCCGCACAACGCTCGGGCACCGCACCGGAACGCTTCAGCGTGGTTCCCAACGGCATGCTTCCCATCGAACGGCAGCCGCCCGATCGGTCCGCCAGGCTGCGGCAGGCGATCGGCGCGCCGCCCGACCGTCCCTTCTGCCTGTTCGTCGGCCGCCTGGTCACGCAGAAAAACATTCCCTGCCTGATAAAAGGGCTTGCGGGACTGCCGCCCGCTTCGCGGCCGTGGGTCGCACTCGCCGGCAACGGTCCGATGCGCGCGGAGATCGAGGCGATGCGGGAGGCGGCCGGGCTTGGCGGCGATATACGTTTACTAGGCGAACGCGAAGATACCGCGGCGCTCATGCAAGCCGCGGACTTCCTCGTCCTCCCCTCGTCGTTCGAAGGTATGTCCAACGTGTTGATGGAAGCAATGTCGGTAGGATGCCCGGTGATCGCCTCCGCCGTGGGCGGCAACCCGGAACTGGTGGAGGATGGCGAAACCGGCCTGCTGTTCCCGGACGACGACGCGCATGCGCTGGCCGCGCAGCTGCAACGCATGTCGTCCGAACCCGCGCTGCGCGCACGACTGGCGGAAAAGGCGGCGCAGATGGTTCACGAACGCTACTCGATCGACAATCTCGTAACCTCGACCAGTGCGATCTACGAACGCTGCCTGGCGCCATGCCGGCCAAGCGCCCTGCCCTCGACGTCGACCCTCGATGCTGGCAGGACAGGTGGGAACAGATGAGCCTCGCAGCTTCGATCCGCGGTGATTTCGTCCTCGCCGGAGGGCCGGGTGCGGCCGACTGGGCGAGCCGGTTGCCGGGATTCGAGTGCGGCAGCGGCGCGGACGATGCCATCGTGCTCGCCACGCGCGGCAGCGTGCACCTGGGCGGGGACGCAACGGGCAAGCGCTGGCTCGCACTCGCCGACCTGGTCGAAAGCGTGCCCGATGACGCGGCCGGCGACGACCCCGGCGCCATGCGCGACTGGCGCGGCCGCTTCACCCACGTGGCCTGGCATCCTGCAGGCGGAACGGTGCTGGCAACCACGGACCACTTCGGTTCGCTGCCGTTGTACTGGTACCGGCGCAACGAAAACTTCGCGATTTCCACCGATCTGCGCCTGCTGCTCGACGCGCCGGCGGTGCGCCGCGAGGTGGACCTGACCGCGGTCTACCACTACCTCAACTTCGCCTTCATCCCGGCACCGTCCACCATCTGCCGTGACATCCACCGCATCGAACCGGGCACACGGCTGGCGCTGGACGCGGCCACCGAGTCGACCACCCGCTACTACATGCCGGCGTATCCCGCCGACCTGGAAGGCAGCGACGACCAGCTTGCCGGCGACCTGCGCGAACGCATCATCGGCACCGTGCGCGACTTTCGCCCGGCAGCGGACGACGGCTGGGGCTGCTTCCTCAGCGGTGGCACCGACAGCAGCAGCATCGTCACCATCCTCGCCAGGCAGCCAGGCGCGCAGGTCCAGACCTGCTCGATCGGATTCCACGAGGCCGGCTACGACGAACTCGATTTCGCACGCAAGGCCGGCGAGGCGTGCGGCGCCAAGCCGCACCTGGACCACGTCGACCGGACCCGTGCGCTTGCCCTGCTGGATGCGGTGATCGACGCCTACGACCAGCCGTTCGGCAACACCTCGGCGATCCCGACCCTGGCCTGTGCCGAACTCGGGCAGTCCGAGGGCTTCTCGCTCATGCTCGGCGGCGACGGCGGCGACGAGATCTTCGGCGGCAACCAGCGCTACGCCAAGGACAAGGTGCTGGAGGCCTTCTATCGCCTGCCCGCGCCACTGAAGGCCGGTGCGCGCATGGCCGGAAAGCTCGTTGGCAAGACGAACAACCACCTGCTCAACCGGGTCGGGAATTTCACCCAGCGCGGCTCGCAGCCCAACCCCGACCGCTTCTACACCGACGATTCTTTCGCTTCCGACTACTACCTGCGGTTGCTGACGCCGGAGTTCCGCAGCCACGTCAACCGCGATGCGTCGCTCGAGTTCATGCGCAGCGTGTACGACGCGGGCGACGGCGGCGAGCCCCTGCATCGCATCATGCGGCTGGACCTGATGATGGCGATCGCACAGAACGACCTGGTCAAGGTACACGGCGCCTGCAAGCATCATGGGGTATCGGCGCGCTTCCCCTACCTCGACCCCGATCTCGTCGAGTATTGCGGGCGCCTGCCGGCCCGGTACAAGGTCCGCGGGCTGAACAAGCGCTACCTGTTCAAGAAGGCGATGCAGGGCATTCTGCCCGAGGAAATCCTGCGCAAGCGCAAGCAGGGTTTCGGGCTACCTACCGCGATATGGCTGAAGAACGACCGGGCGACGCAGGAGCTCATGCGCGAAATCCTGCTCGACGACCGGACGCGCCAGCGCGGCTGGGTCGAGCCCACGTTCGTGAACAAGCTGGTCGAACTGCACATGGCCGGCGCCTGGGACTACTCCGGTGCCATCTGGCAACTGCTGGTGCTGGAACTGTGGATGCGGAAGTACATGGATGGCCACTGAGCGCCGCCTGCGGATACTGATGGTGCTGGAAGCCGCCTATCCCGCCCTGCGCGGCGGCGGCGCCGAGGCGCAGGTACGCACGCTCGCGCGCGGCCTGCGCGCTCGCGGCCACAGCGTGACCATCCTGGTGCCGCGCCTGCCGTGGGTGCCGACGCAGAAGATTTCACGCTTCGACGGCGCCGCCGTATGCAGGTTGTGGTTCCCGCGCCTGCCGCTGCTGGGCGGGCCGTGGCTCTGGCTGCGCATGGCGATGCTCCTGCACGCACGACGCGAACGCTACGACGCCTGGCATGTGCACATCGCCCACCGCATGGGCGCGGTCTGCGCGCTCATGGGGCAATGGCTGGACAAGCGCGTGCTGACCAAGGTGTCCGGGTGGTGGGAGCTGGAAAAGGGCACGCTGGCGCCGCGCGCAGGGCTGGTCGACCGGCTCGCCTGCCGCGCATTGCGCAGCGCCGGGACCTGGCAGGCGATCAGCCGCCGCATCGCGAAAACCCTGGAATCGCGGGGGATTCCCGCCGACCGCATCGTGCTGCTGCCCAACGCGGTCGACGTCGCACGCTTCGCGCACATCACGCGCGATGCAGCTGCGCCGACCCCTGCGCGCTTCGTGTTCATCGGCCGCCTTGAGGCGGAAAAAGGCCTGGCCACGCTGGTCGCCGCGTTCGCCATGATCGCATCGTCGCATCCGGATGCCAGCCTGCTGTTGGTCGGCAGCGGCCAGCTCGAGCACTCGTTGAAGGACGAGGTGCAGCGGCTCGGCATCTCGGGGCGCGTCGAGTTCGCCGGCCACCGCGACGACATCGAGACGATGCTGGCCGACGGTAACGTCGGCGTGCTCGGTTCACGCATCGAAGGGCTGTCGAACACGCTGCTCGAATCGATGGCATCCGGGTTGCCAATGATCGCCAGCCGCATCAGCGGTAACGAGGACTTCGTGCGCGACGGCCAGAATGGCTGGCTGTTCGAGCCGGGCGACCGCGCCGGCCTGGCACGCTGCCTGTCCGAGGCCGCGTCACTGGATCCCGCCACGCGCACCGCCATGGGCGAGGCCGCACGCGCCACCGTGCGCGCGAGCGCCGGGCTCGACCAGGTGCTCAACCGCCTGCAGCAGCTGTACGTCGGCGAGCCGCGGCCGCCGCACTGCGCCGTCGTCGGCCGGCACCGGAGCGCCTGACCATGTGCGGCATCGCCGGCCTCGTGGTCGCCCCCGGGCAACCGGCCCCGGACCCGGCATTGGGCCACCGCATGAATGCGGTGATCCACCACCGCGGCCCCGACGAAGGCGGCCTGCACCACGACGACCGGGCGCTGCTCGGCATGCGCCGCCTTTCGATCATCGACGTCGACGGCGGCCACCAGCCGATGCATGCCGCCGACGGCCAGGTATGCATCGTCTTCAACGGCGAGATCTACAACTACCGCGAGCTGCGCGCCGGCCTCGAGCACGACGGGCACTCGTTCGAAAGCCAAAGCGACACCGAGGTGATCGTGCAGGGCTACCTGCGCGACGGCGTGGCGATCTTCGACCGGCTCGACGGCATGTTCGCGGTGGCGATCTGGGACCGCCGCACGCAGGAGCTGGTGCTGGCGCGCGACCGCTTCGGCGAAAAGCCGCTGTACTACACCCACGACGAGCGGCGGCTGCTGTTCGGTTCCGAACTCAAGACGCTGCTGCAGTCGCCCGACTGCCCGCGCGATCTCGACGACGACGCGCTGCGTGCCTATCTCGCCTACGGCTACGTACCCTGCCCGCACAGCGTGTTCGCCGGCGTACGCAAGCTGCCGCCCGCGCACTACCTGCGCTACCGCGACGGCCGCGCCAGCCTGCACTGCTACTGGCGCCCGTCGCTGGGACCGAAAACCACGCTGGGCGAGGACGAGGCCGCGGAGCAACTCGAGGAGTTGCTTGATCGCGCGGTCGCCAGCCGGCTGGTGTCTGACGTCCCGTTCGGCGCATTCCTCAGCGGCGGCCTGGATTCGAGCACCGTGGTCGCACTGATGGCGCGGCACATGGACCGGCCGGTCAAGACCTTCACCATCGGCTTCAAGGAAGAAGCCTACAGCGAGCTGGACGACGCCCGCCAGGTCGCACGGCACCTGGGCACCGACCACCACGAACTGGTGGTGGAGCCCGACGCGGTGGACCTGTTGCACAAACTGGTGTGGCACTTCGACGAACCATTCGCGGACTCGTCGGCGGTGCCCACCTTCCTCGTGTCCGAACTCGCGCGCCAGCACGTGAAGATGGTGCTGACCGGCGACGGCGGCGACGAGATGTTCGGCGGCTACGACCGTTACCTCCGACTGCTCAAGCTGGAGCGCCTGGGCGGCCTGCGCGCACCCGGCGCTGCGCTGCTGAAGTTCGCCGGCGGCATCGCGCCCAATCCGCACGGCGAGCGCCTGTCGCGCGTCGGCGAGCGCCTGCGGCTGCCGTTCGACGAACGCTACCTGAGCGGCGTGGCGGTGATGCGCGCCGACACCGCGCATGAATTGCGCCCGCAGGCCGGCGGCGCGCGCCATTTCCACCTGCCGGCGCTGGACCAGCCGGACAGCCACCTGGGCGCCGGCAACGAGCCGCTGGACCGCGCGGTGGCGATCGACCTGCAAAGCTACCTGCCCGACGACATCCTGGTGAAGCTCGACCGCATGGCGATGGCCGCCTCGCTGGAGGGGCGCTCGCCGTTCCTGCAGCCCGATCTTGCGCAGTTCGCGCTCAGCCTGCCGACCCACTATCGCGTGCGCGGCGGCCGCGGCAAGCACCTGCTGCGCGCCGTCGCCGAAAAATGGCTGCCGCCGCGCGCCATCCGCAAGCCCAAGCAGGGTTTCGCGATTCCACTTGCGGACTGGTTCCGCGGCCCGCTGCGCACCCTGGCCGCCGATACCTTCGCCAGCCAGGCCTTCCGCGAACGCGGGCTGATGCGCCCACAGGCTGCGCAATCACTCCTGCACGACCATCTCGAGCGCAACATCGACCGCGGCGAGGCGCTGTGGCAGTCGCTGTGCCTGGAACTGTGGGCGCGGCGCTTCCTCGACGACCCGGCGACCGCCGTGGATGGGGGTGCCGCATGTTCATGAGGCTGCTGCTGGCGATGCCGCTGCTGTTCATGCCCAACATGCTCCACCTGTCGCCGGAGACCGGTATTCCCGGCCTCAACCTCGCGAACATCATCTTCATCGTCGTGGCGATGGCGGTGCTCATGGGCGGTCAACGCTACCGCCCGCTGCAGCCTGTCGGGCGGATCACCGTTCCGCTGATGTTGCTGTTCGCGGTGCTGGTCCTGGGCTTCGCGATCGCGCAGGCGACGATGCCGCGCGACACCGTGGAGGACCTGACTTACCTGAAGAACATGCTCTTCTTCCCGCTGATGTACTTCGTGTACCGGCGCTGCGGGCAGGACACCAAGGGCACGCGCCAGCTGATCATCTTCCTGATGATCGTGGCGGCGGTCGCCGGCATCGAGGCGATCAAGGAAGGCCTGGACTACGGCTTCGGCAACTACAATGAATCGCGGCGCGCGTCGGGACCATTCGGCGAGGACTACACCACGGCCAACCGCGCCGGCGTGTTCTACGCGATGTTCCTGCCGATGTTCATCGCCATGGCGCTGTTCTTCCGCAAGCAGAAGTTCTGGCGGCTGGCTGCAATCGGTGGCTGCCTGATCATGGCGGTGGCGATCATGGCCACCTACTCGCGCCAGTCCTACCTGATCGCGCTGGTCGGCCTGGCCCTGCTGCTGGTGCGCCGCAACGTGGTCCTGGCGGTGGTAATCGCAGTGCTGATGGTGCCGGCGATCGGCATGCTGCCCGAAGGCGTCACCGAGCGGGTGGCCGAGACCGAACAGCAGGACCGGGTCGGTGAGCAGCACCTGGATACGAGCACGGCCAGCCGCTTCGAGATCTGGGACGGCGCGATACGGATGTGGGGCGACCACCCCGTTGGTGTTGGCGTCAACCGCTTCAAGCAGTACATCGGCAACTACGTGCCACGCTACGCCGGCTACGACGCGCACAGCATCTATTTCCTGATGCTTGCCGAGTGCGGGCCGCTGGGGCTACTGGCACTGCTCTACCTGTTCTGGCGCCTGCTGCGGATGGGCATGGAGTTCACGCGCTCGGTGCCCGGCAGCGACGCCGAAGCCAAGGCGTTGTCGCTGGGCTTCATCCTGGTCGTCATCTCCGTGGGCATGGGCAACGTCTACGGCAGCCCGTTCTTCGAGGGCTCGGTGATGGCCAACTTCTGGGCGCTATGCGGGCTGATGGAGCATTACTTCGGGCTCAAGCGCAAGGCAGCGATGCCCGGCGCGGCAGCTGCGACACATGCGCAGCCGATGGCGGCTCGGATCGGATCGCGCTTCCCGCTGGCCGCGCGCATCGCACCGGGCCGCTACGGCAGCCGCGACCAGGGCCACGGAACCTGAGGGGCGCCGTGGCGCATCGCCCTCAGCGACCGTGGCGCAGGCGGTAGACCGCCAGCCCCACGAGTTCGTGCAGGGCGGCTTCCGACTTGTCCAGGCCGCCGCTGTCAGGCACCAGGTAACCCATGCGCCGGAACGGCACGTAGCGCCAGTCCGCGCCCAGGGCGCAGACGGTGAACCCGGCCTGTTCCATCGAGTACTTGGCGCGGCGCATGTGCATGGCCGAGGTCACCAGCACCACCTCTCGCGGCAGCGCCGGACGCAACGCCGCCACATTGCGCGCGTTCTCCCAGGTATCGAGCGAGCGGGTCTCCGTGCGGATCGCTTCGGCGGGCACACCCAGCTGCTGCAGGTAGCCGGCGACGAGCACCGCCTCGGCAACGCTGCGGCGGCCGCGGCTCCCGCCAGCCACGACCAGCCGCCGGCCTGGTTCCTGGCGCCACCAGCCCAGCGCCTTCTCCGCGCGGCGACGGCTGTCGATGCTGAGCACGGAGACGTCTTCCTCCGAGCGCGCGAATCGATCGACGCCCCCCGCCAGCAGGACGGCGACATCCGGCGGGCGCGTCTCGCACGCCTGCGGCTGTTCGGGCATCGCCTCCAGCCATCCGACCAGCCGGTTCGCGAAGACGGGCGTCATCGCCAGCACCGACCCGGCGATGCCGGCGCCGCCAATCCACAACAACCACTTCCGTCGCCTCGGCAGAAGAGCGCCGAGGGCGAATACGGGGACGGCCAGCAGCAGCCAGGACAGCGGCGAGAGGATCCACATCAGGCCACGCTTCTCCTGCACGATACGCAGCTGATAGGCCTGGTGGCGGGATCGAGACCCGGAGTCATGCCTGCTTCCACGTTTTCCACGACCCGGCAAGATGCCGCAATCGTCCGTCGAGCGCCATCACCGGCGCGACGTACAGCAGCAGCCAGAACCCACCCGCCACGAACAGGCGTGCCCACGGCGAGGCCAGCCCGAACAGGTCGCTGCCTTCGACAGTGGCCGCGAATGCCGTCGCCGCGCCCAGCGCCACCGCCAGCGCGCGTGCATCCGGACGATGCCGCA
The DNA here is from genome assembly GCF_042648865.1 of Luteimonas soli. Lineage (NCBI taxonomy): Bacteria > Pseudomonadati > Pseudomonadota > Gammaproteobacteria > Lysobacterales > Lysobacteraceae > Luteimonas > Luteimonas soli. Next base: position 105,907 of record NZ_JBHRYA010000003.1, on the reverse strand, counting down.
ACTCACGTGGGCAGAAGAGATAAAGCCCCACCCCCAACGCCGCGAAACCACCCACCGCTGCCCAGGTCGCGCCCATGTAGCCATGCGCCGGGATCAGCCACAGGTTGAGCAGCACGCTGAGGGCGGTAGCTCCCAGCGTCAGCCACAGCACGATCGCCGAGCGCTTGTGGAGCAGCAGTCCGTATCCGCCGATCTCGAGCAGCGGATACAGCGCGTACAGTGCGCCGATCCACGCGAACACCGGGCCGGACCCGGCCTTGTCGGCACCGCTGATCGCAAGCACCGCTTCGCTGCCCACGCAGGCGATGGCCACGGCGATGCCGATCGACGCGTACGTCATCGGGAACAACACCTTCGACTTCAACGCCCGCACCGCCGCGGCACCGCCGGTCTCCCAGCTGCGATTGGCCACGGGGATGAACGACTCCGACAACGCGGCGCTCATCAGCATGCTCACCTGCAGCGCCAGCGAGTAGCCGATGGTGAAGATGCCGACGGCAGCGAATTCGCCGGTCATGCCCTTCAACATCAACCGGCCGATGGAGATCAACAACACGGTCGCGATCTCGTTGGCCACCAAGGGCATGCCGTAGCGCAGCGTCGTGCGCATCTGCGACCAGTCCAGCTGGCGCGAGAACACCATGTTGCGCCGTACCCAGTACACGTAGAACACGACGACCACGGCCGCGGCCAGCATCTTGCCGCCATAGGCCGCCACCGCGGTGCGCTCCAGCGCGTACACCGCACCGACCATCAGCACCAGCTCCATCCAGCGCCACGAGACCCGGGTGACCGTCAGCAGGCCTGAATGCTCGCCGGCACGCAGCACCATCTGCACCAGGCTGACGAACACCTGCAGCGGCACCATCAGCACCGCCATCCACAGCACCGGCGAGAACGACGCACCGCCGAACCAGTCCAGGCAAGCGAAGATGGTGATGCCGACCGCCCAGATACCGCACGAGACCAGCAGCGGCAGCAGGAACATGTTGGTGGCGAAGCCGGGCAGCCCGTTCGCCTCGTCGTGGTACGGATAGAAGCGCAGGATCGCGTGCTGTGCGCCCAGCTTGGCCACCGCCACGCCGATCATCAACCAGGTTTCGTAGTAGCCGAGGATGCCGTACTGGGTGTTGTCCAGCAGCCTCGTCAACAGCGGGAACGAGATCAGGCCCGCGACCATGACCAGCACGCTGGCGCCCGAATAGCGCAGGTAATGCAGGCCCACGCCGGCCTTCCGCGGCGTCGGGGGGGCGGTGGCCGCCACGGGCCCGTCGACTGGCTGGTTCATCGCGTCTTGGATGCTTCGAGCGGGAATCGCAAGCGGTTGCCTTCATCCGGCGATGGGGGAGCCGCCGTCCTTCGAATAGAACGCAAAACGACCGCCGATCCAGTCATCGCGTCGTGCCGCGCGCTGCAGCGATGCCCTCCCGCAGCCGCCGGCCAAGTTCGGGCCTGGCGATGAAGTCGTGGTGGCTTCCCGGCAGCTCGTGCACGCGGATGTCGCCGTCGATCCAGGTCTTCCAGCCCAGCGTCCCGTCGCCGCCCCGAACCAGCGGTGCGCGGAAGAGCTCGACATCCCCGTCGTAGCGCTGCTGCACGTGGTGGCTCAGCGCCTGGTGATTGGCCGATTCGATGCGGCGCAGGCGGATTGCGAGCGGCTCGGGCAGCGACGGATCACGCAGGTGTTGCACGCGTGCCCACGGGGCGTCGACGAACCGCAACCGCAAGCGGCGCAGCAGATCGGCCCACTGAGCCGCATCCATGCGCGACAACGCACGCCAGGCCGCCCATGGGGACCGCCACCAGCCTGCGCCTTCGTCGGCGCCCGGTGCGTGGGTATCGAACATGGCCAGCATGGCGATCGTGCGATCGCTCGTCCTGAGACGGCGCGCGACTTCGAGGGCAATGATGCCCCCCATCGAGCCACCTGCGAGAAGCAGCGGCCCACTCGGATGCAGGCGCTCGATCTGTTCGGCGTAGGCGTCGGCCATCACGCCGATGCCCTCGTGTGGTACAGCCGTACCATCCAGGCCGATCGACTGCAGCCCGTAGACCGGCTGGTCCACGCCGAGCGCGTCGAGCAGCGGATGGTAGTTGAGGACGTTGCCACCAACCGCGTGGAACAGGAACAGCGGAAGCCGTGAAGCGTCGCCCGGCTGCATGCACAACAGCGGATGCCAGCGGTCGTCGCCGGCTCCATCCGCGGAGCCAGACGCGGCACTGTTCGTGATCTCCGCTGACAGGGCTTCGGCCAACGCGGCGACGGTAGGCCGTTCGAGCAGCGTGGCCAGCGGCAGGTCCACGCCGTGCCGCCGATGCAACTCCGCGAACATGCGTACCGCCAGCAGCGACGAGCCGCCCAGGGCGAAGAAGTCGTCGTCCACGCTGACCGGCCTACATCGCAGCAAGCGCTGCCACAGTGCACACAGCTCGCTCTCCAGTGCATTGCGCGGGGCCCTGCCCGGCGTCGACGCCGGCACGGGGTCCATTGACGGCGATGGCAACGCACGTCGGTCGATCTTGCCATTGGGCGTCCTGGGCAGCCGCTCCAGCACTTCCACGAACTGTGGCCGCATGTATGCCGGCAACGCCTGCGAAAGCTTCGCGCGCAGCGTCGGCACCAGGTCGATCTCCGGCAGTTCAGTGGCGACGTAGAGCACAAGCGCATCGTCCCCGTCACGCAGGCGGCGCACGGCGACTGCGCACTCGGTGATCCCCACTTCGCCGGCAACGGCGGCCTCGATGTCGCCCGGCTCGATGCGGTAACCGCGCAGCTTGATCTGGTCGTCGACCCGGCCGTGGAAGTACAGCCGGCCGTCATGCAGGCGACCGAGATCACCGGTGCGATACATGCGACTGCCGTCCGCCACGAATGGATCGGGCACGAAACGCTCGGCGGTGAGATCGGACCGGTGCAGATAGCCGTCGGCCACGCCGGCGCCACCGATCCAGATCTCGCCGACCGCATGCGGCAGCGCCGGTCGCCGCCGCGCATCAAGCACGTACAGGCGCGTGCGCGCGATGGGCTGGCCCAGCGAGACGGCGGTCGTCCCGGCCTCGATGCGTTCGACGCTGGACCACACCGTGGTTTCCGTGGGTCCATACATGTTCCACAGGCCGCGGCATTGGCCGGCGAGCGTGCGCGCCAGCGGCAGCGGCAGCGGCTCGCCGCCCACCAGCAAGCGCAGCGGCGCCAGCATGTCCGCGCGCCCGACTTCCTGCACCAGCGCCATCATCGACGGCGTGGTCTGGAACACCGTGCAGCGGCGACGCTCGATCAGCCGGCACAGCGCTTCCGGGTCACGATGCTCGTCCTCGGTCGCGATCACGACGCGTCCGCCGCACAGCAATGGCAGGTACAGCTCGAGCGCGGCGATATCGAACGACAGCGTGGTCGCCGCGCAGATCGCGTCGTCGCGCGAGAACCCGGGCGAGCCGCGCATCGCGCAGAGGAAATTCACCAGGTTGCGGTGCAGGATGCGCACTCCCTTGGGCTCGCCGGTCGAGCCCGACGTGTAGAGGACGTACGCCAGGTCATCCGGATCCACGTCCGGAAGGGGCGCGTTGTCGTCCCCGGATGCCTCGAGCGCGCCGAGCGACAGGCAGGTGCGGCCATCGAGAAGTGCAGCAGGCAACGCCGCCGCGTCCGCGGCGATGATCCTGGCCAGCCCCGAATGCTCGACCATGCGACGCAAGCGTTGCACGGGGAACGCTGGATCGAGCGGCACGTACGCCGCGCCGGCGCGCAGCACCGCAAGAACCGCCACCAGCATGTCCAGCGAACGTGGCACCGCGACCCCGACCAGCTCTCCGCGCGCCACGCCCTGCGCCACCAACGCGGCCGCCAGTCGCCGGCTGCGGCGGTCGAGCGCGGCGTAGTCAATCGTCGCTTCGCCGCATTCCGCGGCGCAGCGATCGGCATGCTCGCCGAACGCGGGTTGCAGCAGCGCCGGCAGGGATGGTGCATTGCCCATGGCGGGGATGGCCTCGTCGGCCAGCACGTACGCCGCGCGCGACGAAGGCCCCGCGAGATCGAGGTCCGCCACCGGGGTGGCCGCTTCCGCGGCGATCGCTTCCAACACGGCCAGGTATGCCTGCGTCCAGGCGTGGATCGTGGTTGGGTCGTAGATCTCACGCTGGTACTGCACTTCGAGTACGAGCGCACCGGGCAGTTGCCGCCAGTAGTAGCCCAGTTCCCATGCGGCCGCCTTGCGCGGCATCACTTCGAGCCTGCAGTCCACGCCATCGAAGGCGAGGCGATCCATCGACGGCACCAGCGTCACGATGGATTCCACCAGCAGCATCCTGCCGGCATCGCGCTGCAGCGGCAGGGCATCGACGATGCGTCCCAGCGACACGTCCTGGTGCGCGGCGGCCTCCTTCAGCTTCTGCTGCACTTGGCCAACCAGTGCCTGCAGCGGCTGCGACGGGTCGACCCGCACCCGAAGCGGAAGCGTGTTGTCGGTATCGCCGACCAGGCGCGCACCACCCCCTTGTGCCGCGCCGGCGAAGGGAACTCCGCAGACCAGGTCGGTTTGCCCGGAGAGGCGGTGCATGAGCGCGAAGTACGCAGCCAGCAACAGCGCAAAGCGCGTGGCCGATTGCCCCCGGGCCGCTCGGCGCAATCCCTGCCAGAGTTCCGGATCCACGTCGATGTTGAAACTGGCGGCGGAAAAATCGATCCGGCCGGTGCGAGGTCGATCCGTCGGCAGACGCAGCGATTCAGGCAGGTCACGGAACTGCCCCAGCCAGTAGTCCAGGCAGCGCCGGCCCTCGGGACCATCGCGGCGCGCGCGCTCGGCGCGCGCGAAACCTGCCCACGAGTCGGCCGGCGGGATACGCGCCAGCTGCTCCGGCGTCGTGGCGTTGTAATGAGCCGCGAGATCCTTCAGGACGATGCGCAATGACCAGCCATCGAACACCAGGTGGTGCGCGGCCATGAACATCCGGTACTGCCCGGGCGCGAGCCGGTACAGGCACGCCCGCACGAGCGGGGCGACGGCCGGATCGAACGGCGTCGCCCGCTCGCGCTCACAACGTGCCGAGTACTCGGCCAGCGGATCAGCGCTGTCGGACAGGTCGACCATGCCCACGCGCATGCGCTGCGCGGGCTCGTATACCTGTGCCTGGCCGTCCCGCTCGAAGCGCACCGCGAACGCCTGGTGCCTGGCCACGACGGCGTCCAGGGCCACCTGCAGCCGCGGCACGTCGAGCGCACCCTCGAAAACAAGCTCGACGGCCTCGACGAAGGCCAGCGACGCTTGGGCGCTGTACCGACTCCCCAGCCACTTCTCCGCCTGCGCGTCGGTCAGCGGAAAGCGAATGCCCACTCCGGCACCGTCGTGCGTCGCTACCTTCAAAACGGCCCCCCGTTCCCCGTACGTCCAGCAACTTCCCACCCGCCCCCAAGCGGGTTCGCTTCACGCACCGGTCACGCCCCCCCCCCCAAAAAGGCTGCCGAGTCCGGCGCCCCCGCCTGTCCCGGCGGCGGGTCCGGCAGCCCTTCGGCCCCTTTCCCGCTCTTTCCTTGGCCGTCCCATATTTGGGGCGCGGCCCCACTATACGGACCCTGGAAGTGTGAATTCGATCTAAATCCAAGCCTCGGAGTAAGAAAAATTCGCGACCGACTGCTCAAACGGTACAAAAACGTGGACTAAACTCCCAACCGGACAGCAGGGGGCTCTGTCACTTCTTATCCAAACCTGATTTGCGGCCAACAGGAGCCGTTCTCGATGAACCGATTACGATTACCCATTGCCGGCAGTTTCGTCGCGCTCGGACTTTCCGCGCTGATCCTCGCCGTCGCCCCCACTGTCGCCAGCGCCCAGTCGCTTGGCAAATGCAACTCCTTCTATCCAAGTGGCTACACCCTGACCGAGGGCAAGGTCAACCCTCCCCTGGTCAACATGTCCAAGCCCGCCAAGGGCACCGTGTTCGAGGAACCGAACTTCGGGACCTGCGAGGTACGGGCCACTTCACACGCCACCGAGCCGCCGAGTGCGTTCGCACGCAACGACTATTCGCGCAGGCAGGCGTTCAACGCCAACAATACCTACTTCATCGTTTACTCGAACGATGGCTGGTGGCACCTGTACGACGCGAACACGCTGCAACACCTGCGCAAGCTGTCGCCGCGCGTGGCGAATCCGTCGACGCCGGCGCAGTACCACCTGGCCGGCGATGCCGAGCCGCAGTGGCATCCGACCGATCCCAACATCCTTTACTACCTGCCGACCAACGGCGGCACCAAGCTGCTGAAGCTTGACGTGCGCAACAATTCGTACGCGGTGGCCGCGGACTTCGCCGACAAGCTGCCTGCGTGGGCCTCGGGTGCCCGACACATCTGGACCAAATCCGAAGGCTCGCCCTCGGCGGACGGCCGGTACTGGGGTTTCCAGGTTGAAGACGGCGACTTCCGCCTGCTCGGCTACATGGTCTGGGACCTGCAGCAGAACAGGCTCGCCGGCAGCATGCAGAGCAGCAGCCGCCCCGACCACTCCAGCATGTCGGCCGCGGGTCGCTGGTACGTGACCTCGTCCGACTCGACCGGCACCTGGGCCTGGTCACGCGACTTCAAGACCAAGAAGAAGCTGCTCCACAAGAGCGAGCATTCCGATCTCGCGCTCGGCCCGAACGGCGAGGACTATTTCGTCTCGATCGATTACCAGAGCGACAAGGGCGATGTCTTCTTCGTCGACATCGACGCCTGCCCCGGCGTCCCGGCCTCCGCGTCGGATGCGCCGTCGTGCCCAAGGACGACGCTGTTCCCGACCTACTCGAACGGATCGGCCACCGCGCTGCACGTGTCCGGCAAGGGCATGAAGAAGCCGGGCTGGGCGGTGATCAGCACCTACGGCACGTCCGCATCCAGGGACGGCAGCTGGCCCTGGTACACCAACAAGATCTTCGCCGTCGAGCTGAAGGCCAATCCGCGGATCTACCCGCTGGCCTATACCCGCAACGGTGGCGGCAGCTACTGGGCCGAGCCGCACGCGTCGGTCAGCCGCGATTTCACGCGCATCATCTTCAACACCAACTGGGGTGTGCGCGGCGACGACATCGATGCCTACATCATCCATATCCCCGCCACGGCCCTGCCCGGCGGTACCAGCAGGCCACCGCCGACATCAGGACCCATGACCGGCGGCACGCTGCCGCCGCTGGAAGTCCAGGGCAACAACGTCGGAGCGAGCGGACAAGCGGTCGCGTCGAAGCCGGCCACCGGCCCGGTCAACGATGGCGATGCCGCGCCTGCCTCCACCGGCGGCAAGCTGTCCGCCGGCAATCGCGGGCGGGTCGCGATCACCCCGCCGGCCATGCTGTTCTTCCGGCGCTCGCTGTCGTTCCTGCGCACCGTGCAGGCGCACAGGCTCACCGAGGACAGCGCAACCTATCTGGCGCCGCTGGCGATGCCGGGCATCGGCTGGTCCGTGCACCTCAACCGACTCGGCCTGTCCGCCCTGCGCTCCTGGTCCGACTCCGGGCGCCCGGCGAAGTAACCCGCGCAGTCATGGAGCGCCGTCGCGGCGCCGCTGAATGAAGTTGCCCGGTAATGCATCGACACCGGGCAGCAGGCAGCAAGATCGATTCCCGCCCTTCCCTCCCCCGCATGCGCGGAGGGAAGGTGCGGGCGTTGTTGATGTCGCCCGCGACCACTTGAAGGCATCAAACCCTGTCGGGTTCGACCACCCGCATTCGCGCCCCCGCCGCAGGCGGGCGGCCATGCGCATCCAGCGCCTCGAAGCCGTACCATGAGTTGTAGGTATGGCAGCCGTCCAGGTCGGGCATTGCATCGAGCTTCAGCGTTGCCATCGGACGCTCGCGATAGCTCTCGGGCGTCAGCTCCAACACCTCGTTGAAGACCACCGCCGTGCCATAGATCGGCACGCAGCACTGCGACGGGCGCACCAGCCGGCCCTCGTGCCGGAACAGCCGGCCGGCCGGCCGCGACATGCGTGCGTCGGACAGGATCGGATTGGCCGGGTGCGGGCGATAGGGACCCGCCAGGGTATCGGAGGTGAACAGGAACAGTTCGTCGGACAACCCCCCGCCACTTTCGGAGATGTTCGCGAACAGGTACCACCTCCCTTCGTGGTGGTGCAGCGTGGGATCGACGCACTCGTGGCCTTCGACCAGGTCCGCGATGCGGCGCCAGCGCAGCGGGAACTCATCGGCGGCATAAAGGCTGACCCGATTCGCCTCGCACGACTCCACCGTCATGTACCACGCGCCGTCCCATTGGAATACCTGCGGATAGGACAGATGCGCGTCCTCATCCAGCACCACGCCGCGGCGTACCACGACATCGTCGTCCAGCAATTCCAGGCAGATGATGATGCCCTTGCTGCGAGCATGGACAAGTTCCTCGACGAACAGGAGGCGCCGGCCAGCGTCCATTACCGGATAGGGATCGGCCCAATAGTCCTGGCCCGGTGCCACGAGGACGGCGTGCCTGCCGATCGCGGGGTCGGTCGGGTCGAGCGGCGAAGCACCGGTAGGCACCAGCAGGAACCATGGATGGCGCGCACGGATCCTTCGTCCCCGCCAACGCAGGAACTGCCTGACGGCCACGAAGAAGGATTTCAGCCCCAGTCCGCCATGCAGCGTGAACGACGGCGGCGACACGCGCAGCGAACGAATCGCCGCGGGCTCCCCCGCTCTCCGCGATGCTGCGAATCCACGCAGCACCCGCAGCAGCATCGCGGGCAGCTTGGCGAAGGCGAGGTCGCGCTGCTGGCTGAAGGACATGGGACTGGTGGCGCCATGGGAAGTGGCCAGCGCGTCGGCGGTCTCGGTGCCGACGGCCCCCGACACCAGGTACAGGTTGAGTTCGGTGGCGCTGTCGCCCCGCAGGATCGGCGCCAGGAGTGCCAACCCCGCGCAATCAGGTTCGGTGATGTCCGGGTCCAGCATCCAGCATCCATGCCGTGCCAGTGGCGCCAGCATCGGCGCCAGCTCGGGCGCGCCGTGGAGCAGGACGAGGTCGGCCCGCGACTCGCGGACGCCGGCCAGAAGGGATTCGGTGTCCGCGTGCGCGACGCGCCCGCTGGCGTGGCGCGTCATATCCAGCGAAACCGGTGACAGGGGCCCGGTCGGCCTGCGCCCGGTGATGCGCCCCAGCAACCGGAACAGCACCCGCTCCAGTCCCAGGAACAACCGCACATCGAACGGCATCGCGCGGACACGGCGCGGAGGAGCATGCGACATCAGCGCCACGTCGAGTTCGACGGACCTGCTTGCAAGCGACTCCGACACGAACACGGACAGCCATTGGGGCACACGAACGGGCGTTACGAGCACGACCCGCAAGGGAACTGAAGATTCGGATGTACTTGCATACAGCGGGGTTCGGTGCTCCACGCCCCGACCGCCATCATGCTGTCCCATCATGCATCCCCATCCGCCAGCCCCCAGCGCGCCTGTCGCCTCTCCCCCGCCATGCTCCTGGGGTCCACGGCGATGGTGAGCCCAGCCGGATTGCAGGCCATCCGGGCGACTTCCGCAGTGTACAGGCGCTCGAATTCCAGACAAACGCGCGCTCGCCAATGCATCCCTGCCACCATCGGGCCCGGCCTGCCATGGCGGCAATCTCGGCTGGTAGGATGTTCGCGTCGCCACGGCCCTGGTCGCGGCGCCCACGGCGATGGCAGAGTCGGATCATGGGGCTGGACTTCTCGCAACTGTATTCGCTGCTCGGCCTCGAGCCCGGTTGCTCACTCGAGGAACTGAAGCATGCCTATCGGAAACGTGTCGCGGAACTGCATCCGGACAGGCATTCGCCCAAGTCCCGGGACGACAAGCAAAGCATTCAGCTCGCCAGACTGATCCCGCTGTACAAGGATGCGATCCATTTCCACGAACAGCATGGCCGCCTGCCAGGCAGCGTGGTTGTTGAAACCCCCACTGTCCCGGCTTCGCGGGGGATGGCGTCGTCGCGCGCGTTTCCGCGCAAGCGTGGCACGGCTCCTGAAACATCTCCGATCCCCGCCAGTCACTGGTGGCTGCTGCTTGGGCTCGCCTGCCTGATCGGTTATCTGGTGCTCTCGGCCTTTCCCGGAAAGGAGTCGACGCCAGGTTCATCGGCGGCCAGCGGCACGCGTCCATCGGCCGCGCACGCCGACACGGCAAACCACGGCGGCCACGCCTATGTCCTGGCCGGCATGGATGCCGATACGGTCCTGTCGATCCAGGGCCCTCCGTCGCGCGTCAGTGGCGATGTCTGGGAGTACGGCCCATCGTGGCTGCGGTTCGAGGATGGCCGCCTCGTCGAATGGCACAGCTCACCGTTGTACAGGTTGCGGACGCGCACGCCGCACAGCCCTGCCGGGCAATGAACGCCCGCGCGGGCACTCATCGGGCCCCGCGCCGGAACAGCACTACCTCGACGGTCTGCAGCAGGATCATGAAGTCGAAGATCAGGCCGTGGTTCTTGACGTAGAACAGGTCGAACTTCAGCTTCTCCCGCGCATCCTGCACCGAGGCCCCGTACGGATAGCGCAGCTGCGCCCAGCCGGTCAGCCCGGGCTTCACGGAATGGCGCACGCTGTAGTAGCGGATCTCCTGGTTGAGCTGGTCCACGAACTGCGGCCGCTCCGGCCTCGGGCCGACGAAGCTCATGTCGCCGGCAAGGACGTTGAACAGCTGCGGCAGCTCGTCCAGCCGTGTCGCGCGGATGAAGCGCCCGACGCGTGTCGTGCGGTCGTCGTTGGTGCTGGCCCAGACCGCGACGCCGTTCTTTTCTGCGTCGGTCCGCATGCTGCGGAACTTCGCCAGGCTGAAGGTGCGCCCGTCCTCGCCCACGCGCACCTGCCGATAGAGGATCGGCGCACCCGACTCCAGCCACACGCAGGCCGCGACCACCAGCATCACCGGCCACGCCAGCAGCAGCAAGACCAGAGCGGCTGCGATGTCGAAGGCACGCTTGCTCAAGCGCCGCGGGAAAGAGTGGTCGAATCCGCCGGAGAACACCAGCGACGAAGGATCGGCGACCTCGAGCTTGATCAGCCCCGCCTCCCGCTCGAAGAACATGGTCAGGTCGACCACCGAGATGCCGTGCTGCGCGCAGCGCAGGATCTGCTCCATCGGCAGGCCGCCACGACGCTCGTCGGGCGCCACCACGATCTCGTCGGCATTGAGGCGCTGCGCGATCTCGTGCAGGGGATCGGTTGACCGCACCAGCAGATCTTCGGCGACCACTTCCTCTTGGCCCGGAATGGGCAGGAAGCCGATGATGGCAAACGCCTTGCGGTCGCTGCGCCGGCGCAGGCGGCTGTTGATCAGGTCCGCGGCCTTGCCGGCGCCGAGGATGAGGATTCGGCGCTTGAAAGCCTCTACGCCGAACAGCCCGTAGACGACCAATCGCAGCGTGCAGATGGCGATGAAGCCAATCGCCAGCGCGATCACCAGCACGCCCCGGCCGATGTAGGTCTGCGGCACGGCGTAGTACAGCACCAGCAGCGCGACGCCGCCGAACGCAAATGCCAGTGCGATGCGCAGCACCAGGTCGACGCGATTGTGGCGGACGTGTGGCTGGTACAGACCGAAGGCGGCCATCGCGCCGGTGACGAAGGCCGCCACCAACAGCGTACGCACCGGCGCGCTTTCCACGAACATGCCGCGACTCACGGGATCGTCCATGAACCGCAACCAGACTGCAGCCGTGACCGCCAGCAGCATCGCCAGGAGTTCGAGGAACCAGAGCAGGCGAACCGTGCGGTCGGCCCGGCCGGAGAATGCCGAAATCATGTCCATCGCTCCAGACGACATGAATCCGGGAAGTGTTCCTGCCCCGCCCCCTGTCGCCATCTGTAGATCGGTCACGCATCCTGCGTGGGATTGTCCGCCGGCAACTACGCGCCGGCCTGGTAATGGATACGCGGCGAGCGGGCGGCAGCGGCCACGGCGGCATGCATTCCCGATCCGATCCGTCCTCCGGGTGGAAGGCCCGGCCTCGTCTCAGCCCCTGCTGCCGGAACTGCTCCGTCTGCCCAGCCCGCGATCGCCTCGACCACCCGGCAACGATCCCGCGCCGCGAACAGGATGTGGTCCAGTTCGGGATGGAACTCCAGGCGCAGCCCCGCGTGCACCCGCAGCGCGCCGAAGGTGGCATCGATCTGCCGCGGGTGCAGCAGGTAGTCGGACACCCCACCGGTGTAAAGCCCGAGCACGCGCACGCCGCGGCCCAGCGCTTCCGCCAGCCGCGCGCGGAATTCGGCTGGCGACGGCCACTCCCGGTAGTCCTCGACCGAAGGCACATGCTCCGCACCGGGCGCCATGCGGCGCAGCCGCCGGCCCAGCTTCCCGAGCAGCTCGCGCAGCGGCGTACCCAGGAACATCTTCAGCCGACCGAAGCGGTACCACCCACCCCTGACCGCCATCGGGTCGACCAGGACCAGGCCGCGGACCCGTTCGTCCAGCGTCGCCATGCGCCAGGCCAGGTCGGCCGCACTGCAGATCCCACCGACCAGGAATGCCCTGGCACCGGTCCGCACCGCCAGCGCGTCGAGCGCCTGCACCGCCCTTGCCTGGGCCGCGCCCTTCATCCCGGCGTCACCGATGCCGGGCAGGTCGAAGCGGAACACGTCGAAGCCCGATGCCGCCAGCCGGCGCGCGAGGTCCACATGCAGGCGCAGCGGCCCCGGCCGGTGGATCAGGCCGGCGTTGAACAGCACCACGACCGCACCGCGCGCAGGCGACCGCGCCGGGGTCAGGATGCCGAAGCCGCCTTCGCCGAACGTGAGTACTTCTTCCATCTCAGCCCCACCTCCGTGATTCGGCCACGAGTGCCTCGATCGCGCCGGCCGCCGAGCGCAGCGGGATCAGTCCGTCGAGCTCCAACTGGCCGGTCCAGGCGGCAAGCGCATCGGGCAGATCGATCCGGCGGACGTCGCCCGCGATGTTGTCGGTGGCCGCCCCCATCACCAGGACCGGCGTTTCCGGGACGGGCGCATGCATGTCCAGGGCAAGCAACTCCTCGCGGAACGTCGATGCCAACTTGAATCCCATCAGCTCGCCAGGATCAGCGGACGGGCCCTTGCGCGCGAACGGATAGCGCGTGGAAGACCGACGTTCGACGGCATCGAATGCGTCCAGCTCGCGCAGGTACGCGGCGGCATCGAGTACCGGCTGCCACAGCCACAGCGCCGAGGCACCCAGCCTTTCCGCTTCTGCGCGGGCAAGCATCGCCGACGCGCGGATGCCCATCAGCACCAGCGGCACGTCGCCGGCGCGCTCGCGCAGGGCCGCGGCCGCGAGCGCCATGTCGGACCTGGCCTGCGCCGGATGGAAATCCTCGCTGGCTCCGCCGGAATCCCAGGTGCCGAAGTAATCGAAGCGCAGGCAAGCCAGTCCCGACGCAGCCAGCTGGTCGGCGATGCCGGCGAAGAACCGGTAGCTGCGCATCTGTTCGTGCAGCAGCGGCGGGCACATCAGCACGCATGCGCGCACCTGGCCGCGGGGAGCGTGGTACAGCCCGAACAGCCGCCGGTCCGGCGGGCCGAAGTGGAACGGTTCGAGTACCGGAGCGCCTGCTTCGGAGGTCCCTCCCGTCGGCACCGCACCTTCACCCTGTTTCGGCACGCCGTCCATGCGTAATGGCGCATTGCCCTCCGTCACCGGAGCCGCCCCCACGTCCTGCGGCAGCGCTTCGGCGATCTGCGCCAGCGTCGACGAAGCCAGCATCAGCAGGTTCAACCGCACTCCCGTTTCGCGCTGCACCCGGTTGGCCATCTTCACCGCGAGCATGGAATGCCCGCCGATGTCGAAGAAGTTGTCGCCGGGCGCGGCATCGACGCCCAGCGCAGCCGACCAGACGTCGGCCAGGTAGCGGACCGCAGCGGATTGCCCCTCGAGCACGGACGCCTCCTGCCTGCGCACCATCGGTGCGGGCAGGCGCTTGCGGTCGACCTTGCCGTTGGGCAGCAGCGGGAACGCGTCGAGCACGACCAGGTGCTGCGGCACCATGTAAGGCGGCAGCGCCGAGCGCAGCGCCTCGAACAGCACCTTCTCGTCGACGGCCATGCCGGGCGCGGCGACGACGTAGCCGACCAGCCGCACGTCGCCCGGATGGTCCTCGCGCGTAGTCGCCACCGCACGCGCCACTGACCCGTCGGCCTCGAGTCGGGATTCGATCTCGCCCAGCTCGATGCGGTGGCCGCGTACCTTGACCTGGAAGTCGATGCGTCCCTGGTGCTCGATGACGCCGTCGCGCCGCCAGCGCCCGCGGTCGCCGGTCCGATACAGGCGCGGCGGCAGGCCGGTTCCGTAATCGCACGGCGAGATGCGGTCGGGGAAGAACTTCTCGGCGGTCAGCTCCGGCCGCCCCAGGTAGCCCAGGGCCACGCCCGCGCCGCCGATGCAGATCTCCCCGGGAACGCCGGGCGGGCAGGGTTGTCCGCGCTCGTCCAGCACCCAGACCGTGGTGTTCGCGATCGGGCGGCCGACGTGGATGTCCGGCACGGCGCCCGGCGCGGACCGCTCGACCCGGGCGCAGGTCGACCAGACGGTGGTTTCCGTCGGGCCGTACATGTTCCACAGCTCCACTCCGCGGTCGAGCAGCCGCGTGGCCAGCTCCGGCGACAGCGCCTCGCCGCCGCACAGCGCCTTGAAGGGATGACGCGGCCGCCAACCGGCGTCCAGCAGCATGTGCCAGGTGGACGGGGTCGCCTGCATCACGTCGACCCGGTCGCGTTCGATCACCGCCGCGATCGCTTCGCCATCCATTGCCGTTTCGCGGCTGGCGAGGACGACCTGCGCGCCGATGGCCAGCGGCAGGAACAGTTCCAGCACCGAAATGTCGAACGACGTGGTGGTCACCGCCAGCAGCTTGTCTTCCGACCCCAATCCCGGCGCATGGCGCATGCTTTCCAGGAAGTTGACCGCCGCGCCGTGCGGCACCTGTACGCCCTTGGGCTTGCCGGTCGAGCCGGACGTGTAGATGACGTAGGCGACTGACGATTCGATGACCGCCGCCTCGGAGGCATCCAGTGCGATCGCCTCCGCGCGCTCGATCTCGTCCGCATCGGCATCCAGCAGCAGCTGCCGTTCGCGTGGCCATTCCAGCGGCTGCGCCAGGTCGCCTTCGGACAGCACCAGCGCCAGGCCCGCGTCGTCGGCCATGAAGCGCAGGCGCTCGCCCGGGTACGCGGGGTCCAGCGGTACGTAACCCGCCCCGGCCTTGAGCACGGCCAGCAGGCCGGCCACCATGTCCAGGTGCCGGTCCAGGCAGACGCCGACGAGGTCGCCGGCACGCACGCCGCGCGCGCGCAGTGCATTGGCGATGCTGTCTGCACGCGCATGCAGCCGCGCGTAGGTGAGGATGCTGTTCTCGAACCGGAGCGCCACCCTGTCCGGCGAGGCGGTCGCCTGCGCCTGCAGCAACGACGTCAGCGTGCGTTGCGGCGGCCATGCGGCATCGGTGGAGTTCCATTCCGCAAGCAACGCACGGTCCTCGCCGCCAAGCAGGTTGGCATCGCCGATCGCGATCGAAGGCTCCCTGCGCAGCGCTTCGAGGAGCGCAAGGAAGCAGTTCCGCATCTGCGCGCCGGATTCGGCGGACATGATGTCCGCGCTGTAGTTGAGGTCGGCCTCCAGCCCATCGTGGTCCTCGAAACACCACAGCGCGATGTCCTGGTTGGCGGTGTGGTGCGGCAGCATCACGTGTTCGTAGCGCAGGTCGCCCCACTGGCCGCGGCGCTCGCGGATGTCCTGGTAGGAGAACATCGCCTGGTAGACCGGTGAGCGGCTCGCGTCGCGCGGCAGCCCGAGCTCGCGCACCAGCCGGTCCAGTGGCACGTCCGGGTGCGAGAAGCAGTCCAGCACCGCCGCGCGTACCTGAGACACCAGCGTCGAGAACGGCACGGACGGATCGAGCTGCATGCGCAGCGGCAGGACGTTGACGAAGTAGCCCATCACCCCGTCCAGGCCCTCGGGCACGTTGCGCACCGGCAGGCCGACCACTAGGTCGCGTTGGCCGGTGACCCGGTGCAGCAGCACGTACCAGGCCGCCAGCAGGGTCATGAACAGCGTGGCGTCGGCGTCCACGCCGAGTGCTCGCAGCGCCGATGTCGACGCCGCATCCACGCGCAGCAGCTGTGCGCCACCGCGACCGGTCGCCTGCGCGGGGCGCGGGAAATCCTCCGGCAGCTGCAGCGGCTCTGCGTGGCCGTCCAGGTGCGCCTTCCAGTGTGCGACCTGCGCGTCCAGTGCCGCTTCCCCTGCCTGCCGGACGTTCCAATCGGCGAACTCGACATAGCTGCGCTCCGGCTCCGGCAACGAAGCCTGCCTCCCGGAGCAACGGGCGTCGTACAGCGTCGCCATCTCGCTGCAGAACAGGTCGATCGACATTCCGTCCCAGGCCACGTGGTGCACCATGAGGAAGAGCACATGCTCCTCCGCGGACAGCCGGAACAGGCGAACGCGGTACAGCGGTGCCTGGTCGAGCGGAATGGGTTCCGCGGTGAGCTCATCCATGCGCCGCATCGCGACAGCTTCGCGCTCATCCGCGGGCAGGCCCGACAGGTCCTCGACCGGGAGCGCTGGTGCCACGTCGTCCAGCACCCGCTGCACCGCCCCGTCGCCTTCCGCATCAATGAACATGCGCAGCATCGGCTGGCGGCGCACGACTTCGGCGAACGCGGCTTCCAGCGTCGGCGGGTCCAGCGTGCCACGCAGGCGGTGCGCCGACTGGATGTTGTAGCCGGTGTACCCGGGATGCATGTGGTCCAGCATCCAGAGCCGCTGCTGCATCGTCGACAGCTGGCCAGTCCGCGGATCCGGCAGCGCCGGCACCGCCACGGCAGGCGCGGGCGTTGCGACTTTCGAACCGTCGAGCCGGCGTGCCAGTGACGCCACCGTTGGCTCTTCGAACAGCACCCGCAGCGGTACCGCGGTGGCGAATGTCGCCGACAGCCGCGACACCAGCCGCGCCGCAAGCAGCGAGTGTCCGCCGTTCGCGAAGAAGTCATCCTCGGCACTGACCTCCTGTACGCCCAGCACCTCGGCCATCAGCGCGGCGATGCGCTGTTCGGTCTCGCCGCGGGGTGCGCGGCGCCCCTGCACGGCCGGGGCGGCGGACTGCGGCGCCGGCAATGCCTTGCGGTCGACCTTGCCGTTGGGCAGCAGCGGGATCGCCGGCAACGGCACCAGGTGCTGCGGCACCATGTAGTCGGGCAACCGGTCGCGCAGATGCACGGACATCGCGGCTTCGTCCAGCGCGTGGCCGGGATTCAGCACGACGTAGGCCACCAGGCGCACGTCGCCGGGGCGATCCTCGCGCGCCATCGCCACCACGCGCGCGACCGCCGGATGCGCGGCGAGGTTGGCTTCGATCTCGCCCAGTTCGATGCGATGGCCGCGCACCTTGACCTGGAAGTCCAGGCGACCGTGGTGCTCGAGCTGGCCATCCGCACGCCAGCGGCCACGGTCGCCGGTGCGGTACACGCGCGCGCCCTGGCGCGCGGCCGGGTCGTAGCGGTCAGCGATGAAGCGCTCGGCGGTGAGTTCCGGGCGGTCGAGGTAACCGAGGGTGACGCCCTCTCCACCGATGCAGATCTCGCCGGGAACGCCGCGCGGACAAAGTTCGCCGCGCTCGTCGAGGATCCAGACCTGGGTATTCGCGATCGGGCGGCCGATGTGGATGTCCGGTGCGCCATCGCGCCCGGGCAGGATGCGCGTGCAGGTGGACCAGACCGTCGTTTCGGTGGGACCGTAGAGGTTCCACAGCGCGCCGCAGCGCGCCAGCAGCTGTTGCGCCAGGTCCGGCGCCATCGGTTCGCCGCCGCACAGCGCGGAGAAGCCCGCCCCGCCCTGCCAGCCCGCCTCGAGCAGCAGGTGCCAGGTCGCCGGCGTAGCCTGCATCATCGTGGCGCCGGTTTCGCGCAGGCACGCGGACAGCGCGTCCGCGTCGCTGGCGGTGTCGCGGTCGGCAACCACGACCTGGGCCCCTACGCTCAGCGGCAGCAACAGCTCCAGCACGGCAATGTCGAACGAGAGCGTGGTCACCGCCAGCAGGCGATCGGCGGCCGTGATGCCCGGTTCGGCCTGCATGCCGACGAGGAAGTTCGACACCGCGCCATGCGGCACCTGCACGCCCTTGGGCCGGCCGGTGGAGCCGGAGGTGTAGATGACGTAGGCGACCGATTCAGGCAGCGCGCCGTCCACGTCGCGGCCGATGCGCATGGCCGGCTGCGCGGCCAGTGCCTGCTCCAGTTCGTCGAGTACCAACACCGGCCGCCCGGCGAGGTCGACCCGGCCGCGGTGGCGACGCTGCGTCACCAGTGCGGCAAGCCCTGCGTCGTCGGCCATGTAAGCCAGCCGTTCGGCCGGAAAGCCAGGGTCCAGCGGCACGTAGCCGGCGCCGGTCTTGAGGATGCCCAGCAGCGCCGCCAGCATGTCCGCGTCGCGGTCGACGGCCAGCCCGACCAGCGTGCCGCGACGCGCACCGCCGGCACGCAGCAGCCGCGCGATGCGGTTGGCGCGCGCTTCGAGCTGCGCGTAGGTGAGCACGACGCCACCGGCGCGCACGGCGACCGATTCCGGCGTCAGGTCGCACTGCCGCTCGAAGTACTCGTGCATCCGGCAGTCGCGATCGAACGGCACCGGCGCCGGCTGCAGCGCAAGCAGCTCGGAGAACGCTTCATCGCGCACCAGAGGCAGTTTCGCCACCAGTTGCTCCACGTCCTCGACGGCCGCGCGCAACAGGCTCTGATAGGCCGCCAGCCACCGCCGCACCGTGGCCTCGTCGAACAGCTCGCGGTTGTACTGGCATTCCAGCCGCAGCGCGCCTTGCACCTGGGCTGCGTTGATGAACAGTTCGAAGGTGTCGTGGCTGCGCGGGTTGTCGAAGAATTCCAGCTCCAGCCCTGGGAAGGCCTGCGCCTCGTTCTCCAGCGCCTGGTCGATGTTGAACATCACGCTGACCAGCGGCATGCGGCCGGGGTCGCGGGTGATCGGCAGCTTCTTCAGCAGCGTGCCGAAGGTGTAGCGCTGGTGTTCGAGCGCGTCCAGCAGGACATCCTGCGCGGCATCGATCGACGCGCCGAAGCCGGACTCCGGATCCAGGTGGAAGCGCAACGGCAATGTGTTGACGCAGTGGCCGACCAGCGTGGCGTGGCCGCCGGCCGCCTGGCCCGCCGCCGGGATGCCGACCACCACGCTGTCCTGCCCCGCGAGCCTGCCCAGCAGGGTCGAGAAACCGGCGAGCAGGGTCGCAAACAGGCTCGCCCCGCGCCGCGCGCCCAGCCGCCGCAGCGAGGCGGTGAGGTCGGCGTCCAGCACGTGGTCCACGCGCGCCGAGGCGAAGCTGCGCCGGGTCGGCCGCGGACGGTCGGTGGGCAGGTCCAGCACCGGGACTTCGTCGGCAAAGCGCGCCAGCCAGAACGCCTCGTCCTCCTGCTGGCGTCGGGGATCGGCCTGCGCCTCGGCCATCGCATACGCGCTGTAGGCGTCGGCAGGCGGCAGCGGCTGCGCAGGCGACCCCGCGTGTTGCGCGTAGAGCGCGCCCAACTCGCGCACGACCACCCACCACGACCAGCCGTCGCAGGCAGCGTGGTGCGCGCTGAGCACGAGCTGGTGTTCGACCGGCGACAGCCGCAGCAGTTCGGCACGGAACAACAGGTCGCTGGTCACGTCGAACGGCGTATCGACCGAATGGCGCACGCGCGCATCGATCGCCTCGCGCTGCGTGTCGCCTTCCAGCGTGGACAGATCGGCGACGACGAGGGCGAACGGAAGCGGCTTGCGGATGCACAGCCGCTCCCCCTGCGGATCGAACGATGCGCGCAGCGATTCGTGCCGGTCCACCAGCGACTGCAGCGCGCGCGCCAGCGCATCACGGTCCAGGCTGCCGTTCAGGCGCAGCGAAACCGAAAGATTGAACGACAGCGACGCATCGCTTCCGAGCTGGTCGGCGAGCCAGATCTCCCGCTGCGGCTCGGTGCTGGCGACGACGCGCGCCAGTTCGCCGCCGGCGAAGGGAT
This sequence comes from Luteimonas soli, assembly GCF_042648865.1. Lineage (NCBI taxonomy): Bacteria > Pseudomonadati > Pseudomonadota > Gammaproteobacteria > Lysobacterales > Lysobacteraceae > Luteimonas > Luteimonas soli. The sequence goes on along the minus strand of NZ_JBHRYA010000003.1, from coordinate 85,931 downwards.
CGTAGTCCACCAGTTCCATCGGAACTTCCGACTCCAGCACAGCGCGCGTCATCCCGCCACCTTCATGTAGCCCCCCGGGCGCTGCGGGTCGGACAGGTACCAGGCCGGCTCGCCTTCCGGCGTGCGTCCGAGGCGGGCGCCCGGAACGACCGGCTGGTCCGCGTCCATCAGTGCGACGGCGATGCCTTCACCGGAATCGCCGGAATCGCCGGGAGTGTCGGCTGCCAGCGCGGCGGGCGGCAGCGCGGCAATTTCGGGCAGAGCGTTCGGGTCGCCTCCAGAAGCCAGAGCCAGCTGCCGGGACATCAGTTCGTGCTGCCTGCGGACCACCTCGCGCAGCGTTTCCGCATCGACCGCATCGGTCTTGGCAAGCAGCGCCAGCTGCTGCGACATGACCTGCAACTGCTGGTCGACCAGCGTGCGCATTCCAGCACTGTCGCTGCCGACCGCGGAGGGCACCGCACTCGACCGCGCCGTTGCCGCGGGTTCCGGCTGCGGCGGTACGGAAGCCGCCTTCGCCGCGGCAACCTCGACCACCGGCTCGTCCGGCAGCTGCGGCGCCAGCATCGCGGCCAGCGCTCCCAGCGACGAGCACTCGCCCATCAGCTGGCGGAACGTCACCTTGACGCCGAAGGCCTTCTGCAGCTGCAGCGCGATCTGGGTCAGCATCAGGCTGTCGAGACCGGCCTCGATGAAGTTCAGGTCCGGGTCCGGCACTTCCAGCCCGGCGGCATCCTCGAAGAGGGCGCGCAGGCGCGCGACCAGGCGCTCCCCGCTACTCTGGCCGGCGGCGTGCGTCGCGGCGGACGACAGGTTCTCGACCAGGTGCAGCCCGCCCCGCTCCACGGCATCGGCATTGCTGGCCGGGTGCGGCAGCACGGTGGCCGACGGCGCCGGCGAGGCTTCGATCCAGTAGCGCTGGCGCTCGAAAGCGTAGGTCGGCAGGCACACCCTGCGGCGGCGCTGGCGACGATCCAGGCTCGGCAGGTCGATCGCCACGCCGTGCATCCACAGTTGCCCTGCGGCGCGGCGGAACTCGATCAGCTCGCCTTCGGCGTCGGCCGCGAGCGACGACACCGCCGCCTTCCCGGCCTTCGCCAGCTGCGGATGCTGGCGCGACAGGGCGGCCAGCGTGGTGCGGCTGCCGACTTCGAGCAGCACGCGCGCGGGCAGGTCCAGCGCCTGCAGCAAGGCGGCCGAGAAGCGCACGGGCTGGCGCAGGTGCCGCGCCCAGTAATCCGGGGATGTCGCGGTTTCGGCGTCGAGCCACTGCGCGGTGGCGGTGGACAGCACCGGCAGCTGCGGCGCATGGCGCTCGACCGCGGCGACTTCGGCGCGGAACTGCTCAACCACCGGGTCCATCATCGCCGAGTGGAACGCGTGCGAAGTGTGCAACGCGCGGCAGGCGATGTCCTCGCCTTCGAGCACCGACTGGAACGCCGATACCGCTGCCGCCGGCCCGGACACCACGCACGCACCGGGCGCGTTCTCCGCTGCCAGCGACAGTTCCGCAGGCAACCGCGCCAGCAGCGCGTCGGCGGGCAGGCGCACCGAGAGCATGCTGCCGGCCGGCCGGGCCTGCATCAGGCGGCCGCGGCGCGCCACCAACTTCAGCGCATCCTCCAGCGAGAACACGCCGGCCAGCGTCGCGGCGGGGAACTCGCCGATGCTATGGCCGAGCATCGCCACCGGCGTGACACCCAGGCTCATCCACAGGCGCGCCAACGAGTACTCGATGGAGAAGATCGCCGGCTGCATCACCGATGTCGGCAGCAGCGCGTCGGCATCGTCGCCGAACACCACGTCGCGCAGGTCGAACCCCAGTTCCCCGCGCAGGCCTTCGACGCAGGCGTCGAATGCTTCGCGGAAGCGCGGCTCGGCCGCGTGCAGCGCACGCCCCATCCCGGCGTACTGCGAGCCCTGTCCCGGGAACAGGAACACCGCGTCGCCGGCATGCGCCGGGCGCCCGCGTGCGATCGCGGCGGCCGTTTCCGCGCTGCGAAGCTGTTCGGCGGCATGGCCGGCATCACGCGCGGCCACCGCGATGCGGTGCGGGAACGCCTTGCGCCCGATCGCCAGCGTCCACGCCACGTCGGCGAGGTTCGCATCGGCATGCGTGTCGAGGTGGTCGGCCATGCGCTGCGCCATGTGGCCCAGCGCGACCGGCGTGCGCGCGGACAGCACCAGCACCTGCGGGCCCTCGCCGGTTTCCGGCTCGTCCGCGGGCGGCGCTTCCTGCATCACCACGTGCGCGTTCGTGCCTCCCACGCCAAACGAGCTGACGCCAGCCAGCCGTGTGGCATCGGGCAAGCGCTTCCAATCGCTGGCTTCGCCGTTGACGACGAACGGCGTGGCGCCGAAATCGATCGCCGGATTGGGCACCGTGAAATGCACCGTGCCCGGGATGCGCTCCTCGCGCAGCGCGCAGGCGGTCTTGATGACGCCGGCAGCCCCGGCGGCGATGACAAGATGGCCGACGTTGCTCTTGACCGAGCCCACGCGGCAGAAGCCGTTGTCGTCGGTGCCCTGACGGAACGCCTTGGTGAGGCCCTCGATCTCGATCGGGTCGCCCAGCGGCGTGGCCGTGCCGTGTGCCTCGACGTAGCCGATCTCGCGCGGCGACACGCCGGCGTCGGCGTGCGCCATCGTGATCACCGCGGCCTGCCCGTCGCTGCTCGGCGCGGTGAAGCTGGCCTTCAAGCCGCCGTCGTTGTTGATCGCCGCGCCACGGATGAGCGCGTGGATCGTGTCGCCATCGGCCAGCGCATCGGACAGGCGCTTGAGCAGCACCACCGCCGCTCCGTCCCCGAACACCGTGCCCTGCGCATCCTTGTCGAACGCGCGGGTGTGGCCGTCGGGCGACAACATCGCCCCCTCGATGTAGCGGTAGCCGCTGTTCGGCGGACAGGTGGCCGATGCCGCGCCCGCCAGTGCCATGTCACACTGCCCGGCACGCAGGCTGTCCACCGCCTGGCAGATCGCGACCAGCGAAGTCGAGCATGCCGTGTGCGTGCTGATCGCCGGGCCGGTGAGGTTGAGCTTGTGCGCCACGCGCGTGGCGATGAAGTCCTTCTCGTTGTTGACCATCACCTGGAACGCGCCGAGCTTTTCGATCAGGTCGGGGCGATGCGCGATGTGGTGCTGGAAATAGGTGGCGTTGTTCATGCCGGCGAACACGCCCACCGGCCCGGGCGTGGCGTCGGGCACGTAACCGCCGCGCTCCAGGCACTCCCAGCACAGTTCCAGGAAGATGCGCTGCTGCGGATCCATCAGCTCGGCTTCGCGTGGGCTGATGCCGAAGAACGCCGCGTCGAACTGGTCCAGCCCGTCGATGACGCCACGCGCGGCGACGTAGTCCGGGTCGTCGCGCTCGCTGGCGGGAATCGCGGGATCGAGCTGCTCCGGCGAGAACCGGGTGACGGTGTCGCGGCCGTCCAGCAGGTTCTGCCAGAACGCCTCGACGTCGTTCGCGCCCGGGAAGCGCCCGGCCATGGCGACGATCGCGACCGGCTCGCGCACGCCTTCGGCGCTGCGGCCGCGGCCGATCCGCAGCCGGTCCAGAGCGCCGCCACCCTGGCCTTGCAGCGCCGACGCCAGCCCTGCCGGAGTGGGATGCCCGAAGAACACCGTGGCCGGCACGGCGATCGTTTCCCCGCCGTCGCCGCCGACCGCGACGTGCCGCCGCACGTGCTCGAGCAGGCGCATGGCCAGCAGCGAGTTGCCGCCCAGGTCGAAGAAGTTGTCGTTGCGGCCGACGCCATCCACGCCGAGGATCGCGGTGAATGCCGCCGACACCTGGCGCTCGACCTCGTTGGCTGGCGGCTCGTAGTGCGTGGCCAGCTCCGGCCGCGCGTTGCCGGGTTCGGGCAGGGCGCGCCGGTCCAGCTTGCCGTTTGGCGTGACCGGCAACGCATCCAGTCGCATGAACCACGCGGGGATCATGTGTTCCGGCAAGCGGCTACCCAAGTGTGCGCGGAACGCCTCCACGCTCACCGCGCCGTGGCCGGCGGCTGGCACATAGTAGGCGCCGATCTGCAGGTCACCGGTGCGGTCCGGGCGCGCCAGCACCACCGCCGCGCCGACGCCTTCGTGTTCGAGCAGGCGCGCCTCGATCTCGCCCAGCTCGATACGGAAGCCGCGGATCTTGACCTGGAAGTCGTTGCGGCCGAGATACTCGATGCTGCCGTCCGACCGCCAGCGGCCGAGGTCGCCGGTGCGGTACATGCGCGCGCCGGCCTCATCGGAGAACGGGTCTGGAAGGAACCGTTCGGCAGTGAGTTCGTCGCGATTGAGGTATCCGCGGCCAACCTGGACGCCGCCGATGTAAAGCTCGCCGGTGACGCCGCGGGGCACGGGTTCGCGATGTGCGTCGAGCACGTACATGCGCGTGTTGGCGACCGGCCGGCCGATCGGGACACTGATCCTGTCCGCACCAGGTTCACAGCGCCACGCAGTAACGTCGACCGCGGCTTCAGTCGGGCCATAAAGGTTGTGCAGCTCGACGCCGGGCAGCAGCTCATGGAAGCGCGCGACCGCCGATGCAGGCAGCGCCTCGCCGCTGCACATCACGCGCCGCAGGATGGACGCGCATCCCACCGCGCTGCGCTCCTCCAGGAAGGCATGCAGCATCGACGGCACGAAATGCATCGTCGTGATCCGCTGCTCGCGCACCAGCGCGGCGAGGTAGGCTGGATCCTTGTGGCCCTCCGGCCTGGCCATCACCAGCCTGGCGCCGGTGAGCAGTGGCCAGAAGAATTCCCACACCGAAACGTCGAAGCTGAAGGGCGTTTTCTGCAACACCGCGTCGCCGGCGTCGATCCGGTACTCGTCCTGCATCCACAGCAGCCGGTTGACGATGCCGCGATGCTCGTTCATCGCGCCCTTCGGCAGGCCGGTCGAGCCGGAGGTGTAGATCATGTAGGCGAGGTGGCTCGCAGTGAGGCCGACCTCGTCCGGATCGGGATTCGAATCGGGCCGCGCCTCCCATGCGGGCGCCGGATCGTCCAGGTCCAGCAGCGCGCACGTGGCCTGCAGTTCCCCGAGCAGGGGCCGCAGCTTGCGTTCGGTCAGCAACACCTTCGGCGCGCTGTCGTCGAGCATGTGTGCCAGGCGGTCGGGCGGATACGACGGATCCATCGGCACGTAGGCGCCGCCGGATTTTAGGATGGCGAGCAGGCCCACCACCATCCGCCAGCCGCGCTCGATGCAGATGCCGACCCGGTCGTCCGGACGCACTCCCAGGCTACGCAGGTGGTGCGCAAGCCGGTTGGCCGCGGCGTTGAGTTCGGCGAAGGTGAGGCTGCGGTCTTCGGCGGCAACCGCGATCGCATCGGGCGTGCGCGCGACCTGCGCCTCGATCAGCGCGTGCAGGCAGGCATCTCGCGGATACGCCACGGTTGTGTCATTGAATTCCTCCAACACCTGCCTGCGCTCGTCTGCGTCGAGCATCGGCATGCGCAGGATGTCCGCGCCGTCGTCGGCGAGCATCGACTGCAGCAGGGCGCACCAGCAATCGAGGTAGCGATGCGCGGTATCAGGCTGGAACAGAGCGCGATCGTAGGCCAGCCGCACGTCGTGGCCATTGCCGGCCTCCACGACCTGCATCGCCAGCTCGCTGCCCTGCGCCGTCGTATCCGCCGGTTCTCGATCGGCGAATGAAACCTGCCAGCGACGATCGGCTGCCGCGGCGGATTCACTGGCGTTCGCGCGGGCTACCTGCACTGCGATTGCAGCCAGGCGCACGCAACCGGCGGCGTCGAGTTCGTCTGGCAGCTCGAAGCGCAACGGCAGCGCAGGCCCCGCACTGCCTGCGTGCAACATCGTCAGCTCCGACTGCCCGGACAGGCGCCGCACGAGCACCAGCCACGTGGCCAGCAGGACCGTGGACGCGTCCACATCGTGCATCGACGCCAGCGCACGCACCTTGCCTGCGGTGTGCGCATCGAGGATGGCATCGACGTACGCGTATTCCGTAGCCAGCCCCGTCCGCATCGCGTCCACGGGGATCTCGATCGACTCCGGCGCATCCGCCAGCACGGATTCCCGATAAGTCCCGCCTGCCGTCATTGCCTGGACCGCTCCCCAGTCGTGTTGACCTACTTCTGGATTACGGATTCCACAGGGTTTGCAGGCCAGTCAGGACGCCGCGCGAGGCTCCTTGGCGAGCACGCGAACGATCGGCGTGCCGGGAGGACAGGCAGCCGCGCAGGCCCAGTCCGGGCCTGCATCGACCATGTGCAGCGACGCTTCGCGCCCGGCAAAACGTTCGCCCGGCAACGGCAAGGGCACGCCCATGGGCGCGGTGAACATCTCCATCTCGCATTCGAGCCCGATGCCGGCCGCCTTCAGCAACGCTTCCTTGCGCACCCAAAGGTCCAGCAGCGCATGGCCCCGCGCATTGGCGGGAAGGCCGTCCAGCGCACCGCGTTCATCGCGATGGACGACGCGTTCGAGGATCGAATCCATGTCCTGCGCGCGGTCGACAGGCTCAAGGTCGATTCCCACCGGTCCCGCGGCAGAGACCGCGAACACCGCACGGCCGGCTGCGTGGCTCAGGCTGGTATGCCAGGCATCGTCCGGCAATCGCGGGCATCCCTTTTCGTCGCGCGTGATGTCTACCTCCGCCGGGGCCTGCTTGAGCACCCGCGACAGCAGCAGCCTGTGCAGCGCGTAGGTCGACACCAATGCGTCGCGATTGCGCGGATCGCGCTGCCTTTGCGCGCGCGCGGCTTCGGTCGCGTCGAGCAGTGCCAGCGCCCCGCTCCCGAAACGGCGCCAGCCATCGAGGTCGAAGACCACGACAAGCACTCCCCGCGTGGCCAGGTCGGCCAGGTCGGAAGCATCGATGGCGACCGCTTCGGCGAATGCGTCGCGCATGCCTTGCCAGGGAGGAGCGGACGCGTGGAACCGATGCGAGAGGTCTGACATGGCCCGATGGTGGCGTTGCCTGGAACCACAGGCAAGCCCGCACACAAAAAAGCCGGCGAATCGCTTCGCCGGCTTTCGTGTCGTCACTGGCGCGCCCGGAGAGATTCGAACTCCCGACCCCCAAGTTCGTAGCCTGGTGCTCTATCCAGCTGAGCTACGGGCGCGCATGAAACAGAAGCGGAATTTTGCCGGAGTACCGGCGGTTCCGTCAATCTCGACAATCTCCGCCGGCCGTTGCCTTGCCCATGCCCCGCGGTTCAGGCAGGGACTGGAGAAAGGTTCCGCGGGTGTTGTCTGGAACTGGCGGAGAGTGAGGGATTCGAACCCTCGATAGAGCTATAAACCCTATACTCCCTTAGCAGGGGAGCCCCTTCAGCCACTCGGGCAACTCTCCGGACCTGCCGGTCCGGCGATCACCGGGCCGGAACAGGACGCGAAGAATACCGGGTCATTCGGGGTCCGGCAAATCTTCCTTCGAAGCGGGGGGCTTCGCACCGGACTCTGCATCATCGCCGCGCTGGATGCGCTCGTAGATTTCCTCTCGATGAACGGCCACGTCCTTCGGCGCCGTGATACCGATGCGCACCTGATTGCCCTTGACGCCGAGCACGGTCACGGTCACCGAGTCTCCGATCATCAAGGTTTCGCCGACGCGGCGGGTGAGGATCAACATTTATCCGTCTCCATGAACCCGGGCCGCGCGTGCGGGCCGGTACGTCCTTCGGCCCGATTGCCGAAAAAACGTTTACAGTTTTGCGAAACGAACGATGTTAAGGGCTGCGAACGGCCAGCGGCAAGCTCCGGAAGTCACGGCTTGTGGCGTCATTCATGCAGCCGCGAGACGACCCAGGCGGCCACGCCGCCAAGCGCCGTCCCGAGGGCAGGTCCGTCCTCGCCGCCGCCCTGGGCAAGGTCCGGGCGTCCACCGCCCTTGCCGCCGATCTGGCCGGCGATATGGGCCAGCAGATCGCCCGCCTTGACCCGCTTCAACGCGGTGCCGCCGACGCCGGCCACCAGCGCGGCCTTGCCGCCGCTGGCGCCGGCCAGCACCACCACGGTATCGCCGAGCTGCTGCTTGAGGCGGTCGACGGCCTCGCGCAGCGCCTTGGCGTCGAAGCCCTCCAGCCGCGCGGCAAGGACCTTGATGCCGTCGACCTCGACCGCGCCCGAGGCGAGATCGGCGGTCGCACCGCTGGCGGCCTTGGCCTTCAACGACTCCAGCTCGCGCTCAAGTTTTTTCTGCCTGTCCAGCAGCGTGCGCAGCTTGTCGGCCGTTTCCGCCGTGGTGCCGCCCAGCAGCTGCGCGGCCTCGCCCAGCCACCGTTCTTCGGCGGCGACATGGTCGAGTGCGCCCTGCCCCGTCACCGCCTCGATCCGGCGCACGCCGGCCGAGACGCCGCCCTCGGACACGATCTTGAACAGGCCGATGTCGCCAGTGCGCGAGACGTGGGTGCCGCCGCACAGCTCGGTGGACGTGTCGCCCATGCGCAGCACGCGCACGCGCTCGCCGTACTTCTCGCCGAACAGGGCCATCGCGCCGAAGTCCAGCGCCTCCTGCATGCCCATGTGCCGTACCTCGGCGCCGTGGTTGGCGCGGATCTCGGCGTTGACGCGGCGCTCGACCTCGGCCAGTTCCGCGGCCGTCATCGGCTGGAAGTGCGAGAAGTCGAAGCGCAGGCGGTCGGGGGCGACCAGTGAGCCTTTCTGGGTAACGTGCGTGCCCAGCACGGCGCGCAGCGCGGCGTGCAGCAGGTGGGTGGCGCTGTGGTTGAGGATGGTCGCGCCACGGCGCGCATCGTCGACCGAGGCGACGACGTGGTCGCCGAGCTTCAGCGTGCCAGCCGCGAGCTTGCCGACGTGGCCGTGGAACTGGCCGGCGTACTTGTGCGTGTCGGACACGGTGAAGCGCACGCCCTGCCCGTCCAGCTCGCCCGTGTCTCCGACCTGCCCGCCGGACTCGGCGTAGAACGGGGTGCGGTCGAGGAACACCACGACCTCGTCACCGACCTCGATCGAATCGACCGGGCGCCCGTCGCGCAGCAGCGCGACCACTTCCAGGCCGCCCGCGGTGAGCGCGTCGTAACCCAAAAATTCCGTCGGTTGCAGCTTCGCGACCAGGTCGGCCGGCAGGCCCGCGCTGGAAGAGAACTTGCCCGCCGCGCGCGCGGTCTCGCGCTGGTGCTCCATCGCCGCGTCGAAGCCGGGCATGTCGACCGACAGGCCGCGCTCGCGGGCGATGTCGGCGGTCAGGTCGACCGGGAAACCATAGGTGTCGTAGAGGCGGAATGCGTCGGCGCCGGGGATCGTCCCGCCGCTGCGCGCGGCAACTTCGTCGAAGATGCGCATGCCCGAATCCAGGGTTTCGGCGAAACGCCCCTCCTCGGCCTTGAGCGCGCGCTCGACCAGTTCACGGTCGCGTCGCAACTCCGGGTACGCCTCGCCCATCAGCTCGTCGACGGTGGCGACCAGCTTGTGGAAAAACGGTTCGCGCACGCCCAGCATCCAGCCGTGGCGCAGCGCGCGGCGGATGATCCGGCGCAGCACGTAGCCGCGACCTTCGTTGGACGGCAGCACGCCGTCGACGATGAGGAAGCTGCAGGCGCGGATGTGGTCGGCGATCACGCGCAGCGACTTGTTCTCCAGGTCCGCGGTGCCGGTCAGCTCGGCGGCCCTGCGGATCAACGTCTGGAACAGATCGATCTCGTAGTTGCCGTGCACGTGCTGCAGGATCGCGGCCAGGCGCTCCAGGCCCATGCCGGTGTCCACGCACGGCGCCGGCAGCGGCTGCAGGCTGCCATCCGGCTGGCGATCGAACTGCATGAACACCAGGTTCCAGATCTCGATGAAGCGATCGCCATCCTCGTCGGGCGAACCTGGCGGGCCGCCGGCGATGTGCGCGCCGTGGTCGTAGAAGATTTCGGTGCACGGGCCGCAGGGGCCGGTGTCGGCCATTTGCCAGAAGTTGTCCGAGGCGTACGGCGCGCCCTTGTTGTCGCCGATGCGGATGATGCGTTCGGGCGGCAGGCCGATGTCGCGATGCCAGATGTCGAAGGCTTCGTCGTCGGTCTGGTAGATGGTCACCAGCAGGCGTTCGGTGGGCAGCTTCCAGACCTGCGTCAGCAGTTCCCAGGCCCAGGCGATGGCGTCCTTCTTGAAGTAGTCGCCGAACGACCAGTTGCCGAGCATCTCGAAGAAGGTGTGGTGGCGCGCGGTGTAGCCGACCTGGTCGAGGTCGTTGTGCTTGCCGCCCGCGCGCAGGCAGCGCTGCACGTCGGCCGCGCGCACGTAGCTGCGCTTTTCGGCGCCGAGGAACACGTCCTTGAACTGGACCATGCCCGAGTTGGTGAACAGCAGGGTCGGGTCGTTGCCGGGCACCAGCGGTGCGGACGGCACGATGGTGTGGCCCCGTGCGGAGAAGAACTCGAGGAAGTCTCGGCGGATGTCGGAAGTGGTCGGGATGCTTGGCGTGGGCATGCTGGCTGGGGTCTGGAGGCTGGCGGGTACGGCGAGGCACCACGGTGTCCACCGGAGATGTGGACGTGGCGCCGGGCGGACAACCCAATCCGCCTAGGTTAACAGCCCGCACGCCCCTGCCAGGCCCATCCGGGCCGCCGGTTCCGGCCGCTCAGTCGAAGTCCGCGTCGTCCCGGCTTGCGCTGCGGATCGTGTCGCCGTCGAAGCCGCGGCGCAGGAGGAAGTCCGCCGCCTTGCGCCGGCGGGCAAGGTCGCCGGCGAAGTCCTCGCCGAAGCGCCGGCGAACGAGGCCCCGGGCCTGTCGTCGCCAGTCGTCCTCGCCGGCTTCGGCAAGTGCGGCGAAGGCCTGCGCGATCACGGCCTCGTCGAGGCCATGGGTGCCCAGTTCGGCGCGGATCCGGATCGGCCCGTAGCCGCCCCCCGCCCGCATGCGCGCCAGGCTCGTGGCGAAGCGGGCGTCATCCTGCCAGCCCTCGGTCGCCATGCGTTCGACGGCAGCTTCTGCATCTTCCCGCGCGACGCCACGCGCGGCCAGCTTGTTCGCCAGTTCCTTGCGCGAATGCTCACGCCGGACCAGCAGGCCCAGCGCACGCTGGGCTGGCGTGGGCTCCGGCCGGCGACGCCTGCGCCGGCCTTCGTCCGCCGGCGCGTCCGGCGCCGGCACGTCGTGGCGATCGCCCGGGGACACGTGCCGGCTCAGGCCTTGGCGTCTTCTTCTTCCTCGGCCTTCTCCACCACCGCGGGCGCGAGCTGCTCGCGCAGCGCGGCCTCGATCTTGGCCGCGACCGCCGGGTTGTCCTTGAGGTACTGGCGGGCGTTCTCCTTGCCCTGGCCGATGCGCTCGCCGTCGCAGCTGTACCAGGCACCTGACTTCTCGACCAGCCCGGCGTCCACGCCCATGTCGATCAGCTCGCCCTCGCGGCTGATGCCCTGGCCGTAGAGGATTTCGGTGATGACCTGCTTGAACGGAGGCGCCATCTTGTTCTTGACCACCTTGATCTTGGTCTGGTTGCCGATGATCTCGTCGCCCTTCTTGACCGAGCCGATCCGGCGGATGTCCAGGCGCACCGATGCATAGAACTTCAGCGCATTGCCGCCGCTGGTGGTCTCCGGGCTCTGGCCCGGCATCATGACGCCGATCTTCATGCGCAGCTGGTTGATGAAGAACACCATGCAGTTGCTGCGCTTGATGTTGCCGGTCAACTTGCGCAGCGCCTGGCTCATCAAGCGTGCCTGCAAGCCCGGGAGCTGGTCGCCCATCTCGCCCTCGATCTCGGCACGCGGGGTGAGCGCGGCGACCGAGTCGATGACCACCATGTCCACCGCGTTGGAGCGCACCAGCATGTCGGCGATCTCCAGCGCCTGCTCGCCGGTGTCGGGCTGTGAGACGAGCAGGTCCTCGACGTTGACGCCCAGCTTGGCCGCATAACCCGGGTCGAGCGCGTGCTCGGCGTCGATGAAGGCGCACACGCCGCCGAGCTTCTGGCATTCGGCGATGGTCTGCAGGGTCAGCGTGGTCTTGCCCGACGATTCCGGGCCATAGATCTCGATCACGCGGCCGCGCGGCAGGCCGCCGATGCCCAGCGCGGTGTCGAGCAACAGCGAACCGGTCGGGATCACCGGTACCACTTCGGCGACGCGGTCGCCCATGCGCATGACCGAGCCCTTGCCGTACTGCTTCTCGATCTGGGTCAGGGCGGCGGACAGCGCGCGCTTCTTGTTCTCGTCCATCGTGGTGGTCCTCGTCATTGTTTGTATGGGGCGTTGGAAAGAGTCTGGCCGGACCGGGTCGCACGGATTGCGACCTCGGCGCCGGAAAACAGGATGGATCGCCTGCCGGCCCGGTGGAATCGGCACGCACCCCGCCCGCGCGTCGGGAAAAGCCCCGGATACCGGGCAGGAAAACCCCGATTCACCGGTTCGGCCTCACCAGGCCGCAGTACAGGCCCTCGATGGCGAAGTCCTGGCCGGGCAGCACGTCGATCGGCGCGTAGTCCGGGTTGCGCGGCAGCAGGCGGATTCGGTCCTTGCCGAGCTTCAGCAGCTTGACGGTGATCTCCTCGTCGATGCGCGCGATGACGATCTGCCCCGAGCGCGCGTCGGCGGTGCGGTGCACGCCGATCAGGTCGCCATCGAAGATGCCCTCGTCGCGCATCGAGTCGCCCTTGACCTTGAGCAGGTAGTCCGGTGCCGGCGAGAAGAAGGCGCGGTCCATCAACACCACCTGATCGGAACCGATGTCGGCGCCGATCGGCAGGCCGGCGGCAACCTGGCCCAGCACCGGCAGTTCCAGCACGTCCTCGTTCGCCGATGCCGGCAGCGCCAGTTCGCGCTGGGCCGCCTCGGGCGCGTGCAGCAGGCGGATGCCGCGCGCGCGGCCGGGCACACGCTCGATGGCGCCGGCCGCTTCAAGCGCATCAAGGTGGTACTGCGCCGCGCGCACCCCGCTGAATCCGAAGGCGCGGGCGATCTCCGCCTGCGACGGCGGCATGCCCTCGGCCTCGATGCGCTCGGCAATCAGGGAGAGGATGGCTTGCTGGGTGTCGGACAGGTCCATGGTTAGTAGTAATACTACTAACGACTCAGGGCCGCAAGCCCTCCGGCTGACCAATCAGCGCTACACCTCCTCCAACCCCCGCAGCGCCGCCGCCACGGTCTGGCGGCGCACGTCGTCGCGGTCGCCGTCGAAATGGAAGACTTCGGCGCGGGCGTAACCGCCGCGGCGTTTCCAGCCGATCCAGACCGTACCCACGGGCTTGTCGTCGCTGCCGCCGCCGGGGCCTGCGATGCCGGTCACCGCCACCGCGACGGTGGCGCCGGAGTTGACCAGGGCGCCGGACACCATTTCCACCACTGTCTCGCGGCTGACCGCGCCGTGGAGTTCCAGTGTCTCGGGGCGCACGCCCAGCAGCGCCTGCTTGGCCTCGTAGCTGTAGGCGACCATGCCGCAGTCGAACCAGTCCGACGAGCCGGCGATGTCGGTGGCGGTCTTGGCGATCCAGCCGCCGGTGCAGCTCTCGGCAGTGACCAGCAGGTCGCGCGATTCGCGCAGCCGCATGCCGACGGCGTCGACGGTGCCGCGCAGTTCGGCATCGGTCGGGATGGTGTGGGACATGCGCGCGCTCCGGCGGAAACGCACGTTGTACCCCATCCGGCCGCCCTGCGGGCGTGACCGCGGCCCGCAATGCGGGCCGCGGGGACTACGCGGCTCAGTACCGCACGCGCAGCGTGACGCCGTACATCCTCGGCGCGCCCGGGAACGCGTTGAAGGTGTTGAACGGATTGCCCGGCAGTGGCGAGACGTTCTGCAGCGGCCCGTCGAAGCCCACCTGCACGTAGTCGGTGTCGGTGATGTTGGTGCCCCACAGTTCAAGCGACCAGCGGTTGTCGCTCGCGCCGATGCCGATGCGTGCGTTGACCACGGTGTAGGCGTCCTGGTGCTTCTCCACGTCGAGGTCGGAGCCGGTGTTGTAGTCGGACATGTACTTGGCGCCGATGTTGAAGCGCCCCTGCAGGCTGTTCGACAGGTCCCACTCGTACGTCACCGAGGCCGATCCGGACCAGTCCGGCGCGAACGGCATCGTCGCACCGGGCAGCTTGTACAGCGCACCGGTGGGCTCGACGAAGTCCCCGCCCGGGATGCTGTCGCCGAAGGTGGTGTCGGCGTACATCAGCCCGCCCTGCAGCATCAGCCCCTGCACCGCGCGCGGCTGCCACAGGATTTCCGCGTCCAGGCCCTGCGAGACGACCTCGGGGATGGAGCGCACCACGAAGCTGGTGCCGAGGAAGCTGTTGAGCTGGAAGTCCTCGTACTTCTGGTGGAACAGCGTCGCGTTGAGCAGCAGCGAACCGTCGGCCCAGGTGGTCTTGGCGCCCAGCTCGTAGCTGTCGACGAACTCGCCCGGGAACGAAGTGTCGTTGACCGGCAGGATGCCGGTGCCGCCGCTGGTCAGCCCGGTGCTGGACTGCACGCGGTCGAGGTTGAAGCCGCCACCCTTGTAGCCGCGCGCGGCCGACAGGTAGGTCATGACGCTGTCATTCCAGCGATACGCGGCCTTCAGCGTGCCCGACCACTCCTTCTCTTCGCGCGACTGGTGGGTTTCACCGCCGATGAAGTTGCCGGCTGCATCGCGGCGCATCACGTGCATCGGGTTGGCCCAAGGCAGGCAGCCATAGCCGATGACCTGCGGGATGACCTGCGGCAGCGCCGCCGCCGGCACGCCGCGCGCCATCAGCGCCGCGGCGATGCGCGCCTGGCCGTTGACCGGGTCGAGCATGGCCGCGCAGCCGGGGCTGCCGTTGGGGTTGCTGTAGTGGGCGTCGAGTTCCTTCTTGTCGCGGGTGTAGCGCAGGCCCAGGGTGAGGTCGAGCGCATCGGTCGCGTGCCAGGTGTTGTTGGTGAACAGCGCGGTGCTCTTGGCGTTCTGCTCGTAGCGGTCGAGCGCGCCCAGCCCGGCGAACACCGTGCCCGGCGTGCGCCCAGTGGCGTCGGCCAGGAAGGTCGGCGCATTGGGCAGCTGGCCCAGCGCCGGGTTGACCAGCGACAGCAGCGCGATCGACAGGTACGGCTCGTAGTGCGGGCCGATGCGGTAGGTCTCGGTGCGGTCCAGGTCCTCGTCGGAGTAGAAGAACCCGACCATCCAGTCGATCCGGTCCGTCGAACCGGTGAGCCGGAACTCCTGGCTCAGCGTCTTGAACCCGGTGAACGACTCGTCCTCGTCCCCGTTGCGGTACAGGATGTCCGCGGTGGAGAAGTCGTAGTCCAGGCCATTGATCGCCTGCCAGTCGCGCGATGCGGTGATCGAGGTCAGCGTGGCGCCACCCATCCACGGCGATTCCCAGTTGATCTCGGCCGAGACGCCCTTGTCCTTGATGTCCTGGATGGTCGGACGGTTGCTGTACGCGACGCGGTCGAACGGATCGTCGCCGGGCGCAGCGACCGCCTTGCCGCCCACCAGCGCGTTGAGGATGCCCGCAGTCGCGCCGACCGTGGTCTGGACCGCGGTGCAGCAGTTCTCCTCGCGGCTGGTGAAGTCGCCCGACAGCAGGATGTCGAGCGAATCGACGGGCTCGAGCAGCAGCTTGCCGCGGAAGGTGTGGTAGTTCTGGTCGTAATCCTCGTCGTTGGTGCGCGGGCCGCTGCCGGTCACCACGTCCATCCAGCCGTCGCGCTTGCGCTTGGCGGCGTAGACACTGAACGCAGCCGCGTCGCCGAGCGCGTCGTTGTAGCTGCCCGACACGCCGAACGCACCGTAGTTGCCGACCGTGAACTCACCCTCCGCGCTCTGCGTGTAGCTGGGGCGCCGGGTGACGACGTTGATGACGCCGGCGGAGGTGTTCTTGCCGAACACGGTGCCTTGCGGCCCCTTGAGCACCTCGATGCGCTCGATCTGGCCGAGGTCGCCGAAACCGACACTGTTGCGCGGCCGGTAGACGCCGTCGATCACGATGCCGACCGAGGACTCCAGGCCGACGTTGTCGCCGACGGTGCCAATGCCGCGGATGCGGGCGGTGGTGATCGCCTCGCTCTGGGTGCTGGTCACGGTGAGGCCGGGCACCAGGATCTGCATGTCCTTGATGTCGTACACGCCGGTGTCCTGGATCAGCTGCTGGTCCAGCACCGTCACCGAGATCGGGACGTCCTGCAGCGCTTCCTCGCGCTTCTGCGCGGTGACGGTCATGGTGGCGAGCGTGGTCGGCTGGTCTTCGTCGGCGGCCGGCGGCGCGGCTGTTTCGGCTGTCGCGGCTTCCTGCGCCTGTGCGGCGATGGACATGGTCAAGCAGGCCGCGAACACCGCGGCGGCTAGCGTCTGGCGTTGCGGTTGGCGGTTGGCCATTTTGTTTTCCCCGTCTGGATTGGATGAGCGTGCCCTGTCCCGCGCGATGCGGTCACTCACTTCCGGTACGGCACGGCGACGGGATTCGACGCAATGCACGTACCGGATTCGTCCGCGACCTTCGTGGGGGAAAGGCCGCGTACGCCCGCGGCGGATGCCGCGGAAATCTGCATACGGCAACGTATAGCACAGGAACGCGCCGCGTTGGCAAGTTGCGTGGATGGCGTACCGACGGCCCGCCGGCTTCGGGTCGGGGGATGGCTTCGGGCACACTAGCGGACCCGTCGTCGCCCCTGCCCCGAACTCGATGTCCCACGAACAGCACACCCCCCTGATGCGCCAGTTTTTCGCAGCCAAGGCCGACCATCCGGACGTGCTGCTGTTCTTCCGCATGGGCGATTTCTACGAGCTGTTCTACGACGACGCGCGCAAGGCGGCGAAGCTGCTGGACATCACCCTGACCCAGCGCGGCGCGTCGGCCGGCAAGCCGATCCCGATGGCGGGCGTGCCCTACCACGCGGCCGAGGGTTACCTCGCACGTCTGGTTGCGCTGGGCGAGTCGGTGGCGATCTGCGAACAGATCGGCGACCCGGCCGCGAGCAAGGGGCTGGTGGAACGCAAGGTGGTGCGCATCGTCACCCCCGGCACGGTCACCGACGAGGCGCTGCTGAGCGAGCGCCGCGACACGCTGCTGCTGGCCCTGTCGCGTGGCAAGACCGGCTACGGCCTGGCCTGGGCGGACCTGGCCGGCGGCCGTTTCCTGGTCAACGAGGTGGTCGGCGACGACGCGCTGGAAGCCGAACTCGCGCGCCTGGACCCGGCCGAGCTGCTGCTGCCCGACGAGGACGGCTGGCCGGCCTTCGCCAGCACCCGCGGCGGCCTGCGCCGGCGCGCGCCGTGGCTGTTCGACGCCGACAGCGGGCGCCGGCAGCTGCTGCAATTCTTCAACCTGCACGACCTGTCCGCATTCGGCATCGACGACCGGCCACTGGCCATCGCCGCCGCCGGCGCCCTGCTCGGCTACGTCGAGGAAACCCAGAAGCAGCGCCTGCCGCACCTGACCTCGATCGCGGTGGAAGCCAGCGACGGCGCGATCGCGATGAACGCCGCCACCCGCCGCCACCTGGAACTCGACACCCGCATCGACGGCGAGCAGAAGCACACCCTGCTCGGCGTGCTCGACAGCACGGTCACGCCGATGGGCGGGCGCCTGCTGCGGCGCTGGCTGCACCGGCCACTGCGCGACCGCGACGTGGTCGGCCAGCGCCACCACGCGGTCGCGTCGCTGATCGACAGCGGCCGCGACGCGGACCTGCGCGAAACCTTCCGCGCGCTCGGCGACGTCGAACGCATCCTCTCGCGCGTGGCCCTTCGTTCGGCGCGGCCGCGCGACCTGGGCACGCTGCGCGACGCGCTGGGCATGCTGCCGCAGCTGCGCGAGCTGCTGGCGCCGCTGGATTCGCCGCGCCTGCAGGACCTGGTGGCCGGCATGGGCGAACACGACGCGCAGGCATCGCTGCTGGCCGAGGCGCTGGTCGAACAGCCGCCGGTGCTGGCGCGCGACGGCGGCGTGTTCGCCGACGGCTACGACGCGGAGCTGGCCGAGCTGCGGCGGCTGTCGACGAATGCCGACCAGTTCCTCGTCGACCTGGAACAGCGCGAGCGCGAGGCCAGCGGCATCCCGACGCTGAAGGTCGGCTACAACCGCGTCCACGGCTACTACCTTGAAATCGGCAAGGCGCACGCAGCGAAGGCGCCGACCCACTACACCCGCCGGCAGACGCTGGCCAACGCCGAGCGCTACATCACCGAGGAACTCAAGGCCTTCGAAGACAAGGTGCTGTCGGCGCGCGAACGCTCGCTGGCGCGCGAGCGGCTGCTGTACGAGCAGCTGCTCGACGCCCTCAACAAGCACCTCGAATCGCTGAAACGCTGCGGCGCGGCGCTGAGCGAACTCGACGTGCTGGCCTGCCTGGCCGAACGTGCGCAGGCGCTGGACTGGGCGCGCCCGCTGCTGGTCGACGACGCCTGCCTGCGCATCGAACGCGGCCGCCACCCGGTGGTGGAAGCGGTGCGCGACGAACCCTTCGAACCCAACGACCTGGACCTGCACGACGCGCGCCGGATGCTGGTCATCACCGGCCCCAACATGGGCGGCAAGAGCACGTACATGCGCCAGAACGCGCTGATCGTGCTGCTCGCGCACATCGGCAGCTTCGTGCCGGCGGCAAGCGCGCGGATCGGGCCGGTCGACCGCATCCTCACCCGCATCGGCGCCGGCGACGACCTCGCGCGCGGGCAATCGACGTTCATGGTCGAGATGAGCGAGACCAGCTACATCCTGCACCACGCGACCGAACGTTCGCTGGTGCTGATGGACGAGATCGGCCGCGGCACGTCGACCTACGACGGCCTGGCGCTGGCCGATTCCTGCGCGCGCCACCTCGCCGCGATCAACCGCAGCTACACGCTGTTCGCCACGCACTACTTCGAACTCACCGCGCTCGCCGAACCGGGCAGCGGCATCGCCAACGTGCACCTGGACGCGGTCGAGCATCGCGCGCAGGACGGCAGCGAGTCGCTGGTGTTCATGCACGCGGTCAAGGACGGCCCGGCCGACCGCAGCTTCGGCCTGCAGGTCGCGGCGCTGGCGGGATTGCCGAAGGCGGTGATCGCGCAGGCGCGCAGCCGGCTCGCCGAACTCGAACGACACATGCGCGACGGCGCGCCGCCGCTGTCGGCCGATGCGCTGGACGCGCCGCAGCAGATCGGACTGTTCGCGCCCTCGTCGGCGGCGATGGACGCGCTGGCCGGCATCGATCCCGACGACCTCACGCCGAAGCAGGCGCTCGAAGCGCTGTACCGGCTCAAGTCGCTGGCATGACCATGTCGCCCGCCGTGCGCGTCGACGCGCTGCTGGCGGGCGCCGCGAAACCGTACACGCGCCCGGGCAGCCGCAGCGCGATCGACAAGCGTCCGCTCGCCGGCGTGGTTGCGATCGGCGCGCTGGGCTTCGACGGCGACGAACAGGGCGACCCGCGCGTCCACGGCGGGCCGGACAAGGCGGTCCACCACTACGCGTTCGACCACTACCCGGCCTGGCGCGCGGACATCGGCGATTCGCCGCTGCTGCGCGCGCCGGGCGCGTTCGGCGAGAACATCAGCACCCGCGGCCTGGACGAAGGCAACGTCTGCCTCGGCGACCGCTTCGCGCTGGGCAGCGCGCTGCTGGAAGTCAGCCAGGGCCGGCAGCCGTGCTGGAAGCTCAACGACCGCTTCGGCGTGCCCGACATGGCGCGCCGCGTGCAGGCGAGCGGCCGCACCGGCTGGTACTACCGCGTGCTGCAACCGGGTAACGCACAGGCCGGGGACGAACTGCGGCTGGACGCGCGCCCGCACCCGGAATGGACGTTGCAGCGGCTCAATGCACTGCTGTTCGACCGCGTGCTGTCGCGCGAGGCGCTGGAACCGGTGCTGCAGCTGCCGCTGGTGCCGTCGTGGCGCAGGCTGGTCGAGCGCCGCCTGCAGCAGGGCGACGTGGAGGAGTGGACACGGCGCATCGACGGGCCCGACCGGGATTGACGCCCGCGCAACATCGTCGTCGTAGGATGGCCGTCCCGCACCTCCAAGGACACGTCCGATGGCCACCCTCACCGACGACCTCGCCTCGCAGCTCCAGGGCGCACCGGTCCAGCAAGTCGCGCAACAGCTGGGCATCGATTCCTCGCAGGCGTCGTCGGCCATCGGCGCCGCGCTGCCACTGCTGATGGGCGCGCTGGGCCGCAACGCCAGCCAGCCCCAAGGCGCCCAGGCGCTGTTCGGCGCGCTGCAGAACGACCACGCCGGCGGCGACCTCGGCAGCGTGCTCGGCTCGGTGCTTGGCGGCGCGCAAAGCCGCCAGACCGACGGCGCCGGCATCCTCGGCCATATCTTCGGCGGCCAGCAGGAACGCGCGCAGGCCGGCGTCGCCCAGGCCACCGGCCTGCAGGGCGGCCAGGCAAGCCAGCTGCTGAAGATCCTCGCGCCGATCGTGATGGCCTACCTGGCCAAGCGCATGTTCCAGGGCGGCGGCGCGCAGGCCGGCGCGAGCCCCGACGCCCTCAGCGGCATCCTCGGCCAGGAACAGCAGGACATCCGCCAGCAGGGCGGACTCGGCGGCGGCCTGCTCGGCGCCGTGCTCGACCAGGACGGCGACGGCCAGACGGGCATCGGCGACCTGCTCAAGATCGGCGGCGGCCTGCTCGGCGGGCGCCGCTGATCCCACGATCCAGGGCCCGTGGAATCCTGACGCGCAGGTCGGGGCTACGCCCCCGACGGCTCTGCTCCGGATCTCCGGGCGGCGTGGATGGGGCGTGGATGGTTCGCGGGGTGTCGGGGGCGTAGCCCCGACCTGCGGCAGATGAATGATTGGCGATAGTCAAGAGCTATCGCGTTGTTCGTTTCGTTCGATTTCCCCTTTTCGTGCAACCGGGCTAGTTTGACGGTTCGCCATCACCTGCTGGAGCCAGCGCCATGAGCAAGCCCTCCGACAAGCCCAAGCCCACCCATCTCACCACCCAGTTTGGCGCCCCGGTGCCCAACAACCAGGACAGCCTGACCGCCGGGCCGCGCGGTCCGCTGCTGTCGCAGGACGTGTGGCTCAACGAGAAGCTCGCCAACTTCGTGCGCGAGGTGATCCCGGAGCGGCGCATGCACGCCAAGGGCTCCGGCGCCTTCGGCACCTTCACCGTCACCCACGACATCACCAAGTACACCCGCGCCGCGATCTTCTCCAAGGTCGGCAAGAAGACCGAGATGTTCGCCCGCTTCACCACCGTGGCCGGCGAGCGCGGCGCGGCCGATGCCGAGCGCGACATCCGCGGCTTCGCGCTGAAGTTCTATACCGAGGAAGGCAACTGGGACATGGTGGGCAACAACACCCCCGTGTTCTTCATCCGCGATCCGCGCAAGTTCCCTGACCTCAACAAGGCGGTCAAGCGCGACCCGCGCACCAACATGCGCTCGGCCACCAACAACTGGGACTGGTGGACGCTGCTGCCCGAGGCGCTGCACCAGGTCACCATCGTGATGAGCGACCGCGGCATCCCGGCCAGCTATCGCCACATGCACGGCTTCGGCTCGCACACCTACAGCTTCTGGAACGAGAAGGGCGAGCGTTTCTGGGTGAAGTTCCACTTCCGCACCCAGCAGGGCATCAAGAACCTCACCGACGCCGAGGCCACCGAGATCATCGGCAACGACCGCGAGAGCCACCAGCGCGACCTGTTCGACGCCATCGAACGCGGCGATTTCCCCAAGTGGAAGCTGTACATCCAGGTCATGCCCGAGACCGATGCCGAGAAGGTCCCCTACCACCCGTTCGACCTGACCAAGGTGTGGCCGAAGGGCGACTACCCGCTGATCGAGGTCGGCGAGTTCGAGCTCAACCGCAACCCGGAGAACTTCTTCGCCGACGTCGAGCAGGCCGCGTTCGCGCCGAGCAACCTGGTGCCGGGCATCGGGCCTTCGCCGGACAAGATGCTGCAGTCGCGCCTGTTCAACTACGCCGACGCGCAGCGCTACCGGCTGGGCGTGAACTACCACCAGATCCCGGTCAATGCCGCGCGCTGCCCGGTGCACAGCAACCACCGCGACGGCCAGGGCCGCGCCGACGGCAACTACGGCGGCCTGCCGCACTACGAGCCCAACAGCTTCAACCAGTGGCAGGAGCAACCGCAGTTCC
This sequence comes from Luteimonas soli, assembly GCF_042648865.1. Lineage (NCBI taxonomy): Bacteria > Pseudomonadati > Pseudomonadota > Gammaproteobacteria > Lysobacterales > Lysobacteraceae > Luteimonas > Luteimonas soli. The sequence continues at coordinate 63,971 of NZ_JBHRYA010000003.1, read as the reverse complement.
GCGAGCCGCCGTTGAAGATCAGCGGCGACGCGGACTGGTGGAACTACCGCGACAACGACGACAACTACTTCAAGCAACCCGGCGACCTGTTCCGCCTGATGAAGCCGGAGCAGCAGCAGGTGCTGTTCGACAACACCGCCCGCGCGATGGGCGACGCACCGGACTTCATCAAGCAGCGCCACGTCGACAACTGCACCAAGGCCGACCCTGCCTACGGCGCGGGCGTGGAGGCGGCGCTGCGCAAGCTCGGCGCGTTTGCCGGCGCGGCATCGCCCAACAGCCTGGAATAGCCGCCAGACAGGGCTCGACGACGCCTCCCCCGCGTTGGCCGGACGCCGGCAGGTTCGCCTGCCGGCGTTTTCCGTGGCGCGCGAGGCCTGAGTGTGTTGGGAGCGGCTTCAGCCGCGAGCCCTTGCTTGTGCAAGCGTGGTGACGGCATGCCGTTGCCGGGAAGTCGCAACCGGGTTCGCGGGGAAAGCCTTCGCGGCTCCCGCCGCTCCTGCAAGGGCGGCGCCGCGGCGGTCAGGACGCGTCGATGTCGCCCAGCGCACGGATCAGCCGCCGCGCGCGCTTGTCCGGCTTGCCCTGCGGCGGCTGGTAGCCGGCGCGCGCGGCGCGCAGTTCGGCGAGCCGGTTCTCGCGCGCGAGGCGCGAGGCCTCCGACTCGACGTACAGGGTGCGCGCGACGGCCGCGGGCCCGCGCTGTTCGCTGAGCGCGGCGACTTCGACCTCGAAGACTTCCTCTCCGCGCCCGACGCGCAGCGTGCTGCCCACCTGCACGCCGCGCGAGGCCTTCGCGCGCTGGCCGTCCACTTCCACCTTGCCGTTTTCGATCGCCTGCCTGGCCAGGCTGCGGGTGCGGAAGAAGCGCGCCGCCCAGAGCCAGATGTCGAGCCTGACCGAAGCCACCGTCACCGGCCGTACCGCCATGCGCGAAGGTGCGCCGCGCCATGCGTGGAACACCTGGACAGGCATTGCCCCTCGCCGGGTCGGGTCGGCATGTTCACGTCGGCGGTACCGGGTCCGGGGCCCTGTCCGGCAACAGCGGCACGGACCTGGCTTCCGTGCACTCGGGCGGCAGGCGCACGCCATGGGCAGGCCCCTTGCGCGGCTGCGGCATGTCCCGCTGCTGGCGCGCGATGTCCGCGCACCACGACGGGAACGGCGATCCCGCGTCGACCGCCGGTTCGTAGGTACTCGCGCAGCCGGCCAGCAGCGCCAGGGCAAGCAGTGCGGTTGCAGTCCGCATCGCGCGTCTCCTCCATCTCCGGTCCGTGCAAGTGTGCCCCATGCCGATCGCCGGCTCGCGTGACGAAAGTGCCGGTCCGGCGTCACGCGGCGTCTGGCAAGATGCCCCGATGCCGAAGACCGGGACTCGCGACCTCACCCAGGGGCCGATCGGCCGCACGCTGTTCGTGTTCGCGCTGCCGATCATGGCCGGCAACGTGCTGCAGTCGCTCAACGGCTCGGTCAACGCGATCTGGGTCGGGCGCTTCCTCGGCGAGGAAGCGCTCACCGCGACTGCGAACGCCAACAACATCATGTTCTTCCTGATCGGCGCGGTGTTCGGCGTCGGCATGGCCGCGACCATCCTGGTCGGCCAGGCGATGGGGGCGAAGGACACCGCGCTGGCCAAGCGCGTGATCGGCACCAGCGCCACGTTCTTCTTCTGCGTATCGCTGGCGATCGCGTTCGCCGGCATGCCGCTGTCGCGCCACATCCTGGTGTGGATGAGCACGCCCGCCGAATCGCTGGCGCTGGCCGAGGCCTACCTGCGCATCATCTTCATGGCGGTGCCGTTCCTGTACATGTTCGCGTTCCTGTCGGCGATCCTGCGCGGCGCCGGCGACACCCGCACGCCGTTCGTGTTCCTAATGCTGGCGGTGGTGCTGGACATCGTGTTCAACCCGCTGCTGATCTTCGGCATCGGGCCGTTCCCGGAGATGGGCATCGCCGGTTCGGCCACCTCCACCCTGGTCGCCAACGTGGTGAGCCTTGCGGCGATGCTGCTGTGGCTGCGCCATCGCCGCCATCCGCTGTGGATCAGTCGCCACGAGAATTCGGTCTACAAGCCGGACCTGGCGATCCTGCGCGCGCTGGTGGTCAAGGGCGTGCCGATGGGCCTGCAGATGATCGTGATCTCGCTGGCGATGATCATGATGATCAGCATGGTCAACGCCTACGGCGTCGACTACGCCTCGGCCTACGGCGCCGCACTGCAGCTGTGGACCTACATCCAGATGCCGGCGATGGCGATCGGCGCGGCGTGTTCGTCGATGGCGGCGCAGAACGTGGGCGCCGGGCGCTGGGACCGCGTGAATGCGACCGCGCGCACCGGCACGCTGTTCAACTTCCTCATGACCGGCGCGTTGATCGCGCCGGTGATCCTGTTCGACCAGACCACGCTGTCGCTGTTCCTGCCCGAGGGCAGCGCCGCAATCGAGCACGGCCGCCACCTCAACCACATCGCGGTGTGGTCGTTCCTGTTCTTCGGCGTGAGCTTCGTGGTGTCCGGCGTGGTGCGCGCCACCGGCGCGGTGATCCCGCCGCTGGTGATCCTGGGCATCGCGATGTGGGGCATCCGCATCCCCTTCGCCGACCTGCTGCAGCCGGCGCTGGGCATCGATGCGATCTGGTGGAGCTTCCCGGTCAGCGCGCTGTGTTCGATGCTGATGTCGCTGGCGTACTACCGCTGGGGCAACTGGCGCAAGGCGAGGATGCTGGAGCCGGATCCGGAGGCGGTCGCGGTGCCCTCGGAGGTGCCGGCGCAGGCTCCGTCGCCGGTGGCGGACCAGGGGACGCGGGCCTGATCGCGGCGATGGGGTGTTGCCGCAGGAGCGGCTGAAGCCGCGATGCCTTGCGGGAAAGGCATCGCGGCTTCAGCCGCTGCAACCACCATTCCTGCCGGCACAAACGAAAACGGCCACCCGGAGGTGGCCGTTCGTGCACTGGCTGCGGCGAGGATTACTCGGCAGCGGCTTCGGCGGCGGCCTTCGCGGCGGCGCGCGCCTTGGCGTTGCCGGCGAGGTCTTCCTTGATGCGCGCCTTCTTGCCCTCCAGGCCGCGCAGGTAGTACAGCTTGCCGGCGCGGACGGCGCCGCGGCGCTTGACCTCGACCGAGTCGATGGCGGCGCTGTGCGCCTGGAACACGCGCTCGACGCCGTAGCCGTGCGAGATCTTGCGCACGGTGAACGCGGAGTTGAGGCCGGCGTTCTTCTTGCCGATGACCACGCCCTCGTAGGCCTGGACGCGCTCGCGGTTGCCTTCCTTGACCTTGACGTTGACGACGACGGTGTCGCCCGGGCCGAATTCCGGCAGCTTGCGCTGCGCCTGTTCGGTTTCGAAATCCTGCAGCAGCGTGTTGAGCGAGGGCTTGTTCATGACGGTGGTGCCTTTGGTTGGATGCCTGTTGGAGTGCCCTTGTGGGCGTTGTTGTTGCGCGAGTGCACGTGGACCCGCGTCATGGCATGGGTGGAGCGAAGCGGGCAATTATAGCGGCCTTTTTCCCTTGTGCGCTAGGGGGTTACATGCTGTCGGCGAGGGTGCGGATGACGCCAGCAGCGACTTCTCCTGGCAGGCGGCGGGTCGAGACCCGCCCTACGGGTCGGTTTCCACCGGCGCCGTGCCGCCATCCCCGGCCAGGAACTCCTCGAGCAGCGCCCGGTCCGCGACGGACAGGTGCTCCCGGTCGAGCAGGTCCGGGCGGCGCAGCCAGGTGCGGCCGAGCGCCTGTTTGCGGCGCCAGCGGGCGATTTCGGCATGGTTGCCGGACAGCAGGACCGTCGGCACGTCGCCCAGCGGGTGCTCCAGCGGGCGGGTGTAGTGCGGGCAATCGAGCAGCCCGTCGCCTTCGAAACTGTCCTGGACGGCGGATTCGGCGTCGTTCAGCGCGCCCTCCTGGAGCCGGGCGACGGCATCGACCACCACCGCCGCGGCCAGTTCGCCGCCGGACAGGACGTAGTCGCCAATGGAGATTTCCTCGTCGACCTCCGCCGCCAGCAGGCGCTCGTCGACACCCTCGTAGCGGCCGCACAGCAGGACCAGCCGCGACTCCCCAGCCAGTTCGCGGGCCTTGGCCTGGGTGAAGGGCCTGCCCTGCGGACTGAGGTAGATGACGCGGGCCGGCGCCGGTTCGGCCGCACGCGCCGCGGCGATGCAGGCGCGCAGCGGGTCGATCATCATCACCATGCCGGGGCCGCCGCCGAAGGGGCGGTCGTCGACGCGACGGTAGTTGCCTTCGGCGTGGTCGCGCGGGTTCCAGCCGTGCAGCGACAGCAGCCCGCGCTCCCGTGCGCGCCCGACCACGCCATGCCCGGCGACCTGGGCGACGAATTCGGGGAACAGGCTGATGATGTCGATGCGCATTGGTTGGGGGCTGGGGGCTGGGGGCTGGGGGAAGCGTAGCGCGCGGGACTGGCCGAGCAATCGTTGGCCCTCTCCGCTTGCAAGAGGGGGTGTGTGAGCCCCGCTTTTCACCGGCAACGCCAACAGCCGAACCCTCACCCGGCGCGCTGCGCGCGCCTCTCTCTCCCGCAGGCGGGAGAGAGGCTGACCGACTTCTCGCTAGAACTCCGGGTCCCAGTCGACGGTGACCACGCCGTTGTCGAAATCGATCGATACGACGTAATCCGGCTGCAGGAACGGGATCATCCGCTCGCGCTCGCCTTCGGCGACCAGCACGTCGTTGGCGCCGGTGGAGAACAGGTACGAGACGCGGCCGAAATCGACGCCTTCGCGGTTGACCACGCGCAGGCCTTCCAGGTCGACCCAGTAGTACTCGCCGGGCTTCGGCGGCGGCAGCGCCGAGCGCGGCGCCCAGACTTCAGTGCCGCGCAGCGCGTCGGCGGCGTCGCGGTCGGCGACGTCGGGGAAGGTGGCGACGATGCCCTTGGCGGTCAGTCGGCCGCGCGCGCCCGACAGCTCGCGTTCGCGGCCCTGCGCGTCGCGCAGGATCCATGGCTGGTAGCGGAAGATCGCATTGGGCGGGTCGGTGAACGACTCGAGCTTGAGTTCACCGCGCACGCCGAACGCGCCGTGGACCCTGCCCAGCAGGATGCGGCGCGTCGAAGGTTCCATCAGGCGATGGCCGCGCCGAAGCGCGGCCCGGGCGTCAGGCGGCCGTTTCGGCCGGGGCTGCGGCGGCGGTCTTTGCCGCTTCCTTGTACAGGTTGCGCACCTTGTCGGTCAGCTGCGCGCCCTGCCCGACCCAGTGGTCGACGCGGGCGATGTCCAGCTCGATGCGCTTCTCGGCGCCCGAGGCGACCGGGTTGTAGAAACCCACGCGCTCGATGTTGCGGCCGTCGCGTGCGCTGCGCTGGTCGGTGACGATGATGTGGTAGAAGGGGCGCTTCTTGGCGCCACCGCGGGTAAGGCGGATCTTGACCATGGTGCTCTCGTGTTGCCCAGTCGCCAGGATGGCGAGGTAAGCCGGCGATTTTAGCCCAATTCGGGCGGTCGATGTAACCCCGTTCCCATCGTCCCCTGCCCGGCCGGGATCGGCTGCCAGGGCTGCGCCGCCAGCGCCCGCCCGAGCAGGTCCGCCAGCTCCGGATCGGGGGCGAAGGCCACCTCGTCCACCGCCCCGATCGCCCGCACGCCGCGCGAATTGCAGGCGAAGGCGGCCCGGAACCCCGGCAGTTCGCCCAGCGACACGCGGCGCCGCGATTGCGGGCCCCCCAGCGATTCCAGCCCGGCCTGCAGCAAGCTTTCGCAGGTGCCGCGCAGCGCCGGCGCCTCCGGCCAGGTCACGCCCAGCCCGTCCCAGAAACCCACGTTCCAGACGGAGCCCTCGCTGATGCGGCCATGCGCATCGACGAACAGCACGTCGTCGAAGCCCCTGCCCCGCGCCTGGCGGGCGAGGTGGAACTGGGCGAACGTACCGACGTGCTTGATGTGCGGCAGCGCACGCTCGTGCACGAAGCTGGCCGCGCGCATCGGTTCCAGCGCCGGCGCCGTCGCGGGCGTCAGCGCCACGATCACGTCCAGGTCTTCGGCCGCCAGCGGCTGCGAAGCCAGCGCGGCGCGCTCGAACTCCCTCGCGCAGACGGTCACCCGCGCCGTGCAATCGCCGCTGCCGGCGATGTCCAGCGCCTGCCGCAAGCCGCCGGTCGCGCGGGCATCGTCGAGAGCGACATCGAACAGTTCGGCCGTGGCCTCGCGCAACCGTGCCAGGTGCAGGTCCAGCCCGCGCACCGCACCGTCGCGCACCTGCATGGTGGTGAAGTGGCCGTGGTTGCGCATCGCCAACGCCACCAGGTCGGCGGCCTCGGCGCGACGGCCGTTGCACAGGACGACGTTCACGCGGCTGTCCACGGTGGCCGCCGGGATCCGCTCGCGATCAGCGGAACGGCATCCCGCCGCCGCCCATGCCGCCCATCATTCCCTTCATGCCGCGCATCATGCCCTTCATGCCGCCGCGGCCGAGCTTGCCCATCATCTTTTCCATCTGCTGATACTGCTTCATCAGCTTGTTGACGTCGGCCGGCGTCATGCCGGAGCCGGTAGCGATGCGCTTGCGGCGCGAGCCGTTGAGCAGGGCCGGGTTGCGGCGCTCCTTCTTCGTCATCGAATTGATGATCGCCACCATGCGCGGCACTTCCTTGCCGGTCACCTGGGCCTTGACGTTGTCGGGGATCTTGCCCACGCCCGGCAGCTTGTCCATCAACCCGGACAGGCCGCCCATGTTCTGCATCTGCTCGAGCTGGTCCTTCATGTCGTCGAGGTCGAACTTGCGGCCCTTGGCGACCTTCTCGGCCAGCTTCTTCGCCTTGTCCTGGTCGACCTGCTGCTCGACCTGCTCGACCAGCGACAGCACGTCGCCCATGTCGAGGATGCGGCTGGCGACGCGATCGGGGTGGAACACGTCCAGCCCGTCGACCTTCTCGCCGGTGCCGATGAACTTGATCGGCTTGCCGGTGATGTAGCGCACGCTCAGCGCCGCGCCGCCGCGGGCGTCGCCGTCGGTCTTGGTCAGCACCACGCCGGTCAGCGGCAGCGCCTCGCCGAAGGCCTTGGCGGTGTTGGCCGCATCCTGGCCGGTCATCGAGTCGACCACGAACAGCGTCTCGACCGGCTTGACCGCGGCGTGCAGCGCCTTGATCTCGGCCATCATCGCCTCGTCGACGGCCAGGCGGCCGGCGGTGTCGACGATCAGCACGTCGGCGAAGGACTTGCGCGCGTCGTCGATCGCCGCGCGAACGATGGCTTCGGGCTTCTGCTCGGCCGTGGACGGGAAGAACAGCACGTCGACCTGCTGCGCCAGCGTCTTCAACTGCTCGATCGCGGCCGGGCGGTAGACGTCGGCGCTGACCACCATCACCTTCTTCTTGCGCTTGTCCTTCAGGTGCCTGGCGAGCTTGGCCACGGTGGTGGTCTTGCCCGCGCCCTGCAGGCCGGCCATCAGGATCACGGCCGGCGCCGGCACGTTGAGGTCGAGGTCGCTGGCGGCCGCGCCCATCACCAGGGTCAGCTCGTCGCGCACGATCTTGATCAGGGCCTGCCCCGGGGTCAGCGACTTGAGCACTTCCTGGCCCACCGCGCGCACCTTGATGCGCTGGATCACCGCCTGCACCACGGGCAGCGCGACGTCGGCCTCGAGCAGCGCGATCCGCACCTCGCGCAGGGCTTCGCTGATGTTGGATTCGCTCAGGCGGCCACGGCCGCGCAGGCGCTCGATGGTGCCGGACAGGCGCTGGGTCAGGGATTCGAACATGGATGCAGGATCGTTCGGGAAATCGGCCGGCGATTATAGCTTGGCGGTCGCGGCCACCCCTTGGCGACGCGTGCGCGCGCGCCGATCCGCGCGGCCATGTGCGACACTTCCGCGATGACAATCGTTCTCATCGCCATCGCCCTCTACCTGCTGGCCGCGATCGCGCTGGTGGCCGGGGCGATGCGCGGGCAACATCCGCCCGGCCACGGTTGGCTGCTGCCGGCGCTGCCCGCCGTGGCCCTGCACATCGGCTACCACGTGATGGCCTGGCGAACCGCCGGCGGAGCCGACCTGCATTTCTTCGCGGCGCTGTCGCTGGTCGGCCTCGGCATGGCCCTGCTGGCGCTGCTGGTCGGCGCGCGCGGGCGGATGGCGACGCTGGGCGTGGTGGTGTACCCGATTGCCGCCGCCACGCTCGCCGGCTACGCCGGCTACGGCCACCACCTGGTGGACGAGATGGACATGGGCGTCCAGCTGCACGCCTGGTGCGCCCTGCTCGCCTACGCAACGCTGGCGGTGGCCGCGTTGCTGGCGATCATGCTGTGGCTGCAGGAACGTGCGTTGCGCCGCCGCGACTTCCACGCCTGGCTGCGCGTACTGCCACCGCTGACCGAACTCGAAACCCTGCTGTTCCGCACCATCGCCGCGGGCTTCGTGCTGTTGACCGCGACCCTGCTGACCGGGGTGCTGTTCGTGGACGACCTGTTCGCCCAGCACCTGGTGCACAAGACCGTGCTCAGCGTGCTGTCGTGGCTGGTGTTCGGCGCACTGCTGCTCGGACGCTGGCGCCGCGGCTGGCGCGGAGCGGTTGCGGTGCGCTGGACGCTGGTGGCGATGGCCCTGCTGGTGCTGGCCTTCTTCGGTAGCAAGGCCGTGCTGGAGCTGGTGCTGCAGCGCGTGGGCTGACAGCGAACCTGAACAGGCACTCAGCGGGATAGTCAAATCCATTGCAGGGACAATAGTTGCATTGACAACTATTGCGCGGGCGAGCAAAATGCCGCCCCTCATGAATGCCCCCGCCTTCCCCAACAGCGGCGCCAGCCTCGGCCTGCTCTTCCGGCAACTCCGCGACGCCATGTGGGCGCGGATGAAGCTGGAACTGGCCAAGGCGGGCCATGACCTGACCTTCAGCCAGTACGTCACGCTGAAGAAGCTGGCCATCGGGTCGACCGGCGTCACCGACCTGGCTCGCGCCGCCGAGCTCAACCCGGGCGCGATGACGCGCCTGCTCGACCGCCTCGAAGCCAAGGGGCTGGTGGCGCGCACCGCGGACCCGACCGACCGCCGCGCACTCAACATTGACCTCACCGATGCCGGCCTGGCCATCTGGCAGGACATCAACAAGTGCGGCGAGCGGGTGCGCGAGCTCGCGATGGCGGGCATGAGCGACGAAGAGCGCGGCGTGCTCACCGGGCTGCTCGAGCGCGCACGCGACAACCTCACCTCGACGGAACCCTGACCCATGGCGATACCAAGCCCCAGCCCGCGACGCGGGCTGATTTTCGTGTTCCCCGCGTTCGCCGCCGCGCTGCTCCTGGCCGGCTGCGCGAGCACCGGTGGACTGGCGCCGCAGGAACACCCGATCGAAGCCGATTCGCTTGCCAGCAGCCGCAGCCTGGATGGTCCGACGCTCAGCGACGCCGCATTCCCGGCCCGCGACTGGTGGACCACGCTCGGCGACCCGCAGCTCGACGCCTTGGTCCGCGAAGCCCTGCGCGACAGCCCCTCGCTGGCCGCCGCCGACGCGCGCCTGCGCCAAGCGCAGGCGCAGGCCGGCCTGGCCGACGCGGCGCGCAAGCCGACGCTCGGCGCAAGCGCGCAGGAAACCGCCGTGCAGCTGCCCGAAACGCTGGCGCCGGAGCCGCTGGGCGGCGACCTGCAGGCGAGCACGGTGCTGATGCTGAACTTCAAATGGTCGCCCGACCTGTGGGGCGGCAAGCGCGCGAAGTACGAGGCCGCCGTCGGCCAGGCGCGGGCGGCGCAGGTCGACGCGCAGGCCGCGCGGCTGACGCTGTCGTCCAGCGTCGCGCGCAGCTACGTTGCGCTCGCGCAGGCATACGAAATGCTCGACGTCGCGCAGCGCGAACAGGCGCGCGCCTCGCGCCTGCACGACCTGAGCCGCCAGCGTGTCGACGCCGGCATCGACAACCAGCTGCAGTTGCGCCAGTCGGAAAGCACCATCGCCGCGGCGGAGCAGCAGGCGCAGGCGGCGCAGCAGCAGATCGACGCGCTGCGCAACGCGCTGGCCGCGCTGCTGGGCAAGGGGCCGGACCGCGGTCTCGACATCACCCGCCCGCGCCTGCTCGACGCGCCCTCGCCCGCCGTGCCGGCGGTACTGCCCAGCGAACTGCTCGGCCATCGCGCCGACGTCGTCGCCGCACGCTGGCGCGTGGAAGCAGCCAGCCGCGGCATCGACGCGAGCAAGGCCGCGTTCAAGCCCAGCATCAACCTCAACGCGCTGGTTGGCCTCGCCTCCGCCGGCCTGTCCGAGCTGTTCAGTGGCGACGCGCTGCTCGGCTTCGGCGGCCCGGCGATCAGCCTGCCGATCTTCGACGGCGGTGGCTTGCGCAGCCAGCTGGCGAAGTCCGACGCCGACTACGACCTCGCCGTCGCCGGCTACAACCAGACGCTGGTCGGCGCGCTGCACGAAGTCACCGACGCGGTGCAGGCGGCGCGCTCGCTCGATGCACAGATCGCGTCGGCGACGCAGGCGCGCGACGCCGCGCAGTCGGCACTGGACATCGCGACCGCGCGCTACGACGCGGGGCTGGGCACCCAACTCGACGTGCTCGCCGCGCAGCGCCCGCTGCTGCAACTCGAACAACAGCTCGCCGGGCTCGATGCGCAGCGCTACGCGGCGACGATCGACCTCGACAGCGCGCTGGGCGGCGGCCTCGTGCCCGTCGGCCCGGATGCCGCGCCCCACCCCGACACCCGTCCAGACCTTGCCAGGGCCCCCACGCCATGACGACCGAAATCAATCCGCAAGCCGCCACCACGCCCGCCGCCGCGACGCCCGCGCCGAAGAACGGCAAGCGCCGCCGCGCGCTGCTGGTCGTCGCCGCCGTGGTGGTGCTGGCCGGCCTCGCCTGGCTTGCCTACTACCTGCTGGTCGCGCGCTGGCACCAGGACACCGACGACGCCTACGTGCAGGGCAACGTGGTCAGCATCGTGCCGCAGACGGTGGGCACGGTGGTCGCCATCGACGCCGACGACGGCATGCGCGTCGAAGCCGGCCAGCCGCTGGTGGAACTCGACCGCAACGACGCCCAGGTCGCCTACGACCAGGCCGTAGCCAACCTCGCCGGCACCGTACGCCAGGTGCGCGGCCTGTACAGCAGCGTCGACGCCGGCCAGGCCGACATCAGGGCACGCCAGGTCGCGGTGTCGCAGGCGCGCGCCGACGTGAAGCGCCGCGAAGGACTGGTCGCCAGCGGTGCGGTCTCGCGCGAGGAACTCGCCCACGCACGCGACATGCTCGCCGCCGCCGAAGCCGCACTGTCGGCCTCGCACGGCCAGCTTGCGCGCAGCACCGCGCTGGTCGACGCCACTACGCTGCAGAAGCAGCCGCAGGTGCAGGCCGCGGCGTCGCAGCTGCGCCAGGCCTGGCTCAACCTGCAGCGGACCTCGATCGTCGCGCCGGTGTCGGGCTACGTCGCCCAGCGCCACGTGCAGCTGGGCCAGCGCGTGCAGCCGGGCGCCACGCTGATGACGATCGTGCCGATCGAGCAGATGTGGGTCGAAGCCAACTTCAAGGAAACCCAGCTGACGAAGATGCGCATCGGCCAGCCGGTCGAGGTGCAAGCCGACCTGTACGGCGGCGGCGTCACCTACGAAGGCAAGGTCGCCAGCCTCGGCATGGGCACGGGCAGCGCGTTCTCGCTGCTGCCGGCGCAGAACGCCAGCGGCAACTGGATCAAGATCGTGCAACGCGTGCCGGTGCGGATCGAACTGGATCCGAAGCAGCTCGCCGAACACCCGCTGCGCATCGGCCTGAGCATGGCCGTGGATGTCTCGATCCGCGACCAGGACGGCCGGATGCTCGCCGGCAGCGCGCCGAAGGACGGCAAGCCGCTGTTCTCGACCGGCGCCTACGCGAAGCAGCTCGCCGACGCGGACGCGCTGATCACCAGGATCATCGAGCAGAACCTGCCTGACAGCGCGCACGGCTGAGCGGACACGCCCCCATGTCCAGCATCGTCGAACAGGAAGAGCGGTTCGGGCTTCCGGCAACGCCGGAGCCGGCACGCGCCTTTGCGCCGCCCAATCTCGCGCTGGCCACCATCGGGCTGGCGCTGGCGTCGTTCATGCAGGTGCTCGACACCACGATCGCCAACGTCTCGCTGCCCACCATCGCCGGCAACCTCGGCGCCAGCGCCAACCAGGCGACGTGGGTGATCACCTCGTTCGCGGTGAGCAACGCGATCGCGCTGCCGCTGACCGGCTTCCTCACCCGCCGCTTCGGCGAGCGCAAGCTGTTCATGTGGGCGACGCTGGCGTTCGTGATCGCCTCGTTCCTGTGCGGCCTGGCCAACAGCATGGGCCTGCTGGTGGTGGCGCGCGCGCTGCAGGGCTTCGTCGCCGGGCCGATGTACCCGGTGACGCAGGCGTTGCTGATCTCGATCTATCCGCCGCAAAAACGCGGCCAGGCGATCGCGCTGCTGGCGATGGTCACGGTGGTCGCGCCGATCGCGGGCCCCATCCTCGGCGGCTGGATCACCGACAACTACAGCTGGGAATGGATCTTCTTCATCAACATTCCCATCGGCATCTTCTGCAGCGTGGTGGTCGGGCGGCAGCTCAAGGGCCGGCCGGAACAGCTGGAGAAGCCGAAGATGGACTACGTCGGCCTGGCCACGCTGATCCTGGGCGTGGGCGCGCTGCAGATCATGCTCGACCTGGGCAACGACGAGGACTGGTTCAACTCGACCAAGATCATCGCGCTGGCGATCATGGCCGTGGTCGGCCTCACCGTGTTCGTGATCTGGGAGCTCACCGACAAGGACCCGATCGTCAACCTCAAGCTGTTCCGCCACCGCAACTTCGCCAGCGGCACCATCGCGCTGGTCATGGCGTACTCGGCGTTCTTCAGCGTCGGCCTGCTGGTGCCGCTGTGGCTGCAGCGCAACCTGGGCTACACCGCGATCTGGGCCGGCTTCGCCACCGCGCCGATCGGCATCCTGCCGATCCTGCTCACGCCCATCGTGGGCAAGTACGCCACCCGCATGGACCTGCGCTGGCTGGCGACCTTCGCCTTCATCGTGATGGCGTTCACCAGCTTCTTCCGCGCCGGCTTCAACCTCGACGTCGACTTCCACCGCGTGGCCGAGGTGCAGCTGTGGCAGGGCCTGGGCGTGGCGCTGTTCTTCATGCCAGTGCTGACGATCCTGCTGTCGGACCTGGAGCCGCACGAAATCGCCGCGGGCTCGGGGCTTGCGACCTTCGTGCGCACGCTGGGCGGCAGCTTCGCCGCATCGCTGACCACCTGGGGCTGGAACCAGCGCAGCACCATCCACCACGCCCAGCTGACCGAGCACATCGGCGCCCACGACCCGGGCATGCTGCAGACCGTGACCCAGCTGGGACAGGGCGACGTGCAGCGCGGCGCGATGCTGCTCAACCAGATGATCTCGCAGCAGGCGGTGCAGATCGGGTTCAACGAGATCTTCCACCTGCTTGGCATCCTGTTCCTGGTGGTGATCGTGTTCGTCTGGTTCGCCAAGCCGCCGTTCGCGGCGAAGATCGGCGGCGCCGCCGGCGGCGGGCACTGAGCCGCGCGGGCGCGTGGCAACCTGCTGGTGCGGGAGCGGCTTCAGCCGCGATCTTTGAGCCGCGTTTGCGGGAGCGGCAACGGCATGCCGTTACGGGGAAGTCACGACCGGATTCGTGGGGAAGGCCTTCGCGACTTCCGTCGCTCCTACGAGGCCGGGAGTTGCGAGCCGGAAATCGGAAATCGCTTCTCGCTCTTGCCCCCTTTGAAAAAGGGGGTATGGGGGATTTGCTCTTGATCTGACCCTCAAAAGCTCGCGGCTGAAGCCGCGCTTCAGGCCGCGTCCAACGCGTCCACCAGCCGCTCCACCGCAATCACTTCCATGCCCTTGTAGCTGCCGCCCTTCGGCGCGTTCGCCTTGGGCACGATCGCTCGCTTGAAACCGTGGGTGGCGGCTTCCTTCAACCGCTCCTCGCCGTTGGGGATAGGGCGGATCTCGCCGCTCAGGCCGACTTCGCCGAAGGCCACGGTCTTGTCGGCCAGCGGTTGGTCGCGCAGCGAGGACAGCACCGCCAGCAGCACCGGCAAATCGGCCGCGGTTTCCTGCACGCGGATGCCGCCGACCACGTTGACGAACACGTCCTGGTCGCCGACCGCGACGCCGCCATGGCGGTGCAGCACGGCCAGCAGCATCGCCAGGCGGTTGCCTTCCAGCCCCACGGCGACGCGGCGCGGATTGGACAGCGGCGAAGAGTCCACCAGCGCCTGCACCTCCACCAGCAGCGGCCGCGTGCCTTCGCGGGTGACCATCACGCAACTGCCGGGTTGCCGGGCGCTGCCACCGGAGAGGAAGATCGCCGACGGGTTCGGCACTTCCTTCAGCCCCTTCTCGCCCATCGCGAACACGCCCAGCTCGTTGACCGCACCGAAGCGGTTCTTGAACGCGCGCAGCACGCGGAAGCGGCTGCCGCTGTCGCCCTCGAAATACAGCACAGCGTCGACCATGTGCTCGAGCACGCGCGGGCCAGCGATGCCGCCTTCCTTGGTCACGTGGCCGACCAGGAACACGGCCGCGCCGGTTTCCTTGGCGTAGCGCACCAGCCGCGCGGCCGACTCGCGCACCTGGCTGACCGAGCCGGGCGCGGCGGTCAGCGATTCGGTCCACAGGGTCTGGATCGAGTCGGCGATGATCAGTTTCGGCTGCAGCGCGGCGGCGTGTTCGAGGATGCGTTCGACGCCGGTTTCGGCCAGTGCATTGACGCCGTCGACCGGCAGGCCGAGCCGCGCGGCGCGCCCGGCGACCTGCGCCAGCGACTCCTCGCCGGTGACGTACAGCCCCGGTAGCGTAGCCGCCATCTGCGCGACTGCCTGCAGCAGCAGCGTCGACTTGCCGATGCCGGGGTCGCCGCCGACCAGCACCACCGCGCCCTCGACCAGGCCGCCGCCCAGCACGCGGTCGAACTCGCCAATGCCGGTCGTCACGCGCGCGTCCTCATGGTGGCGCACGTCCTTGAGCGCGGTCACCTTCGGCGCGTCGACCTTGCCGGCCCAGCCGCTGCGGCGCGACGCCGGCGACTTCGCCGCCGCCGCGGATTCGAGCACGATCTCCGACAACGTATCCCAGGCGCCACAGGCACCGCACTGTCCTTGCCACTTGTTGAAGTCCGCGCCGCACTCGCTGCAGACGTAGGCGGTCCTGGCCTTGGCCATGCGTGGATTCCGGATCCGGGGAGCGGACAGGATAGCCGGCGGCGGTCGCGCTGGACGAGACGCCACGCGTGCCGGACTCACCGGACGACGACGAGCACGAACGAAGTCGTCCGGATTTCCCTAGCGGGCGTGGCCGTCTGCGCCGTTGAGCGAAGCGCCGTCGGCGCCGCTGACGTTGCCTTCCGCGGGCACTTCATCCGCCTCGCGCCGCTCGATGATCTTCGTCGCCTGCGCATCGGCGGCAACGCGATGCTGCAGCGACTTGCACAGCTCGATCCCGGCCGAGGTCAGCTGCAGGGGATCGGTGTCGATGGTGACCAGCCCGCTGTCGATCAGGCGCTGGTGGATCTTCGTGTCGCCCGATTCCAGCGGCAGGCACTGGTCGATCCGCTGCAGCACCTCGAGCAGGGCAAGGTCTTCGAGGGGAATCGGATCCATGGGCCGTGCTCGGGTACTGCGGAAGGTGGTGCCGGAAATAGGAATCGAACCTACGACCTACGCATTACGAATGCGCCGCTCTACCAACTGAGCTATTCCGGCGATGTTGCAAGCTGCGGCAAAGGCCGGAGCGGGCCGTGGATTCTAGGTTTCACGGCCGCCCCGGTCAATCGACCAGCTGGACGCGCAGCTCCTTGGGCAGCGCGAAGACCATGCTTTCCGGCTCTCCCGACAGTTCCCGCAGGCCGGCGGCGGCGCCCAGCGCCTGCAGGCGGTCGATCACGCCGCGCACCAGCACGTCGGGGGCCGAGGCGCCGGCGGTGACGCCGATGTGGCGGCGGCCTTCGAGCCACTGCGGGTCGATCTCGTCGGCGCCGTCGATCAGGTAGGCCTCGACGCCCTCGCGCTCGGCCAGCTCGCGCAGGCGATTGGAGTTGGAGCTGTTGGGCGAGCCGACCACGAGGACCAGGTCGCACTGGGCGGCGAGTTCGCGCACCGCGTCCTGACGGTTCTGGGTGGCGTAGCAGATGTCGTCGTTCTTCGGGCCCTGGATCGCGGGGAAGCGGTCGCGCAGCGCCTCGATCACGCCGCGCGTGTCGTCGACCGACAGCGTGGTCTGGGTGGTGTAGGCGAGGTTGCCGGGCTGGTCGACTTCGAGCGCGGCCACGTCCTCGACGTCCTCGACCAGGTAGATGCGGCCGGCACCGCATTCGCGATCCCACTGCCCCATCGTGCCTTCCACCTCGGGATGTCCGGCGTGCCCGATCAGCACCACGTCGCGGCCGGCGCGGCAGTGGCGCGCGACCTCGAAATGCACCTTGGTGACCAGCGGGCAGGTCGCGTCGAATACCTTCAGCCCGCGCCTTTCGGCCTCGCTGCGTACTGCCTGCGAGACGCCATGGGCGCTGAAGATCACGGTGGCGCCGTCGGGCACTTCGTGCAGTTCCTCGACGAAGATCGCGCCGCGCTGCTTGAGGTCGTCGACCACGTATCTGTTGTGCACGACCTCGTGGCGCACGTAGATCGGCGCGCCGAGCGTCTCGATCGCACGCTTGACGATCTCGATCGCGCGGTCGACGCCGGCACAGAAACCGCGGGGGTTGGCGAGGACGATGTCCATGGCGCCCGATTTTACCGGAGACCGGCCGCGGAAACCCCTGTTTTCCTGCAACGGAGCCGTCCGGCGCCGGACGCGCACCGTTTCGCGGGTGGGATGCCCGGCAGGGGCAGGCCTAACCGGGGAAGGGCCGGCTCAGCCCTTGCCGGCGTCCGCCTTCTTCTGGAACAGCCCGAACAGCGCAATCCCCACCGCCCCGGCCACGATCGCCGAATCGGCGATGTTGAACGCCGGCCAGTAGTGGTCGCGCCAGTACCACTGGACGAAGTCGATCACGTGGCCGTGGATCACGCGGTCGATGACGTTGCCCAGCGCGCCGCCCACCACCAGCGCGAACGGCAGCGCCGTGCGCCAGTCGCTGCGCGGGGTACGCGACAGCCAGAACGCCAACAGGCCACTGATGCCCACCGCCAGCGCCGAGAACAGCCAGGTCTGCCAGCCACCCGCATCGGACAGGAAGCTGAACGCCGCGCCGGTGTTGTAGGTGCGGTACCAGTTCCAGAAGCCGTCGATCACCGGCACCGGCGTGTACTCGGGCAGGCTCGACAGCACCCAGGCCTTGGTCCACTGGTCGAGGGCGATGACGATGGCCGAAAGGGCCAGCCAGATCAGCGCGTTGGGTTTGACCTTCGTCATCATCAGAACCATTTCCGGTCTTCGCCCGGCCCCTCGATGTTGGACACGCAGCGCCCGCACAGCTGCGGATGCGCGGCATGGCTCCCGACGTCGGCGCGGTGGTGCCAGCAGCGCACGCACTTGGGCTTGCGCGTCGGCGTCGCGATCACGGTGATCTCGTGCGCGTCGTCGTCGGCCTCCAGCGACACGTCGCCGCTGATCAGCAGGAAGCGCAGCTCGTCGACCAGCGGCGCCAGCCAGTTCTGGTCGGAAACGCCACACTTCAGCGCGATCTCCGCCTCAAGCGCGGCGCCGATCTCGCCGCCGGCGCGCATCGGTTCGAGCACCTTGGCGACCTGCTCGCGCAGCGCCAGCAGCGCATCGAATTCCTTGGCCGAAGGCGTCGCGTCCCCGTCCATCGGTGCGAGTCCGTCGTACCAGGTCGCGAACAGCACGTTGTCCCTGCGCGCGCCGTCGACCGGCGCGGGCAGGTAGCCCCACATTTCGTCAGCGGTGAAGCTGAGCACCGGCGCGATCCAGCGCACGAAGGCCTCGGCGATGCGGTACATCGCGCTCTGCGCGCTGCGGCGGCCGTGCGAGTCTTCCGGCATGGTGTACAGCCGGTCCTTGGTGACGTCGAGGTACAGCGAGCCCAGGTCGACGCTGCAGAAGTTGAGCAGCGCCTGCACGATCTCGGCGAAGGCGTAGCGCGCATAGGCATCGACGATCTTCTGCTGCACCTCGAACGCGCGGTGCACGATCCAGCGGTCCAGCGCGACCATGTCGTCGAGCGGGCGCAGGTGCGCAGCCGGGTCGAAACCGTGCAGGTTGCCGAGCAGGAAGCGCGCGGTATTGCGGATGCGGCGGTAGGCGTCGGCATTGCGCTTGAGGATCTCCTGTGACAGCGACATCTCGTTGCTGTAGTCGGCCGAGGCGATCCACAGGCGCAGGATGTCGGCGCCCAGCGTCTTCATGATGTCCTGCGGCTCGATGCCGTTGCCCAGCGACTTGGACATCTTGCGGCCGTGCTCGTCGACGGTGAACCCGTGCGTGAGGCACTGCCGGTACGGCGCGGCCCTGTCGATCGCGACACCGGTGAGCAGCGACGACTGGAACCAGCCGCGGTGCTGGTCCGAGCCTTCCAGGTACAGGTCGGCCGGCTTGCCGAGCCCGCGTTCGAGCAGGACCGTCTCGTGGGTGACGCCCGAGTCGAACCAGACGTCGAGGATGTCGGTGATGCGGTCGTAGTCCTTCGCCTCGTCGCCGAGCAGTTCGGCCGGATCGAGCGAATACCACACGTCCACCCCGCCCTGCTCCACGCGGTCGGCGACGGCACGCATGATTTCGCTGCTGCGCGGATGCGGCTCGCCGCTCTCGCGATGCACGAACAGCGCGATCGGCACGCCCCAAGTGCGCTGGCGCGAGATCGTCCAGTCCGGACGCCCCTCCACCATGCCGGCGATGCGCGCCTCGCCCCAGCCCGGATACCACTTGACGCCCTTGATCGCTTCCAGCGCATCGCGACGCAGGTTGGCCTGCTCCATCGAGATGAACCACTGCGGCGTGGCGCGGAACGCCACCGGCGTCTTGTGCCGCCAGCAGTGCGGGTAGCTGTGCTCGAACTTCGCGAACGCCAGCAGCGCGCCGTTGCCGCGCAGCACGTCGACGATGGCGTCGTTGGCCTTCCAGATGTGCGTGCCGGCCAGTTCGACGTCACCTGCCGGCGGCGTCGACGGCAGGTACACGCCGCGGCCGTCGACCGGATTGAGCTGCGCCGCCGAATACTTCTCGACCAGCCCGTACTTCTGCCCGGCGACGAAGTCCTCCTGGCCGTGGCCAGGCGCGGTGTGCACGGCGCCGGTGCCGTCCTCCGCGGAAACGTGGTCGGCGAGGACCAGCGGGATGTCGCGGTCGGCATAGAACGGGTGCGCGAGCAGTTGGCCTTCGAGCACGGCGCCGGTCGCGCGACCGTGCACGACGGCCTCTTCCACGCCGTAGCGCTGCAGCGCCTTGCCGACCAGCGGCTCGGCCACCACCAGCCAGCGCGGCTTGCCGTCGTACACGGGGCCTTCGACAAGCGCGTATTCCAGGTCCGCGCCAAGCGACACCGCCAGCGAGGCCGGCAGCGTCCACGGCGTGGTGGTCCAGATCGGCACCGCGACTTCGGCGCCTTCGGGAAGATCGGTGCCGAACAGCCGTGCCAGCACCTTCGCATCGCGCGCGGCGTAGGCCACGTCGACTGCGGGCGACACCTTGTCCTGGTACTCGATCTCCGCTTCGGCCAGCGCCGAGCCGCAGTCGAAGCACCAGTACACCGGCTTGACGCCGCGCACGAGGTGGCCGTTGTCGATCACCTTGGCCAGCGCGCGCATCTCGTCGGCCTCGAAGCGGAAATCGAGGCTGCGGTAAGGATGCTCCCAGTCGCCGATCACGCCCAGGCGCTTGAAGTCCTTGCGCTGCACGTCGATCTGCGCGTTGGCGTACTCGCGGCACTTCTGCCGGAACTCGACCGCGTCGAGCTTCACCCCGACCTTGCCGTACTTCTTCTCGATCGCGATCTCGATCGGCAGGCCGTGGCAGTCCCAGCCCGGGATGTAGGGTGCGTCGAAGCCGGCCAGGTACTTCGACTTGACGATGATGTCCTTGAGGATCTTGTTGACCGCGTGGCCGAGGTGGATCGCGCCGTTCGCGTACGGCGGCCCGTCGTGCAGCACGAACAGGTCGCGGCCCTTCGCGTTCTCGCGCAGGCGTGCGTACAGGCCTTCGGATTCCCAGCGCTCCAGCGTCACGGGCTCGCGCTTGGGCAGGTCGCCGCGCATCGGGAAGTCCGTGGCCGGCAGGTGCAGCGTGGCCTTGTACGGGTTGTCTGGCTTTGTGGTCTTGTCTGCGCTCACGCTCGTCGCCGCAATGGGTTGTTCATGGAAGGCCCGCGCTTCGACGCGCGGGCGCCTGCTCCGGGGCGGAGAGCATATCGCGCGCCTGCCGGGCGTCGCGGTCCATCTGCTCGACCAGGGCTGGCAGATCGGGGAATTTCTCTTCGTCGCGCAGTTTGGCGACGAATTCGACCTCGATGCGACGACCGTACAGGTCGCCGTCGAAATCGAACAGGTGCGCCTCCAGCAGCGGCTCGACGCCGCCCACCGTGGGCCGGGTGCCGAAGCTCGACACCGACGGCCACGGACGGTCGCCGACGCCGTGCACCCACGTCGCGTAGATGCCCGACAGCGCCGGCCGCTTGTCGTCGAAGCGCAGGTTGGCGGTGGGATAGCCCAGCGTGCGCCCGAGCTGGCGCCCGCGCACCACGCGCCCGCCAATCGAGTACGGCGCGCCCAGCAGGCGCGTCGCGGCGTCGAAGTCGCCAGCCTGCAGCGCGGCGCGGATGCGGGTGCTGGACACGCGTTCGCCGTCGAGCATCACCGGCGCGATGGCTTCGGCGGTGAAGCCGTGTTCGGCGCCCTCGCGCTGCAGCGTGCCCAGGTCGCCCGCGCGGCGATGGCCGAAGCGGAACTCCGGCCCGACGTGCACCTCGCGCGCCGCCAACCGACCGACCAGCACGGTGCGCACGAAGGCTTCCGCGCTCATCGCCACCATGCGGGCGTCGAAGCGCAGCAGGCCGACCAGGTCGGCATCGAGTTCGCACAATCCCTCGAACTTCGCCCGCGGCAGCTGCAGCCGCGGCGGCAGCTCGCCCCTGGCGAAGAACTCGCGCGGCAGCGGCTCGAAGCTCAGCGCCACCATCGGCACGCCAAGCGCACGCGCACGGCCAGCCGCGTGGCGCACCAGCGCGCGATGGCCCAGGTGCAGGCCGTCGAAGGCGCCGATGCAGACCACACTGCCGTGGGGGCACAGGGGCCCGCCTTCGACGTCGCGGAACAGCTTGCTCATCGGTTCTCTGTGATTTGGATTCCGGGCCGCCCGCGTTGCCTGCTGTTTGTGGGAGCGGCTTCAGCCGCGAGCTCTTCCGGATGGTCGGGCGCGTGTTGGAAAGCTCGCGGCTGAAGCCGCTCCCACAACAGCGAAAGGCCCGCCGGCCAGACCCGATCGGACAGTATAGCTGCGGCGCAGCAAAAACCCGCCGTCAGTGCCGCAGGTGGCGCGGCCGGATGCCCTGCAGCCACAGCGCCGCGACGTAGGCGACGGCGCCCGCACCGACCACCACCGCCAGCCGCCAGACCCGCTCCCACCACGGCCAGGTCGTCCAGTCCTGCCACTGCCACAGCACGGCCACCACCACCACCACCAGCGCGATCGCCGCCAGCGCCAGCTGGCGCAGGAATCGCCGCCATCCCGGTTGCACCGTGTACACGGCGGCCCGCCGCAGGTACCACCACAGCTGGATCGCGTTGAGCCAGCCGGCCAGTGCGATCGCCAGCGCAAGGCAGGCGTGCGCGCCGGGGATCCGCCCCAGCGCCTCGAACGGCCGACCGCCCGAAGCTTCCATCGCCTCGCGACCGATCCCCGTCAGCATCAACAGCCCGGCCATCAGCAACACCGTGAACAGCGCGTTGCCGATCACGGACGCCACGGCCGCCTTCACCGGCGTCTTCGTGTCCTGGCGCGAATAGAACGCCGGCGCCAGCACCTTGACCAGCAGGAAGGCCGGCACCGCGGTGGCCTGCGCCACCAGGCTCAGCCGCGCCATCGCGGTGTCGCGGGCACCGAACTCGCCGTGCTGGAACAGGGTCGCGATCAGCGGCTCGGCGCACAGCATCAGCCCCAGGCACGCCGGCACGCCGATCAGCAGGCACAGGCGGAAGCCCCAGTCGAGCGCCTTCGAAAAGCCTTCCGGGTCGGTCGACGCGTGGCGACCCGACAGGTGCGGCAGGATCACCGTGCCGATCGCGACGCCGAACATGCCCAGCGGGAACTCCAGCAGCCGGTCGGTGTAGTACAGCCAGGTCACGCTGCCACCGATCAGGAACGAGGCCACGATGGTGTTCAGCAGCAGGTTGACCTGCGCCACCGAGGCGCCGAACAGGGTCGGCACCATCAGCTTCATGATCTTGCGCACGCCAGCATGCGCCACGCCCCAGCGCGGCCGCGGCAGCAGCCCGAGTTTCGCCAGCAACGGCAGCTGGAACGCCAACTGCAGGATGCCGGCGGCGAACACGCCCCAGGCCAGCGCCAGCACCGGGTCGTAGCCCCACGACTGCAGCAGCGGCGCCAGGCACAGCGCCGCGGCGATCATCGACAGGTTCATCAGCACCGGCGACAGCGCCGGCACCGCGAAGCGCCCGTAGCTGTTGAGGATGCCGCCTGCCATCGACGCCAGCGAGATGAACAGCGCGTACGGGAAGGTGATCCGCAACATCTCCGCGGCCAACCTGCCCTGCTCGGTCTCGGCGCCGAAACCCGGCGCGAACAGCGGCATGATCCACGGCGCCAGCAGCACCGCCGCGGCGGTCAGTACCAGCAGGAAGGCGGTCAGGGTGCCGGCGACGCTGTCGATCAGCTCCTTCACCGCTGCTTCGCCGTGAAGGCTCTTGTACTCGGCCAGCACGGGCACGAAGGCCATCGAGAACGAGCCCTCGGCCGACAGCCGGCGCATGAAGTTGGGGATCCGGAACGCCACCACGAAGGCGTCCATGGCCGGGCCGGCGCCGAAGACCGCCGCGTAGACCTGGTCACGGACCAGCCCGCTGATGCGCGACAGGAAGGTCATCGCGCTGAACACCGCCGTCGAGCGCAGCAGGCCCGTCCGTTTCGGCGCGGCCGCCGCCGGGTCCGGGGCGCTCACCAGCCCGCTCCGGGCCGTTCCGGACGGTTGACGCAAGCCGCTGAATTGCCCATAATTTCCCGTTCGTTTCCCCGCCCAACGCTCAAACCCGGCATGCCCGGGCCATCCAGGAATTCATTGTGGCCAACATCAAGTCCTCCAAGAAGCGCGCCAAGCAGGCCGTCGTGCGCAACCTGCGCAACAACAGCCAGCGTTCGATGCTGCGCACCGCCGTCAAGAAGGTGCTCAAGGCGCTCGAAGCCAACGACGCCGCCGGCGCCCAGGAAGCCTTCAACGTCGCGCAGCCGATCCTCGACCGCTTCAGCGCCCGCGGCCTGATCCACAAGAACAAGGCCGCCCGCCACAAGAGCCGCCTCACCGCGCGCATCAAGGCGCTCAAGGCAGCCTGACCCCGCATCGCCTGGCCCGTCCAGGCGGCGCGTCGCGAAAGACCCGGCCCGCGCCGGGTTTTTTGTTGCCCGGGATTCAGCCCACGGCATCCTGCGGGCAGTCACCGCACCGCGGGTTTCCACCGGCGCTGACACGCTCGTATTCCTGCGACTGCCCACGGCCGGGGAAAGGCGGGCTTCCCTCAGCCGCCCTGGGGAGTCAGGCCGCATCGGGGCCGGTCGGCTCGCCCGCGGCCGCCGCGTCGTCCAGCGCATCGGCGCGCAGGCGGTCGAAGAACGCCTGCACCTCCAGCATGATCGGCCAGGTGCCCTCGCGGCCGATCGCCGAGACCAGGAACCACGGCTGCTCCCAGCCGAGCCCGGCGACGATCTCCTCCGCCCTCGCCCGCGCCTCGTCCTCGAACATCAGGTCGGCCTTGTTGAGCACCAGCCAGCGCGGCTTCTCCAGCATCGCCGGATCGTACTTGCGCAGCTCGGCCTCGATCGCGCGGACCTGCTCGACCGGCTCGGCTTCCACGCCCGATTCCATCGGCGCGATGTCGACCAGGTGCAGCAGCAGCCGCGTGCGCTGCACGTGGCGAAGGAACAGGCTGCCCAGGCCGGCGCCGTCGGCGGCGCCCTCGATCAGGCCGGGGATGTCGGCGATCACGAAGCTGCGGCCCGGCTCGACGCTGACCACGCCCAGGTTCGGGTACAGCGTGGTGAACGGATAGTCGGCCACCTTCGGCGTGGCCGCGGACACGGCACGGATCAGGGTGCTCTTGCCGGCGTTGGGAAAGCCGAGCAGGCCGACGTCGGCCAGCAGCTTGAGTTCCAGCCGCAGCAGGCGCTCCTCGCCCTCCTCGCCGGGCGTGAACTGCCGCGGCGCGCGGTTGGTCGAGCTCTTGAAGTGCATGTTGCCCAGGCCGCCCTTGCCGCCCTTGGCCACCAGCATGCGGTCGCCGTGGCGGGTCATGTCACCGATGACCTCGTCGGTGGCCACGTTGATGACCTCGGTGCCCACCGGGACGATGATGGTGGTGTCCTCGCCGCCCTTGCCGTAGCGCTGCTGGCCCATGCCGTTCTCGCCACGCTGGGCGCGGAACCGCTTCTGGTGGCGGAAGTCGACCAGGGTGTTGAGGTTCTCCGACGCCTCCAGCCAAACGCTGCCGCCGTCACCGCCGTCGCCGCCGTCGGGCCCGCCAAGCGGGATGAACTTCTCGCGCCGGAAACCGACGCAGCCGTTGCCGCCGTTTCCGGCGGTGACTGTAATTTCGGCTTCGTCGACGAGTTTCATGGGGGCGGGATTCGGGATTCGGGATTCGGGATTCGGGATTCGGGAGAAGCTTAAGCCTTTGCCGTCATTCCCGCGAAAGCGGGAACCCAGTGTCTTGGCGATACCTGCACTCGCCACCGCATGACGGTTCAACGTGAAGTCGCTTGGTTCCCGCTTTCGCGGGACTGACGATGCAGGTGTGCCGACCTTGCATCAGCCGCCGACAGAAACAAAAGGCCCCGCCAAGGCGGGGCCCTTCATGCCTCGGACAGTCCGTCCTCAACCAGCGACGACGCTGACCGTGCGGCGCTTCTTCGGGCCCTTGGTCGCGAACTCGACCTTGCCGTCGACGAGCGCGAACAGGGTGTGGTCGCGGCCGAGGCCGACGCCTATGCCCGGGTGGAACTGGGTGCCGCGCTGGCGGACGATGATGTTGCCGGCTTCGATCGCCTGGCCACCATAGATCTTCACGCCGAGGTATTTCGGGTTGGAGTCGCGGCCGTTGCGCGAGGAACCTACGCCCTTTTTATGTGCCATGGCTGCTTCTCCTTACTTCTTGTCGCCACCGGCGATACCGGTGATCTCGATTTCGGTGTAGTGCTGCCGGTGGCCCATCTGCTTGCGATGGTGCTTGCGGCGGCGGAACTTGACGATGCGGACCTTGTCGGCGCGGCCGTGGCCGACGACCTTGGCGGTGACGGTGGCGCCCTTGAGCGCGTCGCCGACCTTGATGCCTTCGCCGTCGCCGAGCATGAGCACGTTGTCGAACGTGATCTCGTTGCCGGCCTCGTGCTCGCCGAGCAACTCGACGCGGAGCGTCTCGCCCTTCATCACGCGGTATTGCTTACCGCCGGTGACCAGAACTGCGTACATGATTGCGTTTCCTGATTTCGTGGATCTTCTAGTAGTTCTTCTTTGGCTGCCCGCCATCGAGGGCGAACAGAAGCGGAATTGTAGGGGTTTCAGCGGGTTAGGGTCAACTGGCCCCTACGGCTGCGCAGCCCTGCAGGAGCGGCCTCAGCCGCGAGCTTTCGTCTCGGCTCCTCCCCTGCGAAGGCAGGGGGACGCTGGGAG
The DNA here is from genome assembly GCF_042648865.1 of Luteimonas soli. Lineage (NCBI taxonomy): Bacteria > Pseudomonadati > Pseudomonadota > Gammaproteobacteria > Lysobacterales > Lysobacteraceae > Luteimonas > Luteimonas soli. The sequence goes on along the minus strand of NZ_JBHRYA010000003.1, from coordinate 38,215 downwards.
GGGGTGCCCACGGTTCGAGTTGACCCGGAAACACCCATTCCTGCCTTCGTCAGGAGACGTGGCAAGGGCTCGCGTTGAGCCATTCACGGGCTGCCCCGACCACGCGACGATGGGTTTCGCTGCGCTCTACCCATCCTACGGGCTCTTCTGGCGCCAGGAGCCGACGCGCTATCCGAGCGGTCGGGCGGGGCGGGCCTCGCGTCAAGCCGGCCATGGATGGCCGGCGCGCGACTCAGGGCAGGATGCCCTGACTGAGCGAAGAGCGAGGCCCGCCCCGTCCGGCCGCGGGCCGACGCTGCTTTCCGGCACGCCCTTCCCGTGATCCCCGAAGCTCGCGGCTGAAGCCGCTCCTGCGGATTGCAGGCGCCGGCCGCATGAACGCCCACGTCGCGGCGGCTGCGACACCGCCCAGGCAGGCTGGCAATTCCCACCATTTGCCCCCAAATCGGGGGCTCGTTACGCTCCCCTGTTCGGTCGCGATCCCGCCGCCGGCCGCCTCTCCCGCTTCCAAGGTCCCCACCCCCGATGGCGATGGACACCATCCGCATCCGCGGAGCCCGTACCCACAACCTCAAGAACATCGACCTCGACCTGCCGCGCGACCAGCTGATCGTGATCACCGGCCTGTCCGGCTCGGGCAAGTCGTCGCTGGCGTTCGACACGATCTATGCCGAGGGCCAGCGCCGCTACGTCGAGTCGCTGTCGGCCTACGCGCGGCAGTTCCTGAGCGTGATGGAGAAGCCCGACGTCGACCACATCGAAGGGCTGTCGCCGGCGATCTCGATCGAGCAGAAGTCGACCTCGCACAACCCGCGCTCGACCGTCGGCACCATCACCGAGATCTACGACTACCTGCGCCTGCTGTACGCACGCGTGGGCCTGCCGCGCTGCCCGGACCACGGCTACCCGCTGGAGGCGCAGACCGTCAGCCAGATGGTCGACCAGGTGCTGGCGCTGGACAACGATCCGAAGACCGCCGAACAGCGCTGGATCCTGCTGGCGCCGGTGATCCGCGAGCGCAAGGGCGAGCACGCGCAGGTGTTCGAACAGCTGCGCGCGCAGGGCTTCGTGCGCGTGCGCGTGGACGGCGTGCTGCACGAGATCGACGCGGTTCCGCCGCTGGCCCTGCGCCAGAAGCACACCATCGAAGCGGTGATCGACCGCTTCAAGGTCCGTGACGACATCAAGCAGCGCCTGGCCGAATCGTTCGAGACCGCGCTCAAGCTCGGCGACGGCATGGCGACAGTGCAGTCGATCGACGACGAAAGCGCAGTGCCGTTGCTGTTCTCTTCGAAATACAGCTGCCCGGTGTGCGACTACGCGCTGCCGGAGCTGGAACCGCGGCTGTTCTCGTTCAACTCGCCGGTCGGCGCCTGCCCGGGCTGCGACGGCCTGGGTGTGTCGCAATTCTTCGACCCCGCGCGCGTGGTGGTGCACCCCGAGCTGTCGCTCGCCGCCGGCGCGGTGCGCGGCTGGGACCGGCGCAACGCCTACTACTTCCAGCTGATCCAGTCGCTGGCCAAGCACTTCGGCTTCAGCGTCGACACGCCGTGGAATGAACTGGCCGAGGAGTCGCGCCAGGCAGTGCTGTTCGGCAGTGGCAAGGACGCGATCACCTTCAGCTACATCACCGACTCCGGTGGCCGCACCCAGCGCAAGCACAAGTTCGAAGGCATCTTGCCCAACCTTGAACGCCGCTACCGCGAGACCGAATCGGCGGCGGTGCGCGAGGAACTGTCGAAGTACATCAGCGAGCGCCCCTGCCCCGACTGCGGCGGCGCGCGCCTGAATGCCGCCGCCCGCAACGTCTTCGTCGCCGACCGGCCGCTGCCGGACCTGGTGGTGCTGCCGATCGACGAGGCACTGGCCTTCTTCGGCCAGATGCAGCTGCCCGGCTGGCGCGGCGAGATCGCGACCAAGATCGTCAAGGAGATCCGCGAGCGGCTGACCTTCCTCGTCGACGTGGGCCTCGACTACCTGACGCTGGAACGCAAGGCCGACACCCTGTCCGGCGGCGAAGCGCAGCGCATCCGCCTGGCCTCGCAGATCGGCGCGGGCCTGGTGGGCGTGATGTACGTGCTCGACGAACCGTCGATCGGCCTGCACCAGCGCGACAACGAGCGCCTGCTCGGCACCCTCACCCGCCTGCGTGACCTGGGCAACACGGTGATCGTGGTCGAGCATGACGAGGACGCGATCCGTCTGGCCGACCACATCGTCGACATCGGCCCCGGTGCCGGCGTGCACGGCGGCGAGGTGGTCGCCGAGGGCAGCTACGCCGACGTGCTCGAAGCGCCGCGCTCGCTGACCGGGCAATACCTCAGCGGCAAGCGCCGGATCGAAGTACCCGGGCATCGCCACAAACCCAACCCGAAGATGCAGCTCAAGCTCTTGGGCGCGTCCGGCAACAACCTCAAGGACGTCGACCTGACGATCTCCTCAGGACTGTTCACCGCGATCACCGGCGTGTCCGGTTCCGGCAAGTCGACGCTGGTCAACGACACCCTGTACGCGCTGGCCGCCAACGAGATCAACGGCGCCTCGCACAAGCCTGCCCCGTACCGCGCGGTCACGGGGCTGGATCTGTTCGACAAGGTCGTGGACATCAACCAGTCGCCGATCGGCCGTACCCCGCGCTCCAACCCGGCGACCTACACCGGCCTGTTCACGCCGCTGCGCGAGCTGTTCGCCCAGGTGCCCGAGGCGCGTGCTCGCGGGTACGCCGCCGGCCGCTTCAGCTTCAACGTGCGCGGCGGCCGCTGCGAGGCCTGCCAGGGCGATGGCCTGATCAAGGTGGAGATGCACTTCCTGCCCGACGTGTACGTGCCCTGCGACGTGTGCGGCGGCAAGCGCTACAACCGCGAGACGCTGGAGATCCTCTACAAGGGCCACAGCATCCACGACGTGCTGGAGATGACGGTCGAGGACGCGCTGAAGCTGTTCGAGCCGGTGCCGTCGATCGCGCGCAAGCTCGAAACCCTGCTCGACGTGGGCCTGAGCTACATCAAGCTCGGCCAGCCTGCGACGACGCTGTCCGGCGGCGAGGCCCAGCGCGTGAAGCTGTCGAAGGAACTCTCGCGCCGCGACACCGGCCGCACGCTGTACATCCTCGACGAACCCACCACCGGCCTGCACTTCCACGACATCGAACACCTGCTCGCCGTGCTGCACAAGTTGCGCGACGACGGCAACACGATCGTGGTGATCGAGCACAACCTGGACGTGATCAAGACCGCGGACCGCGTCGTCGACCTCGGCCCCGAGGGCGGCCACCGCGGCGGCATGATCATCGCCGAAGGCACGCCGGAGGAACTGGCGACGATGCCGCAGTCCTACACCGGCCAGTTCCTCGCCAAGTCGCTGGGCATGGACAAGCCGGCGACCGCCGGCAAGGCCAGGAAGGCCGCCAAGGCAACGAAGAAAAAGGCAACCGCCCGCAGGAAATCCGCAGCATGAGCCTGGACAACCGCACCGCCCTGTTCCGCATGCCGATCGCGCTGCGCTGGCGCGACCTGGACGCGTTCAACCACGTCAACAACTCGAACTTCATGACCTACCTCGAGGAGGCGCGGATCCGCTGGTTCGAGTCGCTGGACGAGGAGTGGGTCACCGAGGAGACGGCCCCGCTGCTGGCGGCGGTGCAGATGAACTACCGGGTGCCGATCCCGTACCCGGCCGAAGTCATCGTCGAGCTGTTCGCCGATCGCGTCGGCAATACGAGCGTGACCGTCGGACACACCATCGCCAGCGCCGACGGCGCCACGCTGTATGCCGACGGACACGTGGTGATGGTGTGGATCGACCGTGCCAGCGGACGCCCGACGCCGCTGCCGGACAGCGTGCGCCGCGCGGCGTCCCGTTGAGGCATTCGGCGCCCGGTCGCGCGCCTACAGCGCGTCCGGCCTGCGTACCTCGAACTCGCCGAGCAGCTCGCCACCGCCGGACACTTCGAACACCACCACGACCTTGCTGCCCGCCTTCAGCGGCGCGTGCGGCCGCATCAGCATCAGGTGCATGCCGCCGGGCTTGAGCACGGCCGCGTCGCCGGGGGCGATGCGCAGCTCCGGCAGGTGGCGCATGCGGTTGACGCCGTCGACGATGCGCGTTTCGTGCAGTTCGGCGCTGTCGAACGCGGGGCTGCTCGCGCCGGTGATCGTGACCGGACTCGCACAGTCGTTCTGGATGCGGCCGAAGCCGGCCATCATCGGCATGCCCGCCGGGCCCAGCCGCACCCAGCCGTCGCGCACCTGCGGCTGGCAGTCGCGCGCGGACGCCGGCGACGGAATGAAGGCCAGCGCGCAGGCGGATGCGAGCGCGAGCGCGGCGAGGATTCGATGCATGCTCATGCGCCTATGATAGCCGTTCCCATCGCCCGGCCCGAAGCGGCCACGCACGGACAAGGATCAGCATGACCACTTTGATCAAGCGCATCGACCACGGCGACGTCCGCGAACTCCGGCTGGACCGCGCGCCGGTCAACGCGCTCAACCCCATGGTCTGCGCGCAGCTGGTCGAGGCGCTGCGCGGCGCCGTGGCCGACGGCGTCGGCGGCATCGTGCTGTCGGGCGGGCCGAAGGTGTTCTCGGCCGGGCTCGACGTGCCCTTCCTGCTCGCCCTGCCCGACCGCGACGCGCTGAAGGCGGCGTGGGAGCAGTTCTTCCTCGCCGCGCGCGAACTGGCCGCGTGCCCGGTCGCCGTGGCCGCGGCGATCAACGGCCACGCGCCGGCCGGTGGCTGCGTACTGGCGCTGTGCTGCGACTACCGGGTGATGGCCAGCGGCCCGTACCGCATCGGCCTCAACGAAACCCGGGTGGGCCTGGCCGCGCCGGACGGCATCCAGCGCCTGATGCGCCGCGTGGTCGGCGCGCACCGCGCCGAACGCCTGCTGGTGTCCGGCGAGATGGTCGAATCCGAACAGGCGCTTGCGATGGGGCTCGTGGACGAACTCACCGACATCGACGGCGTGCCCGCGCGCGCGCTCGCGTGGCTGCAGGCGCTGCTGCAGCTGCCGCGCAAACCGGTCCTGGCCACGCGCGCGATCGCCCGCGCCGACGTGGTCGAAGCGCTGCGGCCGGAGCACATCGGCCTCGACCATTTCGTCGACGGCTGGAACGATCCGGATACGCAGGCCGGGCTGCGGGCATTGGTCGCCAAGCTGGGCAAGTAGGTCGGGGTTACGCTCCCGACGGCTTTTGACCCGCCGCGGGATATCCGATGCCAACGGTTCCGTTCGCAAAAAGCCGTCGGGGGCGTAACCCCGACCTACGACCCGGCTGCCACCGGCCGCGCCGGATCCTCGATCCAGCCGCTCCACGAGCCGGTGAACAGCTTCGCGCCGGGCAGGCCGGCGTGTTCCATCGCCAGCAGGTGGTGGCAGGCGGTGACGCCGGAGCCGCACATCGCCACCACGTCGCCGGGCGCATGTGCGGCGAGCAGTTCGCGGAATTCCCGCGCCAGCTGTTCGCGCGGCTTGAAGCGGCCATCGACGAGGTTGTCGGCATAAGGACGGTTCACCGCGCCCGGCACGTGCCCGGCGACGCGGTCGATCGGTTCGGCTTCGCCGCGGAAGCGTTCGCGGCCGCGCGCGTCGACCAGCATGCCGCCACGCGCCAGGTGCGCCTGCACCTGCGGCGCGTCGAGCAGGCGGCTTTCGTCGAAGCGTTCCGTGCGTGCGACGCGTGTGACCTCGCGCACGCCGGTCTGCGTGGGCAAGCCCAGGTCGGTCCAGTGTTTCCAACCGCCATCGAGCACCGCGGCGCGTTCGTGGCCCAGCGCGCGCAGCAGGAACCACAGTCGCGCGGCAAAGGCGCCGTCGCCGTCGTCGTAGGCGACCACCTGGTGCGAGGCGGTGATGCCCCAGTCGCCCAGGCGCGCGTCGAAATCGGTGGCGTCCGGCCACGGGTGGCGGCCGCCGCTCTGCTTGCGATGGTCGGACAGGTCGCGGTCCAGGTGCGCGTACAGCGCGCCCGGCAGGTGGGACGCGGCATAGGCCGCCGGGCCGGCCTCGGGCGCGGCGAGCGAGAACCTGCAGTCAAGGATGGCCAGGTCGTCTCGCTTCAACGCGGCGGCGAGCGTGCGGGCATCGACAAGCGTGGTCCAGGACGCGGTCATGGCAATCGCTCCAGTCGTTGGCGCAGGTTGAACAGGATCGACGCGGTCGCGCCCCAGATGCGCTGCGCGGGCGCGGCCGGCGGGCGCAGGAATTCGAGCACCTCGCGCCGCTTGCCACGATAGTCCATGGCGACGTGCTGCAGGTTGTCCGGCGACATCAGCCAGTCGAGCGGCACCTCGAACACGTCCGACACTTCCGACGGATCGGGCACGGGGACGAAGGCCGGGTCGATCCGCGCCACCACCGGCAGCACGCGGAAACCGGTAACCGTGGCCAGAGGGTCGAGGTAGCCCAGCGGCTGCGCCTGCGAGCGGTCGAGACCAACCTCCTCCTGCGCCTCACGCAAGGCCGCGGCAACCACGTCGGCATCGTCTTCCTCGATCCGTCCGCCCGGGAAGCTCACCTGCCCCGGGTGATGGCGCAGAACGTCGGTGCGACGGGTCAACAACACCCCGAGGCTCGATCCATGCGGCACCAGCGGCACCAGCACCGCCGCCTCGGCCACGCTGGAATCCGGGACCAGGAGATCGGAAAGCTCATCGAGGTTCCAGCCCTCGCCGCCCGGCAGCGCCTCCAGCGGATGCAGCGCCCCGCGCAGGCGCGGCAGGGTGATGGGGCTGGCGGAACCCTTCGGCATCAGGCGCGCCGCGCCTCGCGCTCCGGGAGCACGTCCTCCATCAGCCGCAGGCGCGCGTCGTCGTCCATGTGGATCCAGGTCGCGATCTCGGTCGATGTCCGGTGGCAGCCGTCGCAGTAACCATCTTCGGCCATGGTGCACACGCCGATGCAGGGACTGAGCACGGCGCGGAACGGGGAATCCATTGTTTTCTGTACTCGGTGCGCCCTGGGTGGCGCAAGAAAAAGGCCGCGTCGACGCGGGTCGACGCAGCCTGGGTGGATCCGATGGGCCGGGTGATTCCGGTTGCAGCGCGCTGCTGGCGCTTCGTCGCTGGGCCGGAACCGCTGGAGCCCCGCCTGCGCGGGGTTGGCGCATCGGCATCGGCGCGCTGAAACGCGCGCCGATACGTCACTTCACGCTGACGAGCTGTACGTCGAAGACGACGGCCTGGTTCGGGCCGATCGGCGACTGCGGGGTGTTGCCGTAGGCCTTCTCGGGCGGCAGCACCACTTCCCAGCGCGAGCCGGACGGCATCTGCGCCAGCGCTTCGCGCAGGCCCACCAGCGGGATCTGGCTGAGCTTCATGCTCACCGGGCCGGGCTTCTGGCCTTCGGGCGGGCTGAAGGTGTCGACGAACGTCTGGCCTCCGGACGCCAGCGTGCCCTTGTAGTTGATCGACACTTCGCTGGCCTGGGTGGGCTTGGCACCGTTGCCGGTGGCAACCACGCGGTACTGCACGCCGCCGGGCAGCGTCTTCACGCCGGCCTTGGCCTTGTTCTGGGCGAGGAAGGCGTCGCTCTTGGCCTTGTTGGCCGCCGCAGCCTTGTCGAACTCCGCCTTGGCCTTGGCCATCTGGCGCTGCTGCATGTTCTGTACCGCGCTGCGCAGCTGGTCGACGGGAACCGCCGGCTCCTTCTTCGCATAGCCGTCCTGCACGGCCTTGATGACGGTGTTGACGTCGATCGATTCACCGCTTTCGACCAGGTTGCGGCCGAGGTCGTAACCGAGCGCATAGCTCAACTTGCCTTTCTCGGACGAGGTGTCCTGGGCCGAGGCAGTGCCGGCGACCAGGGTCAGGGCCGCGAGGGTGGCGGCGAGCAAACGCAACTTCATTCGGTGGATCTCCAGTGATTGGTCCGAAGTATGGGGTCCATCATGCAAGCGGGGCGGTCGAACCGCCCCATTTGGACGGGGTAGGATAACGGCCGCAGGGCTTAACCGCTACTGACGACCGCTTTCCGACCCGTACCGGCCCGGCAAGTTCCGCGCGCCGGCGCCCGCCTGCCCCGACGACTGCCCACGAGAGTGTCCCGATGCCCGACTCCCCGCTGCTGACCACCGACCATGACGCGATCCGCGTGATCACCGTCAACCGCCCGGACAAGCTGAATGCGCTCAATGCCGCTACCCTGGACGCGCTGCATGCTGCCTTCGACGCCGCGGCCGGCGACGATGCCATCCGCGTGGTAGTGCTGACCGGCGCCGGCCCGAAGGCGTTCGTCGCCGGCGCCGACATCGCCGAGATGTCGGGACTGACGCCGGTCCAGGGGCGCGATTTCTCGCAGCGCGGCCAGCGCATGATGCGGCGGGTGGAAAAGATGCCCAAGCCGGTGATCGCGATGGTCAACGGCTTCGCCCTGGGCGGCGGCCTGGAGCTGGCGATGTGCTGCCACCTGCGCATCGCCGCCGACACGGCCAAGGTCGGCCAGCCCGAGATCAACCTGGGCCTGGTCCCCGGCTTCGGCGGCACCCAGCGCCTGCTGCGGCTGGCCGGGCGCGCGGCGGTGCTGGAACTGTGCCTGACCGGCGCACCGATCGACGCGGCCCGCGCGCAGCAGCTGGGCATCGTCAACCGCGTGGTGCCGGCGGCCGAGCTCGAAGCCGAAACCATGAAGCTGGCCGCGCAGCTCGCCGCCGCGGCGCCGCTGGCGCTGCGCGGCATCCTCGACTGCGTCAACGTCGGCGCCGACTGCGCGCTGGAGGAGGCGATGGAGTACGAAGCCGCGCAGTTCGGCCTGGTGTTCTCCACCGGCGACATGCGCGAAGGCACGCGCGCCTTCCTCGAACGCCGCAAGCCGGAATTCAGCGGCCGCTGAGCCGCTCCGGCGCACCACCGGACCATGCTCCCGATCCGACGCCCCGTTGTTCAAGGACGCCCCGCTGCCAAGGCATGTCATCCCGAACGCAGTGAGGGATCTTCATGCTGCCGCGGCCAGGGCCTGTCGCAGCTCGTCCGCCACGCGTGGCACGAGGCATCGAGCACGCGATGACTCTCGTTGAAAGCCCTCCACTGGCCACCTGCCCGGCCTGCGGCTGCACCGATGCGGCGGGCGCGCAGGCGCACGCGATCGCAGCGGCACTGGCCGACGACGACCTGGACCGGGCGATGACGCTCGGCCTGCTCGAACCGGTCGCGTGCGGCATCTGCACGGGCGACTGCAGCGAGCGACTGCAGGAAGCACGCGAAGCGCGCCTGCGCGCACTGGCCGCACGCGAACGCTATCGCGCCCGCCAGGCGCGCCTCGAACGTCGCGCCGCCGAACGCGCCGCACGCCGCGCGCCTCCGCCGGCAACAGGCACAAGCGCCCCGTCCCTTCCCCCGGCAGCGGCGGCAGCGCTCGCCCGCGCCAAGGCCCGCGCGGCGGGCAAGTCGTGAGCACTGCACCGCGGGCCCCTCGCCGCAGCCGGAACCTGACGGCCGCGGAGATCCAGGAACTATTCGCGCGCCTGAAGGAACTCGACCCGAAGCCGACCACCGAACTGGTCTATTCGACGCCGTTCGAACTGCTCGTCGCGGTGATCCTCTCCGCGCAAGCCACCGACGTGGGCGTCAACAAGGCGACGCGGCGGCTGTTCCCGGTGGCGAACACGCCGGCGCAGCTGGCCAAACTCGGCGTGGAAGGCCTGAAGCCCCACATCTCCACCATCGGCCTGTACAACGCCAAGGCCGCGAACGTGGTGGCGATGTCACGGCAACTGCTCGACCTGCACGACGGCCAGGTGCCGCGCACGCGCGAAGCACTCGAAGCCCTGCCCGGCGTCGGCCGCAAGACCGCCAACGTGGTGCTCAACACCGCGTTCGGCGAACCGACCATTGCCGTGGACACGCACATCTTCCGCGTGTCCAACCGCACCGGGCTGGCGCGCGGCAAGGACGTGCGCGCGGTGGAGACACGGCTACTGAGGGTGGTTCCGGATGAGTACCGCCTCGACGCGCACCACTGGCTGATCCTGCACGGCCGCTACACCTGCAAGGCGCGCAAGCCGGACTGCCCCCACTGCGTGATCCGCGACCTGTGCCGTTTCCCGGACAAGACGCCCGGGTGAACCCCCGCCTGCCGCATCGCGGCGGGCGGGGCAAACGTCAACGCTGGGAAACCAGCGTCGCCGCGGAGTCGAGCGGCAGCACGGTCTTGCTCGAGAACCGCTGCATGTCCGGGCCGTCCCAGCTGCACTCGGACAGGCTCGTCTCCCTGCCCACGTAGCAGACAGGCCACAGCATCGTCGACGGCACGGCCTGGCCGGCGACAAGCTCCGGCGCGAATCGCCACTGCTGTGCGGCCGCGACCGCGGCGCCGGCCATCGGCCGGGAAATCCCGCTGGTGGTCGCCTGCACCACCGCGGCGTCAACCACCCCGTCGGCACCGACTTCGAGTTTCAGCACCACCATGCCCTCGCGCCCGGCGAGCTGGTCGCGCACCGGATAGTCGGGCTCCGTCAACGCCACCGGGGCCGGCCCGGTCGTTGCAGAGACGACTTCGAACCCCTCATCCGCAGTGGCTTCGGGCTGCACCACCACGCGCAGGTAGGTCAGCGTGGGAACGCCCTCGCCGGCATTGCTTCCGGAATGGAACAGCCAGCCCCGGATGTCGTGTTCGAGCGTCGCGCTGGTCGCGTCGGGCGTGAAGCCATATGGCGACAGGCTGGAAATCATGCCGTTGCCATCGAGCTCGAGCTCGTAGGTGTACACACTTTGCGGCACTTCCCCGGCTCCATCGCCCGGGGCCGCGAATGCAGTCCCCGACAGCACCAGTGCAATGGAAAGAAACATTGCGGTTTTCATCGCCCACTCCCCGCGCGCCTAGCGCAACTTGATGACGTGGCGATGACACCCTTTTTCGAATCGCCGTGGGTTACACCCTTATGACACGTTCGGTATTGATGGATGAACGGTCGAAATCAGGCGACGAACGGAAAACAATCTGCGGTTTCGCGCTGGAGGCGATCGCCGGAGGCGGTTGGGAAGTCCGTGTGATTCCCGCTTTCCGCGGGACTGACGAGCGAAAAGCTGTTTTTGTCACGATCTCAACGGTTCGCGTTCCCGTGAGTCTCAATCATCCAGGTCTGAGTTTCATAAGCACTCTCACGTAAAGTGCCAAGTCCACTCACCAAACTCTCTTCGCCATGCTGCAACCAGTCCAGTAGACCCAACATTTGCCCGTATCGCTATTGCCACATCCTTGAGTTCCCGCCTGCACAGCTTCCTCTACAGTGGGGCCATTTGCGGACTCCGCCCATTGGGTACTCACTACAACAGCAGCGCATTGATTCAAGAACTCAAGTCGCACGACACACATACCTCCCCCACGCTTCCGACATTCAGCAATAGCGGCATTCTTCGCCTTCCGCTTACTGGAGAAGTCCGTGACGATTCCAAAATTGCCAGCGCCATCCGAAGCAATAGCACCCCAGCTATCTTCCCATCGAACTTCCGGAATAGGTCGCACGTGAGAACGATGATCCTCAACGCTAGGATTGACCATCGATGAAGGGCCGCACTGTGCGCTGCCTGCGGCAACGCCTTGTGGGCAAGCCGTCTGCGCCACAGCGGCACTGCCTGTCATCAGCAACACCGCTGCGAGTAGAACCGCCTTCTTCACCTCATACCTCCGGTGATTTGAACCGCCCAACTCGCTCTGTAACCCGGGGAAAACCTCACTGACTTCCTCATGGCCCACTCTTCTCAAGTGAAGGCGCCTCCAGAAGGCTCGGGCGGCCCGCCCTCACCACACTCGCTTGGCCATGCTGCAACCGGCATAGAACACCCGACACTCCCCTTCGCCATTTGCTGTTCTGCAGCGCTGCATTGCTCTAGCAGTCGCTTCTTCTATCGTAGGTGCGCCAGATGCAAATGCATTCTCATCACTAGCCCCTACAGCTGCGCACTGATTCTTGAACACCAGGTTCACTGAACAGCCATCGCCCCCACGCCTGCGACACTCTTCGACCGCCGCTTTCTTTGCCGATCGCCTGCTAGGCAGGTCAGTAAGAATGCCGAATATGCCCTTGTTATCACTCGCTATCGCACCCCAACTGCTCTCCCATTTGATCTTTGGTACAGGCTGCACATAGTCAGCGGCGCTACCAGGATTGACCAAAGATGAGGGACCGCATTGGGCGCTGCCTGCCGCCACACCCTGGGGACATGCCGTTTGAGCGGACGCGAAGCCTGTCGCCAGAAAGAGCATCGTTGCAACCAAAAATCGAAGCCACATCTCAAGCCTCCGATGACTTGAAGTCCTTCCTGGGTAGAGTTTGCTGAGATACTGTTGAATCACCCGTACCACTAGCTAGGCGCACCAGAAGCATAGGAATCGAATCGCGGAGCGCCATCAGGACGCATTGACGAGGCCAGTGGCACTCCACCCGGACTCCCTCCATGCCCCGGCGGGTAGCTGTTGCCTCCACCCCATCGGCCGTTGCGGGAGGCCGAGGCGCCGCCGTCACTGCTGAAGGCCGTGTATGGCGTGAATGCACCCAGCATGCCCTGGAAGAAGGCGGTGGCCATGGGTGGGGCGGTCACGATCAGAGCGGTCAGGATCAGCCCCAGCCCTCCCTGCTGCAGCGCCATGCTGTTGATGCCCTCGGTGCTTGCGCCCGTATATCTGCCTACCCAGAAGGCAGTTGCGACCGCCAGCACCATCTTCAGCGCGATGGCCACCATCACGCTCATGCGCGCCAGCCGCTGGTCAGCTCGAAGTTCTCCTGCTTGATGTCCAGCACGACGACCGACTCGCGGTAATCAAGCAGGTTGGGAATGACCACGCCCACGCCCTTGCCCGAACGGGTCGGTGCGGCGAGGATCACGAACTGCTGCCCACCCAAGCGGACCAGGTTGCCGTTGAGCTTGCCGACGATCAGGCCGGTATCCGATTCCTTGAACATGCCGTGCCTGGCCAGGTCGCCGGCATTGGCGAAGCGCGCGTTCCCATGCAGGGACTTCTTCGACGGCTTGAGGATCAGGACCAGCAGCAGGACGCCGGCAAGCAGCGGCAAGCCGAACCCGAGATAGCCGGCCAGCCTGATCCGGCCGGCGTAGGGCGCGACCTGGGGCAGGTCGATCGCCCTGACGTAGCTGTAGTACGTCCCGAGTCCGGCCGCGTTGGTGTTGAGATCAAGGAACAGAAGCGCCAGGAATCCCGACAGATAGGCGCCTGCCGCCAGTGCAAGCGCGGCCACAAGCAGGGCGAAGCCGAGTTTCTTCTTTTCAAATTTCACGCAGATTCATCCCCGTCATTCGGGCGGTAACGGCGACGCCTAACGCCTAACGCGTAAGGCGCGTCCGGCGCCGCCGGGCTTTCAGTGGCGAGACGGATTCCCCGCCTTCGACCTGTTTTTCCATCCACGATCTCGCATCCTCCAACGTCCGCTCGTGGTGCAGGCGCGCGCCGGACATCGTCATGACTACGTAGGCGATGATCCGTTCGGGGTCGTACGTGTGGCCGTGCGTCAGCGCGACGAGCTGGTATCCGCCCTTGGTGAGGATGGGGTGCGCATGCTCGGTCATCGCGAAGCTCCATGTGCGTTGTTGCCATTGCGCGGCCCCCTGATTCCATCAGACATCAGCGACCACCGACGCGGTCCTGCGCGCTGTTGAATGCCACGCGGGCGATGCGGGTGCGGCGGATCCGGGTTCGTCCACTGGCACAGGCTCGTTTCCATTGACTTCTTCATCACCGGCGGCGGATACGCCTGGCGCGCCATGATCCCCTGCGCGCGGCAGGCCAGGCCCTCTGCCACGCCGCCCCAGCCACCATGCGATCGGCATCAGCATCGCGAATGCGGTAGCCAGCCATGGCCATGCACCGGCGCGGCTTGCCGGCCGCGCGGCGAGTTCCTTGTTTTTCAGCGCGAGCAATGCCTGTTGCTGCTGCTGCAGTTGGTCCAGTTCCGAAACGCGGGCCCGCAGTTCCATGATTTCCGCGTCCCGCGCGGTTTGCGGCTCGCCGGGTCCCGCAATGAACGCCTGCGGCTCGTCGAAACCTGCACCTGCACCGGCCGCGGCCGCTGGCTTTGGAAACAGCGCATCGTCCGGCCCCGGCGAGATTTCCAGGCGCGGCGCCGCGACGCGCGGTGCTTTCGTGGCAGGCGCCGTATCCGCGCCGTACGTTGTCGCCGGCGGCAGCGCCGCGGGCTGTGGAGGAACGGGCCTGCCTTCGCGCCAGCTGCGTATCTGCTCGCGCACCATCGCCGTTGCTTCGGCGGCGGAGTACCGGGACAACTCCTCCGGCTGCGGTGCGCGCAGGATCGCGCCGCGCCGGAGCAGGTTGATGTTGCCGGCGATGAACGCATCGGGATTGACGCGAAGCAGGGCCAGCATGGCCTGGTTCAAGGTATGCCGGTCATCGGCGAAAGTGCCGGCGATCGCCGACAGCGTGTCTCCTGCCCGGATCGGACCGTAGTCGCCGGACTCCGGCTTTCGTCCCTGCCCTGCCTCGTGCCGACTGGGTGGCGCAGGCTGTGCCGCGGGCGCAACCGGCTTCGCGGCGGCCGGCACCGGCGCCACGGCCGGCGCGGCCAGCGGGATCGGTGCCGCCGCTGCGCCAACAGCGCTTGGCGCGGTCACGTCGGCTGCCTGCACATCGGTTGCCAGCGGGATCGCCGACGAAATCGCCGTCGGCCCCGGCGCGCGCATGATCGTGTTCGGCATTGCCATCCGAGGCGCTTCGATACGCGGCGGCATCGGCGAGGCCAGCGTGTCCGGGGCGGAAAGCGACAGGGAGTACTCGCGCACCATCCGCCCTTCGCCCCAATCGACCTGGACGAGGAACGTCAGGAAGTCGCGCTCGACGGGCACCGTGCTTGTCACCCGGATAACGGGCTTGCCGCGCGCGTCGCGCGCCAGCCGGAACTGCAGGCTGGCCACCACGCCGCGCGGTCGTTCCAGGCCGATGCGCGCGAACGTCGCCGGCGATGCCAGCCGCGCCTGCAACTTCTGCAGTTCGGACGAGTCCGCGGATACGACCGGAATCTCGGCCAGCAGCGGCTGCCCGATCCCGGATTTGACTTCGATGCGGTCAAGTTCCAGCGCGGATACCGGCAACGACACGGCCAGCGCGGCAAACGCGAACAACGACATTCTTCGCAGCATCCTGGCCACGTCCCCGATTCGTCCTTGCCTGCACTGTAAGCGGCAGCAAGCGAGGGTTTCAAGCCGGAGGCGGCGCGCAGCGTGACCGTGCGCACATTCGCGCAACCAGTGCTGCGGCTATTCCCTGCCCCTTGCCGCACTACGCCACGGTCGTCCATCCCATCGAAACACCAGCAAGTACACCCCCACCGTCCACACCAGTGCGGCCGCCCACCCGGCGAGGATGTCGGACGGGTAATGCACGCCCAGGTACACGCGCGACAGGCCGAC
The DNA here is from genome assembly GCF_042648865.1 of Luteimonas soli. NCBI lineage: Bacteria > Pseudomonadati > Pseudomonadota > Gammaproteobacteria > Lysobacterales > Lysobacteraceae > Luteimonas > Luteimonas soli. Next base: position 22,843 of record NZ_JBHRYA010000003.1, on the reverse strand, counting down.
CATCGGCACGAACACCGCCATCGCCGCGACCACCGGCCAGCGCCAGCGGGTGGGCCAGGCCAGCAGGATGAGCATGGCGGCCAGCGTCATCGAGCCCATCGCGTGGCCGCTGGGGAAGCTGAAGTTGTGCTCTGGCGCAATCGACTCCCACAGACTGGGCCGCTCGCGTGCGAAGGCCTGCTTGGCGACGATGTTGAGCAGGCCGGAGCCGCCGGTGGCGGCCGCGACGAACACGCTTTCGCGGTAGCGGCGGCGCAGGGCCAGGCCCAGCACCAGGATGATGTCGGCCGGCACCACGCCGTACTGGTAGCCGATCGCGGAGAAGAACAGGAACAGCTGGTCGAACCCGGAATTCGCCATCTGGCTGGCGGCAAGCAGGATGGGCTGGTCGAACGGGAAGCCCTCGCCCTCGCGCACTTCGTCGGCCAACTCGGCGAATCCCCAAAGCGGCAGCAGCAGCCCGGCGAACAGCAGCGCCAGCGACCAGCCGTGGCGGCGCAGGAAGGAGGCACCGACGCGGGCGTCTTCGCGCAGCGCCTTCGAAGGGCGTTCGACGGGTGATTCAGGCCGGCTCGGCGGCATGACCGTAGCGCCGCTCGACGTAGTCGTCGACCAGCGCGACGAACTCATGCGCGATGTTCTCGCCACGCAGGGTCACGGACTTCTGGCCGTCGATGAACACCGGCGCGGCCGGCGCCTCGCCGGTGCCGGGAAGCGAGATGCCGATGTCGGCGTGCCGCGATTCGCCGGGGCCGTTGACCACGCAACCCATCACCGCCAGCGTCAGGTGCTCGGCGCCGGGGTGGGTGACCTTCCACTCGGGCATCTTCGCGCGCACGTGTTCCTGCACGACCTTGGCCAGCTCCTGGAAGAACTCGCTGGTGGTGCGGCCGCAGCCCGGGCACGCGGTGACCATCGGCGTGAACGCACGCAGGCCCATCGTCTGCAGCAGCTCCTGCGCGACGACGACTTCCTGCGTGCGCGGCGCGCCGGGTTCGGGCGTGAGCGAGATGCGGATGGTGTCGCCGATGCCTTCCTGCATCAGCACGGCGAGCGCAGCACTTGAGGCCACGATGCCCTTGCTGCCGATGCCGGCTTCGGTGAGGCCCAGGTGCAGGGCAAAGTCGGAGCGTTGGGCGAGGTCGCGGTACACGGCGATCAGCTCCTGCACGCCGCTGACCTTGCAGCTGAGGATGATGCGCTCGGCGGGCAGGCCGAGGTCGACGGCGCGCGCCGCCGAGTCCAGCGCCGAGCGGATCAGCGCCTCGCGCAGCACGCGGCCGGCGTCCCAGGGTTCGGGGCGGCTTGCGTTCTCGTCCATCAGCTGCGCGGCGAGCGACTGGTCGAGCGAGCCCCAGTTGGCGCCGATGCGCACCGGCTTGCCGTACTGCAGCGCGAACTCGATCAGCTGCGCGAACTGGGTGTCGCGCTTCTTGCCGAAACCGACGTTGCCCGGGTTGATGCGGTACTTGGCCAGCGCCCGCGCACAGGCCGGCTCGTTGGCGAGCAGCTGGTGGCCGTTGTAGTGGAAGTCGCCGATCACCGGCACCTCGATGCCCATCATCGCCAGCTTCTCGACGATGCGCGGCACGGCGGCGGCGGACTCGGGGTTGTTGACGGTGATGCGGACCAGCTCCGAGCCGGCGCGCCACAGGTCGGCGACCTGCTTCACGGTCGAGGCGACATCGGCGGTGTCGGTGTTGGTCATCGACTGCACCACCACCGGCGCGTCGCCGCCGACGGCCACGCCGCCTATCCTCACCTGGCGCGTGGGCCGGCGTGGCGCGGGGCCGAAGGCCCAGTCGGACAGCGGCTGGACGACGGCGTGGCGGGCGGCAGGATCTGCGTTCATGCGGGCCATTTTAGTCGGTCTGGATGCCTGCGGCGGCACGGTTCGCCGTTCCGCGACCGCGTTGTCCGCCCCACCCCCGACGCGGGCGCAACGCTGCATACCGGCCGTGGCGGCGTATCGGCGCTTCCCGAAGGGCGATCCGCCCCCATGTTCTTCTTCCACCAGCGCGAGGAACCGCCATGCCGCAGGCCATCTCCACCATCCCCACCCGCGACGGCAGCCGCCTGATCAAGCGCCTGTGCACGCACTGGGCGCACAAGCTCGAGGTCAGCTTCGACGAGACGACGGCGCGGGTCGTCTTCGATGCCGACACCATCACCCACCTCAACGCCCGCCCCGACGCCCTCGAGGCCCGCATCGACGCACTCGACGACGCCAGGCTGGCGCAGATCCAGGACGTCGTGGCCTCGCACCTGCTGCGCATGGCGCGCGGTGAGACGCTGGAGATCACCTGGGACGCCGCGGCCTGAGACCCGTCACGGGTATCCTGCGCGCATGCCCGCGCCAGCTTCCGACAACGTCCTCAGCCCCAGCCAGCTCAACGCGCTGGCGCGCAGCCTGCTGGAGGACGCCTTCCCGCTGGTGCTGGTCGAGGGCGAGATCGGCAACCTGGCGCGGCCGGCATCCGGGCACATCTACCTCACCCTCAAGGACGCGCGCGCGCAGGTGCGCTGCGCGCTGTTCAAGCCCAAGAGCCAATGGCTGCGGTTCCAGCCGCGCGACGGCATGCGGGTGCTGGTACGCGGGCGGCTGACGCTGTACGAGGCGCGCGGCGACTACCAGCTGATCCTCGACTCCCTGGAAGAAGCCGGGGAAGGCGCGCTGCGGCGGGCGTTCGAGGAACTGAAGGCGAAGCTGCAGGCCGAGGGCCTGTTCGACGCGGGACGCAAGCGTCCCCTGCCCGCCTGGGTCCGCCGGCTCGGCGTATTGACCTCGCCCTCGGGCGCCGCGGTGCGCGACGTGCTCAGCGTGCTGGCGCGGCGCTTCCCGCTGCTGGACGTGGAAGTGCTGCCCGTTCCCGTTCAGGGCGATGCGGCTGCGGCGCAGATCACGGCGATGCTGCGGCGCGCCGGCGCCAGCGACCGTTACGACGCGCTGCTGCTGGCGCGCGGAGGCGGTTCGCTGGAAGACCTCTGGGCGTTCAACGATGAAGCGCTGGCGCGGGCGATTGCCGCCTCGCCGGTGCCGGTGGTGTCGGCGGTCGGGCACGAGACCGACTTCACCCTCGCCGACTTCGCCGCCGACCTGCGCGCGCCGACGCCCTCGGTGGCCGCCGAACTGCTGGTGCCCGAACGCGGCGACCTGCGCACGCGCCTGCGCGACCAGCACCGGCGCCTGCAGGCGCAGCACTTACGCCGGCTGCGCGACGCCATGCAGCGCACCGACCGCGCCGCGCTGCGGCTCAACGCGCTGCGGCCGCAGGCCCGGCTGCAGCAGCTGCGCACGCGCCAGCTGGCGGCGATGCAGCGGCTGGAACACGCCCTGCGCGCGCGCCGCGACGCCCGCATCGCCCGCCTGCGCCATGCCGAGGCCGTCCTGCGTGCGATGCAGCCGGGCCGTCGCCTGGCCGCGCTGCGCGACCGCCTGGCCACGCTGCAGCCCCGGCCGCAGGCCGCCGTCGTCCGCCAGCTGCAGCGCAACGCACTGCGCCTGCGCGGGCTGGCGCGATCGCTGGAAGCGGTGAACCCGCTGGCCACGGTGGCGCGCGGCTACGCCATCGTGCAGCACGATGATGGGCGCGTGGTGCGCAGCGTCGGCGACGCGAAGGTGGGCGACCACCTTGAAGCGCGGCTGGCCGACGGCGCGCTGCAGGTGCGCGTCGAGAACAGCGACGCCTCCTGACGTTCCCGCATTCGCAGGCGCGGCGGCTTTTGCCCCTCCCCCTGCGAAGGCAGGGGGAGGCTGGGAGGGGGTGTCCACGGTTCGCTGCAATGTCAAAGGCACCCCTCCCCAGCCTTCGCATGGGAGGGAGCCAGGCAATGCGCGGTTTCCGCCGCTCCCACGAGAGCATCACAGGTTGTTGCCACGGGGCGTTAACGCCGCGCGCGGGATGCTGGAGGCAAAGGAGATCGTGATGCTCGACAAGTCCTACCCCTATTACATCGCCGGCAAGGCGATCGCGGCCAACACCGATCTGGATGTGCTGGACAAGTATTCCGGCAAGCGCGCCACACGGGTGGCGTTTGCGAACACGGCCGCGGTGCGCAAGGCCATCGCCGCCGCCACGAAGGCGGCGCCGGCGATGGCGGCGTTCCCGCACGACGCACGCCGCGACGTGCTCGAACACTGCGTCGCCCGCTTCACCGAGCGCCATGAGGAACTGGCGCTTGCCCTGTGCATCGAAGCCGGCAAGCCGATCCGCGACGCGCGCGGCGAGGTCACGCGCCTGGTCGACACCTTCCGCATCGCCGCGGGCGAAGCCACGCGCCTGGGCGGCGAAGTGATCGACATGGAAATCTCCAGGCGCACGCGCGGCTATCGCGGCATGGCCAAGCGCGTCCCGATCGGGCCATGCGCGTTCATCACGCCGTTCAACTTCCCGCTCAACCTGGTCGCGCACAAGGTGGCACCTGCGATCGCCGCCGGCTGCCCGTTCGTGCTCAAGCCCGCGGCGAAGACTCCGGTCGGGGCGCTGATCATCGGCGCGGTGCTCGCCGAAACCGACCTGCCGAAGGGCGCGTTCTCGATCCTGCCCTGCAGCAATGACGACGCCAGCCTGCTGGTCGAGGACGATCGCATCCGCCTGCTCAGCTTCACCGGCGGCCTGGTCGGCTGGGACCTGAAGGCCCGCGCCGGCAAGAAGAAGGTGGTGCTGGAACTGGGCGGCAATGCGGCGTGCATCGTCGACGACGACCCGGGGCTCGACCTCGACGCGGTGGTCGAACGCATCGTCTTCGGCGCCTATTACCAGTCCGGGCAGAGCTGCATCGGCGTGCAGCGCATCTTCGCCCACGCCGATGTCTACGCGCAGCTGCGGCGCAAGCTCAAAGTCGCGGTGGCGAAGCTGGTGATGGGCGATCCGCGCAAGGAGAAGACCTTCGTCGGGCCGATGATCGACGAGGACGCGGCCATCCGCGTGGAGTCGTGGATCAATGTGGCGCGCAAGGGCGGCGCGAAGTTGCTCGCCGGCGGTGCGCGCGAGGGCAACATGTTGCCGGCAACCCTGCTGGAGAACGTGCCGCACGATGCGGACCTGTACCGCAAGGAGGCCTTCGGGCCGGTTGCCGGCATGGAATCATTCGACGACTTCGACGATGCGCTGGCGCGCGTCAACGACAGCGACTTCGGCCTGCAGGCCGGCGTGTTCACCGGTCGGCTGGCGCACGCGATGCGGGCCTGGGACCGGCTCGAGGTCGGCGGCGTGGTCATCGGCGACGTGCCCAGCTTCCGCGTCGACAACATGCCCTACGGCGGCATCAAGGACTCGGGACTCGGCCGCGAGGGCGTGCGCTACGCGATCGAGGACATGACCGAGCAGCGGCTGCTGGTCATCCGCGATCCCTGACCGCCCCGCGCCTGCTCAGCGCAGCCACAGCGACAGCCCGTAGAACCCCAGCGAGACCACGACGTAGGCGGCCTCGACAAGGCGCCTGCGCGCGGGGTTGTAGCGCGAGCGCGTGACGTCCAGCAGCAACTGCCTGAGCAGGAACGTGTACAGCACGTAGTAAAGCACCGGGACGACGTGCACGTAGGCCGGGTAGTCGTCGACGTTGCGGCCGAACAGGCCGAGGATCCAGCCGATCTGGCTGTAGATGCCCAGGATGCCGAGCGCGGCGTTGATGAACATCCACGTGACCTGCTCGCGGCCGAAGATCGCGAAGTAGAAGACCAGGTAGACGACGATCGCGATCCCGCCGTGCATGTACAGGAACACCGGGTCGCCCACGGCGTACGCGAGCACGAAGCCGGCGATGCCGAACATCAGCATGTGGATGAGGAAGAACGGATAGACGAAGAGCTTCGGCAGGCCCGCCGCCGGTCGGCCCCGCCGCTGTGCCACCGCTGCCGCATCACCCGCCCGCTTTCCCATCTGCCGCCCCCGGATTCCGTCGCGCCGCATCGTACGCGACACGTCCGGCCCGGGCGACCGGTCTCCAGCCCTGGCAGGAACCACGGGCGGGATGCGCACTCGCGATAACCCCATTGCCGCGGCCGGGCCGTTTTCCCACCCGACCACCACGGGAGACACCCATGCAACGCCATGCACTCGCCAGCGCCCTGCCCTGCATCCTCGCCCTGTCCGCCTGCAGCACCGTCGGCGACGAACAGGCGTCGTCTCAGCCAGCGACCGCCGCCCCGCCGCCGCCTGTCGCGGCCGAAATCACGGCGGGCGCCACGCTGGACGCGATCTCGGTGACCGGTTCCCGCCAGAAGGCCGTGGCGTTCGCGCCGCCCGCGGCCATGCGCGCCATGGCGCTGCCGCCGGGCCACTGGCAGCCGGCCAACAGGGAAAACTACGCCGCACACGAGGACAACCCAGTGCATCGCACCAGCGAGCAGCCGGTGTCCACCTTCTCCATCGACGTCGACACCGGCAGCTACGCCAACGTGCGCCGGATGCTGCACGACGGCGCGCGACCGCCCGCCGACTCGGTGCGCGCGGAGGAGATGATCAACTATTTCCGCTACGGCCACCCCGCGCCCGCCTCACTGGACGTGCCCTTCCGCGTGACCACCGAGCTGGCACCGGCGCCGTGGAACGGCAAGCGCCAGCTGCTGATGATCGGCATCAAGGGCTACGAGGTGCCGAATGCGACGCTGCCGCCGGCCAACCTCGTGCTGCTGCTCGACACCTCCGGCTCGATGAACAGCCCGGACAAGCTGCCGCTGCTCAGGCAGTCGATGAAGCAGCTGGTCAACCAGCTGCGGCCACAGGACCACGTATCGATCGTGGTCTATGCCGGCTCGGCCGGGCTGGTGCTGCCGCCGACGCCCGGCGACCGTGGCGGCGAGATCCTGGCGGCGCTCGACCGTCTCCACGCCGGCGGCAGCACCAACGGCGGCGACGGCATCCGGCTGGCCTACGCGATGGCGAAGCAGGGCTACGTCGAGGGCGGCGTCAACCGCGTGATCCTGGCCACCGACGGCGACTTCAACGTCGGCACCGTCGACCAGGGCGCGCTGGAAACACTGGTCGCCGACCAGCGCAAGGCCGGCATCGCCCTGACCACGCTCGGCTTCGGCCGCGGCAACTACAACGACGCGCTGGCCGAGCAGCTGGCCGACATCGGCGACGGCAACCACGCCTACATCGACAGCCTCGCCGAGGCGCGCAAGGTGCTGGTGCAGCAGATGGGCTCGACGCTGCTGACGATCGCCCGCGACGTGAAGATCCAGGTCGAGTTCAATCCCGCGGTGGTCTCCGAGTACCGCCTGATCGGCTACGAGAACCGCGTGCTGCGCAACGAGGACTTCGCCAACGACAAGGTCGACGCGGGCGACATCGGCGCCGGGCATGAGGTCACCGCGCTGTACGAGATCACGCCGGTCGGTTCGGGCGCCGAACAGCTGCCGGCGCTGCGGTACGGCGCCGCGTCGCCGCCGCCGGATGCACGCGCCGGGGAAGTCGCGCACCTGCGCCTGCGCTACAAGCGCCCGGGCGAGGAAGACAGCCGCCTGATCACCACCCCGATCGCACGCGCTTCGCTGCGCGCCGCACCCAGCGACACCCTGCGCTTCGCCGCCACGGTCGCCGCCTACGCCGACGCCCTGCGCGGCGGCAGCCGCATCGGCGACTGGAGCTGGGACGACATCGCGCGCAGCGCAAAAATGTCGAACGCGGGCGATCCGCAGCGGGCGGAGTTCATCGGCCTGGTCGAGACGGCGCGGGTGCTGGTCGAGAGCGACCGGCGCGAAGCGGCAGTGGCGGATTAGGCTCGAAAAGCATGTCGGGGGCGTAGCCCCGACCTACGATGCGGTTCAAGTTGAAGTTGATCTTGGTCTTGATCCTGATTTCGACCTTGATCTTGACCTTGATCTCCGGGGCCCCTCCGGAGCGGCGGAGCCGGCGGACAAGACCCGAAGGGCGCCGCACAGGGATGTGCGGCGTTTTTCGCAGGGGCAGGATGCCCCTTCGAAAAATCCCGCCGGCTTCGCGAACCCGATGCATAGCATCGGGCGCGAAGGCGGGGTGTGCTTTCTTTGCGCCAGGTTTCTTTGCACAAGCAAAGAAAGGTGGCTCGCGCCGTCACGGCGCGAAAGCTCTTGATCTTGATTCCGGCGAAACCGGAACAGCTGGCGGGTCAAGACCCGCCCTACGATGGCGCCGCGGCGGTAACGCGAAAAAGCACGTCGGGGGCGTAGCCCCGACCTACGGCGCAGTCCGACCAGCGGAGGGGCTGTTCTATGCGTCGCCGACAGGCCGCTCCGGCGTCGGCCGTCCGTACAGGTATCCCTGCCCGAACTCGCAGCCAAGCTGGCGCAGGATGTCGCGCTGCTCCCGGGTTTCGACGCCTTCGCCGATGGCATCGATGCCCAGGGTGCCGGCCAGCGCAAGGATCGCGCGCACCAGCGCCAGGCTCTCGGCGTGCATCTCGCCGCCGAGTCCGGCGACGAAGCTCTGGTCGATCTTCAATGCCTGGATCGGGAACCGGTGCAGGTACGACAACGCCGAGAACCCGGTGCCGAAGTCGTCCAGCAGCGCCAGTACGCCGCGGTTGCGCAGCACGTTGAGCATGCGCAGGATGCGCGGCGCGTCTTCGAGCAGCGCAACTTCGGTGATCTCGATCCGCAGCCGGCGCGGGTCGGCGCCCGCATCGTCGAGCATCCGCAGCAGCCGTTCGGCGAAGGTCTCGGCATGGAAGTGCCGCGGCGAGACGTTGATCGAAACGTAGCCGTCGCCGTGCCGGCTCATCCAGTCGAACACGCGCCGGTACATCAGCCAGTCGACCTGTTCGATCAGCCCGCTGTCCTCGCCCACGCCGATGAACTCGCCCGGCGGCAACGGCCCGTGCAGCTCGTGGTTCCAGCGCAGCAGGGCCTCGTGGCCGACGACGGCGCCGTCGGCCAGCCGCACGATCGGCTGGAAGTGCGGTTCGAACGCGTCGTTGAGGATCGCACGGCGCAGGTCCGCCTCCAGGTCGAGCAGGCGCGTGGCCTCGGCGCGCATTTCCTCGTCGAACATCACGCTGCGGTCGCGGCCGTGCGCCTTGGCCCGGTACATCGCCGCATCCGCGTCGCGCAGCATGTCCTCGCCCTGGCGATAGCGCGGCTCCCACAGCGCGATGCCGATGCTGGCCGAAGGAAACAGCTCGCGCCCGGCGACCCACAGCGGCTTGCCGAGTTCGGCAAGCAGCGTGGCGGCCAGCGCTTCGGCGACGATGTTGTCGCCGACGCCTTCGACCAGCACCGCGAACTCGTCGCCGCCCAGGCGTGCGACCAGGGTCTGTTCACCGAGTGCTGCGGTGATGCGGCGGCCAGCCTCGACCAGCATCTCGTCGCCGGCGGCGTGGCCGGCGCTGTCGTTGACCAGCTTGAAACGGTCGAGGTCGAGGAACAGCACCGCGAAACCGGTGCGCTGCGAATCGCCCATCCGCGCGATCGTCGCGTCCAGGCGCTCGAGCATGACGACCCGGTTGGGCAGGCCGGTCAGGCTGTCGTGGCGGGCCTGGTGGGTGAGCTTCTGCTCCGCGCGCACGCGCTCGCCGATCTGCGCGCGCAGCTCGCGGTTGGCGCTTTCCAGTTCGCGCGTGCGCGCCTCGACGCGGAATTCGAGTTCGGTGTGCGCGGCCTTGAGGTGCTCCTGCGCGCGCTTGCGCGCCAGTGCGCCGTCGATGTGGTGGGCGACGAAGGTAAGCAACTCCTGGTCACGCGCCCCGAAGCTGACCTCCGGCGTGTAGCTCTGCACCACGATCCCGCCGATCACCGTGTCGTCGCGCTTGAGGGGTACGCCCAGCCAGCAGTGCGCCAGCGGCCCGAAACTGCGTACCGTGCCGGCGGCCTCGAGGTCGGCAATGGTGGCGCGATCGGCCAGCAGCGGCGCGCCGGTGGACAGCACGTACTCGGTCAGGCCGGTGGCCAGCGGGCGCGACTCGCGGCTCAGGTCGCGCTCGTCGACCGAGTACGGGAACTCGATGTGCTCGCCGTCGGGCGACAGCAGGGCAATGTAGAAATTGCGCGCGTACAGCAGCTCGCCGACGATCGAATGCACGTCGGCATAGAACCGCTCCAGGCTGCCGGCGGTGACCGACATCTCGGTGATCCGGTACAGCGCGCGCTGCAGTTTCTCCGCGCGCTGGCGTTCGATGATCTCCGCCTGCAGCACCATGTTCGCCTGCTGCAGCTCGCGGGTGCGCTCGTCGACGCGGCGCTCGAGCTGCTCGCGCGCCTGGCGGCGGTCGAGCGCGGTCAGGATGTGCTGGGCGACGTATTCCAGCAGCGTGCGGTCTTCGTGCGTGTAACGCGCGGCCTGCAGGTAGCTCTGGACCACGATCGCGCCGCTCACGCGCCCGTCGCGCCGCATCGGCACGCCCAGCCAGTCGGCGCTGTCCGGCCCATGGCTGGGATCACGCGGCACGTTGAGCTTGCGGAGGATTTCCTCGGACGGCCCGAACAGCGGCTGGCCATGCTGCAGCAACGCCACGGTCAGGCTGGTGCCCATCTCGTCGACATCGAGTTCCACGTCCGGATCGGCGACGTAGGGGTCGCGCTGGTCGGCGAAGTACAGGAACCGCAGCGTCTGGCGGATGTCGTCGTACAGCACGATGTAGAAGTTCTCGGCAGGCATCAGCCCGCCGACGACCTGGTGGATCCGGCCGAGCATGTCCTGCATCTCCAGCCCGGAGCCGGCCAGGTCGGCGATCTCGTACAGCGCCTGCTGCAGGCGCTCGGACTTCTGCAGCGACTCGATGCGCGCCTGGGCCTGGGCGGCGGCGAGCGTGGCGCCGATGGTGCGGCGCGCGAGCTCCAGCCAGGCCACGCGCGAACCCGGCGCCAGCGGCTGGGTCAGGCGCGCGGCCAGGGCGATGTGGGTGCCGGTGTCGTGCCAGGCATCGACGATCTCGGCATCGGCCGTATCCGGCACGAAATGCTCCAGGCATCCACGGGCACGGGCAATCAACGCACGCGGCGCGTTGCCGGTGTGGGAGAGCCCGCCGTCGATGCGCACGTCGCTCCAGGCCACGACGAGCCTGGATTCGGTGGGCAGCGTGGCTGCCAGCAGGTCGGCAAGCCCGGAGGCGCCGCCATCAGGCGCCGCGATAGTCGTTGTCTGCGCCAATGTCATGCGAGCCACTGTTCCCCTCCCGCCATCATTGAGCATAACGGCCGTTTTTTCCATCATCGGCAACCCCGGCAGCCCACTCCGGCCGTTTGCCCGGGGCATGAAGGGTGGCCAGACATGAACGCGGTGGCAATCCGCCCCGCCCACGCGGCGCGGCGGCGTCCGGCGGCGGGCTTTTCCTGCGCCGCGGCAGCGCTTAACCTGCCGTCGATGAACGATGTCGCCACCCCGGGCGTCGATGCCAGCGACGACGTCAGCGACGAAACGCTGATGCTGGCGTACGCGGCCGGGCGCACGGGGGCGTTCGAACAGCTCTACGCGCGCCACCGCGTGCGCCTGTATCGCTACCTGCTGCGCCAGCTGCGCGACGGCGCGCTGGCCGACGACCTGTTCCAGGACATCTGGCAGCGCGTGATCGCCGCGCGCGCCGGCTGGACGCTGGACGCCTCGTTCGCCAGCTGGCTGTACCGCATCGCCCACAACCGCATCGCCGACCACTGGCGGGCGCAGCAATACCGGCCGCCGGCGCCGGAGAACGCCGACGAGCGCACCGCGCGCATACCCGATCCCGACACGCCCGAGCGCACGCTGTCGGAGTTCGAACAGCGCCGCGGCATGCAGCTGGCGCTCGACGAACTGCCCGACGAGCAGCGCGAAGTGATCCTGCTGCGACTGGAACAGGAGTTGACGCTGGAAGAGATCGGCGAAATCACCGGCGTGGGCCGGGAAACGGTGAAGTCGCGCCTGCGCTACGCGATGGACAAGCTGCGCGCGCGGCTGGGAGACGCGGGATGAGCACCGGTTCCGGGCACCCCGACGACCGCGACGCGCTCACGCCCGAGGAGCGCGCGCTGGCCGACCGCCTCGCCCGCCTCGGCCCGCAGGGCGAGCCGTCGCCGGCGCTCGACGCGCGCGTCCTCGCCGCCGCGCGCGGCGCATCTCCTGCACCGGCCGGCAATGCGACGCACGCGACGCGGCGGCGCGCCCGCAGGCGCTGGCCGGTCGCCCTGGGCACGGCCGCGACCCTTGTCGTCGTCGGCGGGCTGGCCTGGCAGCTGCGCCCGGTCGACGATATGTACGTCGAGTACTCCGAGGCGCCACGCGCCGTGTCCGGGCCGTCGGCGGATGCAGCGCCCGTGCCGCGGGAAGCCCGACGCGCCCCCGCCGGGGCACCCGCCACGGCGAGCACGGAATCGTCGCCGCCGGAAGCCGAAAGCGCAGCAGCCGCCGCGGAACCTGCCGTTGCGCGCGCCGTGCAGCCGGCTCCGGCTCCGCCACCGCCCGCGCCAGTGGCAGACGAACAAGCAGCCGAAGAACAGCCTGCGCCGAAGGCGTTTCCGACGCCCGTCCCTGCGCCGGAGGAACCTCCCATCGTCTTCGACGAGCCTTCGCCGATGGACACGCCATCGCCACCCCCGCTGCGGCAGTTGGCACCCCCGCCCGCACCGCCGGCGCCGCCTGCACCCGCTGCACCGGCAGTTCCTTCGCCGATGGTCGCGACGCCGCAGGCGACCGAATCCGCCACGGCGCCCGCGGCGCGCCGGGCTGTTGAACCCGAACGCAAGGCGGCCGCCGCGCACGCCGGAGAAGCCGCGGCAACGCAGCGCGCGAAGGTCGCCACCGGTACGTCGGTGCAGCCCACGCGGCCGGCCAGCGCTGCGGCGGCGGCCGAGGCCAGCGCGCTCGACCGGGTCGAGGTCACCGGTTCGCGCATCAAAGCCGTCGATGTCGACGTCGAGGGCGCGCCCGCGCCAGCGGTCGACCAGCCCGTCGACGACCAGCCGCCGGCCTCGGCCGATTCGCCGCAGGTACGGCAGGCCTGGCTGCAGCGCGTGCGTCAACTGCTCGCCGAAGGCAAGCCCGACGCCGCGCGCGAAAGCCTGCGCGAATACCAGCGCCGCTATCCGCAGGCCGAGCTGCCCGAGGACCTGCGCGCGCTGCTGGCGCAGTGACCGGACGCCCGTGAGCCTGCACACGCTGGCGACGGCGGCCACGCACGCGGTCGAGGTCAAGCACAGCCGCTTCCTCGCCCACGCGGTCCCGGTCGAAAGCGCCGACGAGGCGCTGCAGGCGCTGGCCGATATCTCGGTGGCGGATGCCAGCCACAACTGCTGGGCCTGGCGCATCGGCGACGACTACCGTTCCAACGACGATGGCGAGCCTGCCGGTACCGCCGGCCGGCCCATCCTCGCGGCCATCGACGGCCAGGGCATGGACCGCGTCGTGGTCGTGGTCACGCGCTGGTTCGGCGGCGTCAAGCTCGGCGCGGGCGGGCTGGTCCGCGCCTACGGCGGCGCCGCGGCCGAATGCCTGCGCCGCGCCGAACGCGTGGCGCTGGTCGAGATGCACGAACTCGCGCTGCACGCTCCGTTCGATGACCTGGGCACCGTCCACGCCGCGCTGGCGGCGGCCGCGGCCGAGAAACTGTCGGAAACCTTCGACACCACCGGCGCCCGCCTGCTGCTGCGCCTGCCCGCCGACGGCGTCAACGCCTTGAAACTGCGCCTGCGCGACGCCACCCGTAACCGGGTGCGCTTCGACGACAATGGGTGATGGCTGACATTCCAGGACAGGACGCCGCGCCCGACCGCGCGCCGGAAACCGCGGCCGCGCCAGGCGCCGCCGACAAGCCCAGGCCGCGGCTCGGCAGCCTGCACGCGCTGTGGCCGTTCGTGCTGCGGCACAAGGGCCTGCTGGCGGCGTGGCTGGTGTCGCTGGCCGCTTCCAGCACCGCGACCCTGAGCCTGCCGCTGGTGGTGCGGCGGATGATCGACCACGGCTTCTCGGCCGACGGCAACATCAACGCCACCTTCGCGCTGGTGTTCGCGGTCGCGCTGGCACTGGCGCTGGCGACCGCGGCGCGCTTCTTCTTCGTTTCGCTGCTGGGCGAGCGCGTGGTCGCCGACCTGCGCGATCGCCTGTACTCGCACCTGGTCGGGCTCGACCAGGCGTTCTTCGAACGCAGCCGCAGCGGCGAACTGGTCTCGCGGCTGACCGCCGACACCGAACTGCTGCGCAGCGTGGTCGGCTCGACGATTTCCGTGGCGCTGCGCAGCGTGGTGATGGTGATCGGCAGCCTCGCGATGCTGGTGGCGACCAGCCCGCGGCTGGCGGCCTACACGCTGGTGGGCATCCCGCTGTGCGTGCTGCCGCTGGTCATCGGCGGGCGCAAGCTGGGCAGGATCTCTCGGCAGAGCCAGGACCGGGTTGCCGACGCCAACTCGCTGGCCGCGGAAACGCTCGGCGCCATTCCCACCGTGCAGGCGCACGCGCGCGAGCCGTACGAGCGCGGGCGCTTCTCGGCCGCGATCGATGCCTCTGTCGCCACCGCGCGCCGCCGCATCGGGGTGCAGGCGCTGGTCACCGCGATGGCGATCTCGCTGGTGTTCGGCGCGATCACCCTGGTGCTGTGGTCCGGCGCGCACGACGTCATCGACGGCCGCCTGACGGTCGGCACGCTGAGCCAGTTCGTGCTGTACGCGGTGCTCGGCGGAGGCTCGGTCGGCGCGCTGGCCGAGACCTGGAACGAACTGCAGAAAGCCGCCGGCGGCATGGGCCGGATCGGCGAGTTGCTCGATGAGCGTTCCGGCATCGTCGCGCCGGCGCAGCCACGTTCGCTGCCGACCCCCGTGCGCGGAGAACTGCGCTTCGAGGGTGTCACCTTCCACTACCCCTCGCGACCCGACGCGCCGGCGCTGGAAGGTTTCAGCCTGCGCGTGGCGCCCGGCGAAACCGTGGCGCTGGTCGGGCCGTCCGGCGCGGGCAAGAGCACCGTGTTCGCGATGCTGTTGCGCTTCCACGACCCGCAGCGCGGTCGCATCGACCTTGACGGCATCGACATCCGCACCCTGGATCCCGCCGAACTGCGCGGCACCGTGGCGCTGGTGCCGCAACAGCCGACCATCTTCGCCAGCAGCGCGCGCGAGAACATCCGTTACGGCAGGCTCGAAGCGAGCGACGCCGACATCGAAGCCGCGGCCCGCTCCGCCGAGGCGCATGAGTTCCTGTCGATGCTGCCCGCCGGCTACGACGAGCAACTCGGCGAACGCGGCGCGCGCCTGTCCGGCGGCCAGCAGCAGCGCATCGCCATCGCCCGCGCGCTGCTCAAGGACGCCCCGGTGCTGCTGCTCGACGAGGCAACCTCCGCGCTCGACGCGCAGAGCGAACGCGCCGTGCAGCAGGCACTGGAGCGGCTGATGGAAGGCCGCACCACGCTGGTGATCGCGCATCGCCTGGCCACCGTGCTCAAGGCCGACCGCATCGTGGTCATGGACCACGGCCGCATCGTCGCCCAGGGCACCCACGACGAACTGCTCGCGCAGGATGGCCTGTATGCGGAACTTGCCCGGCTGCAGTTCCTCGACTGACCCCCGCCCGGCAGCGGCGTTACCATGCAGGCCGCACGGCACACGCGGGGCTTCATCGATGACCGACCGCACCACCACGCGCGAAGGCGGCTGCACCTGCCGCGCCGTGCGCTACCGGCTCACCGACGTGCCGCTGTTCGTGCACTGCTGCCACTGCCGATGGTGCCAGCGCGAGAGCGGCAGCGCGTTCGCGCTCAACGCGATGATCGAGACCGACCGGGTCGAACTGCTGTGCGGCAACCCCGAGACCGTCGACACGCCCTCCAACAGCGGCAAGGGCCAGCAGGTCGTGCGCTGCCCGCACTGCCGGGTCGCGCTGTGGAGCCACTACTCCGGCGCCGGCACGGCGGTCGCATTCGTGCGCGTCGGCACGCTGGACGATCCGGACGCGTTCCCGCCGGACGTCCACATCTTCACTGCGTCGAAACAGCCATGGGTGGTGCTGCCCGAAGGCGAGCCGGCGGTGGCCGTGTACTACGACCGCAAGCAGCTGTGGCCGGAGTCGAGCCTGGCGCGCTACCGGGCGCTGCCCGGCCGCTGAACCTCCATTCGCCGACCCCACCACTCCTGCACGTCCATCGGTGCGGCAGGAGCCGCGGCTGGCGTCGGGACGCGATCGCGGCTTCCGCTGCTCCTACGCAAAACCTCCTGCAGGCACTCGCGCAGCCAGCCTACGGCCAGGCGCGCGCGAGGATTGCGCCGAAATCGATTCCCGCCGGGAGCGTCCCGAACGCCAGCCCGTGCCCGCCGGCGAGCCGGCTGCGGCAGAAGGCGCCGGCCAGCGGGCTGCCGGCGCGCAGCAGCACGCCGGCCTGCAACGCCAGCGCCAGGCGTTCGACCAGCGTGCGCGCGCCCACCTCGTCGGCGCCGTGCAGCGCTTCGCGCAGCGCCGGAAGCTGCGCGTCGTAGTCCCGGTCCGCGCCCGAGGCCGCCGCCAGTTCGCACAGCAGCGCCTCGACCGCCGCCGGCTCGCGCGCCAGCGCACGCAGCACGTCCAGGCACTGGATGTTGCCGCTGCCTTCCCAGATCGAATTCAGCGGTGCCTGCCGGTACAGGCGCGGCAGGATCGACTCCTCGATGTAGCCGGCGCCCCCAAGGCACTCCTGCGCCTCGTTGACGAAGGCCGGCGCGCGCTTGCAGATCCAGTACTTGCCGATGGCGGTCGCGATGCGCGCAAAGGCCGCCTCGCGCGCGTCGTTCGGCGAGGCGTCGACGGCACGCGCCACCCGCATCGACAGCGCCAGCGCGGCTTCTGACTCGATGGCGAGGTCCGCCAGCACGTTGCGCATCAGCGGCTGCTCGACCAGCCGCTTGCCGAACGCGCTGCGATGGCTGGCGTGGTGCATCGCCTGCGCCAGCGCCATGCGCATCTGCGCGGCCGAACCGAGCATGCAGTCCAGGCGCGTGAGCATCACCATCTGCAGGATCGTGGCGATGCCGCGCCCCTCTTCACCGACGCGCCAGGCCCGCGCTTCCATGAATTCCACTTCGCCCGAAGCGTTGCTCCAGTCGCCGAGCTTGTCCTTGAGCCGCATCAGCGCGAAGGCGTTCTTGCCGCCATCGGGCAATCGCCGTGGCAGCAGGAAGCAGGTCAGGCCACCCGGTGCCTGCGCCAGCACCAGGAAGCCGTCGGACATCGGCGCGGAGAAGAACCACTTGTGCCCGACCAGCGCGTACTCGTCGCCGTCGCCCAGCGACGTGGCGCGCGTGGCGTTGGCGCGCACGTCGCTGCCGCCCTGCTTTTCGGTCATGCCCATGCCCAGGGTCACGCCGGGCTTGCCGGAGATGGCGACGTCACGCGGGTCGTAGCGGCAGGCGGCCACCTTGTCGGCCCACGCGCGCAGCGCCGGTGCCTGCCGTAGCACCGGCACTGCCGCGTGGGTCATGGTCAGCGGACAGCTGGTGCCCGGCTCGGCCTGGTTGTGCAGGTAGCACAGCGCGGCGCGCGCGACGTGCGCGCCAGGCGCGGCATCCGCCCAGGACAGTCCGGCCACACCGTTTTCGATGGCCGTTTGCATGATGCGGTGGTAGTTGGGATGGAACTCGACCGTGTCGATCCGGTGTCCGAAGCGGTCGTGCGTGCGCAGCCGCGGGCGGTCGCGGTGGGCGTCGAACGACAGCGCGTACAGTTCACCACCCGCCAGCGCGCCGTAGCGCGCGACGCGTTCGCCATGCGCCTCGCCGCCCTCGCGCGCCAGCGCCTCGCGCAGCGCGACGTCGTCCGCCCACAGGTCGCACGGCGCGAACTCCGGCGGCTGGTTCTCGACCGTGTGGGTCTGGAAATCAGGCATGGCGGAGGCTCCGGATACGATGTCCTGATTCTGGCGCAATCCGCGCACATGCGCCGTTACGGCGTTCGACGTTTGATCACGACCGCGCGGCGAAAAGTGCGTCGGGGATGTAACCCCGGCCTACGGCCGATCGGGTTCGACCGGACCGGAACGATCCGCGGGTCGGATCTGTGTGCGCGGCCAAGAAAAAAGCCCCGCACCAGGCGGGGCTCAAGGAAATCGCGATGTGGGTAGCTCAGGCTTCGACCGGCTGCACGCCGGCGGCCTGCGCACCCTTCGGACCCTGGGTGACCTCGTAGCTGACGCGCTGGCCTTCCTGCAGGCTGCGGAAGCCCTTGGACTCGATTGCCGAGAAGTGCACGAAGACATCCGCGCTGCCGTCCTCGGGTGCGATGAAACCGAAGCCCTTGGCGTCGTTGAACCATTTCACTGTGCCGTATTGCATGTCTCTCCCTACCTCGTCTGGATGCGATGTGCGTGCGCTCCCCTGCGGTCCCCCGAGCGCACGGTCGCGAGTATGCAAAGCATGCCCGGCGGTTGCAATCACCCCGACAACATCTGCGTGACCAGTGCCGGCAGGCCGGACGATGCGGCTTCGACGTTTTCGAGCACGTCCTGGAGCGTGATCACCTCGTCGATTTGCGGCCCCGCGCCGGCCGCCCAGTTGGCGACGATGGCCAGGCAGGCGTAGTCCAGGCCGAGTTCGCGCGCCAGTCCGGCCTCGGGCATGCCGGTCATGCCGACCAGGTCGCAGCCGTCGCGGCGCATGCGCGCGATCTCGGCGCGCGTTTCCAGGCGCGGCCCCTGGGTGGCGCCATAGCAGCCGCCATCGACCAGCGCTACACCGGCGGTACGCGCCGCTTCGAGCACCCGCGCGCGAAGCGACAGCGTGTAGGGTTCGCCGAAATCGACGTGCAGCACTTCGGTGCCCTCTTCCTCGCACAGCGTCGAGATGCGACCCCAGGTGTAGTCGATCAGCTGGTCGGGACAGGCCAGCACGCGCGGCCCGAATGATTCGGTGATCCCGCCGACGGTGTTGAGCGCCAGCACGCAGGTCGCGCCAAGCGCCTGCAGCGCGGCCAGGTTGGCGCGGTAGTTGACCTTGTGCGGCGGCACCGAGTGGCCCTCCCCGTGCCGGGCGAGGAACGCAACGCGGCAGCCCGCCAGCGTCCCCACGCGCACCGGCCCGGACAGCGCGCCGTAGTGCGTGACCGGCTGGTGGGTTTCGATGTCCTGCAACCCGTCGAACTGGTACAGGCCGGTGCCGCCGATGATGGCGAGCGCGATGTCGGAGGTAGGCATGGCTGGCTGGGCTGGGACTGGCAGTTGGAAGTCCGATCATCCGGGTTGACGCGACTCGACGCAAAGACCCTGCTGCAGCGACGGTGCCTCAGCGCGGCGCGACGTATCCGCCCGGCACCCCGCGCGGCGACAGCACCAGCTGCCACAGCTGGATCCGGCGGGCGCGGAAGCTGGCCATCGACGCGGCCAGGTAGTAACGCCACATGCGCCGGAACCGCTCGTCATAGTGTTCGGGCAGCGTGTCCCAGGCAGCCTCGATGTTGGCGCGCCAGGCCTGCAGGGTAAGGTCGTAGTCGGTGCCGAAGTTGTGCCAGTCCTCGGTCACGAACAGGCCTTCGGTGGCGGTCGCGATCTGCGCGGCCGAGGGCAGCATCGAGTTGGGGAAAATGTACTTCGCGATCCAGGGATCGGTGTGCGTCACCGACTTGTTGCTGCCGATGCAATGCAGCAGGAACAGGCCGTCGTCATCGAGGCACTGTCGCGCGACCTCGAAGAAACGGCGGTAGTTGCGGAACCCGACATGCTCGAACATGCCCACCGACAGGATGCGGTCGAAGCGCTCGTCGAGCTCGCGGTAGTCCTGCACGCGGATCTCGACCGGCAGCCCCGCGCAAAGCTTGCGCGCGAACGCGGCCTGCTCCTGCGAGATGGTGACGCCCACGCCGCTGACGCCATAGCGCTCGGCTGCGAACTTCAGCGCCTCGCCCCAGCCGCAGCCGATGTCGAGCACCCGCATTCCCTCGCGCAGCCCGAGCTTGCGGCAGATCAGGTCGAGCTTGGCTTCCTGCGCGTCGTCCAGGTTGTCGGCCTGGCGCCAGTAACCGCAGCTGTAGACCAGCCGCTTGCCGAGCATGGCGTGGTAGAGGTCGTTGCCCAGGTCGTAGTGGCGCTTGCCGACCTCGTAGCTGCGGCGTCCAGCCTGCAGGTTGAACAGGCGCGCGCGCAGCGCGTCCTTGATGTCGGCGGGGCTGGGCGCACGTTGTTCGATGCGGGCATCGAGAAGGTGGAAGAGGAAGCCGTCGAGCGACCGCGCGTCCCACCAGCCGTCCATGTAGCTCTCGCCGAGCTTGAGCGAGCCGCCGGCCACCAGCCGCGCCGGCAGGTGCGGATCGTGGACCTGCATGTCCCAGTCGCGGTCGCCGTCGATGCGGACGTCGGCGTCGGCCAGCAGGGCCTGCAGTCGGTCGCGGAATGGATGCGTTGCGGTCATGCCTCTCGGTACGGAACCCGGAAAGCGCCTGCTCAGGTTACCAACGCCGCGGGCGCCGCGTCACCGCGGCAGGCGGAACGCAGCGTGGCGGCAACCCTGCGCGGGCACTATGCGCCGGGGACGGCGAACAGGTCGCGGTAGGGGCCGGCCACGTGCGGCAGCAGGACGCTGGCCGGCACTTCGGCAACCTGCACGCCGTCGGAGTACGGCCCGACCTGGTATGGCGGGAACACGAAACGCAGCGCCGTGATGCGGCCCGCGGCATCGAGCACCGGCTCGATCTGGCTGAAGTTGCCGGCATCCGGGCCGGAGCCTTCGTCGATCATCTTGAGTCCGGACTTGAGCATCTCCGCGCGCTGCGCCGGCTCGATCCCGTCTGCATCGATGCGCTGCGACAACGACGCGTGCAACTGCTCGCGGACGGCGTCGGAGATCGCGCGCCAGCCATCGGCGTCGACGATCAGGTGTTCGGCCTGCAGCAGTTCGTTGCGCTGCGGCAACCACACGAAGCGGGCGATCAGCGGGTTGCCGTGCGCGCCGCCGGTATAGCTGCTGCCGTTGGCTGCCACGGTGACCACCTGCGGGGTTTCGGCCAGCATGTTGAAGGCCAGCGACAGGTCGTAGGGCGCGGTCGGCTTCTCGCCGGCGAGGCCGTCGACGGCCTGCATCAGCTCCGCGCGCGCGGCATCGGCGTAGCGCCCGAGTTCGGCCGCCAGCCCCGGGTACTGGTTGATGTTCGGGGGGTAGCTGATGCCGATCACGTAGTTGGGATCGCGCTCGATCACGTCCTTGAGCTCGACCGGAGCCGCGGGCGCTGCCGGGGCCGGGACTGCCGCGGGCGCCGCCTGGCTCCCCGGCGCCTGCGCTTCCGGTGCGGGAGCCTCGCGTTGGCAGGCGGCGAGCGCGAGCAGCAGGCAGCAGGTCGACAGGCGCTTGATCATGGCAATCTCTTCCCCGTGTCATTCCGGACGGCGACAGTCTAGAAGCCCTCGCGTGATGCCCGGATTGACACGCTGCCCACGAAAAAGCCCCGGGCGTTTCCGCCCGGGGCTCTGGTGTTGCGACTGACTTGGTGCTGGCTTACTCGGCCTGCACTTCGTCGGCCTGCAGGCCCTTCTGGCCCTGCACGACCTTGAACGAGACCTTCTGGCCTTCCTGCAGCGACTTGAAGCCGCTGCCCTGGATCGAGCGGAAATGGACGAACAGGTCCTGGCCGCTTTCCGGGGTGATGAAGCCGAAGCCCTTGGCGTCGTTGAACCACTTGACGGTACCGGTCTGACGATCGGACATGATGTGTTACTCCTTGGAACAGTTTTTGAGGTTTACACGGTCCGTTTGGGCGGATCCGCGACTGTGTCAGCAAGGGGTAACGCGAAGCGATGGAGCGGATCGGCAGATCTACCGCATCGAAACCACGATGTACCGTGATCCCGGCTTTTGACAGTGCGCGAACCTTACCGCACTTTCAGCCGGAAGTGTGAATGGGGTTTACCCGAGGTTGCCGGAGATTCCGGAAGGCGGCAGGCGCAGGTTCGGCCGGCGGGTTCCTCCCCTCATCAGGGTGGCCGGTGCCGGACGTTTTGTTCGTAGTGCCGTTTCCTGCCTGCCGGCGACGGACGAGAACTCGCGACCAAGGCCGTTTCACGAAGACGGTGGCTGGAGCCGTTCACCAGGGACCTGCCGCCGGACCGCGCTACCAGTCCTCGTGCCGCGGCAGCAGGCCCCGCAGCTCGGCGTCGGTGAGGTTGCGCCACTGGCCGGCCTTCAGGCGTCCCAGCTTCACGTTGCCGATCCGCACCCGGACCAGCTGCTTGACCCGGTACTTGAAGAACGCCGCCATCAGCCGGATCTGCCGGTTCAGGCCCTGCACCAGCACCACCCGGAAGCCGAAGCGGCCGAGCTTCCCGGTCTTGCACGGCAGCGTGGTCTGGCCGTGGACCGGCACGCCGCGCGCCATGCCACGCAGGAACTCGTCGGTGACCGGGTGGTTCACCGCCACCAGGTATTCCTTCTCCAGCTTGTTCTCTGCCCGCAGGATGGCGTTGACGATGTCGCCGTTGCTGGTCAGCAGGATCAGGCCCTCGGAATCCTTGTCCAGGCGGCCGATCGGGAAGATCCGCCGCTCGTGGCCGACGAAGTCGACGATGTTGCCCTTCACCGCCGACTCGGTGGTGCAGGTGATGCCGACCGGCTTGTTCAACGCGATGTAGACGTGCCGGCGCCGGCCCTTGGCAGCGCTCCGCGCGCGCAGCGCCTGGCCGTCGACCTTGACCTCGTCGCCCTCGCCAACCTCGGCTCCGATCCGTGCGCGCTGCCCGTTGACGGTGACCCGGCCCTCCCCGACCAGCCGGTCGGCCTCGCGCCGCGAGCAGAAGCCGGTGTCGCTGATGTGCTTGTTGAGTCGCATCCGGATCGGGGCGTGGCTGGGGGCGCGCAGTCTGGCAGATCGGCCCCGGCGCGGCACGCGCCAACGCCTCCCCCTTCCCGTCGGCCACGAGGAGGCCTTGACATATTTGGTTTGTAGTGCAAACTTATTGGGGCTGACCTAGATAAGCCTCAGATGCCTACCCACGATCGCAGCGTAGCAAGCTGCTGACGCGG
>NZ_JBHRYA010000002.1:6424-45159 GCF_042648865.1 Luteimonas soli | reverse complement strand
GAGCAACCGCAACAGCAAGAGCAAAAGCCGGCTCTGGCATCTAGCAAAGCATGGGAAGGGAAGGGGCGAATCCTGTTCCCGCTCGGGCAGCTGGTGGGAACGCCGGCGGCACTGGACCTGCTGGCCCGGGCAGGCGTCAACGGGATGGCGCTGGTGGACCGGCACATGCGCGGCGACTTCGGCGACCTCGACCCGGAGGACGAGCAGAGCAACCGCGAGGCCATCGCGCACGGGTTCCGCGTGCTGTCGTCCTACCCGGTCGGCACGGGGAAGGTCTGGATCATTACCGAGGCCGACCGGAGCGTGACCACGATTCTCTTGCCGTCCGATTACTGATCGGGCGGTTTCACCCCGCTGTACCTACAACAACTACGAAGGAAACGACCATGCAAACCGTAACGACCACGGCCACCGCGCCGACCTTGATCCCGCTGAACCAGCTGCACCGCTCCGACCTCAACGTCCGCAAGACCGGCGGCACCGACGTTGCCGAGTTGGCCGCGAATATCCGCGCCTCGCAGCGCGTCATCCAGAACCTTGTCGTCGTGCCCGAGAAGCGCGGCAAGAAGGAGGGCTATGGCGTCGTCGCCGGCGGTCGCCGGCTGGCCGCCCTGGCCTCGCTGGCGAAGGACAAGGCCATTCCGACCGACTGGCCCATCCCCTGCCAGATCGTCACGCGCGAGGAAGCCGTGGAGTTGAGCATGGCCGAGAACATCCACCGCGAGGACATGCACCCGGCGGACGAGTTCGATGCGTGGGCCAAGCTGGTCGACGCCGGCACCGACGTCGAGGAAATCGCCGCGCGCCACGGCACCAGCCCCGAGGTTGTCCGCAGGCGTCTGGCGCTCTCGCGCGTGTCGCCGAAGGTGATGAAGCTCTACCGCTCCGGCGACCTGCGGTTGGAGCAGGTCATGGCGTTCACGCTGACCAGCGACCACCGCGCACAGGACGCGCTGTTGAAGGGCCGCAGCTACTACCCGAGCGCGCATGAAATCCGCCGCGCCCTCACCAGTGAGGCCGTTCCCGAAACCGACGAGCGCGCCCGCTACGTCGGCGAGAAGGCCTACGTCGCCGCCGGCGGCACGGTCACGCGCGATATGTTCGACGAACGCAACGGCGCCTATTTCAACGACGCCGCGCTGCTGACGCGCCTGGCTGCGGAGAAGCTGGAAAAGGTCGCCGAGAAGCTGCGCCGCGACGCGCCGTGGGTGGACGTGTACGCCGAGGAATTGGATTACCAGATTCGCGGCAACTACGCCGACATTCCCACCGTGCGGCAGGAACCCAACGCCGCGACCGCCAAGAAGCTGGCCGCCCTGCAGGCGAAGCTGGACAAGGCCACCGACGAGTTGCGCATCCTGGAGGACATGCCCCCGTCGAACGACGAGGACGCCGACGACGAGGCCGCATGGATGGCAGCCAGTGAGAAGGTGGATGCCATCGAGGCGGAAATCTCCGCCATCGAGGACACCCTGCGCGTGCCGCACCCGGAGGGCGCGCAGCTGGCGGGCGTCGTGGTGGGCCTGTCCAGCGACGGCAAGGTCAAGAAGCTGCTGAACGTCATCCGCGCCGCCGACAAGGCCAAGCTGCGCAAGGCCTCCGCCGGCACCAGCGCGTCCAGCGAAGCCGGCCAGGAGGCCGGGGACGCGGACAAGGACGATCCGCAGAGCGTGCGCACCGACCTGTCCACGTACCTCACCGCCGTCACGCAGGAGGCGCTGGCCGAGAACGTCCCGATCGCGCTGCGCGCCCTCGCCTACCAGCTGGCGCTGCGCTGGATCGGCGAGTCCTACAACAACCACGGCGTGACCATCTCGGCCGAGGACCACGCGAACCTGCCGGTATCGGCCACGCTGGAAGGCAGTGCCGTCGAGCAGCAGGGCAAGCGGCGGCATGAAGCATGGCAGGACACCCTGCCCCGCGACGCCGAGGCGCTGTGGCAGTGGTGCCTTGCCGCCGACGACAACACCATCCTGTCCCTGCTGGCCTACTCGACGGCCCGCTCGCTGGCCGGCACGCAGTTCCACGCCGGCGCGCAGAAGATGGCCCCGCTGGTCGCCGCCCTGGGCGTGAAACTAACCGACCACTGGCAACCGCAGGCCGGCTACTTCGCTCGCATCAAGAAGGCGACGACGCTGCGGGTGCTGGCCGAGAACGGCCACGCCGACCCCGCGCTGTCGAAGATGAAGCGCGGCCTGCTGTCCGAGAAGGCGGCTGACCTGCTGGCCGGCTCCGGCTGGCTGCCGCCGACCCTGACGCTGTGACCCCGCAGCCCCGCGTGCCGAGCGCACGCGGGGCTTGCATCCCTGCGCCATTGTGCTATTGTGCCACTGTGCCATATAGGCACGGGCGAACCCTCAAGGAGTGACTATGAACGCCAATCCCCTCGCCTTCGCCGCTCCCCGGCCGGACGCAGGCCTGCGCCGCCGCCGTTGCGGCACGCAGGCCCCCGGCCTGGTATTCAATCCGGGCGGCGTGTCCATCACCGACGGCGCCTGGAGCGCGATGCGCCGGTTCGACCTGGACGCCACCGACCTGGTGCGCCGCCACTGCATGGCCGACTGGTCGCACATGATGCCGCACGACCGTCAGGCCAACCTCGATGCGCTGCGTCGCGGCGGCCGCATCTTCTCCTCGTTCCAGCTCGGACCGGACGTCCGTGTGTGGGTCATCACCGAAGCCGATCGCAGCAGCACGTCCATCGTGCTGCCCGGCGAGTTCTGACGGGGATCGCCGCCATGACCAACACCATCGACATGACGCCGACCTGGGGCGAAATCGGCAACGTCTTCCGCCGTTTCGTGGAGTCGCGCGAGACAAAGGCCGCGATGGCAATGGCACCGGAAATCGCCAAGGCGCTCGCCGCCGCGCAGGCGCTGACCGCGATCCAGCCGACGCTCACGCCCGACCAGGCCACGCAGGTTCGCCACGTCATGGCCGTCGAGCTGGCCAAGCAGGGCTTCGGCCGCACGCCGGCCTGACCGGCCCGGACACGGAGGATCTACCATGCGCTTCCACCGCCACGACAGTCCGTTTCCGCCCTTCCTCCCGGCGATGCCGGACAGGCGGCCACGCAGCTACACGCAGACCGCCGTCCACACCACCGGCACCGGCACGGTCAACCTGGCCGTCCGCCTCGCGCTGCGCTTTGGCGGACGGCCCCCGAGCGTGGCCCACTTGTGCGCCGAGTTCGGCATGTCCCGCGCCACCGCGTACCGCTGGCGCCGGGCCTTCCTTGACGCGCTGGGACTGCCTTGATGACCCCCGCTCGCAAGCCCCGGCTGACCGACCAGCTGCTCGAGGACCTAGACGTGGCGGCGCAGGTCCTCGCCGACGAGGCCGAATACCTGGCTGACGCCCTGCAGCAGCACGGCGACCGCCCCACTCTGCAGGAGCGGTTCGCCGCCAAGCACCGCGCCGTCGAGCGCAGCCGCGAATGGCTCACTCGGCACGTCGCCGCCGTGCGCGCCCAGCGCGCCGCCGGCGAGGACCAGGACGCCGGCGATGGCTGAAACCCCCGTCGCACAGGCGTCTCACGACCGTAGACACCCACCCTTCACGATCGGCCAAAATGCCGCAAACCGAGGAAATCCCATGAACGATGCCATCGAGCACCTGCTGTCAAAGACCCGCGATGCACAAGCACTCGGGCATCCCGGTCCCATGTCCACGGGCGAAGCCCTGGCCGTGGCCCTGATCCTGGATCGCCCCGACTGGCTCGCGGAAATGGACTACACGCTGGCCGACGCCATCGGGCGGATCGACCGCGGGTGGCTGGCCGCCATCCCCGAGGTCGCCAAGCAGTTCCGCAACGAGCGGAACGAAGCCGCCTACGCGGCGGCGGTGAAGGCGAAGGCGGACAAGCTGGCCGAGGTCACGGGCGGCGATGACGAACGCCTGGACTTCGCGGCCGAGCTTGTGACCTACGGCCACGCGCCCGGCTACCGGGATGCGACGCTGGTGTTCAACCTGCGTCCCATCGGTAGGGGCGAGCGCCCCGCGTTCCGGGCCGACATTCGCATCCGGCCGGAGGATGGCGAGGCCATCGTCAGCCACATTCTCGACGTCCACAGGTCGGCATGGGGCCGCAGTACGGGGCGCCCGCCGATTGACGTAAAGCCGGATGAAACGCGGCCGCGCTGGATCGACCGGACCTAACGGAGGAAATGACCATGAGCTTCATCCGCAACGGCGGCCTATGGGCGCCGATCCTCGCAGTCCTGTACGTCACGGCCATCGTGCTCGCCGAGCAGCTGCAGCTGTTCCCGCCTGCGTGGGGTAGCGGCCCAGTGGTGTCCGCCATCCTGGCCCTCATCGCGGGCGGTCTTTATGCCTGGCTGTTTTCGCCGGACGCCCGCCGCGTTCGTGAACTCAAGAAGCGCCGCGGCCAATAGCCGCGAGCGCACGCACCACCGGAGGAACGACGATGGAAATGCCGCTTCTGACTGACCAGCTCGCCGAGTTGCAGGGCAGCTTCACATGGGTTGCCAAGCTGGCCGCGTTCTTCGAGCACCCCGCCGTCCTCGCGGCGCTCGGCGTCGCGTGCCTGGCCGTCTCGTTGCGCGCCACGCGCAACGTGCGGCATACCCTCGCCGGCGCCTCCCTGGTCGCCGGCTCGGGCGCCCTGCTCGCTCTCGGCGGATGGATTGCCTCGCCGCTGGGGTTGATCCTCACGCCGCTCGTAACCATCGGGATCTTCCAGGGCATCCACTGGGCGACGGCGCGCAGCGACCGCCTGCAGTGGGCTTGGACGGTCATCCCCCAGGATGCCCGCATCCAGCTGGCCAGCGGCACGGCCGCGGCCACCGTCGGCCTCCTGGTGTGGTGGGGCAGCACCGCGCTCGCGGTCGCCAACGGCCCTGAATCCATGTATCCCGGCTTCACGCCGGGGCCGGGGGACTGGTTTTGGGCGCTGTTCGGCATGCTCGGCCTGTTCGCCGGGATCGCGCTGCTGATCGTCGGCGGAATCGCGATGCTCAAGGGCTTCCGCGCGATGGCCCGCGCCGCGGTCGACACCATCTGGCCGCAGCAGGCCTAGCCGGGCACCGGCTCAAGGTCGACCGGATCATGGCCGATACCACCACAAGAGCCCACCACAAGGGACCGCATGGCCGGTATCGTCCTGCTCGGCGGCGTTGCCGCCGCCTTCATCGCCTTCCTGGTCTGTCTGACTCGCTGGCGGCGCGACTGACGGGCCACCCCAGCCGGTCGCAGCGCCCTGGCGCAGGGCGTCCGCCACGGCAGCTTCATGGCGGAGGCCTGGCGGCCGCCGCGCAGCTGTTGTGCGTCGCCCCTCGGCCCAACGTAGTGGATTGTTCCAACAATCCTCCCGCGTTGTTGCGAGGAATTGCTTTATGGCTGCACCATAGCGGCGGGTCCCGGTACGCAAGGGCCGGGATTGGCCCGTGTTGTCGGGGGTTCCCCCCTCCTGCCCGCGCCAGCCAATCCCTGGCTTCGCCCCCTTGCGTACCGGGACTATCTCGCCGCTGTACGGGTGCCGCGCAATCCGCGCTAACAACTCCAGGAGAACAGCCATGTCGGACCAACTCAACGTCTACGTCACCGAGGAATACGGCGACGACAACAAGAAGCTCTACACCAAGGTCGGCACGGCCTTCCCGCACAAGCAGGGTGGCGGCTTCAACATCGTCCTGCGCAAGGGCATCAGCGTCAGCGACCGCCTGGTCGTGTTCCCCAAGAAGCCCGACGACGCCGCCGGCGACGAATAATCCTCAGCAGTCCCTTTCGAGCCGCCTGCGGGCGGCTTTTTTTTGCCTCGCGCCGCCAGCTGCAGCACCGCCGTCATCCGGCTTCGCGTCACGCATGACGGCGGGCCCGGGCGGGCAAGGCCTCGCGACCAGGAGCGCGTTTCGGCTGGCCCCTTCCCGAGCCGCTTCAACTGCGCTTCGGCGTCGCCAGCATCGTGCGCTGGCCAGCTTGCACGATGCTGGCTTTCCCGCCGGCGCGCAGCGTTTCACCCACCCGGAGTTCCGGGCGCGATCGCGTTGGCTTCAAGGGCGGCCTGCAAGGCGCTTCGCGCTTTGCACCGGCTCCATGTCCACTCGTCTTGCCTTGTGCGCCCCGCTGCGCACCTTCCGCCTACGCGCAACCCGGTTAGCACGGCCGCGCGTGCCTGCAAGGGACGCTGCGCTCTACGCCCTTGCACGCCCGCTCGATCGGCCGCGCTGCCCTGCGCTTACGGCGAAAGGCACTCAGCGGGATAGGTTTCAAGGCAGCGACGGAGGAGGTGTGACATGCGGAGCCGGAGTCAAAAGCAACAGCAAAAGCCGGCTCTGGCATCTAGCAGGATAGGTGGTGAGCGGAGCTGGAGCGGAGCTGTGGAAACCGGGGAAATCGACCGGGAATTGTTGAAACTATTGCTGCTATCGTGGAGGTGAGTGCCATGTCGGAGTTGACCATGAATAACGCTGCCGCGAACGAGGTGAACCTGATTGCCGGGTTCGATGTTCGCCCGCCCTACCAGGTGTTCGTCCCCGCGTGGACGGCCTACGTCAAGCCGTTCATCGTGTTCTCGATGTTCGGAACCGTAGGTGGCCTGATGGCCTACCTGTTCTGGATCCCTGGGACGCTGATGCTGCTGGGCGCGCTGGCGCTGTTCGCCTACCAGGTCCTGCTGATCAACAGCGTCAAGCTGTTCACGCACCCGGATGGCGTGTGGGTCTACAGCGGAGTGTTCCCCTGGAACAAGGGCGTCTCGGGCGTGCGCTGGCGGGATCTGCGCGAGGCGACGTTCACCCAGTCCTTCTTCGGCTGGCTGTTCAAGGCCTACCGCGTCACCGTGACCAACCGATACCAAGGCAACACCGAAATCTCGCTGCCGTCGATCAAGAACGGCGACCAGGCGGCCATGCACATCAACGATCTGCACGTCCGCCTCGGCGGTGCCCACGATGACAGCGGCGAGGCGAATGAGGTAGCGCAGGCGTGACTGGCCAGCCGGACCACATTGAGATCCCGATGCCGTCGATCGGGTCAGGTGGCTTGCTCAGAGCCGCGCGTAGTCAGTACGGCGACTACTTCGACTTCGAGCTACTTGCGGCGCCGACCAAGGGCGTCGGCGAGCTGTTAGGTGCGCGCACGATAGCTCTTGTGTCGGGTTACGCCTGCAGGACGCAGCTGCTGGTACACGGCGACGAAGCGCAAATCGACGACGCGATGCTGGTTGTTGGCAACACCACGTTGTTCCTGCCCGTGGAGCATGGTGCGGCGCTGGCCGCGTTCCTGGGTATCGAGCTGCAACGAAGGTAATCAGAGGAGTAGCCCATGTTTGAGTGGAACGTGTACGTCGACGGGAAGTATGTGGGTACGGTCCAGGAGTCTTCGGAGGACACGGCGCGCTGTGCCGCCTTCTCGAAGTTCGATCCGCCGGCCGAGGCTTCCGTGTCGGTATCCAAGCGATGACAAGAGGATCCCCCAGGCAAGGAGAATGACGATGAGCGAGTTCAACCGCACCCCGCAGGGCATTTCCGCCCTGAACCGACAACAGGTCGATGCGTTCCACGACCAGCTGGCCGCCGTGTTCGCCGGCGACGCCGAGGCGGTCCTCGAGGCCCAGCGGCGCGAGGACGAAGCACGCGCTGCGCTGCTGGCCATCGCGGAGGGCCGGCCGTCATGACCAGGACCTTCCGTGCGGCGATCGGCGCCGGCGTGCTGGCCTGCCTGGCTGGCTGCGCATCGACCACCCACTACTACAGCGCGTCGAATTACCAGGGCGTCCGCGTGGGCGATGCCCGCGTGACCAGCGGCGTGAGCGTCAACGTCTCGCCTTCCGGCGTGTCCGTGACGCCGCGCGTTCGCTACTACTACCCGAGGAGCAAGCACAAATGAGCGCGAATCTGGCGGTATTGCCGTTAGTGGATCGCCTGGCCGAACAGTGGGGCGAGCTGACGGCCGACGACCACGCGATGATCGAGGAGGACTACCCGAAGCTGGTGGAGCTGCTCGGCGAAATCACCGACCGCACGCAAGCTCGCGGTGTTCGTGACAGGCCTGCAGCGTCGCCGGCGACGTCGCCGAGCCTGGCCGAGGCCTTGAGCGTGGCCGACCACGCCTCGCCGGCGCCGGCGCAAGCGCACGCGGCCCTGCAGGTCCTGCGCCAGGCGCTGGCCGATGCGCTCGCCATGAGCGTGGAGGAGCTGCAGCGGCAGTCCGTGGGCTACCCGGCCGGCCGAATCTGATCCGTCGCCGGCGGCGCCGGCGGCAACGTCCCTGAACGAAACGCCCCGCATCCGCGGGACGGGCGCTTGCTGCCTCGCGATTCGCCGACCGTGCTATGTTCGCTCGGCGATTGTTTCAACAATCGCACGACGAAAGGAGTAAATATCAATGGCGCAAGAAACGAGCACTCCGACCGACCTTGACCCGATGCGCGAGTTCGCCGAAACGCTGGCCAGGCTCGATGCCCTGGCGCGCAACCCGCAGCTGCAGGTCGCGCTCGGCCAGGGGCTGCTGCGCGAGCTGCGCTATCCGATTTCGTCCTACCGACAGCGGTTTCCGGAGCTGTGGCCGTCGGCCCAGGCCTCCCTGTTCTAACAACGATATGGAGATCCCCATGACCACCCTGCTAATCGTCGAATCCCCCGGCAAGGTCAAGAAGCTGGCCAGCATCCTCGGCCCCGGCTTTCGGATCATGCCCAGCGTCGGGCACGTGCGCGACCTTCCGGAGAAGGAAATGGGCGTGGCCCCGCCCGACTTCGTGCCGCACTACGTCCCCACCGAGAAGGGCCGCAACGTCCTCGCAGGCCTGCTGACGGAAGTGCCGAAGGTCGATCGCGTGCTGCTGGCCACCGACCCGGACCGCGAGGGCGAAGCGATCGCGTGGCACCTGGCCGACGCGCTGGGCCTGCGCAACCCGCAGCGCATCACCTTTGGCGAAATCACCGAGACCGCCGTGCGCGCCGCCGTGCAGAGTCCTCGCGGCCTCGACATGCCGCTTGTGCGCGCCCAGGAGGCGCGTCGCGTACTTGATCGGCTGGTGGGCTACCGCGTGAGCCCTGCCCTTTCCGATCGCGCTGGCCAGCGCCTGGCCGCGGGACGGGTGCAGTCGCCGGCGGTGCGCCTGGTCGTCGACCGCGAGCGTGAGATTCGCGCGTTCCGGCAGACCGAGCACTACGGCGCCGAGCTGCTGTTCGACGGCGCGGAGGGTCGCCAGTGGAAAGCCACCTGGCAGACCAAGCCGCACCTGCAGGTCGGCCAAGACTACATCCTCGACGATGCGCTGGCCGCCCGCGTAGCCGCGGTTCGCCACGTGACCGTCGCCGGCTTCGAGGACAGCGAGACGCGCAAGGGGCCGCCGGCGCCGTTCACCACGGTTGCCCTGCAGAAGGTCGCGGGAGCGCGCCTGGGCTTCAAGCCGAAGCAGACGATGGATCTGGCGCAGAAGCTCTACGAGGCGGGCCTTATCAGCTACCACCGCACCGACAAGCCGAACCTGTCCGACGATGCCGTCCAGGACATTGCGGCGATCGCCGCGGCCGACGGCTTGCCGCTGTCGGAGAAGCGACGCACCTGGAAGTCCAAGGAGGGCGCGCAGGAAGGCCATGAAGCGATCCGGCCGACCCACATGGCCGACCGGGACGCCGGCGAGACGCCGGAGCAGCGGGCGCTTTACCGGCTCATCTGGACGCGGGCCTACGCCTCGCAGCTGACCGACGCCCGCTACGCGGTGCGCACGGCCGTCCTCGAGGGCGACGCCGCAGGCCTGCCCGTGTCGTTCCTCGCGCGAGGCCGCACGCTCACCCACAAGGGCTGGCTCGCCCTGCAGGCGCCCGACGAGGACGACGCCGGCGACGAGGACCAGGCCAACAACCCCGTGCCGGAGCTGGCCACCGGCGCCAGCTGCAGCGCGATCGACGGGAAGATCCTCACGCTGCACACCAAGGCGCCGCCCAGGTACAAGCAGAGCACGCTGGTCGCCGAGCTGGAAAACCGCGGGATCGGCCGACCCAGCACCTACGCGGCGATCATGGACAACATCACCGCGCGCAGCTACATCATCGAGGGCGAGAAGGATTTTCTCTTTCCCACCGCTGCCGGCGAAGCGATCCGCGACGCGCTGGTGGGCACGTTCCAGTTCGTCGACCTCGACTACACGCGCGAGCTGGAGGAGCAGCTGGATCACGTCGCCGGCGGCTCGCTGTCCTACGAGCACGTCGTCAGCCGCGCTTACGCGCAGCTCGACCAGGAGCTGTCCACGCTGCAGTCCGGCGCCGCTATTCGGATCGAGGATCCGAACGCGCCGAAATGCCCGGTCTGCAGCCAGGGCACCCTGCATCGCCGCAAGGGCTCCAAGGGCTTCTTTTGGGGCTGCTCGCGCTGGAAGGACGGGTGCAAGGCGATCTTCGACGACAACCGTGGCAAGCCCGCGTTCGGCGGCAAGGAGGCGACCCACTGCCCGGTCTGCAAGAAGGGCGTGCTGCGCCAGCGCAGCGGCGCCAACGGCAAGTTTTGGGGCTGCTCGCGCTACCCCGATTGCAAGGGCACCGTTCCCGACAAGCGCGGCCGCCCCGACCTCGCCGCGGCCTCGGCGCCGCGCAAGCCCAAGTGAGAGAAACCCGCGTCACATAAGGCGATCCGCCCGCCGTGGCATCATCGTGGCAGGGCGGTTGGCCAGCAGCAGGAAGCCTTCACCAGCGCCACATCCACCCTCGGCGCATCTATCAGGAGATCCAACATGCTCATCCTCACCCGGCGCATCGCCGAAAGCCTGGTCATCGGCGATAACGTCAACGTCACCGTCCTCGGCGTGAAGGGCAACCAGGTCCGCATCGGCATCGAGGCGCCGAAGCACATGGCCGTCCACCGCGAGGAAATCTACCAGCGGATCCAGCAGCAGCGCGCCGGCGGCGGCGGCGTTCCCAGCTTCGCGCACGACGACGATTGACGTCGCCGGCGACGTCGCCTGGCCTGCAGCTCAAAACACCGCCTTTCCGGCGGTGTTTTTTTTCGATCGAGCGAGACAGCCCACCCTATCGCCCACCGCTACCCCGGCGCCTGGGGATGGATCGAACCATCCCCTACGCGCGCCGTGCGCTGCTACGCAGCGGCCGTGGACGAAGCGTGGACTGCTCCGGTCGCGAACAGGTCCGCGAAGCACTCGATGCCGACGCCGGCGTGCTTGGCCAGCACGTAGGCGTCCTGCCGGCCGTGCACCTCCACCGGGAAGCTGCTGCAGCCGTTGGCCAGAAGCCAGTACGTGCGCGTGATGCCGTCGTTGAAATCGACCTGCAGGCGACCCTGGCCGTCGACGCCGACCACAGGTTGCGCCAACGGCACCGGGCTGGTCGCGCTGTGCGCGAAGCCGGCGGCCGCCCTGGCGTACTTGTAGTCGCGCGGCATGTCTCGCCGCGCCATGCACGTGCTGCCGTGCGCGCTGGTGCGCAGCACGCGCACCTTGCGCAGCATCGCCAGGTAGAACGCATCGGCGTCGACGTGGACGACATAGCGATCGACGTCATCCTGCCCGCCGTCGACCTTGACCAGGACCTCGAGCTGCGAAGGCACCGCCAGGCGCCAGGTGGCGGCGTGCCGCACCACCCCGACCAGCTGAGCCGGCGCCGGCGGCGGCCGCCGCGCGATCGACGCCTCCGTAAGGCGGATTTCCCGCTGCAATATCCACCTTTTCCGCATTGCTCCCAACATGAATCTGCTCCTTTGACTGCACCGTTTGCGCGCTGTATAACGTACCGTATTACACACCCAAAGCGAGACCAAAAATGGCCGCCACCGAATTGCTTACGCTCCGCCTCGAGCCCGGCGAAAAGGAGCGCGTAGCGCGTGCTGCGCACCGCGCCGGCAGCGCCAACGTCTCCGATTACGTCCGGCAGCGGCTATTCGGCCGCAAGCCCAGCGATGCCGACCAGGCGCTGCTGCAGATGCTTGCGGAAATCAAGCCGAGGGTCACGCAGGCCGTGGAAGCGATCGACGTCAACCTGGCCGAGATTCGCAGGCTGCGCGAGAGCCAGATGCACCGCGACGACGATGCCGTCCGCGAGCGCGCCAAGCGCGAGTTCAATGCCACTGAGCTGGCTGCCATCGCCGAGCGCCTGCAACTCGAGCCGCCGGCGCCGGTGCCGGGTCGCATACCCCGTGTCGGGCAGCGTCGGGGCGGCCGTAAGTGAGCGCGATGAAGGACGTGTGGGACACGCTGCGCGCCGTCGCCAGCGTGATCGACAAGGTTGCGGCCTTGTCCGAGGACCTGCGCGAGCTGCGCGCCGAAAACCGCCAGCTGCGCGACGACAACCAGCTGCTGCGCGAGCGCGTCATCCGCATCGAAACGATCATCGACGAGGCCCGCCGGAACGCGGGCCCTCGCCGCTTGCCACGCGATTGAGCACCCACGAGGAGGCCAGATGGACACGCCGCGCAACAGGAAGGACACGAAGCTTGTAGAAGCCGGCGCCACGATCATGGGCTCGGCGCCGGAGGGCGAGGACATTGCGTTCCTGCACTCCACGTTCTGCCAGGTAGGCCTGCCGCGCTCACGGCCGAAGGGTTCGACCTTCGAGCGCAGATCGGGCAACGCCGCCATCCGGCTCGAGGCCGGCACGCTATGGGATGGCCAGGACTACGTGCAGCAGCCGTTGCCCTACGGCACCAAGCCGCGGCTGCTACTGCTCCACCTGATTCGCTCGTTCCTGCGCACCGGCGATCGCACCATCGACCTCGGGGAGAGCGTGCGGGATTTCCTCGAGAACACGCTGAACATCGACGCCAGCGGTGGCAAGCGCGGCGGCATGACCGGTTTCAAGGAGCAGATCAAGGCCTTCGCCGCGTGCCGCATGGTCATCGGCTACAACATGCCCTCGGGCGCCGTGCGCACCCGGCCGGCCGAGCGGATCGTCGAGGAGTTCGAGGCCTGGCCGGAGCTGGCCAGCAAGACGGGCCAACGGTCGCTGTGGCCCAGCTCCATCACCATCTCCCCCGACTTCGCGGCCAGCATCCAGAAGGCGTCCGTCCCGCTGGACGCCCGCGCGATCCGGGCGATCCAGGACAGCGCCCTGGCGCTGGACCTGTATGCCTGGCTGGCCCATCGCCTACACCGCCTGGACCGCTCTGCGGTACTGCACTGGGCGAGCCTGCGCGAGCAGTTCGGCCAGGAGATTGCCGACCCGCGCAACTTCAAGCGCAACTTCACCAAGGCCATGCGCGACGTGCTGGCGATCTACCCGCAGGCGAAGGTCGAGGACGTGTTCGGCGGCATCAGGATCAACCCCTCGCAGCCGCCGGTTTCCAAAACCCTGGTGGTCGTCGGGAAGTGAGCCTGCGCGGAATTTGCACCCCCTCCCCTCTGCCGCTGTGGCGGTCAGGCTGCGCGGAATCTGCACCCCCTCCCGCGTTTCGACTGCGCCTGCCACCGCGCGGAATCCGCACCCCTCCCACCGGTCGCGTCGCCGCCGGCGACTGCGCGGAATCTGCACCCCCTCCGCTGTGTGGGTAAGCCTGTGGGGCGGGCGACTTATCCACGCGGAATTTGCACCCCCTCCTGCGCGTAATTTGCACCCCCGGTTGCGCGTAATTCGCACCCCTTGGCCGCGCGTAATTTGCACCCCCCTAAAACCGGTAGTGTCTCCGGTAGCTCTTGCCGTTAGTTTTCTGCCGGTAGTGGGCGGGCTGTTTCTGTGGATAACTTCCGACGCCGGCGCCGATTTTTCGCATGGGGCCCCGCCTACCCTCCTACATCCATGTAGTCGCCCCGTCCCGCTTCGCGGGCCGGCCTTTGCGCGGGCGTCCTGCCCGCGCTAGAAGCAAGAAGGAGCGCGCATCCATGCGCGCAACGGTCTATATCCCAGTTGCAGGGGGCTGCGCCCCCTCTGTCCTCCCTACGCGCCTACGGCGCTCCGGTCGCAACTTCGACTCCCCCGGAGGGGCTTCGCCCCTCCCACCGGCGATGCGCCCGATTACCACCGCAACCGGACGGTCCTCGAGCAGCGCATCGCCGGCGGCTCCCTCCCCTGAAAAGCAGGTCAGCAGGAGGTGGGTGGGCATGCGGCAGCGGCTAGGGCGCCGGGAATCGAAGCAGGACGGGCAGCTGGGAGGAAGGAGCAAACAGCGGTCGGCTTGAACAGCAGGCGCCTGGAGTGACGCTGGTGAAGCCTGGCGTTAGCGGCGATCGTCGCAAGGCAGTCCATCCAGGGCGATCAATCCGGCGTTGGCCAGCAGCTCGCGCGACCTGGCGTCGACATGGAGAGCATCGCCCATCGTCGCCTTCGCCCGGATCCCGGCCGCGGCACTGGAGGCGATGCGGTAGGCGGTCGGAGCCGGGTAGCTGGCCACCAACTCGGGCAACCGCTCGGCAAGGGCGTCGAGGGCGGCATCGACTTGGGCGCGGGACATGGACATGGCAGGCTCTGGCCGGGGTTCACTGCTGGAAACTAGCTGCAAGAATCGTGCCCGCCCGCCTTCGGTCCGCGGATCCCCGGCGCCGGCGCTTGCACACAAGGGCCATTGTGCTATTGTGTCACTGTGCCAACAGATAGGGAGGGGTCATGAAAGTGCGCTTGTGGATGTGGTACGTGCCTGGCACCGATGAGCAGATCGCCCAGGCCTGCGAAGCTGCCCTGCAGGAGCTGCAGGCGCGGAACATCGGTGTCGGCCAGGCGTTCGCTGCGACCGTGGCGGCCAACGAGCTGGACGATTCGCACACCGAGGACGTGACGCCCGACGTCGAAGGCGTTTCGGCGTGGTACGCCGCGGAGTTCGCCGCGTTCACCAAGCTCTCCGAGCTGACCGGCGAGTGGCCTTCCCAGGGTTCCCTGATCGTCGTGGAGGAGTAATGGCTGCGAAGCCCGCCAATGACCCCCGCCCCTTCCTGCGCGTTCGGCTCGAAGAAGCTGATCGCGACCGTCTCAAGGTCATCGCCGCCGAGCGGAGAATCACGATCCAGGACCTGATGACGCAGGCGTTGAACGCATGGCTGTCTTCCCGTCGCTATCCGAAGTTGGAAGGCCAGGACACCGACGAATGAAAACTCTCGTCATCACCAACCAAAAGGGCGGCGTCGGAAAGACTACTCTGACCGTACACCTCGCCCACTTCGCTGCCGAGCGCGGCGCCCGCGTCCTGGTCGTCGACCTCGATCCGCAAGCGCATACCTCGTACAGCCTGGGCGAGTTCGACAGCGGCGTGAAGTCCAGCCAGCTGTTCGGCAAGCTCGATGCAGCAAGCGTTCCGGCGTTGAGTGAACCAGGAATCAGGCTGATCTCGGCCGGCGACGATGCGCGCCTGGTCGACGTGCCGCGGGCGCCGCTGGCGATCTCCGACGTGTACGTGGCCAGCATCAAGGCTATTGGCGCCGGCGCCGGCTTCGATCTGTGCATCATCGACACCAACCCCGCGAAGGATCTTGTCCAGGTCGCGGCTCTCGCCGCGGCGGATTACGTCATCACCCCGGTGGACCTGGAGCAGTACAGCATTCTCGGCCTGTCGAAGCTGTTGCAGACGATCTTCGGCATCCGCAACACCAGGAACAAGAACCTGACCTTCCTCGGCATGTTGCCGTCGAAGCTCAACACCCACTCCCCCGCGCAGAAAGCCGCGTTGCGTGAGCTGGTCAAGGCCTATCCGCAATTCATGATCAAAGGCGCGGCGATTGCCTTGCGCAGCAGCATCGGCGAGGCCTCCAGCGAACGAAAGCCCGTATGGCAGCTGCAGAAAACCGCGGCCCGCGAGGCTGGAAAGGAATTCAAGGCGGTTTTGGCCGTCATCGAGGACAAGATGGGAGGCTTCAATGGTTGACTTCTCTGGCCTGGACCAGTTCAGCAACATGCTCGATGCGCCCGCCGACGCCGCCGGCGTGCGCGAAATCCCGCTCGATCTGATCGACCCGGATCCCGAGCAGCCGCGAAAGACCTTCGACCAGGCCAAGCTCCTCGAGCTGGCCGAGAGCATCAAAGCGCACGGCGTCATCCAGCCCGTGGTGCTGCGCACTTCCGGCGATCGCTTCGAGCTGATCGCCGGGGAGCGGCGCTGGCGCGCGGCCGCGCTGGCGAAGCTCGAGACCGTTCCCGCCATCATCCGCGACGACCTCTCGGCCCGGGCGCAGATGGTCGAGAACCTGCAGC
The DNA here is from genome assembly GCF_042648865.1 of Luteimonas soli. Lineage (NCBI taxonomy): Bacteria > Pseudomonadati > Pseudomonadota > Gammaproteobacteria > Lysobacterales > Lysobacteraceae > Luteimonas > Luteimonas soli. Next base: position 29,077 of record NZ_JBHRYA010000002.1, on the reverse strand, counting down.
GCGAAGACCTCAGCGCGTTCGAGATTTACCGCGTCATCGCCGCCGAGCTGGACGCTGGCACGTCGCAGAAGGAGCTGGCGACTGCTTACGGCAAGAGCAAGCCTTGGGTATCGGATTACGCTGCTGTCGCGAAGATGCCGCCTGCCCTGCAGGACGCCCTGCGCGATGGACGCGCCAGCGACATTTCCGCCTTGGCCGCCCTAGCCCGCCTTCACAAGCAGGCGCCCGCGCAGGTCGAGCAACTGGCGGAGTCGGGCGCGCCCATCACTCGCCACCTGGTCAACCAGCTGGCCGATTCCCTCGCGCGCAAGGCGACCGGCGCCGATGGTGCTGGCACCGATCCGGGCAAGGCGCCCGCCAAGACCAAGGCCGAGCCCAAGGCCACCGGCGCGCAGAGCGGCGCCGGCGAGGACGGCGACGACGATGGCGAGGATGACGGCGCCGGCGCCCCGCCCTCCTCCGGCGTTGCCGACAACGGCGAGGGCCTGGACGTGGGCGGCCGTGGCCCTGCCGCCGTTCCGGGCGCTGGCGACGGCTCCACGAAGGCCGGCGACAACTACACTCCGCCGAAGGCCTTGCCGCAGGACCTGCCGGTCGGAATCAAGGTTCAGTACGAGGGCGACACCTACTGGCTCCGCTACGATCGCCAGAAGGCCGAAGGCGGCCGCCGCCTGGTCATGATCGCCACCGACACGGGCCTGACCCTGTACGCGCCGCTGGCGGACCTGGTGCTTGAAGCGATCTACCCGCACCACGACACGAAGTGAAGTGATGCCCAAAGACCTTCGCACGGTTCGGCATCAGGTTCAGCGCGCTCGGCGCCTCACTGTCGTTGACCAGTACCAGGCCATCGTTGCAGAAATCCGAGCGGGTTACAGCCAGGACGAAATAGCCCAACGGCACGGCATCAGCAAGCAGTGGGTCAACACCTACGCTGCCATCGTAAAGATGCCGCCCTATCTCCAAGACGCATTACGGCGCGGTCAGGTTGGGGACGTCACCGCGCTCGTGGAGTTGTTCCGCATAAGCGAGCGGTCGAAGGCTTGGGCTGATGTGGTGTTCGCGGTCGTCAAGAGCGGGAGGAAGCTCACGCGCAAGCTTGTTCATAGCCTGGATGCCGAGGGGCCGGGAAGCTTAGCTGTCGATCTGGCCCATGTTCCGTCGAAGATGGCTGCTAGTTGTTCTGCTGACAGTGAGGCGGAAGCGCTGCTGCTGCGCTTCCAGGAGGCGGCCCGAGGCCCCGATTCGTGCGCTGCTATCGCTCACCTACAGATCGAGGTCGAAGCTTACTTTCACCGAAAGCACGCCCCGCGAGACCGCACACAGCAGCAGTCGGGCGCGTCGTCTAAGGGCCAGAAGAAGGGCCGCCAGGCTGATTTTCCAGCTCGCCGGGGATCTGCGCCCACTACAACGCTGGATTGGATCACTGCGAATTATGGCGGGCCGCTGCTTACCGCCAAGGACGTGGGCTCGATCCTTGGCCGTAGTCCGCAGGCGATCCTTCAGGCGGCGCAACAGGGGCTCGGGGATCCGCAGTTTGTCCAGAAGCTACGCGCTTGCCGGGCCCAGATCGGGCGCCGCGTCATGTTTCGTGCCGCCGATATTGCGGCCATGATCGACGCCGCCTAGCTTTTGTGGGCCGCCAGGCCCACGGTGACTAGCGACTGGAAGGAGCGCGCTCCACCCGGGTCCGCGCCGCCCGAAAGCCGGCGCTGATCGGCCACCCGATACCGCCGCCGATCGCCGCCCCTCCCCCTGCTGACCCGCGGTTCTTTCAATCTGCCGGCAGCGATTCTTTCAATCAGCCGGCCTCGCTCTCCGGCGGGCCTTCGCTTTTGCGGGCCGGAGTCGAGCGAGGCAGTCCACGCTTTGTCCACAGCCGGCGCGAAGCGCCGCCCGGTCCGTAGGGGATGCCCCTTGCATCCCCAGGACCGGGGAAGCTGTGGGCAAAGGGTGGGCTGCCGGTCCCTAAGAAGCTGACCTCGAAACCCGAAGCCGCGGCCTTGATGCCCCCGCTGATCAACTCCTTCGGCCGCGCTTCGCGTGCTTTTTTGCGCGGCTGGATCGACTCCTGGCTTCGGCCTTTCACGCGATCCGTCTGCCCCGCTTCAAGCCGGATTCTGGCGTCCCAGGAGCAGCCTTCATGGCCGGAGTTCAGCACGCTGAACTCGAAAGCGCTCTGGCTCTTAAAGGCCCGCCCCGGGCGGAGAGTTCAGCACGCTGAACTAGAATGAGGGGAATGAGGACTAGTGCAGGATAGGGTTGTTGGTAGCGCGATTTAACAGTAAGCTCCATCGCGCCCCTCATTCCCCCCAAAGGACGTAGCCCACATGAGCAGCAAAGCGGAACGCGAGCGTCGCGCGGCGGAGCTGGAAGCCATCGCGGCAGAAGCCCGAGCCGGTGGCCTCGTCGAGGACGCCGAGGAGTTCGAGCGCGGCGCGGCTGCCGTCCGAGCCGGCGGCACGTTCGCCATCCAACTGGTCCTGGACGAAGGCGCGGATGGAGAAGAAGCCCCTCATCGCGGCTAAGGTCGACGCCGACACCAAGGCGGCGTTCGCGGACCTGGCGCGCCGAAGCGGCCAGAGCGAATCCGACCTGCTGCGGGGAATCCTCCGCAGCGTCCTCCGGCAGAACCCGTCCCCTGCTCCGCTGCCGGTCGGGTTCCGGGGGCTGACGTCGCAGGTCCACTTTCGTCTCCGGCCTGACGAGCTGCAGGCCGTCCAGGCGTTGGCGAAAGCCGATGCCCGGTCGGTGCCCGCCTGGATCGTCGCCCTGATCCGGCGGGTCGCCCTCAAGGCGGTGCCGTTCAACGAGCGGGAGCTGACGGCGATCAACAAGGCCATCGCCGCGCTCGGGCCTCTCGGCCGGAACGTCAACGTCCTGGTCAAACATTTCCACCAGACCGGGCGCAGCTCGGCCGAGGACCTGCAGGCCGGGCGGATCGCCGAGGCCATTCAGCAGCTGCGGGCCGAGGTCATCGCCCTGGCCGAGCGCGCCAGCCGCCGCTACGACGAGGACGAGGAATGAGCGCGCCCTACCCTGACGAGCCGGATCTGATCGGCGCCGCCGGCTTCATCTTCCAAGGCCCGGTTCGGGCGAAGCGCAGCAAGGTCAAGAAGCCGCCGGACGGGCCGCTTGCCGCGGCGAAGAAGGCACGCCAGGCGAAGGCGCTGCGCCGCCTCATCGGCGCCTCGATCGCCGGCGTCACCCGCAAGCAGCCCGAGGTCATGGTTAAGGTCAGCGGCGCCGCGAAGGGTGCCAAGCACCTGCGCGAGCACCTGGCCTACATCACCCGCAACGGCAAGCTCACGGCAGAAGTCTCCGACGCCAGCAACGACGGCCAGGCCACGTTGCTTGAAGGCAGCGCGGACGTTCGCCAGCTGGCCGCGGAGTGGTACGCACGCGGCGGCTCGGGCCGACGCTCCAACACGCGCGAGACGGTGAACATGGTCCTGTCGATGCCGGCGGGCACCGACCGACAATCGCTGGCGATCGCCGCGGCCGCGTTCGCGCGGGCCGAGTTCGGGGGCAAGTTTGACTACATCCTCGTGCATCACGAGGACACGGATCATCCGCACGCGCACCTGACGGTTCGCGCAAGGAATGACCGCGGCCAGCGGCTGGATCCTCGCAAGGAGGATCTGCAGCGGTGGCGCGAGCGGTTCGCCGCGCAGCTGCGGCAGGCAGGTGTCCAGGCCGCGGCGACGCCGCGCCGGGCGCGTGGCGTCGTCCAGAAGGCGACCCGGCAAGCCGTCCGCCATCTGGACAAGCGCCGCGGAGCGAATACCTCGCGCTGGCGGATTCAACAGGCCGTCCGGACGCTGCAGGCACAGCGCACGGGCAAGGCTCCGGACGAACCCTGGCGCAAGGCCATCGCCGAGCGGCAGCGGAAGATCCGCGCCGCGTGGGGCACGGTTGCCGTCGCCCTGGAGCAGCAGGGTGACGTTGGCCTTGCGATCCAGGTCCGGTCCTTCATCGCGGCCATGCCGCCGGTCGCGACCCAGCAGGATCAAATGATCGAGCGGATCAAGAGCAACCCGCAGCTGCTCGCCAAGACCGAGCGCGCCCTGCAGGCGGAGCAGGACCAGGGCAGGGCGCCGCGGCGGAAGTAGGGGAGGGCAGTTCAGCGCGCTGAACTGCCTTAGCAGCCGGCTTATCAAATCGCGCCCTCGCCGGGTTCATTACCTATGAACCCACCCGCGCGAGGACGCACCCATGCACTACACCTACGACCGAAGCCAGGCCTTGAGCCTGGCGCTGATCGCCACTGGCGACCTGCGCGAAATCCGCTACGTGCCGCTGCTGGGCGCGCCGCCGACGGCGCGGGCGATCGCCCGGCCATACCTGCGACAGCTGCATACGGTCGCCGGCGGCGAGCTGTGCGGCCTGACCGTGCGCACCTGGCTGGCGTACCGCGCCGAGCAGTGGGCGGGCTGCTGATGGACGGCATGGTGCAGCTGGGGCCGTTCCTGCGCTACATGCTCCTCGATGCTGGCGACTGCAAGGCGCTACGGCCTCGCCGGCGTCGCCGGCGCCTTCGGTTCCGTCGCCAAGGTGTCATCGAGGCGGGCGCGCTTCCAGAACGGCCCCAGGAGCGCACCATGCAAAGCCCGACCAACAGCAGCGACCAACTGGCCCAATTCGTGGCGGAGGTCGCCAGGCTTTCCGCCCTGGTCGGCGATCCGGCCCTGGCCGGTCGCCTCGGCCCGAACCTCGTACTGTAGGTGCAGAGCGTCGCGGCCGCCGTCCGGCAACGCTTCGTAGCGGCGCCGAGTTCCGCGAAGTAGGGCGTTACCCGCAGCTGTTCGCCAAGCCCGAACGGGCCTCACGGCGCAAGCACTACTGGCCTACTGCAATCTCCGCCGGAGGGCGGCGAGGACCGCGGTTGGAAGTAGACCGGCCTCTCGCGCATGCCTTGCGACCTCTCGCAGCGCGGGCTCGAGCAACGCCATGCGCTCCTCTAACGACAGTCGGTGGGCGGTCGGCGCGACAACAAGCGGACGCCCGCGGTGTCTGACCGCCTGACCGCTTTCCACTAGTGCCTGGTAGGCGCTGGAAACCGTCATCGGCGCAATGCCGAGTTTGACAGCGGTCGCCCTGACCGAGGGCAGGGCGTCGCCAGGTTGCAGCCGGCCGCAGGCGATCGCTGCACGCAACTGTCTCACCAACTGGTCGGCGTACCCGAGCTGCGCTGCTCGATCAATGGCCAAGTCCATCACCGCAGTCTGCCGGTGCGCACCACGCCAGTCCAGCCCGCTTGTGGTCCTTGGCTGCGCCCCGCAGGTGCGCACTCGCACCGAACGCATTTCCAGGCTCCCCGCAGCTGCCATGCCGAGCGCCTTCCGCCTACGCGCCGACGGGTAGCGCGGCCGCGCGTGCCTGCAAGGGACGCTGCGCTCTACGCCCTTGCACGCCCGCTCGATCGGCCGCGCTGCCCTGCGCTCACGGCGAAAGGCACTCAGCGAAGCATGGCAACCACGGCAAGGGAGACCCCTGAAATGAGCGTTCGGAATCAAGAGCAACCGCAACAGCAAGAGCAAAAGCCGGCTCTGGCATCTAGCAAAGCATGGGAAGGGAAGGGAAGGGCGGTTGTCGAGTCGCAGGCGCTGGCCAGCGCGATCGGGGGGCAGAGCGTGGCCAACTACGCGGCGATTTTCGCCGGGTTCGAGGCGAAGGGCGTCCCCTCGGCCGAGATCCGCCCGCGGGAGAACGTCTTTACCTTCAACGCCTGGCGCGCCCTCGGTCGCGTGGTGCGGAAAGGCGAGCAGGGCGTTTCGATCGTCACGGTGATTCCGTGCGCGAAGCGGGACCGCAAGACCGGCGAGTGCGTCCAGGTCCGGAAGGCCAAGCGGACGACAGTGTTCCACGTGACGCAAACCGAGCCGCTGCAGCTGGCTGGCCAGGTGGCGGCATGAACGCGCGGCGGCAGAACATCCTGCGGCTGTTCCAGTCGATGGGCTACCGGCACGACACGTACAAGCTGTTCGCCGACTTCTGCGAGCTGGCGGCGCTGTCGCTGTCGAACGCCGTGGACCCGGCACAGCGCGAGGGCAGGGAAGCGCGGTATCTGCAGATCGTGAAGGGCTACACGCGCGAGGAGGTCGAGCTGTTCCCGCGCGTGCTGGCCGAGGTCACGCTCGGCCTCGAGGAGGGCGCGACCGACCTGCTGGGCGCGGTCTTCCACGACCTGGAGCTGCACAACAAGTACCGCGGGCAGTTTTTCACGCCGTTCGAGATTTGCCGGATGATGGCCAGCATGATCGTCGGCAGCAAGGAGGACCTGCGCCGACTGATCGAGCAGCGCGGCTACATCACCGCCTGCGAACCGGCCTGCGGCGCCGGCGCAATGGTCATTGCCCTGGCCGAGACGATCCGCGAGCTGGGGATCAACTACCAGCGCCACCTGCACGTCACGGCCGTCGACGTCGACGCCAAGGCCGCGCACATGGCGTACATCCAGTTTTCGCTGCTGCACATCCCGGCCGTCGTCGTCGTCGGCAATTCGTTGTCGCTCGAGGAGCGCGAGCATTGGTACACGCCGGCGCATGTCTTGGGCGGGTGGACGGGCAAGCTGCAGCGGGCGCAAGCTGCGGGCCTGGTCGAGGTCGAGGAGGTTGCCGAGCTGGCCGTGCCGACGCCGGCGGCGTCGAGGCCTTCGGCGCCGGTCACGCTGCCGGCCGTAGGGCAGATGACGCTGTTTTGACGACCACCCCTATAACGCAGCAGGCGGCCCTGTACGGGCCGCCTTTTTTTTGGCTATAGGGGTAGCGGTCGGGCGGAGTAGGCCCATTCCCGGCGCGCTGCGGGCCGGGAATGGGCGTTTCAAGTCACCGGGAACGGTCGCTATCCGGCGCCTGCTGTTTTGCCTGCTGTTCGAGTTGCTTGACGGCCACTCGCGGCGACCCGACGCCGAGCGAGAGCCCGTCCGCGATCGCGAGCTTCAGCCGCTGTTGCGTCGCCTCGATCGCCTTCGGCGGCTGGCCCTGCTCGCGCAGGTGCGCGCCGGCTGCGGCGATCGCGCGGTGGCTGTTCACCAGCTCGGGGTACACCGTGCAGGCCTTGACCGGATCCTCCTGCAGCAACTTCTGCGCGAGGACCTGGCCGTGCTGGATCGCGAGGCGCTGGCTGCGCCTGGCAATGTCGGCGCCGTGCGTCTTGTCGTAGTCCTCGGTCCAGGCCTTGTCTTGCCGCGCGACGAAATGCGCCCTGGCCAGCTCGTCCGAACGCAGGTGCGGACGTTCGGCCGTCGTCGCGATCAAAACCCGCGCTTGCTCAGCTGATAGTGGAGCGTGGGGTTTGTGCTCAATTCGCTCAGCGTCCGGGTCATGCCCTGGACCCATCCGTCGATCGGTGAGCTGTTCTCGAGCTGGGGCCTGGCCTGCGGCTTGCCGGTAGCAGGCGTCAGTGATCGTGCCTGCAGCTCGATGACGTTCGAGTTCTGCGGCGAGTCGGTCTTTGATTGCATCGCGTGATCCCTCCGATTGCAGCAGCTGCAGGTGCTGCCAGCCCTTGTATTCCGTCGCCTGGCCATCTTGCGCCACTTGCCGCGCGTCGACCACACGCAGGTCCACGCGATCGCCGTACTTCGCATGGATCTGCCGGAGGCCTTCGGCAAGCTCGCCCTGGATCTGCGACATGATGTTGATGCTCGCACCGCGGCCGACGTGATCGAAGCGGTTGAACGTATTTTCCAGCGCCGTTTCCGGTCGGGGCTGAACCGCGATGATTTCGGGTTTCAGTCCCTGGGCGAGCGCGGCGTCGATCTTGGGATACGACTGCTCGGGGCGAATCATCTGGCCCTCGTACACGACGGCGATGTTCGCCTGCAGCTCGCCCTGGTTGAGGACCATCGTGGTCTTGCCCGCGCCGGGGCTTCCGGTCAGGAACACCGCCCGATCGCGCTCCGGGTGGGTGTGGTCGAGCACGGCCTGCTCGAACAGCTGGCCAGCCAGCGCGGCCGCGCTGTTGTGCACGGGCGCGTTGTAACGGTTCCTGGCCTCGCGCGACTGGTTGTAGTCGGCGAACAGTTCCTTGGCCAGGTCGGCGCCGACGTAGCGGCCGCCGTGCGCGTCGGGCAGCTCGCGGTAGCGATCCATCATCCGCGCGGTATCGTTGAGCACGGCGCCCATCGCTAGCTGCTGCACAGCCTGGCGGTCGCCGTGGGCGTAGTCGATGCGATCGACACGCAGCGGGGCAGGGCGGTCCTGTTCGTTGGCCAGCGCACGGAGGAACCCCGACCGCTCCGAGTATTCCGGCACGCCCCGCGGCTCGCTGCGCGAGGCCTGCGGATACTCGGCGGCGACGTCGTTGAACCTGGCGTCGTGGATCCGGTAGTCGGAGCCCTTGCGGAACAACTGCTCTGCCTCCGTCGCGGAGTTCGTCTGCAGCTGGTCCTGGTAAACGCCGCGAGCTTCGTTCCACTGCTGCACGATCCAGCGGCCGCCGGCGACGTTGTTCTGCTCGGCCTCGCGCTTGGCGAGGTATTGATCGTATTCCTGTTGCTGCGCGTAGGCGGTCGCCAGGCGCTGGTTCTGGAACGGGTTGGGGTGCTCGGCGCCGTCATGCGACGCCAGCGCCCTGGCCAGCGACGATGCGGCCAGGTGGTGCCGCTCCGGCGTGCTGTTGACCGCATCGACCACGGGATCGTCGCCGAGGGCGTAAAGCGTGCGAGTGGCCGCCGCGGATTCCGCGACGGCCACCATCTTTGCGCGTTCGTCGACCGTGAGGCCTGGCCTGGTGCCGTTCGCCGCGGCGCCCGCCACGTCAGTCAGGCGCTCGAGCTGCAGCGTCAGGCTGATCGCCGGCGACTGGTCTGGAGTAGGGGAAGACATGCGCCCTCCTCAGCGGCCGCGGTCTTGGTCGCGGTCCTGGACGCGGCTGTATTCCCGGTCCTTGAACATCGGCCTGCGCAGGCGCACATCCGCCAGCTCGCGGCCCTGGGCGAGATCCGTTGCGATGTTGTCCCGCATCCGGGCCATGAAGGCGTCCTGCCCGCCCTTGCCCTGGATCTGCTTCGCCAGCTGCGAATAAGCCGCCTCGATCGCGAACGCCTTTTTCAACTCGGGATGCTTCTCGACGGCTTGCCGGCGCTCGGCCGGCGTGCGCGCATCGTGGAAGGTTTTGGCGACGTCGCTCTCCATGACCATGTTGTTGCTCCGGTGCTTGGCAGCGTTCTCCTTCGCCCACTGCCGCTCGGCTTCGCTGGGGTTGTAGCCCTTGACCTCGATGCCGCGGGAAGCGGCCTCGAGGTAAACCGCCTGGCGGAACTTCTCGTCGCCGGCGACTTTCATCGACGCCCAGCCACGGGTCTCGGCGACGTCGACCGTCGCCTTGACCGACTCGGCATCGAACTCGCGCGGCACCTGCAGCTTGCCTCCCTTGTCGACCAGGATCACGTGCTCGGCATTGCCGGCGTCGACCAGCTTGTTGCCGTCCTTCACGTAGCGCCCGGCGAACGAGGCGGGCAGGGCGGTCGCCAGGTCCTGCTGAAGCACGCGATCGTCGCGATCGACGGTGCGCTTCTGCTCGGCCGCGTTGCGCTCGATCTGCACGCGGCGGACGCGCTCGGGATCGTCGCGCTCGATGGTGTTGGCCAACCCCCCGGCGCCGGCCCGCTCGGCCGGGCGCTCGGCCTGGACCGCGGCCGCGAAATCGGGCCGCATCTTCCAGGCTGGCGCGGAGCCGTCCTGCTCCCAGCTGATGGAACCGACCAGGCGCTTGCTCTCGTTGTCGAAGATCTCGCGATCGGCCTTGCCGTCGAACGCCTTGTGCGCCTCGAGGGCGCTGTTGGTCGCCAGCACCACCGACGTCGCCAGCGTGGCGGCGTTGATCGAGCGGACCACATAGCGTCCCTCGGCCTGCTCGGGCGCTTGCGGATCCGCCGAGCCGCGCTCTTGCGCAGCTGCGTCCCTGGCCTCGTACAGCTCGCGACGCGCGGACTGTACCTGGTTGAGCGCATCCACGTCGCCGGCGTGCGCGTTGCGCAGCAGCTGCGTGTATTGGCCTACCGCGGAGGCCGCCCTGCCGTTCGGCCCGAACAGCGAGCGGTAATCCTGGACCTCGCTGTCGAGCTTGCCCTGCGCACTCGCCGTCGCGGTTACGGCCTCGGCCGCCTCACGCAGCACGTGAGCGTCGTCGACGCCACGCGCTTTCAGGTCGGCCTCGATCGCTTGAGCCTGGCCGGCCATCGTGGAGGTGATGCGTCGGGTTTCTTCCAGCTCCTCGACGCGGCGGATTGCCACGGCGATCATCTTCTTTTCGTCGTCGTTGAAGCCCGCAAACAGGTTGTTCGCGGGACTGGTTTCGATGGTCATGGTGTCGTCTCCGGAAAGCAAAAACGCAAACGGCCGCTAGGCGGCCGTTTGCTCGGAAGTCAGCGCGAACGGCCCTGGTCTTTCTCGGGCGTGGGTTGTTCGGCGGCTTTCGCTTGCTTCGCTTCGACGCCGGCGACCTTCGGAATCTCGCGCCCGGTGTGCAGCGCGATCGCAACCGAATCCTTGTACCGGCCGACGAAATTGGTCGCGGCCTTCTTGGAGTCGATCGACTCCGCGATGGCCTCGGCCTTCTTCGTCTCGTTGAACGCTTCCTTGAGCTGCGGATACTCCTTCACGGCCGCGTTCTTGGCCTTGACGGTATCGGCCTCGAGGTAGGCCTTCACCATCGGGTTGTGCTCGGCGGCCTTGCGGTCCTCGCGGCGCTGCAGGATCTCCGAGTCGCGGTCGGTCGGCGTGTAGCCCTTCGACACCTGCATGTTCCTGGACGCGGCCTCGACGTAGATCCCCTGCTTGAACTTGTCGACGCCAGTGACCTCCATCGACTTCCAGCCGCGGGCCTCGGCGATTTCCGCCATTGCCCGCATGGTGAAGGTCGAAACCGGCTTGTAGGCGTGCAGGCGATCGCCGCGATCGACGAACTCGATCTTGTCCTGGCGATAGGCGGACTTGTAGGCCCGGCCGTCCTGGACATAGTGCTTGCCCACATGCTCTGGAATCTCCGTGCTCGGGCGGCCCTTGGCGCCGTCGCTACGGATGATTTCGTTGAGGGGCTGTTTCCGCACCGGCGACTTGGCGCCGGATTCGGCGGACGGACGGGCGGCAGGTTGGGCTTGCTCGGTCATCGGGAAACTCCTCTAGAGTCGTATGACGTTTCAGTTTTTACCTGACCAGGCTGGCATACAGCTCATCGGCCAGGGATTCCGCCTCCGTTTCGCTTAGCTCTCCCTTCGGAATCTCCACGTTGGAGAAATCAAGGCTGAAATCGGACGCAGGGCGATCATATAGCGTTTCCACGTCGCCGGCGTCAACATCGGCCCATTCCTCGGGGTTTTCCACTTCCCCGCGCTCGGGGAGCGGCGCCGGCGCCAGGACCGGGGGAGGCATAACCCGGTCCTTGAACGTCGGATCCTGATACCACCGGATCTTCGTCACGCGAAGCGGCTTGCAGCCCTTCGCGAACACGATTTCCTCGTCCTCGCCAATGTCCTTGACCTCCTGCGGCAGCAGAAGGGCGCGGGCCTGGTCGGACTCGCTCTGGCTTTGATTGCCCTTCGAGAAGGCCATCGGCTTGGACTTGGACGTCGCCTTGTAGGTGAAATTGCCTAGCTCGCGGCTCACTTCCGTCGCGTCGTCAATGTCGGCCGGCGTGTAGGCGATGCGGATGTGGTGATTCTTGAAGAACGTCTTGGCTGCGTCGTCTCCGTAGACTTCGCGGACCTGCGACGGTGCCTGGAAGATCGGCAGCACTCGCAGCCCGTAGCCGCGGAAGAAGGCGATGCCGTTGACCAAGACCTTCATCTTGCCCAGCGACCGGAACTCGTCGGGCATGAGCAGGCACTGCACCTTCAGCTCCGGGTTGTGCTCGGGCAGCTGGCGGGTGTTGAGGTCGACCACCTGTTGGAAGAACAGGTTGAGCAGCGGCGCGAGGCGGTCCAGCGTGTTGGGCGTGATGCCCAGGTAGATCGAGATTCGACGCTTCCGCACCGCGGAAATGTCGAAGTCGTTGGCGCTGGTGGCCGCGTCGATGATTGGGTTCGTGAACAGGTCGAACCGGCTGGTGAAGGTCTTGCGGATCGACGTGCGCGTGTTGTCCGACGTGTTCACGTAGTCCAGCAGCGAATTGGCGCAGGCCTCGGAGAGCGGATTGCCCTCGGTCTTGCGCGCCTCGACGATCTTCTTCCATCGCTTGTCGTCGCCGGAGTAGGCCTCGCGCGCGACCTGGCCGAGCGTGACCGGCTTGCCCGGCGTCTCGATGAGGTACAGGACCAGGCCCGTGAACAGCGAGCGGCACGACGCGCTCCAGATCGGGTCCGTGCCGTCAATGTCGGGGAACAGGATCTGGCCGATCGCCTGGACGTCATCGACCCGCAGGTTCGGATCCTCGCTGATGTAGGCGAGGGGGTTCCAACGATGCGTCAGCCGCTTCGGGTCCAGCGGGTTGAACAAGTAGACCTCGTGGCCGTGCTTCTTTCGGAAGCCGGCCGTCAGCGTCCAGTTCTCCAGCTTGATGTCCAGGACGATGACCGAGTGATTCCAGTTGAACAGGTTGGGCAGGACCACGCCCACGCCCTTGCCGCTGCCGGTCGGCGCCGCCAGCATCACGTGCGGGTATTGCTTCAATCCGGCGGTCAGGTAGTCGTTGCCGAGTTTGCCGATGATGATGCCGTCGTCGCCGCCATCGAGCAGGCCGGCTTTCTTGGCGTCGCGGCGGGTGCCCCACTTGGCGTCGCCGTGCAGCGATTGCTTCGGCTTGAGGAATATCAGTGCGATGAAGATCGCGAACGGCACCGTCGCGCCCAGGCCGCCGAGCTTCAAGGCGCCGGCAACCTTTTTCACGTCGCGATAGTGCTTGTAGTAGCTTGGCCAGGTCATCAGTTCGACCTTGGGCGCGGTATCGGCGCCGCGGAACAAGATCGCCGTCGTGATGTACCCGGCGGCGTAGAGCCAGCCAGGCACCGCAGCGACGGCGAGGATGACGACGAGGAGCGCCCTAACCCAAATCGGAGCGGCTGTGCGCTGGGTCATAGTAGATTCCTGTGATTCTGCGGTTGTGCCCGACCTTGCCGACCTGGATTACCACGTCGATAGTCTTGCGGACGGTCGCCAGCAGCGTAGCGTCGGAGAGTGAGCGAGCCTTTTCGTACTCACGCGCGAGCGTGATTGTGCGGTCGATCGCGTCTACCGGGCTGTTGCTGTGGATCGAAGAAATGGAGCCGGGGTGGCCGGTGTTGCACGCGGCCAGGAAGTGAAAAGCCGCTTCGTCGCGCAGCTCTGCCGGCAGGATGCGATCCGGCTTCATGCGCATGCAGGCGCGCAGCAGATCGCCCGGCGTCATCTTCGAGAGACTGTTGTTCGCGTTGCTTGAATAGAACAGCCGAACGTGGTTCGGCTGCTGCAGGGACAGCTCGGGCGTGTCCTCGATCGTGATAAGCCGCTCGTCTGACGGAATCAGGTCGACCAGCGCCTTCATGAAGGTGGTTTTGCCCGAGCCGGTCGGCCCCGACACCAGGATCGTCTGCTTCGACCGCACCGCCAGCTCGAGGAATTTCCGGTATTGACCTTCGGCCAGATAGGCGGAGAGGGCCTTCTGTTCCTCGGTCAGGCCCATGTCGTTGACCACGATGTTCTCGAAGAAGCCCATCTTGTCGTAGTCATCGAGGTCGAACCGCGCATTGCTCGGCTTGCGGATCGTGAAGCTCACCGTGCCGGATTCCACCGCCGGAGGAATGATTGCCTCGACGCGCTCTCCCGTCGGGAGAGCGGCCGAGACGCGTGGCATTACATCGTCGACCTTCTGCTGCGTCGCGTGCGCGACCAGGGATGCGAGCTGGCGCAGGTGCGGGTAGGTCAGCTCGGGCGTCTCGATGCGCTCCCAGCCGCGCGAGCTTTCCGTCCAGACCTCACCGGGCCGGTTGATGACCAGCTCGGTGATTTCGCCCGACAGGATGTTGCGCAACGGCCGCAGGTAGGCTTCCAGCGATTCCGTTCCGACGATCGCCACCACGTTCCCGCTCCCGTCACGTCCCATCGAAGTCATCGCGCGCTCCTGTTCGGCCGCAGCTCGTACACGTCGCCGAAATACAGGTCGCGGGCGACAAAGATCCCGATGCTCTCGCCCTGCGCCTTGTTAAGGGTGGGCGGGATGTTCACCGAGTTCTCCACGATGATAGCGGCGGCGTCGCGGCTGGAATCGGCTGTATTGCCGAAATTGATCGCCGTGCTGCCGCCGCTGCCGCCGCGCTCCTTGGCGACCATGTACGAAGCCACGTCGTCGACCAGCGACACCAACAGCGCCGAGCCGAACCGCTCCCAGAAGTGGCGGTTGAGCTTGCCTTCGACACCGGAGCGGCCGAGCGTGTCCGTCGCCGGCGAATCTAGATTGATGAGCACGCCGTTCGGCGTTTCTGCCCGCGTCCACAGCACGAAGACCCGGCTCTGGCCGCGTTTCAGCGTACCGGACTGATACTGACCGACGATCCGGGTTCCGCGCTCGAGCAGTAGCACGCGCCCGGTCGTCGAATAGACGTCCTGTGCGAGCACACAGCTGGTCATGCCGGGAACGTCGGTGCTGATCGCGGTTTCCAGCGTGCACTGCAGCAGGCGGCCCATCGTGATCGTCATGTCCGGATCCGGCAGCCTGGTCGCGCTCACGGCGCCCGTGCGCGTCGCTTTCAGCGCCGCCCCAAGCGACCCCGCACCGTTGCCCTGCCGCTGCGTCCCGTCCCGCGGCCCATCCTCGTCCTGCGGTCCGCTTGAGCGGCCGGCCATGCCCAGCACCGGAGCGCGCTTACGGCGCTCGGCCAGGTCCAGGGCCTTTTGCTGCTCGGGCGTCAGCTTCGGCTGCCCTTGCGGCGCCGGCTGGCCGGGTTCCGCCGGCGGCGGAACGACCGTTCCCTCCGGCAACGGCGGAGCCTCCTTTGCCTCGAAAGCGCCGGCGGTCAGCTCGGGCACGTTCGTCGTGACCGCATCCTTCTCCGGCGCCTTGCCGTCGTTACGGTGCTTGAGCTTGTTGAGCCCGGCGACCGCCGCCAGCGCGATGAGGGCCACGATCAATACGCCGGCCAGCATCACGTACCAAATCCGCGTCGCAGGCTTCTTGCGCCCGACCTGCGGGATGCCGCGATCGCCTTCGACCGGGCCAACATGCGCAACCGTTTCGTCCCGGTTGTCGGGCGCGGTCCTGGGATCACTCATCGTCGTTCTCCGTTTGCGCCGGCAGCAGCGGCAGCTGGAAGGGCAGGGCGGGCATCTGCGAGCTTTCGGGCGCAGGCCTGGGCTCGTCCGCGGGAACCGCCGGAAGAGCCGGCATTGCCGGCACGGCTTCGTCCTTTAGCGTCCTGCGCACCGATGGGCTGGTAGTGCCCGTCGTGTTGTAGATCCCGTACCAGTTGAAGCTGCGGTTCTCCAAGCACGCGACGGCCTTGCCTTTGCGCAGGATGAGCTTGGCTGCCGTGGTCTGCAGAACAAGCTGGTCGCCGCGCATCGTGCCGTTGGCCAGCGTCTCGGCCCCATCGCTGTTGATGACGTAGGCCGCGGGGATTTCCTGGGCACCAGGGAACCGGAGGTAGGTAAACCGGCCGTCGTCGTAGGCTTCCGTCGGACGCAGGCGCGGATTGCCACAGGCCCAGTAGTTGTAATTCTTCGGCGGAATCGTCTCTTTCAACGCGGCAGCGGCGCGCTGGCGCTCAGCGGCCGCGAAGGCAAGCGCGGCTTCCTCGCGGGGATAGTTGAACTTGACGCGGAAATACATTTCCGCGCCGCGCCCCTTGTTCGTCGCCTGCGCTGCATCGAGCCAGAACTGATAGCTGCGCTTGTCCGTCACGACGGTCATGTTGGTCGTCGCATTGTCCTCGCGCGGCTTGACGAACAGTTGGTTGCCGCGAGGCGCGACTTCCCATGCCAGCGAATCACCGAGGGCGATGCTCTGCACGTTCTCGCCGGGCGCAAACTCGATATTGGTCGAAAACCCGTAGTGGCCCATGATCACCACCACGTCGTCGCCGTTGTAATTCACGGTCTTGACGCGGGGATCGTAGGAGCCGCCGATCGGCTTGGTCGCGGCCACTGCCGCCACAGGCGTCAGCAGGGCCAGCGACAGCGCCAGAGCCAGATGCTTTCTCATGTCAGTTCCCTCCGCCGACCGTCACCGTCTCGGGGTCGAGGCGGTAGTCCGTCACCTGGAAGCCGACCGGGTTGATAAGCCGTTCGGCTTCCTTCAACGGCGGGTTGAGGTACTGGTAGGCGATCGTCGCGATCCAGCGCGTTTCAACCGGCTGCTGGTCGGAGTTGCGCTTCTCTCTCCGTACAAAGCGGACTTGCGCCTGGTTCTTGCTGATGAAGGTGATGCTGGTGACAGAAATCTCCACCGTACCCTTCGTGCCGTACACCGCAGAAGGCGAGCGCGGATTCTCCGGGTTTGCTTGCTGGAAGTAGGCCGATCCGACCGCCTGACTCGACAGCAACCGCGTGGCGCGGTAGTTGCCATAGCTGGTCTGATTCAGATATTCCTCGCGGTAGTTCACGTACTGGCCCAGCCAATACTTGTCCAGGGCCTCATTCGCGGTGATCGACCGCGTGTCGAGCAGCGTGACCGTGTTCGCGGCGCCGATCTTGTCCACCTGGACGACGAACGGCTCCACGGTCTTGAGCGGCGTGAGCAGCACCACGGCCAGCACCGCCAAGCCCGCGAGCACCGCCGCGGAAATCGCCACGCGCCAGGCGCGTTTCTCGCTGCGCTTGACCGCGGCAATCTCGGCCGATTCCCAGCCGGCTGCCGCCTCCTGGTAGTGCTTCAAATTCGTTTCGGGCTTCATCTTCTTGGGATTCATGGCGTGACCTCCGAGTCCAGCAGCCGCGTTTCAGTAGTCTTTATCGGGCAGCTGGTGCGCCTCGGCGCGTCCACTGGACCCTCCTCGATCACCGCGTAGCAGTCCGGCGTATTGACCTGGACGTATTCGCCGCGCGGGCACTTCGGCGCCTTCGGCATCGAAGAACAGCCGACCAACCCCAAAGCGGTGCTGGTCAGCACCACCAAAATCGCCTTGTTTCTCATGGATTTATCCCTTTGCTGCTGTATTGGAGCCGGTGAACCGGCGGCGTGCCATTTCCATCCCCGTGCGAACGGCTCCGCCGAGTCGTTCCGAGTCAGTCTTGTGCCGATCGAAGTGCTGCCCTTTCGCGCCAGCCCGGAAGGCCATGCCGCTCATGATTCCCGTCCGGCCCGCGGCGGCCGCAGCGAAACCGGCGCCGGCGAGCTTTCCGGCGATGTTCGCCGCTTGGATCGAGGCACCGCCGGCGAGCGCCCCTGCGATGCCCGTCATCTGGACCAAAACGGCGATGCACGCGATGGTCAGGCCTACGGCCTTGAGGCAGATCATGAGCACCTCGTAGATCGGCGCGTCATAACCCGAAAGAGACTGCAGGTAGGCCGTCAGCATCTTGAACAGCAGCGCCGCGGCGAGGGCTTCCATTACGAACAGAAGCGCGAAGTTCACCGTTTGCCCGAGCCATGTCTCGAACCATCGCTGCAGGCCTGGGAATATCGCCATCATGATGAATAGCGGTCCTATCGCTAGCAGGATCGCCAATGCCAGGTAGGCGACGAAGATCACGCCTGCGGCTACGGCTACGATGATGAGCGAAATAATGCAGAGGAGCAGGGCCAGGAACTGGTACACGAGGCCCGTCGCGCTAATTCCCATCATGCTCTTGGAATGTTCTTCCTCGCCCTTCTTGTAGGCATCGCCGGCGATCTTGAAACCCTCGGCCAGGGAGTTGTCCAGCATTTCGGCCAGGTCGTTCGTGCTTTCGTAGTCGGCCGCAAACTCCGTCCCGCTTGTCATCGCGTTCGCCATCTGCGCTGGCGCCTGCTGGAACAGGTCGACAACCGTCGATTGGTAGATCCCGGCGGTCAGCGCGAAACCGACGATGATGCACATGCGAATGATGCGCTTCATGCCGTCGGTGAACGGCTCGCTGATCTGTCCGGATGCCATTGCTACGCCCCACAGCAGCACGTAGATCGTTAGCAGCGAAACCGCTACGGGACCGATGAAGCCGATAAGCGAAGCCGCGCCGTCGTTGGCAAACGACGTCACGGCTCCCCCGATGTTGTCGAACAAGAAACGCACGATTCGCGTGTCGTTCGACGGGGCGGCTTGGGCGAATAGGGCGAATTGCATCGGACGGTCCTTGTGGCCGGGGCCAGATCAATACTTGAACGATTGGTTCGACGGACAGGTGCTTGCCTTCTGCTTGATCTGGCAGCCGATCCGCTTGGTGCGTTCGTCGAAGGTTTGGGCAGCCTCGCAGTCCGCATCGGCAGCCGCCAGGTAGGCCTTCATCTTTTCGCTGTTGCTGGTCAGCTGGTTGCAGTCGGGGATCGGGCCGCTTAGCACGCCGGGAGGCGTCGCCACGTCGTCTTTCGAGCATCCCGACAGCAGCCCTGCGAACAGGGCTGCTGCAGCGGACGCGAGGAGCATGGTCTTCATGGTCATCGTCGCGTTGGGTCCGTATCAGTACGAGAAAGAGGTCTTGAACGCCGCCTGGTGCTGCTGCTGGGCGCGAGTCTCACGCTCCTGCATCGCAATCTGATTCAGCGACTGGAGCTTGAGGAGTTCGTTCGTCAGCTGCACCTGCTCGATCGCGACGCGGGCCTGCAGGTCGTTGATGGCCTTCATGTCGGACGCGCCGTCGATCTGATTGGCCAGCTGCTCCATCTTCTGCGCCCGGGCCGTCGCCGCGTCGTAGAACGACTGGTTCACCGCCTGCTGGTCGGTGTGGGCGGCCATCGATTGGTCCAAGCTGTCCTTGACGGCCTGGTCGACGTCGGCGAAGAAATCCTCATCGAGCAGGCTGGCCGACTGGCGGATCTGCTTCGACAGGTCGCCCAGCTCGCCGTTCTTCATCGAGGCGAGGGTTTCCTGCCAGTTCTTCGGGATGGCGCCGGTGCTGCGCACCAGGTTGCCCATGCCGCGGCTGCCGGTCAGCGACTCGTACTGCTGCTTGGCCTGGTCCAGCTGGGCCTTGAGCTGCGCCAGCTGCTCGACCATCTGCGTGTACTGCGAAATGGCGTTGGCCAGATTGGCGGCGTCGATGACCGGGATGCCGGTCGCGTAGGCCGGCGCGGTGGAGGTGACGCCACCAACGGCGACGACGCCCAGCGCGACGGACAGAGCAAGTGCCTTGATCTTCATTGTTCACTCCTCAGCTTGTGAAAGACTGGCAGCCAGGCGTCGGGGGCCTCGCCGGCAAGGGCGATAGCCCTGTTGGCGATTTCCACGGAGGCGGCCGTGCCAGAAAGGACCGCCAATTCATCGTCGAACCCACGAAGGTTCAACTCGCACACCGTTGACGCGGTTCCCTGCTTGAACAGGAAGCCGCGAATGCCCTGCTCGGGCATTTCGTCCTTGACGATTTCGTACTCGCGGTGCGTGAGCTTGAAGCCGTCGATGTAGTCCTTTTTTGCCGCCTTCGGGTTCGGCAGGTAGAGCTGGGTCACGCACTGCTCGATGAGCGCCTGGCTGATCGACGACGAAAGCACGTCGCCAGGGCTCTGCGTGCCAAACAGCGCGATCGCGTTCCGCTTGCGGTACGTCTTCACCGCATCGAGCGCCTTCTTCTCGAAATACGGGTCGAGCAGCATCTTCCAGAACTCGTCCATGTTGAGGATGAAGCGGCGGCCGTCGATGAGCTGTTCCATCCGGTGGAACAGGTACATCACCGTCGCGGTGCGGGTTTCGTCGTTGTCCAGGAACGCGGTCACGTCGAAACCGAAATGCCGGGTGCCGGTCAGCGAAATCTCGTCGGTCGGGTTGTCCATCAACCAACCGAGCGCGCCGCCCTGGCACCACTTGCGGAAGCGTGCGTACACGCCATCCGGATCCGTGGGGTCGAAGAACTGCAGCAGGGTGGAGAACCGGCGCTGGTCGAACGGCACCGCGCCGTAGATGCCCTTGACCGCCTCGGTAATCTCGCGCTCGCGTCCGGGCGAGAACACGAACGACGGATCGTCGCCGCGCACGCACCGCTTCACCAGCTGCTCGAGGAACACGCGATTCTCGGGCGTGTCCTCCATCGCGCACGGGTTGAAGCCGCTGGGCTGGCCGTTCTGCAACGTCAGGTACTTGCCGCCCATCGCCTTGACGAAGATTTCCTGGCCCTGGTCCTTGTCGAAGGTGAACACCGTGGGCTTGTACTTCTCCGCCTGCGCGAGCATGAAGGTCTGGATGACCGTCTTGCCGGCGCCGGTCGGGCCGAGCATGAGCGTGTGGCCGGCCACGCGGTCATCGACGGCTTCCTCATCGGCGGCGCGCTTGCCCTTCGGCGGCAGGTGGAAGTTGAAGTAGAACGGCGTGCCGCTGGACGTCTTGAGCAACGTGATGGCCGGCCCCCACTGGTTGCCGGCCATGCGCCCGATCGGGTAGTTGTGGAAGCTGTTGAACCCGACTAGGTTGCGCGAGGTAATCATCGCCGGCCGCGGGCGGACCTCGAAGTTGCCCGGCAGCTGCGCCCAATAGGCCGCCTCGTTGCAGTCGTCCTCGACCACCACCAGGAACCCGTCCTCGGCCAGCGCCGCGCGGGCCATGCCCACGCGATCGTTGAGCGTCTTAGTGTCCTCGGCCAGCAGCAGGATGCTCTGATGGTGCTCGCCGGCGACGATGCGGTTCGACGCCAGGTCATCCTGCGCGACCATGATCGCGTTGATCTGCGACTCGGCCGGATCCTCGGCGTTGCGCAGCAGGGTTTCCTGCTTCTTCATCGCCTTCTGCGCTTCCAGCTTGCCCAGGCAGGCGAACGATTGCGTCATCACGAACGGGAAGGGCAGGGTCAGCAGGTTGTTGAGGTGCCCGGTTTCCGTTCGCTCGGTCAGGTATTCGTTGATCGCGAGCATCTTGCCGAACAGCCGATCGGTCGGCGTGCGCACTTCGATCTGCTCGGCGCCGAAGGACAGGCGGCTCGTGGTCATCACGTAGCTCAGCCGGCCCTTGACCAGCGGCATGCGCTGCCACTCGCCGTTGACCAGGAGGCCAAGGAACTCGAGCACTTCCGAGTAGAGGCCGCCGTCGCGCTCGTACACGCCCAGGCGGCGCGGCTCGTAGCGGCCCATGCTCGACATGACCGTATCGGACAGCTCATCGAGCTTCGCGTCCGCGTCGGCCATCGCCTCGATCTGCTCCTGCATCGTCTTCTTGCCACCGCCTTGCATCCAGCCGGCGATGCCCGTGCGCTTGCGCAGCAGCACGGTGAAATACAGCTCATTGACCATGAGCGAGGCGTCGGACACCTTCGCCTTGTAGGCCTCGTTGAGCCTGCCGGCGAAATCGTCCTCGAACCGGCCTGCGGGATATTCGTTGCGCGGACGGCGCACGACGTGCGAATAGAAGGCCACCTGCCCATCGGCCAGGTTGCGCATCATGCCGGCGAGGCCTTCGTGCCAGGCCTGCAGGTCGTCGCTGTCCGCGGCTTCGTGCGCGGCGCCGGCGACCTTGAACACGGTCAGCACGTCGCCCTTGTCCGTGCGCACGTTGAACTCGGTCGAGTGGCGGGTGTAGGGCACCCACTCGCCGACCGGCCGGGTCGCGTTCGCCTGCGATTGCTTCAATGCCAGAGCCATGTTCAGACCTTCCGTTTACGGTTGGGCAGGGGAGAGTAGGAACCCGTCCCCCAATAGCTGCGATTGCGGTGGAGGTTCTTCGTGAGCGAGCGCAGGAACAGGTAGCGGAACGCACGCGGATCGCGTGCGCACATGAGCCGGGCGATGCCGTACATGACAACGCCCAACCCAAGGGGACCGACTTTCCAGCCGATCCCGCCGTCGAACAGCGATGCCACGAGAAAGACCACGGTGGACACGCCGGCGATGGCCAGGAGCACTTCGACCGGCAGGCCCAGGAATGTCGGCGGCCTGGTAAGGCCGCCGAACAGGGGGTCCGGACGGACCCCCGATTGCACGTCGTTCTCGGACATGGCCGCGTCCTCAGCCGTCGCCGTACAGGGCGGACACGACTTCGGTGGCGACGCCGGCGACGATCGCGCCGATCAGCACCTGGCCGACCGTGGCCCAGCTCATGCGGCCGAACGCGGCCAGCACGCCGGAGCCGAGGACGGCCACGACCAGGATGAAGTAGACCGCGCGGCGGATCCACGTCAGGGCGGCGTCGGCCTTGTCGTCGATGATCGACTGCGCCATTGCCATTTCCGGCATGGCCAGCATCATCACGCCGACCATTGCGGCGATCGCCAGGGTGAAGTAGCCGCGGTTCCGGAACAGCAGGTCCGTCACCTTCTCGGCGCGTTGTACTGCGGTGGTGTTGCTCATTGGATTACTCCCCAATCAGGATGGTGGGCGGTAACGGCCCGTGCTTGGTTATGGTGCGAATCAAACGGTCGAGGTCTAGGTAGTGGCGCTTCTCCTTTTTCAGTGACACCAGGGTTAAAAAACTTCCCTTCCACAGAGGAAGGACTTGAACTTCCCAGCCTTCCTCAGTCTGTGTCAGCGCCAGCTGCCGGACTTCCCGGCGTTGCAGCAGGCTTGCCAGGTCGGCCTCGAAGATCACTGTCGAGTCCTGGAGCGTGATAAGCCGCGCTGCCAGCTGCGGGTCCTTCTCCACCAGCTTCTGCAGTGCGTAGCCGGACAGCGGCCGCACTTGCTTCGGCT
>NZ_JBHRYA010000002.1:0-6344 GCF_042648865.1 Luteimonas soli | reverse complement strand
CGAGCTGCCTTGGCCGGCTTCGCCGGTGGCGGCTTCTTGTCGCGAGCCTTTTTCGTCACGGAATTGCGGGTCTTCTTTTGCTTCGGTTTGCTCATAGCGCCCATCGACGGGATTCCTGCTGTTGAACCCGTCGATGGTAGCGATTCCGTCCTGGTTTGGCTCGCGATTGTCGGCACTATCCGCCCCCGGATTTTCCTGTTCCCACTTGGCGCTGCCGAACACATCCCACGCCGGCGGGGCGCTCTCCACGGTCATCCCCGCCTGCTCCAACTGCGTCGCCATCCAGGCCTCCACGTCCTCGGCCGGCTGGCCAGCACGGGTCCGGGCATTGGCCTCGGCCGCCACCTGGTCGATAAGCCGCTGCGAGTCCTCGGCCGTGCGCGCCGAGTCCGGCACGCCGGCTTTCGCCGGCAGGTACACCTGCGACGCGGCCCGCTGCGCCAGCGCGGGCGCGGAAAAGCCCAGCGAAAGCATCGCTGCGGCGGCGAAAGCAAGAACGAAGCGGCCCCGATTGTCCATAATTTCCCGCGCTGATTGTTGGAACAATCGCAGGTTACGCCCGCGATTTTTCCGCGTCAAGCACAATGACCCAATAGCACAGTGGCGCAGCGCGAGGGGCGGGTAGCGAGGGGATTTAAGGGCGTCCGTGTCCATTTCGCATAATCATACTTATGTAATAAAATCAATAACTTACGCGCGGTTTTCCGGCGGGTCGCCGGTGCCGCTCTCGCGCAGCCTGGTCGCTCGCAACCGCGCCGTGCTCGGCGTAGTCGCCAGCACGGTCAGCGGCAGCAGCAGCGCGAACGCCAGCAGCGCCAGCGCCCAGCTCGACGGCACGTAGATCGCCGCGGCCGTGCCGCCCAAGGCGACCAACAGCGGGATCCGTGCGTTGTGGAGTACCAGCTGCACCAAGCCCAGGCCCATCGCCACCAGCAGCGCGAGCGCGCCGATCGCGGCGAAGGTGTTGACCTGCAGCTCCTGCGCGGCGTTCAGCGCCTCGGCGCCGCGGTGGACGCTCGCGAACATGAGCATGCCGAGGAGCGTGGCCACGTGGCCTAGCTTCGGTTCGCGGAGCAGCTGCAGGCCGGGGATTCGCTTCATTGCCGGGTTCATAAGAATTACAGCTCAATTCTGGATCGCCGCTCGACTGCCATGTCTATCTGCCGCCAAGCGACGACACACAGCATCGCAGCGAGGATCGCTGGTGCGCTGGTGCCAGGCCCGAACACCGCGGCTGCACTCAGCAGGAACAAGCTCTCGCAAAGAATTAGCACAGGGAAAAACCTCTTGGTCTGCGCCACGAGCAAGACCGTGTTGATCGTGGCGAGTACGAGGAGGAGCGGCATTCCTATTTGCGCTGCCTGGCGCAACGGATGGATCGCCTGATCGCTAGGGCTGGCTGCGTAAAGCACCATCGCCCCTGCGACCATCCACGCTGTCTTGTAGCTGCCCAGCGCGTCCAGCAGGCTGGGGTGGCTTTTCGGATCCTTGGGGGCTTGCTTCAATGACGGGTTCATGTCGTCTCCAGGGCCCTTTTCAAGCGGCTTGCGCCTGCGCGCCCGCTTCCGCGGCCGCGCGGGCATCGAGCCTGCGCAGCCGTTCCTTCACCAGGTCGGTCTGCTCGCCGTTGCGCATGCGGTCGATGATCCAGCGCAAGCCATGCGCCATGTTGGCCGCGCCCACCGCGTCCGCCGCTTTCTCGTCGGCTTCCAGTTCGCGGTGCCCGTGCAGCGCCCAAAAGATCGCCGAGAACATCAAGCCGAGCAGGACCAGGTTCACCAGCGGCCAGAAACTTCCTGGCGGCGTGGCAAGTGAAATCAGTACGTAGAGCAGTGCGCCCACGAGCGAGCCGATCGTTGCATTGCAATGACCGCTCGCGATGTGTCCCCATTCGTGCGCGATGACCGCTTGTCGAACGTCTTTCGGCGCTTCGAGTAGCGTCGGGCTGACGCAAAGCCAGAAATAAATCGCCGCAGCTCCGCCCATGCGCGCCATGAATTTTTCCGGCAGCACCAGGAGTTTCGGGCTCGACAACACCGCAAGTTTGCTCGGGACTTTCTCGCGGATTTGCGTGTATTCCTGCTGCGCGATCGCGTGCAGTTTTTCTCGATCCTGCATTTCCATCGACGGTAGGGCCTCACGCTGATGTTGGGGGCGATCCGCGACACGCGCGGATACGGCTGTCGTAAACCGAGCCAGCGTTCCGCTGTCTCGGCCCTCCGGGCTTCCATCCTCGCCCAGGCCTTCGGCGGTTTCTCTCGCCGCAAACGCAAGCGGCGACGCTGCCTGAAAGACAGCGCCGCCGTTGTAATGCGTAGAACGGGCCAAGCTCACGATGATCCCCCTGTAGGAACGCCGAACAGGGCGCTAGTGCGCCCTGCCCGCCTACTGGATTTGCTGCCGGGTGCGATCGCGGCCGTCGTCGCCGCCGCCACCGTTGTCCCCACCGCCGCCACCGCTCGACACGAACGGGCACACCGGGTACGCATGGCCCTTCGCCAGCTCGCGCTGCAGCTTCTGGATCGGCGGAACGCACTCGGCAACGGCCATCGGGCCGGCCGGGTTCGACATGCACATCGCGACTTCGCAGGCCCAGCGGGTCTTGTCGCTCATCTGCGTCGGATCCGCAGGTTGCGTCGGGCCGGAAGTTCCGCCACCGTCGCCCTGCTCTCGATCGACTTTCTTGGCCGCGCTAACGCTGAAGGCAGTGAACGTGACGGCCAGACACGCCACAATCAGCAGAACGTTCCTTTTCATCTCTCGACCTCACCTGTGAGCGGCTGATGCCCAGCCGTGTTCCTTGATTACCACTCCAAAGGGCACCCTTGCAACTAATGCTTTACGATTGTTGCAACAATCCTCCCCGGATACCTGCCGGATTCACCCCTCCGACATGACTACATTATCACCCCTGCCCCAGCCTATCGACCGCGACCTTGCCGACCTCGCCGCCGCGGTCTACGACCAGGGCGTTCAGCAGGTTGGCCGCTGGCGGCGCGACTTCGACGCCGCCATATCGGTCATCCCGGCCGGGATCGGCCCGACCTCGAAACCCGATCCCACGTCTGGCTTCAAGGCCGCGGTGTTCACCGATGGGGAGAAGGCGGTCCTCGCGTTCGCCGGCAGCGAACGCGAAACCCGCGACTGGCTCACCAACTTCGCTCAAGGGCTCGGCATGGACACGGCCCAATACCGCCAGGCCGCTGCCTTCGCCCAGGAGTGCAAGGTCCAGTACGGCGACAAGCTCATGCTAACCGGGCATTCGCTTGGCGGCGGCCTCGCCGTGATCGCTGCGGCCTCGACAAATACGCCTTGCGTCACATTCAATCCGGCCGGCGTTCACAAAAACACACTCGAACGCGCCGGCGTCGATCCCCAAGGCTTCCGCGAGGCCGCCGAGGCAGGCCTGGTGCGGAAGTACGTCGTCCAGGGCGAGATCCTCGACCGGCTCAACAAGCTGCCGCTTGTGCCGAAGGCGCACGGCGCGGAAATCAAGATCGAGGATCCAGAAAAGGCCTGGAGCTTCACCAAGCACTCCATGACCGCCGTGCAGCGGTCGATGGACGCGGCCGACCTCAGCCGCGTCACGGTCGCCGAGGCCGCCCTGCCCCACGGCGACCCGAAGCAGGCGGCGATGGCCGCCGCTTTCCGCAAGGAGCCGGCGGGCAAGGCCGTCCGGGAGTTCCCCGGCCTGGCCAACGCCTACAAGCTCCTCGAGGCGGCCGAGGCGAAAGCCTCGGGCATGGCCCAGCCGTCGAAGGACCGGCTCATGGCTGCGATGCGCGAGAACCTGGCACGGCGCATCGAGCGCGGCGAGCAGATCCCGGCCCCGAAACAGCAGGCGCAGCAGCTGGCGGTTGCAACTGCACAGGCCGGTCCCGAACGCTGATCCTGCGCATCACCGCCAACTGCGCCAGCGGCCGCCTTCGGGCGGCCGTCGTCGTTCCAAGGGTTCTCCATGCACCAGGCACCGGCGGCGCTAAGACTGGGACTCTCGCTATGCCGCCGGCGGATGCAAGCTGGCGCTCCTCCACTGCGTTGCGGCCCTGCGGGTGCATCCGCCGCCGGCGTCGCGAATACACGTCCCACGCGCCACTTCCGGCACCTGGAGACCAGCATGGAAAACCACTCGCTCTGGAACAACGACACGCAAGCCGCGGAATACGAAATCCTCGCGCAGGCCGAGGAAATCTTGCGTCGCAGGATCAACGACGGGGATCTCCTGTCGGATCCCACCAAAGCCGGGCAGCTGCTGCGCTACCGCCTCGCAGGGCGGGACCGGGAGTTCTTCACGGTGCTGCTCCTCGACACCAGGCACCGGCTGCTGCACGTCGAGGACCTGTTCGCCGGCACCATCGACGGCGCGGAGGTCCACCCCCGCGAAGTCGTCAAGTTCGCCCTCATCCACAACGCGGCTGCCGTCATCGTCGGTCACAACCATCCGTCGGGGAATCCCGAACCGTCCGCTGCAGACCGCGCCGTCACGGCGCGGCTCAAGCAGGCGCTGGCGCTCGTCGACGTCCGCCTCCTGGACCACTTCGTGGTCGGTGCAGAGGGCGCGCCCGTCTCGATGGCCGCGCGAGGCTGGGTCTAACCCAGCCTCAATCCTTCACCTGCCCGCTGCACCGCCCGCACCACTGGCGCCGGCGGATGACGCGGTGCGCGGTCGCCTCGAACACATGGCCTTCGGCGCATCGCCAGCGCAACACCGATCCGGTCTTGCGCGATATGCAGGTGCCGCCGTGTTCGACGGCCACCGCACGCGCCTCCTGCAGCGTCCACACGCGGCGCGGAACGCGCGGGCTTTCAATCGGCTCGCCTCGGGCCGCGCCGACCGCCTTTCGCCGGCGATAGACCACCGCCGCCGACACGCCCAGCCGCGCCGCAATCTCCACGTCGGGCAGCTTCCCGACGAGTCGATCGACCTGCCTGTGCTTCGCAGCAGCCACGCGCAGCGGCTTGATGCCGCGCCTCTGGCGTTCCTTGCGCACGGTTTCTGCATTGACGCCCAACTCGGACGCCAGCTCGTGGTCATAGACCTTCCCCAGCCGCGCCAGCTGCGCGGCTGTCCACACGTGAGTTTTCCCCACGGTTCAGGCTCCGGTTTCGACGCCTATTCCCTGTTGACGCAGCCAGCCGTCGACGGCGGCCTTCGCATCGCGTACTGCTGCCGTGCGCAAGGCATCGTCCATCGCGTTGAGATACCGCTGGAACGTCACGCCCTGGCCGTTGATCGCTCGCGGATCCGCGCCGGCCTCGAGCAGGACCAGCACGCGCCGCGGATCGTTGACCTTCGCCGCCTGGTGCAGCGGCCGATTGCCGGCGGCATCGGCCGCATCGACGTCGGCGCCGGCGGCGAGCAGCGCCTGAAACTGCGGCTCGCGGTCGTGCATGATCGCCGTGAACAACGGCGTCTCGCCCTTGACCGGATTGCGCAGGTCGGGCGACACGCCCGCTTCCAGAAGCGCGGTCATCATCGCCGGATTCTCCGCCGCGGCCGCGTAGTGCATCACGGTGTTGCCGTGATCGTCCGGCGCGCTTGGATCGGCGCCCGCCGACAGCAACGCCGTCATGCCGGCGTTGCTCTGATGCAGAAACGCCCACTGCACCAGGTTGACGCCGCGATCGCCGCGGGCGTTGACGTTGCACCCTGCCCGGGCCAGCTCGGCGACCGCTTGCTTGTCGCCGGCGGCCGCCGCATCGGCCAGGGCCGCAACGCGCTCATCGCCGAACACGTCCAGCGCCGTGACCTGGCTCACGTCGTCGACCTCGGCCCGATGCGGCCGATGATCGGCGCCGGTTCCGCCGGCGGAACCGCCAGCGGCGCGACCAGCGCCCGCGTCTGCAACGCAAGCGCCTCCTCGACCGTCACCAGCTGCTCGCCGACCAGCTGCAGCAGGACCGTTCCCAGCTCCTGCAGCTCGACCTGACTCAACGCGCCCATCGCCAGCTCGCGCTCGGTGTTGGCGAGGTAGTTCTTCACCAACTCCGGCGTCCACTTCACCAGCAGGTTGCCGACGTGCAACAGCAGCGCCTCGCGGTGCTCGGCGGTGATGTGTCCGTCCTGCCACAGCTTGTCGATCGCGGCCCTGCAGGTCGCGATCGCGTAGTCCGATCCCCTGCCCCGCGCCGCATCGTCCAAGATCGCCGCGATGCGCTTCTGAACCTCGGTTTCAGTCGTCATTGCCGTTCCCATCGGGCCGCCCCGTGGCGGCGAAAGGTCACTATAGCCTGTTTCCCCAGGCCCGTCGCCGGGCCTTCGGCGAGGGCTCGCGTCCGGGCTGCGCCCCGCAGGTGCGCACTCGCACCGAACGCATTTCCAGGCTCCCCGCAGCTGCCATGCC
>NZ_JBHRYA010000001.1:649413-669400 GCF_042648865.1 Luteimonas soli | reverse complement strand
GGGCACTTGTCGTCGCAATCGTTCACGCCGTCGCCGTCGCTGTCCATGTCGGCGCAGCTCGGGGCAACCGGAGCGGGGGCAACCGGGGCGGTCGGTGCCGGACCCAGCGGGATCACCACGCCGACCGAGGCGAGGATGTCGCCGAACCAGTCCTCGCCATCATCGTGGTTCGGATCGCTGGCGAGCGCAGCGTAGCTGTCGTTGTCGGCATCGATCCGGTAGGCGAGCTCGGCGCGGACGGCAACGCGGTTTTCGAACGTGCTCTGCACGCCGACACCCAGCTTGCCGGCAACGTGGCCGTCTTCGCGCTGGATCGGCGAGTTCGGGTTCGGGAAGTTGTCGAACTCTTCCTCGGCGCGCTGGTAGCCCAGGCCGGCCAGCAGGTACGGGTTCCAGCTGCGGCCTTCGGCGATGAAGTGGTAGCGCGCATCGAACGAGATGCCGTACTGGCTGTAGTTCAGGTCGTCGTTGTCGGCGAAGTTCGGGTTCTGGTAGTTCAGTTCACCGTCGATCGACCAGTTCGGGGAAATGAACTTGCCGACGCCGATGGTGCCGAACGGAGCATCGTCTGTCATGCGCTCGGAGTCTTGGAAGTTGTAGCCGACACTGCCGGTGACGTACCAGCGATCGTCGAACTCCTGCGCATTGGCGGCCTGCATGCAGCCGATGCCGGCGAGCAGCGCGGCACAGAGGAGTTTCTTGTTCATCAGGGTTCAGCTCCTTTGATCGGGGGGATTAACTTTTCTTGATTGTCGTTGGCTCAGACGGCCGCAGGGAACGCCCGGCGCAAACCCTAGGAGGAAAGCCGTGAAGGCGCTGTTAACGACTGCGTAACGGATGCCGCTGAACGGGGCCATTATTGTTGGTAAAGCTGAATGAAGTCGGAAACAGGAAGCGCATCAAGGCTTGCAGGATCGGCAGCAAGCGCCATCAGGCGGTCCACCTTGTCCTGCGCGAGGTGCGCCCGCAGCGCCTTTTCGCACTTGTCCATCAGCACCGGGATGCCCTCGGCGCGGCGCCGGCGGTGGCCGATCGGATAGTCGATCGAGACCCGCTCGGTCGAGCTGCCGTCCTTGAAGAACACCTGCACCGAGTTGCCGATATAGCGCTTGTCGGGGTCGAAGTAGTCCCTGGTGAACTGCGGGTTCTCGGTCACGGTCATGCGGTCGCGCAGGGCGTCGATGCGCGGGTCGGCGGCGACGTCGTCGTTGTAGTCGTCGGCGGTGAGGCGGCCGAAGATCAGCGGCACGGCAACCATGTACTGGATGCAGTGGTCGCGGTCGGCGTAGTTGGCCAGCGGGCCGGTCTTGTCGATGATGCGCACGCCCGCTTCCTGGGTCTGGATCTCGATGCGCTCGATGTCGTCGAGGCGGCCCTTGACCTGCTCGTGCAGCTGCATCGCGCACTCGACCGCGGTCTGGGCATGGAACTCGGCCGGGTAGCTGATCTTGAACAGGATGTTCTCCATCACGTAGCTGCCGAACGGGCGCTCGAACTTGAACGCCTGGCCCTTGAAGGCGACGTCCTGGAAGCCCCAGGTCTTCGCGCTCAGCGCACTCGGGTAGCCCACCACCCTCTTGTCGACGGCGTTGATCGCATGGATCACCGCGCGCCGGCAGGCATCGCCGGCGGCCCAGCTCTTGCGCGGGCCGGTGTTGGGCGCGTGGCGGTAGGTGCGCAGCACGCCGTTGTCGATCCACGAGTGCGAGACCGCGTTGATCACCTCTTCCTTGCCGCCGCCGAACATCGCGGTGGCGACCGCGGTCGAGGCCAGCCGCACCAGGATCACGTGGTCGAGGCCGACCCGGTTGAACGAGTTCTGCAGCGCGTACACGCCCTGGATCTCGTGGGCCTTGATCGCCCAGCCCAGCACATCGCGCACGGTCAGGCCCTTGCCACCCTCCCTTTCGGCCTTGCGCGACAGCCAGTCGCCGACGGCCAGGATGGTGCCGAGGTTGTCGGACGGGTGGCCCCACTCGGCGGCGAGCCAGGTGTCGTTGAAGTCGAGCCAGCGCACCTGGGTGCCGATGTTGAACGCGGCCTGGGCCGGGTCAAGCTCGAACGCCGTGCCCGGCACGCGCGCGCCGCCGGGGATTTCGCCGCCGGGGACCAGTGGCCCGAGGTGTTTCACGCAGCCTTCGAACTTCATCGCCAGCATCGCGCAGGCCAGCGAGTCGAGCAGCATGTAGCGCGCGGTATCAAAGGCCTCCTGCGAGTCGATCTTCGCGTCGATGACGTAGTCGGCGATGTCGACCATCGGCTGGTCGGGATCGGGACGGACGGCGGAACGGGGATGGGAGCTGGTCATGGCCGGCCTGCGCGGAAAGTGATGCCGCATTGTCCGCCAGCGCGCGTGGTGGCCCTGTGGTGCCGCGCCGGGCGCGCGCATCCGGCCGTGGCATGCAACCGCGGCGTCAACACGCGCTCGAACCGCGCCAGTCCGGCGCGATGGATCGCCCTGCCCTACACCGTATCGCCGGGAACGCGCACCGCGCCGTCCATCAGCACCCGCGCGCTGCGGCTCATGATCGCCTTGGTGACGGTCCACTGCCCGTCGACCAGTCGCGCCTGCGCGCCCACCTGCAGCGTGCCCGAGGGATGGCCGAACCGCACCGACTCGCGCTCGCCGCCGCCGGCCGCGCGGTTGACCAGGGTGCCGGGGATCGAGGCCGCGGTGCCGATGGCGACGGCGGCCGTGCCCATCATCGCGTGGTGCAGCTTGCCCATCGACAGCGCGCGCACGTGCAGGTCGATCTCGCCGGCGGCAATGTGCTTGCCGCTGGAAGACACATAATCCTGCGCCGGTGCGACGAAGGCGACCTTGGGCGTGTGCTGGCGCGTGGCGGCCTCGGCGGCCGTCGCGATCAGGCCCATGCGCACGGCGCCGGCGGCGCGGATCGCCTCGAACCGCGCCAGCGCGGCCGCGTCGTCGTTGATCGCGGCCTGCAGCTCGGTACCGCAGTAGCCCAGTTCGGCGGCATCGAGGAAGATCGCCGGGATGCCGGCGTTGATCAGCGTCGCGGTAAAACTGCCCACGCCGGGCACGTCCAACTCGTCGACGAGGTTGCCGGTCGGGAACATGCCCGCCGCCGCGCCATCGCCTTCGCCCTCGTCGGACGGATCGAGGAATTCCAGCCTGATCTCGGCCGCCGGGAAGGTGACGCCGTCGAGCTCGAAATCGCCGGTTTCCTGCACCTGGCCATCCGCGACCGGCACGTGCGCGATGATCGTCTTGCCGATATTGGCCTGCCAGATGCGCACGACCGCGATGCCGTCGCGGGGAACGCGCGCCGGGTCGACCAGGCCGTTGGCGATGGCGAACGGCCCCACCGCGGACGACAGGTTGCCGCAGTTGCCGCTCCAGTCGACAAAAGCCTTGTCGATCGCGACCTGGCCGTAGAGATAGTCGACGTCGTGGTCGGGCACCGACGCCTTCGAGATGATCACGCACTTGCTGGTGCTCGACGTCGCCCCGCCCATCCCGTCGGTGTGCTTGGCGTAGGGATCGGGCGAACCGATCACGCGCATCAGCAGCGCGTCGCGCGCCGGCCCCGGCACCTGCGCCGCCTGCGGCAGGTCCTGCAGGCGGAAGAACACGCCCTTGGAGGTGCCGCCGCGCATGTAGGTGGCGGGGATGCGGAGCTGCGGGATGTGGGGCATGGACGATTTCCGGAAGGTGGGGTGTTGTGGCGCGGTGGAGTCGGGAACGCAGGCGCGGACCGCCTACGCCTCCTGCGCCGCCTCGAAGAAGTCGTTGGCGAAGCGTTGCAGCACGCCGCCAGCCTCGTAGATCGACACTTCCTCGGCGGTATCGAGGCGGCAGGTGACCGGCACGTCCAGCCGCTCGCCGTCCTTGCGGTGGATCACCAGCGTCAGCGTCGCCCCCGGCGCCGGCGTGCCGTCGACGTCGAAGGTCTCGGTGCCGTCGATGCCGAGCGTGTTGCGGTCGGTGCCGGGCTGGAACTCCAGCGGCAGCACGCCCATGCCGATCAGGTTGGTACGGTGGATGCGCTCGAAGCCCTCGGCGGCGATCGCCTCCACGCCGGCCAGGCGCACGCCCTTGGCGGCCCAGTCGCGCGAGCTGCCCTGTCCGTAGTCGGCGCCGGCGATGATGATCAGCGGCTGGCGGCGGTCCATGTAGGTTTCGATCGCCTCCCACATGCGCGTGACCTGCCCTTCCGGCTCGATCCGCGCCAGCGAGCCCTGGCGCACGCCGCCGTCGGCGTTGCGCACCATCTCGTTGAGCAGCTTCGGGTTGGCGAACGTGGCGCGCTGCGCGGTGAGGTGGTCGCCGCGGTGGGTCGCGTAGGAATTGAAGTCCTCTTCCGGCAAGCCCATCTTCGCCAGGTACTCGCCGGCGGCGCTGGTCGGCAGGATCGCGTTCGACGGCGACAGGTGGTCGGTGGTGATGTTGTCGCCCAGCACCGCCAGCGGGCGCATGCCGCGCAGGCTGCGTTCGCCGGCCAGCGCGCCTTCCCAGTAGGGCGGGCAGCGGATGTAGGTGCTCTGCGGGCGCCAGTCGTACAGCGGCTCGGCCTTTTGGTCGCGCGTGACGCGGACGTTGAACATCGGCGCGTACACCTGCCGGAACTGTTCTGGCTTGACGTGCGCGCGCACGATCGCATCGATCTCCTCGTCGCTCGGCCACAGGTCCTTGAGGGTGACCGGATTGCCCTGCGCGTCGGTGCCGAGCACGTCCTTCTCGATGTCGAAACGCACGGTGCCGGCGATCGCGTAGGCGACCACCAGCGGCGGCGAGGCAAGGAAGGCCTGCTTGGCGTAGGGGTGGATGCGGCCGTCGAAGTTGCGGTTGCCCGACAGCACGGCGGTGACGTAGAGGTCGCGTTCGATGACTTCCTTCTGGATCGCCGGGTCGAGCGCGCCGCTCATGCCGTTGCAGGTGGTGCAGGCGAAGCCGACGATGCCAAAGCCCAGCTGCTCCAGCTCCGGCAGCAGCTTCGAATCCTCCAGGTACAGCTGCACCGCCTTCGAGCCCGGTGCCAGCGAGGTCTTGACCCACGGCTTGCGCACCAGCCCCAGCGCGTTGGCCTTCTTCGCCAGCAGGCCGGCGGCGACGACGTTGCGCGGGTTGGACGTGTTGGTGCAGCTGGTGATCGCGGCGATGATCACCGCGCCGTCGGGCATCAGGCCCTTTGCTTCCTCGGCGCGCGCGGCGTCGAGGTTGCCGGCGATGCCGCGCTCGGCCAGCGCGCTGGTCGGTAGGCGCCGGTGCGGGTTGGACGGGCCGGCCATGTTGCGGGTGACGGTCGACAGGTCGAACGCCAGCGTGCGCTCGTACTGCGCGCTGGCCAGTGCGTCGGCCCACAGGCCGGTGTGCTTCGCGTAGGTCTCGACCAGCTTCACCTGTTCGTCGTCGCGGCCGGTCAGGCGCAGGTAGTCGATGGTGTTGTCGTCGATGAAGAACATCGCCGCGGTCGCGCCGTACTCGGGCGCCATGTTGGAAATCGTCGCGCGGTCGCCCAGGGTCAGCGCGGACGCACCTTCGCCGCGGAATTCCAGGTACGCGCCGACCACCTTCGACTGGCGCAGGAACTCGGTCAGCGCCAGCACGATGTCGGTGGCGGTGATGCCCGGCTGCGGCCGGCCCGCCAGCTCGACGGCGACGATCTCCGGCAGCCGCATCCACGAGGCGCGGCCGAGCATCACGCTCTCCGCCTCCAACCCGCCGACGCCGACCGCGATCACGCCCAGCGCATCGACGTGCGGGGTATGGCTGTCGGTGCCCACGCAGGTGTCGGGGAACGCGACGCCGTCCTGCACGTAGACCACCGGCGACATCTTCTCCAGGTTGATCTGGTGCATGATCCCGTTGCCCGGCGGGATCACGTCGACGTTGCGGAACGCATGCCGGGTCCACTCGATGAAGTGGAAGCGGTCCTCGTTGCGACGGTCCTCGATCGCGCGGTTCTTGCCGAACGCGTCCTTGTCGAAGCCCGGTGCCTCCACCGCCAGCGAGTGGTCGACGATCAACTGGGTCGGCACCACCGGGTTGACCTGCGCCGGGTCGCCGCCGCGCCGCGCGATCGCGTCGCGCAGGCCGGCCAGGTCGACCAGCGCGGTCTGGCCGAGGATGTCGTGGCAGACCACCCGCGCCGGGAGCCAGGGGAAATCGAGGTCGCGGCGGCGCTCGATCAGCTGGACCAGGTAATCGGTCAGCCGGGCCGGATCGGCGCGGCGCACCAGGTTTTCCGCATGCACGCGCGAGGTGTACGGCAGCGCGTCGTAGGCACCCGGCTTGATCGCCTCGACGGCGGCGCGGGTGTCGAAATAGTCGAGATCGGTGCCGGGCAGCGGCTTGCGGAAATCGGTATTCATGCGGGTATCGGCTCTCCAGCGTGGGCGACGACGCGCACGCGGACCGCCCTTCGCTCGAACGAGCATGGAAAGGCCGGCCGCGGAACGTGATGGCGGTGATTATCGCATCCGGCCCGGTGCCCGGCACGGCGACGCGGCACGGGCATTCAGTCGCACTCGATACGCCGATGCCAGATCGTCGGTGGTGTCCCCATGTCGGTCGACGACTTGCGCACTTGCTTGCGGCCCGACCACACCAGCAGTGCATGGTCGCCACGGTCCACGACGGCGACGTCCTCGACCTGGCCACCCGTTACGGTCTGCTGCCGTGGCGTGGCTGAGCGGCCATCCAGCTCTGCCGCCAGAGCGTCACCGGCCAGCACGAACAGGTCGTTGTTGGTCCACTCGGGCGAGTCCGACCACGGGAACCCGCCCAGCGGATTCCACCAACGTCGGTCGCTGCCCTGGTGGCGGCCGTCGACCCAGGCCACCAGCGGCCGGCCCGCACAGGAGGCGGCGGCGACGCGGAACGCCTTGGCACTGCCGGACAGCGAGCCGATGTCGTAACCGGCGAGGCGCCGTGGCGGGGACCACGCATCGCCATCCCAGTGACTTGCGAACAGCCCGTGCGCAACGAACAGGGCCAGCGGCGTGGTACCTCCGATGTCGACGGCCAGGTCGTTGACGTAGTCATCCGCCCCATCGCTGGTGACGCGTCCCGCCTCGCTCCACCCCATCCCGCCATCGGTACTCCATGCGGCCTGCACTCTGGACTCCAGTCGCACATTCGGACCGGTTTCGGTCGGGATCCGTGTCCCCCACAGCAACAGCAGGCGGCCGTCGCGCTGCGCCAGCACCGGATCGTGCAGCTGCGCGATGCTGCCGACCCGCGTGCGGCGTACCGCGGGAAGGCTGGCCAGCGGCATCACCGGCCCAGCCTGTCCGCCACGCCATCGCAGGGTATTCAGCACCTGGTCGCCGGCAGCGCCTCCAGTTGCATATGCGATGACCAGGCTTCCATCGATGCCCACGGCATCGAACGTCGTCGCGGGCGGCACGTGGTCACCAAGCAGCGCCGGTTGCGGCTGCCACCGGTCGGCGCCGGCCGGCAGCCACCAGTGGTCGAGCCGCGATCCCGCCAGCACGTGCAGGCCGTCGCGGGCGGCGACGACCCGTGGCGTTCCGGCGATGCCATCGGCCAGCTGGACCGGTGCGCCCCAGCGCAGCGGGTCGCCGTGGCCGCGCTGGTACATCAGTCGTGCGGAGCGGTTGGTCTTGCCGTGCAGGCCGGGCCGCTCGCGCCAGACCAGATGCACGCTGCCGTCAGCACCGGTCGCCAGGTCCAGCCCGTCGATCCGGTCCTGCACCTGCGCGCCGGCATGGACCACCGTGGGTGCGGCAACGGCCTGCGACTCCGGCTCGGCCGTGTCGGCCGGCTGGCAACCGCCGGCCGCGGACATGGCCAGCGCAAGGGTCAGCCACAACCAGCGCCCGATAGGCGGGCCGCGAAACTTCGCCTGTGTCGATACGTCCATCCCTTCACTCCGCGCGTCGCTCCTTTCGTGCGACGACTGTACTGGAGGGACGCAGCACCACCACCGCCGCCCGGCTTGCCGCAAACACCGTTTGGCGGCATCGTGGGCAATCCATACGCCTACGTATCCCCATGCCCGACGCAGCGCACCCGCCCTACCCGCACCTGTTCTCGCCGCTGGATCTCGGCTTCACCACCCTGCGCAACCGCGTGCTGATGGGATCGATGCACACCGGGCTCGAAGACCACCGCCGCGACTTCCCGAAGCTGGCGGCGTACTTCGCCGAGCGTGCCGAGGGCGGCGTCGGGATGATGGTCACCGGCGGCTTCTCGCCGAACCTGGTCGGCTGGCTCAAGCCTTTCGCCGGCAAGCTCGGCTGGCCGTGGGAAGCGCGCAAGCATCGCCAGGTCACCGCTGCGGTGCACGCGCACGACGCGAAGATCTGCCTGCAGCTGCTGCACGCGGGCCGCTACGCCTACCATCCGCTGTCGGTGTCGGCATCGCGGATCAAGGCGCCGATCAACCCGTTCACCCCGCGTGCGCTGTCGGCGCGCGGCGTCGAACGCCAGATCGACGCGTTCGCCACTTCCGCGAAGCTCGCGCGCGACGGCGGCTACGACGGCGTCGAGGTCATGGGTTCGGAGGGCTACCTGCTCAACCAGTTCACGGTTGCGCGCACCAACCAGCGCGATGACCGCTGGGGCGGCAGCGCGGAGAACCGCATGCGCTTCGCGGTGGAGATCGTGCGCCGGGTACGCGAGGCCTGCGGGCCGGACTTCATCGTCATCTACCGGCTGTCGATGCTCGACCTGGTCGAAGGCGGAAACGACTGGGACGAGGTCGTTGCCCAGGCGCGCGCGGTGGAAGCCGCCGGCGCGACCATCATCAACACCGGCATCGGCTGGCACGAGGCGCGCGTACCCACCATCACCACGTCGGTGCCGCGCGCCGCCTTCGCCGGCGTGACCGCCAAGCTGCGCCCGCACGTGGCGCTGCCGCTGGTGGCCACCAACCGCATCAACATGCCGGACGTGGCCGAACGCATCCTCGCCTCCGGCGGCGCGGACATGGTGTCGATGGCGCGCCCGTTGCTCGCCGACGCCTGGTGGGCGGCCAAGGCCCGCGCAGGCAAGGCGCACGAGATCAACACCTGCATCGCCTGCAACCAGGCGTGCCTGGACCACGTGTTCCAGAACCGGCGCGCGAGTTGCCTGGTCAATCCGCGTGCCTGCCACGAAACCGAACTGGAATACATGCCGGCCAATACGCCCGAGCGCATCGCCGTGGTCGGCGCCGGTCCCGCCGGGCTGGCCTGCGCGACGATCGCCGCCGAGCGAGGGCACCACGTCACGCTGTTCGACGCCGCAGGCGAGATCGGCGGCCAGTTCAACCTGGCCAAGACGATTCCCGGCAAGGAGGAGTTCCACGAGACCCTGCGCTACTTCCGCCACCGCATCGACGAAACCGGCGTGAAGCTGCGACTGTCGACGCCGGCCACGCCGGAGCTGCTGTCCGGCTTCGACCAGGTGGTGCTCGCCACCGGCGTGACGCCGCGCCGGGTCGACTTCCCCGGCCACGATCATCCGAAGGTCGTCGGCTACCTCGACGTGCTGC
This sequence comes from Luteimonas soli, assembly GCF_042648865.1. Lineage (NCBI taxonomy): Bacteria > Pseudomonadati > Pseudomonadota > Gammaproteobacteria > Lysobacterales > Lysobacteraceae > Luteimonas > Luteimonas soli. Next base: position 659,936 of record NZ_JBHRYA010000001.1, on the reverse strand, counting down.
AGCGGCGCGTCGTCCCCGGCAGCCGCGTCGCGATCATCGGTGCGGGCGGCATCGGCTTCGACGTGGCCGAGTTCCTGGTGCAGGAAGCGCCCTCCCCCAGCCTCGACCCCGGGCGCTGGATGGCCGAATGGGGCGTTGACCGCCACTTCCGCACCCGCGGCGGCCTGGTCCCCTCCCGGCCCGAGCCTTCGCCGCGCCAGGTCTGGCTGCTCCAGCGCACCCAGGGCCGCCCCGGCGCGCGGCTGGGCAAGACCACCGGCTGGGTCCACCGCGCCACGCTCAAGGCCAAGGGCGTGAAGATGCTCGGTGGCGTGGAGTACCTGGGCGTCGGTGACGACGGCCTGCGCATACGCGTCGATGGCACCGAGCAGCTGCTCGCGGTGGACCATGTCGTGGTGTGCGCCGGGCAGGAATCGCGGCGCGACCTGCTGGCGCCGCTGCAGGCCGCTTCGGCCCGTGTTCAGGTGATCGGCGGCGCAGACGTCGCCGCCGAGCTGGACGCCAAGCGCGCGATCGCGCAGGCAGCACGCGTGGCCGCCGCGCTCTAGCGGCGGCTCTGTTGCCGCTCGGAATCCAGAATAAAAACTCCAATCCAATCAACCATTTCAGGATTTCCGTTCAGGCTGCGTTGGGAAACCTGCCGGTACCTTGCGCGCACTTTTCCTGCCCCCGCATTCAGGCAGGACCGGCCCGGACCGCCCTTCTGCGGTCTTCGGAGCCCGGGCTAAAGCGCCATAGAGCCGCTGCCCTCCCCAATACGCCATGTCCGTTGGCAACACCGAGCCCGCCGGGTTCCGGTGGTGCCCGCGGGCGCAACGCAGCAAGGAGTCTGTTCGATGAAACTGGCCTGGATCCTGTGGTTGGCCTCCGTCCTGCCGCCGCAAGCCGCCGATTCGCTCTGCCTCAGCACCACGGTGTACCTGGAGGCCCGCGACCAGTCCGACCGTGGCCAGCAGGCCGTGGCCGAGGTGGCCCTGCGCCGCGAGGAAAGCGGCCTGTGGGGCGATTCGATGTGCGACGTGGTCACCGCGCGCAAGCAGTTCGCGCCGTCGCTGGTGTCGCCGAACACCCGCCTGCGCAACGTCGAGGCCTGGTCGCAGGCGGTGACGATCGCGATCGAGTCCGAGCGCAACTGGGCGCTGCCGGCCGGCGAGCGCATCGAAATCGTGCCCGGCGCCAGCCACTTCCTGGCCCACGACATCGCCAGCCCGAGCTGGCGCAACGCCTACCAGGTCGCGACCATCGGCGGCCACACCTTCCTCAAGGTGCAGGACCTCAAGCCGCGCGGCTGAGGCCCGCGCGACCCGCCTCGCGCGACGAACCTTCGCGCGACGAACCGTTCCACCGGCGCCACTGCGCCGTCACCGGAGCGCCGGCATCATGGCGGTTTCCATCCAGGGAGCCGCCGCAATGAAGCTGTACTACTCGCCAGGGGCCTGCTCGCTCGCCGACCACATCGTGCTCGAGTGGATCGGCAAGCCGTACGAAGCCGTCCGTGTCTCGCGCGAGGAGCGCAGGTCGCCGGAATTCCTCAAGCTCAACCCCGCCGGCGCCGTGCCCGTGCTGCAGGACGGCGACTGGGTGCTCACGCAGAACGCGGCGATCCTCAACTTCCTCGCCGACAGCTTCCCCGAAGCCGGCCTGGGCGGCGACGGCACGCCGAAGGGCCGCGCCGAAGTCAATCGCTGGCTGGCGTTCGTCAACTCCGACGTGCACCCGGCGTTCAAGCCGCTGTTCGGCACGACCGCCTACCTCGGGGACGAAGCGATGATCGACAAGACCAAGGACGTGGCGCGCAAGTCGCTGCGCGGCCTGTTCGAACGCGCCGACGCGCAGCTTGCGGGCAACGAATGGATCGCAGGCACGCGCTCGATCGCCGACCCGTACCTGTTCGTGGTTACGCGATGGGCGAAGGGGCAAGGCGTGGACCTGGGCGGCCTCGACCACCTCGCCCGCTTCTCAGCGCAGATGGAAGCCGACGTCGCGGTGCAGAAAGTGCTGGCGGAAGAAGCCAATCGTTGACTCCCTGCATGGCGCACGACGAAAAAGCCGCGCTTTTGCGCGGCTTTTCCATGCAAGGCCCGAGCCGGACGCTCAGCGCTTGTTGATCGGCACGTATGCGCGATCTTCCGGGCCGGTGTAGTTCGCACTGGGCCGGATGATCTTGCCGTCCTCGCGCTGCTCGATCACGTGCGCGCTCCAGCCAGCGGTGCGGGCGATCACGAACAGCGGCGTGAACATCGGCGTCGGCACGCCCATCATGTGGTAGCTCGACGCGCTGTACCAGTCCAGGTTCGGGAACATTTTCTTCATGTCCATCATGACGTTCTCGATCCGCTCGGAGACCTCGAACAGCGTCATGTTGCCGCCGTCATGGCACAGCTTGCGCGCGATGTCCTTGATGATCGGGTTGCGCGGGTCGCCGATGGTGTAGACCGGATGGCCGAAGCCGATCACGATTTCCTTGCGCTCCACGCGGGCGCGGATGTCGGCCTCGGCCTCGTCGGCGCTGCCGTAGCGCGAAATGATGTCCATCGCCACTTCGTTGGCGCCGCCGTGCTTCGGGCCGCGCAGCGCGCCGATCGCGCCGGTGATGCACGAATGCATGTCCGACCCGGTTCCGGCGATCACGCGCCCGGTGAACGTCGAGGCATTGAACTCATGCTCGGCGTACAGGATCAGCGACTTGTCCATCGCATCGGCGTGCAGCTCACTCGGCGGGAAACCGCGCAGCAGGTGCAGGAAGTGCGCGGCGATCGACTCATCGTCGGTCTCGACGTCGATGCGGCGGCCGTTGCGGGTGAAGTGCCACCAGTACAGCAGCATCGAACCGAAACTGGCCATCAGCTGGTCGGCGATGTCGCGCGCCTCGGACGCGGGGTGGCCGTCGCGCTCGGGCAGCACCGTGCCCAGCACCGAGCAGCCGGTGCGCATCACGTCCATCGGGTGCGCGTTGGCGGGCACCAGTTCCAGCGCCTCCTGCACGATCGCCGGCAGCCCGCGCAGGCGCCTGAGCTTGCGCTTGTAGGCCTTGAGCTGCGACGCGGTGGGCAGCGCGCCGTGCACCAGCAGGTGCGCAACCTCCTCGAACGTGGATTTGGTCGCCAGGTCCTTGATGTCGTAGCCGCGGTAGTGGAGGTCGTTGCCGCTGCGGCCAACCGTGCACAGCGCGGTGTTGCCGGCCGCGGTGCCGGACAGGGCCACCGACTTCTTCGGCTTGGGCAGGGTGGACGGGGTGTCGGTCATCGGCATGCTCCGGTCATTCTCGTTTGCGATCCAGCCATTTTACGGGTTTCGGCCGGTTGCCTGTCCGCTTCCCGCCCGCACCCGCGTTGGCCATGTCGAAGGCGGATGCCAAGGCACCGCCGCACGCACGCGCCGGTGGGGTCTGGCCAGAGGGGGCTGGCTCGGACCATGGGACTTCTCTCCAGGCCCGCCGGCCGACTACTTCGAACTCCCCGCCGGCAGGCGCTCCCTGCCGGCCTATTCCTTCGAGAACAGCTCGTCGAGCTTCTGCTCGTAGGCGTGGTAGCCGAGGAAGTCGTACAGCTCCTCGCGCGTCTGCAGGCGGTCGATGATGCCCTTCTGCGTGCCCTCGCGGCGCACCGTCTCGTAGAAGCCGAGCGCGGCCTTGTTCATCGCCCGGTACGCGCCGCAGCAGTACAGCGCGATGTCGACGCCTGCGTCGCGCAACTCGTCGGTGGTGAAGAACGGCGTCGAGCCGAATTCGGTGAGGTTCGCGAGGATCGGCACTTTCACCGCGGCCTTGAAGCGCCGGTAGTCATCCAGTGTCTTCATCGCCTCGGGGAAGACCATGTCGGCGCCGGCCTCGACGTAGGCCACCGCGCGATCGATCGCCGAATCGATGCCCTCGGCCGCGGCCGCGTCGGTGCGCGCCATGATCACGAACGACGCATCGGTACGCGCGTCGACCGCAGCCTTGACCCGGTCGACCATCTCGCCTTTCGGCACGACTTCCTTGCCCGGGCGATGGCCGCAGCGTTTCTGCCCGACCTGGTCCTCCATGTGCACCGCGGCCACGCCGACACGCTCGAAGTTGCGGATCGTGCGCGCGATGTTGAACGCCCCGCCCCAGCCGGTGTCGATGTCGACCAGCAGCGGCATTCCCGTGGCGTCCACGACCCGGCGCGCGTCGATCAGCACATCCTCCATCGTCGAGATGCCCAAATCCGGCATGCCCAGCGAATTGGCGGCGACGCCACCGCCGGACAGGTACAGCGCCTTGTAACCGGTGCGCTTGGCCATCAGGCCGGCATAGGCGGTGATCGCGCCCATCACCTGCAGCGGGGATTCTTCAGCGAGTGCGGCGCGGAAGCGTGCGCCCATGGAAACCTGCGACATGACTGGGCCTCGTAGGATGGGTGGAGCGAAGCGATACCCATCGTTCTGGTGGGAGTCCCCTTGGCCCCGATGTTGACGGGCAAGCTCCTCGCGGCCCTGGCCGCTCCCACGATGGTCAGATGACACGAAGGCGGCCTGGGCCGCCTTCGTTGTTTACTTACAGAAGGTGCGCCACGCCGGCGCGCTCTTCCTCGAGCTCCGCCAGGGTCTTGTCCATCGCCGCGCGGCTGAAGTCGTCGATCTCCAGGCCTTCGACGCGGGTGTACTCGCCGTTCTTCGTGGTCACCGGCACACCGTAGATGACGCCTTCGGGGATGCCGTAGCTGCCGTCGGACGGCACGCCCATCGTGACCCACTTGCCGTTGCTGCCCAGCACCCAGTCATGGATGTGGTCGATGGCGGCATTGGCGGCCGACGCGGCCGAGGACAGGCCGCGCGCCTCGATGATCGCGGCGCCGCGCTTGCCGACGGTGGGGATGAAGGTGTCGGCATTCCACGCCGCATCGTTGACCTTGTCCTTCAGCGACTCGCCGTTGGCGGTGGCGAAGCGGTAGTCGGGATACATGGTCGGGCTGTGGTTGCCCCAGACGACCAGCTTCTCGATGTCGCCCACGGCCACGCCGGCCTTGGCGGCCAGCTGGCTCAGCGCGCGGTTGTGGTCCAGGCGCAGCATGGCGGTGAAGTTCTTCGCCGGCAGGTCGGGCGCGGACTTCATCGCGATGTAGGCGTTGGTGTTGGCCGGGTTGCCGACCACCAGCACCTTGACGTCACGCGAGGCGACCTTGTTCAACGCCGCGCCCTGGGCAGTGAAGATCTTGGCGTTCTCCAGCAGCAGGTCCTTGCGCTCCATGCCCGGGCCGCGCGGGCGGGCGCCGACCAGCAGGGCGATGTCGGCGTCCTTGAACGCGACCTCGGCGTCATCGGTGCCGACCATGCCGGCCAGCAGCGGGAACGCGCAGTCGTCGAGCTCCATCATCACGCCCTTCAGCGCGGCCTGGGCCTTCTCCATCGGCAGTTCGAGCAGCTGCAGGATGACCGGCTGGTCCTTGCCGAGCATTTCGCCCGAGGCGATGCGGAACAGCAGCGAGTAGCCGATCTGGCCGGCTGCGCCGGTGACGGCGACGCGGATGGGGGCTTTCATGTTCTTGACTCCTGTAGGGCGGGTCTCGACCCGCCGTCTGACGTTGTTCGGATTCGTGGTGCGTGGCGGGTCAAGACCCGCCCTACGACAACTCGGCGAAGAATTCCTGGATGCGCTGCAGCCCCGGCGCCAGCTGCGGCGTCGGGCAGGTGTAGCTGATGCGCAGGCCACGCGGTTCGCCGAAGGCCGAGCCGGGCACGCAGGCCACGCCCTTGGCTTCCAGCAACGCATTGCACAAGTCGACGTCGTTGGCGATGACCTTGCCGTCGTGCGACTTGCCGAAGGCGACGCTGATGTCGGGGAACGCATAGAACGCGCCCTGCGGCACCGGGCAGACCACGCCGGGGATCGCGTTCAACGCGGCCACCACCTGGTCGCGCTTGGCCTGGAACTCGGCGCGCTTGGCGTCCGGCACGTCCTGCGGGCCGGACAGCGCCGCCACGGCGGCAGCGGTCACGATCTCCGGGATATTGGTGATGTGGTTGGAATTCATGATGGTGACCGCCTTCGCCACCACCTCCGGGCCAACCATGAACCCGGCGCGCCAACCGGGCATGCCGTAGGTCTTGGACAGCGAATCCATGAACACCACGCGGTCGCGGAGCTCGGGGCGGGCCTGCACGAAGTTGTGGTAGCCGATGCCGTCGAACACCATGCGGTTGTAGATGTCGTCGGTGATCACCCAGGTGTCGGGATGCTTGACGATGACGTCCGCCAGCGCCGAGATCTCGTCCTTCGTATAGACCATGCCGGTCGGGTTGGACGGATTGTTGAACAGGAAGACCTTGGGCTTCTTCGCCAGCGCGGCGTCGAGCTGCGCGGGGGTGAGCTTGTAGTCCTGCTCGGCCGGGCACGGCAGCAGCTGGATGTCGGCATCGAGGATCTCGCCGATGTCGACGTAGCTGGTCCAGTACGGCGTGGCGAAGGCGAAGCCGTCACCGGCGTCGAGCAGGGCTTCGCACAGGTTGTACAGCACGTGCTTGGCGCCGATCCCGGTCGCGCAGTTGGCGCGCGTGTAGCCGGTCAGGCCGACCTGTTCGATGTGCTTGAGGAAGGCGTCGAGCAGTTCGTTGGAACCACGGTTGCTGCCGTACTGGCCGGAATCGTTCTCCAGTGCCTTGCGCGCGGCGGCGTAGACGTGCTCGCCGGGCAGGAAGTTGGGGACGCCGATCGAGAAGCTGATGATGTCGCGGCCTTCGGCCTTGAGCTGCTTGGCCTTTTCGGCCACCACCATGATCGCACTGGGCTTGGCACGGCCCATGCGCTTGGCGAGCTGGGGCATCGCGGAACCTCGGGAAGTTTGGGGAGCGGGAGGCTGCGCGCGGGCGCGTCGCCATGACTTGCGCGCGCGCTTTGCGGCCTCCGGATTTTAGCATGCCGGCCGCCCGCTCCCGGCGCTGCGGGACGCGCGGCGGCACGTGCCGGTCAGGCGGCCAGGATCTTGTTCCACTCCGCCACGCGGTCGGCCTTGGCTGCCAGCGCGGCGTCGGCATCGCCCTCGATCTTCACCGACTTGATGGTGTCGCCCTGCTTGACGGCGTCGACGACCTCCAGGCCTTCGAGCACCTTGCCGAACACGGTGTGCTTGCCGTCCAGCCAGTCGGTCTTGATGTGGGTGATGAAGAACTGGCTGCCGTTGGTGTTGGGGCCGGCGTTGGCCATCGACAGCACCCCGCGCTCGTGCTTGACCCCGTTGTTGGCCTCATCCTCGAACTTGTAGCCCGGGCCGCCGGTGCCGGTGCCCTGGGGGCAGCCGCCCTGGATCATGAAGTCCGGGATCACGCGGTGGAACTTCAGGCCGTCATAGAAGCCGCGCCTGGCCAGGTTGACGAAGCTGGCGACGGTCAGCGGGGCCTTGTCGGGGTACAGCTCGACCTTGATCGGGCCACGGTCGGTGTCGAATACGGCGTTCAGGGACATGGGATGCCTCGGTTGGTGGGATGCCCGGGGGATATGCGGGCTGAAGCGGGGGATTCAATCGCCCCGGCGGATGCGTTTGCGGCACCGCAACAAGGTATACTAACCGGCTCCCTCCACTTTATCGTCGCGCCCTGCCCTTCCAGCTCCGGTGCGCCTTTCCCGTTCCCGTCATGTCCATCGAACGCCTCCGCAACATCGCCATCGTCGCCCACGTCGACCATGGCAAGACCACCCTCGTCGACTGCCTGCTCAAGCAGTCGGGCACGTTCTCCGAACGTACCGTGCTCGCCGAACGCGTGATGGACAGCAACGACCAGGAAAAGGAACGTGGCATCACGATCCTGTCCAAGAACACCGCCATCACCTGGCAAGGCAACCGCATCAACATCGTCGACACGCCCGGGCACGCCGACTTCGGCGGCGAGGTCGAGCGCGTGCTGTCGATGGTCGACTCGGTGCTGATCCTGGTCGACGCGATGGACGGGCCGATGCCGCAGACGCGCTTTGTCACCCAGAAGGCGTTCGCGATGGGCTTCAAGCCGATCGTGGTGGTGAACAAGATCGACCGCCCCGGCGCGCGCCCGGACTGGGTGATCGACCAGGTGTTCGACCTGTTCGACAAGCTCGGCGCGACCAACGAGCAGCTGGACTTCCCGATCGTCTATGCCTCGGCGCTGCACGGCTATGCGAGCCTGGACGACAGCGCACGCTCCGGCGACATGACCCCGCTGTACGAGGCGATCATGGAGCACGTTGCGCCGCCGACCGTGGACCCCGACGGCCCGTTCCAGATGCGCATCAGCCAGCTGGACTACAACAACTTCGTCGGCCTGATCGGCGTCGGTCGCATCCAGCGCGGCAAGGTGCGCACCAACATGCCGGTGAGCGTGGTCGACCGCCACGGCAAGAAGCGCCAGGGCAAGGTGCTGCAGGTGCTCGGCTTCATGGGCCTGGAGCGGGTGGAAGTGCCCGAAGCCGAGGCCGGCGACATCGTCGCCATCTCCGGCGTCGCCGAACTGGGCATCTCCGACACCGTGTGCGCGCTGGACACGCCCGAGGCGCTGCCGGCGCTGACCGTGGACGAGCCGACGATCAGCATGACCTTCCAGGTCAACAACTCGCCGTTCGCCGGCAACAAGGACCGCAGCGGCGGCAAGTTCATCACCAGCCGCCAGCTGCGCGAGCGGCTGGAGCGCGAGACCCTGCACAACGTCGCGCTGAAGGTCGAGGAAGGTTCGGACCCGGACAAGTTCCTGGTCTCCGGCCGCGGCGAACTGCACCTGTCGGTGCTGATCGAAACCATGCGCCGCGAAGGCTTCGAGCTGGCGGTGTCGCGCCCGGAAGTCATCATCAAGGAAATCGACGGCCAGCAGATGGAGCCGATCGAACAGCTGGTGGTCGACATCGAGGAAGTCCACCAGGGCGGCGTCATGGAGAAGCTCGGCACCCGCAAGGCCCAGCTGAAAAACATGGAGTCCGACGGCAAGGGGCGCGTGCGCCTGGACTACATGATCCCGGCGCGCGGGCTGATCGGGTTCCAGAACGAATTCAAGACCCTCACCCAGGGCACCGGCCTGCTGTTCCACGTGTTCGACCATTACGGGCCGAAGGAACAGGGCGCGATCGCCAAGCGCATCAACGGCGTGATGATCGCAAATGCCCCGGGCGTGACGCCGGCCTACTCGCTCGGCCCGCTGGAAGAGCGCGGCAAGCTGTTCGCCGCCGAGGGCGACAACGTGTACGAAGGCCAGCTGGTCGGCATCCACTCCAAGGACAACGACCTGACCGTGAACGTCATCAAGTCCAAGCCGCTGACCAACGTCCGCGCCTCGGGCAAGGACGACGCGATCAAGCTGACGCCTGCGATCAAGTACACCCTGGAGCAGGCGCTGGACTTCATCGAGGACGACGAGCTGGTGGAAGTCACGCCGAAGGAAATCCGCCTGCGCAAGAAGTTCCTGACCGAGACCGATCGCAAGCGGGCTTCACGCGCGGCGTGAGCCGGGCGCTGTTTCCGGGTTGGCGCCCGAGCGACGACGAAGCGGCGCGGCTTGCGCCGGTCGCCGCGGCGCTGCGGGGCGGCACCCGGAAACTTCAGCTGAGGCTGCAGGTACGCCGGCCTGACCAGTGGCACGCCACGCTGTGCTTCATCGGCTATGACGTCGGACATCTGGTGACACCCCCGCTGCTGGATGCATTTGCGGCGGCGGCAGCGCGCATCCCGCCGCATCGCTTCTCGATCGAACGTCTCACGTACTGGCCACAGTCGGGCGCGGTCGTCGCCCTCCCCTTCGGCTGCCCGCCACTGCAGGCCCTGTGTGATGCGACGCGCGACGCGACCCGTCGCTGCGGGATCTCCCCGCTGCAGGCCACCACGCAGCCGCACGTAACGCTTGCCTATCTCGACAAGCATCTCGCGTCGCAGGACTGGCTGCGCGACATCGACTGCACCACTGCCGGCCCGTTCGTCGTCGACCGTTTCGAGCTGCTGTTCAATCCCGGCGGCCGCTACGATGCCCTCGAAAGCTGGACCCTGGCCGGAGCCGAACTGCCGCGCCCGCCCGAACAGGGCACGCTGCTGTGATGGACGCCACCTACAATCCGGATCCGCACGCGCACCCTGGCTTGCATGTCATCGCGATCATCGAGGCCGCCAAAGGCGCGCTCGCGGTGCTAGCCGCCAGCGGGCTTGAGTTGCTGGGCCCGGCGCCGCTGCAACACTTCGTGCGGTTGCTGGTCGCCCGCTTCCAACTCGACCCCGACCACGGCGCGGCGGCGTGGCTGGCCGATGCGATCAATCCCAATGCCGTGCACATGGCCGCGGCGGCAGTGTTTTTCTACGGCGTGCTGCACCTGTTCGAGGCCTGGGGTCTTTGGCGGGCGAAGTCCTGGGCCTCGTGGCTGGGATGCGTAACCGCCGCGGCGTACCTCCCGGTCGACCTGTACGCGCTGGCCGCGCATCCGGGCTGGATCGCGCTGGCGGTGGTGGCGATCAATGTCGTGGTGGTCTGGGTGCTGGCACGCGATCTGATGAAGCGGCGTCGCGCCGCCGCGCTGCCCATGGCGCCGAGGCTCGCGGCTTCCGCCGCTCCTACGAAAC
>NZ_JBHRYA010000001.1:556131-649360 GCF_042648865.1 Luteimonas soli | reverse complement strand
TCTCGTAGGAGCGGCGGAAGCCGCGACCCCGCCGCCCTGGTTGCCGGCACCATCCGCTCGCGCGATGCTGTCCGCCCACCCGCACAGGAGAGCGACGATGCCGCGCCCACCGACGTTCGCGCTGCTGCTCGCCTGCATGCTGCTGGCCGCCTGCAACCGGCAACCGCCCGCGGTGACACCCACCGCCGGCAACGATGCCGTCGCAGCGTCGGTCGACGCGGACACACAGGACGCCTTCACCTTCGCCGAAGCCGACATCGCCAGCCTGCAGGCGCGCATGGCCGACGGCACGCTGGATAGCCACGCGCTCACCCAGGCCTACCTCGACCGCATCGCCGCCATCGACGATGCCGGCCCCCGCCTCAACGCCGTGATCGAACTCAATCCGCAGGCACTAGAGGAAGCCGATGCGCGCGACGCCGAGCGCAAGGCCGGAACGGTGCGCGGCCCGCTGCACGGCATCCCGATGCTGCTGAAGGACAACATCGACGCAACGCCGATGGTCAATTCGGCCGGCTCGCTCGCGCTTGCCGAACACCGCCCGAAGGACGACGCCTTTCTCGTGCAGCAGCTGCGCGAGGCCGGCGCGGTGATCCTCGGCAAGACCAACCTCAGCGAGTGGGCCAACATCCGCTCGTCGCGTTCGACCTCGGGCTGGAGCGCGCGCGGCGGACAGACGCGCAATCCGTATGCGCTCGATCGCAGCCCCTGCGGCTCGAGCTCAGGCACGGGCAGTGCGATCGCGGCGAACCTGGCCGTCGTCGGCATCGGCACCGAGACCGACGGCAGCATCATCTGCCCGTCCGCCGTCGCCGCGCTGGTCGGGATCAAGCCGACCGTCGGCCTGGTAAGTCGCGACGGCGTCATCCCGATCTCGCGCAGCCAGGACACCGCCGGGCCGATGGCGCGCAGCGTTGCCGACGCCGCGGCGGTGCTCGCCGCGATCTCCGGCGAAGACGCAAACGATGTCGCGACGCAGGCGAGCGTCGGCCACGTGGTCACCGACTACACGCCGCACCTCAAGGCCGACGGCCTGGCCGGCGCGCGCATCGGCGTGGTCCGCGACCTGATGGGCTACCAGCCCGACGTCGACGCCGCGATGGAGCAGGCAATCGCCGCGATGCAGGCTGCGGGCGCGACCGTCGTCGATGCGGACATCGCCACCCTGAACGACTGGAACGACCCCGAATTCACGGTGCTCAAGTACGAACTCAAGGCCGGACTGGAGCGCTACCTGACCGAAAGCGACGCACCGATCACGACCCTCGCCGGCCTGATCGAGTTCAACCGCGAGCATGCCGAGCGCGAGATGCCGTTCTTCGGCCAGGACATCTTCGAACAGGCGCAGGCACTGGGGCCGCTCACCGACGCAGCCTATCTCGACGCGCGCAAGAAGACGCGACAGCTCGCTGGACCGGAGGGCCTCGACGCCACGCTCGCCGAGCACCAGCTCGACGCGCTGGTGGCGCCGGCCACCTCGCCTGCCTGGCTGATCGACCCGATCAGCGGCGACCACTTCACCGGCGCCGGCTACGGCGTGGCCGCCGCGGCAGGTACGCCCAGCATCACCGTGCCGATGGGCAACAGCCACGGCCTGCCGCTGGGCGTGGTGTTCATGGGACCGGCGTGGAGCGAGCCGCGGCTGGTGGAACTGGCCTATTCGTTCGAACAGGCCACGCACGCCCGGAAGCCGCCACGCTTCCAGCCGACGGTCACCCCGTGAGTGGCGGCAGCGATGATGGCCGTGACTTGTCGCGCGACGCGGACAGTCATCCCCGGACCATGAGGGTGCGGCGCGGTCGCGTTGCTGCTAGTTGCCGATCTCGATCCTGGCAATGCGACCATCGTCGCCACTCGCCCAACCGACGTTGCCGTTGATATCGATGGCGTCGTAGCCGGTGGCCGAAGCCGGCTTCCAGCCCTCAACGTCCCATGCACCGACGCCGGAAGGCCCCACGGCGACACAGCGCGTCGCGTCCTTGTTGCAGGCGATGCCGGACCGGTAGCCTGGCGTCGCCGGTAGCGGCGTCACATCGAATCCGGCATCGGCCGAAGGCGCCGGCACGATCTCGGCGCCCTTGTCCGCGTGCACCGCAGCCGATGCGCCGGCTGCAAACTTCGCTGCACTCGCAGGCGCCGTTTCAGCGCGGAAATCGCCGCCCACCGCGATAAAGCTGCCGGGTGCCGTCCCCGCCAGCGAGAACACGCCTTTCGATTCGGCGCCCGCATCGAAGCCGCTGGCAACCCGCTGCCATTGCACCGCGCCATCGCGAAGGAAATGCACGGCCGAACGACTGCCGCCCGTGGCCACGGCCAGTACGGTGTCCGCGCGGGCGATGCAGGTGCCGCTGGCGGCAAACGCGGCTTCGCCTGCATCGGCTTGCGGACCATCGGGCAGCAGCCGCCAGCTGCGTCCACCGTCGTCGGTGGCATGGATCTGGAATCGACCGTCCACCGGATCGCCAAGCAGCCAGCCGCGCTCGCCTTCGAACGCCATGCAGTCGAAGAACGCGCGCGGATCGCGGTTGTCCAGCACAAGTTGCCAATGCCCGCCGCCATCGTCGGTTCGATAGACGCGCGAAGCCTCCCCCGGGCCGATGGCGAGCACGACCGCGGTCTGCGCATCGAAGCCTTCGACGTCGCGGAAGTCGAGCTCGTCCGCGCCCGGCACCGCGATGCGCCGCCAGTGCTTGCCGCCGTCGCGCGTGCGCAGCACGGTGCCTTTGGCGCCACTGGCCCAGGCAACGTCGCCGTCGACCGCGGAGATCCCGCGCAGGCGCACATCGACGCCGCTGTCCTGCGGCAGCACGCGGACGCCATCGGCGGCGCTCGCGAACGCGGATGCACAGCACAGCAGCAAGACTGCAAGGCAACGTTTCATGGCGCGCTCCGGACGGACCGCGTCGAGGCTAGCATGCACGCAAGGCAGGCCAGCCGGCACGCCGGCCGCCCGGATCAGGCCAGCGACAGGCTCTGCTTGCGCACGATCAGCATCGCCGTCTCCAGCGCCTGCTCGTAGTTCAGGCGCGGGTCGACGCTGGAGCGGTAGGCGCGCTCGAGGTCGCGGTCGCTCAGGTCGCGGGCGCCGCCGGTGCACTCGGTCACGTCTTCCCCGGTCAGCTCCAGGTGCACGCCGCCCAGGCGCGTGCCGGCGGCGGCGTGGAGGTCGAACGCCTGTTCGATCTCGCTGCGGATGTTGCGGAAACGCCGCGTCTTGTAGCCGTTGCTGCTCGCCTCGGTATTGCCGTGCATCGGGTCGCAGACCCACAGCACGCGGCGGCCGTCGCGCCGGATCGCGTCGAGCAGCGGCGGCAGCCTGTCCGCGATGTGCGCGGCGCCCATGCGGTGGATCAGGCTCAGCCGGCCGGGTTCGTCGTCGGGGTTGAGCACGTCGACCAGCGCCAGCAGCTGGTCGGGCGTCACCGAGGGGCCGATCTTCACCGCGACGGGATTGCGGATGCCGCGGAAGTACTCGACGTGCGCGCCGTCGAGTGCGGCGGTGCGCATGCCGATCCACGGGAAGTGCGTGCTCAGGTCGAACCAGCCCCACTGTCGCGGCACCTGCCGGGTCTGCGCCTCCTCGTAGGGCAGCAGCAGCGCTTCGTGCGAGGTGAAGAAGTCGACCCGGTTGAGGTTGTGCACCGCGGTCCCGGACAGCGTTTCCATGAAGCGCACCGCGTCGCCGATGCCCGACACCATGCGGTGGTACTCGTCGGCCAGCGGCGAGTGCCCGACCCACCGCAGGTCCCAGTACTCGGGATGATGCAGGTCGGCGAAGCCGCCGTCGATCAGCGAACGCACGAAGTTCATCGTCATCGCCGAACGCGCGTGCGCCTTGACCATGCGCCTCGGGTCCGGAGTGCGCGCCTGCGCCGTGAACTCCGGTGCGTTGACGATGTCGCCGCGGTAGCTGGGCAGGGTGACACCATCGCGGGTCTCGGTGTCGGCCGAGCGTGGCTTGGCGTACTGGCCGGCGAAGCGGCCCACCCGCACCACCGGCAGGCGCATGCCGTGCACAAGCACCAGGCTCATCTGCAGCAGCACCTTGAGCCGGTTGGAAATGACGTCCGAACTGCAGTCGCTGAAATTCTCCGCGCAGTCGCCGCCCTGGAGCAGGAAGCGCCGCCCCTCCTGCGCGTCGGCCAGCTGCTGCTTGAGTGCGGTGATCTCCCACGACGTCACCAGCGGCGGCAGCGCGCGCAGCTCGTCCTGCACGCCGGCCAGCACGTCCTGGTCGGGGTAGGTCGGCAACTGCATCGCGGGGCGCTCGCGCCAGCTGGCGGGCGTCCAGCCTGCGGGCAGGCTGACGGGACGGAGTGCGGGTCGTTCGGATTGGGACATCATCGGCCGGTCATGTTGCGTCGCAGCGAAACCCCATCATCTGCCCGCAGGGCGCCCCGCGCAACCCGCCATCGCGGTTCAGCGGCGCCGGAACGCCGCCGTCAGCACCAGCAGCGCCAGCAGCACGAACCACAGCAGGCTCCAGGCCGGCATCGACAGGCCGAGGAAGGTCCAGTCCACCGTCGCGCACTCGCCCGAGCCGGTCAGCACCTGGCGGATCACGTCGGTCAGCGGATTGACCTCCATCATGAACGACAGCGGCGGCCCGCAGGCCGGGACCTGGTCGGCCGGCAGGTGGGTCAGCCAGACGTGCCGCGCGGCGATGGCGATGCCCGTCAGCGCGGGCACCAGTGCCAGGACCCCGTACACGCGACGCCCGGCCGCGCCCTTCGGCGCGTGCAGGCCGGCGACCAGCAGCACCAGCGCAAGCGCGGCGAAGGCGATGCGCTGGAAGATGCACAGCGGGCACGGCTGCAGGCCCCACTGGAACTGCGAGAAGATCGCGAAGCCCACCAGCGCCACGCAAGCGGCAAAGCCCGCAAGACACTGGTTGCGGAAGGACCAGCGGGAAGGATTCAGGGTCACGGACGGTTGCCTTCGTTGATCGGATCGGACGCGGTGGTCGCCCGCCGCAGCGCGTCAAGATAGCAAAACAAAACCCCGGCACGCAGGCCGGGGTTTCGGGTGTCGCGCTTGCAGCGTGGCGCCAGCTTACTCGGCGACGGCCTGCGGCCGGTCGACCAGCTCGACGTACGCCATCGGCGCGTTGTCACCGGCGCGGAAGCCGCACTTGAGGATGCGCAGGTAGCCACCCGGACGGCTGGCGTAGCGCGGGCCGAGCGTGGTGAACAGATTGCCCACCGCTTCCTTGTCGCGCAGGCGCGAGAAGGCCAGGCGCCGGTTGGCAACGCCGTCGGTCTTGGCGAGCGTGATCAGCGGCTCGGCGACGCGACGCAGCTCCTTCGCCTTGGGCAGGGTGGTCTTGATCAGTTCGTGCTTGAACAGCGACGCGGCCATGTTGGTGAACATCGCATCGCGGTGGGCGCTGGTGCGGTTGAACTTGCGGCCGGATTTCTGGTGGCGCATGGTCGTGATTCCTTGTCAGGTATGAATGCTGGAACGCTGGACTTCTCTGTCGCCATCCTGGCGCTGGTACTTGGACTGCGGTTGGCCCTGGCCGGCATCCTTCGCCGGACGTGCCGCGAACTCGGGTCCGTCGGCGCTTTTCAAGCCCTCCCCTTCAAGGGGAGGGTTGGGTGGGGATGGGTTTCAAGCGGCGGCGCAGAAAGCAACCCATCCCCATCCCGGCCTTCCCCTTGAAGGGGAAGGAGACAACAAACAATTACCCCAGCATGCCGTGGGCGGAAACGCCGGCCGGCGGCCAGTTTTCGAGCTTCATGCCGAGCGAAAGGCCGCGCTGGGCAAGGACTTCCTTGATCTCGGTGAGCGACTTCTTGCCCAGGTTCGGGGTCTTGAGCAGCTCGACCTCGGTCTTCTGGATCAGGTCGCCGATGTAGTAGATGCTCTCGGCCTTGAGGCAGTTGGCCGAACGCACGGTCAGCTCCAGGTCGTCGATCGGACGCAGCAGGACCGGGTCGACGCCGGTGGCCGGGGTCTTCGGTGCGCCGCGGTCGCGGTGGGTGAAGTCGCCGAACACGCTCAGCTGGTCGGTGAGGATGTCGGCGGCGGTGCGCACGGCTTCCTCGGCGTCGATCGTGCCGTTGGTCTCGATGTCGATGACCAGCTTGTCCAGGTCGGTGCGCTGTTCGACGCGGGCGGCCTCGACCTCGTACGCCACGCGGCGCACGGGCGAGAACGAGGCGTCCAGCATCAGCCGGCCGATCGCACGGGTTTCCTCGTCCGGGCGGCGGCGCGAGGCGGCCGACTGGTAGCCGAAGCCGCGCTCGATCTTCAGGCGCATGTTGATCGACGCATCCTTGGTCAGGTGGCAGATCACGTGCTCGCCGTTGAGGATCTCGACGTTGTGGTCGGTCTTGATGTCGGCGGCGGTGACGATGCCGGGGCCGGACTTGGCCAGCGTGAGCGTGGAGCTCTCGCCGGTGCCCATGCGGATGGCGACGTCCTTGAGGTTGAGCAGGACTTCGAGCACGTCCTCCTGCAGGCCCTCGATCGTGCTGTACTCGTGCAGCACGCCGTCGATCTCGACCTCGGTGATCGCAAAGCCGGGGATCGACGACAGCAGCACGCGGCGCAGCGCGTTGCCGAGGGTGTGGCCGTAGCCACGCTCCAGCGGCTCGATCACGACCTTCGCGCGATTGCCGGCGAGGCGTTCGATCTGGGGACCACGCGGGCGCAAGACCTGGTTGGCGTTAGCCGTCATGTTCTGGTGTCTCCTGGGGCTCGCCGGCGGGGATCCGGCGATGCCATGTGATTACTTCGAATACAGCTCGACGATCAGCGCTTCGTTGATGTCGGCAGGCAGGTCGCCGCGATCGGGCACCGCCTTGAACACGCCGCTGAACTTGTTCGAGTCGACCTCGACCCACGACGGCGACAGGTCCATCGTCGAGGCCACGTTCAGCGCTTCCTTCACGCGGAGCTGCTTCTGCGCACGCTCGGACAGCGCGATCGCGTCGCCGGCCTTGACCTGGTACGAAGGCAGGTTGACCGGGTTGCCGTTGACCGTGATGCCGCGGTGCGAGACCAGCTGGCGCGCGGCCGGGCGGGTGACGGCGAAGCCCATGCGGTAGACGACGTTGTCCAGGCGGGTTTCCAGCAGCTGCAGCAGGTTCTCGCCGGTGTTGCCCTTCTTCGTCGAGGCCTTCTTGTAGTAGTTGCGGAACTGGCGCTCGAGCAGGCCGTAGATGCGCTTGACCTTCTGCTTCTCGCGCAGCTGGGTGGCGTAGTCGGACAACTTGCCGCGACGGGTGTTGGTCGCGCCGTGCTGGCCGGGTTTCTGTTCCAGCTTGCACTTGGAGTCCAACGCACGCGTCGGGCTCTTGAGCGACAGGTCGGCGCCTTCGCGACGGGCGAGCTTGCAGGTGGGACCGATATAACGAGCCATCTTTTCTCAGCTCCTCAGACGCGACGCTTCTTCGGCGGACGGCACCCGTTGTGCGGGATTGGCGTCACGTCGATGATGTTGGTGATCTTGTAGCCGACGTTGTTGAGCGAACGTACGGCCGACTCGCGGCCCGGACCCGGGCCCTTGATGCGCACTTCCAGCGACTTCACGCCGTAGTCGAGCGCGGCCTTGCCGGCCTTCTCGGCGGCGACCTGGGCGGCGAACGGGGTCGACTTGCGCGAACCGCGGAAACCCGCGCCGCCCGAAGTCGCCCACGACAGCGCATTGCCCTGGCGGTCGGTGATGGTGACGATGGTGTTGTTGAACGAAGCGTGGACGTGGGCGATGCCATCGGTGATGACGCGCTTGATCTTCTTCTTCGGCTTGGCAGCGGATGGTTTGGCCATGACTGTTCCTTATTACTTCCTGATGGCCTTGCGCGGACCCTTGCGGGTACGGGCATTGGTCCGGGTGCGCTGGCCGCGCAGCGGCAGGCCGCGGCGGTGGCGCAGGCCGCGGTAGCAGGCCAGGTCCATCAGGCGCTTGATGGCCATGCCGATCTCGCGGCGGAGGTCGCCTTCGACCACGTACTTGCCGACTTCGGCGCGCAGGCGCTCGACTTCCGGCTCGGACAGGTCACGGATCTTGGTCGACGAATTCACGCCGGCTGATTCGCAAAGCTTCTTCGAACGGGTACGGCCAATGCCGTAGATGCTCTGCAGCCCGACCCAGACATGCTTCTGGGCAGGCAGGTTGACACCTGCAATACGCGCCATGCGCGATCTCCAACTGTTTGGCGGCCGGACAGGGAAATCCGGCGGAGTGAACAAGAAATTCTAACAGGGTCTCGGGTTGCTAGGAAGGGGGGCCGGCATCCTGCCTGCATCCGGCCGCTGAACCGGCCGATGCCCCTCTCCGGCATGGGGAGTGTGCCCATGCTCCGGCAACGGACCCGTGCTGGACGCGGCGCCGGGATCCCGGTGCCCCGCCCGCCCCTCGCCACTCAAGCGCGGGGACCGGCACTGGCCCACCCGCGCGCGAGACCGCCGCCCGGGTTGCCCATCAACCCTCCAGTGGAGGGGGTGTTGCCGCCGTCCTGGCGCCAGCCGTGGGCTGGTATTGCTGCCCCGGTCCTTCCCTGGCCGGGTCGTCTTGATCGTAGGGCGGGTCTTGACCCGCCGCTTTCGTGGCTTGGCGGGTCAAGACCCGCCCTACCCCGCTTACCTCGCCCTGGCTCCCCCCTTGAGGTTCGCCTTCTTGAGCAGGCTTTCGTACTGGTGCGACATCAGGTGGGCCTGGATCTGGGAAATGAAGTCCATCACCACCACCACCACGATCAGCAGCGAGGTGCCGCCGAAGTAGAACGAAGCGCCCAGGTCCTTGCGCATGAACTCGGGCAGCAGGCAGACGATGACCATGTAGGCCGCGCCGGCCGCGGTCAGCCGCGTCAGCACCGAGTCCACGTAGTCCGCGGTCGCCTTGCCCGGACGGATGCCCGGGATCAGCGCGCCCGACTTCTTGAGGTTGTCGGCGGTTTCCTGCGAGTTGAAGACCAGCGCCGTGTAGAAGAACGTGAAGCCGGTGATCAGCGCCGCGAACAGCAGCAGGTACAGCGGCTCGCCCGGCGAGAGCGCCTGGCTGATGCGCTGCAGCGTCAGCTGGAAGCCGCCGCTGCCCTGCCCGCCGAACCAGGTGGTGACCGTGGCCGGGAACATGATGATCGACGAGGCGAAGATCGCCGGGATCACGCCCGACATGTTGAGCTTGAGCGGCAGGAACGAGCTCTGGTTCATGTACGCGCCGCGCCCGCCCTGGCGCCGTGCGTAGTTCACCGTGATCCGCCGCTGCCCGCTCTCGACGAACACCACGAAGAAGGTGAAGGCGAACACCACCAGCACGATCAGGATCAGCGAGATGGCGCTCATGTCGCCGTTGCTGAACGACTCCAGGGTGGTGATGACCGCACCCGGGAGCCCGGCGACGATGCCGGCGAAGATGATCAGCGACACGCCGTTGCCGACGCCGCGCTCGGTCACCTGCTCGCCCACCCACATCAGGAACATCGTGCCGGCGGTCAGCGCGACCACCGCGGTCATGATGAAACCCATGCCCGGGCTGTAGACGGCCTGGATGCCGCCGGTGGCGCCGCCGCTCTGCAGCGCCGTGGCGATGCCCGCGGCCTGGAAGATCGCCAGCGGGATCGCGCCGATGCGCGACCACTGGGTGATCCTGCGGCGCCCGGACTCGCCTTCCTTCTGGATCGCCTTGAGGCTGGGCATGATCTGCACCAGCAGCTGGATCACGATCGAGGCCGAGATGTACGGGATCACGTTCAGCGCGAACAGGCTGAAGCGCGACAGCGCACCGCCGGAGAACATGTTGAACATGTCCACGATGGTGCCCTTCTGCTGCTCCATCAGCGCCAGCATCGCGTCCGGGTTGACGCCCGGAACGGGGATGTAGGAGCCGACGCGATAGACCAGCAACGCGCCGAGCACGAACAGCAGGCGCTGGCGCAGTTCCGTGAACTTGCCCAGGCCACCCATCGCGTTGCCGGTTCGTGCCATGTGCCGCTTACTCCTCGATCTTGCCGCCAGCGGCTTCGATCGCCGCGCGGGCGCCGGCCGTGGCCAGCAGTCCCTTCAGCACGAGCTTCTTCGAAACCTCGCCCTTCTTGACGATCTTGGCCTGCTTGGCCGACGCCGGGACCAGCTTGGCGGCGCGCAGGGCGGCGAAATCGATGTCGCCCTCGAGCTTGTCGAGCTGGTACAGCATCACCTGCACGGTATCGCCCTTGATCTTGGAGCGGAAACCGACCTTCGGCAGGCGCATGTGCATCGGCATCTGGCCGCCTTCGAAGCCGGCCTTGATCTTGCCCTTGCCCGAGCGGGCGAACGAGCCCTTGTGGCCGCGGCCGGCGGTCTTGCCCAGGCCCGAACCGATGCCGCGGCCGACGCGCTTGCGCTCCTGGCGCGCGCCCTCGGCGGGCGAAAGTGTGTTCATGCGCATGTCTTATTCCTCCACACGGACGAGGTAGTGGACCTTGTTGATCAGTCCACGGACCTGCGGGCTGTCCTTGAGTTCCCGGACATCGTTCAATTTGTTGAGGCCGAGCGCCCTGACCGACAGGCGGTGCTTCGCCTGCGAGCCGCGCAGGCCCTTGACCAGGCGCACCTTGACGGTGCCGCCGGTGGTTTCGTTCTTAGCCATGGTGCAGGTCCTCCACCTTCTTGCCGCGCTTGGCCGCGATGCGGGCCGGCGAATGCATTTCGGTCAGGCCCTTGAGCGTGGCGCGCACCAGGTTGATCGGGTTGCGCGAGCCGGTGGCCTTGGCCAGCACGTCCTTGACGCCGACCGCTTCGAGCACGGCGCGCATCGCGCCGCCGGCGATCACGCCGGTACCTTCGGACGCCGGCTGCATGTACACATGCGCCGCGCCGTGGCCGGACTTGACCGCGTGCCACAGGGTGCCGTTGTTGAGCTCGACGTTGGACATGCCCTTGCGCGCATATTCCATCGACTTCTGGATCGCGACCGGCACTTCACGCGCCTTGCCGTAGCCGAAGCCGACCTTGCCGTTGCCGTCACCAACCACCGTCAGCGCGGTGAAGGTGAACTGGCGACCGCCCTTGACGGTCTTGGAGACACGGTTGACGGCGATGAGCTTCTCGATCATCCCGTCGTCGATTTCCTCGCGGTTGTTGCGCCCGCGCGAATCGCGTTCGTTTGCCATTGTCGTTTCCTGGTTTTGAGGTTGATTACGGCTGCTGCCGCTTATTGTTGGGATATGGATCGGGTGCCCCGGCGTGACGGGAACCCGCCACGCCGTCCGGCGCAACCCGCGCCGGCGGGTGAGTCAAGGCGCGCTTGGCGCGGCACTGCCGCGCCGCCTTGGCGAACGGCCGGCCATGGATGGCCGACCGGGCTGTCAGGAAACCAACAGCGTTTCGCCATGGATGGCGGCTTTGACTCGGTTTTCAAGCGGCAGGGATGACCTCCTGCCGATGGATCAGAACTGCAGGCCGCCCTCGCGCGCTGCATCGGCCAGCGCCTTGATGCGGCCGTGGTAGCGGTAGCCGGAGCGGTCGAAGGCGACCTTCTCGACGCCGGCGGCCTTTGCCTTCTCGGCAATGATGCGGCCGACCCTGGCAGCGGCTTCGGTGTTCTTGTTGCTCTTCAGGCCGTCGCGGACGTCGGCCTGGGTGGTGCTGGCCGCGGCCAGCACCTTCGAGCCGTCGGCATTGAACAGCTGCGCGTAGACGTGCTGGCCGGTGCGCAGCACCGTCAGGCGCGGCACGCCGAGTTCGCGGATATGCGCGCGGGTCGACCTGGCGCGGCGCAGGCGTGCGGTTCTCTTGTCCATCTTCTTGCTCCTGGCGGAAGCTGAAAGCCCTGTGATCCCCTGCGGGATCAGGCCTTCTTGGCTTCCTTACGAATGATGTTCTCGCCGGCGTACTTCACGCCCTTGCCCTTGTACGGCTCCGGCGGACGGAAGCCGCGGATCTTCGCCGCAACCTCGCCCACGCGCTGCTTGTCGGCGCCGGTGACCACGACCTCGGTCTGGGTCGGGGTGCTGATCGTGATGCCGTCCGGGGTCTTGAACAGCACCGGGTGCGAAAAGCCCAGTGACAGGTTCAGGTCCTTGCCCTGCATCGCGGCACGGTAGCCGACGCCGACCAGCTCGAGCTTGCGCTCGAAGCCTTCGGACACGCCGTGCACCATGTTGGCGATGATCGCACGCAGGGTACCGGTGATGGCGACCTTCTCGGAATCGCCGGTCGACAGCTGCGCCTGGCCGTTGTCGATCTTGACCTCGACGTCGGCGGGCTTGGCGATCGACAGCGTGCCCTTCGGGCCCTTGACGCTGACGCTCTCGGCCTGGACGTTCAACTCGACACCCTTCGGCAGGGCGATCGGCTTCTTGGCTACTCGGGACATTTCGATGACTCCCTTAGGCCACGAAGCACAGGACTTCACCGCCGACGCCCTGCTGGCGCGCCTGCGAGTCGGTCATGATGCCCTTCGAGGTGGAGATGATGGCGATGCCCAGCCCGTTGAGGACCTTGGGCAGCGCGTCCTTGCCGCGGTACTGGCGCAGGCCCGAGCGCGAAATGCGCTGCAGGCGCTCGATCACCGGGCGGCCTTCGTAATACTTCAGCTCGATCTCGAGTTCGGCCTTGGCGCCATCCTCGATCACGCGCGAACCGCCGATGTAGCCTTCGTCCTGCAACACCTTGGCGATGGCCACCTTGGTCCTGGACGACGGCATCTTCACCGTCGGCTTGCCAACCGCCGCCGCATTCCTGATGCGGGTCAGCATGTCGGCGATGGGATCAGTCATGCTCATGGATGATTACCTTTGAGTACACCGATATCCGCTTTCGCGAACGTCTTCGTGGAGCCCCGCCGGATGGCGAGGCAGTTGGATTACCAGGACGCCTTGCGCAGGCCCGGCACGTCGCCGCGCATGGTGGCTTCGCGCAGCTTGTTGCGGCCCAGGCCGAACTTTGCGTACACGGCGCGCGGACGACCGGTCAGGGCGCAGCGGGTGGTCTGGCGCGAGGGCGAGGAGTCGCGCGGCAGCTTCTGCAGCTTGACCACCGCTTCCATCTTCTCGTCGTAGCCGGTCGCTTCGTCGCTGATGATCTTCTTCAGCGCCTCGCGCTTGGCGGCGAACTTCTTCGCCAGCTTTTCCCGCTTGGTCTCGCGGTTGACCATTGAAGTCTTTGCCATGGTTCTATCCTCGGATCAGCGGAACGGGAAACGGAAGGCTTCGAGCAGCGCCCGCGCCTCGTCGTTGGTCTTGGCGGTGGTGGTGATGGCGATGTCCATGCCGCGCAGCGCGTCGACCTGGTCGAAGTCGATCTCCGGGAAGATGATCTGCTCCTTCACGCCCATGTTGAAGTTGCCACGGCCGTCGAACGAACGGCCCGACACGCCGCGGAAGTCGCGCACGCGCGGCAGCGACACGTTCACCAGGCGATCGAGGAACTCGTACATCTTCGAGCGGCGCAGGGTGACCTTGCAGCCGATCGGCCAGCCGTCACGGATCTTGAACGACGCCACCGAGACGCGCGACTTGGTCACGATCGGCTTCTGGCCGGAGACCTTCGCCATGTCGGCAACCGCGTTCTCGAGCACCTTCTTGTTGGTCGCGGCCTCGCCCACGCCCATGTTGAGCGTGATCTTGGCCAGGCGCGGCACCTGCATCGGGTTGGTGTAGCCGAACTTCTCCATGAGCTTCGGCACCACCTCATCCTTGTAGAACTTTTCCAGACGGGTATTCATTTCAGCATTCCTCAGATGTCAGGCGCACCTGATCAGATGGCCTCACCACTCGAGCGGAACACGCGCAGGCGGCGTCCATCCTCGAGGACCTTGGTACCGATGCGCTCGCCCTTGCCCGAGGCAGGGTTGAAATGCATCACGTTGGACGCGTGGATCGGCGCCTCGCGCTCGATCACGCCGCCGGGCTGGTTTGCCTGCGGGTTCGGCTTGGTGTGGCGCTTGACCAGGTTGATGTTCGACACGACGACCTTGTCGCCCATGACGCGCACCACGTCGCCCTGCTTGCCCTTGTCCTTGCCGGCGGTGACGATCACGCGGTCACCCTTCTTGATACGGTTCATGTCTGCTTCCTCCGCTCAGAGCACTTCAGGTGCGAGCGAGACGATCTTCATGAACTTCTCGGAACGCAGTTCACGGGTCACGGGCCCGAAGATGCGCGTGCCGATCGGCTCGTGCTTGTTGTTGAGCAACACCGCGGCGTTGCCGTCGAAGCGGATCAGCGAGCCATCGGCGCGGCGGACGCCCTTGCGGGTGCGCACCACGACGGCGTCGTAGACCTCGCCCTTCTTGACCTTGCCGCGCGGGATCGCGTCCTTGATCGATACCTTGATGATGTCGCCGATGCCGGCGTAGCGGCGCTTGGAGCCGCCGAGCACCTTGATGCACATCACTTCCTTGGCGCCGGAGTTGTCTGCCACGTCGAGGTGGCTTTGCATCTGGATCATGGTTCAGCCTCCTCTTATTCGGCCGCGCGCGAGACGATCTCGACCACGCGCCAGTTCTTGGTCTTCGACATCGGCGCGATCTCCGTCACCCGGACGACGTCGCCTTCGTTGCAGCTGTTGTCGGCGTCGTGGGCGTGCAGCTTGCTCGAACGGCGGATGTACTTGCCGTACAGCGCGTGCTTGACCTGGCGCTCGACGAGCACCGTCACCGTCTTGTCCATCTTGTTGCTGACCACGCGGCCTTCGACCGTGCGCTGCTTTTTATCAATGTTGTCCATGGTCATGGTTCCTTACTGCTTCGTGCCGAGCAGCGTGTTGACGCGCGCGATCTCGCGGCGGACGCGGCGCACGTCGTGGGTCTTGGCGAGCTGGCCGGTGGCCTTCTGCATGCGCAGCGAGAACTGCTCCTTCTGCAGCTCGACCATGTGGGCCTTCAGCTCGTCGGCCGACTTCCCGCGGAGTTCCTTGAGTTCCATCAGCGCACCGTCCGGGTCACGAAAGTGGTGGTGATCGAGAGCTTGGCGGCGGCCAGGCGGAATGCCTCGCGCGCGGTCGCCTCGTCGACGCCCTCGATCTCGTAGATCATGCGGCCGGGCTGGATCTGGGCGACCCAGAATTCCACGGCGCCCTTGCCCGAGCCCATGCGGACTTCGATCGGCTTCTTGGTGATCGGCTTGTCGGGGAACACGCGGATCCACATCTTTCCGCCGCGCTTGACGTAGCGGCTGATCGAACGGCGCGCGGCCTCGATCTGGCGTGCGGTGATCTGGCCAGTCTGCGTGGCCTTGAGGCCGTACTCGCCGAAACTGACGAGATTGCCGCTCCAGGCCAGGCCGTCATTGCGGCCCTTGTGCATCTTGCGGTACTTGGTTCGCTTGGGTTGCAACATGATCAGTCCCTCGCCTCGCGGTCACGACGCGGTCCGCGCGGACGCTCACGGTCGCCGCGATCACCACGCGGCGTGTCGTCCTGCTTTTCCTGGCCAACCTGGGCGAAGTCGAAGATCTCGCCCTTGTAGACCCAGGTCTTGATGCCGATGATTCCGTAGGTGGTCTTGGCCTCGGCGAAGCCGTAGTCGACGTCGGCGCGCAGGGTATGCAGCGGCACGCGGCCTTCGCGATACCACTCCGAGCGCGCGATCTCGGCGCCGTTGAGGCGGCCGGCGACGTTGACCTTGATGCCCAGCGCGCCCAGGCGCATCGCGTTGCCGACGGCGCGCTTCATCGCGCGGCGGAACATGATGCGGCGCTCGAGCTGCTGCGCGATCGACTCGGCGACCAGCTGCGCGTCGAGCTCGGGCTTGCGGACCTCGGTGACGTTGATGTGCGCCGGGACGCCCATCAGGTCGGTCACTTCCTTGCGCAGCTTCTCGATGTCCTCGCCGCGCTTGCCGATCACCACGCCCGGGCGGGCGGTGTGGATCGTCACGCGCGCGGTCTTGGCCGGACGCTCGATCGTGATGCGGCTGATACCGGCCGAAGCCAGCTTCTTGCGCAGCATCTCGCGGACCTTCAGGTCGGCGGCGAGATAACCGGCGTATTCCTTCTTGCCGGCATACCACTTGGAGTTCCAGTCCTTGGAAATGCCCAGGCGGATACCGGTCGGATGAACTTTATGACCCATGAGTTACTTCCCCTCGCCGACGACGACGGTGATGTGGCTGGTGCGCTTCAGGATGCGGGTGCCGCGACCCTTGGCGCGCGCCATGAAACGCTTCAGCGTCGGACCTTCGTCGACCATGATGGTCTTGACCTTCAGCTCGTCGACGTCCGCGCCCTGGTTGTTCTCGGCGTTGGCGATCGCCGACTCCACCACCTTCTTGATCAGGTGGGCGGCTTTCTTGTCGGAAAACTTCAGCAGGTTGACGGCGCGCTCGGCGGACAGGCCACGCACCTGGTCGGCGACCAGGCGGGCCTTCTGCGGGGAGATGCGGGCGGTACGCAGGATCGCCTTCGCCTCGTTCTGGTTGGACATGGTCGTCATCCCCTTACTTCGACTTCTTGTCGCCGCCATGACCCTTGAAGGTCCTGGTCAGGGCGAACTCGCCGAGCTTGTGGCCGACCATGTTCTCGTTGACCAGCACCGGGACATGGTTCCTGCCGTTGTGCACGGCAATCGTGTAACCCACCATCTCCGGCAGGATCATCGAGCGCCGCGACCAGGTCTTGATCGGCCGCTTGGTGTTGCTCGCCGCCTCCACCTTCTTGACCAGGTGATGGTCGGTGAAGGGGCCCTTCTTGAGTGAACGTGCCATGGTCTATCAGCTCCTGCGATCGCGCACGATGAACTGCTGCGTCCGCTTGTTGTGGCGGGTCTTGTAGCCCTTGGTCGGCACGCCCCACGGGGTAACCGGGTGCGGGTTGCCCTGGCCGGCCTTGGCCTCGCCACCGCCGTGCGGATGGTCGACCGGGTTCATTGCCGCGCCGCGGACGGTCGGCTTGACGCCGCGCCAGCGGCTGGCGCCGGCCTTGCCCAGCTTCTCGAGGTTGTGCTCGACGTTGCCGACTTCGCCGATGGTGGCGCGGCACTCGGACGGAACGCGGCGCATCTCGCCCGAACGCAGGCGCAGCGTCGCGTAGACGCCTTCACGAGCGACCAGCTGCACGCCGGCACCGGCCGCGCGCGCGATCTGCGCACCCTTGCCCGGTTTCATCTCGATGCAGTGCACGGTGGAACCGACCGGGATGTTGCGCAGCGGCAGCGTGTTGCCGGTCTTGATCGGCGCATCGATGCCCGCGATCACCTGGTCACCGGCCTTCAGGCCCTTGGGCGCGATGATGTAACGGCGCTCGCCATCGACATAGCACAGCAGCGCGATGTGCGCGGTGCGGTTGGGATCGTATTCGATCCGCTCCACGCGCGCCGGGATGCCTTCCTTGTCGCGCTTGAAGTCGATGATGCGGTAATGCTGCTTGTGGCCACCGCCGATGTGGCGGGTGGTGATCCGGCCGTGGTGGTTGCGGCCGCCGGACTTGCTCTGCTTCTCGAGCAGGGGCGCATGCGGCGCACCCTTGTGCAGGTCGGGCGTGACCACGCGCACCGCGCTGCGGCGGCCGGCGGAAGTGGGTTTGAATGTCATCAATGGCATCGGTCCGTCCTCAGGCCTTGACCGTCATCACGTCGATCGACTGGCCGTCGGCCAGCGTCACGTACGCCTTGCGCCAGTCGCCACGGGTGCCCTGGCGGTTGCGGAAGGCCTTGTTCTTGCCTTTCACGTTCACCACGTTCACCGCCTGGACCTCGACGCTGAAAATCTGCTCGACGGCCGACTTGATGTCGGCCTTGGTCGCCGTCTTGGCGACTTCGAACGCGTACTGGTTGGAAACTTCCTGCAGGCGCGCGGTCTTTTCGGACACGCGCGGCGCACGGATCACGCTGTAGAGCTTGGCGTCGTTCATGCCAGCCACTCCTCGATCTTCTTCACCGCGTCGCTGGTGACCAGGACGCTGTCGGCGCTGACCAGCGCCACCGGGTCCAGGCCCTGCACGTCGCGGACTTCGACGTACGGCAGGTTGCGCGCGGACAGGTACAGGTGCTCGGAGGCCTCTTCGGTCACGATCAGCGGCCGGCGGCCGAGTTCGAAATCCTTCAGCTTCGACACCAGGTCACTGGTCTTGCTCGCCTCGACGTCGAACGCCTCGACGATCGTCAGGCGGCCCTGGCGGTTGAGTTCCGACAGGATCGCCGCGATCGCGGCGCGGTACATCTTGCGGTTGACCTTCTGCGCGAAGCTGCGCGGCTTGGCCGCGAACGTCACGCCGCCACCGACGAAGATCGGGGCCGTCAGCGCGCCATGACGCGCACCGCCGCCCTTCTGCTTCTTCGACTTCTTGGTGGTGCCGTTGACTTCCGAGCGCGTCTTCTGCGCCTTGGTGCCGGCACGACCCGCGTTGCGGTAGGCAACGACCACCTGGTGGACCAGGTCCTCGCTGAATTCGCGGCCGAACACGGCGTCGGAAACCGACAGCTTCTCTTTGCTATTTCTGATGGCAAGTTCCATCGTCGTCTCTCCTTATGCCTTGCTCGACGGACGGACGATCACGTCGCCGCCCGGCGCGCCAGGCACGGCGCCCTTGATCGCGATCAGGCCGCGCTCGGCATCGACCCGGACCACTTCGAGGCGCTGCGTGCTCTGGCGCACGGCACCCATGTGGCCGGACATCTTCTTGCCCGGGAAAACACGGCCGGGCGTCTGGCGCTGGCCGATCGAGCCCGGCGCACGATGCGACAGCGAGTTGCCGTGCGTCGCGTCGCCCATCTTGAAGTTCCAGCGCTTGATCGTGCCCTGGAAGCCCTTGCCCTTGGTCACGCCCTCGACGTCGACGATCTGGCCGACCTCGAAGATGTCGGCCTTGATCTCGCCGCCGACGCTGAAGTCGGCGATCTTGTCGTCGGCGACGCGCAGCTCCCACAGGCCACGGCCGGCTTCGACCTTGGCCTTGGCCAGGTGGCCGGATTCGGGCTTGTTGACCAGCGCGGCGCGCTTGACGCCAACGGCAACCTGCACGGCGCTGTAGCCGTCGGTTTCCTGGGTCTTCACCTGGGTGATGCGGTTCGGGGTCGCCTCGATCAGCGTCACCGGAATGGACACGCCATCCTCGGTGAAGATGCGGCTCATGCCGGCCTTGCGACCGACGATGCCCAACGAATATTTCTTCGCGGTCATGGTCCGGGCCTCAGGTCAGTTTGATCTGGACGTCGACGCCAGCCGCGAGTTCGAGCTTCATCAGCGCGTCCACGGTCTTGTCGTTGGGGTCGACGATGTCGAGCACGCGCTTGTGCGTGCGGGTTTCGTACTGGTCGCGAGCGTCCTTGTCGACGTGCGGCGACGTCAGGATGGTGTAGCGCTCGATTTTGGTCGGCAGCGGGATCGGGCCGCGCACCTGCGCGCCGGTCCGCTTGGCCGTTTCGACGATCTCGCTGGCCGAACGGTCGATCAGGCGATGATCGAACGCCTTGAGCCGGATCCGGATCTTTTGGTCCGCCATGACGGAGGTTCCTTCGTTGAAAGAGCGACAGGTTTTGCGGCTGGATGCGCAAAACCCCGTGGAAACAATGACTTGCCGATGCCAACATCCAAGCTTCGGCAGTATCCTGAACAAAAGAGCGGACCGGTCACCCGGTCCGCCAGACTTGGGAATCGCAGACGCGACGGCTGGCCCCTCCCTGTATGCCCCGAAGAACTTCGGGGCGGGTGGAGCTCTGCCACGCGACATTTCCGTGTCTGGCGAAAACGAAGCGCATCCGGCGCCTCATTTCGCGGTCTTCGCGAAGCGCCGCATGGGCAATCCGCGAAGTAGTCAAACATTATAGCTGGACGGGCAAAATCATTGCAAGCCCGTTTTGATCGGTTTTCCGGTTCCCGGCTCCTGGGTGCCGGGAGTCTTGAAGCTGGATTCCCGGCTGGATCGCTCGGGTATGGCGCCAACCGCTGGATCCCCGACTAGAGCGCTCGGGGATGGCGATTGGCTGGCGCCCGGCGCCTAGGCGCCGGGCTGGCCAATCGTCACTTGACGATCTTCGCCACCACGCCGGCGCCGACCGTCCGGCCGCCTTCGCGGATCGCGAAACGCAGGCCTTCGTCCATCGCCACCGGGTTGATCAGCTGCACCGCCATCTTCACGTTGTCGCCCGGCATCACCATCTCCGTGCCCTCCGGCAGCGTCACCGCACCGGTGATATCCGTGGTCCGGAAGTAGAACTGCGGCCGGTAGCCCTTGAAGAACGGCGTGTGGCGACCGCCCTCGTCCTTGCTCAGCACGTACACCTCGGCCTCGAAGTCCGTGTGCGGGGTGATGCTGCCCGGCTTGGCCAGCACCTGGCCGCGCTCCACGTCGTCGCGCTTGGTGCCGCGCAGCAGCAGGCCCGCGTTGTCGCCCGCCTGGCCCTGGTCCAGCAGCTTGCGGAACATCTCCACGCCCGTGACCGTGGTCTTCTGCGTCGGGCGGATGCCGACGATCTCGATCTCGTCGCCCACCTTGATGATCCCGCGCTCGATGCGACCGGTCACCACCGTGCCACGACCGGAAATCGAGAACACGTCCTCGACCGGCATCAGGAACGACTTGTCCACGTCGCGCTCCGGCTCCGGGATCCACGTGTCCAGCGCCTCCACCAGCGCCAGCACCGACGGCACGCCGATCTCCGACTGGTCGCCTTCCAGCGCCTTGAGCGCCGAACCCTTCACGATCGGGGTGTCGTCGCCCGGGAACTCGTACTTGCTCAGCAGCTCGCGGACTTCCATCTCCACCAGCTCCATCAGCTCGGCGTCGTCCACCATGTCCGCCTTGTTCAGGTAGACCACGATGTACGGCACGCCCACCTGGCGGGCCAGCAGGATGTGCTCGCGCGTCTGCGGCATCGGGCCGTCAGCGGCCGAGCACACCAGGATCGCGCCGTCCATCTGCGCCGCACCCGTGATCATGTTCTTCACGTAGTCGGCGTGGCCCGGGCAGTCCACGTGCGCGTAGTGGCGCGTCGGGGACTCGTATTCCACGTGCGAGGTCGAAATCGTGATCCCGCGCGCCTTCTCTTCCGGCGCCATGTCGATCTGGTCGTAGGCCTTGAACTCGCCACCGAAACGTTCCGCGCCGATCTTCGTCAGCGCCGCCGTCAGCGTCGTCTTCCCGTGGTCCACGTGACCGATCGTGCCCACGTTCACGTGGGGCTTGGTGCGCTCGAACTTACCCTTGGCCATTGGTTTGAACTCCGTGATTCGTGATTGGTAATTGGTGATTGGTGAAAGCGGGATCCGCGCTCTTTCGAATCACGAATCCCGAATCCCGAATCACGATTTACTTCTTGGTGACCGTCTCGGCGATGTTCGCCGGCGCTTCCGCGTAGTGGTCGAACTCCATCGTGTAGGTGGCACGGCCCTGCGACATCGAGCGCAGCGTCGTGGCATAGCCGAACATTTCGCCCAGCGGGATCATCGCGTTGATGATCTTGCCCGTCGGGCTGTCGTCCTGGCCCTGCAGGATGCCGCGGCGACGGCTGACGTCGCCCATCACGTCGCCGAGGTAATCCTCGGGCGTGACGATCTCGACCTTCATGACCGGTTCGAGCAGGACCGGGCTGGCCTTGCCGAAACCTTCCTTGAAGCCCATGGAGCCGGCGATCTTGAACGCCATTTCCGACGAGTCGACCTCGTGGTACGAGCCGTCGTACAGCTTCACCTTGACGTCAACGATCGGATAACCGGCGAGGATGCCGCTGGCCATCGCTTCCTGGATGCCCTTGTCGACGGCCGGGATGTATTCCTTCGGCACCACGCCGCCGACGATGGCGTTCTCGAACTCGTAGCCGACGCCCGGCTCCTGCGGCGAGATCTCCAGCCACACGTGGCCGAACTGGCCCTTGCCGCCCGACTGGCGCACGAACTTGCCTTCGGACTTGACCGTCTTGCGGATGGTCTCGCGATAGGCGACCTGCGGCTTGCCGACGTTGGCCTCGACGTTGAACTCGCGCTTCATGCGGTCGACCAGGATGTCCAGGTGCAACTCGCCCATGCCGGCGATGATGGTCTGGCCGGATTCCTCGTCGGTGCGCACGCGGAAGGACGGATCCTCCTGCGCCAGTCGACCGAGCGCGATGCCCATCTTTTCCTGGTCGGACTTGGTCTTGGGCTCCACGGCCATCGAGATGACCGGCTCCGGGAACGTCATGCGCTCGAGCGTGATGACGTGGTCCTGGGCGCACAGCGTGTCGCCGGTGGTCACGTCCTTCAGGCCCACGGCCGCGGCGATGTCGCCGGCGCGCACTTCCTTGATCTCGTTGCGATCGTTGGAGTGCATCTGCAGGATGCGGCCCACGCGCTCCTTCTTCGACTTGACCGGGTTGTAGACCTGGTCGCCGGAGTTGAGCACGCCCGAGTACACGCGGAAGAACGTCAGCGAACCGACGAACGGGTCGGTCATGATCTTGAACGCGAGCGCGGAGAACGGCGCCTTGTCGTCGGCCGTGCGGGTGTCTTCCTTCTCGTTCTCGTCGATGCCCTGCACCGGCGGACGGTCGGACGGCGACGGCAGCAGGTGGACCACGCCATCGAGCATGGCCTGCACGCCCTTGTTCTTGAACGCGGTGCCGCAGAACACGGGGACGATCTCGACCTTCAGGGTACGTTCGCGCAGGCCGGCGATGATTTCCTCTTCGCTCAGCTCGCCGCTTTCCAGGTACTTGTCCATCAGCGCTTCGTTGGCTTCGGCCGCGGCCTCGACCATGAACGAGCGCGCCTCGGCGGCCTTCTCGGCCAGCTCGGCGGGGATCTCGCCGTATTCGAACACGGTGCCCTGGGAAGCGGTATCCCAGTGGATGCGCTTCATCTTGAGCAGGTCGATGACGCCGTCGAAGCCGTCCTCGGCGCCCACCGGCACCTGCATCGGCACGGCGTAGGCGCCCAGGCGCGAACGCAGCTGGCCGACGACCTTGTCGAAGTTGGCGCCGGTGCGGTCCATCTTGTTGACGAACGCAAGGCGCGGCACCTGGTACTTGTTGGCCTGGCGCCACACGGTCTCGGACTGCGGCTGCACGCCGCCGACCGCGCACAGCACGAACACCGCGCCGTCGAGCACGCGCAGTGAACGCTCGACTTCGATGGTGAAGTCGACGTGCCCGGGGGTGTCGATGATGTTGAAGCGGTGCTGCGGCATCGACTTGTCCATGCCGGTCCAGAACGCGGTGGTCGCGGCGGACGTGATGGTGATGCCACGCTCCTGCTCCTGCTCCATCCAGTCCATGGTGGCGGCACCGTCGTGCACTTCACCGATCTTGTGGCTGACGCCGGTGTAGAACAGGATGCGCTCGGACGTGGTGGTCTTGCCGGCATCGATGTGGGCCATGATGCCGAAGTTGCGGTAACGGTCGATGGGAGTGGTGCGAGCCACGGCGATTCTCGTAATGTGTGCCCGGTGGACCAGGGCCGGAAATGGCCGGACGCCGCCTTGCGGCGGCTTCCGGGATCGTCGTGCGACCCGGTCGGTACCGGGTCGCGGATCGGGGGCGGCGTGCGAGGCGCAGCGGCACCCGGGGCGGACGCCGTCGCCGGCATCCTGCGGCGCACGTCCGTGCGCCGCCTTGAGCTATCTCACCAGCGGTAGTGCGCGAAGGCCTTGTTCGCCTCGGCCATGCGGTGCGTTTCCTCGCGCTTCTTGATCGCGCCACCACGGTTTTCCGAGGCATCGATCAGTTCGGCGGCAAGCTTGCGCGGCATGCTGTTCTCGCCGCGCTTGCGCGCCGAGTCGATCAGCCAGCGCATCGCCAGCGCCATGCGGCGCGACTGGCGCACTTCGACCGGCACCTGGTAGGTGGCGCCGCCGACGCGGCGGGACTTCACCTCGACCGACGGCGAAATGTTGCCCAGCGCCTTCTCGACGACTTCGAGCGGGTTCGGATTCTTCTCGCCGATCACGTCCATGGCGCCGTAGACGATCTTTTCAGCGACCGACTTCTTGCCGCTGTACATGACCATGTTGATGAAGCGGGCGATGGTCTCGCTGCCGTGCTTCGGGTCGGGCAGCACCGAACGCTGCGGGGTGTTTCCTTTACGCGACATGGCTCGTTTCTCTGTAGGGCGGGTCTCGACCCGCCGTTTCTTCCGGATGGCGGATCAAGGCCCGCCTTGCAAATGCTTCCCGGGCTGGACGCCCAGCCGAATCAACCCTTCGGACGCTTGGCGCCGTACTTGGAGCGGCTCTTGCGGCGCTTGGTCACGCCGGCGGCGTCGAGCGAACCGCGCACGGTGTGGTAGCGCACGCCCGGCAGGTCCTTGACGCGGCCGCCGCGGATCAGCACCACGGAGTGCTCCTGCAGGTTGTGGCCTTCGCCGCCGATGTACGAGATGACTTCGTAACCGTTGGTCAGGCGCACCTTGGCCACCTTGCGCAGGGCCGAGTTCGGCTTCTTCGGGGTGGTGGTGTAGACGCGGGTGCAAACCCCGCGACGCTGCGGGCAGTTCGCCAGCGCGGGCGAATTGCTCTGGT
The DNA here is from genome assembly GCF_042648865.1 of Luteimonas soli. Lineage (NCBI taxonomy): Bacteria > Pseudomonadati > Pseudomonadota > Gammaproteobacteria > Lysobacterales > Lysobacteraceae > Luteimonas > Luteimonas soli. The sequence continues at coordinate 625,004 of NZ_JBHRYA010000001.1, read as the reverse complement.
AGGTCTCGGGACTGCGCGACTTGCGCACCAGCTGGTTGATTGTTGCCATCGGTCTCGGGTCTGTGTTCGGGCCGCGGCCCGGTCGTGAAAACGAAGGCAGGCGGAGTGAGCCCCGGCCTGCCAGACGGAAAAGTATAGCTGGCGCGGACGCTTAGCGTCAACGCAAGCCGGACCCGGCCGGCCGGCTACCCCTTCGGGTCGCCGGCCTGCGCCTGCGATCATGATCCCGCCCTTCCTGGGCCGAACACGAGGCGCGTCCATGGCGCCTCATTTCGTGATCTGGTGGGTCCCGGAGGACCCGGCGACCCCATTCAGGGGATCGCCGCTAACGGTGTATCAGGTGTTGTCGGAGGCTTCGTCGGCCATGACTTCGCCGACTTCAGCGGCCGCCTCGCCGGCGATCGCGCCGGACAGGGCGTCCATCTCGGAGTCGGTGAGGCCGGAGGCGTTCTTGCGGCGCTGCGTATGGTACGCCAGGCCGGTGCCGGCGGGAATCAGGCGCCCGACGATCACGTTCTCCTTCAGGCCGCGCAGGCCATCGCGGGTGCCGCGCACCGCGGCCTCGGTCAGCACGCGGGTGGTCTCCTGGAAGGAGGCCGCGGAGATGAACGACTCGGTCGCCAGCGAAGCCTTGGTGATGCCCAGCAGCACCGGCTCGAACTTCGCCGGCAGCTCGCCCTTGGCCTCCAGCCTGGCGTTCTCCTCGAGCACGCGCTGGCGCTCGGCCTGTTCGCCATGCAGGAAGCGGCTGTCGCCCTGGTCGGTGATCTCGACCTTGCGCAGCATCTGGCGGACGATCACCTCGATGTGCTTGTCGTTGATCTTCACGCCCTGCAGGCGGTAGACGTCCTGGATCTCCTTGGTCAGGTAGACGGCCAGCGGCTCGACGCCCAGCAGGCGCAGGATGTCCTGCGGGCTCGGCTCGCCGTCCACCACGGTCTCGCCCTTCTCCACGTGCTCGCCTTCGAACACGATGATCTGGCGGTACTTGGGGATCAGCTCCTCGTGCTCGTCGCCGTCCGGGCCGCGGATGATCAGGCGCTGCTTGCCCTTGGTGTCCTTGCCGAAGCTGACCACGCCCGACTTTTCGGCCAGGATCGCCTGGTCCTTGGGCTTGCGGGCCTCGAACAGGTCGGCCACGCGCGGCAGGCCGCCGGTGATGTCGCGGGTCTTGGAGGCTTCCTGTGGCACCTTGGTGACCACGTCGCCGACGCCGACCGGGGCACCGTCCTGCAGGTTGACGATCGAGCGCGGCGGCAGCAGGTACTGCGCCGGCAGGTCGGTCCCGGGGATGGTGAGGTCCTCGCCCTTCTTGTCGACGATGCGCACGATCGGGCGCAGGTCCTTGCCCTGCGAGCCGCGACGCTTGGGATCGGTGATCTCACGCGAGGCCAGGCCGGTCAGGTCGTCGGTCTTCTCGATCACGGTCACGCCGTCGATGAAGTCGACGAAGCGGATGAAACCGGCGACCTCCGACACGATCGGGTGGTTGTGCGGATCCCAGTGCGCGACCGACTGGCCGGCCTTGACCGCTGCGCCGTCCTTGACGTCGATGGTGGCGCCGTAGGGCAGCTTGTAGCGCTCGCGCTCGCGGCCGTGCGCGTCGAGCACCGACAGCTCGCCCGAACGCGACACCGCGACCAGGTGGCCACTGGCATGCGCGACGGTCTTGAGGTTGTTGAACTTGATCGAGCCGGTGGTCTTGACCGTCACGTTGTCGATGGCCGCCGCACGCGACGCCGCGCCACCGATGTGGAACGTACGCATGGTCAGCTGGGTGCCCGGCTCGCCGATCGACTGCGCGGCCACCACGCCCACGGCCTCGCCGTGGTTGACGATGTGGCCGCGGCCCAGGTCGCGGCCGTAGCAGTTGGCGCAGACGCCGAAGGAGGATTCGCAGGTGATCGTCGAACGCACCTTGATCGACTGCACGCCGGCGTCCTCGAGCTTGCGCACCCAGGATTCGTCGAGCAGCGTGTTGCGGGTGACGATCGGATCCTCGTCCTCGCCCGGGACGAACACGTCCTCGGCCACGATGCGGCCCAGCACGCGGTCGCGCAGCGGCTCGACCACGTCGCCGCCTTCGACGATCGGGGTCATGGTCAGGCCCGCGAGCGTGCCGCAGTCGTCCTCGGTGATCACCACGTCCTGGGCCACGTCGACCAGGCGACGGGTCAGGTAACCGGAGTTGGCGGTCTTGAGCGCGGTGTCCGCGAGGCCCTTTCGGGCGCCGTGGGTCGAGATGAAGTACTGCAGGACGTTGAGGCCTTCGCGGAAGTTCGCGGTGATCGGGGTCTCGATGATCGAGCCGTCCGGACGCGCCATCAGGCCGCGCATGCCCGCCAGCTGGCGGATCTGCGCCTGCGAACCACGGGCGCCGGAGTCGGCCATGATGTAGACCGAGTTCATCGACTTCTGCTCGACCTGCTCGCCCTTGGCGTTGGTCACCGTCTCGGTGCCGATGGTCTTCATCATTTCCTGGGCGACGCGCTCGTTGGTGCGCGACCAGATGTCGACGACCTTGTTGTAGCGCTCGCCGGCGGTGACCAGGCCCGACTGGTACTGCTGCTGGATCTCCACGACCTCGGCCTCGGCCTCGTCGAGGATGCCCTTCTTCTTCTCCGGGATGATCATGTCGTCGATGCCGATCGACACGCCGGCGCGCGTGGCGTACGCGAAGCCGGTGTACATCAGCTGGTCGGCGAACACGACCGTGTCCTTCAGCCCCAGCATGCGGTAGCAGGAGTTGATCAGGCGGCTGATGTTCTTCTTGGTCAGCTCGACGTTGGCCAGCGCGAACGGCAGGCCCTCGGGCAGGATCTCGGCCAGCAGCGCGCGCCCGACCGTGGTGTCCACGATCGAGGTCTTCTTCTGCTTGTTGCCTTCCTCGTCGGTCACGGTCTCGGTGATGCGCACCTTGACCTTGGCATGCAGGCCGGCGGCCTTGTTGTCGAACGCGCGCTTCACCTCGGCGACGTTGGCGAACACCATGCCCTCGCCGTTGGTGTTCTCCAGCGCGCGGGTCATGTAGTACAGGCCCAGCACCACGTCCTGCGACGGCACGATGATCGGCTCGCCGTTGGCCGGCGACAGGATGTTGTTGGACGCCATCATCAGCGCGCGCGCTTCCAGCTGGGCTTCCAGCGAAAGCGGGACGTGGACGGCCATCTGGTCACCGTCGAAGTCGGCGTTGAACGCGGTGCAGACCAGCGGGTGCAGCTGGATGGCCTTGCCTTCGATCAGCACCGGCTCGAACGCCTGGATGCCCAGGCGATGCAGGGTCGGGGCGCGGTTGAGCAGCACCGGATGCTCGCGGATCACCTCTTCCAGGATGTCCCACACCTCGGCTTCTTCGCGCTCGACCAGCTTCTTGGCGGCCTTGATTGTGGTCGCCAGGCCGCGGCGCTGCAGCTTGGCGAAGATGAAGGGCTTGAACAGCTCCAGCGCCATCTTCTTCGGCAGGCCGCACTCGTGCAGGCGCAGGGTCGGGCCGACCACGATGACCGAACGGCCCGAGTAGTCGACGCGCTTGCCGAGCAGGTTCTGGCGGAAGCGGCCCTGCTTGCCCTTGATCATGTCGGCCAGCGACTTGAGCGGGCGCTTGTTGGTGCCGGTGATGGCGCGGCCGCGGCGGCCGTTGTCCATCAGCGCGTCCACCGACTCCTGCAGCATGCGCTTCTCGTTGCGCACGATGATGTCGGGCGCGTTGAGCTCGAGCAGGCGGCGCAGGCGGTTGTTGCGGTTGATGACGCGGCGGTACAGGTCGTTGAGGTCGGAGGTCGCGAAGCGGCCACCGTCCAGCGGGACCAGCGGGCGCAGGTCCGGCGGCAGCACCGGCAGCACGGTCATGACCATCCACTCGGGGCGGTTGCCCGACTCGAGGAAGGCCTCGACCAGCTTGATGCGCTTGGTGAGGCGCTTGAGCTTGGTCTCCGAGCCCGTGGCGGCGATCTCTTCCTTCAGGTGCACCATCTCGGCCTGCAGGTCGATCGTGCGCAGCAGGTCGAACACGGCCTCGGCGCCCATGGCGGCGTCGAAGTCGTCGCCGTGTTCCTGGCGCATCTGCATGAACTGCTCTTCGTTGAGCAGCTGGCCGCGCTCGAGCGGGGTCAGGCCCGGCTCGGTGACGACGAACGCCTCGAAGTACAGGATGCGCTCGATGTCGCGCAGGGTCATGTCCAGCATCAGGCCGATGCGCGACGGCAGCGACTTGAGGAACCAGATGTGCGCGACCGGGCTGGCCAGGTCGATGTGGCCCATGCGCTCGCGGCGCACCTTGGCCAGCGTCACTTCGGTGCCGCACTTCTCGCACACCACGCCGCGGTGCTTCATGCGCTTGTACTTGCCGCACAGGCACTCGTAGTCCTTCACCGGCCCGAAGATGGCGGCGCAGAACAGGCCGTCGCGCTCGGGCTTGAAGGTGCGGTAGTTGATCGTCTCGGGCTTCTTGACTTCGCCGAACGACCACGAGCGGATCAGGTCCGGCGAGGCCAGCGCGATCTTGATCGCGTCGAAGTCGAGCGCCGGGCGCTGCTGGTTGAACAGGTTCAGAAGGTCTTTCATTTGGATTCTCCGGGAGCGGAAAGAGGGGAACAGGGGGCTGGGATCCGGGACCTGGGGGCTGAAAAGCGCGGATCGCTGCTCTTAGCCCCTAGTCCCCAGCTCCCAGACCCTCAGTGCTCTTCCAGCTCCATGTTGATGGCCAGCGAGCGGATTTCCTTGACCAGCACGTTGAACGACTCCGGCATGCCGGCGACCATTTCGTGTTCGCCGTCGACGATGTTCTTGTACATCTGGTTGCGGCCCTGCACGTCGTCGGACTTCACCGTCAGCATTTCCTGCAGGGTGTAGGCCGCGCCGTAGGCTTCCAGCGCCCAGACTTCCATCTCGCCGAAGCGCTGGCCGCCGAACTGCGCCTTGCCGCCCAACGGCTGCTGGGTGACCAGCGAGTACGGGCCGGTGGAACGCGCGTGCATCTTGTCGTCGACCAGGTGGTTGAGCTTGAGCATGTGCATGTAGCCCACGGTCACCTTGCGCTCGAACGCCTCGCCGGTGCGCCCGTCGTACAACTGCGCCTGGCCGCTGGACGGCAGGTCGGCGAGGGCGAGCATCTTCTTGATCTCGGCCTCGGTCGCACCGTCGAACACCGGGGTGGCCATCGGCACGCCGTCGGTCAGGTTGCGCGCGAGCGTCAGCAGTTCCTCGTCGGAGAACTGCTTCAGGTCGACGCGCTGGCCGTGCAGCTTGCCGTCGTGGTTGTAGATCTCGTCGAGGAACTTGCGCAGCTCGGCGATCTTGGCCTGCGCCTGCAGCATCTCGTCGATCTTCCGGCCCAGGCCCTTGGCGGCCCAGCCCAGGTGCACCTCGAGGATCTGGCCGATGTTCATTCGGCTCGGCACGCCCAGCGGGTTGAGCACGATGTCCACGGTCTCGCCGTTGGCCATGTGCGGCATGTCCTGCACCGGCACGATGGTCGACACCACGCCCTTGTTGCCGTGGCGGCCGGCCATCTTGTCGCCCGGCTGGATACGGCGCTTCACCGCCAGGTACACCTTGACCATCTTCAGCACGCCCGGGGCGAGGTCGTCGCCCTGGGTGATCTTGCCGCGCTTGTCCTGGAAGCGGCGTTCGAACTCCTTCTGGTGCGCCTCGATCTGCATCTGCGCGCGCTCGATCGCCTCGGACGCGTCCTCGTCCTTCATGCGCAGGTTGAACCATTCCTTCTTCGGCAGGCCGTCGAGGACCAGGCTGCTGACCGTCTCGCCCTTCTTCAAGCCGGCGCCGCCGTTGGCGACCTTGCCCAGCAGCTGCCCGCGCAGGCGGGCGTAGATGGCGCTTTCGAGGATGCGGAACTGGTCGTCGAAGTCCTTCTTGACGTGCTTGATCTCGCTCTCTTCGATCTGCTTGGCACGCTTGTCCTTCTCGATGCCGTCGCGGGTGAAGACCTGCACGTCGATGACCACGCCGTCCATGCCCGGCGGCACGCGCAGCGAGCTGTCCTTCACGTCGGAGGCCTTCTCGCCGAAGATCGCGCGCAGCAGCTTCTCTTCCGGGGTCAGCTGCGACTCGCCCTTCGGCGTGACCTTGCCGACCAGGATGTCGCCGGCGCGCACTTCGGCGCCGATGTAGACCACGCCGCTCTCGTCGAGGCGGTTCAGGGCCTGCTCGGAGACGTTCGGGATGTCGGCGGAGATCTCCTCCGGCCCGAGCTTGGTGTCGCGCGCCTGGACGGTGAGTTCCTCGATGTGGATCGTGGTGTAGCGATCCTCCATCACCACCCGCTCGGAGAGCAGGATCGAGTCCTCGAAGTTGTAGCCGTTCCACGGCATGAACGCGACCAGCATGTTCTGGCCCAAAGCCAGCTCGCCGATGTCGGTCGAGGGGCCGTCGGCCAGCACGTCGCCGCGCGCGACCGTGTCGCCCACGTTGACCAGCGGGGTCTGGTTGATGCAGGTGTTCTGGTTGGAGCGCGTGTACTTGATCAGGTTGTAGATGTCGACGCCGGCATCGTGCTCGCCGGAAATCTCGTCTTCATTGACCTTGACCACGACGCGGCCGGCGTCGATCTGCTCGATCACGCCGCCGCGGCGCGCGTTCACCGTCACGCCCGAGTCGCGCGCCACGGCGCGCTCGATGCCAGTGCCGACCAGCGGCTTCTGCGCACGCAACGTCGGCACGGCCTGGCGCTGCATGTTGGCGCCCATCAGCGCGCGGTTGGCGTCGTCGTGCTCCAGGAACGGCACCAAGGCCGCTGCGACCGACACGGTCTGCATGGGCGAAACGTCCATGAAGTCCACCTCGCTCGGCGGCTTGAGCAGCGACTCGCCCTGGAAGCGGCAGTCGACGAACTGGGCGGTCATGTTGCCCTTGTCGTCCTGCGGCGCGTTGGCCTGGGCGATGACGTACTCGTTCTCCTCGATCGCCGACAGGTACTCGACGTCGTCGGTGACCTTGCCGTTCACGACCTTGCGGTACGGCGTCTCGAGGAAGCCGTACTTGTTGGTCCGCGCGAACACGGCCAGCGAGTTGATCAGGCCGATGTTCGGGCCTTCAGGGGTCTCGATGGTGCAGACACGACCGTAATGCGTCGGGTGCACGTCGCGCACCTCGAAGCCGGCGCGCTCGCGGGTTAGGCCGCCCGGGCCAAGCGCGGAGACGCGGCGCTTGTGGGTGACCTCGGACAGCGGGTTGTTCTGGTCCATGAACTGCGACAGCTGCGACGAACCGAAGAACTCCTTCACCGCCGCCGCGACCGGCTTGGCGTTGATCAGTTCCTGCGGGGTCAGGCCATCGGCCTCGGCCATGGTCAGGCGCTCGCGCACGGCGCGCTCCACGCGCACCAGGCCGACGCGGAACACGTTCTCGGCCATCTCGCCGACCGAACGCACGCGGCGGTTGCCGAGGTGGTCGATGTCGTCGACGGTGCCACGGCCGTTGCGGATCTCGGTCAGCACCTTGATCACGTCGAGGATGTCGGACATGTCGCCGTATTCCTCGCGCATCCGCGCCGAATCCTCGTCCTTGCGCTCGGAGAAATAGCGCGCGTCGTACAGGATCGGCGCGCCAGTGACTTCCTTGCGGCCGATGCGGCGGTTGAACTTCATCCGGCCGACGGTCGACAGGTCGTAGCGCTCGAAGGTGAAGAACAGGTTGTGGAACAGGTTCTGCGCGGCGTCCTTGGTCGGCGGCTCGCCGGGACGCATCATGCGGTAGATCTCGACCAGCGCTTCGAGCTGGGTCTTGGTGCTGTCGATACGCAGGGTGTTGGACAGGTAGGCGCCGCGGTCCAGGTCGTTGACCCAGATCGTGCCGATGCCGTCGATGCCGGCCTTGCGGAAGGCTTCCAGCGTCTCCTCGGTGATCTCGTCGTTGGCGGCGGCCAGCAGTTCGCCGGTCTCGGCCTCGATCACGTCATGGGACAGGATGCGGCCGACCAGGTAGCTGTCCGGCACGGCCAGCGCGGCGATGCCCGAGTCGGCGAGCTGCTTGACGTGGCGCGCGGTGATGCGCTTGCCGGCCTCGACGATGACGTGGTCACCATCGGCCAGGTCGAAGTCCAGGGTCTCGCCGCGCAGGCGCTCGGGCACCAGCGCCAGCTGCACGCCCTCTTCCGGGTCGATGTGGAAGGTGTTGATCTCGAAGAACTCGTTCAACATCTCTTCGTTGTTGTAGCCCAGCGCGCGCAGCAGCACGCTGACCGGCAGCTTGCGGCGGCGGTCGATGCGGGTGAACAGCGCGTCCTTCGGGTCGAACTCGAAGTCCAGCCACGAGCCGCGGTACGGGATCACGCGGGCAGAGAACAGCAGCTTGCCCGACGAATGGGTCTTGCCGCGGTCGTGGTCGAAGAACACGCCCGGCGAGCGGTGCAGCTGCGAGACGATGACGCGCTCGGTGCCGTTGACGATGAAGGTGCCGTTGTCGGTCATGAGCGGGATCTCGCCCATGTAGACCTCCTGCTCCTTCACGTACTTGATCGCCTTGCTCGACGACTCGCGGTCGTAGATCACCAGGCGCACGGTCACGCGCAGCGGCGCGCCGTAGCTCATGCCGCGCTGGCGGCACTCGCGCTCGTCGAACACCGGGTCGCCGAGCTTGTAGCCGACGTACTCGAGGGCCGCGTAGCCGTTGTAGCTGACGATCGGGAACACCGACTTGAGCGCGGCGTGCAGGCCGCGGTCGGCGCGCTTGGCCGGATCGGTGTCGGCCTGCAGGAATTCGCGGTAGGAGTCGACCTGGATCGCGAGCAGGAACGGCACTTCGAGGATCGAGCCGCGCTTGCCGAAGTCCTTGCGGACCCGCTTTTTCTCGGTGAACGAATAATTCGACTGGTGCGAGGATGTCGTCATGGGGAGCTACACCTTTGGGGCATCTGTGGACCGCGCGTCCGCGGCCCAGGCTGAACCGGCAGCGCCGGTCCGGGGGAGAATCGCCAGTGGGAAGTCGCTGGTATTGCCGGCACCAGCACGCCTTCTCCCGCTACTTCCGACTGTCGACTCGTGTCAGTTTTCGGGTACTGCAACAACGGCCAAAGGCCGGGGGCTTTCGCCCCCAGCCTCGGCTGGTCGCCCTTACCGCTGGCGACGCAAGGACCGCTTACTTCACTTCGACCGTGGCGCCGGCCGCTTCCAGGTCCTTCTGGAACTTGGCAGCTTCTTCCTTCGAAACGCCTTCCTTGACCGCGCCACCGGCTTCGGTCAGGTCCTTGGCTTCCTTCAGGCCCAGGCCGGTGATCGCGCGGACCACCTTGATGACCTCGACCTTCTTGTCGCCGGCGGACTTCAGGTTGACGGTGAACTCGGTCTGCTCTTCGGCAGCGGCGGCACCGGCGCCGGCAGCCGGACCGGCGGCAACGGCCACCGGGGCGGCGGCGGACACGCCGAACTTCTCTTCCATCGCCTTGACCAGCTCCATCACCTCGACGAGGGTCTTGCTGCTGATCGCTTCGATGATCTGCTCGTTGGAAAGGGACATCGTGATTACCTCTGTTATCTAAAGTTGGAAACAGCTATCGATTGGAAACTCGTAAACCGAACTGATCGCCTCAGGCGGCCTTTTGCTGGCCGACCGCGTTGGTGACGCGGGCGACCTGCGAGGCCGGCTCGGCCAGCAAGCGCACCAGCATGGTGGCGGGCTGGACCATGACGCTGAGCAGCATCGACAACGCTTCATCGCGGGTCGGCAGCGACGCCAGGACATCCACATGGGAACCCGGGTACATCTGCCCGCCCAGCGAAACGAGGCGCGGCTTCAGCTTGTCGTTCGCCTTGGCGAACTCCTTGATCAGGCGTCCGGCGGCACCGGGGTCTTCCTGCGAGAAGGCGTACAGCAGAGGGCCGGTCAGCGCGTCCTTGACGACGGCGTAATCGGTGTTCTCCACTGCGCGCGAGACGAGCGTGTTCTTGGCAACTTTCAAGAACACGCCTTCCTGGCGCGCCTTCTTGCGCATGTCGGTCAGCTGGGCGACCGTCAACCCCACGTACTCCGCGGCGACCAGCGAGTGCGCGGAACCCGCGACCTCGGCCAGTTCGGCAACGACTTCCTGCTTCTGGGTCAGATTGAGAGCCATTGCACTCCTCCGTATTGCATTTCCGCCTTCGCGCATCCGCTTGAAGACGGGCCATGAGCCGCATCGGTCCGTCGACGCGGGGAACGCCAGGTGGCGTTCCGGGTGGTGGCCGTTTCCAAAAGATCGGTACTGCGATGATCCTGGAGGGTCGGCAACCATCTACGCAGGCCCTTTCGTGCTTTCGCATTCCGGGATTAAGCGGTCGGCGCTGGCAACGACGGCGACTCCATGCCAAGCGAGCATCCATGCCCGTCGTCGTTGCTGCGCAGGCCACGCCTGCGGTCTTTGACGGCCCCGCGTCCGGCTTGCGCCTTCGACGATGCCCTCAAATTTCGTGCTCGATGCCGGGCGTGAGCCCGGCACCTTCGAACGTCATCCCCGCGGAAGCGGGGACCCAGTGACTTTTGCTTTCGAAGTCACTGGTGAATCAAAAACCAACGTCGACGTCCCTGGATTACTCGCTGCGCTCGCCCCTGCGGGGCCGGCCTCCGGCCGTTCTGCGCGCTGCGCGCTGGTCCCGACTAAAGCATTCGGGGATGACGATTGCTGGCGCCGCGCTGCGCGCGGCCGGCAACCGTCACTTCAGCGACAGCGACGACTGGTCGACGGCGACGCCGGGGCCCATCGTCGAGCTGATCGAGATCTTCTGCAGGTAGGCGCCCTTGGCGGTGGCCGGCTTGGCCTTGACCAGGTCCATGAGCAGCGCCTGCAGGTTGTCCTTCAGCTTGTCGGCGTCGAAGTCGGCCTTGCCGATCGTGCAGTGGATGATGCCGGCCTTGTCGGTGCGGTAGCGGACCTGGCCGCCCTTGGCATTCTTGACCGCCTCGCCCGGGTTCGGCGACACGGTGCCGACCTTCGGGTTGGGCATCAGGCCGCGCGGGCCGAGCAGCGTGCCGAGCTTGCCGACAACGCGCATCGCGTCCGGGGTGGCGATCACGACGTCGTAGTTGAGGTCGCCACCCTGCATCTTCTCGGCCAGGTCGTCCATGCCGACCGCGTCGGCGCCTGCAGCCAGGGCTTCATCGGCCTTGGCGCCAGCCGGGGTGAACACCGCCACGCGCACGGCCTTGCCGGTACCGGCCGGCAGCACGGTGGAACCGCGCACCTGCTGGTCCGACTTCTTGGCGTCCACGCCAAGTCGCACGGCCACGTCGACGGCTTCGACGAACTTGGCCTTGCTGTTGTCCTTGATGATCTTCAGCGCTTCGTCGATCGGGTAGTTCTTGCCCGGGACGACGGCGGCCTGGATGTTCTTCTGTCGCTTGGTCTGTGCCATGGCCTCAGCCCTCCACCGTCAGGCCCATCGAACGGGCGGAGCCCGCGATGGTGCGCACTGCTGCATCGAGATCGGCCGCGGTCAGGTCGGGTTCCTTCGCCTTGGCGATTTCCTCGAGCTGCTTGCGGGTGACCTTGCCCACCTTCTCGGTGTTGGGGCGCTTGGAGCCGGTCTGCACGCCCGAAGCCTTCTTCAACAGGATCGTCGCGGGCGGCGTCTTGGTGATGAAGGTGAAGGTGCGGTCCGAATACGCGGTGATCACGGTCGGAATCGGCAGGCCCGGCTCCAGCTTCTGCGTGGCGGCGTTGAACGCCTTGCAGAATTCCATGATGTTCAGGCCGCGCTGGCCCAGCGCAGGACCGACGGGCGGCGACGGATTCGCCTGGCCTGCCTTGACCTGCAGTTTGATGTAACCGATGACTTTCTTTGCCATTGCTCTCTACTCCTGCGAGTCCGAACGCCTGCACGCCTTGCGGCTGCGGGGCTCCTCGCGTCACTGCCAGGGCGAACCACTCGCCCCGACGAATCTTGCGTCAGGCCTTCTCGACCTGGCCGAATTCCAGCTCCACGGGCGTCGAACGCCCGAAGATCAGCACCGCCACGCGCAGGCGGCTCTTCTCGTAATTGACTTCCTCGACCACGCCGTTGAAGTCGTTGAACGGGCCATCGGTGACGCGGACCATCTGGCCGGCTTCGAACAACACCTTCGGCTTGGGCTTCTCCACGCCTTCCTGGACCCGGTCGAGGATCGCGGCGGCCTCGTCGTCGCGGATCGGCAGCGGCTTGTCGGCGGTGCCGCCGATGAAGCCCATCACCTTCGGCGTCTCCTTGATCAGGTGCCAGCTCTCGCTGTCGATGCGCGGAATGCCGCCTTCGTCGTGGGTGGTGATCTGCACCAGCACGTAGCCGGGGAAGAACTTGCGCTCGGAACGGCGCTTCTGGCCGGAGCGCATCTCCACCACTTCCTCGGTCGGCACCAGCACGTCGCCGAAACGCTCTTCCATGCCGGTACGCGCGATGCGGTCACGCAGCGCCTGGGCCACGGACTTCTCGAACCCCGAGTAGGCGTGCACCACGTACCAGCGCTTGTTGTCCGGCCCGCTGTTCTCTTCCGGCTTGTTGTCTTGCATTTCCATCAACCTGGCGACTCCCTAGTGCCCGAGCAGGAGCTTGATGGCCCACTGCACGATCGCGTCGAAACCGGCCATGATCAGACTGATCAGGACCACCACGCCCGCCACGATCCAGGTCAGGCGGGTGGCTTCCTGGCGCGTCGGCCAGACGACCTTGCGCAGCTCGAAGCGCGACTCCGACAGGAACTCCCGGGTCTCGCGCCCCTTCGCGCTGAACATGAACACCGCCAGCGCCGCCACGAGGCCGCCGACAACCGCGCCGATGCGCAGCCCGGTCGACCACTGGCCGTCGAACCAGTAGAAGGCGAATACGCCGGCCACCACCAGCAGCACCGCGACCGCGTACATCGCGACATCGGCCGAAGAAGCTGACTTGGTTTGTTCGACTCGACTATTCACGAAATTCCCGGATTGCCCTGTTGGTGGGTTGGCACGTGGCGAACCGCGTTTCGCGGACCGACTGCAGGTGGCGCGCCAGGTAGGACTCGAACCTACAACCTGCGGTTTTGGAGACCGCTGCTCTGCCAGTTGAGCTACTGACGCGTGGATGCGTGTCCGCGACTGCCTGCGACGCACTTCCTTGAAACGGCGAAGGCGGAACGTGGATCAAAGACAATCCGCGGTCCGCCGTGGTTCCCCGCCTTGGCGGGGAGGTGACGCTGTCTTGAAGCTGGATCCCCGACTAGAGCACTCGGGGATGACGATTGGCTGGCGCCCGGCGCCTAGGCGCCGGGCTGGCCAATCGTCACTTGACGATCTTCGCCACCACGCCGGCGCCGACCGTCCGGCCGCCTTCGCGGATCGCGAAACGCAGGCCTTCGTCCATCGCCACCGGGTTGATCAGCTGCACCGCCATCTTCACGTTGTCGCCCGGCATCACCATCTCCGTGCCCTCCGGCAGCGTCACCGCACCGGTGATGTCCGTGGTCCGGAAGTAGAACTGCGGACGGTAACCCTTGAAGAACGGCGTGTGGCGACCACCCTCGTCCTTGCTCAGCACGTACACCTCGGCCTCGAAGTCCGTGTGCGGGGTGATGCTGCCCGGCTTGGCCAGCACCTGGCCGCGCTCCACGTCGTCACGCTTGGTGCCGCGCAGCAGCAGGCCCGCGTTGTCGCCCGCCTGGCCCTGGTCCAGCAGCTTGCGGAACATCTCCACGCCCGTGACCGTGGTCTTCTGGGTCGGGCGGATGCCGACGATCTCGATCTCGTCGCCCACCTTGATGATCCCGCGCTCGATGCGACCGGTCACCACCGTGCCGCGACCCGAGATCGAGAACACGTCCTCGACCGGCATCAGGAACGCCTTGTCCACGTCGCGCTCCGGCTCCGGGATCCACGTGTCCAGCGCCTCCACCAGCGCCAGCACCGACGGCACGCCGATCTCCGACTGGTCGCCTTCCAGCGCCTTGAGCGCCGAACCCTTCACGATCGGGGTGTCGTCGCCCGGGAACTCGTACTTGCTCAGCAGCTCGCGGACTTCCATCTCCACCAGCTCCATCAGCTCGGCGTCGTCCACCATGTCCGCCTTGTTCAGGTAGACCACGATGTACGGCACGCCCACCTGGCGCGCCAGCAGGATGTGCTCGCGCGTCTGCGGCATCGGGCCGTCAGCGGCCGAGCACACCAGGATCGCGCCGTCCATCTGCGCCGCACCGGTGATCATGTTCTTCACGTAATCGGCGTGGCCCGGGCAGTCCACGTGCGCGTAGTGGCGCGTCGGGGACTCGTATTCCACGTGCGAGGTCGAAATCGTGATCCCGCGCGCCTTCTCTTCCGGCGCCATGTCGATCTGGTCGTAGGCCTTGAACTCGCCACCGAAACGTTCCGCGCCGATCTTCGTCAGCGCCGCCGTCAGCGTCGTCTTCCCGTGGTCCACGTGACCGATCGTGCCCACGTTCACGTGGGGCTTGGTGCGCTCGAACTTACCCTTGGCCATGACTGTGCTTCTCGCTGAACTGTTTGGATGACTGGATTCGGAGTGTTGGGTGGAACGTCGGATCTGGAACTGCAAGTGGTGCTCACGAATGGAATCGAACCATCGACCTCCTCCTTACCAAGGAGGTGCTCTACCGACTGAGCTACGTGAGCGATGTAAATGTGTGCGTGTCGCAGGGAAATCAATGGAAGAGCAGCAATGGAGCGGGAGACGGGAATCGAACCCGCACCATCAGCTTGGAAGGCTGAGGTTCTACCGTTGAACTACTCCCGCGACATGCGGAACCGGTTGGTGGAGGGAGGTGGATTCGAACCACCGAAGGCGTAAGCCAGCAGATTTACAGTCTGCCCCCGTTGGCCGCTTGGGTATCCCTCCGGTCGTTGCGTGCAAACCCGTGAAACAGCCCGCGATTTTGACGTGCGGGGCAATTCATGTCAACGGTGATGGCGGCTTTTTGTTGCGGTCCGGCCGTCGCCCCGGCCGCGCTGCCCGCTCCGTTCAGGGCGCGGGCGCAGCTTCGCCCGGCAGGCCCAGCGCTTCGTCCGAGTACAGCGCCACGTGCGGCACTCCGTCGGCGCCGATCCAGCCGCGGGCCATGCCCTCGGTATTGAACGGCATCGCCACCTGGCCGTCGGCGGACAGGACGATGGCGCCGCCGTCGCCACCGAGGGCGGGAATCTCGCGGTTGATCACCGCCTCGCCCGCCTGGACGGGGGTTTCGTCGAGATAGGCCATGCGGGCGCAAATCTCATGGGCAGCGGAGACGCGGATGTAGAACTCGCCCCAGCCGGTCCCGGACACCGCGCAACGGTCGTTGGCGTAGGTACCGGCACCGATGATCGGGGAGTCGCCGATCCGGCCGTAGCGCTTGTCGGTCATCCCGCCGGTCGAGGTGCCGGCGGCCAGGTGGCCCTCTCCATCCAGCGCCAGGGCGCCGACGGTACCGAAATGCTTGGCGACCTCGGGCTCGGCGTGGGCCTGCCCGGCCGCATCCTCCTTCAGCGCCCGCTGCAGCTGCTGCCAGCGCCGCTCGGTGCGGAAATAGGAGGGATCGACCTGCTCCACGCCCCGCTCCCTGGCGAAGGCTTCGGCGCCCGCGCCGGCCATCATCACGTGCGGGGAGTGCTGCATCACCTCGCGTGCCAGCAGGATCGGGTTCTTCACGTCGTGCACGCCGGCCACCGCCCCGGCCATGCGGGTGGCGCCGTCCATCAGCGAGGCGTCCAGCTCGTTGCGACCGTCGTGGGTGAACACCGCGCCCTTGCCGGCGTTGAAGTGGGGGTCGTCCTCGAGCACGGTGATCGCGGCGGTCACCGCGTCCAGCGCCGGCTTGCCGGCAGCCAGCTCCGCATGGCCACGGCGCAACGCCAGCGTAATGGCGGCGCGCAGCGCGGCTTCGTCGGCCTCGCTGGTGCCCTCGCGCTGGAGGCCGGCGCCGCCGTGGATCACCAGCAACGTCCCTGGCGCTTCGGCGGCCGGGGCCGGGACAGTGGCGAACAGCAGCAGGGCGGCACACAGGGGACGCAGCACGTTCATTCGATCGGTTCCCGGAGGATGGGGAAGCGGGGATTCTAGCGGCTGGCCGCCGGCGCGGACGGAGCAGCGTCGCGCAGCACCAGTTCACCGCCGCCCGCCCGGGCGATCTTTTCGAACGCGGGCGCCTGGACTTCGAGGCCCGGCAGCCGCAGGCGGCTGTCCGCGCCGATGCCGGTCACCCGTACCCCGTCGACTTCCAGCGGCTGGCCGCGCTCGAGCCGCCCCGACGCCTGCGTCGGCCGGACCAGCCAGGCGAAGCCGTCCTGTCCGCCCGGATAAAGCCGGCCGACGCCGTCGCCGTCGATGCACAGCGCCGCGCCCTCGTCGATGCCCAGTCCGGCCACGTCGGCCACGCCTTCACCGTGCAGCCTGGCGACGAAGACCACCAGGCGGCCGAGGCGGTCGCGCTTGGCGAAGTGGCTGTCGGTGATGACGTGCTCCAGGTAAGGCAGGTGCAGGAAGTCGTCGACCAGGGTCACGCCGGGATCGAACGGATCGCGCAGCGCGACTTCGGAGGTCATGCTGCCGCCGTCCATCGCGCCGTAGGCCCAGGCGCCGAGGATGGCCAGCCCTGCGCTGGTGCCGCCGAGCGGCTTGCCGGCGCGCACGTGGCGGTCGAGCGCGGCGCTGAGCGGCGTGTCCTTCCAGTAGCGCACGTAGTTGGACTGGTCGCCGCCGGCGATGAAGATGCCGTCCGCCGCCTCGAGTGCGGCGAGCACCGTCGGATCGCTGGCGGCCTTGCGGTCGCTGAAGACGAAAGTCTGCGCCGAGGCGATGCCGCCGATGTCGTTGTAGAACTCGTCCTGCGCCTCGGCCGCGCCCGAAGCGCGCAGGACCACGAGATGCCCGTGGCCGGCGCGCTCGATCATCCAGCGGAACGCTTCGTAAGGCCATTGCCCGCCGCCGACCAGCAGCAGGCCCGGTTCGACCGGTCCCGGCCGGGCCGCGTCCAGGTCGCCGATGGCGTAGTACCGGTAGCCGTCGCCCTCGGCAAGCGGCACGGGCGCCGTCGCCGCAACCGCGAAGCCCGGCAGCAGGCACGCGGCCAGCACGACGCCCGCGAACAGCGCCGGTGCGCGGACGATGGCGGCGGACAACTTCGCGAACAGGCGCATGCGCTCGATCCCTGCGTGGCAATGACGGTCCTGGGAGGAAGACGAGCGAGTGCGTTCCTTCCCCCACCCCGGGCCCGCGCGACAGCCACTGCCACATCGCCGCGAATGGCGATAACGTGACGGCATGGACGATTCACTGGACGACTGGTTCGCGCGCGAGATCCTCGTCCACGAGGGCGCGCTGGTCGCCTTCCTCCATCGCGCCTGGCCCAACCGCGCGGAAATCCACGACCTGCGCCAGGAAGCCTATGTCCGCGTCTACGAGGCCGCCGGCAAGAGCCGCCCGACCGCGCCGCGCGCCTTCCTGTTCACCACTGCCCGGCACCTGATCACCGACCGACTGCGCCGCGGCCGGGTCGTGTCGATCGAGCCCGTGGGTGATCTGGAGGCCTTGAACGTCTTGATAGACGAGGTGTCCCCGGAAAGGCGGCTGGACGCGCACCAGATCCTGCACCGGCTGGCGGCGGCCTTCGACCGCCTGCCGCCGCGCTGCCGCGAGGTGGTGTGGCTGCGCCGGGTGGAGGAACTGCCGCAGAAGGAGGTCGCCGCGCGGCTGGGCATCAGCGAGAAGACGGTGGAGAAACAGGTCGCCAAGGGAGTTCGGCTGCTGGCCGAACACTTCTATGGCAACGGACAGGCACGCCGGGCCACGCGGTCCAGTGTGCCGGAGACCGAGGATGGAAAAGGACATCGCCAACAGCATCCGGATTGAGCGCGCCGCCGCCGCATGGCTGGCACGGCGTGACGCCGGCGGCTGGGCCGGGCACGACCAGGCCGAGCTGGACCGCTGGCTCGCGGCTTCCACCGCGCACCGCGTGGCGTGGCTGCGGCTGCAGGCGGCCTGGCGCGAAAGCGGCCGGCTCAAGGCGCTTGGCGCCGGCCTGCCGGCAGGCCAGGTGCCCGCCACCGGACGCTGGGCGGCATCGCCGCAATCCGGACAGGCGGCAGGCGCCGGCGCAAGGCAATCGCCCGCCCGGTCCGCCGACGACGCACCGGCAAGCGTGCGCCATCCCCGCGCGCTGGACGTGGGCGCGCTGGTTTTCGCGCCCCGGCGACGGGAAACGAAATCGAAACTGCCCGCCCTCGCCGCCGCGGTCGCGATCGTGGCCGTATCGCTCGCGCTCGGCTGGCGCATTCATTCGCCGACGGTGCAGCCGGTCGCCTACGGCACCGCGGTCGGCGCGCTGGAAACCGCGCCGCTGGCCGACGGTTCCGAAGCCATCCTCAGCAGCGACAGCCGCATCGTCGTCGCGCTGTCGCGCCGCGAGCGCCGCATCGAACTGCAGCGCGGCGAAGCGTTCTTCCACGCCGCCAAGGACCCGAAGCGGCCGTTCGTGGTCGCCGCGGGCGGCCACCAGGCGGTCGCCGTCGGCACCCGCTTCGCCGTGCGGCGCGACGCCGACGGCATGCGGGTGGTGGTGACCGAGGGCCTGGTTCGCCTGGAATCCGCCCCCGGCGCCGACGGCAGCCGCCAGCCCACAACCCTGCTGCCGGCCGGCAGCGTGGCCGTGGCCAGCGCCCACGGCGTGATGGTGCAGTCGGGCACCGTCGAACAGGCCCGGCAGGCGCTGAGCTGGCGCGACGGCTTCCTCGCCTTCCACGACACCTCGCTGGCCGCGGCGGCGGCCGAGTTCAACCGCTACAACACCCGCAAGATCGTCATCGCCGACCCCTCGGTCGGCGCGCTGCGGATCGGCGGCAGCTTCCGCTGGTCCAACGCCGAGGCGTTCGTGCGCCTGCTGGAACAGGGATTCCCGGTGCGCGCCGAATACGG
The DNA here is from genome assembly GCF_042648865.1 of Luteimonas soli. Lineage (NCBI taxonomy): Bacteria > Pseudomonadati > Pseudomonadota > Gammaproteobacteria > Lysobacterales > Lysobacteraceae > Luteimonas > Luteimonas soli. The sequence goes on along the minus strand of NZ_JBHRYA010000001.1, from coordinate 606,168 downwards.
CGACGCCGCGATCGTGCTGCATGACCGCTAGCCCGCTCGCGGAAGGTGCCGGGGCGCCGCGGGGCGGGTGGGATTTGGATCGTTCGTTCGTCACGTAGAAGATGAGGGCGGGCATCGTCCGCGCCATTGGGGAGGGGTCCTTTGTCCAGTCGAATCCGCATGCTTCCGATCGCCGCAGCCTGCCTGCTCGCGATGTCCGCCTACGCGCAGGCCGAACCCGCGCAGCCGATCAACATTCCCGCCAGCGACCTGGCAGTCGCGCTCGACAGCCTGGCCAGGCAGTCGGGCACGCAGCTGATCTATCGCGCCGATCAGCTCCGCGGCACGCGCACGCGCGGCGTGCGGGGCAACCTGCCGGCCGACGCGGCGCTCGACCAGCTGCTGGAGGACACCGGCTACGTGCCCAAACGAGATGCGTCGGGCGCAGTCATCATCGTCAAGGGCGAACAGCACGCCCAGGCGGCGCCCCGGCCGGTCGCGCCGCCCCCGCCGGAACCGGCGCCCGAGCCGGACGAACCGGAGACCACCGAGCTGCAGGCGGTGCAGGTCACCGGCTCGCGCATCCCGCGCGCGCAGATCGAAGGGCCTTCGCCGATCAGCGTGATCACCGCCGAGCAGATCAGCGCCAGCGGCTTCACCAACATGCCGGAAGTGATGCGGTCCATGACCCAGAACAACGGCGCGACCCAGAGCCCGCAATCGATCAGCAACTCGGACTTCACCCCCGGTGCGCAGCAGGTCGACCTGCGCGGCCTGGGCCCGAACCACACCCTGGTGCTGGTCAACGGCCGCCGCCTGGCCGACTTCCCCCTGCCGATGGACGGCGGGGTCAGCGCCACCGACATTTCCAGCATCCCGCTGGGCATGGTGGACCGCATCGAAGTGCTGACCGGCAGCGCCTCGGCGATCTACGGCTCCGATGCGGTATCCGGCGTGGTCAACATCATCCTGAAGAAGCAGGCCGACGGCCTGACCGTGAACTTCCGCTACGGCGATACCCACCTTGACGGCGGCGAATCGTACAACCTGACCGTGGCCGGCGGCTTCTCGCGCGGCGGCCTGAACGCGGTGATGGGCGTGGAGCTGAACGACCAGAAGCCGCTGTGGGGCTACCAGCGCGATCGCCAGGATTCGTCCAGGGACATCCCCGATTTCGACAACTACTACCGGCCGCTGGACTACTTCGCCCGCAGCGACTGGTACGACACCTGGCTCGACCCCGGCGAGGCGACCTGCAACGACGCGGGCAACCGCGATTCGTACTACGTCACCGACAACCGCTACGGCGAATCCTATTGCGGCAGCGATACCACTTCCGCGCTGCAGACCATCGTCCACAAGCGCCGCGGCATCACCGCCTACGGCTCCTTCAGCTACGACTTCGGCGGCGGCAGCCAATGGTTCGCCGACGTGCAGCTCGGCTACCAGGAGATGAAGCAGCTCGGCCGCCTGCCCACCTGGGAAACGGCGCAGACCGATGCCATCACCGACTACTTCTTCAACCAGAGCACCGGCCAGCTCGAGTGGTGGCGCCGCCGGTTCACGCCGCAGGAACTGGGCGGCGTGGAGAACAGCTTCACCGAAACCACGGGCAAGACCCTCGGCCTGAGCACCGGTTTTCGCGGTCGTTTCGGCCAGGACTGGGATTACGAGGCGGCGCTGAGCTACTCGCGGTACCAGTCGAAGGTGAGCTGGCCGCGCATCATTGCCGACGTGGCGAACGACTACTTCATGGGCCCGCAGCTGGGCATCGATGCCGACGGCTATCCCATCTACGACGGCGACCTTGACCGCTTCTACACCCCGCTCACCACCGCGCAGCTCGACTCGATGCTGGGGCGCATCGTGTACAACCCCGAGTCGCACAACGGGGCGCTGTCGTTCACGGTGACCAATGCGAACCTGTTCGAGCTGCGCGGCGGCGCGGCGGGCATTGCCGCGACGGCCGAGTTCGGCAACCAGGGCTACGACCTGAACACCGATCCCAGGGCCACCGGCGACTCCTTCTACTACTGGGGCTGGAAGGACCAGGACGGCCACGGCAGCCGCAACCGCTGGGCGCTCGCCAGCGAACTGCGCATGCCGTTGCTGGACAGCCTGAACCTGAGCGTGGCCGGCCGCTACGACCGGTACCGCTATTCCGGGCGCACCCAGAGCAAGTTCACCTACAGCGGTGGCCTGGAGTGGCGGCCGTTCGACTCGCTGCTGGTGCGCGGGTCCTACGGCACCGCATTCCGCGCGCCGGAGCTGCACCACCTGTATGCCGGCAGGGGTTTCGTCGACAGCGGCGGCATCGACTACTACCGCTGCGCCACCGAGCAGCCGGGCGTCCCGTTCGAGGACTGCGACTTTTCCAGCGAGGGTTTCCAGCTGGACCGGAGCGGCGACATGACGTTGAAGCCGGAAACCAGCACGTCCTGGACGGCGGGCGTGGTGTGGTCGCCGACGCCGGAGCTGGACTTCACCGTGGACTGGTACGACATCGAGATGCGCGACCAGACGCAGTCGCTGAGCGTGAACCGGATCCTGCGCGACGAACACGACTGCCTCCTTGGCATCGGCCAGGATCCCGGCTCGCAGTTCTGCGCCGACACCATCGCGCGCGTCGTGCGCAGCGGCCCCGACAACCAGATCGCCACGGTCCACGGCGGCTACGTGAACATCGGCATGGAAAGGACCAGCGGCGTGGATGCCAGCGCCAACTACCGCCTGGAGACCGGGGTCGGCACGTTCCGCTTCTCCGCCAACTACACCTGGGTGGACTCGCACGAGCGCAGGGACGCCCCGGACGCGGCGCTGGTCGACATGCTCGCCATCAACAGCGGCTACGACATCCCGCGCAACAAGTTCAACGCCAGGATCGGCTGGGAGTTCGACGACTGGGACGCCACGCTGTACGCATCGCGCCTGGGCAAGATCCCCACGGACGAGAACTTCTGGTACCAGGACTGGGACGAGAGCTACCTGCCGGAGGTCAAGGCCTACCTGCCCGCCATCTGGCGCTACAACGCTTCGATTGGCTACAGGATCACCGACCATGCCCGCATTTCGCTGGCCGTGAACAACCTGACCAACGAGATGCCGCCGCGCGACTTCAGCAACATCGACTACCCGTACTACAACTTCAACTGGTACGACACGATCGGCCGCGCGTACTACCTGAACTTCACCTGGAAGTTCGGCGGCGAGCCGCTGTAGTTGCCGACCCGGATACGAAAGCCCTCCTGGATGGAGGGCTTTTTTTTCTTCCCCAAAAAGGCCAAAGAGCTTGTCCGCAAACCATATGGGCTCCGGGTGCGGGTGCCCTTGGGTGCGAATGTCCCCCGGCGCCGGCCTTTGGCCGACGCCTCCTCCTTTATTTCGCACCCAAGGACACCCGCACCCGGCGTTCCGGCCTGCGCGGTGTCCCACAAACGCCGAGGAAGCTCTGAATATTTGCTGTCATCCCCGCGAACGCGGGGACGCGGCGACTTCAAGCCCTTGAAACGCAAAGGCACTGGATCCCGCGTTCGCGGGAATGACGATCAAGAACGAATGATCAGGGTTTCCCTTGAAGACAGGCGCTCGGCCTTGGCGCAAGTCTGCGATCCGAGCCCGGCGTGGCCCGCAGGCCTTCGGGGCGAAATAAAGGAGGAGGCAGCCGCCGCAGGCGGCTGCCGGGGGACATTCGCCCCGAAGGCCTGCGGGCCGCGCCGGGCCCGTCGGATGGCGACGGACCACGCGATCAGAGAAACCGCCTTTCCAGCAGGCCCGAGGCGATGCATCAGACGTTGAAGCGGAAGTGCAGGACGTCGCCTTCCTGGACGCGGTATTCCTTGCCTTCCAGGCGCAGGCGGCCGGCGTCGCGGGCGCCGGCTTCGCCGCGGTACTTGATGAAGTCGTCATAGCCGATGGTCTCGGCGCGGATGAAGCCCTTCTCGAAGTCGGTGTGGATCACGCCCGCCGCCTGCGGCGCGGTCGAGCCGCCCTTGACCGTCCAGGCGCGCACTTCCTTCACGCCGGCGGTGAAATAGGTCTGCAGGCCAAGCAGCCGATAGGCGGCGCGGATGACGCGGTTCAGGCCCGGCTCGTCGAGGCCGAGGTCCTTGAGGAACTCATCGCGGTCCGCGTCGTCGAGCTGCGAGAGCTCCTCCTCGATGGCTGCCGACACCGGCACCACTTCCGCGCCCTCGGCCGCGGCGCGCTCGCGCACGGCGTCGAGGTGCGGGTTGTTCTCGAAGCCGTCCTCGAGCACGTTGGCCACGTACATCACGGGCTTGCGCGTGAGCAGGAACAGGTCACGCACCAGCGCGCGCTCGTCCTCGTCCAGTTCGACCGTGCGCGCCGCCCTGCCCTCGTCGAGCGCGGCGCGCAGCTTCTGCAGCACCTCGATCCGCGCCTTCGCATCCTTGTCGCCGCTCTTGGCCACGCGCTCGTAGCGGGCGATGGACTTGTCGACCGACTCCAGGTCCGCCAGCGCCAGCTCGGTGTCGATGGTCTCGATGTCGGCGATCGGGTCGACCTTGCCGGACACGTGCACGATGTCGCCGTGCTCGAAGCAGCGCACCACGTGCGTGATCGCGTCGACCTCGCGGATGTGGGCCAGGAACTTGTTGCCCAAGCCCTCGCCGCTGGCCGCGCCTGCGACGAGTCCGGCGATGTCGACGAACTCGACCGCCGTCGGCAACACCTTCTGCGGCTTGACGATTTCCGCCAGCGCGTTCAGGCGCGGGTCCGGCACCGGCACGACCCCGACGTTCGGCTCGATCGTGCAGAACGGAAAGTTGGCCGCGGCGATGCCCGCCTTGGTCAGCGCGTTGAAAAGGGTCGACTTGCCAACGTTCGGCAGGCCGACGATGCCGCATTTGATGCCCATGGCTATTCCGGGACTAGGATCTGGGGACTGGGGGCTGGCTTGTTGCTTTCACCAGCCCCCAGTCCCTAGCCCCCAGCTCCCTTCTGCGTGTGCAACCGCTTCATCGCCTCGTTGAAGTCGCCGGCCACCGCCAGCGGCAGCACGTCCAGCGCGTCGTCGATCGCCTTTGCGATCTCGACGTCATCGCCGGCCGAAGCACGGCCGAGTACCCAGGGCGTGACGCGGTCCTTGTGGCCGGGATGGCCGATGCCGATGCGCAGCCGGTGGAACTTGCCGTGGCCGAGCAGGCGCATGGTGTCGCGCAGGCCGTTCTGGCCGCCGTGGCCGCCGTCGAACTTCAGCCGTGCAACGCCAGGCGGCAGGTCGAGTTCGTCGTGCGCAAGCAGGGTCTGCTCCGGCTCGATCTTCCAGAACCGCATCGCCGCCAGCACCGACTTGCCGCTGAGGTTCATGAAGGTCGCCGGCTTGAGCAACCAGACGCCCTGGCCGCCCACGGAGACTTTCGCGGTCTCGCCGAACAGCTTGCCGTCGACCTTGAAACGCTCGCCGGATTTCTCCGCGAGCGCGTCGACAAAACGGAACCCGGCGTTGTGCCGGGTCCGTGCGTGTTCCGGGCCGGGATTGCCCAGCCCGACGATGAGTCGAAGGCCTTCCATCGCAACGGCAACCGCACGCTGCGCCCGCGCGGGGCGCAGCGGCGGCGGCGATTACTTCTCTTCGCCTTCGGCGTCGCCCTTCGCCTCGCCCTCGCCTTCGTCGGCGGCGGCCTGCGGCGCGGCGGCGGCGGCTTCCTCGCCCTCGGCCGGCGTCTCTTCGGCTTCGACGCGACCCTGGCGGGCCACGACAATGGCCACGTCATGGTCGGGGCCGAGCTTGAGCTGCGGGATCTCGACGCCCTTGGGCAGCACCAGGCTCGACAGGTGGACGGTGTCGCCGAGCTTGAGCTCCGACAGGTCGACCTCGATGTTCAGCGGCAGGTCGGCCGGCAGGCAGCTGATCGCGACTTCGGTCAGCTCGTGCATGATCACCACGTCGGCGGCCTTGCCGGCCGGCGAGGTGTCGCCGTTGACGAAGTGCAGCGGCACCGACATGCGGATCGCCTCGTTCTGGTTCACGCGCTGGAAGTCCAGGTGCATGATCAGCTGCTTGTACGGATGACGCTGCATGTCACGCAGCAGCACCTTCTGCACCTTGCCGTCGACGTCCAGGTCGATGATCGAGGAATAGAACCATTCCTTCTGGCTGGCGACCCAGGTCTTCTCGTGCTCGAGCTGGACGCTCTGCGGATCGCTGCCGCCACCGTAGACGACGGCCGGAACCTGGCCAGCATGACGCAGGCGGCGGCTCGCACCCTTCCCCTCGTCCTTGCGGCCGGTTGCGGTGAGTTTGTGATCGGACATTTCTGTTTACTCTCTTTGCTTGCGTTGACCGCCTCGCGGCGGTTGTGAAACTCACCCGCGACCAGGTGAGCCTTCGTTCCCGGGAATCGGGAATCGGGAATGGGGAATCGAAAGGGCGACAGACCAGACGCCCGCTTCTACGATTCCCGATTCCCCATTCTCGATTCCCGGCCCTTCCTCAATCCACGTACAGCGAACTCACCGACTCGCCGAACGCGATCCGGCGGATCGTCTCGGCCAGCAGCTCGGCGACGCTGAGCTGGCGGATCCGGCCGCAGGCCCTGGCCGCCTCCGACAGCGGGATCGTGTCGGTGACCACCAGCTCGTCGAGCTCGGAGCGGGTCACGTTGTCGATCGCCGCGCCCGACAGCACCGGGTGCGTGCAGTACGCGACCACCTTGGTCGCGCCCTCTGCCTTGAGCGCCGCGGCCGCCGCGCACAGGGTGCCGGCGGTGTCGACGATGTCGTCGACCAGCACGCAGATCTTGCCGCGCACGTCGCCGATGATGTTCATCACCGTAGCCACGTTGGCCTTCGGCCGGCGCTTGTCGATGATCGCCAGGTCCGCGTCGTCCAGGCGCTTGGCGATGGCACGTGCCCGCACCACGCCGCCGACGTCCGGCGAGACCACGATCAGGTTGTCGGTGCCGTGCGCGCGCCAGATGTCGGCCAGCAGCAGCGGCGAGGCGTAGACGTTGTCGACCGGTATGTCGAAGAAACCCTGGATCTGGTCGGCGTGCAGGTCCACGGTCAGCAGCTGGTCGGCGCCGGCGGTGGAGATCATCTTGGCCGCGACCTTGGCCGTGATCGGCACGCGCGAGGAGCGCATCCGCCGATCCTGCCGGGCGTAGCCGAAGTACGGCACCACCGCGGTGACACTGTCGGCCGATGCGCGCTTGAGCGCATCGATCAGCACCAGCAGTTCCATGAAGTGCTCGGCCGTCGGCGCGCTGGTCGGCTGCACGACGAACACGTCCTGGCGGCGCACGTTTTCCTCGATCTCGACCTGGACCTCGCCGTCCGAGAACGTGGAGACCAGCGCCTTGCCCGGCCGCACGCCGAGCTCGCGGCACACCGCCAGCGCCAGCGGGCGGTTCGCGTTGCCCGAGAAGATCAGCAGGTTGCCATCTTCATTTTTCATGTCGTGCTCCGCTGCGCTCTGACCGTTGCGGTGGGTAGGGGTGACGCTTGTGTGGCAGGGGCGGCAGGATTCGAACCTGCGAATGCCAGGATCAAAACCTGGTGCCTTGGGCCTCTTGGCGACGCCCCTGCGGATGAAACCTGCCTTCAAGCGCATCAAGCAGTGGCGAACGCGCCGCGCCCTGCGCCGTCCACACCCGCAGGCCGGCAGGCAGTCGCGCCAGCGCGGCCTCGGCGGACGCCCGGTCCGGGAACTCGACGAAGCAGCCGCTGCCCGTCCCGGTCAGTCGCGGCGATCCCACCTGCGCCAGCACGGCGAACGCCGCTTCGACGGCGGGTTCGCGGCGGCGCAGCAAGGGCTCGAACGCGTTGCCGAGCGAAGCACCTGAAAGGAAGTCGGATATTGTCGCGGGCGCGGCATTTCGCGTCAATTCAGGGGCCTGGAACAGTTCAGCGGTGGCGACGTGGACGCCGGGGTCGGCGAGCACGTACCAGGCCGGCGGCAGGTCGACCGGGGCCAGCCGTTCGCCGACCTCCTCGGCCCAGGCGTTGCGGCCGTGGACGAACACCGGCACGTCCGCGCCCAGGCGCAGGCCCAGCTCGGCCAGTTTGCCGACCCCCAGGTCCAGTTCCCAGAGCCGGTCCAGGGCCCGCAGTACGGTCGCGGCGTCGGACGAGCCGCCGCCGAACCCGCCGCCGACCGGGATACGTTTTTCGACGACGATATCGACGCCTTGGGGTGTTTTCGACTCTGTTTGCAGCAATCGTGCCGCGCGGACCGCCAGGTCGTCTTCGCCGGTCACGCCCGGCGCGGCGTCCCCGTGGCGGGCCACGACGCCGTCGGCGCGCGGCCGCAGCGAGATCGTGTCGCCCCAGTCCAACATCCGGAACACGGTCTGCAGCCGGTGGTAGCCGTCGGCGCGGCGGCCAACCACGCGCAGGCACAGGTTGAGCTTGGCCGGAGCCGGCCACTGCGACCAGCCCGCTTCCGCCCCCGCCGGCCGGTTCATGGCGTCTCCGGCGCCCAGGACCAGGCATCGATCGCCAGCCGCACCTTCGCCTCGCCGCGCGCGGCGTTGATGCGGTCGGGCAGCTGCAGTGGCGGCCGGCCGTCGCTGGACTCGCTGTCGCCGGGGTCCTGCTCGGCCCAGCCGAGATAGTCGATGGTCCAGCCGTCCTGCTCGATCCGGGCCAGGCGGCCGTCGCCGGTGAACTCCAGCCGCGCCGGGCCGAACTCGGCCGCGTCCGCGCGTGCCCCGCCCGCCCACGCCGCCAGCGCGCCGACCGGGATCTCGAACCCGGTCGCCTCGCGCAGCAGGCGCTCCACGTCGGTGTCGCTGCGCGGGCCGCCGGCGATGCCCTCGATCGTCGCCGACCCCGCATCGCCGCTCAGCCGCCAGCTCTGGCGGCTCACCGGCGCGCTCAGGGTGACTTGGTAGCGGTCGCCGGACTGGCGCCATTCGATCCGGCCGGTGCCGCCGCCGCGACTGCCGCCCGACAGCGCCACCCGCCCGCTGAACGAAAGCGCCGGCAGCGCCTGCAGGCGCCGTTCGCGCGCCTGCAACGTTGCCGTCGCCGCGGCTTCGGCGGACGCGGAAAGGTCGCCGATCGCCACGCCATCCCCGTCAGGAACGGTGACGCAGCCGGCCAGCGCCAGGCAGCAGGCAATACCGACGCCGCGCAGCAGCCTCATGCGCCGGTCTTCTGCAGCGCGCGCTTGAGCGAGCGGTTGTCGGGGTCGAGCTTGCGCGCCTCCTCGAAATACTTGCGCGCCTCGTCGCGATGGCCGGTCACCCACAGCACTTCGCCCAGGTGGGCGCCGATCTCGGCGTCCTTCTGCATCGCGAAGGCGCGCCGCAGCTCGGCCAGCGCTTCCTCGTTGCGGCCGAGCCGGTACAGCACCCAGCCGTGGCTGTCGATGATCGCCGGGTTGTCGGGATCGGCGACGCGGGCGCGGTCGATCAGCTGCAGCGCTTCATCAAAGCGGGTGGTGCGGTCGGCAAGCGTGTAGCCCAGCGCGTTGAGCGCGGCGATGTTCTCCGGGTCGGCGACCAGGATCCGGCGCAGGTCGGCCTCGGCGCGCGGGATGTCGTCACGGCGCTCCCACATCAGGCCGCGTGCGTACAGCAACTCGGGTTCGTCCGGGTACGCCGCCAGGCCGCGCGCGTAGGCGTCGAGTTCGCCGGTGAGGTCGCCGGCGTCCTTGCGCAGCTCCGCTTCGAGCAGATAGGCGTCACGGCGGGCTTCGTCGTCGACGGACGCGTCGGCCTGCAGCTCGGCCAGCGCCGTCCAGGCCTCGTCTTCGCGGTCGAGGTCGTGCAGCACCTTGGCGATGCGCAGCCGCGCCTGTTCCCGCGGCGGGCCGCCGGCGACGCTGCGGTACCACTCCAGCGCCTCGGCGTGGTGTTCGAGGAATTCCGCGACCTGGCCCAGCAACAGCCGCCGCGACGGGTCCGGGCTTGCCGCACCTTCCTTCAGTTCGGCGTACAGCGCGGCCAGCGCCTGCTTGTCGTCGGCCTTGGCCAGCAGCGACGCGCGCAGGCGGTAGAAATGGTCGTTCTGCGGCCCGCCCGCCAGCACCGCGGCGGCGGTGCTGCTGTCGCCCAGGGCGTCGTACTCGGCGGCGATCGACAGGCGCAGGTCGGGCGTCATCGTCCTGGCGTCGGCGAGCGTGCCCAGCACCTCGCGGGCCTGGTCGGGCTTGTCGGCCTCGCGCAGCTGGCTGGCGCGCAGCAGGGCGACGCGGGGTTCGTCGGGGAACCGCTCGATCACGCCGTCCACGATGTGTTCGGTCAGCGCCACGTCCCCGAGGCGCTGCGCCAGGCCGCCCAGCACCAGCCAGACCTGCAGGTCGTCGGGAACCGCCCCCGAGTCGACCACCCTGCCCAGCACCTTCGCGGCGGCCTTGGGATCCTTGCCGCCGCTGCCCAGCGCCGCGACCGCGAAGCGCCAGCCGTCGGGATCGGGGGCGCGCATCAGCCGTTCGAGCTCGCGGCCCGCGCTGCGCAAGCGGTTCTCGCGCAGCGCCAGGGTGGCCTCTGCCGCGCCCATCGCCGGGGACCACGGCGCGGCCCGGCGCCACAGCTTCAGCGCCTCCGCGACGCGGGCGTTGTCGGTGCCCATCAGCGAAATGCGGGTCGCCCGCTCGGCCAGGCCGGCGTCGCCCTCGGCGCTGCGCGCGGCCTCCAGGTACCACTCGGTGGCTTCGTCCAGACGCCCGAGGCGCAGCGCGTACTCGCCGGCCATGGCGGCGGTGAGGGTCTGCGCTTCGTCGGCGGGCGGCGGCTTCGCCAGCCCCGGAACGGGCGCCAGGCAGGCGGCAAACAGCAGGGGCGGCAGGAGAAAACGCAGCGTTACGGGCATCTGGCGCAACCGGGCCGTAAAATGTCGGCCTCAAGTCCAATGAGCTTATCGCAAGCGCCTGAACGCAGGAGCGCCCGTTCCGCCCCTCCGCGCCGGCAGCCCGCCATCCATGAGCCTGTTCGCACTCGGCATCAACCACCAGACAGCCCCGGTCGCACTGCGCGAGCGCGTCGCCTTCAGCGACGACGCCATCGCGCCGGCGCTGGCAGCCCTGCGTGCGCTGCCGAAGGTGCGCGAGGTGGCGCTGCTGTCGACCTGCAACCGCACCGAGCTGTACGCGGTAGCCGACGACGACGGCCAGGCGCTGGCCGACTGGCTGGCCACGCACCCGGGGACGGGCGGCGACGCCGGAACCGGCCCCGGCCAGGCCCTGCACGCCTATCTCTACCGCCACCAGGACGGCGATGCGGTGCGGCACCTGTTCCGGGTCGCGACCGGGCTCGACTCGCTGGTGCTGGGCGAGCCGCAGATCCTCGGCCAGGTGAAGCATGCCTGGGCCACGGCGCGCGGCGCCGGCACGCTCGGCGGGCAGCTGGACCGCCTGTTCCAGCGCGCCTTCGTCACCGCCAAGCGCGCGCGCACCGAGACCCGCATCGGCAACAGTCCGGTGTCGGTGGCGTCGGTGGCGGTGCGGCTGGCGCAGGACTCGTTCGCGCAGCCATCGGATTCGACCGTGCTGCTGGTCGGCGCCGGCGACACCATCGAACTGGCCGCGCGCCACCTCGCCCAGGCGAAGGTCAAGCAGCTGCTGGTGGCCAACCGTACCTACGCGCACGCGCAGGACCTGGCCGAGCGCCACGGCGGCGTGGCGCTGCCGCTGGACGAACTCGACCGCCACCTGTTCCTGGCCGACATCGTGTTCTCCGCCACCGCCGCGCGCGAGCCGATCCTGTCGAAGGCGCAGGTCGCCGCAGCGCTGGCCGCGCGCCGCCACCGGCCGATGCTGCTGCTCGACCTCGCCGTGCCACGCGACATCGCGCCCGACGTGGCCACGCTCAAGGACGCCTTCCTGTACACCGTCGACGATCTGGAACGCGCGATCGAGGACAACCGCCAGAGCCGCCGCGAGGCCGCCGACGCCGCCGAGGTCATCGTCGACCTGCAGGTGTCGCGCTACGCCGAAGCGCTCGCCGCCGGCACCCGCAACGCACCGCTCAAGCGCCTGCGCGCGCATGGCGAAAGCACCCGCGCCGAAGTACTCGCCCGCGCGAAGCAGCAACTCGCCGCTGGACAATCGCCCGAGGCGGTGCTGGACTTCCTCGCCCACACCCTCACCAACCGCCTCCTGCACGCGCCGACCGTGGCGCTGCGCGAGGCCGCGATCAGCGGCGACACCGACCTGATGCACGCCGTCGACCGGCTGATGCACGGCGCGGACGCCGACAAGGACGACGATGCTGCCGACCCTGCGCCGTAAGCTCGAGGCCCTGGCCGAACGACGCGACGAACTCGAACGCCTGCTCGCCGATCCGGACGTCGCCGCCGACCAGGACCGCTTCCGCGCCTTCTCGCGCGAGTTCGCCCAGCTCGAACCGGTCGCCGTCGCGCTCGCCGACGAGCGCCAGGCCCGCGACGACCTCGCCGCCGCACAGGCGATGCAGGCCGATCCCGAACTGCGCGAACTGGCCGAAGAGGAAATCACCGCCGCCAACGCCCGGCTCGAAGCACTCGACGACACGCTGATGGCCCTGCTCGTCCCGCGCGACGCTCGCGACGAGGGCGACCTGTACCTGGAAGTCCGCGCCGGCACCGGCGGCGACGAGGCCGCGATCTTCGCCGGCGACCTGCTGCGCATGTACACCCGCTACGCCGAGCGCCAGGGCTGGCGGGTGGAAGTCGAATCGGCCAGCCCCGGCGAGCACGGCGGCTTCCGCGAGGTCATCGCCCGCGTCGAAGGCCGCGGCGCGTACGCGCACCTGAAGTTCGAGTCCGGCACCCACCGCGTGCAGCGCGTGCCGGAGACCGAATCGCAGGGCCGCATCCACACCTCGGCGGCGACGGTGGCGATCATCCCGGTCGAGGAAGACGGACCGCCGATCGAGGTCAACCCGGCCGACCTCAAGGTCGATACCTTCCGTTCGTCCGGCGCCGGCGGCCAGCACGTCAACAAGACCGAGTCGGCGATCCGCATCACCCACGTCCCCAGCGGGATAGTGGTCGAGTCGCAGACCGAGCGCTCGCAGCACGCCAACCGCGACAAGGCGATGAAGCGCCTCAAGGCGATGCTGGCCGAGGCCGAGGCCGAGAAGCAGGCCGCCGCCACCGCCGCCACCCGAAAGCTGCAGGTCGGCAGCGGCGACCGCAGCCAGCGCATCCGCACCTACAACTACCCGCAGGGCCGGATCACCGACCACCGCGTCGACGGCCTGACGCTCTACGACCTGCCCAACGTGATGGAAGGCGCGCTCGACGCGCTCATCGAACGCCTCTCGCGCGAACACCAGGCCGACGAGCTTGCGCGGCTGACGCAGTCGGCTTGAACGGAAAAGCGTGTCGGGGATGTAACCCCGACCTACGGCCCGACGGCGACAACCAGGCCGTAGGTCGGGGCTACGCCCCCGACGGCTCTTGATCGTCCACCCCCGACGGCTCGTGATCTTGCGCTAGGCTTCCCCCATGACCGCCAAGACCGACTTCCTCCCGCTGTCCCTGTGCGTGCTCACCGTCTCCGACTCGCGCACCCTGGCCGAAGACAGCTCCGGCGACTACCTTATCGCCGCGCTCGAAGCCGACGGCCACCGCCTGCACGAACGCGCCCTGCTCCCCGACGACCGCTACCGCCTGCGCGCCGTGGTCTCGCAGTGGATCGCGGATGAGGCCGTCGACGGCGTGCTGGTCACCGGCGGCACCGGCTTCACCGGCCGCGACTCCACGCCCGAGGCGCTGCTGCCGCTGCTGGACAAGGAAATGCCCGGCTTCGGCGAACTGTTCCGCGCGATCAGCTTCGAGGAGATCGGCACCTCCTCGCTGCAGTCGCGCGCCTTCGCCGGGCTGGCCAACGGCACCTTCGTGTTCTGCCTGCCGGGTTCCACGTCGGCCTGCCGCACGGCGTGGGAGAAAATCATCCGCGCCCAGCTCGATGCGCGCACCCGGCCCTGCAACCTCGCCACCCTGCGACCGCGGCTGAAGGAGTGAACATGGCGATCGACCAGACCCTGCGACTGCTGGCCAAGGCCCGCGGCCTGACCGTCACCGACATCGCCACCGCGATCCCGCGCGCCGGCGTTTCCACGGTGTCGGCGTGGATGCGCGGCGACAAGCTGCCGGGCAAGGACCAGCTCGACGCCCTTGCCCGCACCTTCGGCGTCCCCGCCGGCGCGCTGCTGTCGGAGCTGGCCAGCACCCTCGACCCCGCGCGCACCAAGGGCGAACACGACCTGCTCGCCGCCTACCGCGACCTCGATACCCGCCAGCGCGGCGCCCTGCTCGAAGTCGCCCGCAGCATGGCCGGCCACAAGCGCCGCAAACCGTAGGGCAGGTCTTGACCCGCCACACACGGCGGACGGCGGACGGCGGGTCAAGACCCGCCCTACGAAGGGAGCGAAGCCGGATGAAAAAGCTCAAGCGCAAGCACTACGAGAAACAACTCGAACCGATGCAGCGCGAACTCGTCGCCCTGGCGCGCTGGCTCGCGCACTCGGGCAAGCGCGTGCTGGTGCTGCTCGAAGGCCGCGACACGGCCGGCAAGGGCGGCGCGATCAAGGCGATCTCCGAACACGTCAATCCGCGCCAGTGCCGCGTGGTCGCGCTGCCCAAGCCCAACGATCGCGAAAGCACGCAGTGGTACTTCCAGCGCTACGTGCCGCACCTGCCGGCCGCCGGCGAACTCGTGCTGTTCGACCGCAGCTGGTACAACCGCGCCGGCGTGGAGAAGGTGATGGGCTTCGCCACCGACGCCCAGGTCAAGGCCTTCCTGCAGCAGGCGCCGGCGTTCGAGAAGCTGCTGGTCGACGACGGCATCATGCTGTTCAAGTACTGGCTGTGCACCGACCAGGAGCAACAGGAAGAGCGCTTCGCCGAGCGCCTGGAAGACCCGCTCAAACGCTGGAAGCTCTCGCCCATCGACCTCAAGGCCCGCAGCGCCTACGCCGACTACACCCGCGCCCGCGAGGCGATGCTGAAAGCCACGCACACGAAGCACGCACCGTGGACCCTGGTCGACTTCAACGACCAGAAGCGCGGCCGCCTGACCCTGATCCGCGACCTGCTCGACCGCCTGCCGGACACGAAGGTGCCCCCGGCGGAGGTCGAGTTCCCGCCGCTGAAGGGCCAGGCGCTGAAGGAGCGTTACGGGGTGCTCAAGCCGATCCCGCCGTTCGAGGCCTGAAGCACCCGCGCCGGGGCGGATGCGCCGGAACAGGCGCCTGCCGCGACGGCGATGGGAGCGACACGCATGAAGTGCTCCCTGACGCCCATGCCGAGCCGATGTGCGTAGCGGAGGCAACAACATGGCAGTCTCCATCTGCCATGTTGAATGAATGCTCAGGCCACACGCTGCTCATTGGTTGGATACGGGATCCCTTTGCGACCATATGACCGAGATGATCTTCCAGCCCTCTTCGGTATGGACCAGATGCCACATCTCACGGCCCCAGTGGGATTCCTGGCCGCTGCGCAGAACGGAATAGTCAAAGTTCACGGAGGCGACCAATCCGTCCGTATCTATGGCCACGTCCCGGAATACTTCCTCGATCGGTTCTGGACCAGCCGCAGTTGTCGCATCGATCATGGCCAGGTAATTGTTCTCTGGCCACCTGACCACCCGGCTCGCCTCGGGTGCGAACTCCTTGAATCGGGCCACCCTTGCGTCGTCGTCCACCATCTGCCAAGTCACATGCCCGGGCTTGTCGGAGAAGAAAAGTCCAACGAACGTTGCCTTGTCCTTATTGATGATTGATGTACGGAACGCTTCCACGATCCCACGAATCGCCGCCACGTCCCCGGGGTCGTTATGGACAGCCATTGCGGGTTGCAGGCTGGTCGACAGTGAAACGAGAGCAATGAAGGCAAGCTTTTTCAGAGGTGACATGTGAACTCTCCATGGTCCAACACCTGAATTAACCCGACCCGCAGCACGAACAACTGGAGCACGAAGCGCTTGCCGATGCGACGGTGTTGCCGAAGCCGCGATGCAGGTCCGGCTTGAATGAATTGTCAGGGCGCGTACTCACACTGCCCCAGTCGCGATCGCAACCGCGCTCCCGCCGACGATCCGCCAGCCGCTGCCGCGATTGGCCCAAACTCTGCTGTAGCGGTACATACCCGAAAACTTCTCGCCTTTGAAATCGCCAGACAGATACGCCAGAACCACTGAAACCGCAGTCATGCCATGCTCTTGAACCAGGACCTCTCGCCACTCGGCATGTGTGAGGCGTTGCACGCCGGAGCGGTGTAACTCCAGATCAGCCGCCTTGGTGAATATCCCGTCGTCAGGACCAACAAAGAGAAGGTCGTCGTCAATGAGGGCATCGAGTGCCGAAACGTCACTATGCAGCATTGCACAGCGCAAGGCTTCTTCAAGTTGTCGAATCTTGGACTGCACGGATCCTCCAATTAGCGCCCTAACGCCTGAACTAAGCCGCGCCGAGAAGCGGTGTCCGCTTGAATGACTTGTTAGGCGCGCCCCTCATTCGCCTGTGTCTGTCCGATTGCTGGCTTGGCTGATCGCGAGGATGATAGCGACCAGCAAGACTAAGCCTCCGGCAAGCTGGAAGCCGCCATTTGTCGTGTAGGTCCCAACAGAAAGTATCAGAACGCCCGCTACTAACAATGCAATGGTGCTGGACTTGATCTGCTTGAGGTTCATGCGATTTCCCCTTGATGAACAGCCGATCTACACGTAAGTGCCTAACGCCTGAACTAAGCCGCGCCGCGAAGCGGCGTCGGCTTGAATGACTTGTTAGGCGCGTCCTGGGAGATCCAATGCAGTTTGGAAGATACAACTGTCCAATGAGCCCCCTGTCGTCTCATCACCGACGTGACGGAAGCAGCGCATAGCTCGCCGCAGTAGTACACGTGCGACACATCAAAGTCACCATCTGCGCGAGCGATAGGTGCACTGATGCTCAGACTCATCCCGTCACCGTTCCGCCACTCACTACCTGGTCGGAAGGCAACTCCGATGTCAGACAGTCTGCTAATGCTCTCAGGGGACAAATCATGACCATCTACTGTGACGAAGAATGGCTGAATTTCTCGATTCGCTCCCATGTATGAGTCCTGACCTGCAAGTTCATGGCGGATCAGTGTTTCCGCGAAGATCGCAGAATCTCCAGGGTGAACGGTGCTGCATGCAGCTAGAAGTGTGAGCAAGACGATTAGGATCAGCTTGTGCATAACGACTCCCGTAAGCGCCTAACCAATGAATATGCGTCCAAGGCGCAGCATACCCCGGACCAGGTTCCGATCAGGGCTCGTAGGATGGGTAGAGCGAAGCGAAACCCATCGTCCACCCCGAAACCCGGCAACGTGGGGGTGATGGGTTTCGCTTCGCTCTACCCATCCTACGGCGCTGTTCGCGGGTGTCGGGGCGTAGCCCCGACCTACGTGATCTGGAACGTCGTGCCTGCGTCGCCGTCCGTCGCCGCTTCTCGCTGCACCGCATCCACCCGCGCCTGCGGCGGGCCGTGCTGCAGCCAGCGGGCGAGTGTTTCGATGGCGTCGGCTTCGCCGGCGGCCAGCACCTCGACGCGGCCGTCGGGCAGGTTGCGGGCGTGGCCGCACAAGCCCAGGCGCTGCGCCTGCTCGCGGGTGCTGGCGCGGAAGAACACGCCCTGCACCCTGCCGCTGACCAGGAAGCGCGCGGCCGCCATCGCTCAGCCTTCGGCGCTTTCCGTATCCACGGCCGCGTCGATGGCGGGGCCGCCGGCGGCGGCGATGGCGCCTTCGATCTCCTTCGCGGTCACCGGGCCGAGGAAGCGCTTGGCGACCTTGCCGCCCGGCGCGATCAGGTAGGTCATCGGCAGGCCGCGCGGAGTGGCGAAGTCGGCCGGCGGGTCGTAGACGTCGACGATGGCGATCGGGTAGACCACCGGATGCTTCTCAAGGAAGGTGCGCAACTCCACGGGCTTGATGTCCTCGTAGGCCAGGCCGATGACCTCGACGTGCTCGCGCATGGCATCGAGCGCGGACAGTTCCGGCATCTCCTTCAGGCACGGCGCACACCAGGTCGCCCAGAAGTTCACCACCACCCAGTTGCCGCGATGGTCGGCCAGGTCGTACGGCTTGTCATCGAGGGTGGTGACCCGCAGCGAAGGCATGTCCGGCTTGCCGGCGGTGTCGGCGTCGTCGGGTGCTTCGGGGCCGGCGACCTCGGCCGGCGCCGGCTGCGCGGGCGGCGTGGCATCGGCCGCCGGCGCCTTGGCTTCGTCCGCCGCTGGCTTGCAGGCGGCGAGCGCCACGGCAAGGCCGAGCGCGGTCATCAGGTGGCGGTGTTTCATGGCAACTCCCCGGGAAGGTCGTAAAGGCTGGAGACGCGGCGCTTGAGCAGGTCGCGCAGCGGGATGCGCAGTTCGTCCAGCGTGCGGATGGCGTTCTGGCCCAGCGCATCGTCGTGGCACGGCAGGTGCGCCTCGTTGATGGGGATGCGCAGGTTGCATGATTCGTAGAGTTCGGCCAGCGAGAGATCGTCGAGGTCGCGCGCGAGCAGCCATTCGCCGGACTCGGCGCGGCTGACCAGGCCGATCTCCTTGAACTGCGCCAGCAGCTGCTGCACCAGCGCGTCGGTCAGCATCGGCTCCATGTCCTGGATCTGGTCGATGTGCAGGCCCTTGCCCTCACGGCGCGCGATCGCGAAGCGCCCGAGCATGCGCAGCAGGCCGTACAGCTCGTGCCCGACCGGCAGCCGCATCGCGGCCGGCTGGTAGCGGAACGCCGAGATCGACGAGGCGAACGACGCGCCCAGCAGGATCGAGACCCAGCCGAAGTAGATCCACAGCAGGAAGATCGGCACGAAGGCGGCCTTCTGGTAGATCTTCGAGTAGGCGCCGAAACTGCCCAGGTACAGGCCGATGCCCCACTTCACGAATTCCAGCAGCAGCACCGCGAGCGCCGCGCCTGCGATGGCGTGGCGCCACTGCACGGTACGGTGCGGCACCACGCGGTAGATCGCGGTGAACGCCATCAGCTCGATCAGCATCGGCGCCAGCTGCAGCAACACGCCTTCGAGCCATTGCCCGGACACGGTCTTGAAGATGCCCAGCGCGAAGAACCGGGTCGACAGCGCCAGGCTCGCCGTGGCCACCAGCGCGCCGAGCGTCAACACCGTCCAGTAGACGAGGAAGCGGCCGAACTTGGGCCGCGCAGTCTTCACCCGCCAGATCTTGTTGAACGTCGCCTCGATGCTGACCAGGGTGATCAGCAGCGACACCACCAGCGCGATCACGCCAACCGCGGTGAGCTTGTCGGTGTTCTGCGAGAAATCGCGCAGGTAGCCCTCGATCGCCCGCGCCGAGCCGGGCACGAAGTTCGAAAAAATGTAGTCGCTGAGCCGGTCGCTCCAGTCGTTGAACGCCGGGAACATGGACAACACGCCGAACACCACCATCGACAGCGGCACCAGCGCGAACACCATCGTGAACGACAGCGCGCCGGCCGATTCGAACAGGCGATCGTCGAGGAAGCGGCGCCACAGGAAGCGCAGGAACGTCCCCGTCCGCGCGCGGTCGCGCATTCGGTCGCTCCAGCGGTACAGGGTGTCCAGGGGCTCCATCGGGCGAAGAGTAGCAAAGGGGTGGTGGCGGAGGACGGCGTTGCCGACCGCGCGCCGTGGCGCCGCAGGAGCGGCGGAAGCCGCGATGCTTTGCGGGGAAGGCCATCGCGGCTTCCGCCGCTCCTGCACCGCTCCTGCGTCGTGCGGACGGTCACAAGCTGTCAGAATGCCCGACGGTCACGACGCCAGCGATTCCCATGCCCGACATCCTCGTCCTCTACTACAGCCGCGGCGGCTCGGTCGCCCGCCTCGCGCGCCACGTCGCGCGCGGGATCGGCGAGGTCGACGGCATGGCGGCGCGGCTGCGCACGGTGCCGCCGGTGGCGGTGGCCACGCAGGTCGCGGCGCCGCCGGTGCCCGAGGACGGCGCGCCCTACGTGCAGCCGGCGGACCTGGACGAATGCGCCGGCCTGGTCCTCGGCAGCCCCACCCGCTTCGGCAACATGGCCGCGCCGGTCAAGCACTTCATCGATGGCCTCGGCGCGCAGTGGGCCAGCGGCACGCTGGTGGGCAAGCCGGCGGCGGTGTTCACCTCCACCGCGACGATGCACGGCGGCCAGGAATCGACGCTGCTGACGATGATGGTGCCGCTGCTGCACCACGGCTGCGTGGTGGTCGGCATCCCGTTCACCGAAGCCGCGCTCAACACCACCCGCAGCGGCGGCACGCCCTACGGCGCCAGCCACGTGGCCGGGCTGCAGGACGACCCCGAGCCCAGCAACGACGAAGTGCTGCTGGCGCGCGCGCTGGGCCGCCGCGTGGCCACGATCGCGGCGAAGCTGGCGTGAGCGGCCCACGGCCCTCGCGGATCGTGCTGGGCGTGGCGCTGCTGGCGCTGTCGGTCCTGTACGCGCTGTGGTTCCACGACGACCGCCACCGCCTCGCCGCGCTGCTGGTGTTCGCCCTGCCGCCGCTGCTGGCGCTGGCCGGCGTGCTGCGCGGCGGGACTACGGCGGCGAAGGCCGCGTTCTGGGCCGGCGTGCTGGGCCTGTTCTGGTTCTCGCACGGGGTGATGATCGCCTGGAGCCACCCGGACCAGGCTGGCTGGGCCTGGGCGGAGATCGTGCTGTCGCTGGTCGTCATCGTCGCCGGCAGCTGGCCGGGGCTGCGGGCACGATTCGGCAAGTAGAATGCGCGCATCGAACCAGGGCAGCGCGGATATGGAAGAGCTTCTCGTCGTCACCACCGGCGGCACCATCGACAAGGTGTACTTCGACGACAAGTCCGACTACCAGATCGGCGAGCCGCAGATCGGCCGCATCCTGGACGAGCTGGGCGTCGCCTTCCGCTTCCGGGTGATCCCGATCCTGCGCAAGGACTCGCTGCACATCACCGCAGAAGACCGCGAACTGCTGCGCGCGACGATCGCCGCGCAGCCGGCGCGGCAGGTGCTGGTCACGCACGGCACCGACACCATGGTCGAGACGGCGAAGGTGCTGGCCACCATCCCCGGCAAGACCATCGTCCTGACCGGCGCGCTGAACCCGGCGCGCTTCCGCGGCTCGGACGCCGAGTTCAACATCGGCTGCGCGGTCGGCGCGGTGCAGTCGCTGCCGCCGGGCGTCCACATCGCCATGAACGGCCGCATCTGGGACCCGCTCAAGGTCCGCAAGAACGTGGACGCAAACCGGTTCGAAGCGCTCTGACAAGTCGGTGGTACGCCGCGACCCGCTGCCCACCGTAGGTCGGGGCTACGCCCCCGACACCCCGCGAACCTCGAAATCAAAAGCCGTCGGGGATGTAACCCCGACCTACGTCCATTGCCGTCAGGGCGGCCCAGCCACCGGCAACAGCGGCCTACGTTCATCGTCGTCAGGGCGCTGTCACCGGCAACAGCGGTCCGCCGGTGTGCATGGCGCGCGTCTTCGCGGTTTCACCGAGGAACGCCAGCGCGAACTGCGCGAATTTGACGCTCGGCTGCGCGGTGTTGCCCATCATCGCCAGCGTGTCGCCGGTGGTGTGGATGTAGGGGAACGAGCCGCCCGGATCGCCGGCCTCGAACATCATCGCCGCCGGGTATCCGGCGTTGGTCCACGAGGCGTGGTCGGAGCAGCCGTAGCCGCAGGTGTAGGTGCCCCGTGTGTAGCCCATCGGCGCCATGTAGGTGTCGAACAGCTGCTCGAAGAACACCTTCAGGCTGGCGTTGGAGTAATCGGTGATCAGCTTCATGTCCTGCACCGGGCCGGCCTTGTAGTTGGTCATGTCGACCTGCAGCACGGCGACGACGTCGACGCCTGCCCCGCGATACGCCTGGGCGATGGCGTTCGACCCGCGCAGCCCGACTTCCTCCGCGGCGTAGCCCATGAACCTGACGGTGCGCCGCGGCCGCCAGCCGCTGGCGAGGGCGATGCGCAGGGTTTCGGTCAGCACGGCGATGCCCGAGGCATCGTCGTCGGCGCCCGGCGCGGCCTGGCCGGGGCTGCCGCCGCCGTTGATGTTGATCGAGTCCAGGTGCGCACCCAGCACCACGACTTCGTCGCGTAGGGTCGTGCCTTCGATGGTCAGGATCACCGAGGGCTGCGTCGAACAGCCGGGACAGGCGGTGAACAGTTCGGTGGTGACGTCGCTGCGGCCGGCCGCCAGCGCCGCCCAGTGGTCGTGGATCCACTCGGCCGACGCCTTGCCCGCCGGGCTGGCGAAGTAGCGGTTCTGGTAGCCCGACAGGTGCGCGATGGTGTCGCGGATGCGCGCTTCGCGCACCTGCGGCAGCCAGTGGTCCACCGTCGGGCGGTTGTCGAGGGTGTAGCTGGCCGCGGTCGCGGCGATCGCCTGCGCCGAGCGGTCGGAGCGCAGGAAGGCCTCGGCTTGCGCGCGCGTATCGAAGGCGAAGAATCCGCCGCAGCGCTGCTCGGTGCGATGCACGATGCCGGCCACGTCATCGAGGCGGGCGGCGTCGACCTCGGAGACGACCAGATCGGTCCCGCTCGGGTCGCGGTGCAGTCCGCGCGCCGTGGCGAGGCCGGACAGCGCGCGGAACGTCGCCCGCGAACTGACCAGGTGCACCTTGCGGGGCGATGCCGTTGCCGGCACGGGCGTGGCGGGCAGCACGGCTGCCGTTCGTTCCAACACGGTTTCGGTCTGGGACTGCGCGTGGAGCTCCGGCTGCGCGCGCGACGCACCGGTTGCGTCGGCGTCGACGCCCGGCACCCCGGAACACGCCGCGCAGAGCAGCCCCGACAGGACGGAAACGATTCCGCAGGACCCCGCGCGTCGCATCGGCCACCTCCGCGCGCACGATATCACCGGCAGGACTGGCCGGAGCGTGCCGGAGGGCATCGCCGCGCAGGACACGCCGCCGTCGCGGGGCCGGCCGCAGATGAAAGAAAGGACGGGCGGAGCCGAAGCCCCGCCCGTCCATCCTGCATCACCGCGACCGGCGCCGTGGCGTCAGAATGTGATGCTCCAGCTTTCGATGCTGCCGGTATCGCCCCTGCCGCGGTCGGTCACGCGCAGGCGCCAGGTGCCGTCGAGGTCTTCGGCCGACAGGTCGATCGTGTAGCTGCGGATGATGTTGTTGCTGCTGCCGCCGCTGCGATTGTGCAGCAGGTAGACGCTGCCGTCCGGCGCGAACAGGTCCACGCGCAGGTCGCCGATGTAGGTATGCCGGATGTCGACATCCACCTGCACGGCGGCCGGCGCCTTGCCGCTGCGGCCGGACACCGTGACCGGGCTGTACACCGTGGCGTAGTCGCCGATCGCGAACGCAGTCGTGTTGGCGTACGTCTGCGCGCCATCGCCGCCACCGTCTTCGCCACCGGTGGCGTAGTCGCCAACGATGCTCACGCCCGAGAACGCCGAGTAACCCTTGATCCGCACGTGCCAGGTGCCGGCCGACGGCGAGGCGAAGCTGCAGCTCTCGTTGTTGCCGGATTTGTACGGACGGCAGTCGTACGAGCTGTCGGTCGGCGCGCTGCCGGACTTCACGTACAGGTCGGCGTCGCCACTGCCGCCGGACATGGTGAACACCAGCTCCGAGGCGCCGGCGGGCACTTCGAGGGTGAAGTCGAGCGACTGGCCGGACGAACCGGACAGGCCGGTCACCGGCACGCCTTTCTCCAGCACACCGTCGCCGCCGCCATCGTCGCCGCCGTCCACCGTCACCGAACGCGTCCGACTGCTGCTTGCGCCGTCGTCGTCGGTCACGGTCAGGGTCACGTCGTAGCTGCCGGCGGCGGCGTAGGCGTGGACGGGATTGGCGTCGGCGGCGCCGCTGCCATCGCCGAACTCCCACTCGCGCGAGGCGATGTTGCCGTCGCCGTCGCTGGAGGCGTCGGTGAAGACCACCGACAGCCCGTCGGGAACGGCGCTGAAATCAGCCACCGGTGGCTGGTTGTCGCCTCCGGTGCCGCCGGAGGTCTTGGCCAGCTCGCCCAGGAAGCCCAGGCCGAGTTTGGCCAGCGCGACGCTGGGTGCGGCGGTGTCGCCCATGTTCGCCAGCGTGTCGTCGGGCGTGTGGATGTCGTTGTTGAAGCCGGCCTCGAACATCATCGCCGACGGATAGCCGGCGCTGGTCCACGAGGCATGGTCGGAGCAGGCGTAGCCACAGGTGTAGGTGCCGCGGGTCAGGCCGAGCGGCGCCAGGTATTCGTCGAACACGTCGCGCACGAACTGCTGCAGGCCGGCGTTGCTGTAGTCGGTGATCAACTGCATGTCGTCGCTGGCGCCGACCGCGTAGTTGGTCATGTCTAGCTGCAGCACGCCGACCACGTCGACGCCCTGGTCCTGGAACGACTGCGCGATCGCGTTCGAACCGCGCAGGCCGACTTCCTCGGCGGCGTAGCCCATGAACTTCACCGTGCGCTTCGGCTGCCAGCCGCTGGCCATTGCGATCCGGATCACTTCCGTGAGCGTGGCGATGCCCGAGGCATCGTCGTCGGCGCCGGGTGCGTCCATGTTGTCGCCGCTGCCGGACCAGGAGATCGAGTCCAGGTGGCCGCCAAGCACAACGACTTCGTCCGGCAGTTCGGTGCCCTGCACGGTCAGGATCACCGACGGCTGCGTGGAGCAATTGCCGCAGGCGGTGAACAACTCGGCGCTCACGTCGCTGCGTCCGCCGGCCAGGGACAGCCAGGTGTCGCGGATCCACTCGGCCGCGGCCTGGCCGTGGGTGCTGCTGTAGTAGCGGTTCGGCCACGCCGTCGAGAGGTGCTCGATGGTGGCGCGGATGTTCGCCTCGGCCACCTGTGGCAGCCACGGGCCGACGGTGGCCTGGTTGTCGACGGTGTACTCGGCGAGGAACACGGTGTCGCGCGCGAGCGCGGAGCGGTCGGCCGCGAGGAAGGCTTCAGCCTCGGCGCGGCTGGCGAACGCGAAGTAGCCGCCGCAGCGCTTCTCGCGCGCGTGCACCAGTTCGGTGACCTGCCCGAGCTGGTGGGCCGAGACCCGGGCGACCATCAGGCGGTTGCCGACGCTGTCGCGGCGCTCGACGCCATCGCGCGCGATGGTGCGCAGGCCGTTGTCCCAGGTGTCGCGCGAGGCGACGATGAAGACGGGGGCGAAGGGATCATGCTCCGCGATCGACGCAACGGCCTGGCCGAGGTGGCGGGCGTCGTGCTGCGGGGATGCCTGCGCTGCGGCGGGCACGGCAAGCGATGCGGCAAGCATGGCGCTCGCTGCAAGCGCGGGGAGGGATAGCGGTTTCATCGGGGGCGCTCCTTGGCTGTCCGGCGGGTACGGGCCCGGCGGATCGATGCGATCGAGAAGGGGAAAGTCCGGAACCGAGCATGCGATGCCGGCCGGGACGAACCCGGCCGGCACGCACTTCAGATGCGCAAGCTTGCGCAATGCGGCCCCGGTCACGCGACCGGGGCCCGGCTTGCTCAGAACGTGATGCTCCAGCTGTCGATCTTGCCGGTGTCGCCCCAGGCGTAGTCCGTCACGCGCAGCCGCCACGTGCCGTTGAGGCTTTCGACCGACAGGTCGCCGGTGTAGGTCTTGATGATGTTGTCGGCGCTGCCGCCGGTGCGGTTGTGCAGGCCGTACACGCTGCCGTCCGGAGCGATCAGGTCGACCCGCAGGTCGCCAATGTAGGTGTGCTTGATGTCCACGCTGACCGAAGTGCTGGTCGAGGCGTTGCCGCTGCGGCCGGACACCGTGATCGGGCTGTACACCGTGGCGTTGTTGTTGATCGCGTAGTCGCCGCTGTTGGTGTACGTCTGCTCGTCGCCACCACCGCCGCCGCCCGTGTCGTAATCGCCCACGATGCTCACGCCGGAGAATGACGAATAACCCTTGATCCGCACGTGGTACGTGCCGGCGGACGGCGAGGCGAAGCTGCAGCTTTCGTTGTTGCCGTACTTGTACGGGCGGCAGTCCCAGGACGAATCGGTCGGCGCGCTGCCGAACTTCACGTACAGGTCGGCGTCGCCGCTGCCGCCGGACATGGTGAACACCAGGTTCGAGGCGCCGGAGGGCACGGTCATCGTGAAGTTGAGCGACTGGCCGGAGGAACCCGACTGGCCGGTCACCGGCACGCCCTTGGTCAGCTCGCCGCTGCCCGGATCGGGATCGGGACCCGGATCGGTGCCGTCGCAGCTCACGCCGACGCTGGAGAACGCAGAGGTCACGTCGGCCTCGCTGAAGCCGAGGTCGGAAGCGGCCTGCTCGACGCCACAGGCGCCCTGGTCGAAGTCGGTGCTCGCGGTCCAGTAGTCGCGGTTGGCGCGGGCAAAGGCCTGGAACGCCTTCTGCGTGTTCCAGCCGCTCTTGTTGGCCAGCAGGTAGAACGCCTTGTTGTACACGCCCGACGAGTAGTGCACGTCCATGCCGTTGTAGTAATCGTCGGCGTGGCCGATCGACGCGCCGTCCTGCGGCGGGTTGGCCATGTAGCGCAGCGCGCCGCTGCCCTTGAAGATCTGCGCGCCGACCAGGAAGTCGTTGCTGCCGCCATTGAAGTAGTACTCGGCGGCCTCGCCGGCCATGTCGGAGAAGGCCTCGTTGATGCCGCCCGGCTGGCCGGAGTAGTTCAGGCCAGAGTTCTGCTCGGTGTAGCCGTGCGAGACCTCGTGCGAGGACACGTCCAGGCTGACCAGCGGGTAGAACGTGCTGGCGCCGTCGCCGAAGGTCATCGACGAGCCGTTCCAGAACGCGTTCTCGTAGTTGTTGCTGTAGTGCACGCGCATGGTCAGCTTGAAGGTCAACGGCGCCGATCCGACATAGTCGTCGTACATGTCGAAGATGACCTTGCCGAAGTAGTGCGCGTCGTTGAGCGGCGAGTACGCGCCGTTGATCTGCTTCACGGTGTTGCGCGGGCAGGTGTACGAGAACGCCGTGCTGCCACTGGTGCCGTGGTTGAGGTTGACCGTCTTGACCACCGAGTTGTCCATGGTGCAGGTGCTGCCGCTCTGCGCCACGTCGAGGTAACCGTGGTCGGTGCCGTACTCGTACTGGCCGGTCTTCTGGTTGCCGCCCGGGCCGGTGCCGATCTCGGCGTTCTGCAGGTTCTCGTACTGCTTGAGGATGCGGCCGCTGTTGGCGTCGATGATCACCACCGGGCGCGTCGGGCTGCCGCCGTTGGCGCTGTCGGCGAAGAAGGTCACCACGTACGCCAGGTGCGCGCGGTCGTTGTCGTCGACGTAGATCATCTGCCGGCTTTCCTCGCGCTCCACGCGCATCGCCAGCAGGCGGTTGCCCAGGGTGGCGCGCTTGGCGGTGGCCAGCGCCTGGGCATCGGTCACCCTGGGCGCGATCGCCGGGACTTCCGCCGCCAGCCCCTGGACCTGCTGCCCGAACATGGCGCGTACCTGGCCATTGGCGTTCTCGCTGACCACGATCTGCTCGCCGTAGACGGGGATGCCGCGATACGTCTGCGCATAGCGGTAGTTGCGCGCGCCGCCTTCGATGTCGCGGGCCTTGACGAGCGTCAGCGCCGAGTCGGCACCGAGCGAAAGCAGCTCGGCGTGGCGCAGGTTGGCCTGCTTGCTGACGCCGATCGCCACGCTGGCCTGGGCGTACTGGCTGTTCAGGGCGGCCACGTCCTGCTTCTGCAGGTCGACGCGGGTCGCTGCCTGCGCCGAGGCCGCCGCGAGCGCGAGCGCCAGCGGTGTCACGACGAAAACTGCGAGCGGATGCTTGCTGGAATGGGTCACGATTGGTTTCTCCCGAATGGTTGGATGTGTCGATCGCCGAACGGCGATCTCTCTCGACGCATTTCCAAAGCACCGGCACGGACTCGTCTGGCCCGCATCCGGCTCCTGCACGCTGCTTTTCTTCGGGACCCAACCCGCCAGCGACGACGGCCCCCCGTCCGCTGGCCAGGTCCCCCGCAGCTTCTTCAGATGTCGATCGTTGATGCGTCCGACGAACCCGGCGCAACGCGCGCCGGCGGACCCTCTGGCACGACGGCCGGGGGCAACCCCTTCCGGTCCCGGCTTTGCTCCGCGACGCCGGGTCCGCTGGCCGATCGATCGGCCGACGAATGCTGGGACGCGAAGCTCCGGGATGGATCGGACATCGATCGCCTCGTGCTGGAAGGGCCGCCTGGCGGCGAACCCGATGGACGTGTCGAACTGGTGTCCACCGGGAAAACAGACGCATGACGCAATGCGTCCTGAACTGACGATATCGAACAGTTCAGAAATGATTCACGCTGCGATCGCAGCATTTTTTGCCATCTAATCGTGATCTGATGCGCAATTTCGAAATGTAGACGGTTACAGGCGGAACTATTTCGGGAAGACAGTACGGTGCGTGCCCGCACATCAGCTCGCCTGTGTGGTTCCCTCGCAAACGATCTGTGCGCGGACTTCGGAAGCAGCGGCGTCCCGGCCGAGGAAACGGGAACCCGTCGCCTGCAGGCCGACCGCCCACAAGCCGGCAGCTCCCGCCACTGCCGCTTATCATCGAACGCTCCCCGAACGACGGCGCCGCAATGCCGCAGCCACCGCCGAGCCCCGCCCCTCGCCCCGATCAGTCCCGCCTGGCCGGCCTTCCACCGGCTGGCGTGCAGGCGATGCAGGCGGCACTGCAGGCGATCCGCCGCGGCGACGCAGGCGAAGTGTTGCGGCTGACCGGCGAAGTCCTCGACCTGGTGCCGGAACATCCCGAAGCCCTGCGCCTGGCCGGCATCGCGCATGCCGCCGCCGGCCGCCACGACCTCGCGCGCGATGCGCTGCAGCGCTCGCACGACCGGAACCCGGACGATGCCCTGGTCCTGATCGACCTAGGCAACGCGCAGCAGCGCTGCGGCGAGCAGGACGCCGCGCGCGCCAGCTGGCGCAAGGCGGCGCAGCTGGCGCCCGGGCATCCGATGCCGCCCTGGAACCTCGGCCGCAGCCTGCAGCTGGAAGGTCGCACGGACGAGGCGATCGACCTGCTGTCGCAGGCGGCGGAACTGGCGCCGGATTTCATGCCCGCGCGCATCCTGCTGGGCGACGCGCTGGTGCATGCCGGCCGCTTCGACGACGCCGATACGCACTACCGCCAGGCGCTGTGGCACAACCCGGCCTGCGGCGATGCCTGGCGCGGACTGGCCAACATCAGGACGCGACCACTGTCGGAAGAGGATCGCGAGCAGCTCGCACTCAATCATGGCCGCGCCGACATTGGCGAGCCGGATCGCGTCGCGATGGGCTATGCGCTGGGCAAGGTCTGCGAGGATCACGGCCGCCACGCGGAGGCGCTGGCTGCGCTGCAGTCTGCCAATGCGCGGTTGCGCCTTGAAGCGCCCTGGGACGCCGGTGGTTTCAGCGCGCGCGTGGACGCGATCATCGCCGCCACGGCGCGGCTGCCGGCGCCGCGCGACCCGTCGCTGGGCCACGAGGCAATCTTCATCGTCGGCATGCCGCGTTCGGGCTCGACGCTGTTCGAACAGGTTCTCGCCGCGCACCCGCAAGTGGAAGGCGCAAGCGAACTGCCCGACCTGGAATACGTGCTGCAAGCCGAATCAGCGCGACGCGGGCATCCATTCCCCGGATGGGTTTCGCAGGCTGATGCCGACGACTGGCAGCGCCTGGGCCAGGACTACCTGCAGCGCACCGCGCGCTGGCGCGAGCGGCGGCCGCGCTTCACCGACAAGATGCCGGAAAACTGGCTGTATGCGGGCGTGCTGCGGGCGATGCTGCCCGGCGCCACGGTGATCGAAACGCGCCGCGACCGGCTCGAAACCGCGTGGTCCTGCTACAAGCAGCACTTCTACCGGCTGCCGCATTTCTCGTGCGACTTCGACCACATCGCCGCCTTCATGCGCGACTGCGAACGCGCGATGGAAATCTTTCGCGAACGCGATCCCGGCCGCGTCCATCTGCAATCATACGAAGCCCTGCAGCGCGACGCGGAAGCAGCGATCCGGGTGCTGCTCGATGCCTGCGGGCTGCCTTTCGACGCGGCCTGCCTGCGGTTCCAGGACGCGCGCCGCAGCGTGCGCACCGCCAGCGCAGCGCAGGTCAGGCAGCCGCTGCGGGCGGACACCGGACGCACCGCTGGCTACGGCCCGCTGCTCGATCCGCTGCGGGCGGCCCTTGCGGCAATCGGCCCGGGCTGATCCATCCACGCGGCCATCGTTCCGCACGCGGCGCGATTTGCTCGCGGGGCGAAAAGCATGTCGGGGGTGTAACCCCGACCTACGGCGCTTCATCCACGCGGGCATCGTTCGACGTAGGTCGGGCCTACGCGCCCGACGGCTCTTGATCCGCGAAGGAGCCGTGACAACAAAGAAAAAGCGGGCGGGGACAATGCCCCGCCCGCTCGTGCTTCCTGCCGTTGGCGTCCCTGCCGCTCGGCATCCCTTGCCAGTCGGCCTCCTGCCCCCTGCTTCCGTGCTTTCGTCCCAGACCGGTCCCGGCGCGCGGCCGGGACCGATGCGGTCAGAACGTGACGCTCCAGCTGTTGAGCGTGCCGGTATCGCCCCTGCCGTTGTCCTTCACGCGCAGGTTCCACTGGCCGTTGAGGCTCTCGCCGGACAGATCGACGGTATAGGTCTTGTCGATGTTGTTCGAGCTGCCGCCGGTGCGGTTGTGCAGCTTGTACGCGGTGCCGTCCGGCGCGATCAGGTCGACCCGGAGGTCACCGATGTAGGTGTGGGTGATGTCGACCGCGACCTCGGTCTCGGCCAGGCCACTGCCGCTGCGATCGGCAACGTCGATCGGGCTGCGGAGCACCTGGCGGTCCTCGATGGCGAAGTCGTCGCCGTTGGTGTAGGTCTGCACTTCGTCGTCGCCGGGGCCACCGGGGCCGCCGCCGTCACCTTCGTACTCGCCCACCAGGGTGACGCCGCTGTACGCCTGGTACGCCTTGACGCGGACGTAGTAGGTGCCCTCCTGCGGGGTCGGGAACTCGCACACTTCCGAGTTGCCGGACTTGTATGGACGGCAGTCGTACACCGTGTCGGTGGCCTCCTCGCCGAACTTCACGTACAGGTCCGCATCACCGGTTCCGCCGGAGATGGTGAAGACCAGGTTCGACGCGCCGGCCGGGACGTCCAGCCAGTAACGCAGCGCCTGGCCCGAGGGGCTCTCCAGGCCTGTCACCGGCACCCCGTTCTCCAGCGCGACCGGGTCCGGCGGGGGCGGCGGACCGCCGCCGCATTCGACGTCGACGCCGGCGAAGGCCGCGGTCACGTCGGCCTTGGTGTAGCCCAGGTCCTCGGCCGCGGTCTCGACGCCGCAGGCGCCGTCGTAGAAGTTGGTGCTCGGGGTCCAGTAATCGCGGTTGGCGCTGGCGAAGACCATGAAGGCCTTGTAGGTGTCCCAGCCGGCCGTGTTGGCGAGCAGGTAGAAGGCCTTGTTGTAGACGCCCGACGAGTAGTGGACGTTGAGGCCGTCGTAGTAGTCGTTGGCGCTGCCGATCGAGATGCCGTCGAGGGTCGGATCCTCCATGTAGCGCAGCGCTTCGCCCGGCGCCTTGAAGATCTCGCCGCCGATCAGGAAGTCGTTCTCGCCCTTGAAGAAGAACTCCGCGGCCTCGCCGGCCATGTCGGAGAACGCCTCGTTGATGCCGCCCGGCTGGAGCGAGTACTCGAGGTTGGAGTTCTGCTCGGTGAAGCCGTGCGAGACCTCGTGCGCGAGCACGTCCAGGCTCACCAGCGGATAGAACGTGCTGGCACCGTCGCCGAAGTACATGGTCTGCGTGGCCGGCTCCCAGAACGCGTTCTCGTAGTTGGTGCTGTAGTGCACCTTCAGCGTCACCTTGCCGGTCAGCGGCGAGGTCTGCAGGTAGTCGCTGTACATGTCGAACACGACGTGGCCGAAGTAGTGCGCGTCATTGAGCGGCGCGAACGCGCCGTTGACCGCCTCGACCGTGTTGCGCGGGCAGGTATAGGTCCACGGCGTGGATCCGCTGGTGCCGTGGTCGAGGTTGATCGTGGTGACCTTCTCGCTGTTCATCGTGCAGTCGGCGCCGTTTTCCTCGACGTCGAGGAAGCCGAAGTCGGTGCCGTACTCGTACTGCCCCGTCTTCTCGTTGCCGCCGGGGCCGGTGCCGATCTCGGCGTTCTTCAGCGCGTCGAACTGCTTGAGGATCGCGCCGCTGGCCGCGTCGACGATCACCAGCGGGCTGGTCGGCGAACCGCCCCGGGCCGAGTCGGCGAAGAACGAGACTTCCCACGCCATGTGCGCGCGGCCGTCGTCGCCGACGAAGATCACCTGACGCGACTTCTCGCCCTGCACGCGCATGCCCAGCAGGCGGCTGCCCAGCGCGGCGCGCTTGGCACTCGCCAGTGCCTGGGTGCTGCTTACCCTTGGCGCGACGGCAGGCAACTCGGCCGACAGGCCTTCGATCTTGCGGCCGAACAGCGCGCGGACCTGGCCGTTGGCGTCCTCGCTGACGACCACGTGCTCGCCGTAGACCGGAACGCCGCGGAACTGCTGCTGGTAGCGGGTGTTGCGCGCGCCGTCGCGGGTGGTGTTGGTGCGCAGCACGGACAGCGTGGAGTCCGGACCGAGGCCGAGCATCTCCGCATGGCGGACGCTGGCCTGCTTGCTGACGCCGATCGCCACGCTGGCGTTCGCGTAGCGGCTGTTGATGCTGGAAACATCCTGCTGGTGCAGGTTGACGCGGTTGGCGGCGTGGGCGGACATCGCCATGCACGCCAGGGCCAGTGGCGTCATTGCCACCAGCTGGAGGGAACGCTTCTTGGAATGGATCACTCTGGATCTCCCGATAGGTTGGACACGCGGCCGGCAGCGGCCGGCCACACTCTCTCTCCGCTTTCCAACGACGGCACCGGCCGCCCCCTCGGCCGATACCCCTTTCCTTCCTGCTGCTGTCCTGGTACCCGGCGCATGCCGGGCGTCCCGGGGCCGTCGGCCCGCCGGACGCGATGGTTTGCCATCGACTCTTCCGCAGCTTCTTGGCGCACGAGCCTCCTTCACACAGGGATCGGAACGCGGATGCGGGGCCCGTCTGGAGAACAGCCCCGTACCCGCCATGGCGCAGGACCAGCTCCGTCGTGCCGGATGCCATCCGGCGCCGGCGATGACCCGAAGGTTCGTCGGCCCGCACCTGCGGACTGGATGACGGAAGTGCCCCTACGCGTCCCGATACTGACCAAATTTGGCAACTCAGCGGGCGTTCAGCCGGAAATTCACGCGGCAACTTCGCGTATTTGTGAAATACATCACACTTTCATGTGACCAGCGTCGCGGATGCGGGCTGTCCGGCCCACGCGTGTGCCCCGCCGCGCGGGCGGGTGAGGAAGATCGTGCGGGAAGACCCGACCGGGCTGCCTCGCGGCCAAGGTTGCCCGGGCCGCGCCGTGGCGGCCTGCGCGAATGCGGATGGCGCGGGATGAAGCGGTGCGGGCCGGAGCGGCGCTACAGCATGCCGGTTTCGAGCTTGGCCGATTCCGACATCATGTTGCGGCTCCACGGCGGGTCGAAGACCAGCTCGACATCGGCCTCGGCGACGGTCGGGATCATTTCCAGCTTGCTGCGCACGTCGTCGACCAGGATCTCGCCCATCCCGCAGCCCGGCGCGGTCAGCGTCATCTTCACTTCCACCAGCCGCTTGCCGTCGTCGCCGTGGGTGACGTTGGCCTCGTAGACCAGGCCCAGGTCGACGACGTTGATCGGGATCTCCGGGTCGAAGCAGGTGCGCAGCTGCTGCCACACCAGCTTCTCCACCGCGTCGTCGCTGGCGTCGTCGGGCAGCGAAAGCGGCTCGGCCGGCTCCTTGCCGATCGCGTCGCCGTCCTGGCCGGCGATGCGGAACAGGTTGCCCTCGATGAAGACCGTGTAGCTGCCGCCCAGCGCCTGGGTGATGTAGCCGATGCTGCCCGCCGGCAGGGTCACCACGTCGCCCTGGGGGACCAGGACGGCTGTGCAATCGCGTTCGAGGCGGACGGGTTCGCTGCTGCGGGAGTACATGGTGTTCGGGGCCTGGGTCTGGTGCGTGTCCGGCGGGTCGCTTCCGCGCGACGGCGGTACAGGCCCGAGATGGTGGCGACGCGGCGCCATGCAAGGACGCCATTGTATCGCCGCGCGGACGGTATGCTGTCCGGCTTTCGTCTCGATGGCCGGCCGATGCCTTCCCTTTCCCCGAACCCCTCGCCCCTGCCCGCCCTCGGCCTGCTGCTGGTCGGCAGCATCGGCATCGCCGCGGTGTGGGTCGTGGTTGCGCGTTTCTTCGGTGATGGGCAGATGAGCTGGTTCGCCGTGCTGGCGGCGATCGATGCCTCGCTGATGCTGCGCCTGGGACGCATGCGCCCGGGGCTGCCGCGCGCCGCGTGGGCGGTGCTGGGCACCTGCCTGGCGATCGTCCTGGCCAACTGGGGCATCGTGGCCGCGCAGATCGGCGCACCGATGGGACTGTTGCCGTGGGAATCGCTGGCCCGGCTCGGCCCCGGCTTCGCCTGGATGCTCACGATGCTCGTGAACGACCGCGTCGATTTCGCCTGGTGGTGCGCTGCACTGGTGGTTGCCGCTGTCGCGTCGCGGTGACTACGGGGAACACCGCATCCAGGCTCTGCGCAAACAGCGCCAGCGCCTGCTCGATCTCGGCCACGGACATCGCGCCGAAACCCATCAGCAGCCCGCCCCGGTCCTGCGGGCGCAGGTAGTACGGTGCGATCGAATACAAGCCGAGCCCGGCCTGCTGTGCATGTTGGACCAGTTCGGCGACTTCGGCATCGCCCCGGCCGGGCAGCCATACCACCAGATGCATGCCTGCCTGCGAATCCTCGATTCGCAGCCGCCCACGGCTGCAGGCCAGCAATCCGTCGATCAGTGCGCGGCGGCGGACCTTGAGCTCCTGCGCTGTCCGCCGCAGGTGGCGCTCGAAGGCGCCGCTGGCGATGAACCCGGCCAGTGCGGCCTGCTCGATGCCCGGGGCCGAGAAATCGGCCATCCACTTGGCGGCGATGAAGTCCCGGCGCAGCTGCGGCGGCATGACCAGGTAGCCCAGCCGCAGGGACGGAAACAGCGCCTTGGAGAACGTGCCGACATAGATCACGCGGTTGTCGCGGTCCAGCGAGCGCAGCGCCGCCAGCGGCTTGCCCACGTAGCGGAACTCGCCATCGTAGTCGTCCTCGAAGATCCACGCCCCCTTGCGCGAGGCGTGTTCGAGCAGCGCCATGCGCCGGCGCAGCGACATCAGTGCACCGGTGGGGAACTGGTGCGAGGGCGTCACGCAGACCAGCTTCGCGCGCGCCTGCGCCAGTTCGTCGACGACCAATCCCTGGCTGTCGACGCCCACCGCCTGCATCGACGCGCCCCGCGACAGAAGCACCTTGCGGATCGCGTCGTAATGCGGCTCCTCGATCGCGGCGACGTCGCCGGGATCCAGCAGGACATCGGCGACCAGCGCGATCGCCTGCTGGGTGCCGCCGACGATCAGGACATCTTCCGGGCGTACGTGCACGCCGCGGCGGCGCGAGAGGTAGTCGCAGGTCGCCTCGCGCAGCGCGGGCAGGCCCTGCGTGGGCGGGTAGTTCGGCGGCGTGTACTGCGCGGCCCGCGACAGCTCGCGCGCCCAGGCGGTGGTCAGCGCCGGATTGGCCATCGGCACGCCGTACTGGAAGCTGTGCACGGCACCGGGCACGGCGCGGCCGGGAATCGCGGACTGGTCGTGGCAGTCGCGCATGCGGCGCGCGCGAACGGACTGCGGGCCGATGTCGCCCTGCACCGGGCGCGCCGGCATCGGCGTGGCCGGCAGCGGCTGGGCGACGTAGCTGCCGGAACCGGTGCGCGCGTCGATGAAACCTTCGGCGCGCAGCTGCTCGTACGCCGCCAGCACGGTGTTGCGCGACACCCCGAGTTCCTGTGCCAGCAGGCGCGTGGGCGGCAACCTGGTCCCGTCCCCCAGGCCGCTGAGCATCATGGCCTTGAGCGCGCGCGTAAGCTGCGCATGCAGCGGGCCTTCACCATCGAGTTCCAGGTGCATCGGACGCTCCGCTCGGGATTGGCCCCATTCGAACCGAATGAATTGGCCCTTGATAGTGCCACTTTCGCGGTTTCTGATGGAGCCAATCTCCCCGGAGCCACCAGGACGCACCCATGGCCACGCTCATCGCCCCTGCCGGCTGCGAATCGCGCGACCTGTCCGCGCGCGTGCCATGGACCGCCATCGCCGGGGTCGGCGGCGCGCTGGTCGACCTCGCGGTCGCCGTGGCGTACTGGTCGCAATTCCACGTCGAGGCGATCCGCATCCCGCAGGGCATCGCCGCCTGGGTCATGGGGCGCGGCGCGTTCGACGGCGGCGCGGCGACGGCGCTGTTCGGCCTGCTGCTGTACTGCGGCCTGGTTTGCGCCGTCTGTGTGCTGTACCGGGTCGCGGCACAGCGCTGGGCGGTGCTGCTGCGGCAGCCGGTCGCCTGCGGTGCGCTGTACGGGGTGCTGGCTTACGGCGCGATCTTCTGGGTCATGGCACCGTTGCTGACCGGCAGCGGCGGCTCCACGAAGCCCGAATGGCTCGGGCTGTGCGCTGCGACGTACGCCCTGGCGATCGGCATCCCCGCCGCGCTGGCGGCGCGTGCCACGCTCGCCGCAGGCCGCGGCTGAGGACGCGGCCGCCGGAAATCGCTGCGGCCTCCCCAATCCTTCCGGTTGTCGCGCAGCCATCAGCGCGTCCAGTCGCACTCGCGGAGGCAAGACTGGCAGCGTGTGGGCCGACCAGGGGCCGTAGGTCGGGGCTACGCCCCCGACGGCTTTCCGCGCCGAATCAGACAACGCCCGCGACGCCCGCCAAGAGCCGTCGGGGGCGTAGCCCCGACCTGCGGTTGATTGCAGTCCGCGTTCATTCGTGGCGCGCCTGCGCGCATCAATTCCCGGTTGCTGCACATCTTTTCCACCGCGCGATGCACAGCGGCACAGGTTAAGGATTCGTAATTTCAGTCGACCCCGCTCCGTCGCGCGACGTCGCGGCACCGGGGCTTATCCGAAACCGGAACGACTGGAGAGAATCCAAGATGACCTTGCAGACCACCAAGCTCCGCGACGCAATCGCCTTCGCCCTTGTCGCGGGCGCCACCGGCCTCGCCGGCACCGGTGTTGCGTTCGCGCAGGACCAGGAAACCACCGCGTCCGACACCACCACCCTCGACCGCATCGAAGTCACCGGTTCCCGCCTGAAGCGCGCCGAGATCGAAGGCGCCATGCCGGTCACGGTCATCGACCGCGCCCAGATCGACGCCAGCGGCGAAGTGTCCGTCGCCGACTACCTGCGTACCACCAACTTCAACTCGGTCGGCCAGTTCCGTCCGCAATCGGGCAGCTCGGCCCAGGCCGGCGCGTTCGCCAACCTGCGTGGCCTCGGCGGCCAGCGCACCCTGGTCCTGATCGACGGCCACCGCGCGCCGAAGGCACCGTTCGCCGCCGGCGCCGGTACCGACCTCAACGCCATCCCGCTGGCGGCCGTGGAGCGCATCGAAGTGCTCACCGACGGCGCCTCGGCGATCTATGGCGCCGACGCGGTCGGCGGCGTGATCAACCTGATCCTGCGCAAGGACTACAACGGCGCCCAGGTCACCGTCGGCCACTCGAGCCCGGAATGGGGCCCGACCGATGAAGCGTCGATCCTGTTCGGCGTCAGCGGCGATCGCGGCCACATCGTCGGTGGCTTCTCGCACAACCGCCGCGCGATGATCTTCACCAACACCCGCCCTTGGGGCTCCGAACCCGGGGCAAGCACCTTCGGCAACAACTACTTCTCGGTCGACGCCGACGGCAACCTCGTCAACTCCAACTACGTCAACGGCATCGACTTCTTCAACCCGGTCGAGGGTGGCTGCACCAACCAGGATTTCTGGATCGACCCGGCCAACGGCCGCTGCGTGTACGACTTCAACGCCACCGCGGCGGACGAAGCCAGCTACGGCAACAAGGCGTTCTTCCTGAACGGTGAAGTGCAGATCAACGACGACTGGTCGACCTACTTCAGCACCAACGTCACCAACGCCAACAGCTTCGGCCGCTACGCGCCGACCCCGGGCGTCGTGGTCATCGCCCCGGACGCCGCGCAGAACCCGGTCCCGGGCGCCACCACCTACCTGTACCACCGCTTCGCCGCCGCGGGCAACCGCGACACCGAGACCAACGCCAACGCCTACGACATCATGCTCGGCTTCCGCGGCATGGTCGGCGAGAGCATCGACGTCGATTTCGGCGTGCGCTACAACACCTACCGCTACGACGAGTTCGGCCGCAACTACATCGTCGGCTCGCTGGCCGAGCAGGCAATCAACGACGGCCTGTACAACATCTACGACCCCGGGGCCACGCCGGTCGGCGTGCTGGACTCGATCAAGGCCACGATCACCCGCAACAGCAACTTCACCACCAAGGAAGCCTTCGGCAACGTCACCTTCAACGACCTGTTCGAGATGGCCGGCGGCAGCGCCGGCCTGGTCGTCGGTGGCGAGTTCCGCAAGGAAGACTACGCCGACATCTACGACTCGCTGTCCTCGGCGGGCGTGATCCTCGGCAGCGCCGGCGCCACGTCGGGCGGCGGACGCGAGGTCAGTTCGGTCTACGCGGAAATGCTGCTGCCGTTCACCTCCACCCTCGAGGCCGACATCGCCGGCCGCTACGAAAAGTACTCCGACTACGGCAGCAACTTCGCCCCGAAGATCGCGCTGCGCTGGCACCCGATCGACAGCCTGACCCTGCGCGGTTCGGTCGGTCGCGGCTTCGTTGCTCCGACCCTGGACATCATCACCCAGGAAACGGCGTTCTCGGCCGATTCGGTCTTCGACCCGGCCACCTGCCTGTTCTTCGGCGCCGACACCGCGGCCGACTGCGAGGCATTCGGCGGCGACGATCCGGTCCAGGTCAACGCCTTCCGCGAGAAAGCCGAGGGCCTGGGCGCGGAGGAATCGACCCAGTACTCGTTCGGCGTGGTCTGGGACGCGACCGACTGGCTGAACGTGACGGTCGACTACTGGAACATCAAGATCGAGGAGCGCATCGCGTTCTTCAGCTCGCAGCAGCTGATCAACATCGACAACGGCGACGACTCGACCCCGGTGCCCGGTGCCCCCTGCTCGCTGGTGCGCGACCCGGCGCGCGGCAACGCTGTCGTGGAGATCCACAACTGCTTCTTCAACCAGGGCGAGGTCAAGACCGACGGTATCGACCTGACGCTGCGCACCAACTTCGATCTCGGCGGCGCCGGCAAGCTGACCAACCTGCTGCAGGCCAGCTGGCAGAACGAGTTCACGATCGATGGCGGTGTCGACCAGGTGCAGACGCAGGGCTTCCCGGCGGTCCGTGCGACGCTGAACAACCAGTGGAACCGCGGCGACTGGGGCCTGGGCTACATCGCCCGCTACATCGGCTCCAACGGCAGCGGCCCGAGCGCCACCGACAGCTGGCTCACGCACGACCTGCAGGCCAGCGTGGAACTGCCGTGGAATGCAAAGTTCACGCTCGGCGTCAACAACGTGACCGACGAAATGCCGGAGTTGATCAGTTTCAACGGACGCCCGTTCAACTTCTTCCTGTACGACGCCTACGGCCGTACGCCGTACATGCGTTACGAACAGCGCTTCTGATCGTTCACCGCAACGCGCAACTACGGGGGGAAGGGCTTCGGCCCCTCCCCTTTTTCTTTATACGATGCGCATCGCCGACACCACCCGGCGCCGAAACGCAACCAAGGGCAACGTTCCCGCGCCCTGCGGGACAGCATGCAGCCGCAACGACGCCCATTGTGGACATCCGTCAGCGGTGCTTCGCATTCTCTCTCTCCAGGCAAGGGCGCACGGGCTGCAGCCGTTCGAGAACATGCAGCGACAAACGCCCGTCCGCAGACATCGGCCCGGCATCGCCGGGCCGCCTTTTTCCTGCTTCCGTGAATTGGCACCCTCGATGCCGGCCGGATTGGCGCTGCAGCCGGGCCGATTGCGCGGCTAACGTCGTCGCCATGGACGACCGCAAACACTTCAAGCCGATCCCGCAGCCGGACGTGCATTCCGATACCGTCCGTTTCCACACCCTGCATTTCGCCGACGAGATCCAGTTCCAGCCCCGCGCGGGATTGTCCCTGGATGTCATCCATGCACGAGGGCGCGGCACGCGCCTGCAGATGCCGGCCGGATGGCTGTCACTCTGCCTGCCGCTGTCGGGCCGCCTGCACCTGGGCTCGGCCGGCAGCCACTGGGAGCTTCCCGCCGGAAACTGGCAGGCGTGGCGCGACAGCCCGCTGCGCGTGGGCTGCGACGGCCCGGGTGCCTGGCTCGCGCTGGCGGGGCCGCTCGCCGCATGGCAGCGGCGCCTGCACCCGCACGGCAGCGGTCGCCCGGAAATCTTCCCCCGCGCCGGCGCCTGCCCCCGCGACCTGCGCCGCCTGCTGGTCCGGCTGGCGCGCGTGGCGCGCGGGGACATGGCCGCAGGCGAAGGCCCAAGCAGGATGGTCGAGGCCGTCTGCGCGGCCGTCGTCGAGCAACAGCGCGATCTC
Source organism: Luteimonas soli (assembly GCF_042648865.1). NCBI lineage: Bacteria > Pseudomonadati > Pseudomonadota > Gammaproteobacteria > Lysobacterales > Lysobacteraceae > Luteimonas > Luteimonas soli. The sequence goes on along the minus strand of NZ_JBHRYA010000001.1, from coordinate 565,874 downwards.
TCCGCGCTGGTCACGCGCTGCAGCGGCCGGACCCGGCAGCGGCGCCAGCAGACCATGCTGCGCCTGCTCCGCGTCCGCCACCTGATCGAGAACTGCGAAGGCGAACGGCCGGACCTGGCACAGCTCGCACGCAGCGCCAGCTATTCCCCCTGGCACCTGATCCGCGTCCACCGCGACGTGTTCGGCGAGACCCCTTCCGAGTACGCAGCGCGGCTCCGGCTGCAGCAGGCCTGGACACTGGTGCGCGACACCCGGACGTCGATCTGCGAGATCTCCGAGGCACTCGGCTTCGAAAGCCAGAGCGCATTCTGCCGGTCCTTCAAGCGATCCTTCGGCTGCACCGCGACCGAAGTACGAAGCGCCAGCGGCGAAGCCGCCCGGCTGGCGGCATGAGGCGGTGACGGCCCACGCCGCGATGCCGGTGCGAGCGGGCAGGCTGTCCGCGGTGGCCTCGGTGTCGTTGGGCGGCCTTGCCATCGGCACGCTGGACCTCGCATTCGCGTCGGTCTTCTGGCAGTCGCACGGTGTCACGCCCGCACGGATCCTGCAGTCGGTCGCGGCGGGAGTCCTCGGCGAAGCGAGCTTCGCGGGCGGCACGACCTCCGCGATGCTCGGGGCCTGCCTGCATTACTTCATCGCCACGATGTTCGTGGTCGTCTACCGGTTCGCGGGACTGCGCCACGCCGGACTGCGCAGGCACCCCGTGTCCTGCGGACTGGCCTACGGCGTGCTGCTCTACCTGGCGATGAACTTCGTCGTCGTGCCGCTATCGGCGGCTGCGGCGCCGGGCTTCGGCAACGTGCCGTGGGTCGCCAGCAGCGTCGCGATGCACGTGGTGTTCGGCGTGATGTGCGCGCTGTTCACGCGCAGGGCCTGAAGGGCGCGCGGGAATGCCGGCGATGCGTCAGTGCCCGCCGTCGAGCGCCTTGAGCTCGCTGACCAGCGCGTTCGCCATTTCCGCGCCGTCGCCGTAGAGCATGCGGGTGTTGTCGGCGTAGAACAGCGCGTTCTCGATCCCGGCAAAGCCCGTGCCCTTGCCGCGTTTGATCACGATGGTGTTCTTCGAATCGACCACGTCGAGGATCGGCATGCCGTAGATCGGCGAGGCCGGGTCGGTCTTCGCCACGGGATTGACCACGTCGTTGGCGCCGATCACCAGCGACACGTCGGTGTTGGCGAACTCGGGGTTGATGTCGTCCATGTCGGCGATCAGGTCGTAGGGCACGCCGGCCTCGGCGAGCAGCACGTTCATGTGCCCGGGCATGCGCCCGGCGACGGGATGGATCGCGAACTTCACCTTCACCCCGCGATCCATCAGCTTCTTCGCCAGCTCCCAGATCTTGTGCTGCGCCTGCGCCACCGCCATGCCGTAGCCGGGCACGATCACCACGCGCTCGGCGAAGGCCATCATCGCGGCGACGTCGCCGGCCTCGATCGGCTTCTGCGAGCCGGAAATCTCCTGCGCCTGCCCACCGCCGCCGAAGTTGGAGAACAGCACGCTCTTGATCGAGCGGTTCATCGCCTTGGCCATCAGCCGCGTGAGCAGCATGCCGGCCGCGCCGACCATCATGCCGGCGATGATCAGCGCCTCGTTGCCGAGCACGTAGCCCTCGAACGCCACCGCAAGGCCGGTCAGCGCGTTGTACAGCGAGATCACCACCGGCATGTCGGCGCCGCCGATGGGCAGCGTCATCAGCACACCCAGGGCGAGCGCGGCGACGAAGAAGGCAATGATCATCGGCACGCCGAGCGAATGCACGACGATGCCGCCCAGCACCACCGTCGCGATCGCGACCGCGGCGTTGAACAGCTGCTGGCCCGGGAACGTGTAGCGCTTGTCCATGCGCCCGTCGAGCTTGGCCCAGGCGATGAACGAGCCCGACAGCGACACCGCGCCGATCAGCGCACCGAGCACGCCGAGCACCAGCGTGGTCATCGACGGCGCCGCGCCGACGCCAGCGAAGCGCAGCAGTTCCACCGCACCGATCGCCGCGGCCGAACCGCCGCCCATGCCGTTGAACAGCGCCACCATCTGCGGCATGTCGGTGATCGCCACCTTCTTGCCCCAGAACCAGGTGAGCGCGATGCCGATCACCGTCGCCGCGACGATCAGGCCGAGGTTGTGCAAGCCCGGCAGGAACAGCGTGGCCACGGTCGCGATGACCATGCCCAGGCCCGCCCAGCGGATACCGCTGCGCGCGGTGAGCGGCGACGCCATGCGCTGCAGGCCGAGCAGGAACAGGGTCGCGGCGACGAGATAGCTGGACTTGACGAGCAGCGACAGGAGTTCGGGCGTGGTCATCGGGCGGCCTCCCGCAGCGGGCGCGACGGCCGGCTCGCCGCCGTCATGCCTTGCCCTCCGGCTTCTTGCTGGACTTGAACATGTCCAGCATCCGCTCGGTCACCACGTAGCCGCCGGCAGCGTTGCCCGCGCCCAGCAGCACCGCGGCGAAGCCGATCATCTTCTCCAGCGTGGTGTCGGCATGGCCGAGCACGACCATGGCGCCGATCAGGACGATGCCGTGGATGAAGTTGCTGCCCGACATCAGCGGGGTGTGCAGGATCACCGGCACCCGCGAGATGATCACGTTGCCGGCGATCGCCGCCAGCATGAAGATGTACAGCGCCACGAAACCGTCGCCCATCGCCGCTCTCCCCATCCAGGTGCCCGCATCATAACCGGCCGGGCGCGCGCTGCAGGCGCCGTAGTTGCGATCGCCGCGCGTGCCTGTCAACCCGGCGCCCCGGGGTGCGTTCCCATGCCCGACCCCACAGCACGCCGTACCCGATGACATGCCGGAGGCCGCGCTCCACGCCCGCCAATCCCATACGCCGCCGCATCGCGCGGCGCGGCCGACGGTGCCCGGGACAGCCCGCATTGCCCGCGCAGCCGCTAAGCTGCACAGCGTGAGTACCGGGGCCCGCGCCATCACCGATCCGTCCACCCGGGATGCCGAAGCGCCGGCGGATGCCACGCTCGACGCCTTCCTGGCCGGCGTCGGACCGCGCGCGTTCCGCTTCGCCGAGGCCGGCCTGCGCCACCGCGAGGACGCGATGGACGCGGTGCAGGAAGCGATGATGAAGATGCTCGCCTACCGCGAGCGTCCTGCCGAGGAATGGACGCCGCTGTTCTGGAGCATCCTGCGCAGCCGCATCATCGACGTGCAGCGGCGGCGCACGTTCCGGCTCGGCTGGCTGGGCGGCAGCCCACCGGCTGGCGGCGAGGACGCCAGCCTGGACTGGGCCGACGACGGCCCCGACCCATCGCGCGCCCACGACGGGCGCGAGGCCTACGGACGGCTGCTTGCAGCGCTGCGCGAACTGCCGCGGCGCCAGCGCGAGGCGTTCACGCTGCGCGTGCTGGAGGAGTTCGACGTCGCCGACACGGCACGGATCATGAAATGCAGCGAGGGCTCGGTGAAGACGCACCTGTCGCGCGCACGAGCGGCGCTGCAACGGCAACTGGAGGATTTCGCATGAACCACGACAACCGCGACGCACGCTTCGACGCGGCGATGCGGCAGCTGCATGAATCGGCCGTCGACCGGGTCTCCGGGCGGACTCGACTGCAGCTTCAGCAGCTCCCGCGCACCGCCCCGGCCGCGCGGCCGGCGCCGCATCGCCTCGCCTGGCCGCTGGCGGCTTCGTTCGCCGCGGTGCTGGCACTGATGGTCGGCATGCAACTGTGGAACGAGCCCGTGTCCACGCCGGCAGCGCCGGCGACCGTCGTTGCCGGCACCGACACCGATGCCGACATCGACGCGGTGCTCGACGAGAATCCCGACCTCTACCTGTGGCTTGCGTCCAATGACGCATACGCCCTGGCGATGGAGTAAGCCATGCGCGCCTTTCCGATCCTTGCACTTGCCTTGGCCGCACTGATGTCGTGCCCCGTGATGGCGGCCTCCCCGCCACCGGCCGAAACGGAAGACGCCGCCGCGCCGCTGCCTGCCTGGGAACAGCTCACGCAGGCCCAGCGCGACGCACTCATCGCGCCGTTGCGCACGCGCTGGAACGACAACCCCGACCAGCGCGCGCGCATGTACGAACACGCGCAGCGCTGGCAGGACATGACCCCGGAACAGCGCAAGCGCGCGCACCGCGGCATGAAACGCTGGAAGCACATGGACCCCGAGCAGCGGGAACAGGCGCGTGCGCTGTTCCAGAAGATGCGCGGCATGTCGAAGGAAGACCGCGACGAGCTGCGCAGGCAGTGGCACGCGATGACGCCGGAGCAGCGCCGCCAATGGGTCGAACAGAATCCGCCCGCGGAGCACTGAGCCACCCGGCGGACGAGATCCTGTAGGAGCGGCGGAAGCCGCGAGCTTTTCCAATCAGGTCGTCAAGGCTCGCGGCTTCCGCCGCTCCTACGACAGACCGGACCTGGATCAGCTTGCCGGCCGCTCCGGCCAGACGGTCTTCGCCAGCAGCTCGTCTTCCCAGTCGAAGACCAGCGCACCGTCCTTGAGCAGCAGCGAAACGAAATTGAACACGTTGCGCGCGTACATCTCGCTGGCGTGCAGCGCCCCGCTGCTGGCCAGGTTCAATGGGCCGGCAATCGTGACGCCGTTGCTGTCGACGGTCTCGCCGGGCCGCGTCAGTTCGCAGTTGCCGCCGGTCTCGGCAGCCAGGTCGACGATCACGCTGCCGGGCTTCATGCCGGCCACCATCGCCGCGGAAATGATCTTCGGCGCCGGTCGCCCCGGCACCGCGGCGGTGCAGACGATCACGTCGATGCCCTTGAGGTGCTCGCCCAGCCGGCGCTGCTGCTCGGCGCGCTCCTCGTCGGTGAGCTGGCGCGCGTAGCCGCCCTCGCCCGCGGCGCTGACGCCCAGGTCGAGGAACTTGCCGCCCAGCGATTCGATCTGCTCGCGCGTCTCCGGACGCACGTCGAAGCATTCGACCTGCGCGCCCAGACGCCTGGCCGTCGCCACCGCCTGCAGGCCGGCCACGCCCGCGCCCACCACCAGCACCTTCGACGGCCGGATCGTGCCGGCCGCGGTGGTCAGCATCGGGAAGAAGCGCGGCGCCAGCTGCGCGCCGATCAGCACCGCCTTGTAGCCGGCCATGCCGGCCTGCGAACTGAGTACGTCCATCGCCTGCGCACGCGTGGTGCGCGGCAGGCGTTCGAGCGGGAAGGCGACGATGTCGTTGGCGCGCAGCGCTTCGGCGCGCGCCGGGTCGGCCTCCGGCTGCAGGCTGCCGACCAGCACAGCGCCGCGCTTGAGCCGCGCGATCGCATCCGGCCCCGGCGGCTGCACGCACAGCGCGATGTCGGCCTCGGCACGTGCGTCGTCGGAGCCATCGACCAGCTGCGCGCCCGCCTCCGCATAGGCCGCGTCCGGGAAGTGCGCGCCGTCGCCCAGCCCGCGTTCGACGCGCACCTTGGCACCGGCGGTGACGAGCTTTTTGCAGGTTTCCGGGGTGACGGCGACGCGCCGCTCACCGGGCGCGGTCTCGCGCGCGATTCCGATCGTCACTGTCATGCCTGGCTCCGAGGTCCGGTCGCCGGCCATCGTAGCGAATCCCCCGCGGCCGCGCGATTGCATCGCGATGCCCGTCGGCGGCAATGTCGGGCGGCGCCGTGGCCGCCCATGCGGTCAGTTCGCCGAAGCGGCCGCCGGCATCTCGTTGAGGTGCTGCCAGAGATGCTTCATCGCCTCGTCGAACGGCGCGTCCACCGAACGGACGCTCGCGTGGCCACTGCCGACCAGCGCCGCCAGTTCCTCGGGCGAGACCACCATCTTGCGCACGCCGCGGCGGTTGACGATCAGCAGGCGCGAGGTCAGCGGGCTGATCCAGGCCACGCGGGCGGCCGTTTCGCGCCCGTCTTCGTCCACCAGGCGCAATCCCTGCCCCGGGCGCAGGCGACGCATGCGCGCGGCGATGGCCGGATCGAAGTCGAGTGCGTCGTGGCCACCCACCACCCGCAGCGCGGCGGGCTTCTGCTCGTCGTCGAAGCTTTCGCCTTCTGCGTCGCCGGCGTGCGGCACGTGCGCCTTGCGCGCGGTGTCGGGCAGGCCGAGCGCGGCGATGATGCGCGCCATCGAGTCGCGCGCGCTGCCGGCGTCCAGGCCGCAGCTCGAATAGCAATCCACCAGCGGCGCCTGCAGGGCAAGCAGCTGGTCGGCGACCACCGCGCCGCGGGCATGCGCGGCGTCGGTGTCGACCTGGACCATCGCGTCGCCCAGCGCGATCGCCGCGCGGTGCCGCGCAGAGTCGGCGCCGTCGCGCAACCAGGTCTGGGTGAGGTAGTGGCGCCACTGGCCGTCGAGGAACTGCGCGATCGCCTCGGTCAGCGGACGGTCGGCGACGCGCGAGGCCACCAGGCCCTCGGCCGCGCGGCGCGCGTGCTGCAGGCGCTCGCGGCCGTGGATGGCCTCGGCAGTGCGCTTCTCGGCCAGCTCCGAACGCTTGCGCTGCTGGTCGAGCTGGTCGCGCAGTTCGGAGGCCGCGAGTTCGAAGATCGCCTGGTCGTCGTCGTACTCGGTGACCACGCGGTCGACCGCCTGCTCGGCGCGGTCGAGCGTCTCCGAGTCCTGCGGGGTTTCGCCGGCGTTGCCGTCGCAGGCCTCGGTAAGCACGTCGAGCAACCGCCGCGCCGGGTGGCTGCGGCGGTTGAACATCGAGTCGTCGGTCAGCGCGACCTTCAGGTACGGCACCACCAGCTTGCCGTACATCGCGCGCGCGCGCTGCATCAGTTCGTTGGCCTCGACCAGGGACTGGAACAGGATGCCGACCAGGTCGATCGCATCCTGCTCGTCGTTGCTCAGCGCCGTGTCCTCGGGGTCGAAGCCGAGCTGGCGGATGCCGTCGAGGATCTCCCCGCGCAGCGCGCCGGCAAGTGCGTAGCTGTTGTTGTCGCCGGACAGCGCACGCACGAAGGGCGTCGGGTCGTCGCGCTGCAGCATGCGGGCAATGTTGAGCAGGTCCTCGGTGCCCAGGACGTGGTTGGCGGCGTCCGCGGCCGCGTGTTCGGCGGCCTGGCGCGCGGCCTGCTCGCTGGCCTCGGCCTGGCGCGTGCGCCAGGTGCGCAGCTGTTCGCGGACGACGTCGCGGTAACGCGGCACGCGGCCGGCGAAGTCAGGCGCCTGCGGGACGGCACCGGCCGCCGCTGCGACCTGCGACGCGAGCGAGGCGCCGGCCTGCTGCGGGGCGCCCGGTGCCGCGGCCATGCCGCCGGGCATCATCTGCGCCGCTGCCTGGTACATCACCGGCTGCGCGAACTGCCCTGGCGTGAACTGCCCGGCCTGCTGGGGGCCGTTCGCATGCTCGACCACGCCGCCGTCGGGGACCCAGAGCCCACCGTTGTCGCCGGTTCCGGCATTCCCGCCACCCGCCGCGGACGTCGTGGACACATGGACGACCCGGTTGCCCTGGCGCGGCTTGGAAGCCGCCCCCATCCCGCCGAATCCGGCGGCCTCGAGCGAGGCGTTGGTGCGTTCGTAGATCGTGCCGAGCGCATGCGGCAGGCGCTTCTCGTGCAGGCGGAACACCATCACCCGCAGGCCCGGGCTCAGGTCGTCGCGTTCGAACAGGCCGGTGAAGGCGCTGACCGCGGCCTCCGGGCGCATCGGGTTGCTGCGCTTGCCCTGCACGCCCAGCGCGTTGGCCAGCGACTGCAGGCGTTCGTCCATCAGTTCCAGCGGATGCAGGAACTGGTGGTCGAGCAGTTCCGTGGTCTGCTGCCCGGCGAGATGGATCTCCAGCTCGTCCTCGGACATCAGGCTCAGCGATTTTTCCTGCTGCTTCGGCGGCTTCGGGTCGAGCCAGCGGCCGAATTCGCGCTCGATCGCGTCGCGGTAGCGCGTGGCCAGCTCCAGCGCGCGCTGGTGCAGCGCGGCGATCGCAACGCGGTCGTCCTGGTTGGCGCTGTAGTCGTGGCCGGCCAGGGCGGCCAGGCGCACCTGTTCCTCTATGCTGCCCCAGAACCCGGACAGCACGCCGGCCATCTCGGTGAGCGCATGGCGCTTGATGGTTTCGTAGGTGCGCACCGCTTCGCTGCCTATGCGGCCATGCGCCGGGGTGGTCAGCGTGTCGAAGTCGTCGTGTTGCGTCATTTCGGGGGAGAATGCGCTAGGCGGAATGCCCGAAATGAATACGATCCATTAAGTGGAGCTTCATGTCTGTGACCCAACCCGCAAATAGCCCAAATGGGCGTTTTTCCGAGCTCGGATTCCTCGATTCGCGGCGCTCGGTGCCGGCCCGGCAACTCGGTGCGCCGGGGCCCGACGATGCCACCGTGCTCCGCATGCTGCAATCGGCGTCGCGCGTGCCCGACCACGGCAGACGCGTACCGTTCAGGTTCGTACGAATCGCCGGTGACGCGCGCCTTGCACTGGGCGAGGCGCTGGCCGCGCTCACGATCGAACGCGACCCGCAGGCCAGCGACGGCGCGATCGAAAAAGACCGCCAGCGTTTCGCCCACGCGCCGCTGGTGATCGCCGTGCTGGCGATCCTCGACCCGGACGACCGCAAGATCCCCGAGACCGAGCGCCTGCTCAGCGCCGGCGCGGCCTGCTTCGCCCTGCTGCAGGCCGCCCAGGCGCTGGGCTTCGGCGCCAACTGGCTGACCGGCTGGCCCGCCCACGACCCGCAAGCGCACGCACTGTTGGGAATGGGCGAACACGAGCGTGTCGTCGGTTTCGTCCACATCGGCACGCCGATGACGGAAGTGCCCGAACGCGAGCGTCCCGACGCGGCGGCGCTGCTCACGGACTGGACGCCGGGTTGAGCACAACCACGTCCGCGGCCGCGCGCCCCACCCTGCACCTGGTCGACGCCAGCCTGTACGTGTTCCGGGCCTGGCATTCGATGCCCGACGAGTTCCACGACGCCGACGGCTGGCCGACCAACGCGGTGCACGGCTTCGCCCGCTTCCTGCTCGAACTGCTGGAGCGCGAACGCCCGAAACACATCGTCGTCGCCTTCGACGAGGCGCTGGACAGTTGCTTCCGCAACGCACTGTACCCGGCCTACAAGGCCAACCGCGACCCGGCGCCGCCGGAGCTCAAGCGCCAGTTCGCCTACTGCCGCGCGCTGTGCGACGCGCTCGGCCTGGTGTCGCTGTCGCACTCGGACTACGAGGCCGACGACCTGATCGGCAGCGCCCTGCACCAGGCGCGCGCACACGGCCATCGCGGGGTGATCGTTTCGGCCGACAAGGACCTGTCGCAGCTGCTCGGCGAGCACGACGAGCAGTGGGATTTCGCCCGCAACCAGCGCTGGGGGATGGCCGGGGTCAAGGCGCGGCACGGCGTTGAAGCGCGGCAGATCGCCGACTACCTGGCGCTGTGCGGCGACTCGGTCGACAACATCCCCGGCGTGCCCGGCATCGGCGCCAAGACCGCGGCCGTGCTGCTGGCCCACTTCGACAGCCTCGACGCGCTGCTCGAACGCATCGACGAGATCGCCTACCTGCGTTTCCGTGGCGCCGCGCAGGCCGGCGCGAAGCTGCGCCTGCACCGCGAACAGGCGCTGCTGTGCCGCCAGCTCTCGACCATCGCCCTGGACGCGCCGCTGTCCGGCACCGCGCCGCCATTCGCGCGCGGCGAAGCCGACGCCGCAACCCTGCTCGCACTGTGCGAAGCGATGCGCTTCGGGCCGATGACAAGGCGCCGGCTGCAGACGGCGGCGGGCGTGGAATTCGTGGCGGGCGCGTAGCCCGAATCGCGTCCACCTTGCAGGAGCGGCGGAAGCCGCGAGCTTTTGCCGACACGGCTGTAGTCGCGAAGAGCTCGCGG
>NZ_JBHRYA010000001.1:456287-556101 GCF_042648865.1 Luteimonas soli | reverse complement strand
ATCCCGCCGGCTCCGCGGACCCGACGCGAAGCGTCGGGCGCGAAGGCGGGGTGTGCTTTCTTTGCGCCAGGTTTCTTTGCACAAGCAAAGAAAGGTGGCTCGCGCCGTCACGGCGCGAAAGCTCTTGACGTTGATGTCGGCGGACAGAGCGCGTCGGGGACGTAGCCCCGACCTACGGCGGATTCTGCGACGCGGGGTGAAGAGCGCGTCGGGGGCGTAGCCCCGACCTACGGCCAACCCTGCAAGCATGACGCAATATCGTCTGCCCTTGCCCGGCAACAGCAACCCACGCCCGCCCCTGCCGCGGTAGGATCGTCGGATGAACGATGCCAACGGGGAAACGCCCGAACTCCTCTACCAGGGCGAATGGCTGCGCATGGTCAAGCGCGGCCAGTGGGAATCCTGCGAACGCACCCACGGCAAGGATGGCCTGGCGGTGCTCGTCATCGCGGTGACCCCCGACGACCACGTGCTGTTCGTCGAACAGTACCGCGTACCGCTGGGCGCGAAGACGATCGAGATGCCGGCCGGGCTGGTCGGCGACGACGACGCCAACGACACCCTGGGAAGCGCCGCCCGCCGCGAACTGATCGAGGAAACCGGCTGGGACGCCGCCCGCATCGACGTGCTGCTGGTCGGCCCCACCACCGCCGGCATGAGCAACGAACGCATCGCCTTCGCCCGCGCCCGCGACCTGACCCGGGTCGGCGACGGCGGCGGCGTCGCCGACGAGCGCATCACCGTCCACAGCATCCCGCGCGCGCAGGCGCCAGCCTGGCTGATGCAGAAATACGCCGAGGGTTTCGAGCTCGACCTCAAGCTCTGGGCCGGGCTGTGGATGATCGAACACAACCCCGACGGTTCGCCGGCGGGTTGAAGGGACCTACGGGAACAACCTGTGGGAGCGGCTTCAGCCGCGAGTTTTTGAAGCCCTGGCCAGAAGCAAGAGCAAATCCCCCATACCCCCTCAACAAGGGGGGCAAAAGCGAAAAGCTTTTCCCCGGCCCCGGAAAGCCCGCGGCTGAAGCAGCCCCGCAGGGATCGGGGACCGAGTGCGCGCCTCAGGCGAAGGCGTCTGTCGCGCGCACCAGCGCGTCGGTGTTCTCCGGCTCGAACGCGGAGTGGCCGGACGCCGGCGAGATCGCCAGTTCCGCCTTCGGCCAGGCCTTGTGCAGGTCCCAGGCGTTCTGGATCGGGCAGACCACGTCGTAGCGGCCGTGGACGATGATGCCGGGGATGTCGGCGATCTTGCCCGCGTCGCGCAGCAGCTGGTCGTCGACTTCGAAGAAGCCGCCGTTGACGAAGTAGTGGTTCTCGATCCGCGCGAAGGCCAGCGCGAAGCGTGCGTCGGCGTGGCTGTCGGCGAAATCCGGGTCGATGTGGAGGAAGCTGGTCGCGCCTTCCCACACGCTCCACGCGCGCGCCGCGGCGAGCCGCGTGGCTTCGTCGTCGCTGGTCAGGCGGCGGTGGAAGGCGGAGATCAGGTCGTGGCGTTCGACCGGCGGGATCGCCTTGATGTAGTGCTCCCAGGCGTCGGGGAACAGGCGCGAGGCGCCTTCCTGGTAGAACCACTCCAGCTCCCAGCGCCGCAGCATGAAGATGCCGCGCAGCACCAGCTCGGTGACGCGCTTCGGGTGCGTTTCCGCGTAGGCCAGCGCCAGGGTCGAACCCCAGGAACCGCCGAACACCTGCCACTTCTCGATCCCGAGCTTGACCCGCAGCCTCTCGATGTCCTCCACCAGGTCCCAGGTGGTGTTGTCGACGAGGTCGGCGTGCGGCGTGGAGCGGCCGGCGCCGCGCTGGTCGAACAGCACGATGCGGTACTTCGCCGGGTCGTGGAAGCGCCGCATCTTGGCGCTGCAGCCGCCGCCCGGGCCGCCGTGCAGCAGTACCACCGGCTTCCCCTCGGGATTGCCGCACTGCTCGTAGTGGAGCGTGTGGCGGTTGTCGACTTCGAGCTTGCCGGTGTCGAAGGGTTCGATCTCGGGATAAAGCGTGCGCATGTGGTGGCTCGTGGAAATCGGCGGATATCGCAAAGAGTCTAGCGTAGGTCGGGGCTACGCCCCCGACGCCCGGAAGATCAAGAGGCGTCGGGGACGTAGCCGCGACCTACGGTTTTCGGCCGAGCGTGACGCGGTCGCGCTGCTCGAGGTCACGCTCGGTGGTTACGTCGACGAAGCCCGCGGACTCGAACAGCGCACGCACCGCCGCACCCTGCTCCCAGCCGTGTTCGACCAGCAGCCAGCCGCCGTTGCGCAGGTGCGCGGGCGCGTCGGCGGTGATGCGGCGGATCGCATCCAGGCCGTCGATGCCCGATGCCAGCGCGCCGCGCGGCTCGAAGCGCAGGTCGCCCCGGGCCAGGTGCGCGTCGCCGTCGGCGATGTAGGGCGGGTTGCTGGCGATCAGGTCGAAGCGCTCGCCGGCCAGCGGCGCGAGCCAGTCGCCGTGGCGGAATTCGACGTTGCCGATGCCCAGCGCCGCGGCGTTGCCGCGCGCCACCGCCAGCGCCGGTTCGCTGGCGTCGGTGGCGACCACGCACGCGTCGGGGCGCTCGCTCGCGATCGCCAGTGCGATCGCGCCGCTGCCGGTGCCCAGGTCGGCCGCGCGCGCCGGCGACGGTTGCGGGATCCGCTGCAACGCCAGTTCGACCAGCATCTCGGTCTCCGGCCGCGGGATCAGCGTGTCTGCGGTGACGGCGAGGTCGAAGCGCCAGAAGCCGCGGGTGCCGAGCAGGTAGGCCACCGGCTCTCCGGCGGCGCGCCGCTGCACCAGTGCGGCAAAGGCCTGCGCGGAGGCGTCATCGGCGTCATCGCCGGCGTGCGCGTACAGCCATGACCGCGTCCGGTCCAGCACGTGGGCGAGCAGCAGTTCGGCATCGACAGCTTCGCCACCGGCGTCGTTCAGATGCGCGCGGGCATCGCGCAACAGGGCTTCGATACGGGCCATCGGGACTCCGGCAAGGATCGGCATCGTAAGCGCTGCAGTCCGTTGATGTTGCACGCACTCCGATAGCTGAAATCTATCAATAGAATTGATATAATCGATTTTACATATTGATAGGCAATGCCTAATCTATGCGTCGACGCCGGCGAACGCCGGTCTTTCCTGCCATCAACCCGAGGAACCCCATGTCCGTCATCAATACCGAAATCAAGCCGTTCCGCGCCACCGCCTACCAGAACGGCGAATTCATCGAAGTCACCGACGCCGACCTGAAGGGCAAGTGGTCCGTGGTGGTGTTCTATCCGGCCGACTTCACCTTCGTCTGCCCGACCGAGCTTGAGGACCTGGCCGTGAACTACGACGAGTTCAAGAAGCTCGGAGTCGAGATCTACTCCGTGTCCACCGACACCCATTTCTCGCACAAGGCCTGGCACGACACCTCGGACGCGATCGGCAAGATCAAGTACCCGATGATCGGCGACCCGACCCATGAGATCTCCAGCAACTTCGAGATCCTGCGCCCGACCGGCCTGGCCGACCGCGGCACCTTCATCGTCGACCCGCAGGGCGTGATCCAGGCCATCGAAATCACCGCCGAGGGCATCGGCCGCGACGCGCTGGAACTGCTGCGCAAGGTCAAGGCCGCCCAGTACGTGGCCGCGCATCCGGGCGAGGTCTGCCCGGCCAAGTGGAAGGAAGGCGAGAAGACCCTGAAGCCGTCGCTGGACCTGGTCGGCAAGATCTAAGCCCCACCCCGTTCCCATCCCCGCACGAGCGGGGGTGGGGATGGACCGGAGCCCGTGTCGCTGCGGCGCGGTTTGCGGTCCATCCCCACGCCGGCGGCGACCTGCCCCGCGCAGGACGCCCGCCCCGCGTTTGCCTTGCATCCGGAGAATCGAAGCCATGCTCGACGACGATCTGAAGACCCAACTTGCCGCCTACCTCGAGCGCCTGCAGCGCCCGATCGCGCTGGTCGCTTCGGTCGACGACGGCGACAAGTCGCGCGAACTGCTGGAACTGCTCGAAGACATCCGCGCGCTGTCCGGCAAGGTCAGCGTCGAGGTGCGCCGCGACGACGACCAGCGCAAACCCTCGTTCGCGGTCACCGCCCCCGGCCACGACATCGACCTGCGCTTCGCCGGCCTGCCGATGGGCCACGAGTTCACCTCGCTGGTGCTGGCCCTGCTGCAGGTCGGTGGGCATCCGTCCAAGGCCGCGCCGGAGCTGCTGGAACAGGTCCGCGCGCTCGAAGGCGAATACCGCTTCGAAACCTATTTCTCGCTGTCGTGCCAGAACTGCCCGGACGTGGTCCAGGCGCTGAACCTGGCCGCCGTGCTTAACCCGAACATCCACCACGTCGCCATCGACGGCGCCCTGTTCCAGGACGAGGTCGAGGCGCGCGAGGTCATGTCGGTGCCGTCGGTGTTCCTCAACGGCGAACCGTTCGACCAGGGCCGGATGAGCCTGGAGCAGATCGTGGCGAAGCTCGACACCGGCGCTGCCGCACGCGAGGCCGAGGCCATCGGCGCGAAGGACGCGTTCGACGTGCTGGTGGTCGGCGGCGGCCCGGCCGGCGCCGCGGCCGCGATCTACGCGGCGCGCAAGGGCATCCGCACCGGCGTGGTCGCCGAGCGCTTCGGTGGGCAGGTGCTGGACACGATGTCGATCGAGAACTTCGTCTCGGTGCAGGACACCGACGGCCCGAGGCTGGCCGCGCAGATGGAGCAGCACGTGCGCCAGTACGAGGTCGACATCATGAACCTGCAGCGCGCGCAGCGGCTTGAGCAGGACGCCGACGGCATCACCACGGTGAGGCTGGAAAGCGGCGCGTCGCTGCGTGCGCGCTCGGTGGTGCTGTCCACCGGCGCACGCTGGCGGCAGATGGGCGTGCCCGGCGAGGACCAGTACCGCAACAAGGGCGTGGCCTACTGCCCGCACTGCGACGGCCCGCTGTTCAAGGGCAAGCGCGTGGCGGTGATCGGCGGCGGCAACTCGGGCGTCGAGGCCGCGATCGACCTGGCCGGCCTGGTCGCCCACGTCACCCTGATCGAATTCGACGACCGCCTGCGCGCCGACGAAGTGCTGCAGCGCAAGCTGCGCAGCCTCGACAATGTCGACATCATCACCTCCGGACAGACCATCGAGGTGCACGGCGACGGCAGCCGGGTCAACGCGCTGTCGTACCGCGACCGCGTCGGCGGCGATGTCCACCGCGTCGAACTGGAGGGCGTGTTCGTGCAGATCGGCCTGTTGCCCAACACCGAGTGGCTCAAGGGCACGCTGGAGCTTTCGCCGCGCGGCGAGATCGAGGTCGACCACGCCGGCCGCACCTCGCTGCCGGGCGTGTTCGCGGCCGGCGACGCGACCACCACGCCGTACAAGCAGATCGTGGCCGCGATGGGCGATGGCGCCAAGGCCTCGCTGAGCGCGTTCGACCACCTGATCCGGACCAGCAGCCCGGCGAAGCAGCCAGAGCCCGAGGTCGAAGCCGCCTGACGCCGGCACGGGCGCGAAGCGGAGGAACCCCATGAACCTGCGTGACCTCAAGTACTTCGTCGCCCTAGCCGAGCACCTGCACTTCGGCCGCGCGGCGGCCGCGTGCTTCGTCAGCCAGCCCACGCTGTCCACCCAGGTCCGCAAGCTGGAGGAGGAACTGGGCGTGGCCCTGGTCGAACGCGCGCCGCGCAAGGTGATGCTGACCGCCGCCGGGCGCGACGTTGCCGCGCGCGCGCGACGCGTCGTCGCCGACGTCGAGCAGATGCGCGAAGCCGCGCGCCGCAGCCAGGACCCGGAGGCGGGCACGGTCAGGCTCGGCATCTTCCCCACGCTCGGCCCCTACCTGCTGCCGCACGTGGTGCCCGGCATCCGCGCGCGCTTCCCGCAGCTGGAACTGCTGCTGGTGGAGGAAAAGAGCGACGTGCTGCTCGAACGCCTGCACGAAGGCCGCCTCGACGCCGCGCTGCTGGCACTGCCGGTCAACGACGACCAGCTGCACGTGGAGTTCCTGTTCGAGGAACCGTTCGTTCTCGCGGTGCCGGAAATGCACGCGCTGGCGCAGCGCGAGTCGCTGTCGCTGCGCGACCTGGCCGACGAACGCCTGCTGCTGCTCGCCGACGGCCACTGCATGCGCGAACAGGCCCTCGACGTGTGCCACCTGTCCGGCGCCAGCGAGAAGGCCGAGTTCCAGGCCACGAGCCTGGAAACGCTGCGGCAGATGGTGGCGGCCGACGTCGGCGTGACCCTGCTGCCGACGCTGGCGGTGAAGCCGCCGGTGGCGCGTTCGGACAACATCCGCCTGGTCCGCTTCCGCGACCCGCCGCCGAGCCGCCGGATCGCGATGGTGTGGCGCAGGAGTTCGGCGATGACGGGCTTCCTGGAACAGCTGTCGGACGTGCTCCGCCAGCTGCCGCACGACCTGCTGGTACCGGCCGCGGATGCCGGCAATTCCGGCAGCCTGCACGCGTACGTCCCCGGAGCCTCGGGCGTGTGAACCTGCGACTGGCCGCCGTGCTGCTGGCGCTGTGTGCGATCGGCTGGTGGTACTCGCCGGTGTCGCCGCGCGTGCCGAAGCCGCCGGCGCCTGCCGCCGGCGCCACGGCCGGCTGTCCGATGCCCTCGCGCGCGGAGGCCGGGGGCGCGCCCCTGCAAAGCAAGCCGCCGCGCTCGCTGCCCGCGTTCGCGCTGGAAGCGGCGACGCTGCAGCCGCTGGCCGGCTTCAGCATCGACGCGCGGGTGCTGTCGCGCGAAGACTATTCGACGGGCCGGGAAGCCGACCTGTCCCCCACCGACCTGGCGCTGGGCTGGCAGGAAATGGCCGACGATGCGGTGCTGTCGCGACTGGACATCTCGCAGTCCGGACGCTGGTACCGGTATCGCTGGCAGGGCGAACCACCGCTGGCGCCCGCGGGCATCACCCGCAGCAGCGCCAACATGCACATGATCCCCTCCGACGCCGAGGTGGCACGCGCGCTGCGCAACGTGCGCGCCGGCGACCGCGTGCGCATCGAAGGCTGGCTGGTCGAAGCCACCGCGCCGGACGGCTGGCGCTGGCGCAGTTCGCTCACCCGCGAGGACACCGGCAACGGCGCCTGCGAGTTGGTCTACGTGTGCGCGATCGAGGTCGGCGTGGGGTTATGAGCTCGCCGTAGGTCGGGGCTACGCCCCCGACGGCTTTCCGCGGCGGCAGATCGCGCGCGCCGGAGTCGGCTCGCGAGCCGAAGATCAAGAGCCGTCGGGGACGCGGTCCCGACCCGCGGCATCAGACCGGTTGTTCCGGCAGCCGCGAGCGGCCTTTCAGGCTGGCCAGGAAAATCCCGGCCAGGCTCAGCGCCAGCCCGATCCATTCGCGCGGCTCGGTGGGGCGGCCGAACAACCACACGTCCAGCACGAACGCCACCACCGGCTGCAGCAACAGCAGCAGGCCGACCAGGGCCACGCGCAGCTGCGCCATCGCGCGCGAGATCAGCACCCAGCTCAGGCAGTGGCCGAAGCCGGCAAGCGCGAGCAATACCACCAGCGACTTGAGCGACGGGATCGCGAACGACGAACCCTCCGCCAGCCCCGCGCCGCCGAGGAACACAGCGGTGACCAGCGCCGCGATCCCGAGCACCTGCGCCACCGGCGCCGGAGCCGTGCGGTCGACGTGCGCCTCGTGCTGCGAGCGGCGCAGGGCGAGGTTGTAGGCGGCGTAGCACACGCCGGTGCCGAGCCCGAGCCACACGCCCCATCGGTACTGTGGCGGCAGCTGCGCCCAGTTCGAACCGAGCATCAGCCACAGCCCGGCGAAGGCCAGCAGCAGCCCGGCCAGGAAGCGCGGGCCGACGCGCTCGCGGAACAGCAGCACCCCGGCCAACGCCATGAAGAACACCTGCGCGTTGCCCAGCAGCGTGGCCAGGCCCGGGCCGACCAGCAGGATGCTGCGATGCCACAGCCACAGGTCGGCGGCGAAGAACGCGCCGGTGGCGATGATCCAGCCCCAGGTGCGCGGCGCCAGCGCGCGCCAGCCGCCCGAGGCCAGTACCCAGCCCAGCAGCATCACGCCGGCGAAGGCCATGCGCCAGAACGCCGAAACCGTCGGCGGCGTGCCGGCCAGTTCGACCATGATGCCGTTGGTACCGATGATCGCCGCGCCCGCCAGCATCCAGGCCAGGGCCTTCGGTTCGCTCCGCGAATGGGTCATCGATACGCCTGCATGGCCTCGCCGGTACGGCGACGGCACATGGTAATGATTCCGGTGGGAGCAGTTGCCGTGCAGCGGCCCTGGGAGGTTGCCCGCGCGCGGCCCGGCCGCGCTCAGCTGAATACGGCCGGCGCCACGTGCACGCGGTTGCGGCCGCCGCGCTTGGCCGCGTACAGCGCCTTGTCGGCGCGGTCGATGGTGTCGCGCGGGTCCTCGTCGCGCAGCCGGGTGGCCACGCCGACGCTTACCGTCAGCCCCAGCACCTGGTCCTCCCACTCCAGGGCGAGCCGTTCGATGTCCCCGCGCAGCTGTTCGCCGACCATCCGCGCCGCCGCGCCGCCGCGCGCGGGCAGCACGGCGATGAACTCCTCGCCGCCATAGCGCCCCAGCAGGTCGTCGTCGCCAAGCGCCGCGCGCAGCCCCTGGGCCACGACCCGCAGGCAGTGGTCGCCGCAGGCGTGACCATATTTGTCGTTGATTGCCTTGAAATGGTCCATGTCGACGAACAGCACCGAAATCGGCCGCCCGTCGCGCTCGGCCTCGCCGAAGCTGCGCACCAGCCACTGGTCGATGGTGCGGCGGTTGAACGTGCCGGTGAGGGCATCGAGCTCGGCCGACCGCCGCAGCTGGATCGCGGTCAGCGCCTGGTCGACGTGGACCAGTGCCAGGCGGACGAACTCGCCGGCCAGCGCCAGCTCGTCGGTGGTGAAGCCTTCGCCACCGGCGCGTTCAAGCAGCAGCACGCCCCAGGCCGGCGCGCGGATCGGCAGCGGGACCAGCGCCTCCATCGCCACCCCGCCGCCATCGCCCACGGTGACCGGCTGCTGCAGCGGGATCCCGTTCGCGGCGTGGCGCTTGAGCGACAGCTCGCGCTTGCCCACCAGCGCCTCGGCACCGGCCCTGCCCACGGCCGGCACCGCCACCTGCACGTCCTGGCCGTGGTAGCCGCGCGCCAGCACCACTGCCTTTTCGGCGCGCACCAGCGGCACCAGGAATTCGAGCAGCTGGTGGAAGGCGGTCCACTCGATGTCGCCTTCGCTGCAGCTGCGCAGCTTCGACTGCAGCGTGGCGTTGAGGTCGGAGCGCGCGGCTTCGCGCTGCATCCGGCGCTCCGAATCCAGCCGCGCCAGCTGGTCGCGGTCGCGCTGGTCGCGGTAGTCGCTGATGCGGTTGATCACGCCTACCGCGAGGATCGCCATCGCCCCGGCCAGCGCGAGCTGGTCGCCCGAGCGCAGCCATGGGAAGTTGTCCAGGTAGCCATGCAGCATCAACCGCCGGGCCACGCTGGCAGCGATGGTCAGCACCGCGAGGGTCGCCAGCGGCCACCCCATCGGGATGCGGCGGCGGGCAGCGTCGAACACCAGCCACAGGCAGGCCAGCGCGGCGACGCCCCGCGCCACCATCGCCAGCGACTGCAGCCAGCGCGCCAGCGGCTGCAGGTCGAGCAGGCACACCGCGGCCAGTGCGGCCATCACGATGCAGGCGATGTCGATGGCGCGCGCCGTTGCCGGATGCGCCCGCCGCGTGCCCGCGTAGCGCAGCAGCAGCTGCGGCAGCGAGGCACAGAGCAGGAACTGCAGCGCCAGCAGGCCCTGCACGCCCCAGCCGGCGAGCCAGCGCAGCCCCTGCACCTGGTACAGATGGCCGTTGACGGCCGAGAACGTCAGCAAGGTGAGCGTGGCGCAGCCGAACAGGGTCATGAACAACCGGTCGCGCGCGGCCGAGAACAGGGCCAGCGCCAGCAGCGCCAGGGTGAACAGGCTGGCGTAGATCGTCGCGCTGATCGCCACGCCCTGGCGCTCCACGCGCCAGGCCTCGGCATTGCCGATCACGCGCGGCCGCAGCACCACCGGCATCCCGCCGGCGGCGCGGATTTCGAGGTCGACCTCGCCCTGCCAGTCGTAGGGCAGCGCGAACACGTATCCGGTCGGCAGCGGCCCGTCGTCCGGATCGGGACGGAAGAATCCGTGCTCGACGCTGTGCCATTCCTCGCGGGCGAGCTGTAGCCGTTCGACCGGCTTTCGTTCGACCCAGACCACCCACGGATCGCTGCGCTGCGTGCGTGCCGGCAGCGTGAAGTGCATTCGCGCCACCGTGTCGCCCGGGCCGCCGTCGACCAGCAGCGCCTGCCCGTCGGCACTGATCGACGGCGCCGTCCCGCGCTGGTCGAGCGTCGCCTGCAGTTGCGCCGGGATCAGTTCGGCATTCGGCATGCCGCCGGCGATGGCGCTGGCGACCAGGGCCAGCAGGATCAGCAGGCAGCCGGCGACCAGCCACTCGTGACGCGAGGAATGGCGCAGCGCGCGCATGCTCACCGGCGGGCTCCGGCCTGCGCAGGGCCATGCGCACGCCGCGCCGTCGCCGCCAGCGGCAACTGCGGTCGCGTCGTTTCCAACCCCCGCCCCCCGTATTCCATACCCTGGCGCACGCAACTTGCGTGCCAGCTCGGCCAGCGCTCCGGGGCGGGGGCGATCGATGGACGCCCATTCAGCCCGGCCCGCAACACGTTCACCGGCCGATGGGCTCGGCTAAACTGTTGTTTTTCCCGGCACCCCCGCACATGAGCCACAGCACTGCCCCCGCCGCGGGCCCGAATGCGGACACCCCCGCGCCGCCCGCCGAAAAGCAGGATTTCATCCGCCAGATCGTCCGCCAGGACCTGGCCAGCGGGAAGCATTCCGCCATCCGCACCCGTTTCCCGCCCGAGCCGAACGGCTACCTGCACATCGGCCACGCCAAGGCCATCTGCCTGGACTTCGGCATCGCCGCCGAGTTCGCCGGCCTGTGCAACCTGCGCTTCGACGACACCAACCCGGCCAAGGAAGACCCCGAGTTCGTGCAGGCGATCCAGGACGACGTGCGCTGGCTGGGCTTCGACTGGGCGACGCTGCGCCACGCGTCTGACTACTTCGAAGTGTTCTACCTCGGCGCGGAAAAGCTGATCCGCCAAGGCGACGCGTACGTGTGCGACTTGAGCCCGGAGCAGATCCGCGAGTACCGCGGCACCCTGACCGAGCCGGGCCGCGACTCGCCCTGGCGCAACCGCAGCGTGGAGGAAAACCTCGACCTGTTCCGGCGCATGCGTGCCGGCGAGTTCCCCGACGCCTCGCATACGCTGCGCGCGAAGATCGACATGGCCAGCGGCAACATGAACCTGCGCGACCCGGCGCTGTACCGGATCAAGAAGGTCGCCCACCAGAACACCGGCGATGCCTGGCCGATCTACCCGATGTACGACTACGCGCACTCGCTGGGCGACGCGATCGAAGGCATCACCCACTCGCTGTGCACGCTGGAGTTCGAAGACCACCGGCCGCTGTACGACTGGTGCGTGGACCGCGTCGACCTGGCGCACACGCCGGAGCTGCTTGCGCCGCTGCTCGACAAGGGCCTGCCGAACGAGGCCGCCAAGCCGCGCCAGATCGAGTTCTCGCGCCTGAACATCAACTACACGGTGATGAGCAAGCGCAAGCTCACCCAGTTGGTGGGCGAAGGCCTGGTCGACGGCTGGGACGACCCGCGCATGTACACCCTGCAGGGCCTGCGCCGACGCGGCTACACGCCGGCGTCGCTGCGGCTGCTGGTCGACCGCGTCGGCATCAGCAAGCAGAACTCGGTGATCGACTTCTCGGTGCTCGAGGGCTGCCTGCGCGACGACCTCGACGCGCACGCGCCGCGGCGCATGGCGGTGGTCGAGCCGCTGAAGATGGTGCTCACCAACCTGCCCGAAGGCCACGCCGAGACGCTGTCCTTCCCCAACCATCCGAAGGACGAATCGCTCGGCACGCGCGAAGTGCCGTTCTCTCGCGAGCTGTGGATCGAGCGCGGTGACTTCGCCGAAGTCCCGCCCAAGGGCTGGAAGCGGCTGGTTCCGGGAGGCGAGGTGCGCCTGCGCGGCGCCGGCATCGTGCGCTGCGACGAAGTGGTCAAGGACGCCGATGGCAACCTCCTCGAACTGCGCGGCACGCTCGACCCCCACTCGCGACCGGGCATGGAAGGCGCCAACCGCAAGATCAAGGGCACGATCCACTGGGTCGACGCGACCCGCGCGGTGCCGGCGGAGATCCGCCTCTACGACCGCCTGTTCTCGGTCGCCAACCCCGACGACGAGAGCGAAGGCAAGACCTACCGCGACCACATCAACCCGGATTCACGCACGGTGGTGCAGGGTTACGTCGAGCCCGCGGCTGCGCAGGCAACGCCGGAGATGCGATTCCAGTTCGAGCGCACCGGATATTTTGTCGCCGACCGCCGCGACCATCGCACGGACGCGCCCGTGTTCAACCGCGCCGTGACCCTGCGCGACACCTGGATGCAGAAGGGAGACTGACCATGCCCAAGCTCCTCCAAGCCATCGCCCTTTGCCTGTGCGCCGCGCTCGCCGCGTGCGCGGCGCCGGCCACCAACGGCGGTGCGGCTCCGCAGGACCCGGCCGCCAAGGCGCCACCGTCGATGTCGCGCCCGCTGCCGCCAAACCGCGTGCGCGAGGCGCCGGTGATCGACTACAGCTGCAAGGCCGACAGCGATTGCGCGGTCAAGAACGTCGGCAACTGCTGCGGCGCGATGCCCGCCTGCGTCAACAAGGACAGCCCGGCCGACCCGGCCGCGGTGCAGTCGCAGTGCGCGAAGGACGGCCGCGCGGGCGTGTGTGGATTCCGCGAGATCGAAAGCTGCTCGTGCAATGCCGGGCGCTGCGAGCCAGCGGAAGCCTTCATGCCGCAGCAGTCGCGACCGCAGTCGAAGGTTGAACTCTGATGCTTTACGCACAGGTCCATCTCACCCTGCCGGCATGGGTGCACGACGCCGTCGATGCCACGCGCACCTGCGCCACCGACGAGGAAAAGGTGGCGCTGGCAATCGAACTGTCGCGCCGCAACCTCGAGGCCGGCACCGGCGGCCCCTTCGGCGCGGTTGTGTTCAACGCCGACGACCGCATCGTCGCGGCCGGCGTCAACGTGGTGCTGCCGCAGAACACCTCGCTCGGGCACGCCGAGACCATGGCCTACATGCTGGCCCAGCAGCGCCTGCAGCGCGCGCGCCTCAACCGCGACGATGCCGGCGAACCCGACGGCCACTACACCCTGGCCACGTCCGCGCAGCCGTGCTGCCAGTGCTACGGGGCCACGATCTGGGCCGGCATCGATCGCCTGCTGATCGGCGCCCGCGCGCAGGACGTGATGGAGCTGACCGAATTCGACGAAGGCCCGCTGCCGGCGGACTGGGTCGGCGAACTGGACAAGCGCGGCATCGAAGTCGTGCGCGACGTCCATCGCGAGGATGCGCGAGCGGTGCTGCGCGCCTATGGCGAACAGGGCGGCCGGCGCTATTGACCGCCACCGCCCGCCGTTGCCCACGTAGGAGCGGCGGAAGCCGCGGGCCTTTGATCTTTGGGGTGCGTCGAAAAGCTCGCGGCTTCCGCCGCTCCTGCGTGAGAGCCATCCAATGACCGGACTGCTCTGTTACTGCCGCGCCGGCTTCGAGCCGGAACTTGCTGCGGAACTGACCGCGCGCGCCGCCGAGGCCGGTTTTGCCGGCTATGCGCGCACCGAGCGAAGCAGCGGCTTCGTCGTGTTCGCCTGCGACGAGGCCAACGCGCTGTCGCGTGCGCTGTCGTGGCGCGGGCTGGTGTTCGCGCGGCAGAAGCTGCGCGTGATCGCGGAACTGCGCGGGCTGGATCCGAAGGACAGGATCGGGCCGATGCTGGCTGCGCTGGGAGTGGTCAACGACGCGGGAGTGGCGGGTCGAGACCCGCCCTGCGGGGCATACGGATCGCTGTTCGTCGAACATCCCGACAGCGATGCCGGAAAGCCGTTGGCGGGGCTGGCACGCGCCTTCGGCAATGCGCTGCGTCCGGCATTGCGCAAGACCGGGCTGCTCACGAAGCATGACGACCCCTCGCTGCCACGCCTGCACGTGTGCTTCGTCGACGGCGACCACGCCTTCGTCGCCATCGCCGATCCCGCCGACAGCGCGCCATGGCCACTGGGCATCCCGCGCCTGCGCCTGCATCCCGACGCGCCCTCGCGTTCGGCGCTGAAACTCGACGAAGCCTTGCTCACCCTGCTCGACGACGGCGAACGTGCGCGCCTGCTGCGCAACGGCATGCACGCCGCCGACCTCGGCGCAGCCCCCGGTGGCTGGACCTGGGTACTCACCCGCCACGGCCTGCGCGTGAGCGCGATCGACAACGGCCCGCTGCGCCAGCACGTGCTCGATACCGGCCTGGTCGAACACCTGCGCGCCGACGGCTTTCACTGGCAGCCACCGCGGGCGCTGGACTGGATGGTCTGCGACATGGTCGAGCAGCCGCGCCGCGTGGCCGAGCGCATGGCCACCTGGCTGCGCGAAGGCTGGTGCCGGCAAGCGATCTTCAACCTCAAGCTGCCGATGAAGAAGCGCTGGGACGAGACCCGCCTGTGCCTGGACCTGGTCGCCGAACAGGCCGGGCGTCCGCTCGCGATCCGCGCCCGGCAGCTGTACCACGACCGCGAAGAGATCACGGTCTTCGCCGCCGCGGCCGCCTGAGCGACCGTTCAGCGGCTGTTTCGCGCGGTTGACGCCGGATTCATTGCCCTGGTCCTAGCGTGGCCGGGTCATCCAAGCCGGAGCTCGACATGAAGCGCTTTCCCACTCCTTCCCTGCTGGCCGTCGCACTGATCGGCGCGTTCGCCGCGGGTGGCGCCTGGGCGCAGACAGCCGTAGAGCTGGGCCCTGCCAAGGCCGCCACCAAGGACGCCTCCCGCACCGCGGCGGCCGAAGCCGACGTGGCACGCGCCCAGGCGCAGGCGGCCCGCAGCGCGGCCGAACAGGCGGCTGCGAGCAAGCGCGGCGGTGCGCTGACCAGCGACGGCGCGGCGAACGCCGAATACCAGGCCTACGTGGCCGACCAGTCCTCGAAGCAGGCAGAGCAAGCCGCGCTCGACGCAACCCGTGCCGCCAACCAGGCCGGGGCTGCACGCTCGGCAGCGACGGGCGGGACCCGCCAGGCCGGACATGCGACGTTCCAGGCCCGCCAGGCGGCCAACGCGGCCGGCGACGCCAGCGCGCAGGCCACGCGGGCCGCCACCGAAGCCGCGCTCGCCGCGCGTGCGGCGCAGGACGCCGTCACCGCGCCGCCGGCGCCGCCACCGCCGGCGCGCGTCGCGCCAACCGGCCCGACCGAACCGCTGGTCACCTTCACCTCCAGCCCGTCCAACTCGATCGTCGGCGACTACAAGGTCGACTTCGCCGCGATGGACGGCAATGGCAACGGCAGCATCAGCCGCAGCGAAGCGAGGTCGAACGCCACGCTGAGCGCCGAGTTCGACGCCGTCGACAACAACCACGACGGCAAGCTCGACCGGCAGGAACTGGAAGGCTGGATGTAGTCCACCACCGACCGACGAAAGCAGAAGCCCCGCGAAAGCGGGGCTTTTTTTCCACGGGCCCCAGGAAACCCTGCAGGAGCGGCGGAAGCCGCGTGCCCTTGTTCGTTGGGCAAGACTACCGAGGCCGGCTTCCCCTAAAGCCCGGCCGCCCGCCTCCACAACACTTCGGCCAGCGGCGGCATCCGCCCGGCAAGTCCCAGCAGTGGCCCGCGCAGCAGGGTCCGGTGCATGCCATCGCTGGAGAACAAGCGGTTGATGCCATCGTAGGCGTGCGCGGCAAGCGCGTTCTCGCTGCGGCGCACGCGCGCCCAGCGCGCCAGCCGCGGCGGCGAGGCCCAGTCGGCGCGACGACGCAGTGCATCGGCGACCGCATCGCGCAGCGCGGCCACGTCGCGCAGCCCGAGATTCACGCCTTGCCCGGCCAGCGGATGCACCACGTGCGCGGCGTCGCCGACCACCAACACGCGTCCGTGTACGTGCGATTGCGCCAGTTGCAGGCGCAGCGGGAACGCAGCCCGCTTCGACACCGCGCGCATCGGCCCGAGGCGCCCGTCGAAGGCACGCGTGAGCTCGCGCGCGAACGCCTCGTCGTCCAGCGCCAGCACTTGTGCCGCACGCGCGTCGGGCAGCGTCCAGACGATGGAACTGCGTCCGTCCGCGAATGGCAGCACCGCCAGCGGCCCGCTCGGCAGGAAACGCTGCCACGCGGTGTCCTCGTGCGGCTGCCCGGTTTCGATGTACGCCACCACGCCACGCTGGCCGTAGTCGTGGCGGCTGACCTCCCCGCCGGCGAGCCGGCGCAGGGTGGATTCGGCGCCGTCGGCAGCGACCGCCACACGCGCATCGACGCGGCTGCCATCGTCCAGGCGCAGGCGCACGCCGTCGTCGTCCTGCTCCAGCGCTTCGACCCGCGCAGGCGCGCGCACGTCCACGCCGGCGCGCGACAGCGCCGACCACAGGCGGTCGACCAGCAGCCCGTTCTCGACGATCCAGCCCAGCTCGCCGCGGCCGAACGCATCGGCGTCGAACGCCAGTTCGCCGCCGCCAGCCGCATCCCACACGCGCATGCGCCGGTACGGTTGCGCGCGTGCGTCGAGCACCTCTCGCCAGACGCCGAAGCCGTCCAGCAACGCGGCGTTGTCCGGCGCGAAGGCAAACACGCGCAGGTCCGGATGCGACGGCGACCAGTGCGCCGGCTCGGCCGCCTCGACCAGGCTCACGTCGAGATCGAGCCCGGCCAGCGCCAGCGCGCAGGCCGCGCCGACCACGCCGCCGCCAACCACCACCACGTCGCTGCGCGCGCCGCGGCTCACGAGGCCTTCCTGCACAGCGCCGGCACCTCGCCGCGATAGCCCATCGCGCCGCCGACCAGCAGCGATTGCGCCGAGGGCACGCGGTCCAGCGCGAACAGTCCTAGGCTGCGCAGCGGGCGCAGCAGCGGCGCGTCGTTGGCGGTCAGCCGCGCCAGGCCGTCGCTCATCGCCAGCGTCCTGCCGCGGTCCTCTTCGCGGCGCCGTGCATGGTCGGCAAGCAGGCCGGGGGTGCCGGGATCGCCGCCGCCCGTTTCGATCAATTCGGCCAGCGTCAACGCGTCGCGCAGGCCGAGGTTGAAGCCCTGCGCGCCGATCGGATGCAGGGTCTGCGCGGCGTTGCCGACCAGCACCGCGCGCGGCGCGATGGTCTGCCTGGCCACCGTGCCGATGGCCGGATAGACGCTGCGCGCACCGACCGAAAGGAAACGGCCAACGCGCCAGCCGAATGCGTGCTGCACGCGCTCGAGAAACGCTGCGTCGTCGAGCCCCTGCACGGCGTCCGCCTCGTCGCGGGCAACGCCATGTACGAGGCCGAAGTGGCGGTCGCCGCGCGGCAGCAGCGCGGTCGGGCCGTGGTCGCCCAGGCGCTCGTAGGCGGTGCCGTCGGGTGCGCGCGCCGCGCGCAGGCGGGCGACGAACAGGGTCTGCAGGTAGTCGTGGCTGTCGGCCTCGATGCCCAGCGCCGCGCGCACGCCGCTGCGGGTGCCGTCGGCGGCGACCAGCAGCCGCGTGCGCAAGTCGCGTTCGCCATCATCGTCGGAGATGCGGACGATGCGGGCTTCGGCATCGCCCTCGCCCAGGCCGACGAAGCGCGCGGGGCGGTATCGGGTCAGGTGCGACAACTCGCCCAGCCGCGCTTCGAGCGCCTGCCCGAAGTCACGCGCCACCACCACCCGGCCGAACGCCTCGCGCCCGTAGTCCGCCGCGACCAGGCTGGCGCGGCCGAAATCGCCGCGGCGGCTGACGTGGATGCGGGTGATGGCGCCGATCGGCGCATGCAGCTTCGACATCACGCCCAGCGCGTCCAGTGCGTTGACCGTGGCGTCGGCGAAGCTCAGGTTGCGCTCGTCGAACACCGCCGGCAGCGACCCCGGCGGCGTCGCCTCGACCAGCCCGACGTCGAGGCCGAGCCGGTCCAGCGCAATCGCCAGGCTGGCCCCGACCAGGCCACCGCCGACGATCACCACGTCATGTCCTGCCTTCATGGCGCCATGATAGAGCGTGTCATCGGCCTTGAAGTGCTCACGGGCGCCAGTGCGGCCGCGAGGCAAGGCGCGGGCCGCCGCCAGGGCCGACCGCCCTGGCAGGGACTGCAACGCGGCATGGTGCCGCACTGGCGCATGGGGAAGTGCTTCAAGGCCGATGACACGCTCAAACCCTGCCGCGGCCAGTTCGCTAGAATGGCCGCTGTCCGCATGCCATGCCCGGAGCCGCCCGCCCCATGAACACCAACCTGCAACGCGTCATCGTCCTGTCCCTGCTCGTACTGCTGATGGCGGCGACGCGCACGCATGTCTTCACCCACTTCACACCGGTGCCGGATGCGTCGTGGGCGGTGTTCTTCATCGGTGGCTTCTACCTGCGCAACTGGTCGCGCTGGGCGTTCGGGCTGCTGATGGTGCTGGCGGTGGGGATCGACTGGGCCGTGATCACCGGCCAGGGCATGAGTTTCTGGAGCCACTATTGCGTGTCACCGGGCTACTGGTTCCTGGTCCCGGCGCACCTGGCGATGTGGATGGGCGGCCTGTGGCTGCGCCGCAATTACACCGGCGCCAGCATCCCGGCGCTCGGCCGGCTGGCCGCTGCCATGGTCGTGGCCACCGCGCTGTGCCACCTGTTCGCGCAGGGCGGCTTCTACTGGCTCAGCGATAGCGTCGCCGAACCGACCGTCGCCGGCTGGGCGAAGAACTATGGCGACTGGTTCATGCCCTACCTGCGCGCCACCGCGATGTTCGTCGCGATCGCCGCCATTGCACAGGTGGTCAGCGAACAGGTGGCTGCGCATGCCCATCCGGCCGCGCGCGACCAGAAGAAGCACTGACCGCCTGCCGTGGGTAACCGCCTGTCGAAGATCTACACCCGCACCGGCGATGACGGCAGCACCGGGCTGGGCGACGGCAGCCGGGTGGCGAAGGATTCGGCGCGCGTAACCGCCTATGGCACCGTCGACGAAGCCAACTCCACCATCGGCCTGCTGCTGGCCGCGGACGTGCCGGACGACATCCGCGGGCTGCTGACCACCGTCCAGCACCAGCTGTTCGACCTGGGCGGCGAGCTGTGCATCCCCGGGCACGCGGCGATCGAGGATGCGGACATCGACCGCCTCGAGCAGCACCTGGACCACTACAACGAAGCGCTGCCGCCGCTGAAGGAATTCATCCTGCCCGGCGGCGGCGACGCCGCGGCGCGCTGCCACATCGCGCGCACCGTGGTGCGGCGCGCCGAACGCGAAACCGTCGCCCTGTCGCGCCAGGAGACGGTACGGCCGCAGCCGATCCGCTACCTCAACCGCCTGTCCGACCTGCTGTTCGTGCTCGCGCGCGTGCTCGCCCGCTCCAGTGGCCACGGGGAAGTGATCTGGCAGCACGAGCGCCGCAAGTCCTGAGCACGGGTGGCCGGACCTGGACATGAGCCCGCCGGTCTTCACCCATTCCGCCTGCCTCGGGCACGACACCGGTGCCGGCCATTTCGAGCGACCGCAGCGGCTGGGCGCGGTGATCGATGCACTGCGCGCAGGCATCGACGGCATCGACTGGCGCGAAGCCCCGCGCGCGACGCGCGGACAGCTTCTGCGCGTGCACGATGCCTCACTGCTTGAGGCGGTGCTCGAACAGCGCTCGGAACAACCAGTCGACCTGGATCCGGACACCGTGCTGTCGCCGCAGTCGGCCGAAGCGGCACTGCGCGCGGCCGGCGCGGGCGTGGCGGCCGTCGATGCGGTGATGGCCGGCGAGGCCCGCGCCGCGTTCTGCGCAGTCCGCCCACCCGGGCACCACGCCACCACGCACGCTGCCATGGGCTTCTGCCTGTTCAACAACGTCGCCGTCGCCGCGGCCCATGCGCTTGAGCGCCACGGGCTGTCGCGGGTGGCGATCGCCGATTTCGACGTGCACCACGGCAACGGCACCCAGGCGATCTTCGACGACGAACCGCGCGTGCAGTACCTGAGTTCGCACCAGATGCCGCTGTACCCGGACACAGGCCACCGGCACGAACGCGGCGCCGGCAACATCTTCAATGCCCCGCTTCCACCAGGCACCGGCAGCCGCGGCTTCCGGGCCGCCTGGGAAGACCGCCTGCTGCCGGCGATCGACGCGTTCCGGCCGCAGCTGCTGCTGGTCTCCGCCGGCTTCGATGCGCACTGGCGCGATCCGCTGGCGCAGCTGCAGCTCGCTGCCGACGATTACACCTGGCTCACCGGCGAACTGCGCCGGCTGGCAAGCGCACATGCGCAGGGACGCCTTGTGTCGACGCTCGAAGGCGGTTACGACCTGGACGCGCTGCGCGAATGCAGCCTTGCCCACGTGCAGGCGCTGGCCGGCCCGGCCGGCTGAGGCACGATGCTCAGCGCGCCCGTGAAGCGGCCGCCTCGAAAATCCTTTGCCCGTTCCGGAACACGTAGCGCACCTGCGTCCACGCTTCAGGGTCGCGCGCCGGGTCGCCTTCGAGCACCACCAGGTCGGCAACCATGCCGCTCTCGACCCGGCCGCGCCCGTCGCCGCCGGGCAACCGGCTCGCTGGCGCCGTGGTCAGCGCGGCGAGGATCTGGTCGAACGACAGGCCCGCGCGCCGCAGCAGTGCGAACTCGAGCGCGGGATCGTAGTCCTCGATGTAACCCACGTCGGTGCCGAACCAGATCTCGCCGCCCAGCCGCTGGTAGTCGCCGACCTCGCGCACGATGGCGGCAAGCTTCGGCTCCGGGTTGACGCTGAACAGCTTCAGCGTGGGCACCATGACCATGCCACGCTCACGCATCCGCTGCAGGTGCGAGGGCTTGAAGCCGTCCAGTTCCTCGACCGAGTGCGCCAGCACGTCGACGCCGGATTCCAGCGCCACTTCCAGCCCGCGCACGTCGGACGGATGGGTGAACACCAGCGCGCCGTGGCGATGTGCTTCCTCGACCGCCGCGGTCGCGATTTCGACCGGCATCGGCTTGGCGGCGCCGCCCCGCTCCACCCACGAACCGGTGAACAGCTTCACCACGTCGCCGTCGCCGGCAAGGTTCGCGCGCACGATCGCGGCCGCCTCGGCAGGCGTGGACGGCCGCGACAGCAGCGGCAGGAGTTCAGGCGGCAGCGCGTCGCGGACGTAGTAAGGCACGCCATCGGGCGGATACAGCGGCGACATGGCCATGAGGATGCGCGGCCCGGCGATTTCCCCGGATTCGATCCGCGCACGCAGCGGACCGGTGTCGCGGGGATCGGAGCCGGTATCGACGACGCTGGTGAACCCGTAGCGGACCAGCATCTCCTGCAGTTGCGACTGCAGGCGCGGGGCCGGCAGGCCGGCGGCGCCCGCCCACTTGGGCTCGGTGAAATGCACGTGGCTGTTCCAGAAACCGGCCAGCACCACGCCACCGCCGGCATCGATCACCGTGGCGTCTTCACCTGCGACGACTTCCGCCGCAGGTCCCACCGCGACGATCCGGTCGTCGCGAACCAGCACCGCCGCATTGTCGATCGGTGCCACGCCG
This sequence comes from Luteimonas soli, assembly GCF_042648865.1. NCBI lineage: Bacteria > Pseudomonadati > Pseudomonadota > Gammaproteobacteria > Lysobacterales > Lysobacteraceae > Luteimonas > Luteimonas soli. The sequence goes on along the minus strand of NZ_JBHRYA010000001.1, from coordinate 534,606 downwards.
GGCGCCGGGTAGACCTTGGCGCCGGTGATCAGCAACTCGGCCGCGGCGGCCGTCGACGCCATGCACAGCCAGAGCAGAACCGCGCAGAGTCCAGACGCATGATGCATGGGACGTTTCCCCGGCCAGGAAGTGGCATCGAATGCTACGGAGCGGGTCGCCGCGGGGCAAACGGGCGACGGACGACGGACGGCCGCCGCGCTCTTCCGGAGAAGCCGGGACGATGCGGCCGCATCACCGCACACTCGCCTGCCTGCACGCCGTTCTGGCGACGCGTTCAGCTTGGGTTCCATGATCCAGCGCTTTTGCCGCGCGTCCCGCGAGCCGGACGGGCAGCACGACGCCGGCTGAAGGCGCACCGGCGGCTGCATTGCCGCTACACATGCGATGCGGCAAGCTAGCGGCCGCTTTTCGCCAAACGGATGCCCGCGTGCGCCCTGTTTTCCGCCTGCTGCCGTTGCCGCTGTGCATCGCCCTCTCGCTGACCGCCCACGCCGACGACGACCGTCCGCTGGACTGGTCACTGTGCCCGGTCCAGGACGCGGTGCCGGTGTTCGCAGACGCGCCGGTCTCGACCGGCAATCCGGAAGAACGCGACCTGCAGAACACCGACCTCGCTTGCGACAGCACCGAGGGCGTGATGGGTGGCACGGTGATGTGCAGGGGCAACGTGACCCTGCAGCGCGGCGACCAGTTCCTGCATGCCGACAGCCTGAGCTTCGACGCCGAGAACAACACCTATACCGCCGACGGCAACGTTCGTTACCAGGACTCGGGCATGCGCATGGTCGCCGAGAGCGCGCACGGCAACCAGAATGCCGATACCCACCAGATCAACGATGTCCGCTACCAGCTCATCGAGCGGCGCGGCAACGGCGGCGCCGACAGCATCCGCATGGAAGGCACCCAGGGCGCGCTGATGGGGTCGACCTATTCGACCTGCCCGCCCAACGACCGCCACTGGGAGCTTCGCGCAGACCAGATCGACATCGACACCGATTCGGGCTTCGGCACCGCGCGCAACGCGACTATCCGCGTGGGCAAGGTGCCGGTGCTGTACGTGCCGTGGTTCAAGTTCCCGATCGACGACCGCCGCGTGACCGGCCTGCTCTACCCCAACATCAGCCAGTCCAACCGCAACGGCTTCGACTGGCGCCAGCCGATCTACATCAACCTTGCGCCGAACTATGACATGACCCTGGAGCCCAGGCTCATGACCAAGCGCGGGCTGATGCTCAATACGGAGTTCCGCTACCTCACGCCCACTGGCCGCGGCGAGTTCGATTTCGGCTACCTGCCCTCGGACGACCTGACCAGCCGCGACCGCGACGAGGAGCTGGCCGAGTTCATCGAGGAGGGCTACCCGCTCGAGAACCGCCGCAAGGACAATCGCGGCCGTTTCAGTTTTCTCGGCCGCCAGAACATCAACCGCACCTGGCAGGCGCGGGCGAACCTCAACTGGATCAGCGACCCGCGCTACCTCGAGGACTTCAACAACAACGTGGATTCGCTGTCGAACTACCGGGTCAACAGCGACCTGGGCGTCTATGGCCGCGGCCGCCACTGGGACGCCGGCCTGATGGCCGACTATTACCAGCTGGCCGACTACACGCTGTCCGAGCTGCGCCTGCCCTATTACCGGCTGCCGCGAGCCTACTTCAACTGGGAGCAGTCCCTGGGGCAGTGGTTCACCGCGGGCGTGCATACCGAAGCCGCGCGCTTCCAGCACATCGACGGCGAAGCTCGCCCCGGCGGCACCCGGCTCGACCTCAAGCCCTACGTCAGCATGCCGCTGGGCGGCGCGAGCTGGTTCGTCACCCCGACCCTGGCCTGGCGCTACACCGGCTACCGCCTCGACGACGAACTGGCCGAAAACCTCAACCCCGGCGATCCCGAAACCTCGCCCAGCCGCAGCACGCCGATCAGCTCGCTCGACGCCGGGCTGTACTTCGACCGCAACATCCGGTTCCGCGGAGAGGACTACGTCAACACCCTGGAGCCGCGGCTGTTCTACCTCAACGTGCCCTACCGCAACCAGGACAACCTGCCGATCTTCGACACCGGCCCGATGACCTTCAGCTGGGGCCAGCTGTTCCGCGACAACCGCTTCTCCGGAGCCGACCGCCAGGCCGATGCCAACCAGCTGACCCTGGCGGTGACCAGCCGCCTGATCCGCGAATCCGATGGCCGCGAGAAGCTGGCGGTGAGCCTGGGGCAGATCCAGTACTTCGACGACTCGCGGGTCGGGCTGAGCTCCAGCACGCCCGTACTCGAAAGCGGCCGCTCGGCCTGGGTCGCCGACACCACCTACGCGGTCAACGACCGCTGGAGCATCGGCGCCTCGTACCAGTGGGATCCCAAGTTCGGCCGCGAAGACCTGGCCAGCCTGCGCACCCGCTACCTGATCGGCGACGACGGCATCGTCAACTTCAGCTACCGCTACCGCCGCGACGCCAGGAACGGTGAAGACCTGCTCGAACAGGCCGACCTGTCGTTCCTCTACCCGGTCAGCCCGTCCTGGAGCCTGGTGGGCCGCTATTACTACTCGATCCAGGACAAGCAGATGCTCGAAGGCATCGCCGGCGTGCAGTGGGACAGCTGCTGCCTGGCCGCGCGACTGGTCGCCCGCCGCTACGTTCGCAACCGCACCGGCGAGATGAACGACGCCATCCAGCTGGAGATCGAACTCAAGGGCCTGGGCTCGGCCGGACCGGACACGGAGAGCCGTTTGCGCCGTGCTATTCTCGGCTATTACCGCGAGGACCTCTACCTCGTACCGCCGCCGGAAGTCCGCAGCGGCGACGACGACGACTCTCCCTACGACTCCCCATGAAGACACTCATCGCCCCCTTCCTTGCCGCTGCCCTGCTGTTGGGCACGGCGGCGCACGCGCAGCAGGTGCAGCCGCTCGACCGCATCGTCGCCGTCGTCGACGAGGACGTGATCCTGCAGAGCGAACTCGACCTGGCGCTCAACAACGTGCTGGCCCAGTACGCCGGCCGCGAGGACCAGCTGCCGCCGCGCGAGATCCTGCAGCGGCAGGTGCTCGAACGCCTGGTCCTGGTGCACCTGCAGACCGCCCGCGCCGGTGAAATGGGCGTCCGGGTCGGCGACGAGGAGATCGACAACGCCATCTCCAACATCGCCGCGCAGAACAGGCTCACCCCGGACCAGCTGCGCCAGCAGCTGGCCAGCGACGGCATGTCCTACGATGATTTCCGCCGCTCGCTGCGCGACGAACTCCTGAGCCAGCGGCTGCGGCAGCGGTTCGCGCAGACCCGGATCAGCGTCAGCGAGGCGGAAGTGGATGCCGCCCTGGCCTCGCAGACCGGCGAGCAGTACCACCTGGCCCACATCCTGGTCGCGCTGCCCGACGGCGCCACGCCCGAGCAGATCGCAACCGGCCAGCAGAAGATCGACGGCATCAAGGGCCTGCTCGACAAGGGCGAGATGACCTTCGCCGCTGCGGCCGTGCGCTATTCGGACAGCCCGAACGCGCTGGAAGGCGGCGACCTGGGCTGGCGCAGCCTCGACGAGATCCCGGCGGCGTTCGCCAACACCATCCGCACCCTGCAGAAGGGACAGTTGGTCGGCCCCATCCGCGGCCCCAGCGGCTTCCAGCTGCTGCAGCTGGTCGACACGCGCAGCACCGACCAGGCGGCCGCGCAGAGCGTCACCCAGTACCGCGCGCGCCACATCCTGGTGCGCAGCGAGGGCGACGACGACGCGGCCAAGGCCAGGATCGACACCCTGCGCGCGCGCATCGCCGGCGGCGCGGACTTCGCCGAAGTGGCCAAGGAAAACTCGGACGACACCTTCAGCAAGGACAAGGGCGGCGAGCTGGGCTGGTTCACGCAGGACCAGTTCGGGCCGGAGTTCGGCGCACAGGTCGCAGGCCTGCAGGACGGCGGGGTTTCGGCGCCGTTCAAGACCCAGGCCGGCTGGCACATCGTCCAGCGCGAGGAAACCCGCCAGACGGACGTCACCGACGACAACCGCCGGGCACAGATGCGCGAGCGCATCGGCCAGCGCAAGCTCGAGGACGAATGGAACCGCTTCCTGCGCGAGATGCGCGGCGAGGCCTACGTCGACATCCGCACCGGCAACCAGGCGGCCGCGGGCGGCAACGGCGGCTGATCGATGCGTCCCCGGCTCGCGCTGGTCCCGGGCGAACCGGCCGGCGTCGGGCCGGAACTGTGCATCCGCGCGATGCACCGCCTCCATGATGCCGACATCGTCGTGTTCGGCGACCGCGACGCGCTGTCGCAGGCCGCCGATCGCATCGGCCTGCCGGTTTCCTTCGCCGATGCCGGCGCAGTCGTTGCCGCGCCCGGCACGATCCGCATCATCGACATCCCGAACGCCGCCCCGGCGACGCCCGGCACGCCCGATCCCCGCAACGCCGCGGCGGTGATCTCGGCGCTCGAGGGCGCGGCCGCGGCCTGCATCGCGGGCACCTTCGACGGCCTGGTCACCGGCCCCGTGCACAAGGCCAGCATCAACGCAGGCGGCATCGCCTACACCGGAACCACCGGGCTGCTGGCGCGGCATGCCGGCCGCGAGGTGGTGATGATGCTGGCCAACGACATCGTGCGCGTTGCGCTGGCCACCATCCACCTGCCGCTGCGCGAAGTCGCCGACGCGATCACGCCCGCGGGGCTGGAACGCACGCTGCGCATCACGCATGCGGCGCTGCGCGAAGACTTCGGCATCGCCGCGCCGGTGATCGCCGTGCTCGGCCTCAACCCGCACGCCGGAGAAGCCGGGCACCTGGGGCGCGAGGAGATCGAAGTCATCGAGCCCGTCCTCGAGCGCCTGCGCGGCGAAGGCATGGCACTGAACGGCCCGCTGCCGGCAGACACCGCCTTCCTGCCGGCAAAACTGGAAGGCTTCGACGCGGTGCTGGCGATGTACCACGACCAGGGCCTGCCGGTACTCAAGTACAGCGGCTTCGAGCGCGCCGTGAACCTCACCCTCGGCCTGCCCTACCCGCGCGTCGCGGTTGACCACGGCACCGCGCTGGACCTGGCCGGCAAGGGCACCGCCGATCCGTCGAGCCTGCTGGCCGCCATCGACACCTGCACGCAACTGGCGCGGCAACGCCAGGGCGCACACCGTGGAATCACCCCATGAAGCCGGTACCCGACATGCAGCAAATCCACTGGGACGACTTCACCAAGGTCGAACTGCGCGTCGGCCGCGTGCTGTCCGCCGAACCGTTTCCCGAAGCGCGCAAGCCGGCCTACATCCTGCGGGTCGACTTCGGCCCCGGCATCGGCATGCGCAAGTCCAGCGCGCAGGTCACCGCGCACTACCGGCCGGAGGAGCTGGTCGGCCGGCTGGTCGTGGCCGTGGTCAATTTCCCGGACAAGCAGATCGGGCCGCTGATGTCCGAATGCCTGGTCACCGGCTTCCACGACGTCGACGGCAACGTCGCCCTGTGCGTGCCGGACCGCGACGTGCCGCTCGGCACGAAGCTGCTGTGAGCACCCGCGCATGAGCCGGCACGCAGGCGACAGCTTCCACGCGCCACCGAAGAAATCCCTCGGCCAGCACTTCCTGCACGAGCGTGGCGTGGTCGACCGGATCATCCATGCCGTCGACCCGAAGCCGGGCGACCGGCTGGTCGAGATCGGCCCCGGCCAGGGCGCGATGACCTTCCCGTTGCTCGACCACCACGGCGCGCTCACGGCAATCGAATTCGACCGCGACCTGCTGCAGCCGCTCGCCGCCGCCGCGCGCGCGCACGGCGAACTCACCCTGGTCCATGCCAACGTGCTCGACGTCGACTTCACCGCGCTCGCCGCCGGCACGCCGATCCGCCTGGTCGGCAACCTGCCCTACAACCTGTCGTCGCCGATCCTGTTCCATGCCCTCGATCATGCGGCCGCGGTGCACGACATGCATTTCATGCTGCAGAAGGAGGTCGTCGAGCGCGCGGCCGCCGGCCCCGGCAGCAAGGTCTATGGCCGCCTGAGCGTGATGCTGCAGGCCTTCTGCGAGGTCACCTCGCTGTTCACCGTCGGCCCGGGCGCGTTCCGGCCGCCGCCGAAGGTGGATTCGGCGGTGATGCGGCTGGTCCCGCGCGACACCGCGCGGATCGGCATCGACGACCGCCGGCGCTTCGCCGACATCGTCCGCGCCGCCTTCGGCCAGCGCCGCAAGACCCTGCGCAATGCGCTGCGGGCGGTTTGCGACGAAGGCGCCATGCGCGCCGCCGGCGTCGACCCGCAGGCCCGCGCCGAACAGCTGGAAGTGGGCGATTTCGTGCGCCTGGCAAACGTGGTGGCGCCGGAAGCCGAAAGCTGACGCGCACCCACGCCCGCCGTAGTCCATGTATTCACCGCGACCCCTTACACTGTCGCCATGGACGAAACAGCGGACTACACCCTCGAAATCCAGATCGCGACCCGGTTCCTCGACGAGGAATCCGAGCCCGACGACGACCGCTACGTGTTCGCCTACACGATCCGCATCCGCAACCTCGGCCGCCTGCCGGCGCAACTGCTCGCCCGGCACTGGGTGATCACCGATGCCAACGGCAGGGTCGAGGAGGTCCGCGGCGAGGGCGTGGTCGGCGAGCAGCCGCGGATCGAGCCCGGCGAACAGTTCACCTATACCTCCGGCGCGGTGCTGGCCACCGCGGTGGGCACCATGGAAGGCAGCTACGACATGGTCGGCGACGACGGCACGCAGTTCGATGCACCGATCCCGCCGTTCACCCTTTCGATGCCGCGGACGCTGCATTGAGGCACGGCACGGTGGCGGCGGCATGAGCATCTGGGCCATCGGCGACCTGCAGGGTTGCCTCGAACCGACGCAGCGCCTGCTCGACAAGATCGCCTTCGACCCGGCGCGTGACCGGCTGTGGTTCTGCGGCGACCTGGTCAACCGCGGCGGCGAGTCGCTGGAAACGCTGCGCCTGGTGCACTCGCTGCGTGACAACGCAGTCAGCGTGCTGGGCAACCACGACCTGTCGCTGCTGGCGATCGCCGAGCGTCGCGAGGAGGACCAGCGCAAGGTCAACCCCGACCTGCGCCGCGTGCTGTTCGCGCCCGATCGCGACGTGCTGCTCGACTGGCTGCGCATGCAGCCGCTGGCGCACGTCGACCGCGACCTGGGCTGGATGATGATCCATGCCGGCCTGGCGCCGAAGTGGACGACGCAGCTGGCCGAGAAGCACGCGCGCGAGGTCGAGTCGCGGCTGCGCAACGGCAGCTACCGCAAGCTGTTCAAGCAGATGTACGGCGACCGGCCGGCGTGGTCGCCCGGCCTCAATGGCCTGGACCGCGAGCGCGCGATCATCAACATCTTCACCCGCATGCGCTACTGCACGCCGCGCGGGCGGATCGCGTTCGAGGAGAAGAACACCCCCGGCACGCAGCAACCCGGCCTGTATCCCTGGTACGAAGTGCCCGGCCGCGCCGAGCGCGACCTGAAGATCGTCTGCGGCCACTGGAGCGCACTGGGCCTGTTCATCGGCCACGGCGTGCACGCCATCGACACCGGCGCGGTCTGGGGCGGCAAGCTCACCGCGCTGCAGCTGGACACCGACGAACTGCGCGTGGTGCAGGTCCCCGGCCGGTCGTAGGTCGGGGCTACGCCCCCGACGGCCCGCGAACCATCGCACGGCCGTTGAAGGTTGTCCGATAACCGGGGTAAGAGCCGTCGGGGACGTAGCCCCGACCTACGGCTGCGCCGCCTTGGCCTGCCGGTGGTAATCGACGAACTCGAAGCCGAAGGCATGCCGGCCGTCCGCCGCGTGCCGCTCGCGCGATACCTCGCACCACGCATCCCGGTCGAACACGGGAAAGAACGCGTCCGCGCCTTCGACCGCCGTGTCGACAAGCGTCAGGTGCAGCACCGTCGCCAGCGGCAGCGCCAGCGCATACACCTGCGCACCGCCGATCACGCACAGCTCGCCCGCGCCATCCTCTTCGGCCGCGCGCAACGCCGCCTCCATCGACGCCACCGCCTCCATGCCCGCGAACGGCACGCGTCCGCCGCGCGTCAGCACCAGGTTGCGGCGCCCCGGCAGCGCTCGGCCCAGCGACTCGGCGGTCTTGCGCCCCATCAGGATCGGCTTGCCCAGCGTCAGCGCCTTGAAATGGCGGAAGTCGTCCGGCAGGTGCCACGGCATCGCGTTGCCACGGCCGATCGCCAGGTTCCGGTCCACCGCCGCGACCAGCGCGATCCGCGGCGCGTGCGGGGCTTCCGATTCCCGATTCCCGATTCCCGATTCCCGGCCGTTCACACCGCCACCGGCGCCTTGATCGCCGGCAGCGGGTCGTAGCCTTCGATCGCGATGTCGTCGTAGCTGAACCCGAAGATGTCGCGTACTTCAGGGTTGAGCTTCAACGTCGGCAGCGCGCGCGGTGTCCGCGACAGCTGCTCGCGCGCCTGTTCGTAGTGGTTGGAGTACAGGTGCGCGTCGCCGAGCGTGTGCACGAAGTCGCCCACGCTCAGCCCCGTGACCTGCGCCACCATGTGCGTGAGCAGCGCATAGCTGGCGATGTTGAACGGCACGCCGAGGAAGATGTCGCCGCTGCGCTGGTAGAGCTGGCAGCTGAGCTTGCCGTCGACGACGTAGAACTGGAACATCGTGTGGCAGGGCATCAGCGCCATGCGCGGCAGGTCGGCCACGTTCCAGGCCGACACGATCAGCCGCCGTGAATCCGGATTGCGCCGGATCTCGTCGACCAGCCACTGGATCTGGTCGACCTCGTCGCCGTCGCCGGTCGCCCAGCGCCGCCACTGCTTGCCGTACACCGGGCCGAGTTCGCCGTCCGCGTCGGCCCACTCGTCCCAGATCGAGACCTTGTTGTCCTTGAGGTAGGCGATGTTGGTCTCGCCCTTCAGGAACCACAGCAGCTCATGCACGATCGAGCGCAGGTGCAGCTTCTTGGTCGTGACCAGCGGGAAGCCTTCGCCCAGGTCGAAGCGCATCTGCCAGCCGAACACGCTGCGCGTGCCGGTGCCGGTGCGGTCGGCTTTCTCGGCACCGTGTTCGAGCACGTGGCGCAGCAGGTCGAGGTATTGCCTCATGTCGCATCCGCCTGCGTCTGTGGGGCCGGCTGCGGCTGCAGCGTCGGCGCGCGCCGCGACATCCACAGCCATGCCAAGCCGATCAGGATCAGCGGCAGGCTCAACACCTGCCCCATCGTCAGCCAGCCGAAGGCGAGATAGCCGATCTGCGCATCGGGCAGGCGCACGAACTCCACCGCGAACCGGAACACGCCGTACAGCAGCGCGAACATCCCCGCCACCGCGTAGCGCGGACGCGGCTTGCGCGAGTACCACCACAGGATGCAGAACATCGCCAGGCCTTCCAGCCCGGCCTGGTAAAGCTGCGATGGATGGCGCGCAAACGCGTCCAGCGCGCCGGACTCGAACTGCGCGCGCAGCGCCGCCGGATCCAGGCCCAGCCGCCACACTTCAGGCGCCTGCGGGAACACCACGCCCCAGCCGCCTTCGGTGAACTTGCCCCACAGCTCGCCGTTGATGTAGTTGCCCAGCCGGCCGAAGCCCAGCCCCGGCGGCACCAGCGGCGCGATGAAATCGGCGACGTCGAAAAAGTGCAGCCCGTGCTTGCGCGACCACCACCACGCTGCGGCCACCACCCCCAGCAGGCCGCCGTGGAAGCTCATCCCGCCTTCCCAGATCTTGAACACCTGCAGAGGATCGGCGATGTACGTCGACAGGTCGTAGAACAGGATGTAGCCGATGCGCCCGCCCAGCATCACGCCGAGCAGCCCGTAGAACATCAGGTCGCCGAAGGCGTTGGCATCCACGCCCGGCAGGCGCCCGGCACGCACGCGGCGCTGGCCCAGGTACCACGCCACCGCGAATCCGAGCAGGTACATGAGCCCGTACCAGTGCACGGCCAGCGGCCCGAGCTGGAGGGCGATCGGATCGATCTGGTTCAGTTGCAGCATCGGGTGCCTGGCTCCGGATTCGTTGCGCCTATTGTGCCGCGGCGCGCAGGCCGGTGCTTGTCCTGTCCGCGTCGCCGGCCGCCGTCAAAGCAGGTGCGGCGGGTCAGGCAGTTCGTTCTCGTCGGTGTCGCCGGGCGCGCGCGGGAAATGCAGCGCGAGCAGGTCCGAGATCGACGCGATGCCGCGCACGACCGCCTCGACCGGCTCGCCCGCGCGCAGGCGCTCCTCCATCAATATGCAGGCGCCGCGCCATTGTTCCTCGCTCACCAGCCCGGCAAGGCCGCGATCGGCCACGATCTCGATGCGGTGGTCGGCCAGCAGCAGATAGACCAGCACGCCGTTGTTGGCCTGCGTATCCCACACCCGCAGCTGGCCGTAAACGTCATGCGCGCGTTCCCTCGCCTGCACGCCACGCAACACCTGCCACACCGGCAGGGCCGGCTCGACCGCAAAGCAGATCTCGCCGCGATGCCGCGCTTCGCCCTCGGCCACCGCCTCCGCGATGCGCTGCAGCCCGGCTTCGGGATACATCCCGGCCGCCGGGCCGGCGAACAGATGACGCAGCAGCCGAGTGAAACGGTTGGCCATCACCAGCTCCCCGAGGCGCCACCGCCCCCGCTCATGCCGCCGCCGCCCGACCACCCGCCTCCGCCGCCGAAGCCGCCACCCGATCCGCCGCCCCACCCACCACCACCGAAACCACCGCCGCCCCAGCCCCCGCCCCCGCCGAAGCCGCCCCAGCCGCCGTGGCGCGCGTAGCGCCCGGACGGCAGCCTGAGCAGGCCGTAGAAAAATCCGAGCAGCGCCGCCATCGCGCCCAGCGCGAGCAGCGACGACATCAGCCACGCCACGCCGCCGGCGGCACCGCCGGTGAGCACTCCACGCACCCCGGCCGGCGTGCGCCCGGCCACGCCGCGCATGAAGCTGGCGGCGATGAAGGCGGCGAACAGCGCGAACAGCCAGCCGCCGCCATCGCCCTCGCCGCTGCCGCGGTTGTCGGCGATCGGCTCGGGCAGCGGCTCCCCGTCGACAAGTTGCACCAGCACCGCGGTCGCGTCGACGATGCCGCCGCCGTAGTCGCCGGCGCGGAACTTCGGCGCCATGTATTCCTGGATGATGCGGCCGGCGGTGATGTCGGGGATCGCGCCCTCCAGGCCGTAGCCGGGCTGGATGCGCACGCGGCGGTCATCCTTGGCCACCACCAGCAACACCGCGTCGTCGACGCCCTGGCGGCCGAGCTTCCACTGGTCGAACACTCGCTGCGTGTATTGCTCGATCGACTCGGGCTGCGTGCTCGGCACCATCAGCACCTGCAGCTGGCTGCCCTTGCGTTGCTGCAGCGCAAGCGCCTGCTGTTCGAGCTGCTGCTTCTGCGCAGGCTCCAGCGTGCCGGTGGTATCGACCACCGGCGAGTCCAGCGGCGGGATCGCCGCAAGCTGCTGCGCGCGCGCCTGCGGCCATGGCATGGCCACCAGCGCCAATGCCAGCAGCAGCCCGCTGGCCGGACCCGGCCGTGGCAGCATCATCCCGGCCCGTGCCGGTTCAATTGGCCGGCTGCGGCGGCGGCTGTTGCTGCGGTGCTGCCGGCGCCTGTCCGAAGTCGACCGTGGGCGCCTGCTGGATCGCGCGCTCGTCCTCGACCGTGAAGTTCGGCTTGGGCTTGTAGCCGAACACCATCGCGACCAGGTTCTGAGGGAACGAGCGGATATAGGTGTTGTAGTCCTGCACCACCTGGATGTAGCGGCCACGCGCCACGGTGATCCGGTTCTCGGTGCCCTCGAGCTGGGTCTGCAGGTCGAGGAACGCCTGGTCGGCCTTGAGGTTGGGGTAGTTCTCCACCACCACCATCAGCCGCTGCAGCGCGCTCGACAGCTCGCCCTGCGCCTGCTGGAACGAGGCCAGCGAGGCCGGGTCGTCGGCGTTGACGTTGACCTGGCCGACCCTGGCGCGCGCTTCGGTCACCTGGGTCAGCACCTGCTGCTCGTGCGACGAGTAGCCCTTGACCGTGTTGACCAGGTTGGGGATCAGGTCGGCGCGGCGCTTGTACTGGTTGAGCACCTCGGACCAGCCGGCCTTGACCGCCTCGTCCTTCTGCTGGATCTGGTTGTAGCCGCAGCCGCTGAGCAGCGCGGCAAGCACCATCAACAGGATCAATCGCATGGCCCGGCTCCGTGGAAGGACGCCGGCATTGCAGCACTCCGGGGCGGGCAGCGCAATGCCTGCTCAGGCCTGCTCGCCGCGCAGCCGCGCGCGGCGCTTGGCCCACAGGTTCAGCGATTCCACCGCGGCCGAGAAGCCCATCGCGCCGTAGATGTAGCCCTTGGGCATGTGCAGGCCGAGGCCGTCGACGAGCAGGTAGGCGCCGATCAGCACGATGAAGGCCAGCGCCAGCATCTTGATCGTCGGGTTGTTGTCGATGAAGTGGCCCAGCGGGCGCGCGGCCAGCAGCATCACCGCCACCGCCAGCAGGATCGCGGCGACCATCACCGGCACGTACTGGTCGGCCATGCCGACCGCGGCGATCACCGAGTCGAGCGAGAACACGATGTCGATGACCGCGATCTGCGCGATCACCGCGCCGAAGGTCGCCACCGGCTTGGTGTGGATGTCCTCCGACTCGTCTTCGCCGGCGACCAGGTCGCGGATCTCCATCGTGCCCTTCACCAGCAGGAACACGCCACCGAGGATCAGCACCAGGTCGCGCACCGAAACGCCGTGGCCGAAGACGGTGAACAGGTCCTGCTTCATGTGCGCCAGGTAGGCCAGCGTGAGCAGCAGCGCGATGCGGGTCAGGCAGGCCACCGCGATGCCGAACTTGCGCGCCCGTTCGCGCTGCTGCGGCGGCAGCCGGCTGACCGCGATCGAAATGAACACCAGGTTGTCGATGCCCAGCACGATCTCGATCGAACTCAACGTCAACAGCAGGATCCACACCTGCGGATCGGCCAGCAATTCCCAACTCATCAATCGAATTCCTTCAACGGTGGTACGAATATTTCCTGCAAGGCGCGCGGGTCCGGTGGCGTCACGTCCAGCGCGGCGCCAGGATCAGCCCCCAGCACAGCAGCACGTTCATCATCATCACGAACACCGCGGCCGAGCCCATGTCCTTGGCGCGCCCGGCCAGTTCGTGGTGCTCGGGGCCGTAGCGCTCGATCACCGCCTCGACCGCGGAGTTCAGCAGTTCCACGCCCAGCACCAGCAGCATCGAGCCGATCATCAGTGCGCGTTCGACGCCGCTGTCGCCGAGCCACAGGGCCAACGGCGCGAGCAGCACGAACAGGTAGACCTCGAGCCGGAACGACGACTCGTGCAGCCAGGCCGCGCGCAGGCCCTGCATGGACCAGACCGTGGCCTTGAGGATCCGCGCCGGACCGCGCGGAAGATGGCCGACTTCGTCCGCCACCTCAGCACCCGCCAACGATGCGCGGCCACCGGCACGTTGCGACGGGACGTCGGCCGGCTGGGGCGGGTACGGGGATCAACTGCATGAATGACGATGGCTGCCGCGGCCGCGCGGGCCGGAATCCCGCAATTTTGCCATACGAACCGTGACAAACGGCCTTGACCGCCCCGATGGCGCGATTTGCAATCGGGCCGGGGCATTGCTCCACTGAACTGCCCCGTCCCGAGGAAAACCCATGCGATCCGCCCGCCTGGCCCTTCTCCTGCTCTCAGCCCTGCTGACGGGCTGCACGAGCCCGGGCCCCACCGGCCAGGCCGCCGCGGCGCCTGCAGACGTGACCGCGGCGCTGGACCCGGTTTCGTCGCCGCAATGGGCCACCGACATGGCCCGTTTCGCCGCACAGGACGCCGACCAGCCGCCGCCGGCGCACCCGGTCGTGTTCACCGGCAGCTCCTCGGTGCGGATGTGGGCGACCCTGGCGGCCGATTTCCCGCGGCAGCCGGTGCTGAACCGCGGTTTCGGCGGCTCGCAGCTGCGCGACGCGATCTGGTACGCCGATCAGGTCGCGGTGCGCTACCAGCCGCGCCGCATCGTGCTGTACGCGGGCGACAACGACATCGACGCCGGGCGTACGCCCGAACAGGTGCGCGACGATTTCCGCGCCTTCGTTGCACGCATCCGCCGCGACCTGCCCGAAGTGCCGATCGCGTACCTGTCGATCAAGCCCAGCCCCGCGCGCATCGACCAGCTGCCGGCGCAGCAGCGGGCCAACTCGCTGGTCAAGGTCGAGGCGGCGCAGATGGAGGACGTCGACTTCATCGACGTCGCCACGCCCATGCTCGATGCCGAAGGCCGGCCGCGCGCCGAACTGTTCGGCGACGACAACCTGCACATGAATGCCCGCGGCTACGAGCTGTGGCGCGGGATCGTGGCGCCGTATCTGCGCTGACTTCGCATCGGGGGTGCGCGCGCCACGTGGCCGTAGATCGAGGCTACGCCCCCGACGCCCGCGGTGGCCTACGGTCGGGTTCGCGGGGTGTCGGGGGCGTAGCCCCGACCTACTCGCGGAAGATCGCGGTGCCGCGGGTGCCGTCGGGGCGGATCCAGCCGCGGTACATCCCCGAGGTGTTGAACGACATCACGACGTTGCCGGCGCGGTCGAGCGCGATCGCGCCGCCGTCGCCGCCCAGCGTCGGCACTGCGCGAAGGATCACGTCATCGATCGCATCCTGCAGCGTGTCGCCGCGGTATTCCACGCGCGCGGCGATGTCGTGGGCCACGGCGCAGCGGATGAAGAACTCGCCCCAGCCGGTGCCGGACACGCCGCAGCGCTCGTCCGCCCAGGTGCCGGCGCCGACCAGCGGCGTGTCGCCGACGCGACCCCAGCGCTTGTTGGTCATGCCGCCGGTGGAGGTAGCCGTGGCGATTCGGCCTTGCGCATCCAACGCCACCGCGCCGATGGTGCCGAAGTACTTGCCCTTGAGATCGCCCGCGTTGCCGGCGTCGGCGCGTTCGCGCGCCTGCGCCTGCTCGAGTTCGCGGCGGCGATGCGGGGTGTCGAAATACGCGTTCGGCACGCGCTCGATATCTGCGCGCGTGTCGGCGAAGGCTTCCGCGCCTGCGCCGATCAGCATCACGTGCGGCGAGTGCTCCATCACCGCGCGCGCCAGCGAGACGGGATTCCGGATCGTGGTCACGCCGGCCACGGCGCCGGCGCGGCGGGTGTGGCCTTCCATCACCGAGGCGTCGAGCTCGTGCCGGCCTTCGGCATCGAAGACCGCGCCGTGCCCGGCGTTGAAGCGCGGCGAGTCCTCCAGCGCCCGTGCCGCGGCCTCGACCGCATCCAGCGCGCTGCCGCCGCTGGCGAGCACGGCATGGCCTGCGTCGAGCGCGGCGTCGAGTCCGGCGCGGATGTCGCGCTCGTCGTCGGCACCGAGCTGGTCGCGTTCGATCACGCCGGCGCCGCCGTGGATGACCAGCGCAGTGGGACGGGAATGCGTCTTTCTTTCCATCACTGAAGAATAAGCGATCCGTAGGTCGGGGCTACGCCCCCGACACCGCGCCACGAGACATCGCCACGCGGTAAAGCCATCGCGGCTTCCGTCGCTCCTTCAGAATGCGCAAGCGTCGGGGGCGTAGCCCGGCCCTACTGCTGGCGCAGCGCTTCGATCGGGTCGAGCTGCGAGGCCTTGCGCGCCGGGTAGTAGCCGAAGAACAGGCCGGTGCTGATCGAGAACACCGCCGCCAGCGCGACCACCTGTCCGTTCAGCGCCACCGGCAGTTCGCTGAACTTCCCGACCAGGAGCGCGCCGACCACGCCAATGCCGATGCCGATCACGCCGCCGATCAGCGAGATCAGCATCGCCTCGGCAAGGAACTGCCGGC
Organism: Luteimonas soli; assembly: GCF_042648865.1. NCBI lineage: Bacteria > Pseudomonadati > Pseudomonadota > Gammaproteobacteria > Lysobacterales > Lysobacteraceae > Luteimonas > Luteimonas soli. The sequence continues at coordinate 518,883 of NZ_JBHRYA010000001.1, read as the reverse complement.
GCACGTCGGACGGCCCGGCGCCCACCGCCATGCGCAGACCGATCTCGCGGATCCGCTCGGTCACCGAGACCAGCATGATGTTCATGATGCCGATGCCGCCGATGATCAGGCAGATCGTCGCCACGGCGCCCAGCAGCTTGGACATCAGGTTGGTGGTGGCGGTACGGGTGGCCACGATCTCGCTGATGTTGCGCACGCGGAAATCGTCGTCGTCGCCCGGCCTGATCTTGTGGCGCTGGCGCAACAGCGCCTCGACCTCGCCCTGCACGTAATCCAGGTCGTCGGCGTTGGCCACGGTCAGCGCGATCTGCATCACCGCATCAGGTGGCATGCCCATCATCCCGAGCAGGCGGCGGCGCCCGGTTTCCAGCGGCACCATCACGATGTCGTCCTGGTCCTGGCCGAAGCCGCCCTGCCCCTTCGGCGCCAGCGTGCCGACCACCGTGAACGGCACCCGCCCCAGGCGGATGGTCTGGCCGACCCCGCTGTCCTCGCCGAACAGCAGCCGGCGCACGGTCTCGCCGATGATCACGTGCTTGGCGGCGCTGCTGTAGTCCTGTGCATCGAAGCCGGCGCCCTCGCCGATCTCCCAGTCGTTGATCGCGAACCAGTCCGGCTGCACGCCCTGCCAGTTGGTCGCCGCGTTGTTCTCGGCGAACACCACCTGGGTGCCGCCGCGCAGCGCGCCGGCGACGTACTGCACTTCCGGGATCTCGCCGCGGATCGCGTCGACGTCGCCTTCGCCCAGGGTGAAGAAGCTGCTCGCACTCTGGCGCGCCCCGCCGGGGCCGCGGCGCGAACCCGGCGAGATGTCCAGGCGCTGCGACCCCAGGCCCGAGACCAGGCTGTCGATCTCGCGCTGCGTGCCCTGCCCGACCGAGACCATCACGATCACCGCGGCGATGCCGATGATCACGCCCAGCGATGTCAGCGCGCTGCGCATCCAGTTGCCACGCAGGGCGTGGATGGCGGTACGCAGGATGTCGAGGAAGGTCATGGTCCCTCCTGCTCGTGCAATTCGCCGTCATGCATCACGTACGTGCGGTCGGCGTGCGCGGCGACTTCGGCGTCGTGGGTGATCAGGACGACCGTGTGGTCGGCGTCGCGCAGGCGCTTGAACAAGCCGAGGATCTCCTCGCCTGTCTTGCTGTCGAGCGCACCGGTGGGCTCGTCGGCCAGCAGGATCGGCGGCTGGTTGATCAGCGCGCGGGCGATTGCCACACGCTGCTGCTGGCCGCCGGACAGCTCGCTGGGCAGGTGCCCGGCGCGTTCGGTCAGGCCAACGGCGGCCAGCGCCTGGCGTGCGCGCTCGTGGCGCTCGGCGACCGGTACGCGCGCGTAGCCCAGCGGCATCGCCACGTTGTCGAGTGCGGTCATCCGCGGCAACAGGTTGAAGCCCTGGAACACGAAGCCGATCTTGTCGCGGCGCAGGGCGGCCAACTCTTCGGCGTCGAGCGTGGACACGTCGACGCCGTCGCACTCGTAGCTGCCGCTGCTGGCGGTGTCCAGGCAGCCGATCAGGTTCATCAGCGTCGACTTGCCCGAGCCCGACGGCCCCATGATGGCGACGAAATCGCCACGCCCGATGCGCAGGTCCGCGCCCTTGAGCGCAACCACCTCGGCCTGCGTGCCGGGCGAATAGACCTTGCCCAGGCCACGCGTCTCGATCACCGCCGCCTGGCCGGTGCCTGCGTTCATTGCCGCGCGCGCTCGCCGGTGACCACCAGGTCGCCGGCCTCGATGTCGCCGGAGACTTCGGTGCTCGTTCCGTCACCGGCACCGATGCGCACCATCACCGCCTGCGGCTGGCCGTCGACCAGCTTGTACAGCGGCGCCCGGCGCGCGCCGACCAGCGCCGACACCGCGGCATCCCACTGCTGGCGCTGGCCGTCGTCGAGCGCGGCACGAAGCGCGGCGAAATCCTGCTGGTAGCGCTCCAGCACGCGTTGGCGAATCTGCGCCTGCAGCGCGCCGCTTGCGCCCCCGGTCGACCGCGGACCGCGGCCACGGCCGCCGAACAGGCTGTTGCCATCGGGCTGCGGCGCGACCTGCCGCGCGGCCTGGCGCTGCCTGATCGCCTCGACCGCGGCGTCGAACGCGGCCTGCTGGGTCGCGTCCAGCTTCAGCGACGCGGCAGTGCGGGCGAGATCGTCGATCATCGCGCCACCGCCGCGCGTGCGCGGCGCCGGGCCGCCGGCGTCATCGCTGGAGGGCTTGTAGCGCAGCGCCGCGTTGGCCACCTTGAGCACGTCGTCGCGCTTGCTGACCTCGATCTCGGCATTGACCGTCAGGCCGGGCAGCAGGGTGCCGTCGGCGTTGTCGACGGTTACCACGACCGGATAGGTGACGACGTTGCTGGTGGTCGTCGCCGACAGCCGCACCTGGTCGACCACGCCGCCGAACTGGCGGTCGGGGAAGGCGTCGGCAGTGAACGACACCGACTGCCCGGCCCGTACCTGGCCGATGTCGGATTCGTCGACGGCCAGCTCGATCTTCATCTTCGACAGGTCCTCGGCGATGGTGAACAGCTCCGGCGCCTGCAGGCTGGCGGCGACGGTCTGGCCGGGTTCGATGGTGCGGGTGAGGACGACGCCGTCCACCGGCGAGCGGATCACGGTGCGGCCGAGGTTGATGCGGGTCGTTTCCGTCGAAGCGCTCTGCTGGCGGATCTGCGCCTGCGCCGCGTTGACCTGCGCGCGGGCCTGGTCGCGCGCGGCGCGGGCGAGGTCGATGTCGCTTCTTGCCACCAGCTGCTGCGCGCCGAGTTCCGCCTTGCGACGGTAGTCGGCTTCGGCATTGGCCAGCGTCGCCTGCGCCTGTTCCAGCGACGCCCGGGCGCTGGCGACCTGGGCGTTGCCCTGGTTGATCTGGGCCTCGTACGTGCTCGGGTCGATGCGCGCGATGACCTGGTCCTTGACGACCTTGTCGTTGAAGTCCACCAGCACATCGGTGACCTGGCCCGACACCTGGCTGCCGATGGTGACGGTGGAGATCGCGCTGAGCGTGCCGGTCGCCGAAATGGCGACGCGGATGTCGCCGCGTTCGACCGTCGTGGTGCGCCAGGCGCTTTCGTCGGACGTGGCCGTGTGCGACTTCCAGTACCACGCTGCAAGCACCGCCAGTGCGACCACGACGCCGCCGGCCAGCAGGCGGCGCGTCGTGCGGGAGGAGGTGCGCTTGTTTCGTGGGCTGCTCATGCGTTCGGGTCGAGGCGGTGGGTGTCGACGCGAATCAACGCGCCCGGGGGTGATGCGTTGACAGCCACCGGCGTCGCCTGCGCGCAGGTTCCGCCGGGGCTCAGGAATCCGCGGCGATGACGTCGCGCGCGAACTCGATCGACGCCACCGTGCCGGCTCCCGACCTGCTGTCCAGCGTCACCGGCCAGCGGAACCGTTCGCCCAGCCGGCGCACGATCGACAGCCCCATGCCCTTGCCGGTCGGGCTGACCCTGTCGGCACGGTAGAACGGAGCCCAGGCCTTGCGCAGCACCTCGGGCGCCATGCCGATGCCGGTGTCGGCCACGACGATCCGGGTGGCCTCCAGCCGCACCTCGACGCGCCCGCGCTCGGTGAACACGCAGGCGTTGTCCAGCAGTTGGCCGAGCATCACCGACAGCACCCGCGGCGAGGCGTGCAGGTGCGGCCTGGCCACGATGTCCAGCTCCAGCTCCACCGGCTTGCCGGCGAGCAGCGGCCGCACCTTCTCGACCTCCTCCTCGACCAGGGACGCGACGTCGAAATCCTCGGTCAGCGGTGCATGCTCGTTCTCGCGGGCAAGGATCAGGAACGCGTCGATGATCGCCTCCATGTCGCGGCCGGCGTGCTGCATCCGCACCAGGGTGCGATGCGTCCGCTGCGGGATCTCCGGATCGGCCAGCATCATGTCGGTAGCCACCCGGATCACCGTCAGCGGCGTGCGCAGTTCGTGGCTGGCGTCACGGGTGAAGTCGCGCTCGCGCGCGACCAGGTCGTGGGTGCGCCGGGTCAGGTTGCGCAGCGCGCCGGTCAGCTGGCGGACCTCGCCGCCACTTTCACCCGGCATGCGCTCGGGCGCGATGGACTGCACGTCCGGGTTGCTCGGATCCCACCGCGCGACCTGCTCGGCCAGCCAGCTGACCGGCGTCACCAGGCGCTTCGACGCCCGGTAGGTCAACCAGGTGGTCAGGTAGATCGCGACCAGCGCCAGCAGGAGCGACACCAGCTCCGCGCGCCGGATGACGGTATCGAGCAGTTCGAACGACATCACCAGGTACAGCCGTCCCTGCGGGCGCTCTTCGATGATCAGCTTGCGGTTGCCACCGGGCAGCTCCGAGATGCCGATCCCGAACCGGCGCAGTTCGTCGGGCACCCCGGCTGACGGTTGCTGGTCGCTGGCGAAATAGCCGCGCATGGTCGACGAGCGCGGCAGCGGATAGTCCGCATCGCGCGCGCGCCCGCTCCAGAACTCCCCGGCTTCGCTGCGCAGCTGCTGGTCGGTGAGCACGTCCTTGACGATGCTGCCGGCCACCAGCGCGCCGACGATCACCGACGCGCCGGCCAGCACCATCTGCAGGATGAAAGCGTATCGAAGCTTGCGCGGCAGGCCCTGCGACATGGCGACGAGCGCGCAGACGTCAGGTCGGCGGCTGTTCGATGTCGGCGATACGGTAGCCGGCGCTCTGCACGGTGTGCAGCAGGGGCTTGTCGTACGGCTTGTCGATGGTCTTGCGCAGGTTGTACAGATGGCTGCGCAGGGTGTCCGAGTCGGGCAGGCTGTTGCCCCAGATCTCGCGCTCGATCTCCTGCCGGTTGACCACGCGCGGCGATTCGCGCATCAGGATGGTCAGCAGCTTCAGGCCGATCGGCGAGAGCTGCAGCTCGGTGCCGCCGCGGGTGGCGCGCAGCGAGGCGGGATCGAGCACCAGGTCGGCGACCTTGAGCACCTCCGAGCCGACCTGGCGGCGTTCGCGGCGGATCAGCGCGCGCAGGCGCGCTTCGAGCTCCTGGATCGCGAACGGCTTGGTCAGGTAGTCGTCGGCGCCGGCGCCCAGGCCGGTGAGCTTTTCGTCGAGCGTGTCGCGCGCGGTCAGCATCAGCACCGGCGTCGACTTGCGCGCTTCCTCGCGCAGGCGCTTGCAGACCTCGATGCCGTCCAGCCGCGGCAGCATCAGGTCGAGGACGATCACGTCGTAGGTGTTCTCGGCCGCCAGCCGGTAGCCGTCGAGGCCGTCGGAGGCGTAATCGACCTCGAAGCCGCGGCCTTCGAGGTATTCGCCCACCATTTCCGAGATGTTGCGGTTGTCCTCGACGATGAGGACGAGCCCGCCCGGTTCCGTTGATCCACGCATGCCTGCTCCAGCAAGGTTGATGAGTCGGGGTAGTGTCTTCAGGTTTGTGAAGGCTGCCGGTTCGGCGGTGGAAATCGCGTGAAGAGCGACCCACTCCGGCAAAGCGACAGGTCCCGGACCGGGGCATCGCCCTTTCAAGGACGTGCGTAGGTCGGGACTACGCCCCCGACGCTCGATCGATCCGTTGGCCCCGCGTCTTCGGCCATCCCGAGCGTCGAGGGCGTAGCGCCGGCCCACGGCGGAACGCACGGGGCCGGGATTCCTTGAACATCACCCCGCTCAGAAGCGAATCCGTCCGGTCAGGATGTCCCGGAACATCACCCAGTCGCCGGCAAACGAATAGAACGGATGCTTGAACGTCGCCGGACGGTTCTTCTCGAAGAAGAAGTGCCCGACCCAGGCGAAGCCGTAGCCGCACAGCAGCGCGCCGAGCACCCACCACGCATTGCCCATGGCGATCGCCACGGCCAGCAACGCCAGCACGCCACAGCTGCCGACGAAATGCAGTCGGCGCGAGGTGCGGTTGGCGTGTTCGCTCAGGTAAAACGGGTAGAACTCGCGGAAGCTGGCAAACCGGGCCACGGCGGTCCTCCGGTCACAGGGGTCTTGGCGAAAACATGATGACCGCCATCCCGCACAGGCACAACATCGCCCCGAGCAGGTCCCAGCGCGTCGGCCGCACCGCGTCCACCGCCCACAGCCAGCCGATGGCGACGGTGACGTAGACGCCGCCGTAAGCGGCATACACGCGGCCCGACGCCGTGGGATGCAGGGTCAGCAACCAGACGAACGCGGCCAGCGCGACCGCCGCCGGCAGCAGCAGCCAGGTGCTGCCGTCCTTGCGCAGCCACAGGTATGGCAGGTAACAACCGACGATCTCGGCCAGCGCGGTGGCGACGAACAGCAGCAGGGTTTTCATTCGCCCTCACCGCGCTTGGCGTGCACCCAGTACGCTTCCTGCGCGTCCAGCGGCAGGTCCTGCAGGCGCACGCCATCCGCCCGCGCCAGTCGCTCGATCGCGCGGAAGCGGCGCTCGAACTTGGCGTTCGCCCGGCGCAGCGCGCTGCCGACGTCGACCTTCGCGTGGCGGGCGAGGTTGGCGCAGACGAACAGCAGGTCGCCCAGTTCGTCCTCCAGCCGTGCGTGCACCACCGCGTCATCGGGCGCGTCGGCCAGGGCGGCGAACTCGGCCTGCACCTCGCCGATCTCCTCGTGCAGCTTGTCGATCACCGGCGCCGGTCCCGGCCAGTCGAAGCCGACCCGCGCCGCGCGCTGCTGCAGCTTCACCGCGCGCTGCCACTCGGGCATGCCGCGGGCGATGCCGGCCAGCGCCGATGTGTCGGCGTCTCCCGCGGCGGCACGCTCGGCGCGCTTGATCTCTTCCCAGCTGCGGAGCACGCCTTCGGCATCGCTTTGTTCGTCGTCGCCGAACACGTGCGGATGGCGGCGGACCATCTTGTCGCTGATCGCGGCGGCGACGTCGTCGAAGCCGAACGCGCCCTGCTCGCTCGCCATCTGCGCGTGGAACACCACCTGCAGCAGCAGGTCGCCCAGCTCGTCCTTCAGCGCCGGCAGGTCGTTGCGGTCGATCGCATCGGCGACCTCGTAGGCCTCCTCGATCGTGTACGGCGCGATGGTGGCGAAAGTCTGTTCGATGTCCCACGGGCAACCGTTCTCGCGGTCGCGCAGGCGGGCCATGATGTCGAGCAGGCGTTGGAGGCTGGCGAACGGACTGCTCACTGTTGCTTCCTGATCGTCATTCCCGCGAAGGCGCTACGCACTCTCGCCCACCCAGTCCTGCCACGGCAGCGCCGGGTCCCCCAGCACCATGAAGTCACCATTGAGCACCGTGTCGCGCTGGTTGTAGCGCAGCGGCCGGCCGCGCGGGTCGAGCACGACGCCGCCGGCGGCCTCGACGATCGCCTGCCCCGCCGCGGTGTCCCACTCGCTGGTCGGGCCGAAGCGCGGATAGACGTCCATGCCGCCCTCCGCCAACCGGCAGAACTTCAGCGACGACCCGAGCGCCACCGGCTCCCCGGCGGCGCCGGTCTCCGCGGCGATGCGCTCGAGCAACGCCTCGGTGCGCGCGTTGCGGTGCGAGCGGCTGGCGGCCACCCGCAGCGGCGCCTGCGCGGGCACGCGGGTATGCAGCGCGACGTCGACGTCGCCATCGCGGCGGAACGCACCGTGTCCGCGCGTCCCGTGCCACAGTGCGCCGGTCACCGGCGCCTGGATGACGCCGAACACGACCTCGCCATCTTCGACCAGGGCGATGTTGACCGTGAACTCGCCGTTGCGCTTGACGAACTCGCGCGTGCCGTCGAGCGGGTCGACCACCCACAGCCGCGTCCACGTGCGCCGCACCGAAGTGGGAATGGTGTCGGCCGATTCCTCAGACAGCACCGGGATGTCCGGCGTCAGCGCCTCGAGGCGGTCGACGATGCAGCGATGCGCGGCGAGGTCGGCGGCGGTCAGCGGGCTATCGTCGGCCTTGTGGTCGACGTCGAAGCAGGTGTCGTAGACGCGCAGGATCTCCGCCGCCGCCTCGCGCGCGGTGGCGATGACGGCTTCGCGCAGCGCGTCAGGGACCTGCATGGCGCTGCAGGTATTCGCGCGCGATGAACAGCGCGGCGATGGACCGTCCTTCGGAAAAATCCTCGCGCAGGATCAGTTCATGCAGGGCATCGAGTTTCCATGGCACCACGTCGAGTTCCTCGGGTTCGTCGCCGGGCAGGCGTTTCGGATACAGGTCGCGCGCGAGTACCAGGTAGGTCTGGTGGCTCATGTAGGTGGGCGCGAGGGTCAGCGAGCGCAGCACCTGCACCGAATTGGCGCCGTAGCCGGCTTCTTCCATCAGCTCGCGGTTGGCGGCTTGCTCGGGCGTTTCGCCGGCGTCGATGCGGCCCTTGACCAGTCCCAGTTCGTAGCGGTGCACCCCGGCGGCGTACTCGCGCACCAGCAGCACGGTGTCGTCGTCGAGCATCGGCACCACCGCCACCGCGCCGTGGCCGCGTCCGTGCAGGCGCTCGTAGCGGCGGCGCTCGCCGTTGCCGAACTCCAGGTCCAGGCGCTCCAGCCGGTACGGCCCGGCGTCATGCTCGGTGATGCCATGGATGATGGGCAGGCGGCGCGTCATCTGCGCGCCCCGGCCGCGCCGCGGATGGGCGCCGGGCGCGCGATAATGGTGGAATGAATATAAAGGCTCACGATGCGTCGATTCTAAACGACGCGGCCTCCGGCGAGGCCGCGAACTGGCGTTCGCGCGACCTTGCCGTGCTCTGGCACCCCTGTACGCAGATGCGCGAGCATCTCTCCCATGGCGCGGCGGCGGACGGCCGCCATGGCGACACCCTGCCGCTGCTGCCGATCGCCCGCGGCGAGGGCGCCTGGCTGGTCGGCCACGACGGCCGCCGCACGCTGGACGCGGTGAGCAGCTGGTGGACCAACCTGTTCGGCCACGCCGAACCACGCATCGCCGCGGCGATCGCGCAGCAGGCGCACACGCTGGAACAGGTGATCCTGGCCGGCTGCTCGCACCCGCCGGCGGTGGAACTGGCCGAACGCCTGCTGGCCATCGCCCCGCGAGAGGCCGGACGCGACCCGCTGGCCAAGGTGTTCTACGCCGACAACGGCTCGGCCGGCGTCGAGGTGGCGCTGAAGATGGCTTTCCACTGGTTCCGCAACCGCGGCGACGAGCCGCGGCGCACGCGCTTCGTCTCGCTGACCAACAGCTACCACGGCGAAACGATCGGCGCGCTGTCGGTGGGCGACATCCCGCTGTACCGCCGCGTGTATGCGCCGCTGCTGCTGGAACCGCTGTTCGCGCCCTCCCCCGACGCCTACGCCGCGCGCGCAGGCCAGTCCGCCGCGGCCTGCGCGGAGGAGGCCGCCGACGCGCTGGCGCGCCTGCTCGACGAGCACCCCGGCGAGGTCTGTGCGCTGATCCTGGAACCGCGCGTGCAGTGTGCCGGCGGCATGCGCATGCACGACCCGGTGTATCTCAGGCGCGTGCGCGAACTGTGCGACGTGCATGGCGTGTTCCTGATCGCCGACGAGATCGCGGTCGGCTTCGGCCGCACGGGCACGATGTTCGCCTGCGAGCAGGCCCCCGCCGACGCTCGCGTCGGCGGGTACGGTGGTGTTCAGCCCGACCTGCTGTGCCTGTCCAAGGGCCTGACCGGCGGCTTCCTGCCACTGTGCGCGGTGTTGGCCACGCAGGCGATCTACGACGGCTTCCTCGACGACTCGCGCGAGCGCGCCTTCCTGCATTCGCACAGCTACAGCGGCAACCCCCTGGCCTGTGCCGCGGCGATTGCGTCGCTGGACATCTTCGAGAGCGACGACGTGCTCGCGCGCAACCACGACACCGCGGCGAAGATGGCGAAACTGGCCGCCCCGTTCGCAAGCCATCCGCTGGTCACCGACGTACGCCAGGCCGGGATGATCCTGGCGATCGAACTGCAACCCGAGCCCGGCGGCCGCGAAGACGGAAACGCCGTGGAAATCGCCAATCGCCGCGGCCCGCAGATGTATCGCGCCGCGCTCGAGCGCGGCGTCCTGCTGCGTCCGCTGGGCGACGTGCTGTACTGGATGCCGCCGTATTGCATCGACGACGAACAGCTCGCCCTGCTAGCCGACGCCACCGCGGCGGCAATCGAAGCGGCAGCCGCCGATGTCGAATAGCAACGTCTTCGGCCACGGATGAAAGAGGCTTTTGCATGCGAGTGAACCGGGCTTACGTCGAGGGACCGCTTGTGGTCGGGGCGCGCGTCGCGCTGCCCGAAGGCGCCGCGGCACACCTGCTGCGCGTGCTGCGGCTGGGCGTCGGCGACGGCTGCGTGCTGTTCAACGGCGACGGCCGCGACTATGACGCGCGCATCGTCACGGCCGGCAAGCGTGGCGGTGAGGTCGAGGTCACTGCCATGCGCACGGCCAGCGTCGAATCGCCGCTGCGCATCGTGCTGGTGCAAGGCATCGCGCGCGGCGAGAAGATGGACTGGATCCTGCAGAAGGCGACCGAGCTGGGCGTGGCGGGCTTCGTGCCGGCCAGCTCGGACCGCAGCGAGGTGAAGCTCGACGGCGAGCGCGCCGGCAAGCGGCTGGCGCACTGGCGCAGTGTGGTCGTTGCCGCCTGCGAGCAGAGCGGGCGCGCGCGCGTGCCCGATGTCGCGCCGCCGCAGTCGCTGGTGGCCGCATTGCAGGCGCTACCAGGCGACAGCCTGCGCCTGAGCCTCGACCCGGGAGCCCAGGCGAGCGTTGCATCGCTGTCCGTACCGGATGGACGCACCGTCGTGGTCGCGATCGGACCCGAGGGCGGGTGGTCACCACGCGACCGCGCAACGCTGGCCGACACCGGTTTCACCGGCCTGCGGCTGGGCCCGCGCATCCTGCGCACGGAAACTGCCGGCATGGCCGCGATTGCCGCGCTTCAATCCAGGTTCGGCGACCTGTAGGTCGGGGCTACGCCCCCGACGCTTCGCGTTGCAGATCAAGAACCGTCGGGGGCGTAGCCCCGACCTACGCCGCCAGCGCTTCGTGCAGCGAGGCTTCGACGGCGCCGATATCGGGGATCAGCACCGCGTCGTCATTGAGCAGCACACGGGCCTGCACGCCCTTGGGCAGCGCGTCGCTGCCGTCCGCATCAGCCACCAGCGTGTCGCGCGACACCGTGACCAGGCGCGGGAAGCCCTGGGTCAGCATCGCGAAATGCGGCAGCTTCGCGTCGCCGCCCAGCGCCTTGAGCACCGCGACCTTGCTGCCCAGGCCGCCCTGCTCTTCGGCCAGCCCGGCGATGCGCGAGAACGAGACCAGCGGCAGCTGCCAGCCGCGCCAGCGGATCCGGCCCAGCAGCCATTCCGGCGCGTTCTCCACCGGCTCCGGGTCGGCGTAGGACAGTACTTCCGAAATCGTGGCGTTGGGCAGCAGCAGGCGCGCGCCCCCGACCTGGATCAGGACGCCGCGGATGTCCTGGATGGAATCGTTCTGGCTGGATGTGTTCATGCGTGCCTCGAAGTCAGGACGGCCAGCGCCCGGCGAGCTGCTCGGCAAGCTCGGCCGGCGTGGCCACGGTGGCGCCGCGTGCGATCAGGGCATTCGACGCGGTGGCGTCGTAGCAGCCGTCCAGCGCCTGGCCGGCCACCAGCAGGCCGCCCGGGACGCGCGCCATCGCCGCGTCGACGCTGTCGGCGCTGCTGCCGCTGAGCAGCAGCAGCGCGCTGTCGCTGGCGGGCAACACGTCCAGCATCGGGCGCGCATCACCTTCGCCGGCGACGAACACGATGCGCGTCTTGTCCTGTTCGATCGACAGTTCCGGCGGCACGAAGTACACGGTGCCCGCTTCGGCCGATTGCCCGGCCTCGGCCAGCGCGACCGGCAGCTGCGCGGCCCGCCCCATCTGCTTGACCAGGCGGTCGTAGCGGCCGCCGTCGAGCTGCAGCCGCACCAGCACGGGGCGCGGGAACCCCTCGGGAATCGCGGCGAGCAGCTGGCGCACCGCGTCCGGCCCGCCCAGCCCGCCCTCGACCAGCACCGCGCCGCGCTGCGGGCCGTGGCCGTAGCTGTCGACGTCCGCCAGCGACAGGCCGCCGACGCGCTGTTCGAGTGCGTCGAGGTCGATCGTGGGCGCTGCGGCCGGCGGCGACGGCAGGTCGCCGTCCGTGGTTTCCAGCGATTCGACGGACGCCAGCAGCGCATCGACGTCGACCAGTTCGATGCCGCCAGGCGATGCCGTCGTGTCGCCATCCGTCGGCGCTTCGAAGTCCAGCGATGCGCCGTCGTCGTCGGCGTTGGAACCGTCGAACGGGATTCCATCGGTTTCGCCGGATTCCGGCGCAGCCACGCCGTCATCGACCGGCATCCCGGTGTCCGTTTCGTCGGCCGGCAGCGCTTCGAGCGACAGCGAATCGGCGGACAGGGCGTCGATCGCCGCATCATCCGCGTCGCCTGCGACGACCGCTGCGTCGGCGACGGGGTAATCCGGCTCGAGCGGCGCAGCCGCCTCCTGCGCGTCATCGACCAGCGCAAGGCCGGACGGGTCGGCTTCGAGCCGGACGTCGGGTTCCAGCCCTGCGTCGCGCGGGACCTCGTCGGCAAGCTGCTGGGCTTCGTCGGCGAATGGCGCGATGTCCAGGCCGGCGGCATTGCCCGGCACCGGCAACGCACCGGGCGACGGCTGCAGGTCGCCCTCGGTGTCCGCGCCCGGCGGCAGCACGTCGTCGTGGCGGTGCAGCTTGGCGGACAGGTGCCGCACCCAGCGTGCCGCGTCCCAGCCCTGGCGCTGCGCGGCCAGCTCGGCCTCGTCGAAGATCACCGTGATGTCCGGGCTGGACAGCAGCGCATCAAAGCGCTCCAGCGCGTCCTCGACCGCCGGTTCCAGCGCCACCAGCACCGCCTGCGGGTTGCTCGCGAGCGCATCGCCCGGGTCCGAGGACACCGGGTCGGCCACCAGCGCGATGTCCGCGCCGGCCCGTGCGAGCGCATCGCCGAGCCGCGCGCGGGCCTCGCCCTCGCGCGCCAGCAGCACCACGCGGGGCGCGCTGCGCTCAGTCATCGACGCGCTGCTCCAGCTTGAGCAGTTCGTAGACGTTGCGCACGAGTTCGTTCTCCTGGTACGGCTTGCCGAGGTAGCGCTCGACGCCGATCTCGAACGCGCGCTGGCGGTGCTTCTCGCCGGTACGCGAGGTGATCATCACGATCGGCACGTTGCGCAGGCGCGGGTCTGCCTTCATCTGCGTGGCGAGCTCGTAACCGTCCATGCGCGGCATTTCGATGTCGAGCAGCATCAGGTCGGGCACGCGCTCTTCCATGCGTTCGAGCGCGTCGATGCCGTCCTTCGCGGTGAGCACCTCGAAGTTGTGGCGCTCAAGCACGCGGCCGGTGACCTTGCGCATCGTCACCGAGTCGTCGACCACCATCACCAGCGGCACGCGATGGGTCTCGGCGGCCTGCGCCGGCTCCACCTCGCGCGGCAGGGTGGCACGGCGGCGGACCAGCGGTGCGACGTCGAGGATCACCACGACGGAGCCGTCGCCCATGATCGTCGCGCCGAAGATGCCCGGGATCGAGGCCACCTGCGGGCCCACCGGCTTGACCACGATTTCGCGGCTGCCGACGATCTGGTCGACCGCGACGGCGACGCGCAGGTCGCCGGAGCGGATCAGCAGCAGCGGCATCTGCAGCTGGCCCTCGGCCTTGGCGATGCCGTGGCCGACCAGCCCGCCCAGGTCGTGGACCGCGTAGTCCTCGCCGCCGTAGGCGTAGCTGGCGTCGGGCTTGCCGAACTCGTCGCGGCCGATGCGCCCGACGCCGCGCACCGAGGCGATCGGCACCGCGAAGCTGGTCTCGCCGATCTTCACGAACACCGCCTGGGTGACCGCGAGCGTCTGCGGCAGGCGCAGGGTGAAGGTCGTGCCCTCGCCCTTGCGCGAGGCGATGTCGAGCGTACCGCCGAGCTGGCGCACTTCGCTGGCGACCACGTCCATGCCGACGCCGCGGCCGGCCAGGCGGCTGACTTCGTCGACGGTGGAGAAGCCCGGTTGGAAGATCAATGCGTCGAGGTCGCTGTCGGCGAGCACCGCGTCGGCGCGGACCAGGCCGCGCTGCTCGCCGCGCTGGCGGATCGCCTCGCGGTCCAGGCCGCGGCCGTCGTCACCGACTTCCAGCACGACTTCCGAACCCTCGCGGCGCACCGCGATGCGCACCGAACCTTCCTCGGGTTTCTTCGACTTGCGACGCTGCTGCGGCGTTTCCAGCCCGTGCGCCACCGCGTTGCGCAGCATGTGCTCCAGCGGCGCGGTCATGCGTTCGAGCACGTTGCGGTCGAGCTCGCCCTGGGCGCCGTCGAGCCTGAGCTGCACCTGCTTGCCGGTGTCGCCGGCGGCCTGGCGGACCACGCGGCGCAAGCGCGGCACCAGCGCGTCGAACGGCACCATGCGCGTGCGCATCAGGCCCTGCTGCAGGTCCGAGCTCACGCGCGACTGCTGCAACAGCAGGGTTTCGTACTGGCGGGTCAGGTCGTCGAGCGTGCCCTGCAGGCTCGACATGTCGGCCGCGGACTCGCCCAGCGCACGCGAGAGCTGCTGCAGGGTGGAGAAGCGGTCGAGTTCCAGCGGGTCGAAGGTGGCGTCGGCGGTTTCATGCTCGCGCTGGTAGCGGGCGATGATCTGCGCTTCGGTCTCGATATCGAGGCGGCGCAGCTGGTCGCGCAGACGCATGTTGGTCTGCTCCATCTCGCCCATCGCGTTGCGGAACGCACCCAGCTGCTGCTCCAGGCGGGCGCGGTAGATCGCGACCTCGCCGGCGTAGTTGACCAGCTGGTCGAGCAGGTCGGCACGGATGCGCACCTGTTCCTGCGGCGCGCGCACGCTGATGTCGTCGTCGTCCGAGGCTGCGGGGTCGGCGTCGCCGATCGGCGCGGACAGCGGCTTGAGCTCCGTGCCGGCGACCGGCACCCGAGGCGCGGGTACCGCCACGCCGGCGGGCACCGCGGCAGGCGCGGGCTTTCCGAGCGCGCGGGCGTTGAAGGCCTCGATCAGTTCTTCCGACGGGTCGATCGCGCGACGTTCGCCGACGCGGGTGACCATTGCATGCAACCGGTCGAAGCCGCGCTCGAGCAGAGGAATGCCGTCGCGGCCGAGTTCGCCGCGCTGTTCGACCACCGCTTCGAGCAGCGACTCCATGGCGTGGCCCAGCTCGCCCACGGCCATGATGCCGGCCATGCGCGCGCCACCCTTGATGGTGTGCAGGTCGCGCTGCAGCCCGACCAGTGCCTCGCGCTCGGTGGGGTTTTCGCGCAGCTGCGCGAGCAGGCCGTCGGAATGGTCGAGCAGGTCGCCGGCCTCCTCGACGAAGATGTCGACGAGTTCGGGATCCAGGTCGCCGAGGTCAAACGCCGCGTCAGGATCCCGGGTGGTGGCGAGCGCGTCCGCAACGATCGCCACGACGGCCGGTTCCTCGGCATCCGCGTCCATGTCGACGGCAGGAATCTTCTCGACCGCGGCGCGCGCGGCCTCGAGGCGTTCGGCTTCAGCGCGCTCTTCTTCGAGACGTTCGGCTTCGAGACGTTCTGCTTCGGCGCGTTCTGCTTCGACACGTTCTGCTTCGGCGCGCTCGGCTTCGAGGCGTTCGGCTTCGACACGTTCTGCTTCGAGGCGCTCGGCTTCGACACGTTCTGCTTCGATACGTTCTGTTTCGAGGCGCTCGGCTTCCAGGCGTTCGGTCTCCGCCTGCCTGGCAGCGGCCTGCTCGGCCTCCGCCTGTTCCGCCTCGCGTTGGTCGGCAGCGGCCTGCTCGGCAGCAATCCGCTCGGACTCGATTCGTTCTGCTTCGAGAAGCGCCGCTTGCGCGCGCTCGGCCTCCGCCTGCTCGGCTGCAAGGCGCTCGGCTTCAGCCTGTTCCGCCTCCAGCCGCGCCTGTTCCTGGATGCGCTCGGCCTCCAGGCGCTCGGCTTCGATGCGATCGATCTCGGCGCGCTCGGCCGCAAGACGCTCGGCTTCGGCCAGCGCCAGCATCCGCGCTTCTTCCTGGGCGCGTTCGGACTCGAGGCGCTCGGTTTCGGCGCGCTCTGCTTCCAAACGTTCGGCTTCAAGACGTTCGGCTTCTACGCGCTCCGCTTCGATACGCTCTGCTTCGACGCGCTCCGCTTCGACACGCTCCGCCTCAAGGCGCCCTGCTTCGATGCGTTCGGCTTCGGCACGCTCGGCCTCGACCCGCTCGGCCTCGACCCGCTCCGCTTCGGCACGCTCGGCTTCGACCCGCTCCGTTTCGACACGCTCGGCGGCTTCCGCCGCGTCGTGGCCCGCGTCATGAGCGATGGCGGGGTCGAGCGTCCCGAGGTCGCCGTAGGCGCTGAGATCGGTATCGGTCAACTCGGCGCCGGCATCGACCAGGTCGATAGGTTCCACCGGCTCGGGGATCGTCGTCGACTCCGCCGGCATGGTTGCCTCCGGCAGGCTGTCGCGCAGGGCCACGAGGCTCGCGGCGAGCGCGGCGCAGGTGGGGACGTGCGGCGCGGCCGCGTGCAGCCCGGCCACGGTGGCGCGGATCACGCCGGCCAGCTCGCCGATCGCCGCCACGCCTTCGCTGCCCACGTCCTGCCGCGCCGCAAGCAGGCGCCGGATGTAGGTTTCCGCGGGGCTCAGCGCATCGGTGATCGCCGGCACTTCGGTCATCGCGAAGGCGCCGTTCATGGTGTGCACGGCGCGCAGCAGCGCGTCGCTGGCCGGGGTCGAGGCGGACTGCGCCTCGGCCAGCCAGGCATCGACGGTGGCCAGGTGGCCGGATACTTCCGTATCGAGGATTTCCAGCAGCAGCGCATCCACCGATGCCGGCAGCATGCCCTCGCCGGCCGGCGCGTCCACGGCCTCCGCGGCAATGGCTCCACCGGCCTCGACTTCCGCATCGAGTTCGGCGTCGACAAGCATCGACTCGGGCGTTGCCGCACCGGGCGCCGCGAACGCCGGCAGGACTTCCTCGCCCTCGGCAATACGGTCGGCCAGCGCCTGCATGCCTTCAAGGTCGGCGTCGACCGCCGCGGTGCCGCGCAGCGCTGCCAGCAGCTGCGGCAGCGTGTAGAAGGCCTGGTCGACCATCGCCACCACGGCCGGGCTGGCCTCGCGCGTGCCGTCGAGCACGCGGTTGAGCATGTTCTCGACCTTCCAGCTGAACTCGCCCAGCGCGCGCGCGCCAACCAGGCGGCCGCTGCCCTTGAGCGTGTGGAACACGCGACGGATCGGGCGCAGGCGCTCGAGGTCGTCGGGGCGTTCGCGCCAGACCGGCAGCATCTGGTCGAGGTTGTCGATCTCCTCGCCGAACTCCTCGAGGAACACCTCGCGGATCTCGTCGTCGATCTCGTCGCCGGTGATTTCGAAGCCGCCCCGGCCGCCGGCCGCGGCGGGGACCTGCGCTGCGACCTGCGCGCTGTCGGCCTGCGAAGTGCGCGCCTGGTCGATGCTGCGGTCGATGAACGCGGCGACGTTGCGGTCGACGTCGTCGGCCAGCACCTGCTCCGCCTGTGCGTCCGGCTCGGCAACGGATTCTTCCTGCGCCGGCTGCACGTCCGGCAGCGGCCAGTAGCCCAGCGATTCGAGGCTGCCGCGCGCGATCTCGAGGATGTTTTCGCGGTTGAGCCGGTTCTCGCGCAGCGCTTCGAGGTAGTACTCGAGGCTGGCCAGCGCGTCGGCGAAGGTGTCGAGCTGGCGGCCGTTGGGCACGCGCTTGCGGCCGAGCAGTTCGACCTCGGTGTACATGCGCACGCCGGCCAGGTAGGCGGCGGCCTGCGGCAGTTCCAGCATCGCCATGGCGCCGGCGACTTCCTGCAGCAGGCGCGGGACTTCGACCAGCTCCGAATGGTCCCAGCTGGTTTCGACAAAGGCCACGAAGGCCTGCCGCGCATCGGCGAAGTTGGCGATCGCCTCGCGGGCGATGACCTCGAGCACCTTGCGCGATTCGTTGGAGAACAGGTCGTCCTGGCTGCCGTCGGCGCCGGCGTCGCTGTCGCCCAGGCGCGCGACCTGGTCGTCGAGCGTCGCGTCGACGTACAGCAGCGCGCCGGCGACGTCGAGCAGCGCGCCCTCGTCGGCGACGCGGTCGCCGCGGACGATGGCGTCCATCGCGTCGCGCTGCTGCTGGACGACGTTGCGCGCCACGCCCAGGCCAAGCATGCCCAGGGTATCGGCGACGCGGCCCAGCGCCTCGACCTGCGGCTGCAGGGCGGTGACGTTGGATGCGTTGGTGCGCAGGTGCAGGTCGAGCACGTCCTTGACCCGCAGCAGGTCTTCCTTCACCGCTGCCGAGACCGTATCGAGCAGCGCGCGGTTGCGGCCGCTCAGGCTGCCCTGGGCGTGGCTGATCTCGGTTTCCGTGGGCTGCGCGGCGTCGAGGTCGAAGGTTTCGCGCAGTTCCCGCAGCACCGGATGGTCCGCGTCGCTGTGGGCGACGTGGTAGAGCAGCTGGCGGGTGGGTTCGAGCGTGGTTTCCGGGCGCGGAATGCCGAAGCCGTCGTCCTCGAACTGCCGGCGCGCCTCGCGCTGCACGCTGGCGAAGGCCTGGCGCAGGCCCGCGGACGGCTGCAGCGCGCCTTCGCGCAGCGCGGTGGCCACGGAACCGGCGACCCAC
Organism: Luteimonas soli; assembly: GCF_042648865.1. Classification (NCBI taxonomy): domain Bacteria; kingdom Pseudomonadati; phylum Pseudomonadota; class Gammaproteobacteria; order Lysobacterales; family Lysobacteraceae; genus Luteimonas; species Luteimonas soli. Next base: position 500,444 of record NZ_JBHRYA010000001.1, on the reverse strand, counting down.
AGCATGCGCCGGGTCTCGTCCTGTTCGGTGCGCACGAACAGCGCATCGATGGCGGTGCCGATCTCGCCGGCATCCTTCGGTGCGCCATCTTCCGGCCACTCCGAAATGGCGGCGGACAGCCGCTCGAGCAGCGGCAGGACTTCGGCGTTGCGGCCGCGGCCGGCCGACGCGGGCACGCTCGACGGCAGCGGCCGGCCGAGGTCGGGCGCGAACAGCACGCTTTCGCTCAGGCCGCTCTCGCCGCGCGCGGCGCGCAACTCGTTGAGCAGCGGCAGCAGGACGATCGGGATGTCCTTGTGGCCGCTCTGCAGGCGCTCCAGGTAGTCGGGCAGCAGCACTACGCCGCGCATCAGCGTCGCGCAGGCACCGTCGCGGTCGGCGATCTCGCCGTGCTGCAGCGCCTGGGCCAGGCGCTCCATCTCCTCGGTCACCATCGCCGGCGCGTACAGCTCGACCATGCGCAGCGTGCCCTGCACCTGGTGCAGGTAGCTGGCGCAAAAACGCATGCGGCTGGTGTCGGACGGGTCGTCGACGAAGCCCTCGATCTCGATCCGCGCCTGGCGCAGCGTCTCGTCGAGCTCCGGCTTGACCCAGCCGAGCGTGGTGTAGTCGATCGCGTCGCGCAGCGCGGTCATGGCGTCCCTCCGTGGAGGCCCGCGCGCGCCTTGCAGCGGTCGTTGGCGATGCCCGTCATGCTCTCGATCGTCCTGGCACTCAGGCCGGCAGCTTGAAGTCGGCGACCGAACGGCGCAGGTCCGCGGCGAGCTGGGCCAGGTTGCCGATCGACTCGGCCGTCTGGTTGGCGCCCTGCGAGGTCTGCGCGGTGATCGACTGGATCGTGTTCATGGTCGAGGTGATGTTGGTCGCCGCCGCGGACTGCTGCTGCGAGGCGTTCGAGATGCCCTCGATCAGCTCTGCGAGGCTGGTCGACACGTTTTCGATCTCGCCCAGCGCGGTACCGGCGTCCTCGGCCAGGCGCGCACCGGCGACCACCTCGGACGTCGTCTGCTCCATCGAGCTCACCGCCTCGTTGGTGTCGGACTGGATCGCCTGCACCAAGGTTTCGATTCGCTTGGTCGCGTTGGACGCGCGTTCCGCGAGTCGCTGCACTTCGTCGGCCACCACCGCGAAGCCGCGGCCCGCCTCGCCCGCCGACGCCGCCTGGATGGCCGCGTTCAGCGCGAGGATGTTGGTCTGCTCGGAGATGTCGTTGATCAGTTCAACGATCGAGCCGATTTCCTGCGACGATTCGCCCAGGCGCTTGATGCGCTTGGAGGTTTCCTGGATCTGGTCGCGGATCGAGTCCATGCCGGCGATGGTCTCGCGCACCACACCCGCGCCCTTGGTCGCGATCTGCACCGAGCGCTGGGCCACGTCGGCCGATTCGGCGGAGTTCTTCGACACCTGGTTGATGCTGGCGGCGATTTCGTTGATGCGGTCGGAGGCGGAGTTGATCTCCTGCGCCTGGTGCTCGGCGGCCTCGGCCAGGTGCATGGCGGTGGCCTGCGTTTCCTGCGCGCTGGACGCCACCTGCACCGAGGTGTCGTTGATCGTCTGCACCAGGCTGCGCAGCTGCTCGACGGCGAAGTTGATCGAGTCGGCGATCGCGCCGGTCATGTCCTCGGTCACCGTCGCCTTCACGGTCAGGTCGCCTTCGGCGAGCGAGCCCATTTCGTCCAGCAGGCGCATGATCGCCTCCTGGTTGCGGTTGTTGAGCTCCATCGTGGTTTCGTAGCGCTGGCGCTGCGCGCGGTTGATGCTGAAGATCAGGCCGACGATGGCGATGATGGCCAGGGCGCCGAATACGAGGCTGATCCACAGGTTGCCCAGCAGGCTCTTGTCGCGCAGCGAGCCGAACGCGGTGAAGGCCTGGAACAGGTCGCGGCTGTCGGCCAGCAGCTTGTCCGAGCCGCTGGTGAGCGCCGCGGCGGCGTTCTGCGCGGCGAACAGCTTCTGCGAGCTGCCCAGGATCGCGTCGAGGTCCTTCTTCATCGTCTCCCACTGCTCGGTCGCGCGGTTGAGCGCGGCCACGGCACCGGAGTTCGACAGCGCCTGCACGTTCATCGCCTCGTCGCCGGCCTTCAGGCCGGCCAGCACCTGCTCGAACACGTTGGCGTCGCGCGCCAGCGCCTGGCCGGCGACCGCGGCGCCGGCGCCGCCGGCGCGCACCTCGGTGACGCGGCGGGCCAGGTTGCCGGCCAGCACGTTCTGGCGCAGCGCGATGTAGATCTGCGATGACGGCGAGCCGCTGGACGACATCGCGCGCACCACCTCGTCGAGCTGCGCCTGCAGCTGCGGGATGCCCTGGGTGAAGCGGTTGGCGTTGCCGGCCAGCGCCAGCACCGCCGCTTCACTGGCGATCACGTCATCGGCATTCTTGGCCAGCGGCGCCCAGGTCTGCGAGACCTTGGCGATCGGCCCGGACACGCCGGTGGTGTCGCCGAAGTTGCTGTTCAGCCCGGCGATGTCGGCATCGACCTCCGCCTTGGTCGCCTTGAACGCGGTGAACGCCTCGCGGTCGCCCTCCACCGCCTCGCGCCCCTGGTTGGCCAGCCGCTGCGAGTTGAGCTGCAGGTTCGACGCCGCGGTACTGGCGCCACCCAGCCGGGCTGCCTTCCACGTTGCGTAGCCGGTGTTCGCACCGAAGACGACCAGTGAGATCGCCAGCACGATCAGCCAGAAGTTGGTACCCATGTTGCGGCCCTTGCCGGCAACGGTGTCCATAACAGTGCTCATGATGTGACCTCGGATCCTGCGGTGCGTGCTGTGCGGCGATCAGGCCGCGGCTTGTCTGAACTCGGGTGTGCGGGCCAGCCGGTCCAGGCTGAAGATCCCCCACGCGTGGCCGGCCAGGCGGTAGGCCCGGTCGACGAAGTGTGCGTAACGTCCCTCGGCCAGCGTGCTGGCCGGCAATTCGTCGCCTGCCAGCGCCTGCTCCTCGAGGAACGAGCGCTGGCCGAACAGCTCGTCGATCGTCACCGCGACGTCGCCGCCGGGCTGGCGCACGATCAGCACGCGCTGGCCCTCGTGCAGCACCGTGCGCTCGCCCTCGAGGAACTGCTTGAGGTCGACGGTCGGCAGCAGGTTGCCGCGGATGTTGGCCACGCCGAGCATCCACGGCTGCGAGCCGGGCACCGGCGTGACCTGCGGCATCGGCAGGATCTCGACCACCTCGTCGAAGCCCGACGCCAGCCGGCGCTGGCCGACGCGGTAGCCGACGCCGCGCCACAGTCCGGGCGCGTCGAGCTGCTCGGGCAGGCCGGCGACATGCGCCAGGCTCTTGCGCTCGTAGTCGACGAGGATCGCGAACGGATCGAGCGGGCCGTTTTCAGGCTTGCGGCCGACATCGGCCGGCGCGACGGCCGGCTTGGCAACGTCCGGCTTGCGCTCGTTGTGGCGGCGACGGCTCATCGTCAGCCGCCGAGCAGCTCGTTGATATGGGCGATCAGCGCGCCTTCGTCCGGCGGCTTGACGATGTAGCCCCGCGCGCCCTGGCGCATGCCCCAGGCCTTGTCGGTCTCCATGCCCTTGGTGCTGACGATCAGCACCGGGATGTTGCTGGTGGCGCCGTCGCGCGACAGCGCGCGGGTGGCCTGGAAACCGTTCATGCCCGGCAGCACCACGTCCATCAGCACCAGGTCCGGCAGTTCGCGCTTGCAGACCTCGATGCCGTCCTCGGCGCTGCCCGAGGACAGCACCTCGTGGCCGTTGCGTTCCAGCAACTGGGTGAGTACCGCCGTGTCGGTCGGCGAGTCCTCGATCAGCAGAATTCTTGCCATTGGTTGCCCTACCCCCCGGTCAGGCGTGGTTGACGTGCTTTCGGATCGCGTCGAGGAGCTCCTCGCGCGTGAATGGCTTGGTGACGTACTGCTCGGAGCCCACGATGCGCCCGCGCGCCTTGTCGAACAGGCCGTCCTTGGAGGACAGCATGATCACCGGCGTGTGCTTGAACATCTGGTTGTTCTTGATCAGCGCGCAGGTCTGGTAGCCGTCCAGGCGCGGCATCATGATGTCGACGAAGATGATCTGCGGCTTCTGGTCGGCGATCTTGGCGAGCGCCTCGAAACCGTCGGTCGCGGTCGTGACCTCGGCCCCTTCGCGCTTGAGCAGGGTCTCGGCGGTGCGGCGGATGGTTTTCGAGTCATCGATCACCATCACCCGCAAGCCCCCGAGGCTGCCGGCGCGACTGTCGTCTTGCGTCATCTTCAAATCCCCCATGCGCAGCGCTTCGTGAATGCCGGCGCCGCTGCAAACCGTCTTATATCCCAGTCGGCCGCCACACTGTCAAGCATTGTGCGCGCCGCGACGAAGCTAAATGCCACGCAGTCCGCAACATAGGCCCGGGCCCCTGCTAACATTTGTCAGAATCTGCCGCGGAATGCTGGAAATGCCACTCGACGTCATTGTCGTGATGGACCCCATCGGGTCGATCAAGATCGCCAAGGATTCCACGTTCGCGATGCTGCTCGAAGCGCAGCGCCGGGGCCATCGCCTGCACTATGTCATACCCGGCGGCCTGTCGATGCACGGCGGCGAGGCGGTGGCGCAAGTCGCGCCGCTGACGGTGCGCGACGACCCGGCGGCCTGGTTCGAACTGGGACAACCATCACATCACACCCCGAGGGCCGGCGACCTGGTGCTGATGCGCAGGGATCCGCCGGTCGATGCCGGATTCATCCACGACACCCTGCTGTTGGGGTCCATGCAGCGCCAGGGCGCGCAGGTGGTCAACGACCCGCAGGGCCTGCGCGACTTCAACGAGAAGCTCGCCGCGCTCGAATTCCCGCAGTGCTGCCCACCTACCGTGGTCAGCCGCGATGCCGCCGCACTCAAGGCCTTCGTTGGCGAACACGGCGACGCGGTGCTCAAGCCGCTCGACGGCATGGGCGGGCGCTCGATCTTCCGCGTCCGCGCAGGCGAGCCCAACGTCAACGTCATCCTCGAGACGCTGACCGAGGGCGGCCGCAACCTGGCGATGGCCCAGCGCTACCTGCCGGAGATCGTCGACGGCGACAAGCGCATCCTGCTCATCGACGGCGAGCCGGTCGACTACTGCCTTGCGCGGATCCCGCAGGGCGACGAGTTCCGCGGCAACCTGGCCGCCGGCGGCCGCGGCGAGGGCCGCCCGCTGAGCGAGCGCGACCGCTGGATCGCCGCCCAGGTCGGCCCGCGGATGCGCGAGCGCGGGATGCGCTTCGTCGGCCTGGACGTGATCGGCGACTACCTCACCGAGGTCAACGTCACCAGTCCGACGTGCATCCGCGAGCTGGATGCGCAGTTCGGCCTGAACATCGCAGGGCAATTGTTCGACGCGATCGAGCAGGGAATGGGGAATGGCGGATAGGGAACGAGGCATCGCCCGCGCCTTTTCGTACTCATGCATGCGTGCTGCCCGGTGGAAAGCCAAAAGCGGGTAGGCTTCCACGGCTGATCCGCCCCGCCCCGAACCGATCCCACGATGTCCGCCCCCGCCGCCACCGCTCCCGTCATCGGCGACCGCCAACGCCTGAGCGCGACGATGGTGCTGTCGCTGCTGCTGCACGGAATGCTGATCCTGGGCGTCGGCTTCGCCCTGGACGACGCCGCGCCGGTGCTGCCGACGCTGGACGTGATCCTGACCCAGACGCAGACCGAGCTGACCCCGGAGCAGGCCGACTTCCTCGCCCAGGCCAACAACCAGGGCGGCGGCGAGCACGAGAAGACCAACCGGCCGCGTGAAGCGCAGGCCGGGGTGGTGGCGCAGGCCGAGTCCGGCGTCGCGCCGCGGCCGATGCGCGCGCAGTCGCCCACGCCACGGCCGCCGCCCGAAGCGCGCGTGGTCAGCAGCACGCGCGCCCAGCAGCCGATGCCGACGCCCGACGCGCGCCCGCAGGCCGAACAAACGCCGCTGCCGCGCGGCCAGGAGAAGATCGACCACGACCTGGCGATGGCGCGGCTGGCGGCCGAGATCCACCTGCGCTCGGAGCGCTACGCCAAGCGCCCGAAGCGCAAGTTCGTCTCTGCCAGCACCACCGAGTACGCCTGGGCCGGCTACCTGCGCGCGTGGGTGGACCGGGTCGAGCGCGTCGGCAATCTCAACTATCCGGACGAAGCGCGGCGACGGAAGCTGGCCGGCACCCTGGTGATCAGCGTGGCGATCCGCCGCGACGGCTCGGTGGAGCGCGCCGACGTGATCCAGTCCAGCGGCATCAAGCTGCTCGACGCCGCGGCGATGCGGATCGCCAGGCTCGCCGAGCCCTACCCGCCGCTGCCCAAGACCGAGGAAAACATCGACGTGCTGCACGTGACGCGCACATGGAATTTCCTGCCCGGCGGCGAGCTGCTCGACGAGCGCTGAGCGCCTACAGCGGCTTCCACACCAGGCCTTCGCCGCTGCGCCAGAACACGCCGACGGCGCGCGCATACAGCGCCGAAGCCGGCACCAGGCCGAAATAGCGGCCGTCGATGCTGTTGCCGCGGTGGTCGCCGACCACCAGCACCTGCCCCGGCGGGACGACGAGGCCGTCGATGTCCGGCCCACCGCCCATGTCGAGGTTCAGCCGCGCGCGCCTGTCGCCGAAATGTTCCACGTCCGGTGCGCCGGTCTCGGCCAGCGGTTGGCCGTTGATCGAAAGATGCCCGTCCTCGAGCGCGACCCGGTCGCCGCCGACCGCGACCACGCGCTTGATCAGCCGCACGCCGTCACGCGGCGACTTGAACACCGCGATGTCGCCGCGGCCGGGATCGTCGCGCGGCACCACGGTGATGTCGGTGAACGGAACGCGCAGGCCGTAGGCGCTCATGTCGACCGCGACGTGGTCGCCGGGCATCAGCGTGTACTCCATCGAGCCGCTGGGCACGCTGTAGTGGTTGGCCAGCGAGGTGCGCGCGACCGCCAGCAGCACCAGCATCACGAGCAACTGGCGGCCTTCGCGCATGAACCAGCCGCGCAGGCCGCGCGTGCGCCCGTTGTTTGCTTCCGTGTGCGTCATGTCGTGCTCCCCGGTGCGGACGAGGAGTGACCCGCGCAGGTGCGCGATGGTTCCCGCGGCGTCAGCGCGCGTCGCGCAGGGCCTGCTGCTCGACCAGGGTCAGGGCGACGTTGTCGCGCAGGTAGGCAGGCTCGACGCGCTCCGGCGGCAGCGCCTCGCCGCGCTCGAAGGCAGCGGCGGCAAGCCGGGCCACGTTGGCCGCATGCGGCAGCGCGGTAACGTCGACGTTGGCCAGCCACGCCCCGAGGCGTGCCTGCAGCGCGCCCTCGCCGGCCGCGAAGCCGGTACCGACGCCCTGCCAGCGATCGTCATCGGTCGGCAGCGCAACCGCGTCCGCAGCGCAGACGCTTTCCTTTGTCAGCGCCACCAGGCCGCCATCGCGCCGCTCGAACGCGCCCGAATACACCTCGCCCATGCGCGCGTCGATGGCGGCGAGGATGCATGGCGAGCCGGTTTCCGGTGCCCCTGCCGCCAGCGCTGCCAGCGTCGACACCGGCACGACCGGCCGGTCCAGCGCCAGCGCGATGCCCTGCGCGATCGCGATCGCCAGGCGCACGCCGGTGAACGCGCCCGGGCCGCGGCCGACGGCGATCGCGTCGAGCTGCGCCTTGGCCACGCCGGCCTCGGCCAGCAGCTGTTCCGCCCACGGCAGCGCCAGCTCGGCGTGGCGGCGCGGCGCGACCTCGAAGCGCTCGCGCACGTCGCCGTCGACCCAGACGGCAACCGAGCAGCCCTCGGTGGCGGTTTCGAATGCAAGCAGTTTCACGGGGCGGGAATCGGGAATCGGGAATCGGGAATCGGGAGAAGCGTAACGCGTTCGCCGTAGGTCGGGGCTACGCCCCCGACGCCGGCGAAGCCTGATGTCGAGCGCATGGCCTCGACCCGTGGGGAACATCGGCGTCGGGGGCGTAGCCCCGACCTACGTCTCGAAAAATGCTTCCACGTCGGCAACGTCGCGGGTTTTCGGGAACGGCGGCAGCGAGTCGAGGAACAGCTTGCCGTAGCTCTTGCCGAGCAGCCGCGGATCGCACAGCACCAGCACGCCACGGTCGGTCTCGGTGCGGATCAGGCGGCCGACGCCCTGCTTGAGCGCGATCACCGCCTGCGGCAGCTGTTCGTCGCGGAAGGGATTACCGCCGGCGCGGCGGATCGCGTCGAGCCGGGCCTCGAACACCGGGTCGTCCGGCGCGGCGAAGGGCAGCTTGTCGATCACCACCACGCTCAGCGCATCGCCGGCCACGTCCACGCCCTCGCGGAAGCTGGCCGCGCCCAGCAGTACGCCGTTGCCCGATTCGCGGAAACGCTGCAGCAGCTGCGCGCGCGGCGCCTGGCCCTGCACGAACAGCGGCCACGGCCCGCCCTGCAGGATCTCCGCCGCCTCGCGCAGCGCGCGGTGCGAGGCGAACAGTACGAACGCGCGCCCCCGTGAGGCGTGCAGCACCGGCAGCAGCGCCTCGGCGACCGCGGCGGTGTAGTCGCGCGCAGACGGCTGCGGCAGCCGCGGCGGCAGGTAGCACAGCGCCTGCGAGGCCCAGTCGAAGGGGCTGGGCGCGAGCAGTTCGTGCGGATCCTCCAGGCCGAGCCGCGTGGCGATGTGGTTGAAGTGGCCGTCGACGGCCAGTGTTGCCGAAGTGAAAATCCACGCTGCGCGCGAAGCCTCGCGGTGCGCGCGCAGCGGCCCGGACACGTCCAGCGGCGTGCGCTGCAGGCGGAAGCCGCGCGGCGAGAGTTCGTACCAGCGCACGTCGTCGTCCGGCCCGCCGCCGCTCGCATCGTCCAGCTCGCCGTCGAGGTCGCGCTCGACCTGCCAGCGCGCGACCCGCGCCAGCTGGTCCTGCGCGCGCACGTGGCAGGCCTCGAAGCCGGGCGCGGCCTCGCGCAGCGGCGCGAGTGCGGTCGCCAGCCGCGACAGCGCCTGCGACAGCGCGTCGAGCGCCTCGCGCACACCCACGTCCTGCAGCGCGCGGAACCGTGTCCCGCGCGGCGGCAGGACTTCCATCGCCGCACGCAGCGCGCGGGTAGCCTGCTCGAGGTCGCGCGCGGGCTGCTGCACGACTGCCAGCGAGCCTTCGACGTCCTTGCATTCGGCCAGCGCGTCTCGGCCCAGTTCAACCAGCGGCCGCGCGCTCAGCGATTCGCCGAAGAACTGCGCGGCCAGGTCCGGCAGCTGGTGGGCCTCGTCGACGACGAAGGCCTGCGCGCCGGGCAGAATTTCGCCGAAGCCTTCCTGCTTGAGCGCCAGGTCCGCCAGCAGCAGGTGGTGGTTGACCACGACCACGTCCGCGTTCTGCGCGCGCTGGCGGGCCTGGACGACGAAGCATTCGCTCCAGAACGGGCATTCGCTGCCCAGGCAGTTCTCGGCGGTGGAGGTGACCATCGGCAGCAGCGGCGAGTCGTCGGGCAGGCCTTCGAGTTCGGCCAGGTCGCCCATGCGGGTGCGCCCGCTCCAGGCGACGATGCGCTGGAACTGCGCGATCTGCTCGCGCGCGGTAAAGCGTGGCTCGCCCTTGGCGCGTTCGAGCCGGTAGCTGCACAGGTAGTTCGCCCTGCCCTTGAGCAGCGCGGTCTTGATGCCGACCCCGAGCGCGTCGCGCACCCGCGGCAGGTCGCGGTGGTAGAGCTGGTCCTGCAGCGCGCGGGTGCCGGTGGAGACGATGGTCTTCAGGCCGGACAGCAGCGCCGGGACGAGGTAGGCGAAGGTCTTGCCGGTGCCGGTGCCGGCCTCGGCCAGCAGCGAGCCGCGCGAATCGAGCGCGTCGGCGACCGCGGCGGACAGGTCCTGCTGCGAAGGCCGCGGCGCGAACGCCGGGATCTGCGCGGCCAGCGTGCCCCCCTCGGCCAGTGCCGCGCGGCTGCGTTGTGCGAGGGTTCCCCTGTCCCCGGACTCCATGTCAGAAGCGGTTGACGCCGGCGACCGTGCACTGCTCGATGTGCTTCTTCGCGGCCGCCGCGCCGGCGGCGTCGCCTTCCAGCAGCCGCGACTGCTCGATCGTCGCCCAGTGGCGGCGGCACAGAGGCCCGACCTGCGAACCGGTCGCGAACGCCTGGCGGGCCAGCGCCTCGGCCCGCGCATGATCGCCGAGCAGCAACGCGGCCTCGGCGCGTTCCTGCAGCAGGGCCGGGTCGTCGGGGACGATCTCCAGCGCCTGGTCGAGCGTCTTGGCTGCTTCAGCGTAGTACTGCTGCGTTTCCAGGCGCTGGGCCTTCTCGCGCAGGTCCTCGACCTTGGGATCGCGCAGCGGCTGGATCGCCAGCTCGCCCTCGCCGTCGCCCGCGGCGGCGCGGACGGCGGCGACCTGCTGCTGCGGCGTAGCGGTGGTCAGTGACGCCGGCGGTGGCGCCGCCGGCTGCGACGTTGCGCAGGCGGCCAGCACGAGCGCGAAAACCGCGGGCGCGCAGTGGCGAACGGCCGGAAGCCGGGCGGGGGAAGACACGGGGACATCCATCAGCGTTGCTCTTGCGGCGGGGGATTCGGTGCCTGCTGCGGCACTTCGCGGGCGGGATCGCGCGGCGGCTTGGGGTCCAGGCCGAACCAGCTGCGCCAGCCGCCGCCCTGCTCCTCTTCGGGCTCGGGCTGCGCGTACACGCAGGGCTGGTACGGAGGCGCGTAGCCCTTGGCGAACGGGAAACGCCGCACGTCCGGACAGGAGGCATCGGTGCTGTTGGACTGCGCCACCCACTGCCAGTCCAGGCCCTCGTTGTCGACCTTCAGCGGCGTGCTGGGCAGGCGCGAGAACAACCCGGACCAGACCCGCATCGCGCCGGTGGAGCCGTACAGGCCGGTCATCTCGTTCTGGTCGTTGCCCACCCACACCACGGCGAGGTGGTCGCCGGTGTAGCCGGCAAACCAGCTGTCGCGGCCGTCGTTGCTGGTGCCGGTCTTGCCGGCGGCGTCGAGACGGCCGAGGCCGTCGCGGACCAGCTGGTGCGCAGTGCCGTTGCTGACCGTGCGCTGCAGCGCGGTGGTGATCAGGCGCACCGCGATCGAGTCGCCCGGCTGCGCGGGCTTGGGCGCCTTGTCGTAACGCTTGAGCATCCTGCCCTCGCGGTCGAGCACGCCGCGCACCAGGTGCAGCGGTTGGATCTCGCCGCCCGACGCCAGGAACTGGTAAAGCTGCGCGATCGCGTACGGGCTCTGGTCGACCGAACCGAGGATCAGCGAAGGATTGGGCGCGGCCTCGATGCCGGCCAGCTTCTCCAGCAGCATGGCCAGGCGCTGCGGCGTGACGTCCATGCCCACTCGCACCGTGGCCTGGTTGTACGACTGCGCCAGCGCATCGATCAGGCGCACGCTGCCGTGGCTGCGGCCGTCGGAATTGCCCGGGCTCCAGCGCTTGCCGTTGGCCAGCGTCACCGTCACCGGCGAGTCGTCCACCCAGCTGGCCAGCGACCACCGGTTGGGCGAAGCCAGCGCCAGCATGTAGACGAAGGGCTTGAGCAGCGAACCGACCGGACGCTGCGCCTCGATCGCGCGGTTGAACCCGGGCTGGCGGAAGTTGCGGCTGCCCACCACCGCCAGCACGTCGCCGTTGTCGACGTCGGTGACCACCACGCCGGCCTGCAGCGGCGGCCGCTTCTTGTTCTCCAGCGAGTCGAGCGTGCGCGTCACCGCGCCCTCGGCATAGGCCTGCGCCGAGGGCGACATCCCGGTCATCACCCGCAGGCCGGCGCCCTGCAGCGCGTCGGCCGGGTAGTCGCGCACCAGCTGCCGCCGCACCAGGTCGACGTAGGCCGGGAACGGATTGGCCGAGGTGCTGCCCGGCGCGTCGGTCACGCCCAGCGGCGCCTTGAGCGCGCGCTGGTACTCCGCGTCGTCGATCAGCTGCGGCTGCGACTCGTGCATCCTGGCCAGCACGAAGTTGCGCCGCGCCAGGGCGTTCTCCGGATGCCGGCGCGGGTCGTAGGCCGACGGCCCCTTGACCAGGCCGATCAGCATCGCGATCTGCTCCGTCGACAGGTCGCCCAGGTCGCGGCCGAACCAGAACTCGGCCCCGGCCGCGGCGCCGCGGATCTCCTGCGAGCCGCGCTGGCCCAGGTAGACCTGGTTGAGGTAGGCCTCGAGGATCGCGCGCTTGTCGTAGCGCGCCTCGATCAGCAGCGCGAACAGGATCTCGTTGAACTTGCGGGTGTAGGTCTGCTCGCGGCCGATGCCCAGGATGCCCGAGCGCGCCAGCTGCTGGGTCAGCGTGCTGCCGCCCTGCCTGGCCTCGCCCGACCTCAGGTTGACCCAGGCCGCGCGCAGCATGCCGGACAGGTCGATGCCGTGGTGGTGGGCGAAATCGCGGTCTTCCACCGCCTGCAGGCCGGTGACCAGCAGCTCCGGCACGTCCTCGATCCGCACCAGCTGGCGCTCTTCCTGCGACTGGCCGTACAGCGTGGCGATCCGGGCCGGGTCCAGGCGCACCGACTTGGCCGCCTTGCCGCTGCCGGCGTCGCGCAGGCGGGCGACGCGGCCGCCGGACAGCCTCAGTTCGACCCGGCTCGGCGCGACGTCGCCGTCGACGTCCCGGAAGCCGCGGCTGGCGATCACCCAGTCCGAACCCTCGTGGCTGTAGGTCCCGGCGCGCTTGCCGCCGTCCTCGCGGTACGAGGCCGCGGCCAGCTCGGTCTTCAGGGTCTGCGCATCCATCGCCACGCCCGGCGCCAGCTGCAGCGGGCGCGCGTAGACGCGGGTCGGGACCTGCCAGCGCAGCTGGCCGAAGCGCTCGCTGACCTGGCTGTTGAGGTACAGCGTGTACGGGATCAGGAAGCCCAGGCCCAGCCCGATCGCCGCCAGCGTCCAGGTCAGCAGCCTGCGACGCCAGTCCGGCCGGCCGTCGCCGTCGATCTCGTCTTCGTCTTCGTCGTAATCGATGCGGGCCACGGTACGGTTCGGGAAAGGCAGTGCGACAATGGCGCGGGCGCCGGGGAAGCGGCGAGTCTATCGCAGCCGGCCCTGAACGCCCGCTGGCACGCGCGCTGCGGCCGATTCCGTCGATGGCGCAAAATGCCCGGCCGGAAGGCCATCGCGGCCTGTCGCACCCCCAACCGTTAGCTGGAGCTCCGAGTTTGTCGATTTCGCTGGCCGATGCGCGCTTCCTGTTCGATCGCGCGACCGGCCTGATCCGCCGCGGCTGGCTCAGCCTGCGCACCCGTGGCCTGCGCGCCAGCTGGCAGCGCGTGCGCGCGCAGCTGCGCCGGGTGCCCGCTGCGCAGCGCGCGGACCTGTACTTCCCCGCCGACATGCCGCGCGTGCCGGCGGCGCTTCCGACCAGCGACGCGCCGCTGGCCAGTATCGTCATCCCCGTCTACGGCCAGCTCGAACACACCCTGTGCTGCCTGCGCGCGCTGGCCGGGCATCCGCCGCTGGCGCCGTTCGAGGTGATCGTGGTCGACGACGGCTCGGCGGATGACAGCGCCGACGTGCTGCCGGCGATCGACGGCCTGCGCTACCACCGGCGCGCGGAGAACGGCGGCTTCATCGCCGCCTGCAACGACGGCGCCGCGATGGCGCGCGGCGACTATCTGGTGTTCCTCAACAACGACACCGTGCCGCAACCCGGCTGGCTCGACGCGCTGCTGCAGACCTTCGCCGAGCACCCCGGCGCCGGGCTGGTGGGTGCGCAACTGCTGTATCCGGACGGGCGGCTACAGGAGGCCGGGGGCGTGGTGTTCGACGACGGCAGCGGGTGGAACTACGGCCGCAACCAGTCTTCCGCCGACCCGCGCTACGGCTATCTGCGCGAGGTCGACTATGCCAGCGGCGCGGCCATTGCCATCCCGCGCACGCTGTTCGGGCAGGTGGGCGGCTTCGACGCGCGCTATGCGCCGGCCTACTACGAGGATACCGACCTTGCATTCGCCGTCCGCGCGGCCGGCAAGCGCGTGCTGTACCAGCCGGCCGCCCGCGTGGTGCACGACGAAGGCGCGACCGCCGGCACCGACCTCGCCGCCGGCGCCAAGGCGTATCAAGCCCGCAACCGGGAGCGGTTCGCCGCCCATCGAGCCACTGAACTGCGCGGGCAGCTGCCGGCCGGCACGCTGCCCTCGCCCGCCACGTTGCACCGGGCTCGCAGGCAGGTGCTGGTCATCGATGCGTTGACGCCGATGCCGGACCGCGATTCGGGCTCGCTGCGCCTGGTCAACCTGATGCGCCTGCTGCGCGATGAAGGCGCGCACGTGGTGTTCATGCCTGCCAACCGCGAGCACGCTGGCACCTATACGGATACTTTGCAAAGCTCGGGGATCGAGGCTTGGCACGCTCCGTTCGCGAAGCGCGCACCGGCATGGCTGCGCGAACACGGACCGCGCTTCGACAGCGTCATCGCCTGCCGTCACTACGTCGCACGCGAGTTCCTGCCGCTGCTGCGCAAGCACGCGCCGCAGGCGCAGCTGGTGTTCGACACCGTCGACCTGCATTACCTGCGCGAATCGCGCGCAGCGGAAATTGCCGGCGACGCCGCCAGGGCGCGCACGGCGCAGCGCACGCGCGCGCTGGAACTCGATGTCATCGCGCGCAGCGACCTGACCCTGGTGGTCAGCGAGGCCGAGCGCGCGCTGCTCGCCGACGATGCGCCGGCCGCGCGCGTGGAAGTCCTGTCCAACCTGCACCACGTCGCCGGCGCCGGTGCCGCGTTCGCACAGCGCCGCGACCTGGTGTTCGTCGGCGGCTTCCGCCATCCGCCCAACGTCGATGCGGTGCGCTGGTTTGCCGAGGCCGTGTTCCCGCAGGTGCGGGCTCGCCTGCCCGGCATCGCATTCCACTGCATCGGCGGCGATGTACCCGAATCGATCTCTGCACTGGACGGGCGAGAGGGCATCACGATCCACGGCCACGTCCCCGACATCGCGCCGTACATGGACGGCTGCCGCGTCGCGGTGGCGCCGCTGCGCTACGGCGCCGGCGTCAAGGGCAAGGTCAACCTGAGCATGGCCCACGGCCAGCCGGTGGTGTCCACGTCGTGCGCGGTCGAAGGCATGTACCTGCACGACGGCCACGACGTGCTGGTCGCCGACGACGCGGCGGCCTTCGCCGATGCGATCGTGCGCCTGCACGAGGACGAGGCGTTGTGGACGACGCTCAGCCGCAACGGCCTGGAGAACGTCGCCCGGCACTTCTCGCTCGATGCAGCGCGCGACACCGTGCGTCGGGTGTTTTTCGCGCCGCGCGGCTGACGGAGCACCGCGTACACCGGTCGCCGGTCAGGTGCGGATGCCGGCCCGCGGCCGGTCACTGCACACATCACGTCCCGTTCCGGTTCAGCGCTGCGGCGCGGTCGCCGCACGGAGGCGACGGTCGAAGTCGTCCAGCCCCGGCGTGGCCGGGTCCAGCGCGCGGGCCGACGCCAGCGCCGCGCTCGCGCCGGCCACCTCGCCCGCGCCGAGGCGCTCGTCGCCGATCGCCAACCAGCGCGCGGCCAGCCGGCGGCGCGCGGTGGCCAGCGCCGCGGTGTCGTTCTCGAGCGCCACGCGCGCATCGAAGCAGGCGCGCGCCAAGCCCAGGTTGTTGTCGCGCAGCCCGCGCTCGAAACATTGCCGGGCCGCCGGCAGCAGGCGTGCGGTGGCCTCGCGCACGGCCGGGTCGTCCGGCGCGATCGCGCGCGCGGCGCGCAGTTTGTCGAAGGCGCTGTCGCCGGGCGGATCGAGCAGGTCGCCGCGGGCTTCAGCCTCGTCCGCCTCGGCCAGCAGCCGTGCGACCCGGCGCTTGCGCTCGCGTGGCGGCACCTGGCTGCCCAGGCGCGCGTGCGACTGCCGCGCGCGGGAGATGCGGTGCTCGGCGGCCGAAACCGCTGCCATTTCCGGGGCCAGCGCGCGCGCGTGGTCCAGCGCGGCGTTGGCGGCGGCGAAGCGGAAGTCGGCGGCCAGGGTTTCGGCGCGATGCGCCCACGCCGCGGCAACGCGCTGCAGGCCTGCGTCCGCATCGGCCTGCTGGCCAGCTTCGGCAAGCAGGCGATAGCGCCCTTCCGCCCGCTCCAGCTGCCCGTTGCCCAGCGCGCTCGCGGCGTTGCGGCGCACATCGTCGAGTTCCTCGTTCAACCGCGCCTGGGTGTCGGGCAGGTCGACGTGGCCGGCGTCGTACCGGCGCGCGACGGCGATCGCGGCGGTGGCTTCGGCCAGCTCGCCGGCGCGCAGCTGTGCGCGTGCCTGCTGCAGCAGTTCGCCCAGCGCATCCTCCCGCCCTTCCAGTGCCCCGGTGTTCTCCGGCTGCAGGGCGAGGATGCGCCGGTACAGCGGCAATGCGGCCTCGTCGCCACCAGTCAGCTGCCCTGCCTCGCGCGCGGCGTCGGCCCGTGCAAGCAGCCGCGGGATACCGGCGTGGGAGGCTTCACGCTCGCGCAGCTGCGTCGCCACGGCGTCGGCATCGGCACGCGGGACCGACAGCGCACGCGCCAGCCGCAGCGACGCGTGCGCGTCGGCGAAGCGGTCCTGCGCGGTGGCTTCGCGCGCCTGCGCCAGTGCGGTTTCGGCCACCTGCGCCAGGCCCACGCGCGCCTCGTCGCGATCCGGGTCCATCGCCAGCGCCGCCTCGTAGAGTTCGCGCGCGCCGCTGCCGTCGGGCGCCGTCAGCCGCCCCTGCGCCAGCGCCTGCGCCGCCTGCGCGCGCAGCGCCTGGGCACGCGTCTGCGGCCAGATCTGGTCGGCCAGCGGCTTGCGGAATACCACCAGCAGCACCATCGCCAGCAGCGCGAACGCCAGCAGCCATGGCCACCAGCCCGGCGCGCGGCGCCCGGTACGCCGGGGCCGCGTGCGGGGCGTGAAATCGAGACCGCTCAGCGTCCCCATGCCCGGCTCGCGGCGGCCGTCGCCGTCGTCGGCGCCGGGCGCGCGCGAATGCGGCGGAATGTCGCGTGGTCCAGTCACCGGCGCAGCATAGAAGATGCCGATGAACGCCGCCGTGAGTCCTCACCGGGGCATGGCCCCGGCCGACCTACCCGCGCCGTGTCCGCTCCACGCCGGGCAGGCTGTCGATCTTGCCCAGCAGGCGCGAAAGCTGGCCGAAATCCTGTACCCGCACCTGCAGGTGCAGCCGCTGCTGCCCGTGGCGGCCGCTGTCGCTGCGGATCGACAGCACGTGCGCGTCCTCCTGCGCGATCAGGTTGGTCAGGTCCTTGAGCAGGTACTTGCGGTCGACCGCGTCGACCACCACCGACGCCTCGTGCCCGCCGCCGGCGCGGCCCCATTCCACCGGCAGCACGCGCTGCGGGCTCGCGGCCGACAGGCGCAGGAACGCCGCGCAGTCGGCGCGGTGCACGCTCACGCCGCGGCTGCGGGTCAGGTAGCCGCGCACCGCATCGCCCGGCACCGGCTGGCAGCAGCGCGCGACCTGCACCAGCAGGTTGCCCACGCCCACCACCGTGAATGCCGAGATCGGCGCCTTCGCCTTCCTGCGCGGAGCGCGTACGGCCAGCTCCCGACCATCGGCGGTGGCAGCATCGCGCGCGCTGCGTTCGTGTTCGAGCAGCGCGCGCGCGACCTGGTGCGGGCCGACGTCGCCCAGCGCAACCATCACCTGCAGGTCTTCGAGCGTGGCCGTGTTGAACTTCTGCAGCGCCGGCGCCGGATCGGCCTGCTGCAGGCCCAGGCGCTTGAGTTCGCGGTCGAGCAGGTCGCGCCCGTCCTGGATATTGCGCGCGCGGTCGAGCTTGTGGAACCAGCTGCGCACCTTCTCGCGCGAGCGCGCGCTGGCGAGGAATCCATTGGCCACCACCAGCCAGTCGCGGCGCGGTTCGGACACCTTGCCGGTGAGGATCTCGACGCGATCGCCGCTTTGCAGCCGGTGGTCAAGCGGCACGATGCGGCCGTCGACCTTGGCGCCGCGGCAGCGATGGCCGACATCGGTGTGCACGTGATAGGCGAAATCCAGCGGCGTGGCGCCGCGCGGCAGGTCGACGACCTCGCCGCGCGGGGTCAGCACGTAGATGCGGTCTTCGACCAGCTCGGTGTCGAGGCCGCCGGCAAGCTCGCCCGCGCCCTCCGAGCTTGCCTCCAGCAGCCGCCGCATCCACCCGATCTTGCGGTCGAGCGCGGCGTTGCCGGCGGCCGAACGCTGCGAACCTCCGGTCTCCTTGTAGCGCCAGTGCGCAGCCACGCCCAGCTCGGCCTGTTCGTGCATCTCGCGAGTGCGGATCTGCACCTCCAGCGTCTTGCCTTCAGGCCCGACCACCGCCGTGTGCAGCGAACGGTAGTCGTTGTGCTTGGGCCGGGCGATGTAATCGTCGAACTCGCTGGGGATCGGCACCCACAGCGCGTGCGCCACGCCCAGCGCGGCGTAGCAGGCAGGAATGTCGTCGACCAGCACGCGCACCGCGCGCAGGTCGTAGAGTTCGCCGATCGGCACGTCCTTCTTCCGCATCTTCTTCCAGATGCTGTAGATGTGCTTGGGCCGGCCGGCAACGTCCGCGTCGATGCCCTGCGCGGCCAGTGCCTCGCGCAGGGTTGCGGTGACCTGGGCGATGTAGCGTTCGCGGCCGGTGCGCTTGTCGTCGAGCAGGCGCGCGATGCGGCGATAGGTGTCCGGATCCAGGTAGCGGAACGCCAGGTCCTCCAGCTCCCACTTCAGCTGCCAGATGCCCAGGCGGTTGGCCAGCGGCGCGTGGATGTCGCGGGTCAGCTGCGCCAGCGCGATGCGCTCGTCTTCCGGCAGCCGCGCGGCCGCGCGCAGCTGTGCGAGCTGGCGTGCGAGCAGGATCGGCACCACCCGCAGGTCGCGCACGATCGCCAGCAGCAGGCGACGCAGGCCCTCCGGATTGCCCTGCCCCGAACGCTCGGCGTGCAGCGCCCACACCTGGTTGGCCGCGCGCTGGCCGTCAAGCAGCGCGGCAACCGCAGGTTCGGCGGCGGCCAACTTCGGCTCCAGCCGCGCCGCGGCCCGCGGCAGCGCGTGCAGGATCGCGGCCAGGATCGCTTCGCCGTCGGCGTTGAGCAGCGCCAGCGAATCGAGCGTGTCGAGCAGGACGCCCGGCGCCTCGTCCTCGCCGCCGTCTTCGCCCGCCAGCGCCTCGTCGAGCAGCACGCGCAGCCGCGGCGGCAGTGCGGCGACGGCCGCATGGTCGGCCAGGGCCTGTTCGACGTTGGGCACGGGCGACGGCACGCGCGGTTCCGGCTGTGGGGGGAGGGTCTACACTAGCCGCCTCCCGACCCGAGGAACAGACCATGCGCCCGTCGATCCTGCTCGCGTTCACCCTGCTGCTTGGCTGCACGCTGCCCGTTTTCGCACAGTCCACCGCCGCGCAGCCGCCGATCGAGCAGGCGATGACGGCCGAGCAGTTCAAGGCCGCCGGCCTGGACAAGCTCAGCGCCGAAGAGCTGGCCAACCTCAACACCTGGCTCAACCGCACCATCACCACCGAGACCGCCAAGGCCGCCGAGCAGGCTTCCGTGCAGACCAAGGAACGGGTGGAAAGCGAGAATCGCGGCTTCTTCCACTTTGGTTCGGACGAGCCGATCGAAAGCCGCATCACCGGCACCTTCAACGGCTTCCGCAAGGGCAACACCTACACCCTGGACAACGGCCAGCAGTGGCGCCAGACCGACACCGCGTCCCTGGACGGCGTGCGCGTGGAAAACCCGGCCGTCAGGATCACCCCCAGCCTCATCGGCAACACCTGGTACCTGCGCATCGACGGCTACAACACCCGCGCGAAGGTCGAGCGGATCAAGTGAGCGCGGTACCGGCGCCTTCGATCACCGCGGGCCGCATCGCGGCTCGCGTGGTTGCCGAACGCGGCGAACTGGCAAGCAGGTTCGCGGGCGCGGCGCCGTTCCGGCACGTCGTCATCGACGACTTCTTCGAGGCGTCGTTCGCGCAGCGGCTGCTCGCGCAGTTCCCGGGCTTCGAGCAGGGCAACTTCCTCAGCGAGGACGGCCGCCCGGGAAGCAAGTCGACGTTCGAGCGCATCCGCGCGCTTGGCGACGGCTTTGCGGCGCTGGACGACACGATCCGCGATGATGGGTTCCTGCGCCTGCTGGGAGAGATCACCGGCATCGATGGCCTGCGCTACGACCCGTGGTACCTGGGCGGCGGCACCCACGAAAACCGCCACGACGGCGGCCTCCAGGCGCACGTGGACTTCAACTTCCACCCGCTCGAACGCTGGCAGCGCCGGCTAAACCTGATCGTCTACCTCAATCCCGGCTGGCGCGAGGAGTGGGGTGGCGCGCTCGAGCTGTTCGGCGATCCGGCGACCGCGCCGGAGCACGTCATCGCACCGGTTTTCAACCGCTGCGTGATCTTCGAAACCCACGGCCACAGCTGGCACGGTTTCAACCGCATCGTCCTGCCCGAAAACGAGCGCGGGCAGAGCCGCCGGTCGGTGGCACTGTATTTCTACACCCCGGCCGCCGAAGAACCGCGGGCGGCGCATTCCACCGTCTACGTCGATCGCCCGCTACCTGACCGGCTGCAGCCGGGCCATGTGCTCGACGCGCGGGACGTCGCGGACCTGCAGCGACTGATCGGCGACCGCGACAACCGGATCGCGCAGCAGTACGGCGAGATCTCCAGGCTGATGACCCTGGTGCGTGCGCACGAGCGCGGACTCGCCGGTTCGATGTTGTATGCCGCGCGCAGAGTGCAGGCCCGCCTGTTGCGGCGGCAAGGCTAGGGCGAAGCGATCTCGCTCTCCCGCGGAGAAGCGGTCCGTTCGGTGACGATGCGATTCCCGGCGTTGGCGCTCAGCCACGGCGCAACGCGGCAATCCGGGCCGCGAGCTTCTTTGGCGACACCCCGCCCTTCGCGCCCAGCTCCTGGGCGAACAACGACACGCGCAGTTCCTCGATGTCCCAGCGCAGGGCCTGCCATTCGGGCTCGTTCGCGAGGCCGGCGGCCTCCGCGTCGGCGAGCGCATCGGTGAAGGGCTTGAGGTCGAGCATGCGCTGCTGGTCGCGCGGCGGATCGTTGAGGGCGCGCTGCGCGCGGGTGGCCAGTGCCTTGAGGTAGCGCGGGTATTCGGCCAGCGCCGTGGCGGGGACGTCGCGCAGGAAGCCCCGCGGTACCAGCGCCGCGAGCTGCGCCTGCATGTCGTCGAGGTTGCCGCGCGCCCAGCCCACCAGCCTCGAGTCGAGCTTCGCACGCACCTCGGCCACCAGGCCGAGGATGGTTTCGGCCTGCTGCAGCCGCGCCATCGCCTCGCCGAACAGCGCCTTGCCGAGGGCGTCGCGGCGCGCGGCGAAGGTATCGGGGTCGCGGATATCGCCCAGCCCGTCGGCGGCCAGCGCGGCGAAGGCGCCGTCGACCAGGTCGTCGCGCAGGTGGTCGGCAGGCCGGCCCGGCTGCGACGCGCGCGGCGCGGCGGACTCGATCGCCGCGTACAGCAGCGCGGTCTTCGGCGACACCGGCAGCTGCTTGCGCGCCTGGCGCATGCGGTCGGCCAGGGCCAGCGCCAGCAGCCGGCGCACGCCGCGCGGATGGTGGCGCCGTGCTTCGTCGCGGTCGGCGTGCACGTCGAGCGAGACGCTGTCGCCGTGGTCGTGCAGCGCCGGGTAGGCCGGCACGCCGCCGGCGCCGGGGACGGATTCGGGAATCGGCTCGTCCGGGAATTCCGTCAGTCCGCCCTGCGCCAGTCCTTCCGAAGCGCGCGCGGCGAATGCGTCGCGCGCACGGGCGCCGAAACGCGTGCGCAGTTCGTCGAGATCACGTGATTCGGCCAGCACGCTGCGGCCGTCGACGTCGAGCAAGCGCAGGTTCGCGCGCAGGTGCGGCTCGAGCGCGGACTCGTCGAAATCGCCGCCCGCAAGCTCCACGCCCGTCATGCGCTTGAGGAAGCGCGCCAGCGTGCCGGCGAACGCGTCGGTATCGGCATCGGCGGCGCCGTGCGCCTCGGCGAACGCGCGCGCGAAATCCGGCGCGGGCACGAAGTTGCGCCGCAGCGCCTTGGGCAGGATGCGGATCATCGCCGCCGCCTTGTCGGCCACGAAACCCGGCGCCAGCCACGACAGCCGCGGCGGATCCAGCGCGTTGAGCAGGTGCAACGGCACGACCACGGTCATGCCGTCGTCCACCGCGCCCGGCTCGAAGCGGTAGCGCACCGCCAGCCGCGCGTCGCCCAGCGCGATGTATGCAGGGAACAGGTCGGCGTCGGCGCCGTCGGCCACCAGCAGATCTTCGCGCGTCCATTCCAGCGCCTGCTTCGCGTTGATCGGCAGCTTCGCGTACCAGGCATCGAGCGCCTGCGCGCTGACGATGTCGGAAGGAATGCGATCGCGGTACCACTGCGCCATCCATTCCTCGTCGACCACCAGGCCGGCGCGGCGCTGCTTGGCTTCCTCTTCCTCCGCCCGCGCCAGCGTCTTGCGGTTGCGCGCGACGAAGGCGCTGCGAGTGTTGATCTCGCCCGCGACCAGGCCGTCGCGCACGAAGATGTCGCGTGATTCCTCCGGGTACAGCCCGCCATAGTGGACCGGCTTCTTGGGCGCCAGCACCAGCCCGAACAGCGACACCTGCTCGCTGCCGATCACCCGCCCCTGGCTGCGCGACCAGCGCGGATCGAAGTGGCGGCGCGCGAGCAGGTGCGGCAGCTCTGCCATCGCCCACTCCGGCTCGATCGCGGCGTTGGTCAGCGACCAGACCTTTTCGGTGTCGAGCAGCGTCGCCGACAGCACCCAGGGCGGCGGCTTCGACGCCAGCGGCGAGCCGGGGAACAGCTGGAACCTGCGCCCGCGCGGCCCTTCGTACTGGCCGCGCTCGGTGCGATGGCCGAGCTGGGTCGGCAGGCCGGCGATGAGCGCGCGATGCAGCGCCACGTGCGCCGCGGCCGACAGGCGCACGTCGCCGGCGCCCTCTTCGGGGGGGGCGGGCGCCTGCTTTCGCCGCTGCCTGTTCCGCGCCGGCGCCGGCGACGGGTCTTCCCCACGCTTCGCGTAGGGCGGGTCTCGACCCGCCGCGGACGAAGATTGCGCAGGTGGCGGGTCAAGACCCGCCCTACCCCACAGCTCCTCGCACTGCAGCTTCAGCTGCCGGTGCAGCTCGCGCCATTCGCGCATGCGCAGGAAGCCGAGGAAGTTCCTGTCGCACCACTTGCGCAGCTGCAACTGGGTCATGTCCTCGTGCGCGGTGCGGTAGGCGTCCCAGAGCCTGAGGATGCCGACGAACTCGGACCTGGGATCGCGGAACTGCGCGTGCGCCGTGTCCGCCGCCGCGCGCTGGTCGGCGGGACGCTCGCGCGGATCCTGGATGCCCAGGAACGAGGCGATCGCCAGCATCTCGTGCAGGCAGCCGTGTGCCTGCGCGGCGACCAG
Source organism: Luteimonas soli (assembly GCF_042648865.1). Lineage (NCBI taxonomy): Bacteria > Pseudomonadati > Pseudomonadota > Gammaproteobacteria > Lysobacterales > Lysobacteraceae > Luteimonas > Luteimonas soli. The sequence continues at coordinate 477,258 of NZ_JBHRYA010000001.1, read as the reverse complement.
CATGCGCGCCAGCTTCACGTCCACCGGCAGCTTCGCCATGGTGCGGCCGGTCGGCGTGAGCCGGCGCCTGTCGTCCACCGCACCCAGTTCGGCCAGCTGCTGCCAGCCGTCGGCGATCGCGCGCGGATCGGGCGGATCGATGAAGGGGAAATCCTCGACCAGGTTCGCGCCGCCACGCGCCTGCTCGTCGCCGCGTCCCCGCCTGCGTTTGCCGCCGCGAGCGCCCTCGCCGCCCAGGCCGAGCGACAGCATCCGCAGGATCACCCCGGCCAGCGCGGCGCGGCGGATTTCCGGGTCGGTGTAGGGCGCGCGCGACTGGAAATCGGCCTCCGAATAGATCCGGTAGCAGGTGCCGGGCGCGACGCGGCCGCAGCGGCCCTTGCGCTGGTCGGCGCTGGCCTGGCTGACCGGTTCGACGTGCAGGCGGTCGAGCTTCAGGCGCGGACTGTAGCGCTTGACCCGCGCCAGCCCGGGGTCGACGACGTAGTGGATGCGCGGCACCGTCAGCGAGGTCTCGGCGACGTTGGTCGCCAGTACGATGCGGCGCTGCGGGCCCGGGTTGAACACCCGGTCCTGGTCGCGCGCCGACAACCGCGCGTACAGCGGCAGCACCTCGGTGTGCCGGTACTTGCGCCGCTCCAGCGCCCGGTGCGCATCGCGGATTTCGCGCTCGCCGGGCAGGAAGACAAGCGTATCCCCCATCGGGCGCTCGCGCGCGATCTCGTCGCAGGCGGCGAGCACGCCGTCGAGCACGGAGACGGGGTCAGGGTCACTTTCTCCCCTGGTTCGCCGGGATCGCGCGGAGATGGGGTCAGAGTCACTTTCTCCCCTGGTTCGCCCGTGATCGGACGCATCACCCGGAGAAAGTGACTCTGACCCCAAGGGCCGGTAGCGCACTTCGACCGGATGGCCGCGGCCTTCCACGTTCACCACCGGCGCGCCGCCGAAATGCGCGGCGAAGCGTTCGGTATCGATCGTCGCCGAGGTCACGATCACCTTCAGGTCGCGGCGCCTGTGCAGCAGCTGCTTCAGGTAGCCGAGCAGGAAATCGATGTTGAGGCTGCGCTCGTGGGCCTCGTCGATGATGATCGTGTCGTAGGCCGACAGCCAGCGGTCGGAGGCGATCTCGGCCAGCAGGATGCCGTCGGTCATGAACTTGACCGCGGTATCGGCCGAGACGTTGTCGCTGAAGCGCACCTGGAAACCGACCGCGCCGCCCAGCGGCACCTGCAGCTCCTCGGCCACGCGCCGCGCCACCGCGCGCGCGGCGATCCGGCGCGGCTGGGTGCAGGCGATCATGCCGGCCGCGCCGCGGCCGGCAGCCAGGCACAGCTTGGGCAGCTGGGTGGTCTTGCCCGAGCCGGTCTCGCCGGCGATGACCACCACCGGGTTGTCCCGGATCAGGGCGATGATGTCGTCGGCGTGCGCGGCGATCGGCAGCGCCGGATCCACGACCGCCCGCGGCAACCGTTCCGCACGTGCCCGGCGGCGCTGGACCGACTGCGCAAGCCCCTGCTCGAAAGCGGCCTGCGCGCCGGTGTCGCCGGGCACCGCCTGCCAGCGGCGCAGCAAACCATGCAGGCGCGCGGCATCGCGGCTGCAGGCGTCGTCGATGGCGCGCTGCGCCGGTCTTGACGCCATGCTTGCATTCGGCTGTTTAGGCTTCATCTCTTGATGGACGGCACGATCCGACCAGAACCCGCCTGCCGCCAGTGCCTATTGTGGCGGCATGCCTGCCCAGGAGAAACCAGATGGCCAAGTCCCCAGTGAAGAAGAAGACCAAACCCAGCCTGTCGGCATCCCCGGGGGCCAGCGGCCCGCAGATCGATATCGGGATCGACGCGGCCGAACGCAAGAAGGTCGCGCAGGGCCTGTCGGTCTTCCTTGCAGATGCCTACACGCTGTACCTCAAGACCCACAACTTCCACTGGAACGTGACCGGGCCCATGTTCAACTCGCTGCACGCGATGTTCATGGACCAGTACACCGAGCAGTGGAACGCGCTGGACGACATCGCCGAGCGCATCCGCGCGCTGGGCTTCAACGCGCCCGGCTCGTATGGCGAGTTCGGCAAGCTCTCGACGATCAAGGAAGAACCCGGCCTGACCGAGGCGCCGGACTGGCGCGAGATGGTGCAGCAGCTGGTCGTGGGCAACGAGGCGGTGTGCCGCACCGCGCGCAAGGTGCTCAAGACCGCCGAGGACGCCAGCGACGACCCCTCCGTCGACCTGCTGACCCAGCGCCTGCACACCCACGAAAAGTACGCCTGGATGCTGCGCTCGCTGCTGCAGTAGGCGCCGACCCGCATCCGGGGGGCGCGGCCGTCCATGACGGCCGCGCCCCTTTTCATTGCCCTGCACCCTTGCCTTGCAGGAGCGGCCGAAGCCGCGACCTCCACCGAGGGGCAGCCGGATCGCTTCCGCCGCTCCTGCGACCCTTGGCAACCGGGACTGGATTCGGCTTCGGGCGCGAAAAATCCCTACGCCAACGCGCGTCAATCCCCGACTGACCCGCGACGCCCGCTTGCTACCCTTCCTGCATGCACGACGCCGCCCTCCAAACCCTCCGGCAGGTCTTCGGCCACGCCGCCTTCCGCGGCTCGCAGGCCGCCATCGTCGACCACGTCACCGCCGGCAACGATGCCCTCGTGCTGATGCCCACCGGCGGCGGCAAGTCGCTGTGCTACCAGGTCCCGGCCATCCTGCGCGAAGGCTGCGGCATCGTGGTTTCGCCGCTGATCGCACTGATGCAGGATCAGGTCGAGGCGCTGCGCCAGCTGGGCGTCCGCGCCGAGTACCTCAACTCCACGCTCGACGGCGAAACGGCCGCCCGGGTCGAACGCGAGCTTCTGGCCGGCGGGATCGACCTGCTCTACGTCGCCCCCGAACGCCTGCTCACGCCGCGCTTCCTGTCGCTGCTCGAACGCTCGAAGATCGCCCTGTTCGCCATCGACGAGGCCCACTGCGTCTCGCAATGGGGCCACGACTTCCGCCGCGAATACCGCGAGCTGACCCTGCTGCACGAACGCTGGCCCGGCATCCCGCGGATCGCGCTCACGGCCACCGCCGACCCGCCCACCCAGCGCGAGATCGCCGAGCGCCTGCAGCTGGAGGACGCACGCCGCTTCGTCAGTTCCTTCGACCGCCCCAACATCCGCTACACCGTGGTGCAGAAGGACAACGGCAGCGCGCAGCTACGCGACTTCCTGCAGGCCCACCGCGGCGAGGCCGGCATCGTCTACTGCCTGTCGCGCAGGAAGGTCGAGAAGACCGCCGCGACGCTGGTCGAACTCGGCTACGACGCCCTGCCCTACCACGCCGGCCTCGACGCGGCCACGCGCGCCGAGAACCAGCGCCGCTTCCTGCGCGACGAAGGGGTGGTGATCGTCGCCACCATCGCCTTCGGCATGGGCATCGACAAGCCCGACGTGCGCTTCGTCGCGCACCTCGACCTGCCCAAGTCGATCGAGGGCTACTACCAGGAAACCGGCCGCGCCGGGCGCGATGGCGAGCCGGCCGAAGCCTGGCTGTGCCAAGGCCTGGGCGATGTGGTGCTGCTCAAGCAGATGATCGAGAACTCGGAGGCCGGCGAGGAGCGCAAGCGGCTGGAGCGACGCAAGCTCGACGCGCTGGTCGGCTACTGCGAGACCATGCGCTGCCGTCGCCAGGTGCTGCTGGCCAGCTTCGGCGAAGAGTACGCGGCCAAGGGTCCGGGACAGCCGTGCGGCAACTGCGACAACTGCCTGTCGCCTGCCGAAACCTGGGACGCCACCGTCGCCGCGCAGAAGGCGCTCTCCTGCGTGTACCGCAGCGGCCAGCGCTTCGGCGTGGCGCACCTGGTGGACATCCTGCGCGGCGCGGAGAACGAACGCATCCACCAGTTCGGGCACGAGCGGCTGTCGACGTTCGGCGTCGGTTCCGACCTCGACGCGCGCACCTGGCGCGGCGTGTTCCGCCAGCTCGTCGCCGCCGGCCTGCTCGACGTGGACACCGAAGGCTACGGCGGCCTGCGCCTGACCGACGCCAGCCGCGCGGTGCTGCGCGGCGAGCAGACGGTGATGCTGCGCAAGGAGTTGCCGCGCAGGAAGCAGCGCGAGCGCAGCCGGGCGACGGGTTCGGCGGCGGCCATCGAGCTTTCAGCAGGCGAGCAGCCGCTGTTCGAAGCCTTGCGCGACCTGCGCACGCGCCTGGCGCGCGAGCAGAACGTGCCGCCCTACGTGATCTTCCACGACACCACCCTGCGCGGCATCACCCGCCAGCGGCCGTCGACGCTCGACGAGCTGGCGCAGGTCGGCGGCATCGGCGGCACCAAGCTTGCGCGCTATGGCGAGCAGGTGCTGGAGGTGGTCGCAGGTACCGCGACAGACGTCGCCGAGGCCAGCGCGTGACGCGCCAGGCAAGCCGACCGCATGGCCTGCCCCCCGAAACCGATGCCGCGCGCGCGGCTGGTGATGGCGAACCGCCGACGAAACCTGCTTTCTGGATGGTGGGCCGTGATGGATTCGAACCATCGACCAGCGGATTAAAAGTCCGATGCTCTACCGACTGAGCTAACGGCCCACGAGGCCCGCGCGCATCGCGCGGGGCGGCAATTCTACCGCAGCGCCGCCACCACGCCCTACCCCGCGTATCGCGTGGGATCGGGTGCACCGGCGGCCGCGAAGCCTTCGGCGCGCAGGCGGCAGGCGTCGCAATGGCCGCAGGCGCGGCCTTGCGCGTCGGCCTGGTAGCAGGACACGGTCTGCGCGAAGTCCACGCCCAGGCGCAGGCCTTCACGGACGATGGCGGCCTTGCCCATGCGCTGGAGCGGCGCATGGATGCGGATGCCCGCGCCTTCCACGCCGGCCTTTGTCGCCAGATTGGCCAAGCGTTCGAAGGCCTCGATGAACTCGGGCCGGCAGTCCGGGTAGCCGGAGTAGTCCACCGCGTTGACCCCGCAGAAGATGTCCGCCGCGCCCAGCACCTCGGCCCAGCCCAGCGCCACCGACAGCATGATCGTGTTGCGCGCCGGCACGTAGGTGACCGGGATTTCCGGCGCGGAGGCGTCCTGGTCGGAGTCCAGCGGCACGTCGATGTCGGCGGTGAGCGCGGAGCCGCCAATCGTGCGCAGGTCGACGTTGACGACCTTGTGTTCGGTCACGCAGAGCGTGGCGGCCACGCGCGCGGCGGCGGCCAGTTCGGAGGTGTGGCGCTGACCATACGACACGCTCAGCGCGTGCACGGCAAAGCCCTGCTCGCGTGCGACGGCGGCAACGACGGCGGAATCCATACCACCGGAAACAAGGACGACAGCTTTTTTCATGCGGGAATGGGAAATCGGGAATGGGACGAGAGCTTAATCCGTAGGGCGGGTCTTGACCCGCCATCCAGGACGCGGGGCGGGGTGGCGGGTCAAGACCCGCCCTACGCTTCCGGGTTTCCTTTCCGTTACTCAACGCCCCGGTTCGTCGTTCCACAGCAGCTTGTGCAGCTGCATCTGGAACTTCACCGGCAGGCGGTCGGCGACGATCCAGTCGGCCAGTTCGCGTGGAGCGAGTTCGGACTTGCTGGGCGAGAACAGCACGTCGCAGCGCCGGTCGAGTTCGTGCGTCGCCACCATATCGCGCGCCCATTCGTAGTCGGCGCGGCCACAGAGGACGAACTTGACCTGGTCGTGCGCGGTCAGCAAGTCGATGTTCTCCCAACGGTTGCGTTCGGCCTCCCGCGAACCCGGGGTCTTGATGTCCAGCACCCGCGATACCCGTGGGTCGACCGCGGAGATGTCGATCGCGCCGGAGGTTTCCAGCGACACTGCGTAGCCTGCGTCGCACAGCCGCTGCAGCAGGCCGATGCAACGCTTCTGCGACAGCGGCTCGCCGCCGGTCACGCAGACGTGGCGCACGCCGTGTTTCGCCACTTCGGCGAGGATGTCCTCGACGTCCCACCACTCGCCCCCGTGAAAGGCATAGGCCGTGTCGCAGTACTGGCAGCGCAGCGGGCAGCCGGTCAGGCGCACGAACACGGTCGGCCAGCCGGCATCGCGGGCTTCGCCCTGCAGCGACAGGAAGATTTCGGTGATGCGCAGCCGGTCCGCGGATGCGGTAGCCGCATCGATGGGAGCGGAAGCGGTGTTCATGGGGGAATTGTAGGGCCTGCCGGGGCTTGATCCGGGGCGGGTCTTGACCCGCCGCCGTACGGCATGCCGCGCCGGTCGACGTGGTGGCGGGTCAAGACCCGCCCTACGGATGCGTGGTGGCGGGCCTACTGCACCTGCGACAGTTCGATCGCGCGCAGCCGGTCGTCCGCGGTGCGCGCGGCATCGGTGCCTGGGTAGCGGGTCGTGACCTCGGACAGGGTCTTCTCCGCGTCCGCCACCAGTTGCTGCCCGTACTGCGACAGGCCGATCTTGAGCAGCGCACCGGGCGCCTTGTCGTGGGTCGGATAGCGGTCGATCAGGGCCTGGAACTGCTGCTGCGCCAGCGCGTAGTTCTGGGTGACGTAATAGCTCTCGCCCAGCCAGTAGTAGGCATTCGGCGCGTACGCACCGCTCGGATGGGCCCTCAGGAAGTTCTGGAACAGCTGCGCCGATTCCGCGTACTGGCCGGCCTTGAGTGCATTGAACGCGACCTCGTAGTCGCCGCGCTCATCGGCGGTCCGCGCCATCGCCCCCGGATCGCCGTAGACCGCAGGCGCGGGTTCGGATGCGGCTGCCGATGCGGGCGCCGCCGGCGTCGTGGCGGCGGGGACCGAGTCCGGGTCGAGCGTCGGCGGGGCCACGCCGCCTTCGATCCGGTTCAGGCGCCCGTCCAGGTCAAGGTACTGGGCGCGATTGGTCGATTCGAGCTGCTCGTTCTTGCGCTGCAGCTCCTCGAGCTGCGAGCGCAGCGCCTGCAGCTCGTTCTTGATCTGGGTGACCTGGTGGAGCAGGTCGACGTTGCCGCGGTTGTTGGCCGCCTGCTGCTCGAGCGAGGCGACGCGGTCGGCGAGGCTGGCGCGCTGCGCGAGCGCGGGCGTCGCCGCCAGCGCGGCGCCGGTGGCCGCGACGAAAACGAGGCTGCGGAGGATCGTGGTCGAATGCATGGTCATGGCCGGGATGCTTCGTGGTCGGAAGTTTTTCTGGTGCTGTAAAGACAATCGGCAGCTGACGGGGTTCCCGCCAGCTGCCGACGTCGGTTTGCGCAGGATCGCTTACTTCTTACTTGGCGGTGTAAACGATCTCGACGCGGCGATTCTTGGCCCAGCAGTCCTCGCTCGACGCGGTGCAGGTCGGGCGCTCCTCGCCGTAGCTGACCACCGTGATCTGGCTTCCGGAACCGCCGTTGGCCTGCAGCGCGGACGACACCGAATTGGCACGGCGCTCGCCGAGGCCGAGGTTGTAGTCACGGCTGCCGCGCTCGTCGGCGTTGCCTTCCAGGGTCATGCGCGAGGACGGGCGGTCACGCAGGTACTTGGCGTGGCAGGCCATCGCGGCCTGGAACTCCGGACGCAGCGCGTCCTGGTCCAGGTCGAAGTACACCACGCGCTGGCGCAGGCAGGCGTCGGTGTCCAGGTCCCCGGGACCATAGGCACCCGCGGCGGTGGGCGGGGTCTGGTCGACGACGCCGGTGCTCGGACCAGTGTCGGCCGGCGGCACTTCCTTGACCTTCTTGGAGCAGGCAACGGCAGCGGTGCAAAGCACGGCCGTCAACAACACGCGGCTAATGGTATTCATCTCGTCGAATCCTTTGCGTTGAAGGGGTATTACGGAAACGTCGGTAAAGCTTCGTGGTCAAGGTGTGCAGGGAACGTCATCGCTGCGAGCGGAACGGGCCCCAGGCCGGCTCGCGGACGTCACCGTCGGCGAGCACCAGTCGCTGGCGCACGCGGCCGTCGGCCGAGACGGCGTACAGCACGCCACGCTGTCCTTCACGTGCCGCATACAGCACCATGCTGGCGTTCGGGGCGAAGCTCGGCGATTCGTCAAGTGACCCCGGCGACAGCGTGGACCAGCGCGGCGACCCCAGGCTGCGGTCCAGCAACGCAATACGGTACACGTTGCCGCTGCCCTGCGCCACGGCGATCTTCTTGTCGTCGTACGACACCGTGGGGCTGGCATTGTAGTTGCCCTGGAACGTCACCCGGCTGGCGCTGCCGCCGCTGGCCGACACCTGGTAGATCTGCGGCTGGCCGCCGCGGTCGGAAGTGAAGTACAGGGTGCTGCCGTCGGCGCTCCACGCCGGCTCGGTGTCGATGCCGAACTGGTTGGTGATCCGGGTCAGCGCCTTGCTGCCCAGGTCCATCACGTAGATTTCCGGATTGCCGCTGCGCGACAGGGTCAGCGCCAGGCGACGGCCGTCGGGCGAGAACGCCGGCGAACTGTTGATGCCGCGGAAGCTGGAAATCAGCTCGCGGCTGCCGGTGGTGATGTCCTGGATGTAGATTGAGGAGTTGCCCTTCTCGAAGCTGACGTAGGCCACCTTGCGCCCGTCCGGGCTCCACGATGGCGACAGCAGCGGCTCGGGCGAGCGCACCACGGTCTGCGGGTTGTAGCCGTCGGAATCGGCCACCATCAGCGCGTAGCTGGCGCCCTTGCCGGTGCCGGTCACGGTGACGTAGGCAATGCGGGTCCAGAACGCACCGCGCACGCCGAGGATCTTTTCGTAGATGGCGTCGGCCATCTGGTGGGCCACGTCGCGCATCGCGCTCGAACGGGCGGTCATCGCGAAGCCGAGCAGGCGCTCCTGCCGGGCCACGTCGAACAGCTCGTACTCGACCCGGTAGCTGCCGCCGCCAGCGTCGAGCACGTGGCCGACGACGACGAAATCCTGCTTGAGCAGGCGCCAGGTCGGGAACTGGATCTCACCGCCGCGGGTCGGCTTTTCGACCATGTCCGACACCGGCATGGTGCGGAACTGGCCGGAGCGCGCCAGGTCGGCGCCAACCACGGCCGACACGTCCGTCTCCGGCGCCGCGCCGCTGCCCTGGTACGGCATCGGCACCACCGCGATCGGCAGGGCCGAGGCGTTACCGCCGACGATGTCGATCTCCAGGCCCCGCTCCTGGGCGAGGGCCGCCAGCGGCAGCAGGAAGGCGAAGACCGCCGCGAAGGCGGCAAGAAGGCGCGGGGATGCTTTCATGGGCAGGCCGGGTCCGGAAAAACTGAATGGTGGCAGGGTGCACGTGAACGGCGTCTCAAAGCTGAACACGGACCGGCCGCGGCGGTCTTGACGACGTGAATTTGCCGGTTTTTCGGGGCTCGCGGCTTCCGCCGCTCCTACGGGGGGCGCAACGATCGGTGCGTTTGCGTTTGCGTTTGCCTTTGCCTTTGATCTTGATCTCCGGGGCCCCTCCGGAGCGGCGGAGCCGGCGGACAAGACCCAAAGGGCGCCGCACAGGGATGTGCGGCGTTTTTCGCAGGGGCAGGATGCCCCTTCGAAAAATCCCGCCGGCTCCGCGGACCCGACGCGAAGCGTCGGGCGCGAAGGCGGGGTGTGCTTTCTTTGCGCCAGGTTTCTTTGCACAAGCAAAGAAAGGTGGCTCGCGCCGTCACGGCGCGAAAGCTTTTGATCTTTCTTGATTTCAGCGGAACCGGAACAGCAGGCGGGTCAAGACCCGCCCTACGATTCGCAGCGGCGCCAACGCGAAGAGCGCGTCGGGGGCGTAGCCCCGACCTACGGTCAGAGAGGTCCCGGGCCCCTGTTTGCTACCGATCCTGCGCCTCGAAGTTGAGGATCAGGTTGCGCTGGAACACCGACTCGAAGCCCGCGTACGGCAGCGGCTTGGCCTTGAGCACCGCCGCTTCGACCGAACGGCGGCCGAGTTCGTCGTAGGGACAGGACGGATCGACCTTGGCGCTCATCACGTCGCCGCCGGGCAGCTGGGTGATGTAGATGCGGCAGCGCTGGCCCAGCGGCACGTTTTCAGGCCGGGTCCAGTTGCGCAGCACCGCCTCCTGGATCGCGGCTGCGTAGCGCGCACTCAGCCCGGTATCCACCCCGGCGTTGCCCGGCGGCGGCGGCGCGCTCGCGGCGGCATCTTCCGAGGCCTGCTTGGCCCGAAGGTCGGCGATCTGCTTGAGTTTCTGCTCGGCGAGCTTCGCTTCGCGCTCGGCCTTGGCGCGCTCGGCCTGGATCTTCTTGAGCTTCTCGTCGCGCTGCTGTTCGGCGAGGCGGAACTTGCGCTCGGCCTCTTCCTGCTTCTTGCGCTCGGTCAGGTCGATCTGCTCCTGGCGGCGCTTTTCCTCCTGCTCGCGCTCGCGCTTCTCGGCGGCGATCGCGTTGCGGTCGACCTTCTCCTGCTCGACCGGCGACGGCTCGGGCACGAAGTCCTGCGCCTCCTGCTGCTTGGGCACCGGCGATTCCTGCGGCGCGGGCTCGGGGATCGGCTGCGGCAGCGGCGCGGCCTCTTCTTCGACCACCTGCGGTGGCGCCGGCTCGGGCTCGGGCTCAGGTTCCGGCAGCGGCTCGGCCTCTTGTGCCAGCGCGCGGCGCATCTGCGTGGACAGCTCGCTGGTGTCGACCATCTCCGCGCTGATCGGCGAACCGGCGGCCGCGATCGGCGCGGCGTCGCGGGTCCACCACAGGCCGACGAACATCAACGCGAACAGGAACGCGTGCAGCGCGATCGCCAGCACCACGGCCTGGGTCGAGTCGGCGCGCGTTTCCTGCATCAGTTGCCGCCCTGGTGCTGCGGTTCGCTCATCAGGCCGACCTTCTGCACGCCAGCGCCCTGGAGCAATACCAGCGCGTCCATCACCTTCTGGTAATTGGCGCTGCCGTCGCCGGCGACGAAGATCGCCTGGTTCGGGTTCTGGTTGATGATCGCGCGAATACGATCACCAAGTTCCTGCTCGGTCACCGCCTGCGGCGTTTCGTTGCCGGGCAGGATCAGCGCGTAGCGGCCGTCGAGGTCCACGCGCACCACCATCGGCTCCTTGCTCTGCTCCAGCGACATCGCGTTGGAATCGGGCAGGTCGACATCGACGCCCAGGTTCATCAGCGGCGCGGTCACCATGAAGATGATCAGCAGGACGAGCATCACGTCGATATAGGGCACGACGTTGATGTCGGCCTTCAGGCGATGCTTGCGGATGCGGCGGCCGTTGGCGTTCATGGCCATGCGGGATTCACCTCGTTCTGGATGGGGGGCCGGCCCGTGCAAACGCGCGACGGCCGGCGCCGGGGTTCAGTCGCTCAATCGTCGAGGTGGGACTGGCGCTGCATGATCGAGGAGAACTCCTCGGAGAACGCGTCGTAGCGCGTGGCCAGGCGCTCGACCTTGGTGGCGAAGCGGTTGTAGGCCCACACCGCCGGGATCGCCGCGAACAGGCCCATCGCGGTCGCGATCAGCGCCTCGGAGATGCCCGGTGCGACGCTGGCGATGGTCGCTTCCTTGACGTTGGCCAGGCCCTGGAACGAAATCATGATCCCCCACACCGTGCCGAACAGGCCCACGTAAGGGCTGATCGAACCGACGTTGGCGAGGAATTCCAGGTTGCGCTCCAGCCCGTCGAGTTCGCGCGAGGTGGTCACGCGCATCGCCCGCTGCGCGCCCTCGAGCTGCATGCGGCTGTCGACGCCGCGGCGCTCGCGGATGCGGTTGAAGTCGCGGAAGCCGCTTTCGAAGATCGCCTCCAGGCCGCCCGAGTCGCGGCCGCGGCCCTGCGCGCCGGCGTAGAGCTTGGCAAGGTCCGCGCCCGACCAGAAGCGCTCCTCGAAGCGGTCGGCCTCGTCCTCCGCGCGGCTGAACAGGCTGCGCTTGCGGAAGATGATCACCCACGACGCGATCGAGGCGACCAGCAGCAGCAGCATCACGAACTGCACCGGGATCGAGGCGTGCAGCAGCAGCTGCACGATGTCCAGGTGGTTGCCCGCGGCCGCGGCGCCGGCGGCGACGTTGGGGTCGGCCGCCAGTTCGGACACGCTGGCCGCGGCCTCTTCCGGCAGGGGTTCGACCGACGTGGCCTGCAGCAGTGCGAATAGGGGCGTCATGGATGGGCTCCGGTGTCTGGTTTCAATCGGTGGCGCGGTGGCGGCGGGGCGATGGGGAACACCCGGTCGTGGTCACTGCGCGCCTTGTTCGAGGGATTTGAGTTTTTCATACAGCGTTTCGGGAATGCCGCGGGGGCGGAAGCCATCGGCATCCAGGGCCGCGACCTTTACCTCTGCGTCCAGCAGCAGCCTGCCGTCGCAGCGGATGTCCTGCGCGATCACCAGGCTCGCACGCCGGCACTGGCGCAGCGCGACCGACACGTCCAGCGCATCGTCCAGCCGCGCCGGCGCGCGGAAATCGATCCGCATCGCCCGCACCGCGAACACCAGGCCGTGCTCGACCCGCAGCAGGTCCTGCCCGTAACCAAGCGCGCGCAGCCATTCGGTCCGCGCGCGCTCCAGGAACGCCAGGTACTGCGCGTGGTAGACCACGCCACCGGCGTCGGTATCTTCCCAATAGACCCGTGTCGGCCAACTGAACGGCGGGGGCTGGGAGCTGGGGACTGGGGGCTGGGAAGTCAAAATCCGGTCCTCGCACCGACCGTTGCCGGACCGAGGTGACGCCCGGGAAAATCACGAACTGTCAAAACAGCCCTCCCGAGTCCCCAGTCCCCAGATCCGGGCCCCCGCTCTTGGGCTTCAACCCCAGGTGCCGGTACGCCTTGTGAGACGCCATCCGCCCGCGCGCGGTGCGGACCAGGAAGCCCTGCTGGATCAGGTAGGGCTCGATCACGTCCTCGAGCGTGCCGCGCTCCTCGCTCAGCGCCGCGGCCAGCGACTCGACGCCGACCGGGCCGCCGTCGAAGTTCTCGATGATCAGGTTGAGCAGCCGCCGGTCGAGGTCGTCGAAACCTTCCGGATCCACCTTCAGCATCTGCATTGCCGCATTCGCCACGTCGTGGTCGATGCGCCCGCCGGCGCGCACCTGGGCGTAGTCGCGCACGCGCCGCAGCAGGCGGTTGGCGATGCGCGGGGTGCCGCGCGAGCGGCGCGCGATCTCGCCCGCGCCCTCGGCCACGCAGTCGATGCCGAGGATCTGCGCCGAGCGCTTCACGATCCGCGTCAACTCTTCGGCGCTGTAGAACTCCAGCCGCTGGACGATGCCGAAGCGGTCGCGCAGCGGCGCGGTCAGCAGGCCTGCGCGGGTGGTGGCGCCGATCAGGGTGAACGGCGGCAGGTCGAGCTTGATCGAGCGTGCGGCCGGACCCTCGCCGATCATGATGTCGATCTGGAAGTCCTCCATCGCCGGGTACAGCACTTCCTCGACCACGGGCGAGAGGCGGTGGATCTCGTCGATGAACAGCACGTCGTGCGGCTGCAGGTTGGTCAGCAGCGCGGCCAGGTCGCCGGCCTTCTCGATCACCGGGCCGGAAGTGACGCGCAGGCTCACGCCCAGCTCGTTGGCGATGACGTGGCTGAGGGTGGTCTTGCCCAGCCCGGGCGGGCCGAAGATCAGCACGTGGTCGAGCGACTCGCTGCGGCGCTTTGCGGCCTCGATGTAGATCGACAGTTGCTCGCGCACCGGCTGCTGGCCGAGGTACTCGTCCAGCCGCTTGGGCCGGATGCTGGCCTCGATGGCCTCGTCCTCGCGCGTGGCGTCGGCAGCGATGATGCGGTCGTCGGTCATGCGCCTATGTTCGCACGCGCCGAACGTCCGTAGGATGGGTAGAGCCGAAGGCGAAACCCATCGCCCGGCCGGAGTCAGGGGGCGCGGGGTGATGAGTTGACCAGCTTCGCTGTTGAAAACCGCTGCGCTCTACCCATCCTACGGGGTGGAAAGCCTGCGGCAGGCTTCGGCGGCGATTTCGAACGAGCGCTTGCGCTCGGCATGGTCGAAGATGTTGGCCGTCAGCAGCAGTTCGTCCGGGCGGTGGCGCTCGACGAATGCCGAGATGCCGGCGCGCAGCTGGTCGCGATCGCCCAGCACGGTGCAGGCCAGTGACTGCTCCACCATCGCCTTCTCCGCCGGGCTCCAGAACGCCTCGATGTCGTCGATCGGCGGCGGCACCAGCCCCGGCTGGCCGCGGCGCAGGCGCACGAAACTCTGCTGCTGGGTGGTGAACAGGCGCCGCGCCTCGGCCTCGCTGTCGGCGCCCACCACGTTGAGCGCCAGCATCGCGTACGGCTCGGCCAGCCGCTTCGACGGCCGGAAGTCCTGCCGGTACAGCGCCAGCGCCTGTTCCATCGCCGCCGGCGCGAAGTGCGAGGCGAAGGCGAACGGCAGTCCCATCGCCGCGGCCAGCTGGGCGCTGAACAGGCTCGATCCCAGCAGCCACACCGGCACCTCGATGCCGCCACCGGGCACCGCCTGCACCGGCTGCCCGGGCCGCACGGGTTCGAAGTAGCGCAGCAGTTCGGCCACGTCCTGCGGGAACGCGTCGGCCCCGTCGAAGTACCGCCGCAGCGCGCGCACCGTGGCCTGGTCGGTGCCCGGCGCGCGGCCAAGCCCGAGGTCGATCCGGTCCGGATACAGCGACGCCAGCGTGCCGAACTGCTCGGCCACCTGCAGCGGCGCATGGTTGGGCAACATCACCCCGCCCGCCCCGACCCGGATCGTCGACGTGCCCCCGGCCACGTGCCCGATCAGCACCGCCGTCGCCGCGCTGGCGATGCCGGGCATGTTGTGGTGCTCGGCCAGCCAGTAGCGATGGTAGCCGAGCGACTCGGCGTGGCGCGCGAGATCGAGCGTGTTGGCGAAGGCTTCCCGCGGCGTGCTGCCTTCGGTGACGGGGGCGAGGTCGAGGAGCGAATACGGGATCATTGGAGGACTCTGGCGGGAGGGGGCCCCGTGGATATCGGGACGATCGACGCTTTTGCCATGCCTGCATGGCCTGGACTGCCTGCCTCGCGGGAACACACCGTCCCATCGCCCGTGGATCCCCCGGCCGCCGCCGCTCCTACGGGAACCACGGGAGAGCCAGGCGTTCGCCTAGATCTCCACCTGCGAGCCCAGTTCCACCAGCCTGTTGCCCGGGATCCGGAAGAACCCCGTCGCCGGCGCCGCGTTGCGGTGCATGAAGGCGAACAGCTTGTCGCGCCACACCGGCATGCCGTGGCGACGGCTGGCGACGACCGTTTCGCGACTGGCGAAATACGTGGTGTCCATCGGGTCGAAGTGGATGCCGCCCTGGTCGCAGGAACGCATCAGCGCCAGCGGCACGTCCGGGGTTTCCATGAAGCCGAAGCGGATCAGCACGCGGTGGAAGTCCTCGCCGATCGCTTCCATCTTCAGCCGCTCGCCCGGCGCCGCGTACGGGATGGACAGTGTCTCCACGGTCAGGAACACGTTGCGCTCGTGCAGCACCTTGTTGTGCTTGAGGTTGTGCAGCAGCGCGTGCGGCACCACCCCCGGGTCGGCGGTCATGAAGATCGCGGTGCCGGGCACGCGCACCGGCGGCGCCAGCATCAGGCCCGGCAGGAAGGTATCGAGCTCGATGCCCTCCTTGCGGACCTCGGCGTGCAGCAGCTCGCGTCCGCGGCGCCAGGTCCTCAGCATGGTGAACAGCACCAGCCCCAGCACCACCGGGAACCAGCCGCCGTCGAGGATCTTGGCGCCGTTGGCGATCAGGAAGCCGACGTCGGCGACGAAGAACACCACGCACAGCGGCAGCACCCACTTGCGCCAGCCCGGCCACAGCGCGCGCGCGACCAGCGCCAGCAGCAGGGTATCGATCAGCATCGTCGCCGACACCGAGATGCCGTAGGCGGTGGCCAGCGCGGTGGACGAGCCGAATGCCAGCACCAGGCCGATCACCAGCACCGCCAGCATCCAGTTGATGCCGGGGATGTAGATCTGGCCGATCGTCGAACTCGAGGTGTGCTTGATCGCCATGCGCGGGATGTAGCCCAGCTGCATCGCCTGGCGCGAAATCGAGAACGCGCCGGTGATCACCGCCTGCGAGGCGATCACCGTCGCGGAGGTGGCGAGGATGATCATCGGCCAGCGCGCCCACTGCGGCACGCCGACGTAGAACGGGTTCTGGACGGCCTCCGGGTGCTCGAGCACCAGCGCGCCCTGCCCGAGGTAGTTGAGCATCAGCGCCGGCAGCACGAAGTAATACCAGGAATAGCGGATCGGACGCGCGCCGAAGTGGCCCATGTCCGTGTACAGCGCCTCGCCGCCGGTCACCGCCAGCACCACGGCGCCGAGGATGAAGATGCCCTCGAAATGATGCACGTAGAAGAAGTGCAGCGCCCACCAGGGGTTGATCGCCTTGAGCACTTCCGGCGCGTGCAGGATGTTGACCACCCCCAGCACCGCCAGCGACGCGAACCACAGGATCGTCACCGGCCCGAACACCTTGCCCACCTTCTCGGTGCCGAAGCGCTGGGCCATGAACACCGTGAGCAGCACCACCACCACGATCGGCACGATCCAGGCGTGCAGCTGCGGCGCCACCACTTCCAGGCCCTCGACCGCGGACAGCACCGAGATCGCCGGGGTGATCACACCGTCGCCGAAGAACAGCGAGGCGCCGAAGATACCGAGGATGCCGACCACGTAGGTCGAGCGCGAGCCCTTGCGCAGCGTGCGCTGGGCCAGCGTCATCAACGCCATGATGCCGCCCTCGCCGTCGTTGTCGGCACGCATGATGATGGTCACGTACTTGATCGTGACCACCATCATCAGCGCCCAGAACACCAGCGACAGGATTCCCAGCACGGTGTCGTGGTTGGCGACCAGGCCGTAGTGCGGCGAGAACGCCTGCTTGATCGTGTACAGCGGGCTGGTGCCGATGTCGCCGAAGACGACGCCGATCGCGCCGACCATCAGCCCCGCGAGGCCGGCGCCGCCATGGCCATGGGCATTGCCCGCGCCGTGTTGTGGGGAACTGCTCGGAGAGGTGGCCATGGGCTTCCTGTATCCGGTCGGCGCGAGGGCGCCGGGCCGGTTCAACGCAGCGCGGACTGTAGCGCCTTGCGGATGATGGTTTCGGCAACATCGCCTTCTGCGAACGCCTGCCGGGCCATGCGCTGCGCCTCGGCCGGCTTGTAGCCGAGCTGCTGCAGGGCGACGGTCGCCTCCGACAGCGGGTCGGCCGCGACGGCCGCGCCCTTCCCGGCCACGGCAGTGGCGCCGGTGGCGTAGCCGTCCGCCATGCGCTCGCGCAGTTCGACGACCATGCGCTCGGCGGTCTTCTTGCCGATGCCGGGGATGCGGGTGAGCGCGGTCACGTCGCCGGCCTGCACCAGGCGCGCGAACTCCTCGACGCCGGCGCCGGACAGCACCGCCAGCGCGATCTTCGCGCCGATGCCGCTGACCCGCTGCACGTCGCGGAACAGGCGCCGCTCGGCTTCGCTCAGGAAGCCGTACAGCGAAACGCTGTCTTCCTTCTGCGCGTAGTGGGTGAACAGCGACACTTCGCCACCCACCGCGGGCAGGTCGTAGAAGGTGCTCATCGGCGCTTCAAGCTCGTAGCCCACGCCATGCACGTCCACCACCAGCCACGGCGGCTGCTTGTGGACCAGGGTGCCTTTCAGGCGGCCGATCATGGCGTCTCCCCGGGACGGCCCTTGATTTCTCCCCCTTTGAAAAAGGGGGATACAGGGGGATTTGCTGTTGCTGTTGCAACAAGCAAGAGCAAATCCCCCCTGCCCCCATTTTTCTTAGGGAGGAAAAGCAGGACGCTCACTTCCTGCTCCACGCTTCGCGCGTGCCCACGCCCAGGCGCTGCGCGCTGGCACGCACGTGGGCGTGGGTGATGGCGACCGCCAGCGCGTCGGCGGCGTCGGCCTGCAGCTTGCCTTTGAGGTTGAGCATGATCCCCACCATGTGTTGCACCTGCACCTTGTCCGCACTGCCCTTGCCCACCAGCGCCAGCTTGATCTCGCGCGCGGCGTACTCGTGCACGGGCAGATCATGCATCACAACCGCGCACAGCGCCGCGCCGCGCGCCTGGCCGAGCTTGAGCGCCGAGTCCGGGTTGCGTGCCATGAAGACCTGTTCGATCGCCACTTCATCGGGCCGATGTTCGGTGATGATCGTAGTCAAACCATCGAGCAGGCGCTTGAGCCGCTGCGCGAATCCACCCTCGCCCAGCAGCAGCAGCGGCGCGTGGAACACGTGCGTCGCGCGACCGGCATCATCGACGTCGATGATGCCGACGCCGGTGCGCTGCGAGCCCGGGTCGATGCCGAGGATGCGGGTCATTGCGGTGCCATGGACGAAGGAAGGCGACTGGTGGGAGCGGCTTCAGCCGCGAGCTTCTTGCTTCTGGCTCTTCCCCCTGCGAAGGCAGGGGGAGGTTGGGAGGGGGTAGCCACGATTCGCGATGATCCGCAAGACACCCCTCCCCAGCCCTCCCCTGCCTTCGCAGGGGAGGGAGCCGAGGCACCAACCATTACCCGTCCCGGCCATCACCCGTAGGCGCCTTCGCCCAGCTCCGCGTTGCTGTAGACGTTCTGCACGTCGTCGAGATCCTCGAGCCAGTCGAGCAGCTTGACCACCTGCTGCGCGGTCTCGCCTTCGACGGCGATGTCGTTGTCGGCGCGGTAGGTGACCTCGGCGTCGTCCGGTGCCGCACCCGCGGCCTTCATGCCGTCGCGCACGGTTTCGAAGGACTCGGGCGCGGTGACGACGTCGATCGCGCCGTCCTCCGGATAGACGACCACGTCGTCCGCGCCTGCCTCGATCGCTGCCTCGGTGACCTTGTCCTCGTCCGCGCCCGGCGCGAAGCGCAGCACGCCCATGCGCTTGAACATGAAGGCCACCGAGCCCTCGGTGCCCAGGTTGCCGCCGAACTTGCCGAAGGCGTGGCGCACGTCGGCCACCGTGCGCACGCGGTTGTCGGTAAGGCAATCGACGATCACCGCCACCCCACCCGGCGCGTAGCCCTCGTAGCGGATTTCCTCGTACTCGACGCCTTCCAGCTCGCCGGTGGCCTTCTTCAGCGCGCGCTCGATGGTGTCCTTGGGCATGTTGATCGCCAGGCCCTTGTCGATGGCCGTGCGCAGCGCCGGATTGTTGGCCGGCTCGGCGCCGCCCTTGCGGGCCGCGACGGAGATCTCGCGGATGATCTTGGTGAAGATCTTGCCGCGCTTGGCGTCGGAGGCGTTCTTGCGTGCTTCGATGGAGGGGCCGCGACCCATTTGGAAACCCCGGTCTTGCGTGGAAAGCCGGCGATTTTACTCGAAGCGGCCGGCACCAACCTGATTGTGGGAGCGGCTTCAGCCGCGAGCTTGTCAAGGATCCCGGCAGGTTCGCGAAAAGAGCTCGCGGCTGAAGCCGCTCCCACGGGAATCGGGGGTCAAGCCGCCTGGTCCGGATGCTCGAACCGGCCCGCGTGCAGGAATGCCAGTGTCTGCGCGATCGCCTCGGCCGAGAACAGCAGCCCGCTGTGGCTGGCAGCGACCACGACGTGGTCGGCCAGCTGCGGGCTGCGGGTCTCCTCGACCGACACGCTGCCGTCGTTGTCGCCCTCGAAACTCGCCAGCAGGCCGCCGAGGCCGTGCGGCAGGCTGCCGGCGATCATCCCCACCTCGGGGCCCCGCGGCCAGGCCACGCAACCGTTCTGCAGCAGCTCCGCGCTGCGCCCCAGCCACAGCGCCGCGAGCGGCCAGCGCGAAAGGTTGCTCGCCGCGCTGCTGCCGCACAGCGGCACGCCCAGGCACACCACCCGGCGCACCGGCAGGCCGGGCTCGGCGGCCAGCGCCTGCAGCGCGACCAGCCCGCCGAGGCTGTGGGCGACGATGTCGGTTTCACCGCCGTCGCGCAGCTGTTCGGCCAGCTGCGGCACCGCTTCGTCGGGCCCGCCGACGATGCTGTGGTAGCCGAAGGTTTCCGTCGCGAACCCGGCCGCGCGCAGGCGCGTGCCCACCCACTGCATGGTCGCGCCGACCATCCAGATGCCGTGCAGCAGCACGACGCGTCGCGTGGGCACACCCGGATTCGCGGACCGCGAGGAGGACGGCACGCCGCGGTCAGCCGCAGTCGATTCCGGTAATGACGTTGCCGTCATCGACATGGACGTTGATGCGGTCGCCGCGGTAGTCGCGCGTCACCGCCTGGCCCGGCGCGATGGGGCGGATCAGGCCGGCGCCGCTTTCGCGCCAGATGCGCCCCATGGTCTCCTGGGTGGCCGCCTGCCCGACCGCCCACCCGAGGCCTTCCGCCTTGCAGGTTCCGTTGCCGGCGATCGTCGGGCCGCCGCTGGCCGGCTGCAGTGCCTGCGGCGGCGCGCAAGCCGCCAGCAGCAGGGCCAGGCACGCGAGAATCGGGGTCTGCAGGCGCATGGGCAATCCGATGGAGAGGGGGGAGGTCGCAGTCTAGGGCCTGTCCCTGTGGAAGGCACGCTGCCGCAGCGAGTCAGCGAGCGACGTTACGCGCGATGGACGACGCCCGCGCTCGCAGGTTCTTCGCAGGAGCGCACTGGGGCGTGACAGGCTTTCGCCGGAAAAGCTGTCGCGCCCCAGTGCGCTCCTACGGCGCGGGCCGCACGCTTGCCGAGCGTGTGCCTGCACCGGCGCGGCGGCGCAGGATGAACTCGCGGTCGCGCACGCGGCCGACCGGGAACTCGTATTCGCCTGCCTTTTCGAAGCCATGCCGGGCGTAGAAGCGCTGCGCGCCGAGGTTTTCCGACCATACCCCGATCCACAGCGTGCGCGGGCCGTTGCGCTGCAGCCAGTCGAGCGCGGTGTCGAACAGTTTCCCGCCCATGCCGCCGTTCTGGTGCGCCTTGAGCAGGTACAGGCGCTTGAGCTCGCCGTCGCCCGGCGCGACATCCGGATGCGGCAGGCCGCAGGGGCCGGCGGCGGCGTGGCCGATCGCAACGCCGTCGCGTTCGAGCAGCCAGACCGCGTAATCGGGGTGCGACAGGATCATGCGCTGCTTCTCGACCGCATAGGCGTCGGCGAGGAAGGCGTCCAGGTCTTCGGCCGGATACAGGTGGCCGAAGGTTTCCACGAAGGTGCGAGTGGCGAGCGCCGAGAGGATTTCGGCGTCGTCGGGCGTGGCGCGGCGGATGGCGGGAAGCTGCGGCATGACATCGAGATTATTCGTGGGAGCGGCTTCAGCCGCGAGCTCTT
>NZ_JBHRYA010000001.1:444668-456233 GCF_042648865.1 Luteimonas soli | reverse complement strand
CAGGGAGCAAAGCTCGCGGCTGAAGCCGCTCCCACAAGAGCAACAACCGGCGGCCCTCTCAGCCGGCCGGCTTCGGCCTCACCGCCACGTGCACCTCGGCCAGCTGCTTGTCGGGGATCGGCGACGGCGCGCCGGTCATCAGGCACTGCGCGGTGGTGGTCTTGGGGAAGGCGATCACGTCGCGGATCGATTCGGTGCCGGCCATCAGCGCGGCGATGCGGTCGATGCCGAACGCGATGCCACCGTGCGGCGGGGCGCCGTAGCGCAGCGCGTCGAGCAGGAAGCCGAACTTGGCCTCCGCCTCTTCCGCGCCGATGCCCAGCAGTTCGAACACCGCGCTCTGCATCGACGAGCGGTGGATGCGGATCGAGCCGCCGCCGATCTCGTTGCCGTTGAGCACCATGTCGTAGCCGCGGCTGACGGCGGTCTTCGCGTTCGCGCGCAGGTCGGCCTCGTCGTCGACGGCCGGCGCGGTGAACGGGTGGTGCAGCGCGACGTAGCGGCTTTCCTCCTCGTCCCACTCGAACATCGGGAAATCGGTCACCCACAGCGGCTTCCAGCCCTCGCTGACGAGGCCCAGGTCCTTGCCGAGCTTCAGCCGCACCGCGCCCATGAAGTCGCTGGCGACCTTGTACGTCGCCGCGCCGAACAGCAGCAGGTCGCCCGACTGCGCGCCGGTGGCCTGGGCGATCGCGGCCAGCGTCGCGTCGTCGAGGAACTTGGCGATCGGCGAATTGATGCCCTCGCGCCCCTTGCCGGCGTCCTCGACCTTCATCCACGCCAGCCCCCTGGCGCCGTACTTCGCCGCGTGCGCGGCCACTTCATCGATCTGCTTGCGCGACAGCGAGGCCGCGCCCGGCGCGCGCAGCGCGACCACGCGGCCATCATCGGCGTTGGCCCAGTCGGTGAAGACCTTGAATTCGCAGCCCTTGACCAGCTCCGCGATGTCGACCAGCTCCATGTCGAAGCGCAGGTCCGGCTTGTCCGAGCCGTAGCGGCGCATCGCCTCGGCGTAGGTCATGCGCGGGAACTCGCCCAGTTCCACGTCCATCACCTCGCGGAACACCTCGCGGATCATGTCTTCCGTGGTGTCCTGCACGGTCTTCTCGTCGACCCAGGCGAACTCCATGTCCAGCTGGGTGAACTCGAGCTGGCGGTCGGCGCGCAGCGCTTCGTCGCGGAAGCAGCGCGCGATCTGGTAGTAACGATCGAAGCCGGCCACCATCAGGATCTGCTTGAACAGCTGCGGCGACTGCGGCAGCGCGTAGAACTCGCCCGGATGCATGCGCGCCGGCACCAGGAAGTCGCGCGCGCCCTCGGGCGTGGCCTTGGTCAGGATCGGGGTTTCGATGTCCTGGAAGCCGCGTGCGTCGAGCCAGCGCCGCAGCGCGCCGACCAGCCTGGTGCGGGTGCGCATCATGCGCTGCATCTTCGGCGTGCGCAGGTCGAGGTAGCGGTACTTGAGGCGGATGTCGTCGCCCGGGTTCTCGTGGGCGTGGAACGGCAGTGGCTCGGCCTTGTTGAGCACTTCGATCGCGGTCGCGACCACTTCCACCTGGCCGGTGGGGATCTTCGCGTTGGGCGACTGGCGGCGGCGCACGGTGCCGGTCACGCGCAGGCAATCCTCGTAGCCCACCTTCGCCGCGGTGGCGACCACCGCCGCGTTGCCCTCGGCGTCGCCGGGCTCGGCGACCACCTGCACGATGCCCTCGTGGTCGCGCAGGTCGATGAAGCACAGGCCGCCGAGGTCGCGGGCGACGTCGGCCCAGCCGCACAGGGTGACGGTCTGGCCGATCAGGGCCTCGTCGACGAGGCCGCAGAAATGGGTACGCATGGGGGCTCCGGGGAGAAATCGTCCGGTCGACGCCGGAAAGCCCGGTATTTTAGCCCGGGATGCCCCGGCCGCAGTCGCGCTCAGGAAGCCGGCGTGGGCTTGGCAGGCGCGGCCTTCGCGGTTTCGGCCGGCTTGGCGGCCGGCTTCGCGTCCGGGGCGGTCTTCGCATCGGCCTTGGCGGCCTCGGGCCTGGCCGCAGCGCTTTCCGTGCCCTCGACCAGGTTGCGCTTCTTGTCGCCGTCCTTCTTGAAGTCGGTCTCGTACCAGCCGCTGCCGGCCAGGCGGAACGACGGCGCAGTCAGCTGCCGGCGCACCTGGCCCCCGGCGCCGCAGGACGGGCACGCGTCGGGATCGGGGTCGGACAGCTTCTGCAGGCGGTCGAAGTCGTGGCCGCAGGCGGCGCAGCGATAGGCGTAGATCGGCATGGCGAGTGGCGATGGTTGCTGGATGCCGCCAGTCTGGGGCCGCGGCCGGGGATTACAAGCGCCAGGGAAGACCTGGGCGACTTGGGCTTCTGCTCGTCATTCCCGCGAACGCAGGGATGGCGGCAATGCTTCAGGGGCTTCCAGGGCGCATGGCTCCCCACGGCGGAGGCGGCAGGTCGACCGGACGCGAGAGATCGAACTCGACCTGGAACAGGCGCCCGCCCGGCCGCGACAGCTCGTAGAGGAAGCGTTCGCCCGGCTCGACTTCCATCGCCCAGGTGTTGGTCACCGACGCCTCGGAGCCTTCGCGCTCGAACAGCGCGATCGATTCGGCATCGACCGGGAACTCCTGGCGCACCGCGCTGCCGGGTGCGGCGGTATCGCCGCCGTACATGGTCAGCACGTCCTCGCTGCCGTCGGCGTGGCGATGGTCGTGCTTCAGGCGCAGGCCGTCGACGGTGCGGGTGATCACCCAGGTGCGCGAATGGTCGTCGCCAACGTGGAACGGCACCCGCAGTTCGCGCGCCGGTGCATCGCAGCCGCGCACGTGCATGACCAGCGCCTTGCCGGCGAAGGCGTCGGGGCCGGGCGCCGCCGGCTCGTCGACGACGATGCGCCCGGCGAACGCCTGCCCGCAGTGGCTGGCGAGCGCGGCCATGAAGGCGTCGGCGGGCGCCTCGCCAGCCGGCGGCGCGGACGTGGCGCAGGCGGACAGCGCCAGCGCAGCAAGGGACAGCAGGGGCAGGCGGATGTCCATGCGGCCAAGCTAGCCGACCGGGCCGGCGCCGGCAATCGCCGTCACCTTCTCAGGCGCCCCGCGAAGCCCCGCCGTCGGCGACGACGGGCTGCTCGACTTCGTCCGCTGCGGCAGCTGCGGTCGCGGCCTGCTTCTCGGCAGCCTTCTTGTCCTCGGGATGCACGTAGCCATCGACGATCGGATCGACGTCGAACGGCATCCGCAGCACCAGCGACGGCAGCAGCGTGTTGAGCGTGGTGTACAGGATCAGTGCGCCCGACAGCGCGCCGGAAATCCCGAAACGGCTGTGCAGGATTTCCGCCAGCACCAGGGTGAACACCAGCGTCGGCGCCAGCGCCACCGACACGCGCAGGGTGCTGCGCTTGTGCTCGCCGCGGAACAGCACGCGCCGCTGCAGCCAGACCGTGCCGATCCGCAGCGGCAGCACCGCCGCGGTGATCACCAGCCCCAGTCCCAGCGCCTCCCAGCTCAGCGCATCGCGCGAAACCAGGGTCCCGGCGTGGAAGAAATAGAACGGCACGAAGAACGTCGCGAACAGGCGCAGCGCGTGGATGTTGTCGTTCGACGCCAGCCGCGGCATGCGGATGCGCAGCAGGCGCGCGATCAGGCCGGCGACGAAGGCGCCGACGAGGTAGTAGACGCCGAGCTTGTAGGTGATGAACGCGGCCAGGAAACCCACCATCACCAGCAGCGAAAACTCCGAGCCCGGCGCATGCGGCACGATCCAGCGCCCGAAGGCGATGAACAGCATCGGCAGTCCGACCAGCATGCCCAGCATCACCAGCGTCGACACGCCCAGCTGCATCGGGTCGCCGGCCTGCATGATCACGAACAGCGCCGCCAGCGCCAGCAGTTCGCCGGCGATCGCCTTGCTGGTCACCCAGAATCGCTCCTCCTCGTCCAGGCCCAGGCGCTCGAGCGTGTCGAGGATGAAGCCGGTCGAGGGTGTCAGCAACGCCAACGCCAGCAGCGCGGACGCCTGCCAGCCCAGGTCAAGAAAGTGCCAGGCCAGCCAGGCAGCACCGGTCAGGGTGACCATCCGGATCGCCAGGTGGGTCAGCAGCGGCCACAGCCCGCGCCGCAGCTCGCGCAGGTCGACTTCGAGCCCGGCGAACAGGAACAGCGAGGAGATGCCCAGTGTCGACAGCAGCGTCACCACCGGATCGTGCGTCTTCACGCCCCAGGCCAGCATCGCACCGATGCCGAACACCAGGCAGGTGATCGGCGCGGGGATCTTGAAGCGCTGCAGCGCCCGCGGAATGACGAGCAGGCCGAAGATCAGCAGCAGGTAGATCAGTTCCTGGTTCATGCGCATTCCATGTGCGGGCGCCGGCCGGCACCGCCGCGGGTGGTCAGCCGGGGATTATCGCCGCGTGCCGTGTGTGCACCGGGTAAGCGGCGCGCCATCAGGCCGCGTCGTAGAGTGCCAGCAGTTCGGCTTCGGCCGCATCCATCTGCTCCCGCAGCGCGGCCTGCCGGGTGCCGAGTTCGGCGATGCGCTTGCCGCCATCGGCGTAGGCGCCGGGGTCGGCCAGGCTCGACTCGACCTCGGCAAGCTCCGCCGCCAGCGCCTCGACCCGCGACTCGGCCTGGGCCAGCTTGTGCGGATTGACCTTCGCCAGCTTCGCGACTTTCGCTGCGGGCGCGGGCGCTGCTGCGGGCGCCGCGGCCGGGCGGTCGGTGGCGGGGCGCGAACGCAGCCACGCCGCGTATTCGTCGAGGTCGCCGTCGAACGGCTTCACCACGCCGTCGGCGACGCGCCAGTAGGTGTCGCTGACCAGGCCGATGAGGTGGCGATCATGCGAGACCAGCACGATCGCGCCGGCGAAATCGCTCAGCGCCTCGGCCAGCGCCTCGCGCATCTCGAGGTCGAGGTGGTTGGTCGGTTCGTCGAGCAGCAGCACGTTCGGCTGCTGCCAGGCGATCAATGCCAGCGCCAGGCGCGCGCGTTCGCCGCCGCTGAAGCCGTCGATGCTTTCGAACGCGCGGTCGCCGGGGAAGCTCCACTTGCCGAGGAAGTTGCGGAAATCCTGGGTGGAGGCATTCGGCGACAGCTCGCGCAGGTGGTCGATCGGCGAGGTGCCGGCGACCAGCGATTCGACGGTGTGCTGGGCGAAGTAGCCGATGCGCAGGTCCGGGTGCGCGTAGCGCTCGCCGGACAGCAGCGGCAGCTCGCCGACGAGCGTCTTGACCAGGGTCGACTTGCCGGCGCCGTTGGGGCCGAGCAGGCCGATGCGATCGCCGGCCTCGAGGCCGAAGCCGACATCTGCAAGGATCTTGACCCCATCCCCACCCTGCCCTCCCCTTGAAGGGGAGGGTTCCAACGCGGGCTGCCCTTCCCTTGTTGAAGCGGAGGATTGAACGGCGGCGTACCCGCAGTCGGCATGGTTCAGGCGCATCAATGCATGCGGCAATTTCAGCGGCGCCGGGAAATCGATGCGCACCTCGCGCTCGGCGCGCACCGCTTCGGTGTCGGCCATCTTCGCCAGCCGCTTGACCCGCGACTGCGCCTGCTTGGCCTTCGCCGCGCTGGCGCTGAAGCGGTCGATGAAGCTCTGCAGGTGCGCGCGCTCGGCCTGCACCTTCTCGTGGGTGATCTGCTGCAGCCGCAGTTGCTCGGAGCGCTGGCGTTCGAACGAGGTGTAATCGCCGGTGTACAGCTTCGCCTTGCCGCCATGCAGGTGCAGCGTGTGCGTGGTGACGTTATCGAGGAACTCGCGGTCGTGCGAGATCAGCAGGAGCGTGCCGGGATACTTCAGCAGCCATTGTTCGAGCCACAGCACCGCGTCGAGGTCGAGATGGTTGGTCGGCTCGTCGAGCAGCAGCATGTCGGACGGCGTCATCAGCGCGCGCGCCAGGTTCAGGCGCACACGCCAGCCGCCGGAAAACGTCGCCACCGCGTTCTGGTGCGTGTCGGCCGGGAAGCCCAGCCCGTGCAGCAGCTTGCCGGCGCGCGCCGCGGCGTCGTAGCCGCCGACTTCCTCGAGCCGGTGGTGGGCTTCGGCAACGGCTTCCCAGTCCTCGTTGGCGAATGCGTTGGCCTCGGCCTGCAGCGCCGCGTGCACCACGGCGTCGCCGCCGAGCACGAAGTCGATCGCGGGGTCGGGCAGCGACGGCATTTCCTGGGCGATGCTGGCCACGCGCACGCGCGTTGGCAGGTCGAGGTCGCCGCGGTCGGCCTCGACCTCGCCGCGCACCGCGGCGAACAGGCTCGACTTGCCGGTGCCGTTGCGGCCGACCACGCCCACGCGCCAGCCGGCATGCAAGGTGAGGTCGACGTCGGACAACAGCAGGCGCTCGCCGCGCCGCAGGGCGAAATTCTTGAAGGCGATCATGGGGCGCGCATTCTACAAGGCGCCGCGTGGTGCCACGCGCGCCGCGCGCCCTTCGCCCGTGTAGGAGCGGCCTCGGCCGCGAGTTCTTCCCTACCGGCGAGCCGCGGCGCCACGCCCCGGCAAAAAGCTCGCGGCTGAAGCCGCTCCCACAACAGCAAAAACACGGGGACCGCATTGTTGCACCAGTAGAACTATCTCTTCATGCGGATGTAGAGATTGCCAGCCCAACGCGCCCGTGCTAAACGGATGGCTCCCCCCAAGCAAGGACGTCCCCCATGTCCCGTCGCCACGCCCTGCACCCGCTTTCCATCGCCCTGCTCGCCGCCCTGGCCAGCGGCACCGCCCTCGCCCAGGACGCCGCGCCGCCCCGGGCCGACGCCAACACGCTCGACACCGTCATCGTCACCGGCACCCGGGTCAGCGACCGCACCGTGGCCGAGTCGCAGTCGCCGATCGACATCATCACCCCGGAGGCGCTGACCGCCACCGGCACCACCGAACTGGCCACCGCCCTTGCGCGCGCGCTGCCGTCGCTGAACTTCCCGCGCCCGGCCGTCACCGACGGCACCAGCGCGATCCGCCCGGCGCAGCTGCGCGGCCTGTCGCCCGACCAGGTGCTGGTGCTGGTCAACGGCAAGCGCCGCCACGTGTCGGCGCTGCTCAACGTCAACGGCAGCATCGGCCGCGGGTCTTCGGCGGTGGACTTGAATGCGATCCCGGTCGCGGCGATCGCGCGCGTCGAGGTGCTGCGCGACGGCGCTTCGGCGCAGTACGGCTCCGACGCGATCGCCGGCGTGGTCAACATCGTGCTCAAGGGCAGCGAGACCGGCGGCAGCCTGGCCGTGGACGCGGGCCAGTATTCGGCCGGCGACGGCGCCCAGTACCAGCTCTCCGGCAACACCGGCCTGCGCTTCGGCGACGACCGCGGCTTCGTGCACCTGGCCGGGCAGGTCGGCCAGCAGGACGAAACCAACCGCGCCGGCCCGTTCCAGCCGTTCACCCCCACCAGCCTGCCGAACGAGGGCAACAATCCGGGCCTGGGCGAAGTGGGCTACATCTACGGCGACCCGCAGGTGGATGCGGCCGCAGTGTCGGCCAACGCCGGCTTCGATTTCAGCGACAGCATCAGCGCCTACGCCACCGCGATCGCCAGCAACCGCGACATCACCTCCTTCGCCTTCCACCGCTCGCGCAACCACAGCGGCCAGGGCGCGCTGCTGGCGCAGTTCTATCCCGACGGCTATGTGCCGGAGATCGCGATGCTGTCGCAGGACCGCTCGCTGGTCGCCGGCCTCAAGGGCGGCAACGACGCCGGCTGGAGCTGGGACGTGAGCTACAACTACGGCTACAACCACATCGGCTTCGAGACGCAGAACACGATCAACTACAGCCTCGGCACCGCCAGCCCGACGAGCTTCTACGACGGCGCGCTCGAGTACACCCAGAACGTGGTCAACGCCGACGTCACCAAGACCCTGGACTGGGGCCTGGCCTACCCGGCCACGCTGTCGTTCGGTGCCGAATACCGGCGCGAGAAGTGGAACCAGTCGCCCGGCGAGCCGGCGTCGTACCAGAACGGTGGCGCACAGGGCTTCCAGGGCTTCACGCCGACCAACTCCGGCCACTTCGACCGCGACAGCTACGCCGTCTATGCCGGCCTGGAGGCCGACTTCACGGACAAGTTCTCCGCCGGCATCGCCGGGCGCTACGAGGACTACAGCGACTTCGGCAGCGAGACCTCGGGCAAGCTCTCGGCGCGCTACGCGTTCAGCGATGCGGTGGCGCTGCGTGGCACCGTGGCCAGCGGCTTTCGCGCGCCGTCGCTGTCGCAGCAGCACTACCAGGTGGTGACCTCGAACTACAACGGCGCGCTGGACCGCTTCTTCGACTCGGGCACCTTCCCCGCTACCAGCCCGGCCGCGCGCGCGCTGGGCGCCGAGCCGCTGCAGGCCGAGACGTCGCTGTCCTACAGCCTGGGCCTGGTGCTGCAGCCGGTGGACCGGCTGTACGTGACCATCGACGCCTACCAGATCAAGATCGACGACCGCATCGTGCTCTCGTCCAACCTGCTGGTGGGCGAGAACCCCGCCGCGCAACAGCTGCTCGAGGACCTGGGCATCAACGGCGTCACCGCGCTGCGCTACTTCAACAACGCCATCGACACGCGCACCCAGGGCATCGACGTGGTGGGCAGCTACGACGTCGCCCTCGACAGCGGCTCGCTCACCTTCACCGCCGGCTACAACTACAACAAGACCGAGATCACCCGCATTGCGCCCAACCCCGAGGTGCTCAACGACCTGGGCGCCACGTTCTGGCGCGTGGGCCGCGACGAGCAGGGCCGGATCGAGGAAGGCTTCCCGCGCGACAAGGTCACCCTGGGTGCGAACTGGAACCTCGCGCGCTGGGCGTTCAACCTGGGCGCAACCCGCTACGGCGAGTTCACCACCCGCGTGAGCGAAAGCGGCAACCCGGCCCTCGACCAGACCTACGGCGCGACGTGGACGGTCGATGCCTCGGCCAGCTTCAAGCCCAGCGACCAGTGGACGCTGACCCTGGGCGCGGACAACCTGCTGGACGAGTACCCGGACCGCACCATCGCCGCGAACGCCAACCACAACCAGTTCCCGTACAGCAGCCAGTCGCCGACCGGCTTCAACGGTGCGTACGTGTACGGGCGGATCGCCTACACCTGGTGACCACTGTGGCCGACGCCGCGCCCTGGCAGGCGCGGCGCCGGCCGCGAGCTTGCCCCCTCCGTTCAAGCCACTGCCCCCCAGATCAGAAGCGTTTCGGGGGCAGGCTCTGCGCGGGGATGACGATCAAAGGCAGGGCAGTTGTGGGAGCGGCTTGAGCCGCGAGCTTTTTGTATCCGCTTGTATCCGTCACGACCGACGGGAAAGCTCGCGGCTTCCGCCGCTCCTGCAAGGTTTCCCGCCCTGCGCGCGTTGCATCGATCGTGCCGGCCGGTCACTATCGTTTTCCGTCCCCCGCCGGATCCTCGATGCCGCATCACACCTCGCTGATCGCCATCCTGTGCGTGGGCTTCGTGCTGGCCTTCGTGCTGGGCATGGTCGCGCAGCGGCTGCGGCTGTCGCCGCTGGTGGGCTACCTGGTCGCCGGCATCATCGCCGGGCCGTTCACGCCGGGCTTCGTCGGCGACCAGTCGCTGGCGCCGCAGCTGGCCGAGATCGGCGTGATCCTGCTGATGTTCGGCGTCGGCCTGCACTTCTCGCTCAAGGACCTGATGGCGGTGAAGGCGATCGCCATCCCCGGCGCGATCGTGCAGATCACCGTCGCCACCCTGCTGGGCTGGGGGCTGTCGGCGCTGCTGGGCTGGCCGACGCTGCACGGCGTCATCTTCGGCTTCTCGCTGGCCACCGCCAGCACCGTGGTGCTGCTGCGCGCGATGGAGGAGCGGCGCCTGCTGGAGACCCGGCGCGGGCGCATCGCGGTGGGCTGGCTGATCGTCGAGGACCTGGCCTGCGTGCTGGCGCTGGTGCTGATGCCGGTCGTCGCCAGCGTGCTCGGCACCAACGGCGAGCAGGCGATCACCTTCGGCGACGTCGTGGTCAAGATCCTGACCACGCTGATCCAGGTGGGGCTGTTCGTCGCGGTGATGCTGGTGGTCGGGCGACGGGTGATCCCGTGGCTGCTCGAACACACCGCCGGCACCGGCTCGCGCGAGCTGTTCACGCTGGCGGTGCTGTCGATCGCGCTGGGCATCGCGGTGGGCTCGGCCGAGCTGTTCGGGGTTTCGTTCGCGCTGGGCGCGTTCTTCGCCGGCATGCTGCTCAACGAGTCCGAACTCAGCCACAAGGCGGCGCAGGACTCGCTGCCGATGCGCGACGCATTCGCGGTGCTGTTCTTCGTCTCCGTGGGCATGCTGTTCGACCCGCACATCCTGGTCGAGCAGCCGCTGCTGGTGCTGGCCACCGCGTTCATCATCGTGTTCGGCAAGTCGGCGGCCGCCTACCTGATCGTGCGTGCGTTCGGGCATCCGCGCAGCACCGCGCTGACGATCTCGGCGAGCCTGGCGCAGATCGGCGAGTTCGCCTTCATCATCGCCGGACTCGGCGTGACCCTGGAGCTCATGCCCTCGGAGGCACAGGACCTGGTCCTGGCCGGCGCGCTGATCTCGATCATGCTCAACCCGCTGATCTTCCGCCTGCTCGACCGCTGGCAGGCCCGGCAGGACGAGGGCGAACGGGCGCAGCAGGCGCGCGACGCGGATGCGGTCCTGGCCGCGGACGCGGCGACGCACCACGTGCCCGACGAAGTCACCGACCACGCGATCGTCGTCGGCTACGGCCGCGTGGGCAACCAGCTCGCCGCGCTGCTCAAGGCGCGCGGCGTACCGGTGGTGGTGGTCGAGGGCGATGCCGACCGGGTGGCGAGCGCGCGCGAGGCGGACTTCCCCACCGTGCGCGGCAACATCGCCTCCGAGCAAGTGATGCTCGAGGCCAGGCCCGAGCGCGCGAAGATGGCGGTGTTCGCGATCCCGCACGCACTGGAAGCCGGGGAAGCGATCGCCCGTCTCAAGGCGCTCAACCCCGGGCTGACCGTGCTGGCGCGCGCACACAGCGATACCGAGGTCAGGCACCTGCTCGAGCACGGCGCCGACGGCGCGGTGCTGGCCGAGCGCGAACTGGCCTATTCGCTGGCGGAAATGGTGATGGCCACGCCGCCGTACCGGCCTGCGCGGACGGTGGGGTGAGTTGAGGGGACTGGTTGCTGCGCAGGATCAAGAGCAAAACCCCCGTCCGGCGCTGCGCGCCGGCCTGCCCCCCTTTTTCAAAGGGGGCATTGTGCGACCCGGCCTTTGCCGCTGCTTCATAGCCCCCTTCGAAAAAGGGGGCGGCGGAGCGCGAAGCGCGCAGCGGGGGATTTGCTGTTGCTGTTGCCGCTACCCCTTGACGAACACCAGCTGCCCGCCCTCGGCATCCACCTTCACCGTGTCGCCATTGACGAACTCGCCACCGAGGATCTTCTGTGCCAGCGGGTTCTCCAGCTGCTGCTGGATCGCGCGCTTGAGCGGGCGCGCGCCGTAGACCGGGTCGAAGCCGACGTTGCCCAGCAGCTCGAACGCCTTGTCCGACACCTCGATGCGGATGCCGCGTTCGGCCAGGCGCCTCTCCAGCCCGCGCATCTGGATCCGCGCGATCTCCTTGATCTGCGCCTTGTCCAGCGGGTGGAACACGACGATGTCGTCGA
>NZ_JBHRYA010000001.1:212260-444580 GCF_042648865.1 Luteimonas soli | reverse complement strand
ATCGAGTTCCTGGATCATCTGCGAGCCGAGGTTGGAAGTCATCACGATCACGGTGTTGCGGAAATCCACCGTGCGGCCCTGGCCATCGGTGAGGCGTCCGTCGTCGAGCACCTGCAGCAGGATGTTGAACACGTCCGGATGCGCCTTCTCGACCTCGTCGAGCAGGATCACGCTGTACGGGCGCCGGCGCACGGCTTCGGTGAGGTAGCCGCCCTCCTCGTAGCCGACGTAGCCCGGGGGCGCGCCGACCAGGCGACTGACCGCGTGCTTCTCCATGAACTCGCTCATGTCGATGCGCACCATCGCGTCGCTGCTGTCGAACAGGAACTCGGCCAGTGCCTTGCACAGCTCGGTCTTGCCCACGCCGGTCGGGCCGAGGAACAGGAACGAACCGCTCGGCCGATCCGGATCGGCGAGCCCCGCACGCGAGCGGCGCACCGCGTCGGATACGACCTTGATCGCCTCGTCCTGGCCGACCACGCGCGCGTGCAGCGCCTCTTCCATCTTCAACAGCTTCTCGCGCTCGCCTTCGAGCATCTTCGACACGGGGATGCCGGTCCAGCGCGCGACGACCTCGGCGATCTCTTCGGCAGTCACCTTGTCCTGCAGCAGCGTGAAGCCCTGCGTCTCGGCTTCCTGCGCAGCCTTGAGCTGCTTTTCCAGCTCCGGCAGGCGGCCGTACTGGATCTCGCTCATCGCGGCGAAGTCCTGGCGGCGCTGCGCGGATTCGAGCTCCAGCTTGGCGGCCTCGATCTGCTCCTTGACCTTGGTCGCGCCCTGCAGCGTGGCCTTCTCGGCCTTCCACACTTCCTCCAAGTCGTTGTACTCGCGCTCGAGCGCTTCGATCTCGGATTCGAGATCGGCCAGGCGCTGCTTCGACTCGGCGTCCTTCTCCTTCTTCAACGCCTCGCGCTGGATCTTGAGCTGGATCAGGCGCCGCTCCTTGCGGTCGAGTTCCTCTGGCTTGGAGTCGATCTCCATGCGGATGCGCGAGGCGGCCTCGTCCATCAGGTCGATGGCCTTGTCGGGCAGCTGGCGGTCAGCGATATAGCGGTTCGACAAGGTGGCCGCGGCGACGATCGCAGGGTCGGTGATCTCGACGCCGTGGTGCACGGCGTATTTTTCCTTCAGCCCGCGCAGGATCGCGATCGTGTCCTCGACGCTCGGCTCGCCCACGAACACCTTCTGGAAACGGCGCTCGAGCGCGGCGTCCTTCTCGACGTACTTGCGGTATTCGTCGAGCGTGGTCGCGCCGATGCAGTGCAGTTCGCCGCGCGCCAGCGCCGGCTTGAGCATGTTGCCGGCGTCCATCGCGCCCTCGGCCTTGCCGGCGCCGACCATCGTGTGCAGCTCGTCGATGAACAGGATGATCTGGCCTTCGTTTTTGGCCAGGTCGTTGAGCACCGCCTTCAGGCGCTCCTCGAACTCGCCGCGGAACTTGGCGCCGGCGATCAGCGCGCCCATGTCGAGCGACAGCACGCGCTTGCCGCGCAGCCCTTCGGGCACCTCGTTGTTGACGATGCGCTGCGCCAGGCCCTCGACGATCGCGGTCTTGCCCACGCCCGGCTCGCCGATCAGAACCGGGTTGTTCTTGGTCCGGCGCTGCAGCACCTGGATGGTGCGGCGGATCTCCTCGTCGCGGCCGATCACCGGGTCGAGCTTGCCTTTCTCGCTGCGCGCGGTGAGGTCGATGGTGTACTTCTCCAGCGCCTGGCGCGCTTCCTCGGCGTTCTCGTCGGCCACCTTCTCGCCGCCGCGCATGTTGTCGATCGCGGTTTCCAGCCGGGCCTTGTCGGCGCCGGCGGCCTTGAGCGCGCGTCCGGCCTCGCCCTTGTCGTCGAGCGCGGCGAGCACGAACAACTCCGAGGCGATGAACGCATCGCCGCGCTGCTGCGCGAGCTTGTCAGTGACGTTGAGCAGGCGTCCCAGGTCGTTGCCGACCGAGATGTTGCCCTCCTGCCCGGACACCTTCGGCAGCTGGTCCAGCGTCTCGGTGAGCCGCTCGCGCAACACAGGTACGTTGACGCCGGCCTGCGTGAGCAGCGGCCGCGTGCCGCCGCCGGACTGGTCCAGCAGCGCCAGCAGCAGATGCGTGGGTTCGATCAGGTTGTTGTCGCGGCCCACGGCCAGCGACTGCGCGTCGGCCAGCGCCTGCTGGAAACGCGAGGTGAGTTTGTCCATGCGCATGGGCAGGTGTCCTCGAGATCAGGAGGCCGGCGTCGCCGGCGATGCTCCAGAAGTAAGGGTGCGCGCGATGGTTTCAAGATCTCGTGAGACGTTGGGCGGTCGTTTGCGACAGTCGTCGGATGCGTAAAGCCAATTCCAACTTCAGGATCGCGCGCCGGGGGCGTAGCCCTGACCTACGAGGTTCCGGCCACATCCACCACGTCACAGGTCGGGATTACATCCCCGACGGCTCTTGATCTGCTCCGGCACCGCCCGTCGGGGCAGCAGCCCCAACCTGCGGCTTCTGCAGCGACAGCAGTCCGAGCACCGCCGCCAGCACGACATACGCGCCCACGAACTGCCCCATCACCACCGCCGGCAGCCCCTGCAGTTCCCACGGCAGGTAGATCCCGCCACGCGGATCGACCGAGTGGATCAGGCCGAACAGCGCCAGCGCGGCGGCGACCAGCAGGCAGACCGCCGCGCGCAGCAGGCGCCCGTCGATCATCGCCACCACCGTCGAGATCCACAGCATCGAAGTGATGATGAAGCCGTTGCCCAGCGCCAGGATCACCGCCAGCTCCGGCAGGCCGTGGCCGTCGACGGTGGTCGCCAGCCGCGCGAACTGCTCCGGCGCGATCCACGCCGGATTGCCGGCCTTGATCGCCACCAGGTAGGCCACCGACGGCAGGAAGCCCAGCACCATCGCCGCCGCGTGCTTCGAAGGCGTGGCCTGGAACGCCTGCACGGTGATGTCGATCGCGACGTACACGATGATCGGCGCCAGCACCGCCAGCGGCAGCCACTGCACCAGGCCGGAGATCACCCCGAGCATGCCGCCGATGCCGACGAACAGGCCGGTCAGCAGCGTGTAGCCGCTGCGCGCGCCCATGTGCTTGTACGCGGGCTGGCCGATGTAGGGCGTGGTCTGCGCGACGCCGCCACACACGCCGGCCACCAGCGTGGAGAAGGCCTCGGCCAGCAGGATGTCGCGGGTGCGGTAGTCGTCGCCGGCCGCGCGCGCGCTTTCGCTGACGTTGATCCCGCCGACCACCATCAGCAGGCCGAACGGCAGTAGCAGCGGCAGGTAGGGCACCGTCGCCGGCAGGCCTTCGACGAATGCCAGCGACGGCCACGGGATCGCCACGTGCAGCGCCGCGCCCTGCGGCAGCGCGAAGCCCGGTGCACCGAGGCCTACCAATCCGAGTCCGTAGTACAGCGCGGTGCCGACCAGGAATGCGACCAGCACGCCCGGCAGCCGCACCGGCAGCCGTCCCTTGGCGAACAGCACGTACAGCAGCAGCCCGAGCGTGACGAAGCCGACCACCGGCGAGCGGAACGTTTCCACCAGCGGCAGGAAGCCCATCAGCACCAGCGCGATGCCCGCGATCGATCCCAGCAGCGCCGCACGCGGTGCGATCCGCGTCACCGCATCGCCAAAGAACGACAGCACGAACTTGAGCGCGCCCATCACCACCAGCGACGCCGCGCCCAGCTGCCAGGTGGCGATCGCCGCGGCATCGTCTTCCATGCCGCCCTGCCTGAACGCCACGAACGCCGGCCCCAGCACCAGCAGCGCCATGCCGATGCTGGTCGGCGCATCCAGGCCCAGCGGCATCGCGGTGACGTCGTCGCGGCCTGTTTTCGCGGCAAGCCGCCGCGCCATCACCGTATAGACGAGGTTGCCGACCAGCACGCCGAACGCAGTGCCCGGGAACATGCGCTGGAACACCACGTCCGCCGGCATCGCGAAGATCCCGACCAGCGCGGCGGCGATGAAGCCCAGGATCGACAGGTTGTCGACGACCAGGCCGAAGAAGCCGTTGAGGTCGCCGGGGACGAACCAGCGGTGTTTGCTAGCAGGCATGCACGCTCCACGAAAACCACGTGGGAGCCCTGGGGCTTCCCTAGAACTTCGCGGTGAACTCCACCCCGATCGTGCGCGGCTCGTTGATGAACCCGGTCAGGTTGTTGAAGTCGATGCCGCCGACGATGCGCGTGGTGTCGGTGATGTTGCGGCCGAACAGCGCCACCTCGTAGTCGCCGTAGCCCCAGCTGTAGCCGATGCGCAGGCCGCCCTCGAGCGAGGACTTGCCGCGGAACTCGATCGACTCGTACAGGAAGAAGTTCACCTCGCTGCGGTATGCCCAGTCGGTGTAGACGAAGAACTCGCCGTCGTCGCCCACCGGCATGCCCCAGCGCGCGGTGAGGTTGTGCACCCACTCGGGCGCCTGCGGCAGCTGGTTGCCGTCGATGACGTACAGGCCCGAACCCGGCGCGGTTTCCGGGTCGGTCACGGTGCAGCCTCCGCCGCAGCCGGGCACGGCCAGGCCGGGGTCGTCGATCTCGGTATCGTTGTAGCTGCTGCCCAGCGTCACCAGCAGGTTGTCGGTGAGGTAGGCCTGCGCGTCGAGCTCGAAGCCCTGGCCGATGGTCTTGTCGGCGTTGAGCAGGGTGGCGATGTTGGCGCCGCCGCCGACGGCGATGATCTGCTGGTCGCTGACGTCGTAGCGGAACACGTTGAAGCCGATGCGCGCGCGCCGGTCCCACAGGTCGGCCTTGATGCCGGCCTCGTAGGAGATCACTTCCTCCGAATCGGCGGTGGACACGCCGCCGTTGGGCGCGCCGGCGACCGCGAACAGCAGGCGACCCTGGATCGACGGCGCGCGGAAGGCCTTGGCCACGCGCGCGTACAGGTTGACGTCGTCGTTGAGCGCGTAGACGCCGCTGAAATCCCAGCTGACGTCGTCGACGTCGGTATACACGGTGTACGGCCCGGCCACCGGCGCGCCGAACGGCGCGGACTCCAGCACGCTGGCCGAGAAGTCCTTCTCGTCCTGTGTGTAGCGCACGCCGCCGCGCAGCTTGAACGCGTCGGTGACGTCGAAGTCGCCCGAGGCGAACACCGCCCAGGTCTTGTTGCGCTGCTGCTGCACCGCGCGGCCGGCCTGCGGATTGCCCGGCGCCAGCGAGTCGTAGTTGAAGTTGTCGATGGCGATGTCCTCGTCGTACCAGAACAGCCCCGCCTGCCAGTCGAAGCGGCCCCACTCCTCCGACTCGAGGCGGAACTCCTGGCTGACCTGCCGGTGGTCCGGCATCCCGTCGGCCGATTCCGAAGCGAATGGGATCAGGCCGGGGCCGGAGTCGGGCAGGAACACCGCGCCGTAGCCGCCGTCGATGTCGCCGCGGTTGAGCGATTCAACGGTCTCGTAGCCGGTGATCGAATACAGGCTCACCCGGCCCAGGTCCCAGCGCAGGCGCGCGCTGCCGCCCCAGGTTTCCAAATCGGAGAAGTTGACGCCGTCGTTGGAGACCTTGTCCCGGTCGAAGCCGTCGGCCAGGTCGTTGCTGCCCGGCTCGATGATGTTGGCGCGGAACAGCCGCGCGGTGCCGTTCATGTTGCGCCGGTGCAGGTTGAACAGGCCCTCGAACGCATCGCCCTCGTACAGGAACTGCACGCGCGCGGCCGATTCGTCGAAACCCTCGAAGCCGTCGTTCGGGCCCGGGTACGTGTTGTCGACCCAGTCGTCGCGGCGCTGGTACAGCACCGAGGCGCGGGCCGACCAGCGGTCTGTAAGCGGGCCGCCGACCGCGCCTTCCACGTTCCACATGTTGTCGGTGCCGTAGCCGACCTTCGCGTAGCCGCCGAATTCCTGTGAAGGCTTGACCGACTCGAACTTCACCACGCCGGCCGGCGTATTGCGCCCGAACAGCGTGCCCTGTGGCCCGCGCAGCACTTCGATGCGCTCCAGGTCGAAGGCCGGGAAGCCCTTCAGCAGCGGGCTTTCCTGCACCACCTCGTCGTACACCAGCGACACCGGCTGCGAGGCGTTGAGGTCGAAGTCGGTGTTGCCCAGGCCGCGGATGTAGAAGCGCGGGAAGGCGCGGCCGTAGGAGGACTCGATGTTGAGGCTGGGCACGCGACCGGACAGGAAGCGGATGTCGGCGCCGCCCGAGGCGAGCGCTTCGAGTTGCACGCCGTTCACCGTGCTGATCGAGACCGGCACGTCCTGCACGTTCTCCACCCGGCGCTGCGCGGTGACCTCGACCGCGTCCAGGGTCGCGGCCTGGTTCGCGGGATCCGCGTCCTGGCTTGCGGTCGCGGGTTCGGGCGCGTCCTGCGCGAACGCGGCCGCGGACAGCACCAGGGCGATGGCAAGCGCGAGCGGACGCCATGCGAGCGCACGGCGGGACGGAACAGGCAGATGCGACATTGTGGTCTCCCGGGGGTGGGCTGTGCCGCGGCAGCGCGGCCGTCGATGTGACCGGCATGTTGCGGCACGGCCGCGCCAGCGGCAATCGCTTTCGCGCAACAGCGGTCGACGGCCGCGGAACAATGTGCAAGCTCCGGGCGCGCCGACAGGCTCAGTCGGCCAGCGGCGCGGGCTGGATCAGCTCGATCCAGTAGCCATCCGGATCCTTGATGAAGGCGATCCCGCGCATGCTGCCGTCGCTGAGCTTCTTCTGGAACGGCACGCCCAGCGCCTCCATCCGCGCACACGCCGCGCGCACGTCGGGCACGCTCACGCAGATATGGCCGAAGCCGCGCGGCTCGCTGTTTCCATCGTGGTAGACGGGCGCCGGCTGCGACTCGGTGCCATGGTTGTGGGTCAGTTCAAGCACGCCGCGCTGGCGCGCGAGCCACTGGCGGCGACCTTCGTCGTCGTCCGGCATCTCGGCGAGTTCGGCCAGCACCAGGAAGTACAGCGAGAACTTCGCCTGTTCGAAATCCACCTTGCGCGCCAGCGCGAAGCCGAGCACGCGGGTGTAGAAGTCCAGCGACACGCGCGGATCCCTGACCCGCAGCATGGTGTGGTTGAACACGAAGCCGGCGGTGGCGGCGTCGCGGATCGGCGCGACGCCGGGTACGGCGGAAAGATCGTCGCGGGTCTGGGCGGTCATGTCGAAGACTCGTGGAGGGAGACGCGTATTGTCGCCGCCAGGTCATTACGACGGCGTCGCCGGGTTGCATCGCACCACGCATGCGAGGCGCCGGGGCATTGCCCGGCTCGAGCAACGTCAGCCGGACACCGTAGGTCGGGGTTACGCCCCCGACGGCTCTTGATCTTTGTGTCGCGTTACCCCGGCGCCGCGCCAGTGCGACGCCGAGCCAGGAGCCGTCGGGGGCGTAACCCCGACCTACAGGAAGCGGGCGCGCTCTGCCACTGGCGGCAGGTAGCAGGCCTCGCGCCTGCCGAACCAGCGATAGCGGTTGCGCGCCAGGCGGCGGTACAGCGGATCGCGAAGCCAGCGCGGCACCAGGCGCAGCAACCGCGCGGCGCGCCAGGCGCCGCCGAGCCGCGCCAGCACCGCGATGATCGCGTCACTGTCGGTACGCGCGCCGGACGCGTCGAGCAGCAGGAACGACATCGGGTCGTCCGGGTCGAGGCCATGCGCGGCGAGCAGTCCGCGCCCGGCGGCGTCCTGCATCGCCGCGAAGCGGAACTGGCGCGCATGGTCGTGGCGAAGCAGGAACCCGACCCAGCCGCTGCACAGCGCGCAGACGCCATCGAACACGATGATCGCGTCGCCGGCGGCGGGATCAGGCGGATTCGGCGGGTTCAAGCCAGCCCTCGTAGCGGATCAGCCGCCCGCACAGCGGCAGCGCCGCTTCGACCTCGAACGTATAGCGCCCTTCGTGCTCGCCCTCGCGGCAGTACACGCCGTCGAACAGCGACGCCGGCAGCGGCAGCACGCCGAGCAGCTTCACGCCGTTGACGCGCCACCACAGATCGCCGTCCTGCGCGTGCAGGGCGAAGCGGAACCGCACCGGACCCAGCCGTTCGACCAGCAGGCGGCCATCGCGGCGCAGGCGCGAGCGCATGCGCTGGCCGCCGAAGTTGCGCTGCCAGGTCTCGCCGTCCGGGCGCGCGTCGAAATCGACCGTGGTCGGTACGTCCTCGCGCGCCTTCGGCAGTCCGGCCACCGCCGCGCACAGCCGGCCCAGCGGGTTGCGCCCGCGCGCGATCGTCGCCCGGCCGGCGTAGCGGGCACGCCCGCGAACGTCGTGCAGCGCGCGCACGGCCGGGGCCAGCGAATAGAACGAGGCCCCGAGCAGGGCCTGGAACAGGGTCGGCGTCATGCGATCCAGGCCAGGGTGGCGATGCGGCCGCTGCGGCCGTCGCGACGGTGGGAAAAGAAGCGCCGCGGGTCGGAGATCGTGCACAGGCCGCCGCCGTGCACGGCCGTGACACCCGCATCGGCCAGTCGCTGCCGCGCCAATTCATACATGTCGATGCGCCAGTGGCCGGGGCGGGTCGCGGTGAATGCGGCCTGCGCGCGCGGGTCGCGCGCGACGAAGGCGTCGAAGACCTCTTCGCCGATCTCGTAGGCATCCGGCCCGGCGGCCGGACCGAGCCAGGCGACGAGATCGCCGGGCATGGTGCTCATCGCCGCCACCGTTTCCTCCAGCACGCCGGCCGCCAGCCCCCGCCAACCGGCGTGCGCCGCGCCCACCTCGCTGCCGTCGCGCGCGGCGAAAACCACGGGCAGGCAGTCGGCGGTGACGATGGCGAGCACGACGCCCGGCATCGCGGTGACAGCGGCATCGGCCTCAGGTTCCGCTTCTGCTCCTGCCCCTGTCCTGGCTCCCTCCCCTTCAAGGGGGTGAGGGCGAGCGCTCGCGGACCACTGGTCTGCGCTCGACCGAACGCCCGAAGGCTGCGCCTGAGGGCCGGGCGGGCTGGGGTGGGGATGGGTTTCCGCCCCAAACCGCAACACCCTCGTCCCATGCACCTGCCGCAGCCAGCGCGGCAACGACGGCAGGCCGGCGCGCTCGACCAGTTCGGCGCGATTGCGCGCTACCACTGCGGGATCATCCCCGTCCGCGGCCCGCGCGTTGCCCAGGTTGAAGCTGTCGAACGGCGCCTGCGAACTCCCGGCGCCGAAGCGCAGCGTGGTGAAAGCATGCACGTTCGCCGGAGCATCCCAGTTCGCCTCCAGCATGAAATCTGCTGCGCCAGAGCCCCTGGCGACCCTCACCGACGCCCGGCCCCCGCCTGCGCCGCGTTGTCCTCACGCAGCAACCGCATCAGTTCGAGCATGTCCTCCGGCACCGGCGCGCTGCAGCGCAGCGGCTGCCCGCTGAGCGGGTGGACGAACTCCAGCACCTCGGCGTGCAGCGCCTGGCGCCTGAACCCGCGCAGCGCCGCCACGAGTTCCTCCGACGCCGCACGCGGCAGCTTCAGCGCACCGCCGTACAGGGGGTCGCCCAGGATCGGGTGCTTCAGGTGCGCCATGTGCACGCGGATCTGGTGGGTGCGGCCGGTTTCCAGGCGGCACTCCAGCGCGGTGTGGGCGCGGAAGCGCTCGCGCAGGCGGTAGTGGGTGACCGCGTCCCGGCCGTCGTCGCGCACCGCCATGCGCAGGCGGTCGCGCGGGTGGCGGTCGATCGCGGCGCTGGCGGTGCCGCCGCTGACCAGGGCACCGACCACGATCGCCAGGTACTGCCGATGCACGGCGCGCGCGGACAGCTGTTCGACCAGCGCCGCGTGCGCCTGCAGCGTGCGCGCGACCACCATCACGCCGGAGGTGTCCTTGTCGAGCCGGTGCACGATGCCGGCGCGCGGCAGCGCGGCCAGCGACGGGTCGCGGAACAGCAGCCCGTTGACCAGGGTGCCGTCGGGATTGCCCGCGCCCGGGTGGACCACCAGCCCGGCTGGCTTGTCGATGACGAAGACGTCGGCGTCCTCGTGCAGGATCGCCAGCGGGATGTCCTGCGGCTCGGCCTCGGTCTGGGTGTCGAGCAGCACCGACAGGGTCACCGCCTCGCCGCCGCGCACGGGCTCGCGCGGGCGGACGGTGTTGCCATCAAGCAGGGCGTCGCCGGACTTGATCCATTCGGCCAGGCGCGAACGCGAAAACTCGGGGAACAGCTCGGCCAGGACGGCGTCGAAACGGCGGCCGGCCGCGGATTCAGGCACCTGGGCGCTGCGCTGTTCGGGCTGGGCGCGCTCGGGCGCGGAGTGGTTGGGCATACGGACGGTCTGGGTTCAGTCGCGAACCGCGATGGCGATCACGGGCTGTTATTATCCGCCCTTCGTGCCTTCCGCGACCAATCGGCCCCCCATGACCCCACGCCCGTCCTCCCCGCACCACGTCCGCAACGTGCTGTTGCTCCTGCTGCTGGTGCTGTTCACCGCCTCGGGCTGCGCGCGCCTGAAGGGCATGTTCAAGGACAAGGATTCCGTCGAAGGCCAGCCGGTCGAAGAGATCTACGCCAAGGGCCAGAAGCAGATGCACGGCGGCAACTGGAGCGGCGCGGTCACGACCTACAAGCGGCTGGTCGCGCAGTACCCGTACGGCCCGTACACCGAGCAGGCGCTGATGGAAACCGCCTACGCCCAGTACAAGAGCGGCAACAACGAGGAGGCGATCTCCTCGATCGACCGCTTCATCCGCACCTACCCCACCCATCGCAACATCGCCTACATGTACTACCTGCGCGGGCTGGTGAACGCCAACCGCGACACGGTCTTCCTGCAGCGGGTGTGGACGCTCGACGCCAGCCGCCGCGACCTGGCCACGCCGATGCAGGGCTACAACGACTTCAACACCGTGACCACCCGCTACCCCAACAGCCGCTACGCCGCCGACGCGCGCCAGCGGATGGTGGCGCTGCGCAACCTGTTCGCGCGCCACGACATGGAAGTGGGGCTGTACTACCTGCGCCGCGGGGCCAACGTCAGCGCGATCGAACGCGCCAAGTACCTGCTGGAGACCTACCCGCAGAGCGAATACCAGAACGACGCCGTCGCCCTGCTGGCCGCGGCCTACACCGGCCTGGGCAACGAGACCCTGGCCGCGGACGCCGAGCGCGTGCTCAAGGCCAACGACCCCCAGCATGCCTACTTCAATGGCGACTGGCCCGACTACCCGTGGACGATCCGCAAGCTCAACCCGTTCGCTGGCGAGAAATCGGCGCTGGACAACGAGGACTGAGCTGCCGGCAATGCCGCACCGGAACGCCGCCCATGGGCGGCGTTTTCGCAGGTCGGGATTACATCCCCGACGGCTCTTGGCGTGGTTTCTGACATCGCGGGCGTCGGGGGCGTAGCCCCGACCTACGGCTCCCGGTACGCGGCTAGCCGCCGTAGCCGTTGCTGATCGGGTACCTGCGCTCACGGCCGAAGGCCCGTCGCGACACCTTCGGCCCCGGCGCCGCCTGGTGGCGCTTCCACTCGCTGGTGCGCACCAGCCGCAGCACGCGGTCGACGGTGGTCGCGTCGAAGCCGGCGGCGACGATCTCGTCGCGGGCCTGGTCCTGGTCGATGTGGCGCAGCAGGATTGCGTCGAGCACGTCGTAGGGCGGCAGCGAATCCTGGTCGAGCTGGTTGGCGCGCAACTCCGCCGACGGCGGCCGCGCGATCACCGCTGGCGGGATCACCGGCGCGCCGGCGATCGCGTTGCGCCACTTCGCCGCCGCGAACACCTCGGTCTTG
The DNA here is from genome assembly GCF_042648865.1 of Luteimonas soli. Taxonomy (NCBI): domain Bacteria; kingdom Pseudomonadati; phylum Pseudomonadota; class Gammaproteobacteria; order Lysobacterales; family Lysobacteraceae; genus Luteimonas; species Luteimonas soli. Next base: position 432,974 of record NZ_JBHRYA010000001.1, on the reverse strand, counting down.
TACAGGTCCTTGATCGGCGCATAGCCGCCGCACATGTCGCCGTAGATCGTCGCGTAGCCGACCGCGTACTCGCTCTTGTTGCCGGTGGTCAGCACCAGCCCGCCGAACTTGTTGCTCAGCGCCATCAGCAGCGCGCCGCGGGTGCGCGACTGCAGGTTCTCCTCGGTGGTATCGGCTTCATGGCCCTCGAACACGTCGGCCAGCGCGTCGAGGTAACCCTGGAACGGCTTTTCGATCGTCAGCGCCAGCAACCGCACGCCCAGCGCATCGCACTGCTCCTGCGCCAGGTCGTTCGACATGTCCGCCGTGTATCGTGATGGCATGCGCACCGCAGTGACGTTGTCGGCGCCCAGCGCATCCACCGCCACCGCCAGCACCACCGACGAGTCGATCCCGCCCGACAGCCCCAGCCACACCTTGTCGAAGCCGTTCTTGCGGCAGTAGTCGCGGGTGCCGAGCACGATCGCCCGCCACGCCAGCGCGTCGCGGCCCTCGTCCTCCTCCACCGGCCAGGCGACCGGGGTGAACGCGCCGCTGCCGGCATCGAAGTCCGCCACCAGCCAGTGCGACTCGAACGCGCGCGCAGCCGGATGCACATGGCCGCCCGCGTCGGCCAGCACCGAGGCGCCGTCGAACACCAGCCCGTCCTGCCCGCCGACCGTGTTGAGGTAGGCCACCGCCACCGCCGATTCGCGCACGCGCGCCTCCAGCAGCGCATCACGCTGGGCGTGCTTGTCGCGCTCGAAGGGCGAGGCGTTGGGCACCAGCACCACCTGCGCGCCCGCGGCCACCGTCTGCGCCAGCGGCTCCGGGAACCACAGGTCCTCGCAGATCATCACGCCCACGCCCACGCCGTTCACCTCGACCACGCACGGCCCGCCGTCCGGATCGACGTCGAAATGGCGGCGCTCATCGAACACCGCGTAGTTGGGCAGTTCGCGCTTGCGGTATGTCGTCTCGATCGCCCCGCCGCGCAGCACGCTGACCGCGTTGTAGACCACGCTGCCGGCCGACTGCGGCCAGCCGACCATCGCCACGATGCCGTCGACGCCTTCGGCGATGCGCTGCAGCGCCGCCTCGCAGTCGAGCAGGAACTGCGGCCGCGCCAGCAGGTCCTCGGGCGGGTAGCCGCTGAGCGCCAGTTCCGGGAACAGCACCACGTCGGCGCGATGCAGGTCACGCGCCTCGACGATCATCGCCGCGATGCGCTCGGCGTTGCGGGCGACGGCGCCGACGGCGAAGTCGAACTGGGCGAGGGCGATGCGGAGGCGGTGCATGTCAGATGCCCGAAACCAGCAAGTCGAGGGCCGCCATTATCGTGCCGCGATCTTCGGAAAGATCCGCCTCGAGCGCGCCGAGGTCAGCGAGTTCCGCGCCGGCAAGCAAGGGCGTCACCAGCACGTGGGCCTTGCCCTTGACCGGAACCGTCGGCACGAGGGGCGGCATTGCGGGCATGCCGCGATCCGCACGCATCATCGGCACCACCACGCGCGTTCCTGTTTCGGAGATCAGGTCACTCTGGACGTTGAGCAGCAGCGGGTACGCGGAGCGCGTGGCTGCATTGAGGTTGCGGTACACGCAGAACTGACGCATCAGGACTTTCGGAACATCGGGCTGAACACGCCGTCGCGCTCGATGCGTGCGTTGTAGGCGGCGATGGCTTCGCGGTTCTCTTCCAGCCACTGTTCGCGCTTCCTCGCACGCACTTCGGCTTCCAGCGCCTTTTCCAGCGTGGCGGACAGGTTGATGTCCAACGCCTTCGCATCTTCCAGCAGTCCCTGGTTGACGCTGACGTTGGTGGCACGCTTGCCGTATCCGGCGTAATCCTCGCGGATGCGCATGATCTGATCCTCCTGAATGCGCATGAATGATGCGCATCAAAAGCACGCATGTCAACGCGACTCCACGAAAAAGGCCGCCCGGAGGCGGCCTTTCGTTCGAGCGTGGCAGGCGAAACCTCAGCCCTTCAGCTTCTTCGCGATCGCCGCGCCCAGGTCGCCGGGCGACTTCACCGTCGTCACGCCCGCCTTCTCCAGCGCCGCGAACTTGCCCTCGGCCGTGCCCGCACCACCGGAGGCAATCGCGCCCGCGTGGCCCATGCGCTTGCCCTTCGGCGCGCTGGCACCGGCGATGAAGCCGACCACCGGCTTGGTCACGTATTCGGCGATGAACTCCGCCGCCTCTTCCTCGGCGCTGCCGCCGATCTCGCCGACCATGATGATGCCCTCGGTCTGGGCGTCGTCCTGGAACAGCTTCAGGCAGTCAATGAAGTTCAGGCCGTTGATCGGGTCGCCGCCGATGCCGATCACCGTCGACTGGCCCAGCCCCGCGTCGGAGGTCTGCTTGACCGCTTCGTAGGTCAGCGTGCCCGAGCGCGAGACGATCGCGACCTTGCCCGGCTGGTGGATGTGACCCGGCATGATCCCGATCTTGCACTCGCCGGGAGTGATGATGCCCGGGCAATTGGGGCCGACGAGCACGACGTCGTCATAACCCTTCAGCGTGTTCTTGACCCGCAGCATGTCCAGCACCGGGATGCCCTCGGTGATCGCGACGATGACCTTGATGCCGGCGTCGGCGGCTTCCAGGATCGCGTCGGCCGCGTACGGTGGTGGGACGTAGATCACCGACGCGTTGGCGCCGGTGTCGGCGACCGCTTCGGCGACGGTGTTGAACACCGGCAGGCCGAGGTGTTCGCTGCCGCCCTTGCCCGGCGTCACGCCGCCGACGACCTTGGTGCCGTAGTCGAGCATCTGCTCGGCGTGGAAGGTGCCCTGGGTGCCGGTGAAGCCCTGGACGATGACCTTGGTGCTCTTGTTGACCAATACAGACATTGGAGATTCCCGTAGGGCGGGTCTTGACCCGCCGTTTTGATTTTCTGCAATGGCGGGTCAAGACCCGCCCTACGCTTCGATTCGATCGCGCGGTGGCGGGTCAGGGCCCGCCCTGCGTCAGGCGGCCTTCGCCGCCTCGACCGCCTTCTTCGCGCCGTCGTTGATGTCGTCGGCCGGCGTGATCGCCAGGCCGCTGGACTTCAGCAGCGCCTTGCCTTCCTCGACGTTGGTGCCTTCCAGGCGCACGACCACCGGCACCTTGACGTCGACTTCCTTGACCGCGGCGATGATGCCCTCGGCGATCATGTCGCAGCGCACGATGCCACCGAAGATGTTGACGAAGATCGCCTTCACGTCGTCGGAGGAGAGGATCAGCTTGAACGCCTCGGTCACGCGCTCCTTGGTCGCGCCGCCGCCGACGTCGAGGAAGTTGGCCGGCTCGCCGCCTTCCAGCTTGATCACGTCCATCGTCGCCATCGCAAGACCGGCGCCGTTGACCATGCAGCCGATGTTGCCGTCCATGGTCACGTAGTTGAGGTCGTACTGGCTGGCCTTCACTTCGGTTTCGTCTTCCTGGCGGATGTCGCGCATCGCGGCCAGGTCGGGGTGGCGGAAGGTGGCGTTGTCGTCGGAGTTGACCTTGCCGTCGAGCACGGCCAGTTCGCCGGACTTGAGGATCGCCAGCGGGTTGAGCTCCACCAGCGCCAGGTCCTTCTCGTTGAACAGCTTGTACAGGCCCAGCATGATCTTGGTCAGCTGGTTGACCTGCTTGGCGGTCAGGCCCAGGGCGAAGCCCATGTCGCGGCACTGGTAGGGCTGCAGGCCCTGCACGAAGTTGACGTTGAGGGTCTGGATCGCGTCGGGGTTTTCCTCGGCGGTCTTCTCGATCTCCACGCCGCCCTCGCTGGAAGCGATGAAGGTCACCGACTGCGTGCCGCGGTCGACCAGCACCGACAGGTACAGCTCCTGGGCGATGTCGGTGGCCTGGGTGACCAGCACCTGGTCGATCGGCAGCGCGACGCCGGCCGACTGGTAGGTCTCCATCGTCTGGCCGATCATGCCCTTGGCGTACTCGCGCACCTCGTCGAGGGTGCGGGCGAGCTTGACGCCGCCAGCCTTGCCGCGGCCGCCGGCATGGATCTGCGCCTTGACGACCCAGAAGTCGCCGCCGATCGCCTTGGCGGCGTCGACCGCTTCTTCCGGCGTGCGCGCGACGCGCCCGGCCGGGACTGCAATGCCGTAATCGGCAAACAACTGCTTCGCCTGGTATTCGTGGAAATTCATGTGGGGTCCGTGCGTGGGAAGACAGGCCGGCCGCTGGCCGGGCCGCGGGCGGCCGTCGCTGCCGGGTAAGGCAGCCGAAGGGCGCGGGCGGGCCTGCCATTCTCGCCGATGCGGGGGCCGTGGGCAAAACCGGGCCTGGCTGTTGCCCCTCCCCCTGCGACGGCAGGGGGAGGTTGGGAGGGGGTGGTCACGGTTCGCGATGATCCCAAAGGCACCCCTCCCCTACCCGTCCGGCCATCGAGCACAGCTCGATGGCGTTCGTCAGGCCGCGAGCCAATGGCTCGCAAGCGGCCTTCCTCACCCCCTGCCTTCGCAGGGGAGGGGGCCAAAGCTCTTTCCGCGGGTTGTCTTCGGACCGCGGGGTGTCGGGGGCGTAGCCCCGACCTACGCGCCCCTATACTCGGCCGGAGTCGCCGCATGGACCGCCCGCCCTTGACGCGCACCCCCACCCGCTCCGATACCGCCGAAGACGCGCTGCGCCGCGAGCTGTACCTGTTCGCGCTGTACCGCACGCTCGAGGCCGCGCTGCTGGCGCTGATGGTGTTCAGTCCCTTCGGCGGGCTGATCGGCGAGCCGCGCGATCCGTTCCTGGCCATGGCGGTGGCGATCGCCTACCTGCCGATGGCGCTGGCGCTGTTGCTGGCCACGCGCCGCGACCGCTCGTCCCTCGGCTGGCAGGCCTGCGTCGGGGTCGGCGTCGACATCGTGGTCGCCGCCCTGATCACCCACGCCGTCCCCGGCGCCGCGCCGGGCGTGGCGATGATGCTGCTGTTCAACGTCGGCGCCGCCGCGCTGCTGGTGCCGCTGCCGCTGGCCATGGCCGTGGCCGCCGCGGCCGCCTGCGCCGTGGTCGGCGAGTACCTGTGGAACACCTTCGGCGGCGCCGCCGCCGAGCGCCCGTTCGCCGAAGTGCTGATGTTCTCGGTCAGCTTCTTCGCCATGGCCACGGTCAGCAACCTGCTCGGCCGGCAGATGCGCGAGTCCCACGCCGTGGCCAGCCTGCGCGCGGCCGAGGTCGCCAACCTCAATGAGGTCAACGGCCTGATCATCCGCCGCATGCGCACCGGCGTGCTGCTGGTCGACCGCAGCGGCTTCGTGCGCCTGGCCAACGAGGCGGCGATGATGCTGCTGGGCGACATCGACCTGATGGTCGACGGCAAGCCGCGCAACGTGCGCGATTTCGCCCCGGAACTCGCCACCCGGCTGGCCGCCTGGCGCAAGGACGACGTGAGCAGCGACATCCCGATCCTGCTCGACGGCGACGAGCAGACCGAAGTGCTGCCCCGCTTCGCCCGCCTGCTGGTCGACGGCGAGACCACGCTGGTGTTCCTCGACGACACCTCGATGGTCTCGCGCCGCGCCGAATCGCTGACCCTGGCCGCGATGGGCCGGTTCTCGGCCAGCCTCGCCCACGAGATCCGCAACCCGCTGGCGGCGATCAGCTACGCCACCCAGCTGCTGGAAGAGTCGACCAACCTCGACGACGGCGACCACCGCCTGCTGCAGATCGTCCACCAGCAGTGCATGCGCACCAACGGCATCGTCGAAAGCGTGCTCGGCCTGGCCCGCCGCGAGCGCGCCCAGCCGGAGAACATCGACCTGGTCGCCTTCGTGCGCCGCTTCCTCGACGAATACCTCGAAACCATCCCGCCGGACCTGGACGAGATCAAGTTCAGCCACGGCGTACCGACCCTGCCGGTGCTGGTCGACCCGCGCCACCTGCAGCAGGTGCTCACCGTGCTGCTGCAGAACTCGCTGCGCTACGGCCGCATGCCCGGCCAGCCGGCGCGGGTGATCCTGCGCGTGGAAAAGCGCGGCGAGCACCCGGTGATCGAAGTCCTCGACCGCGGCCCCGGCATCCCGGACGCCGTCGCGGCGCAGTTGTTCCGCCCGTTCTTCACCACCTCCGAGCATGGCACCGGCCTGGGCCTGTACATCGCCCGCGAACTGGGCCGCGCCAACGGCGCCAACCTCGAATACATCTCCGTCCCCGCCGGCGGCGCCTGCTTCCGCCTCACCCTGCCCGGCCCGGACGCCCTGCCGTCGGCCTGACGATTCGCCGTGCGAAAAGCGCGTCGGGGGCGCAGCCCCGACCTGCGGCGGCGGACACCACGCCAGGACAATCCCAACCCTCGACCCGAGAAAAAGTCCCGTCGCCAACCGCCTCCGCCTTCTCCACCATCTCCTCATCCGGCGGCCCGCCTTCCCTGCCCTCAATCATCGGTTCGCGCCTCCCGCCTCCCACGCAAACCCGCCACCCGGCCGCGTTCCACCCGCAAAACCACGCCGCAGCACGGATCGAATGTGTCCTGAGTTCCCTGCAATGCGCGTAAAAGGCTTAAAATTGCCGCTGTTGGTCACTTGACCGGTTCCCCCAGCAAGGTTTTCGTGCATGAGCGAGACACGCAGCGCCCTGATCGTCGATGACGAACACGATATCCGCGAGCTGCTGGTCCTCACCCTGGGCCGGATGGGCCTGCGGACCGATACCGCCCCCACCCTCGCCGCCGCGCGCGAGATGCTGGCCACCGTCTCCTACGACCTGTGCCTGACCGACATGCGCCTGCCCGACGGCTCCGGGCTCGAGCTGATCAGCGACATCTCCACCCGCTTCCCCAATACCCCGGTGGCCATGATCACCGCCTTCGGCAACGTCGAGGCCGCGGTGGAGGCACTCAAGGCCGGCGCCTTCGACTTCGTCGCAAAGCCGCTGGACATCAACGTCCTGCGCGGCCTGGTACGCCAGGCGCTCGAACTCAACAACAAGCGCCAGGCCCAGCCCGAGGAAGCCAGCCGCCTGCTCGGCAATTCCGAACCGATGGTGGCCCTGCGCCAGACCATCGCCAAGGTCGCTCGCAGCCAGGCGCCGGTGCACATCAGCGGCGAGTCGGGTACCGGCAAGGAGCTCGTCGCCCGCACCATCCACGCCCAGGGCGCGCGCGCCGGCGGGCCGTTCGTGCCGGTCAACTGCGGCGCGATCCCGTCGGAGCTGATGGAAAGCGAATTCTTCGGCCACAAGAAGGGCAGCTTCACCGGCGCCCATGCCGACAAGCCCGGCCTGTTCCAGGCCGCCGACGGCGGCACCCTGTTCCTGGACGAAGTGGCCGAGCTGCCGCTGTCGATGCAGGTCAAGCTGCTGCGCGCGATCCAGGAGAAGAACGTGCGCCCGGTCGGCGCCTCGGTCGAAGTCCCGGTGGACGTGCGCGTCCTCTCCGCCACCCACAAGGACCTGGCCGCGCTGGTCAACGACGGCCGCTTCCGCCACGACCTGTACTACCGCATCAACGTCATCGAACAGCACGTGCCGCCGTTGCGCGAGCGCACCGGCGACCTGCCACTGCTGGCCGACGCCATCCTCATGCGCCTGGCCCACGCCATGAAGCGCAGCACGCCCAAGCTCTCGGCCGACGCCCTGGCCGCGCTCGAGGCCTACCCCTTTCCCGGCAACGTGCGCGAGTTCGAGAACATCCTCGAGCGCGCCCTGGCCCTGGCCGACGGCGACACCATCCACGCCGACGACCTGCGCCTGCCTGCCCAGCAAAGCGTGACCCCCGCCGCCGTCGCCTCCGCCTTCGTCAGCGCCAACGCCGCGGCCGCCGGCAACCCCGACGCCCCGGCCACCCCGCCCGACCCGCGCACCCTCGGCCCCCGCGAAACCGCCAGCAGCGCCCTGCCCTCGTACATCGAAGAAATCGAGCGCGCCGCCATCCAGCAGGCCCTGCAGGAAAACCGCTACAACAAGACCAAGGCCGCCGCCGCCCTGGGCATCACCTTCCGGGCGCTGCGGTACAAGCTGAAGAAGCTCGGCATCGACTGACGCGGCCGCGAGCGCCACTCGCAGGGCGTGATCCACCTCCCGTATAACGTTTGACGTTAATAACGTGTCTCGTTATTATCGGTAGGAATGACGATCAAATCGTTCCGCTGCAAGGACACGCAGGCGCTTTTCGGGCGGAACAGGGTGCGGCGCTTCAGCAGCATCGAAACCGTGGCACGACGCAAGCTCGAACAGCTCGACTGGGCGGGAAGTCTGGATGACCTTCGCGTCCCGCCGGGCAACCGTCTTGAAGCACTGCGCGGCAATCGCAAGGGCCAGTACAGCATCCGCATCAACGACCAGTTCCGCGTGTGCTTTCGCTGGCAGGGCACGGAGGCCTCCGATGTCGAGATCGTCGACTACCACTGAGGAAACCTCCATGGCCAAACGACTGCGCCCCATCCACCCCGGTGAGATCCTGCTGCATGACTTCATGGAGCCGATGGGCATCACCCGCTACCGCCTCTCCAAGGACATCGGTGTCCCGCCGCAGCGCATCGGTGACATCGTTGCCGGCAAGCGCGCCATCACCGCCGATACCGACCTGCGCCTGTGCCGCTACTTCAGCCTCACCGACGGCTACTGGCTGCGCGGCCAGGCGCGCTACGACACCGAATGCGCCCGGGACACGCTGCATGAAGACCTTGAACGCATCCAGCCCCTAACACACAAGGCAGCCTAGCCGCGTAATCCCGGCAGCACCCTGCCCTCGTACATCGAGGAGATCGAACGCGCCGTCATCCAGCAGGCCCTGCAGGAAAACCGCTACAACAAGACCAAGGCCGCCGCCCTGGGCATCACCTTCCGGGCGCTGCGGTACAAGCTCAAGAAGCGGGGCGTCGGGGCGGTAGCCCCGACCTACGTCGGTTGTCAGGGTGCAATCCCAACGTACCGTAGGTCGGGGCTACGCCCCCGACGGCTCCCCTCCCCATCGATCACTCGCCACGAACACCACCGGCACGCCCCAAGCCACCAGGGCCAATGCCGCCCCTCCGTGCCCAACAACGCCCTCTGCCGGCGCAATTCCGGCAATCTCCGAACGCCCTGGCGTCGCCGCGACGCCGTCCTACCCCGCGCACCGGAAAGCACCGCGAAACCCACGTATGCGAAACGCGTCACATTCCGACCCACGACTCCCTCAAAAAGTGACAATCTACGTCAATTCAGATCAACAAACAGACCTTTTTTGTCAGCATCTGCTGCGCCGCGCCAGCGCAAATCCGTGAGCCCGATTGCAGATCGGCACACCCGAATCGCCAAGGGCCGCATTGGCACGCGATGTGCGTATATTCCCCGTGCACGTGCGGTGTCGCACGGCTGCCGACGGACCGAAGCAGTTGGGCCACGCGGCACGTGAAGTTTCAAATCACTCCTAGGGGATACACAACCATGAAGAACAACCAGCAAGGCTTCACCCTGATCGAACTGATGATCGTGGTCGCGATCATCGCCATCCTGGCCGCCATCGCGCTGCCGGCGTACAACGAGTACCGCATCCGTTCGGCCGAAGGCGCCTGCCAAGCCGAGGCCAAGGCCTACATGAATTCAGCCGTGGCGGCTGCACAGTCGGACATGAACGTCACTGCTCCGCCGAACGAAGCGTGCGCGTCTGTGTCTGGCACTGTGAGCTACGCTGCTGTCTCCAATAACAGCACCATTACGTTCACCCCCGCGTCGCCTGGCCAGGACACCACCCAGTGTTCGGCGGCCTCGGCCACTTGTGCCCAGCCGGGTGAGTCTCTGTAACTCATCTGCAAAATCGCAGTTCTTTTTTCTGTCTTACCAAAAGCCCCTCGCAAGAGGGGTTTTTTTTGCTCCAATGCACTTCATTGGCCAGTTTTCACGAGGGAGTGGCTCGATTCTTGCGTCTCCAAACGAAGGGCTAGAGCTGCTCAGGGGGCGGTGCAATGTCACGTACTACCAAGGGCTTCACATTGATCGAACTGATGATCGTGGTCGCGATCATCGCCATCCTTGCTGCCATCGCGCTGCCGGCGTACAACGAGTACCGCATCCGCTCGGCCGAAGGCGCCTGCCAGGCGGAGATGAAAAGCTACGCGAATTTCGCGCTGGCCACCCTGTACAACGGCAGCACGCCGAACGCACCACCGCAGCGCGCCTGCAGTTCCGCCGAGAGCGCAGTAGATCTGACTACCGACATCACCGGCACGCCGCAATCGCCGGGCAACCGGCTGACCACCTGCGAAATGGACAGCGGCAACTGTACGTTGACTCCATAGCCGAACTCCTATGGAGCGCTACCTGACAGCGCGTCCACTGCCTGCGCCTGCCCCACCCCCGCACGTCGCGCCTCGATCGGGACAGTTCCATCGCGCACAGTCGTGCCGAGCATCGATGAAACGTCGATAATCCTCCAGTCTGTCAACCACCCATGCGAACTCCATGACATCGACGAACCGCCGGTTCCTGCTGGCCAGCCTGGTATGCGCCCTGCTGGCCGGTTTGCTATTGCTCCCCGGACTGAGCGGCAGCTTCATCTTCGATGACGAATCGAATATCGTCCGCAACCCGGCCGTCCATCTCGACAGGCTGGATATGGAATCGCTCTACCAGGTGTTCTTCGGCCTGCAGCCGGGCGGCATTACCCGGATCCTGCCGACACTGAGCTTTGCCTTCGACCATTGGCGTGGCGACGGGCTTCACCCATCGGTCTTCAAGACCACCAATCTCGTCATCCATGCTCTGACCACCTTCGCGCTGGCATGGTTCTTCCGCACCCTGCTACTGGCCACCGCCATCCCGCCCGCACGCGCGCAGTTGGCTGCACTTGCACTGGCCTTGGCCTGGGCAGCGCACCCGCTTCAAGCATCCTCCGTGCTATACGTCGTGCAGCGCATGCAGACCATGTGCACGCTATTCCTAGTGCTCGCATTGCTTGCTTATCTGAGGGCGCGACTTGCTCAGATCGAGGGCCGCAGCGGGCGAACGGGATGGCTGTTGGCCTTACTGCTTGGGGCGCTTGCCCTCGGCTGCAAGGAAGACGCGGTGCTCCTGCCCGCATACACCCTCGCCATGGAACTGACTGTCCTGGGTTTTTCGGCAGCACAGCCGGAACTGGCGCGCGCCCTGCGCCGCGGCTACCTGCTCGCGGTCGTGGCCGGTGCCGCCGCATTCCTGCTTGTGGTGGTTCCGCACTATTGGCATTGGGATGCCTATCCAGGCCGCGAGTTTTCAAGTTGGGAGCGATTGCTGACACAGGGACGGATCCTCTGCATGTACATGGGGCAAATCCTGCTCCCTCTGCCACGGAACATGCCCTTCTACTACGACTGGATCGAGCCATCGCGTGGGCTGCTTCAGCCTTGGACGACGCTTCCCTCAGTACTTCTGGTGTTAGCACTGCTCGGGGCGGCATGGCGACAGCGCGTGCGCAGGCCGCTATTCGCCTTGGGTGTGTTCGTCTTTTTCTCGGGCCATTTCATCACCAGCAACGTGCTGAATCTGGAACTGGCCTTTGAGCACCGCAACCATCTCCCGCTGATCGGCGCGTTGCTGGCCATCGGCGACTTGATCGCATTCGCCATGCAGCGCTTCAAGGCCTACTCAACGCCTGCCATCGCGACCTGCGTGCTGCTCTTGGGATTCTTGGCGGTTGCCTCCCATGCCCGGGCCCGACTCTGGGGGGATCCGATGGCACTGGCTCAGGCAAGCACTGAACTCGCTCCACGCTCCGCCCGCGCCTGGAACTCTCTGGCTCAGATGTACTTAGACCGCGGTGGCGGACATATGCCGGACAATCCTTACCTCGGCAATGCCATTGATGCATGCGAAAAGGGTGCGGTGGCTGCTCCCTACTCCATCAGTTGCCTGACCAATCTCCTCGTCTACAAGACATTGCAGGGTTCCGTGGATCAGAACGACTGGGACCGTTACCTCAAACGCCTCCAGCACGTCGCAATGGGGCCGCAGAACCGGCAAACCATGCAGACACTCATCAACAATGTGAGCCATGGTGTACCTCTCGACGAAGGAGGCGTACTCAAGGCAATCGAAATTGTTGCGCAGCGTGGGCAACTCAGATCCAACGAATTTGCCGCCGTTGGCTATTTCATCCTAACCGAAACCCACCAGCCCGATCTGGCATATCCATACTTTGTTCGGGCTGTGCAAACCACGACAGACCCCACGTTTTCAAAGGGGCTCATCGAGGACCTGCGAAAAAGGGGGCGCCCTGACTGGACAAGCAAGTTGCAGACTCTCGAAAAACCGTAATACAAGCCGAGAATTGTGCACTGACTGATGCATGATTTCACGCCGAATCGCTACGATGCTGGTACCGAGTCTGATCATCCGTTTGCCATGCCGGTCAAGAAGATCCGAGGCAAAGCCGACCTTGCCATCAGAGACGCAGCTCCCGCGATCCTTGAGCCCAACAGGTTGGCCGTCACGGGGTAAATTGATCCGGACAGTTCTGGCGCCAATCTTTCACAATTGATCCCGCCGCCGACCTGCTCGGTCACGTCAGGCAGAACACGGCCAGGAAGACGAATGTTCATCCAGCAAGCAGCCAAAGCAATCCGGGAAGCCGAGTTGGGCGGCCCGCTGACCACGATCGACGACGGCGTCCTGACCGGCTACTCCGGCGAAAAGCTCATCGGCGCCTTGCAACGCCTGTGTCGGTTGCACGATGGCGATCCCACGGCCTGCTACCTGGAGATCGGCGTTTTCCAGGGCCTGACATTGCTTTCGGTCGCCCACTCGATGCCGTCGATGCCATGCCACGGAATCGATAACTTCGCCTTCTTCGATCCAGACGGCGCGAACCTCGGTATCGTGGAAGCACGTCGGGCCGCACTGGGGGCCACCAATGCACACCTCATCAACGAGGACTACGAGGATGCATTGCAGGATCTTGATCGGCACCTGGAAGGGTGCCGGGTCGCACTCCTCTTCGTCGATGGCCCGCACGACTATCGCAGCCAGCTCATGTGCCTGCAGCTCGCGCTGCCGCACCTGCACGATCAGGCCGTCATCATTGTCGACGACAGCAACTACGCCCACGTCAGGCAGGCCAACCGCGACTTCCTCGTGACCCATCCCGAGTTCAGGCTGCTGTTCGAGGCCTACACCCGTTGCCACCCGCAGAACATGCCGCAACACGAGCACGACAACGCGTGCAAGGGGTGGTGGAATGGCGTGAACATCCTGGTCCGCGACCCCGACGGAACGCTGCCTGCCAGCTATCCGCCGACAGAGCGCGACAGGACCCTGTTCGAGAACGACCACATCCTGCATGCATCGCCGGCTGCCCCGTTCCTGCCAGCCGCCAGCGGCCTGGTGTCCGCAATCGACCGCCTTTCACCGATTGCCTTCCTGGCCCAGGCTGCCGCGCTCAAACTGAAGATGCGCGGGACCGCGCCTGCACGGAAAGGGATGTACCGCGCGATGAACACTGGCAGCGAGGGCCTGCCGGAAGCGATCCACCACCATCGCGATCAAGATTGATGCGCCGCCCCACGGCCATGCGCCTGGCCTCCAGCGCGAAACTGCATGGACGCAATGCATGAAGGCGTGGCGCTCGGCCACGGTCATGACCTGGCTGGTCCTGGCAATCAGGTTGGGTGGTTTCTCGATACTTCTGCCGCTGGCCCTGGCCAACCTGTCCGACGCGGAGATTTCCGTCTGGCTGCTGTTCTTCGCGATCGCAAGCCTCCAGGTCATCCTCGATTTCGGATTCAGCCCCACCTTCTCGCGCGAGATCGCGTATGGCTTTGCGGGCCACTCCCTGACCGTTCGGACGCGCGCGGGTCCACCGTCCAATCGCGGGGAAGACCGCAACGGCGAAGCGGACTGGTCGATCATCTCGTCCGCGGTCAGCACGATGACCTGGCTGTATCGCAGGATTGCGGTCGCGGCGTTCCTCCTGATGACGACCCTGGGCACTTGGGCGGCGTGGAATCCGATCGAGCGCATCTCCCAGCCAACCCATGCCTGGCTAGCCTGGGCGGCTGTCGTGCCGGCAACCGCGATCAGCACTTTTGGGACTCCGTATGCATCCTTCCTCATCGGCGCGAATAGAATCGCGTTGCAGAAGCGATGGGAGGCCTCGGTTACCGCTGCCAGCCTGGCGGCACAGGGCGTCGCCATCCTAGCGGGATTCGGCCTCCTCGGCCTGGTACTGGCGGCACAAGCAGGGGTGCTCCTGCAGGTGCTCGTCAATTGGATCCTGGCGCGCCACGTCGCTGCGGGAAGGGTCGTCCGCCGAGCCGACCACGACATCTCCAGGAAGCTCCTGATCCAGGCCATGTGGCCGGCCACGTGGCGTACCGCCGTCGGCGCCGTCATGAGCCTCGGCCTTTCGCAGGGGATGGCGGTTGCGGCGGCAAACATGCTCGCGGCTGCCGAAGCGGCCGGGGTCCAGGTGGCCCTGAGGATCATGCAGGTCATCAGCCAGGTGTCCCAAGCGCCCTTCTACACACGGATCCCGGAGTTCAATCGAGCGCAAGCCGCTTCAGCCCCCACGCACCTGACAGGCAATGCCGGCATCGCCATGCGTACCAGCCTCTGGATCTTCGTCGCCGGGGCGCTTGTTGCCGATCTCGTCGTCCCGCGCATTTTCGTGCTGATTGGCAGCCAGACGCACTTCCCTGACGAGCCGTTCTGGCTCTTCCTGACGTTCGCGGTGTTCTTCGAACGGTTCGGCGGCATGCATGTGCAGCTTGTCCTGACCACCAACCGCGCCATCTCACACCTGACCAATGGCGTCGCAGCAGCGGCGTGGGTTTCGGCGTTCGTCCTGCTATTCCCCCTGTACGGTGCGTTGGCGCTGCCCATCAGCATGCTGATTGCCTATGCGGGTTTCTTTGCGGTCCTTTCGGCCTTCTTCTCGCATTCCGCGCATCCCCGCAACTTCTGGGCATTCGAGCGCAATACGTCCTTGGCCCCGTTCTGCATGATCCTCGTCTACGCTCTTGTCCACGGACTCTCGGCCAACTAGCACGATCCCGCGATGACCACTCCCCCACTCCTGCAGCAGCGCGCCACCCTCAACCCCTATCTTGCGGCTGCGGGCCTGCTGGTGAACCGGCTGGCTTGGGACTTGCGTCCCGAGGCGTTCCGGTCGCGTCGCCGGCTCGATCGCTGCAGGGACAAATACGCGGGCGGGAGGGCCGTGGTCCTGTGCAACGGCCCGAGCCTGCTGGAGACGGACTTCGAACTGTTGCGGCAATCCGGCGTGTTCACGTTCGGCCTCAACAAGATCAACCTGATTTTCGACAGGACCACGTGGAGACCCGACGCGATCGTCGCGGTCAACCCGTACGTGATCGAGCAGAACTCCGGTTTCTACAACAGCACCGGGATCCCGCTCTACCTGGATCGCTGCGCGATGCGCTCCGTGCCACGACGCGACAACATTACCTACCTGCATTCGGCCAGCATCCGGAAGTTCGCGAGGAACTGCCGCATCAGCATCAACCAGGGCAATACGGTCACGTTCGCGGCCCTGCAACTGGCCTATCACCTTGGCTTTGAACGCGTGGCGCTCGTCGGCTGCGACCACAGGTTCACGCAAACCGGGCCCGCCAACCTGGTTGCCGTGTCCGGTGCGCGGGACGAAAACCATTTCGACCCGAGTTATTTCGCTGGCGGCGTAAGGTGGCAGTATCCGGACCTCGTGCAGAGCGAGATCAGCTACCTCCTCGCGCGCGATGCCTACGAGGCCACTGGCAGGACGATCGTGAATTGCACTGCCGGAGGTGAACTCGAGGTCTTCCAGCGCCAGGCCTTGGCGGACTTCCTGTCCGGCAAGGAAAGCGCACCCGAGGCGCGTCGGTGAACAGCCGGGCGGGTGGCCCACGGCCACAACTATCGATCATCACCGCGGTGCGCAACGGCGCCGGACACCTGGAATCCTGCCTGGAAAGCGTTGCCACGCAGGAAAGTGCGACCATCCAGCATGTCGTCATCGACGGTGGATCCACCGACGGTACGGTCGACATCCTGCGTCGCTGGTCCGGGAAGATCGACACGTGGATCTCGGAGCCCGACAAGGGCATCTCCGATGCCATGAACAAAGGGCTGCGCCTTGCGACCGGGGAGTGGGTGCTGTTCCTGCATGCAGATGACGAACTCCTGGCGCCCGACAGCATTTCGCAGGTGCTCCAGGCACTCGATCTAATCGATGCGCGCATCGCGGGTTTCCCGATCCGGTACGGGCAGCCCGGCGCGTCGCGGCTCTTACGCCCTTGGGGGAACGCGTCCCGGCTTCGTTTCAAAACCTGGCTCAAACATCAAGGCACCTTCGTGAAGCGGTCCGTCTTCGAGGACGTCGGCATGCACGACGAGACCCTGCGCATCGCAATGGACTACGACTTTTTCCTTCGCGCATGGCTGAAGGGCGTACCTATCGCCACATTCCCATCCCCGGTCCCGACCCTGATGCGCGACACCGGCATCAGTAGCCGGACGGACTGGCCCAGCCTCCGGCAACGATTCGCGGAGGAACGCCGAATCCATGCAGCCCACTGCCATGGCTTGTTCTGGAAGCTGGTGTATGCGGTCTACTGGAGCACGTATCCCGCGTATCGTAGAGCCGCGTTGGCCGCCCGACGCGCGATTCCCCGATACTGGGTTGGTCATCGCCGTTGATTTGCCTGCCCGGCAAGAAGCGCATACATCGTGGCATAGGACTCGACCATTACCGCGAGGTCGAAGCGACGCCTCGTGACGACAGGTGCGGCGGCGGACATGGTCGCAGCCAGCCCAGGGTCGTCCGCCAGCCTCCGCGCCGCGGTAGCGAACGCCCCGACATCATCACGCGCGCAGAGCAGGCCGGTGACACCGTCCTCCACCACTTCCGGCAGCGATGAGCCGCGCGTGGCGATGACCGGTAGCCCGCAGGCCATCGCTTCTGCAGCGACCAATGGCAACCCCTCGCTGCGCGACGGAAACAGGAAGGCATCCGCCTGCTGCATGGCCGCGACCACGCCATCTGTCGACTGGCGGCCGATGTCGTGCATGTTCGGTGGCATCGCGGGACTGTCTGCCGCCGCGGCTGCGCCACCGGTGTAGTGGAGTTCGAACCCATCGCCCAGCTCACGCATGATCGGCGCCAGCAGGTCCACGCCCTTGCGCGTCATCCAGCTTCCCACGAACAGCAGCCGGAATGGCCGTCCCGGCCTGCGCTGCTGCCTCTCCAGATGCTGGAAGCGGCCCACGTCGATACCGTTGTGGATCACTTCCATCGGGACGTCGTCCAGAGTCCGGCAAGCCATGTCGGCGACGAACCGGCTGACCGCGACGACGCGCTGCGCGCGACGCAGCACGCGGCGCTCAACGGGCGCGATCCACCAACGGTGGTAAGCGGCACGCAGCCAACCCTTGTAAGGCCGCAGCGCAGGGTCGTGAACGGAATGGTGCAGCGTGGCCACCACTGGCAGATGCGGGGGAATGAAGCGCGGATGCAGCCATGTGTTGACATGCGCCACGGTGGCCCACGGAGGCGCTTTCGGGACGGGCACGCTCCAGGGCGCGTATTCGGCGCGATGCGGCAACCACGTGATTTCGGCACGGATGCCGCAAGCGCTTAACCCGTCACACAAGCGCCGGGTAAATACATCGGTGCCGGTGTTCGCACGGATCGCGGGGAACCAGACCGCAGGCGCTTGCGGGACACGATTCATCGTGGTGCCCGTGCTCCGCCGGCAATACATTCACCGAGAAGCTGCGCATGGCGATCGGCCACGACTTGCCAATCGAAGCGCGCCATGACCCTCGTGCGCAAGTGTTCGGCCTGCTTGCGCGCGGGCTCGAGTGCCAGCAGCGTATCGATGATCCGCGACGACAGCGCACCGGTGTCGCTCGCATCGACGGTGTGCTGCCTCCAGTTCTCGCCAAGGATGTCCGCAACCGCCGGCGCGTCTCCGGCCAGCACCGGGCAGCCGCAACCGAGGGCTTCCACGAGTACCAGCCCGAGCCCTTCCCGCCAGCCGAACGGGGCAACGAACAGGGATGCCCGCCGATACAGATCGGGAAGCTCGCTTTGCGCCAGCGCACCACGGAATGTCACCGCGTCGAAGATGCCAAGTCGTTGCGCCTGTGCATGCAGCGCGATGGACAACGGGCCGTCGCCCACGATGGTGAGCCGTGCATCCGGCACGCGATGCAGCACTGCCGGCATCGCATCCAGTAGCCGATCCACACCCTTGCCTTCCACCAGGCGACCGACGAACAGCAGTTGCGCTCCGGAGCGCGTGACAACCGTATCCGGAACGAAACGGTGCTCGAGGTCGACGCCCATTGGCAGTATGCGGGTCCGCTCGCCTTGCGCACTGCCGGCCACCAATTGATCCCGCAACATTGCGCTGACCGCAGTGGCGGCTGCCGACCTGCGGACGACGAACTTGCGTGCCGCATCCATGGTCGATCCGCGCAGCGCCTGTACGTCGCTGCCATGCGCAGTTGCCACGAACGGCACCTTGCGACCAGGCAATGATTGCAGCAGAGCAGCGATCAACCCTTGCGGAATCAACCAGTGCGCGTGAATGACGTCGATCCGTTCGCGGCGGAGCAGGTGCCACGCCGTCCACGCCTGCGCCAGCACGAATCCAGGCACCAACAACAGCTTCCACCTCGCACGTCGCAGATTGCTGACGATGCCGCCGCTGTTGACCAGGGTTTCCCATGCTTCCGGTGCGTAACGGTAACGAACCACTTCCACGCCATCCAGAACTTCCCGCTTCTTGGCGCCGGGCGCATGGGGCACCAGCGCCAGCACGCGGAAACGCCCCGTCAACCGGCGTGCCAGCTCGTGCACGAAACCCGGCTCGGGATCGCCCGCCCATCTCGGGTAGGTGGAGGCCAGCACCAGTACGGTCGGCCGCGCAACGGGCATCACGACTTCAGGTAGGTCAGGTTGGTGATCTGCTCGGAAATCAATCCGATCAAGAAGATGATCACCGCCGCACTCAGCAGCAGCATGCTCATGTTCGTGAAACGGTGCTCGAAAACGAAGGTATAGGCGTAATAGCCCACCCCGAGCAGCCCGAAACCAAACCCGATTGGCACGAACAACTTCAACGGCGAGTACAGCGTGGCGATCTTGAAGATGATCAGCAGGAAGCGGATCCCGTCCTTGATCGGGCGAATATGGCTGTTGTTGCCGATGCGTTTGCCTACCCGGATCGGCACGTAGTCCACCGGGTAGGCGCTGCGGAAGAACGCCATGGTGCTGGTGGTGGGGTAGCTGAATCCATTTGGCAGCAGGTGCAGGAACTCGCGGAAGCGCTCGGCGCGGGCGGCACGGAAGCCCGAGGTGAGGTCAGCCACGCGGTGCCCGGTCATCCAGCTGGCCAGGCGGTTGTAGAAGCGATTGGCCAGACTGCGGTGTGCGCTAGCTTGGCCCGACGAATCGCGCGCGCCCACCACCATGTCGTAGCCCTGCCCCAGCCGGTCGAGCAGGCTGGCGATCTGCGCCGGATCATGCTGGCCATCGGCGTCCATGAACACGAGCACCTCCCCGCTGGCGGCCCGCGCACCGCGCTTGATGGCGGCGCCGTTGCCCATCGAATAGGGGCTGGACAGCACCCGGGCGCCATGGGCGGCGGCCACTTCGGCGGTGTCGTCGGTGGAGCCGTCGTCGACGACGATCAGCTCGGCGTCGGGCTGGGCCTGGCGCAGCCGCGGCAGCGTCTGGCGCAGGCCTTCGGCCTCGTTCTTGGCGGGCAGTATGACGGATAGGCGCATGGATTCCCCTCTGGCGGCAAGAGTAGCCCGAAACGGTCGCCTGCTGGAGGCAAAGTCTACGGAAAGTGGCGCAAGTCCCTATGGCACATAGTGTGCTTGCGGTAAAGTCGGGGCCTTGGGGAGGAACGTCATGAGCGCAGTCGCAACCGCCAACCTGGTCGGCATCACCGGCATCGCCCGCCGCCTCGTGCTGGACGGTGCCCTGGACGAAGCCGTCGCCCGCGACGCGCTGGACAAGGCCACCGCCGCGCGCAAGCAGATCGCGGCGTACCTGCGCGAGAACAAGATCGTCACGGCCGCGCAGATGGCGGCGGCCAATTCGGCCGAGTTCGGCATGCCAGTGTTCGACCCGGCGGCGATGGACCCGTCGATGAGCGGACTGAACCTGGTCAAGGAGGAGTTGCTGCAGAAGCACGGCGTGCTGCCGCTGTTCAAGCGTGGCGGCAAGCTGTTCGTGGGCACCGCCGACCCCACCAACACCCACGCGCTGGACGAGATCAAGTTCCACACCAACCTGGTGGTGGAGCCGATCCTGGTGGACGAGGACGCCATCCGCATCAACCTGGAGCGGTGGCTGCAGGCGGCCGACGCCTTCGGCGATGCGCTGGACGACGCCGAAGGGCTGGAGAACCTGGACATCGACGGCGGCGACGAGGAGCAGCGCGACGCCGCGGCCGACGGCAAGCAGGACGACACGCCGATCGTCAAGTTCGTCAACAAGGTGCTGATCGACGCGATCAAGCGCAACGCCTCGGACATCCACTTCGAGCCCTACGAGACCGACTACCGCGTGCGCTTGCGCATCGACGGCATCCTCAAGCAGTCGGCCAAGATGCCGGTGAAGCTCAACCAGCGCATCAGCGCACGCCTGAAGGTGATGGCGCAGCTGGACATCGCCGAGAAGCGGATCCCGCAGGACGGGCGCATGAAGCTCAACCTGTCCAAGACCAAGCAGATCGACTTCCGCGTGAGCACTTTGCCCACGCTGTTCGGCGAGAAAGTGGTGTTGCGCATCCTGGACGCCGGCGCGGCCAAGCTGGGCATCGACAAGCTGGGTTACGAGGAAGACCAGCAGAAGCTGTTCCTGGACGCGATCCAGAAACCCTACGGGATGGTGCTGGTCACCGGCCCCACGGGCTCGGGCAAGACGGTGAGCCTGTACACGGCCCTGGGCATCCTCAACGACGAGGTGCGCAACATCTCCACGGTGGAGGACCCGGTGGAAATCCGCCTGCCCGGCGTGAACCAGGTGCAGCAGAACGAGCGCCGCGGCATGACCTTCGCCGCCGCGCTGCGCAGCTTCCTGCGCCAGGACCCGGACATCATCATGGTCGGCGAGATCCGCGACCTGGAAACCGCCGAGATCGCGATCAAGGCCGCGCAGACGGGCCACATGGTGCTGTCCACCCTGCACACCAACGACGCGCCTCAGACCATCGCGCGCCTGATGAACATGGGCATCGCGCCGTACAACATCACCAGTTCGGTGACGCTGGTGATCGCCCAGCGCCTGGCGCGGCGGCTGTGCGAGCGGTGCAAGCAGCCGGTGGAACTGCCGGACAACGCGCTGCTGGCCGAAGGCTTTACCGACGACGAGGTGCATGCAGGCTTCACCGTGTACGAGGCGGTGGGCTGCGACGAGTGCACCGCCGGCTACAAGGGGCGCACCGGCCTGTACCAGGTGATGCCGATGACCGACGAGATTTCCACGATCGTGCTGGAGGGCGGCAATGCGCTGCAGATTGCTGAGGCCGCGCAGCGTTCGGGGGTGCGGGATTTGCGGCAGTCGGCGTTGATGAAGGTGAAGCTGGGGGTGACGAGCCTGGCGGAGATCAATCGGGTGACGAAGGATTGATTTGAAGCCCTCCCCTTCAAGGGGGTGAGGACGGTCCGTTTGCGCGGCACTGCCGCGCGGACCGAACGAACGACCGGCGCGCTGCGCCGGGCCGGACGGGTTGGGTGGGGATGGGCTTGCTGTCCGCTGCGGCCAAGCCCATCCCCATCCCGGCCTTCCCCTTGAAGGGGAAGGAGACAAGCGTGAGGGCTTCAAGCGGTAGGTCGTAGCCTCGTGGGTCGGGTTACGCCCCCGACGGCTCTTTGCCGGAGATCAAGAGCCGTCGGGGGCGTAACCCCGACCTACGGCGGATCAGGGGCTGTCGCGCCCGAGTGCGGTCCTGCGGGGGCTGGACATCCTGAACCCTGCCGGCCGTCACACACGGGCGCTTCACATGTGGCCGCAACCGGCTACCATCGCAGGCTGGGGCTTCCGGCAATGCCGGAATCTGGGGATCGAAGGGGAAATTCATCATGGCCGTGACACGTTCCGCCGCAAAGACCGCCGCCGCCCGCAGTGCCGCCAAGCCGGTGCGCGACGGGGTGACCCTGCAGATGTTCCTCTGGCAGGGCACGGACAAGCGCGGCAAGAAGATGAAGGGCGAGCAGCAGGCGAGGAGCGCCAACATGCTGCGCGCCGAGCTGCGCCGCCAGGGCATCCAGCCGACGATGGTCAAGGCCAAGCCCAAGCCGCTGTTCGGCAGCGCCGGCAAGGCGGTCACGTCCAAGGACATCGCGGTGTTCAGCCGCCAGATTGCGACGATGATGAAGTCCGGCGTGCCGATCGTGCTGGCGCTGGAGATCATCGCCAACGGCCAGAAAAACCCGAAGATGAAGAAGCTGGTCGACGACGTCCGCCTCGACATCGAGGGCGGTTCGTCGATCTACGAGGCGATGAGCAAGCACCCGGTGCAGTTCGACGAGTTGTACCGCAACCTGGTGCGCGCCGGCGAGTCCTCTGGCTCGCTGGAAACGGTGCTGGAAACCATCGCCGACTACAAGGAAAACATCGAGACCATCAAGGGCAAGATCAAGAAGGCGATGTTCTACCCGATCGCGATCATCGCGGTCGCGATCCTGGTCTGCGGCATCCTGATGGTGTACGTGGTGCCGATCTTCAAGGAGCAGTTCGCGAGCTTCGGCGCCGACCTGCCCGCCTTCACCGCGCTGGTGTTCGGGATATCCGACTTCCTGGTGGGATGGTGGTGGCTGATCCTGGCTGTTGGGTTGGGTGCGTTCTTCGGCTTCATGTACATGTACAAGCGCTCTACCAAGCTGCAATACACCATGGACCGCCTGCTGCTGAAGGTGCCGGTGATCGGCAACGTACTGCACAACTCGTCGATCGCGCGCTTTGCCCGCACCCTGGCCGTGACCTTCAAGGCCGGCGTGCCGCTGGTGGAGGCGATGGAGAGCGTGGCCGGCGCCACCGGCAACCGGGTCTACACCAACGCCGTCCACGAGATGCGCGACGACGTGGCCGTTGGCTACCCGCTCAACGTGGCGATGAAGCAGGCCAACCTGTTCCCGCACATGGTGGTGCAGATGACCGCCATCGGCGAGGAGGCCGGCGCGCTGGACACGATGCTGTTCAAGGTGGCGGAGTTCTACGAGGAAGAGGTCAACAACTCCGTGGACGCGATCACCAGCCTGATCGAACCCTTCATCATGGTGATCATCGGCGGCATGGTGGGTTCGATCGTGATCGCGATGTACCTGCCGATCTTCAAGATCGCCCTGACCGTGATGGGCTGACGCCGGATGGCGTTCCTCGACCAGAACCCGGCGCTGGGCTATCCGCTGGCCGCCGGGATGGGACTGCTGGTCGGCAGCTTCCTCAACGTGGTGATCCTGCGCCTGCCCCGCCGGCTGGAGTGGGAGTGGAAGCGCGACAGCCGCGAGATCCTGGGCGAGCCGGACCTGTACGACCCGCCGCCGCCGGGCATCGTGGTGGAGCGTTCGCACTGTCCGCACTGTGGGCACCAGCTGAGCTGGTACGAGAACATCCCGGTGTTCAGCTGGCTGGCGCTGCGCGGCAAGTGCCGCTCGTGCCGTGCGCCGATTTCGCCGCAGTATCCGCTGGTGGAACTGCTGACGATGCTGCTGGTGGTGGCGTGCGTGTGGCAGTGGGGGTTTGGCTGGCAGGGGTTTGGCGCGATCGTGCTGACGTGCTTTTTGATCGCGCTGGCCGGCATCGACCTGCGCACGCAGTTGCTGCCCGACCAGCTGACGCTGCCGTTGATGTGGCTGGGGCTGATCGGAGCGGTGGACAACCTGTATATGCCCGCGAAACCGGCGCTGGTGGGCGCGGTGATCGGCTACCTGAGCCTGTGGACGGTGTGGTGGCTGTTCAAGCAGCTCACCGGCAAGGAGGGCATGGGCCATGGGGACTTCAAGCTGCTGGCGGCGCTGGGCGCTTGGATCGGGCTGCAGGGGATATTGCCAACGATCCTGCTGTCATCGCTGGTGGGCGCGATCGTCGGCTCGATCTGGCTGGGGATGAAGGGCCGCGACCGCGCCACTCCGATCCCCTTCGGCCCGTACCTGGCGATTGCCGGGTGGATCGTCTTCATGTGGGGCGAACAGATCATCGGGGCGTATCGGCAGTACGCCGGTATTTGAGCGGCGGACGAGCCGCTGCAGGTCGGGGCTACGCCCCCGACGGCTCTTGATCTCGGGCATCCAGCGAACGACGGCAACCTTGGCGGCGCGAGCGTCGGGCGCGTAGGCCCGACCTACGGGTGCCGATGGCAATCCTGATGACGCCGTAGGTCGGGGCTACGTCCCCGACGGCACTTGATCTTGATTCACGGCTTCGAGCCCCAGCGCACGTCCGCGGCGGCGGCGGGGGCTCCGGATGCGAGCGCGGGGTGTCGGGGACGCAGCCCCGACCTACGCCATAATCGGGGCATGAGCGATTTCATCGTTGGGCTGACCGGGGGCGTGGCTTCGGGCAAGAGCGCGGTCGCGCAGCGGTTCGAGGCGCGCGGGGTGTTCGTGGCCGATGCGGACGTGGCCGCGCGCGAGGCGGTGGCCGTGGGCTCGGAGGGGCTGGCCGAGGTGGTGGCCGCGTTCGGCGCCGCCGTGCTGGCGGCCGACGGCGCGCTGGACCGGGCGAAGATGCGCCGTCGCATCTTCGACGACGACGATGCGCGCGTGCAGCTGGAGGCGATCATCCACCCACGCGTGCGTGCCACGCTGCGGGCCGCCTGCGACGCCGCCCCGGGCGCCTACGCGATCGCCGCGATCCCGCTACTGGCCGAAGGCGGCGGCCGCAGCGCCTACCCGTGGCTGGACCGGATCCTGGTGGTCGACGTGCCCGTCGCCGTCCAACACGCCCGCCTGCTGCAGCGCGACGGCATCGACGCGGCCCTGGCCGACCGCATGATCGCCGCCCAGGCCACCCGTCGGCAGCGCCTGGCGATCGGGGATGACGTGATCGTCAACGACGGACCGTTGGCAGCGCTGGATGGCCACGTGGAGGCGCTGGACCGCAGGTACCGCACATTGCCGTAGGTCGGGGCTACGCCCCCGACACCCCGTGCCCCATCCGTAGCCCCGCCGCCGCCCCCGCGGACATGCGGCGGGGCACGGCGCCATGAATCAAGTCAAGAGCCGCCCGTAGGTCGGGGCTACTGCCCCGACGCCCGCGCGCCCTCCGAAGCCCGGAGCAAGAGCCGTCGGGGGCGTAGCCCCGACCTACGGCCGAGCGCCTCGAAACCATGCGCAGGCATCCGCACCGACATTCGATAGCGAACATCACGGGGTTTTCCTACCCGCCATCGGTGCATTCGCCGATCGCCCGCTCCCCGCACGTTGGGCAATCTTTCGGCATGCCACGCTATCGCCGCCATTCCGTCGACGGACGCCCCGTCTTCCTGACTCTCGTCTGCCACGCGCGCAGGCCGTGGCTGGGCGAAGTCGGTGCGCGTGCGGTCGCCCTGGAGGGACTGGACGGCGCGCGGCGCGTTCATCCGTTCCAGCATCATGGCCACGTGCTGCTGGACGACCACCTGCATCTGCTGTTGACTCCCGCGCCCGGGACGCAGGTCCCGCTGCTGGTTGGAAGCTTCAAGCGCGCGGTGCAGTCGCGGCTGACGGGCGAGGCGGGGCATGGTCGGCTCTGGCAGCGCCGATACTTCGATCACGTGATCCGCGACGCCGACGATTTCACGAGGCATCTGGATTACCTGCACTTCAATCCCGTCAAGCATGGCCTGGTGCGTCGCGCCGGGGATTGGCAGTGGTCGAGCTTCGGGGAGTGGGCCGCGAGAGGGGTTTACGCGCCGGATTGGGGCAGTGTCGCGCCCGAAGACCTGTATGTCGGCGAGTGATGTGGCGCCGACGGCCTCGTGGCGGGGTCACGACGGGTGGATTGGTTTCGCGGGGCGTCGGGCGCTTAGGCCCGACCTACGGTGTTGTTTCGTACTCGTCCATGTTGTGCGCGGCGCGGGACGCCCGGCCGTAGGTCGGGGCTACGTCCCCGACGGCTCTTGATCCGGGTTTCAGAGGGCACGCGGGCGTCGGGGGCGTAGCCTGGGACGCGGGTGCCGGAAGCGCCCGAAGGACGCGGGGTATTGGGGACGTAGCCCCGACCTCCGTCTGCGTGTCAGGGCCAGAGGCCGCGGATGGCGGCGATGCCCTGGGCGCCGTGGTGGCGGGCCTCGAGGATGTGGTCGGGGGTGAGGCCGCCGATGGCGTAGATGGGGAGGGAGGCGTGTTCGCGCAGGGCTTCGAAGGCGGGCCAGCCGATGCCCTGGGCGTCGGGATGGGTGGGGGTGGCGTTGACGGGGCCGAGGATGGCGAAGTCGCAGCCGATTGCCTCGGCGTGGCGCAGTTCGGTTTCGTCGTGGCAGGACGCGGCCAGCGGGACACCGGCTGGAACGGGGCGTTCGGCCAGTTCGCACAGCTGGGCGGACGGCAGGTGCAGGCCGAGGCCGAGGTCGCGGGCCAGCGCGGTGTCGCCGTTGACCAGAAGTTCTGCGCCGGCGCTGGCGCAGTGGGCTGCGGCCGCGGTGACCAGGGTGCGGCGGCGGGCGGGGTCGAGGCCCGGTAGGCGGGCCTGGATGCGACGGATACCGCCGGCCAGGGCGCGCTGCAGGGCGTCGAGCCAGGCCGCGTCGTCGGAGGGCGTGGCGGGCGGCGGGGTGACGAGGTAGCGGTCTGGCTGCAGCAGCGCGGCGACGACGGGGCGATCGGCCGGCGGCATGGTGTAGCCGGGCAGCTTGTCCGGCGGCACCCAGGCCAGGGCCTGGCCTTCGTGGCCGCGCGGGGTGCCGCGCCAGCGGGTCACGCGGCGCACGTCCAGGCGCAGGCGCTTGTGCGGGTATTGCTGGGCGACGGCGATCAGCGGCGCGCCGACGCGGACTTCGATGCCGAGCTCTTCGCGCAGTTCTCGGACCAGGGCCTGTTCGGGGGTTTCGCCGGGTTCGCGCTTGCCGCCGGGGAATTCCCAGAGGCCGGCAAGATCGCGGCCTTCGGTGCGGCGGGCGAGCAGGACGCGGCCGCGGGCGTCGGTGATGGCGGCGGCCATGACGTCGATGCGGAGGGAGCTCACGGACGTAGGTCGGGGCTACGTCCCCGACGGGTTTTGATGTTGTGCGAGGCGCGGACGTAGCGCCGGCCCGCGGAGAGGGTGCGGGCGTCGGGGGCGTAGCCCCGACCTGCGTGTTTCACGTCGTGGCCTTCAGGCCAGTTGCCCATGGCAGTGCTTGTACTTCTTGCCGCTGCCGCAGGGGCACGGGTCGTTGCGACCGACCTTGGGGCCGTCGCGGGTGACCGGGGTGTGGGCGGCGGCTTGCTGTGCCAAGCGGGCCTGTTCGGCTTCCTCGTCGGCGCCCAAGCCGCCGGAGTCGGCGTGCTGGAACTGCATCTGGTGCGCGGCGGCTTCGGCCTGGGCACGTTCCTGCGCCTCCAGCGCGGCGACCTCTTCTTCGCTGCGGATGCGCACCCGCGCCAGCAGCGAGACGACCTCGCGCTTGACCTTCGACAGCATCTCGCTGAACAGCTCGAACGCCTCGCGCTTGTATTCCTGCTTGGGCTGCTTCTGCGCGTAGCTGCGCAGGTGGATGCCCTGGCGCAGGTAGTCCATGCGCGCCAGGTGCTCCTTCCAGTTCTGGTCGACGACGTTGAGCATGATGTGCTTCTCGAGCATGCGCATCGTCTCGGGACCGACGGAGGCCTCCTTGTCGGTGAACAGGCGGTCGAGCGTCTCCTGCACGTAGGTCTGGATGACCTCGACGTCGACTTCCTCGCGGCCCTTGACCATCTCGTCGACCGGCACCTGCACGCCGAACTCCTCGGCCAGCGTCGCCTCCAGCCCCGGCAGGTCCCACTGCTCGTCGATCGAGTCGGGCGGCACGAAGCGGTCGACGATGTCGGCCACCACGTCGCCGCGGATGCTGGCGATGTTCTCCTGCACGCTGTCGGCCTCGAGCAGTTCGTTGCGCTGCGAGTACACGACCTTGCGCTGGTCGTTGTTGACGTCGTCGAACTCGAGCAGGTTCTTGCGGATGTCGAAGTTGTGGGCCTCGACCTTGCGTTGCGCGTTGGCGATCTGCTTCGACACCAGCGGGCTCTCGATGATGTCGTCTTCCTTCAGGCCCATCCTGGCCATGACGCGCTGCACCCAGTCGGCGGCGAAGATGCGCATCAGGTTGTCTTCGAGCGACAGGTAGAAGCGGCTCGAGCCCGGGTCGCCCTGGCGACCGGAGCGGCCACGCAGCTGGTTGTCGATGCGGCGCGACTCGTGGCGTTCGGTGCCGACGATGTGCAGGCCGCCGGCTTCCTTGACCGCGTCGTGGCGCTTCTGCCATTCGGCCTTCAGGCGCGCGCGGGTGGCTTCGTCGACCGGCTCGCCGCGCTCGGCTTCCAGTTCGGCGATCTCGGCGTCCAGCGAGCCGCCGAGCACGATGTCGGTGCCGCGGCCGGCCATGTTGGTGGCGATGGTCACCGCGCCCGGGCGGCCGGCCTGGGCGATGATCGTGGCCTCGCGCTCGTGCTGCTTGGCGTTGAGCACCTCGTGGTGGATGCCGGCCTCCTTGAGCTGCTCGCTGAGCAGCTCGGACACCTCGATCGAGGTCGTGCCGACCAGCACCGGCTGGTTGCGCGCGTGCGCTTCCTTGAGCTCGGCGACCACCGCGCGGTACTTGCCGGCGCGGTTGAGGAACACGGCGTCCGGGTTGTCGACGCGGATCATGGGGCGGTTGGTGGGAATCACCACCACTTCCAGGTTGTAGATGCTCTGGAACTCGTAGGCCTCGGTGTCGGCGGTGCCGGTCATGCCCGCGAGCTTGTCGTACATGCGGAACAGGTTCTGGAACGTGATGCTGGCCAGCGTCTGGTTCTCGCGCTGCACCGGCACGCCTTCCTTGGCCTCGACCGCCTGGTGCAGGCCGTCGGACCAGCGCCGGCCCTGCAGCGTGCGGCCGGTGAATTCGTCGACGATGATCACCTCGCCGTCGCGGACGATGTAGTCCACGTCGCGCTGGTAGATGCCATGCGCGCGCAGGCCGGCGTTGAGGTGGTGGACGACGTGGATGTTGTGCGGGGCGTAAAGGTCGTCGTCGCCTTCGAGGATCCCGGCTTCGCGCAGCAGGTTCTCGGCGTGTTCCTGGCCGTCCTCGGACAGGTGTACCTGCTTGGCCTTCTCGTCGACCCAGTAGTCGCCCTCGCCTTCCTCCTCGGCCTGCCGCACCAGCCTGGGCACGACGCGGTTGACCTTGATGTACAGGTCCGGGGTCTCGTCGGCCGGGCCGGAGATGATCAGCGGGGTGCGCGCCTCGTCGATCAGGATCGAGTCGACTTCGTCGATGATCGCGAAGTTGAGGCCGCGCTGGAAGCGGTCGTCCTTCGACAGCGCCATGTTGTCGCGCAGGTAGTCGAAGCCGATCTCGTTGTTGGTGGCGTAGGTGATGTCGGCGCGGTAGGCGGCGTGCTTGTCCGCGTGCGGCATGCCCGGGTAGACCACGTCGGTGGTCAGGCCGAGCCAGCTGTAGAGCTTGCCCATCTGCGCGGCGTCGCGGCGGGCCAGGTAGTCGTTGACCGTGACCACGTGCACGCCCTTGCCTTCCAGCGCGTTGAGGTAGACGGCCAGCGTGGCGGTCAGGGTCTTGCCCTCGCCGGTGCGCATCTCGGCGATCTTGCCCATGTGCAGGACCATGCCACCGACCAGCTGGACATCGAAGTGGCGCATCTCGAACACCCGCACCGACGCTTCGCGGCAAACGGCGAAGGCCTCCGGCAGGATCTTGTCCAGCGATTCGCCCTTGGCGATGCGCTCGCGGAACTCGGGGGTCTTGGCCTGCAGCTCGGCGTCCGAGAGGGCCTGCATCTGCGGTTCGAGCGCGTTGATCTTGGTGACGATGCGCTGGAGCTGTTTGATCAGGCGTTCGTTGCGGCTGCCGAAGACGCCGGTGAGCAAGCGATTGAGCATGGGTGTTCCGGTTGGGAGCTGGATTGTGATGCGGGGAACGAATGCGGACCCTGTCCCCTGGCGCAAGTTCCCGCAAATGAAAAAAGGGCGCCGGGCGCCCTTTTTGGCAACGGGATATTGTACGTGGAGACGCCGGCAGGGGGTATCAAGCCCGTTTCGCGTCCCGGACGCGGATCACATTCCCACCCCATCCCGGGGCGTGGCCCCGGACCGGGTTACATGCGCTTGGTGGCGGCGTGCTCGCCGAGGAACTTGCGCGGATTGAGCACGCGGCCGTCCTGCCAGACTTCGAAATGCACGTGGGCGCCGGTGGAGCGGCCGGTCGAGCCGGCCTTGGCGATCTGCTGGCCGCTGCGCACCAGGTCGCCGACCTGCACCACCAGCCGCGAGTTGTGCGCGTAGCGGGTGACATAGCCGTTGCCGTGGTCGACTTCGACCACCTTGCCGTAGCCCGAGCGCCGGCCGGAGAAGCTGACCACGCCGTCGGCCACGGCCAGGACCGGATCGCCGGTGCGGGCGTGGAAATCGATGCCCTTGTGGAAGCCGCGGCCACCGCCGAACGGATCGGCGCGGCCACCGTAGCCGGAGGTGATGTAGGTGTTGAGGATGGGCATGCGCGAGGGTGTCGCGCTGCGGTCGAGCTCGCGGTTGAACAGCAGCGATTCAAGCACCGACAGCTGCTTGCCCGAGTCGGCCAGCTGCAGGCCGAGCTTGCCCATGCCGCTGCGCAGGTCGCCGGCGGCCATGTCGCGCACCGGGCCTTCGCCGCCGATGCCGACGGGCTTGTTGAAGTCGAACTCGCCGTCGCCGAGCTGGCCGATGCGGGTCAGGCGCTCGCCGAGCGCGTTGAGGCGGTTGGCCTCGGCCTGCAGTTCGCCCATGCGCGCGGCCAGCGCGTTGACTTCGCGCTGCGCCTCGCGGCGGGTGTCGTCGAGCCGCACCTGCTGGGCGTCGTTGCGCGCCTCCAGCTGCGCGATCCGCGCCGCGCCGATGCCCTGGGTGGCGCCGACGCCGGCGACTACGCCGCCGACCACCAGCACCGCGATCGCGGTGGCCGGGCGGGCGGCGCTGCGCGCATGCACGTGGGCGGCGCCCGCATGCGTGCGGGCGGCGATGTACGTGGCCAAAGCGTGGCCGTTGCGGCGCGTCCATCGCCAGGCCCTGGCGGAAAGATCACGCGCGAATGTCTGCAAGCTGTGTAGAGTCATGTCTGCCAATGTCTGATTCGAGATCCAGGTCGTCCACTCCGGTACCGCGCGCGGCGCTCGATGCGCTGCTGGGCGATGCCGCGAGCGGCAATCCGATCCGCCGCGCAATGTGGCTGGATGAACTGGACCGTCGTTTGAGCCCCCTCCTGCCGCCTTCGCTGGCCGCGCATGCACGGCTGGCGAATGTCGATGGCGACAGGCTCGTCTACCTCGTCGATTCGCCCGTCTGGCACGCCAGGCTGCGCCTGGCTTCCAATGAACTGATCGACGCTGCCCGCTCCCTCGGACTGGATGTCACCCGCTTCGCCGTCAGGACGACGAGGCAAATGCCCGGCGCGCAAGCGCAGCGCGAGCCGGCATCCGTGCCCGTTTCGGCCACCGCGCGCGATGCAGTGCGCGATGCCCTTGCCTGCCTTCGCGAGCCCGATGAGGAGCCTGCGAAGGGCGATTCCTGAGCGTCCGGAGGGGGCGCCGGGCACCGTTTTGGCGGAGCGTCGGCTTGACGGACGGGGCATGCTAACGGTCACACGGCGTGCACAAGTTAACCAGCCGTTAGAATTAAAGAAATATAAAGTTAATTTATTGTTAACCTTCACTTCGCACTCACTTCTGTGAGCACGGTCCGCTGGATGCTTCCGGGCCGTGAGACGGACGCGCACGACTCAACTGTCTTGCCATGAATACGCGGGATCCGGCGTGTGACTGCCAGATCAAGCGCTGATATGCGTGGCACCTGGCAGGAGCGCGCCGGGCGCGCCCCTCTCAGCGGCCGCGGCGAAGCGGTCGCGCCCCAGCCCGCCTGCGGCGGGTTGCGGCCGGAAATCCGTAGGTCGGGGCTACGCCCCCGACGGCTCTTGATGCGCGACCCAAGGCTGCGCGTACGTCGCCGTGAAAGCCTGCGAGCAGCGTCGCCTCAGGCCGGCAGCGGTTCGCCGTAGGTGAGCGGTGCGCCGGCCTGTTCGGGGAAGCTGACTTCCTCCCACGCCGAGCGCTCGGCCAGCAGCGCGCGCACCAGCTTGTTGTTGAGCGCGTGGCCGGACTTGTATCCCTCGAAGGCGCCGATGATCGCGTGGCCGGCCAGGTACAGGTCGCCGACCGCGTCGAGGATCTTGTGGCGCACGAACTCGTCGCCGTAGCGCAGGCCGTCGTCGTTGAGTACGCGGAATTCGTCCAGGACGATCGCGTTGTCCATCGACCCGCCTAGGCCGAGGTTGCGTTCGCGCATGTATTCGAGGTCGCGCATGAAGCCGAAGGTACGGGCGCGGCTGACCTCGCGGATGTAGTTCTCGGTGGAGAACTCGACCTCGGCCCGCGACTGCGACTTGGGGATCGCCGGGTGGTCGAAGTCGACGGTGAAGCCCAGGCGGAAGCCGTCGTGCGGCTCGAAGCGGGCGATCTTGTCGCCGTCGCGCACTTCCACCGGGTGCTTGATGCGGATGAAGCGCTTGGCCGCGCCCTGCTCGACGATGCCGCCGGATTGCAGCAGGAACACGAACGGGCCGGCCGAGCCGTCCATGATCGGCACCTCGGCCGCGGACAGGTCGACATGGAGGTTGTCGATGCCCAGGCCGGCGAGCGCCGACATCAGGTGCTCGACCGTCTGCACCTTGGCGCCTTCGCGCGACAGGCCGGTGCACAGGGTGGTTTCGCTGACCAGCTCGGCGTCGGCGGGGATCTCCACCGCAGGGTCGACGTCGACGCGGCGGAACACGATGCCGGTGTCGACCGCGGCCGGTCGCAGGGTGAGGTAGACCTTCTCGCCGCTGTGCAGCCCGACGCCGGTGGCGCGGATCACATTCTTGATGGTGCGCTGCTGCATGGGCGGGGCTGGTCCGGGTTGTCGCCGTGGGGGGCGGAAAACGGCGAAAGATTAGCACGCGCCACGCTGAACCTGAACGAAAGCGGATCCGTCCGTCGGCGCGCGCCGCGGGCCGAAAAGACCACCGGGCCGGCGCAGGCCCGGTGGGTCAAGCGAGGACATCTTCCGCAGGAGCGCCCCATGGACGTAACGGTAAAGCCGTCGCGCCCATGGGGCGCTCCTGCGGGCGGCGGCCGGGATCCCCGAAGGACCATCCGGCCACCTTCAGATCATCAGTCCGCCTGGCGGCGCAGGAACGCCGGAATGTCCAGGTAGCTGCTGTTGTCGCCGCCGAAGTCGGCCGTGGCCGGCGCAGACGAGGCCGCAGGCTCGCTGCCACCGTCACGACCGCGCAGGGTCGACGCGATGCTCTGGCCAGCTCCGAATGCCGCCGGCTCGTCATCGATCAGCATGCCGGTGGTGCCGTCGCGACGCCCCTGCGAGCGCACCAGCTCCACCTGCGGTTTGCGCACGATGTCGTGGCCGAAACCGCGGTCGTCGTGGCGCACCGTCTGGCGGCCGGCGTTGCGGTTCAGACCGGTAGCAACGACGGTGACGCGGACCTCGTCCTGCATGTCCGGATCGAGCACGGTGCCGATGACGATGGTCGCGTCCTCGCTGCCGAAGTTCTCCACCGTGCGGCCGACCTCGTCGAACTCGGCCATGGTGAAGTCGCCGCCGGCGGTGATGTTGACCAGGATGCCGTTGGCGCCGGCCAGGTTGACGTCGTCGAGCAGCGGGTTCTGGATCGCGGCCTCGGCGGCGGCCTGTGCGCGGTCGTCGCCGCGGGCGGTGCCGGTGCCCATCATCGCCAGGCCCATCTCGCTCATCACGGTGCGCACGTCGGCGAAGTCGACGTTGATCAGGCCGGGACGCACGATCAGGTCGGCGATGCCCTGCACGGCGCCCAGCAGCACGTCGTTGGCGGCGCGGAACGCCTGGATCATCGTCGCGTTGCGGCCAAGCACGGTGATCAGCTTCTCGTTGGGGATGGTGATCAGCGAGTCGCAGTGCTGGCCGAGTTCGTCGATGCCCTTGAGCGCCACCTGCATGCGGCGGCGGCCCTCGAACGGGAACGGCTTGGTGACCACGGCAACGGTCAGGATGCCCATCTCCTTGGCCAGCTGCGCGACCACGGGCGCGGCGCCCGTGCCCGTGCCGCCGCCCATGCCGGCGGTGATGAACACCATGTCCGCGCCCTGCAGCGCGTCCATGATCTGCTCGCGGTCCTCGAGCGCGGCCTGGCGGCCGACTTCCGGGTTCGCGCCCGCGCCCAGGCCCTTGGTGACGTTGGTGCCCAGCTGCAGCTGCAGCTTCGCGCCGCAGTTCTTGATCGCCTGCGAGTCGGTGTTGGCGGTGATGAACTCCACCCCGTCCACGCTGCTGTTGACCATGTGCGCGACCGCGTTGCCGCCGCCGCCGCCCACGCCAATGACCTTGATGTTGGCATTGGGTGCCATCTTTTCCACCAGTTCGAAATGCGCCATGTCCGTGTCCTCTTTTGTTGAGCCGGGAATCGGGAATGGGGAATGGGGAATCGGAACAACCTCGTTCCTCTTGCCCGCGCCCGCCGCCTGATGCCGGCGATTCTTATGTGATGTGTCGTGTCGCGTTACTTCAAATCGTTTCCTGCCGCCGCTTCTTCTTTTCCGTCATTGCCGTTGCTGTTGCGCCTACCGATTCCCCATTCCCCATTCCCCATTCCCGATTCCCGGGCGAGTTCGTCAGAACTCGCCGCGGTACCAGTTCTTCAACTTGTTGAAGAGCGACCCGGCGCGGCCGGTGGGGATCACCGGGCGGCGCGGGTGCTCGATCTGGCTGCCCATCAGCAGCAGGCCCACGCCGCTGGCGTGCACCGGGTTGTTGACCACTTCGCCAAGGCCGGTGACGTGCTGCGGGATGCCCACGCGCACCGGCATCTGCAGCATTTCCTCGGCCAGTTCGACCACGCCTTCCATCTTCGAGGCGCCGCCGGTGAGCACCATCCCGGCGCGCACGTGCTGCTCGAAACCCGAGCGGCGCAGTTCGGCCTGCACCATCTCGAAGATCTCCTCGTAGCGGGCCTGCACCGCTTGCGCCAGCGACTGCCGCGGCAGTCGGCGCGGGGCGCGGTCGCCGACGCTGGGGACCTGGATCGATTCTTCCGAAGTCGCCAGCTGCGCCAGCGCGCAGGCGTAGCGGACCTTGATCTGCTCGGCCTCGGGCGTGGGCGTGCGCAGCATGTGCGCGATGTCCTCGGTGACCTTGTCGCCGGCGATCGGCAGCGACGCGGTGTGGCAGATCGCGCCCTGCACGAACACCGCCAAGTCGGTAGTGCCGGCACCGATGTCGACCAGCACCACGCCCAGCTCGCGCTCGTCGCCGGTCAGCACCGCGGTGCTCGACGCCAGCGACGACAGGATCAGGTCGTCGATCTGCAGGCCGCAGCGCTGCACGCACTTGCTGATGTTGGCCGCGGCCGACTGCGCGCACACCACCAGGTGCGCGTGCACCTCCAGGCGCACGCCGGTCATGCCGACCGGGTTGCGGATGCCTTCCTGCGAATCGTCGAGCACGTACTCGCGCGGGATCGCGTGCAGGATCCGCTGGTCGGCGGGGATCGCGACCGCCTTGGCCGCTTCCAGCACGCGGTCGAGGTCGGAATAGGTCACCTCGCCGTCGCGGATCGGCACGATGCCCGGCGAGTTGCGGCACTGCACGTGGTTGCCGGAGATCGACGCGTACACCGAGCGGATCTCGCAGCCTGCCATCAGTTCGGCCTCTTCGACCGCGCGCTGGATCGACTGCACGGTCGACTCGATGTCGACCACCACGCCGCGCTTGAGTCCGCGCGATTCGTGCGAGCCGATGCCGATCACCTCGATCGGGTTGCCGGGGGAATACTCGCCGACCAGCGCCACCACCTTGGAGGTGCCGATGTCGAGTCCGACGATGAGTGCCTTGTCGCCTTTGCGGTTCATGTCTGTAAGCCGGGATTCGGGATTCGGGATTCGGGATTCGAAGAAGCTGGAATGTGGAATCGGGGGGAGTGTCGGGTGCCTGGTGGATACGCGATGGACAGGCGCTGTTGCCCTGCATCGAATCCCGAATCCCGGTTCTCAACAGCCGAATGGCTGGTCATCCCGAATCCCTGCTTTTCCTCGCCCCACGTCAGCGCAAAGCCGTTCGTGTAGCGCAGGTCCGCGCGCGTCATTCGCTGCGGGTTGCGGGCCAGCAGGTTCGGCATCAGGCGCGCGAAGCGGGCCAGGCGCAGGCGCGCTTCCTGGCTGCCGACCACTACCCGCGTGTCGTTGGACAGCAGCAGCGACCAGCTGCCGCGGCGGTCGAGCGACACCTCCCGCACGCGCATGCCCTCGGATGCGAACATCCGGCTGGCCTCGTTGTAGAGCTCGACGACATCGGCGGTGCGCGCGGCCGGTGCGTCGACGTCGAAACGCGGCAGGCTGGCCGGGACTTCGGCGCCGGCGACCGGGAACAGGTCGCCGTCCTCGGACAGCAGCTGGTCGTCGCCCCAGCGTGCGAACGGACGATGCTCGACGATGCGCACCTCGACCACGTCCGGCCAGTGCTTGCGCACCTCGGCGTGGTCCACCCAGGGCAGCTTGTCCACCGCGGCCTGCGCCTGGTCGAGCCGGATCGCGAAGAAACCGTTGCGCGCATACGGCAGCACCGCCTCGCGCAGCTTCTGTTCGTCGACGCGCTCAAGCGTCCCAGCCACGCGCAGCGTGCGCAGCGGCCAGCGGTCGGCACCGATCCAGCCCTGCAGCACCGCGACCACCGGCAGCGCCACCAGCGACAGCGCGATGATCCAGGCGGCAACGCGGAGGAAGGTGCTCATGCCGCCGTCTCCAGGATCCGCCAGCACAGGTCTTCGAACGACACGCCCAGCGCGGCAGCCGACTTGGGCATCAGCGAGTGGCTGGTCATGCCCGGCGCGGTGTTGGCTTCGAGCAGCCAGTTGCGGCCGTCGCGGTCGCGCATGAAGTCCACGCGCGCCCAGCCGCGCAGGCCGAGCGCTTCGAACGCGCGCTCGGCCTGGTCGCGTGCTTCCGCTTCGCCGGCCTCGTCCAGGCCGGGGCAGACGTATTGCGTGTCCTCGGCCACGTACTTGGCGTGATAGTCGTAGTACTCGCCGGCGGGCACGATGTGGATGCTGGCCAGCGCGCGGCCGTCGAGTACGCCGATGGTGTATTCGCCGCCTTCGACCAGCTGCTCGACCAGCAGTTCGCCGGGGTAGCGCGCGGCAAGTTCGACTGCCGCGTCGAGATCGGCCTCGCCGAACACACGGCTGACGCCGACGCTGGAACCTTCCAGCGATGGCTTGATGATCACCGGCAGGCCGAGTTCGCGTGCGGCGGCATGGACGTCGTCGCTGCCGCCCGTCCTGGAGCCGGCCAAACGAATCCAGCGCGGGGTCGGCAGGCCTTCGGCGGCCAGCACCTGCTTGGCCCGGATCTTGTCGAGCGACAGCGCGCTGCCGAGCACGCCAGAACCGGTGTACGGCACCCGCAGCGATTCGAGCAGCCCCTGCAGCACGCCGCTTTCGCCGTCGCCGCCGTGGAGGATGTTGAAGACGCGATCGAAGTGCCTGTCCTGCAGTTCGCGCACCAGGTTGGGAATGCCGTCGACGCCGTTGGCATCGACGCCGCGCGCGCGCAGCGCTTCGAGCACGTTGCGCCCGGAGTCGAGCGACACCTCGCGCTCGGACGTGGTGCCGCCCATCAGCACGGCCACGCGGCCGAACGCGGCCGGGTCGTCGATGCGCGGCGGCGGCAGCGTGCGGCTCACCGGCCGCCTCCCTCGAATCCGTTGGCCGCCAGCTGCTGCGCGGCATGGCCGATGTCGCCGGCGCCCATCATCAGCAGCAGGTCGCCGTCGCGCAGCACGTCGGGCAGCACGTCGCGCAGGTCCTGCACGCCGTTGACCACGACCGGGTCGACGCGGCCGCGCGTACGGATCGCCCGCGCCAGCGCGCGCGCGTCGGCGCCGGCGATCGGCGCCTCGCCGGCCGGGTAGACCTCGGTGAGCACCAGCGCATCGACGTCCGACAGCACGCCGGCGAAGTCGTCGAACAGGTCGCGCGTGCGGCTGTAGCGGTGCGGCTGGAACGCCACCACCAGGCGCTTGTCGGGCCAGCCGCCGCGCGCGGCGGCGAACACCGCGGCCAGTTCCTTGGGATGGTGGCCGTAGTCGTCGACCAGCTGCACGGTCGCGCCCTGCGCGGTGGTCAGCTGCGCGAGCAGGTTGAAGCGGCGGCCGATGCCCTGGAACTTCTCCAGCGCCGACGCGATCGCCTCGGCCGGGATGCCCAGCTGCCAGGCCACCGCGGCGGCGGCCAGCGCGTTGAGCACGTTGTGGCGGCCGGGCAGCGCCAGGGTGATCGGCGTGCAGGTACCGTCGGGCAGGCACAGCTCGAAGCGCATGCGCGGGCCTTCCTGGGCCACTGCGTCGGCGCGGACTTCGGCCGCGTCGTCGAAGCCATAAGTCATCACGTGCCGCGGCGTGTTGTCCGCCAGCCTGGCCACTTCCGGGTCGTCGATGCACAGCACCGCCACGCCGTAGAACGGCAGCCGGTGCAGGAACTCGGAGAACGCGTCGAGCATGCGCGCGAAGTCGCCGCCGTAGTTCTCCAGGTGGTCGGCGTCGATGTTGGTGATGATCGCCACCAGCGGGTTCAGGCGCAGGAAGCTGCCGTCGCTCTCGTCGGCCTCGGCCACCAGCCAGTCGCCGCCGCCCAGGCGCGCGTTGGCGCCGGCGGCGAGCAGCTGGCCGCCGATGACGAAGGTCGGGTCGAGTCCGCCTTCGGCCAGCACGCTGGCCAGCAAGGACGTGGTGGTGGTCTTGCCGTGGGTGCCGGCGACCGCGATGCCGCGGCGGAAGCGCATCAGCTCGGCCAGCATTTCCGCGCGCGGCACCACCGGGATGCGCTGCGCGCGCGCTTCGAGCAGCTCCGGGTTGTCTGGCTTGATCGCGCTGGACACCACCACGCAATCGGTGCCCAGCACGTTGGCCGCGGCGTGGCCGCGATGCACGTTGGCGCCGAGCTGCGCCAGGCGCCGGGTGACGGCGTTGTCGGCGGTGTCCGAGCCCGACACCTGGTAGCCGAGCGTGCACAGCACTTCGGCAATGCCGCTCATGCCGACGCCGCCGATGCCGACGAAATGCACGCGCGAGTAGCGCCTGGCGAAATCACCCGGGGCCGCAACGTCGCGTGTATCGAGCATCCTGCGGATCATGCAATGCGTCCCATGGTCGGTTCGACGCGCTGGCGCAGGCGGCTGGTGCCGCGCGCCATCGCGGGGTTGGCGGAAGTCGGCGCCGGCTGCGCGGTGGCGGGCGCCTTGCCGCGCGGCGGCTTGGCCGGCGCCCGCGGTTCGGGCTCGGGTGCAGGCGCCGCACCTTCGCCGCGCAGGCGCGCGACCTGGCGTTCGGCGCGGTCGAGTTCGTAGGACACGCGCAGCAGCAGGCCGAGCGCGGCGCAGGTCATCAGTACGCTGGAGCCGCCCGAGGAAATCAGCGGCAGGGTCAGGCCCTTGGTCGGCAGGATGCCGAGGTTGACCCCGATCGACACGAACGCCTGCAGGCTGATCGCCAGCGCCACGCCGAACGCGCAGTAGCCGGCGAAATGCCGGCGCATGCCGACGCAGCGGTAGCCGATCCAGAACGCGCGCCCGACCAGCAGCGCGTACAGCCCGATCACCAGGCAAACGCCGACGAAGCCGAGCTCCTC
This sequence comes from Luteimonas soli, assembly GCF_042648865.1. Taxonomy (NCBI): domain Bacteria; kingdom Pseudomonadati; phylum Pseudomonadota; class Gammaproteobacteria; order Lysobacterales; family Lysobacteraceae; genus Luteimonas; species Luteimonas soli. Next base: position 393,270 of record NZ_JBHRYA010000001.1, on the reverse strand, counting down.
GGCGATCACCGAGAAGATGAAGTCGGTGTGCGCCTCGGGCAGGTACGACAGCTTCTGCACCGACGCACCCAGGCCCACGCCGAACCATTCACCGCGGCCCACGGCCATCAGCGCGTTGCTCAGCTGGTAGCCCGAGCCCAGCTGGTCGGCCCACGGGTCGAGGAAGGAGGTGAAGCGACGCACGCGGTAGGGCTCGAGGATCGCGATGAAGGCGAACACCGGCAGCCCGATCACGATCGGCAGCGACATCCGCGGCAGGTTGACGCCGCCGAGCACCAGCATGCCGGCGGTGATCGCCAACAGCAGCGACGACGAACCGAAGTCCGGCTGCAGCAGCAGCAGCCCGACCAGCAATACCGCCACGCCCAGCGGCTTGAGCATCGCCGGCCAGGTCGCGTTGACCTCGTCGCGGAAGCGCACCAGGTAGCTGGCCAGCCAGACGATGTAGAGCAGCTTCACCGCTTCGACCACCTGGAAGTTGGACAGCCCCAGGTTGATCCAGCGCCGCGCGCCGTTGACCGACTGGCCCACGCCCGGCACGAACACCGCCAGCAGCAACACCACGCAGCCCAGCAGCAGCAGCTGGTTGTAACGCTCGACCGTCTTGAGCTCGGTGCGCATCGCCCAGACCGCCAGGCCGATGCCCAGCGCCAGGAACACCAGGTGGCGGTTGAGGAAGTAGAACGGGCCCACGTCCAGGCCCTCGCCGATGGCGATCGAGCTCGACGCGACCATCACCACGCCGATGCTGGCCAGCGCGATGCACGCGCCGAGCAGCCAGCCGTCGTAGCGGCCGGTGATCGCGTCCAGGCGGGTCGCCTGGCGGCTGCTGGAATGCATGCCGGCGTCCATCAGCGCACCTTCAACGTGGCAAGGCCGATGAGCACCAGCACCACCGAGATGATCCAGAAGCGCACGATCACGCGCGGCTCGGGCCAGCCCTTGAGTTCGAAGTGGTGGTGGATCGGCGCCATCCGGAACACGCGCCGGCCGGTGAGCTTGAACGAGGCGACCTGGATCATCACCGACAGCGTCTCGATCACGAACACGCCGCCCATGATCACCAGCACCAGCTCCTGGCGCACGATCACCGCGATGGTGCCGAGCACCGCGCCCAGCGCCAGCGCGCCGATGTCGCCCATGAACACCATCGCCGGGTAGGTGTTGAACCACAGGAATCCGAGCCCCGCGCCGGCGATCGCCGCGCAGATGATCACCAGCTCGCCCGCACCGGGGATCTGTGGGATCTGCAGGTAGGTCGAGAACACCGCGTTGCCCGATGCGTACGCGAAAACGCCCAGCGCACAGGCCACCAGCACCGTGGGCATGATCGCCAGGCCGTCCAGACCGTCGGTGAGGTTGACCGCGTTGGAGAAGCCGACGATCCAGAAGTAGGCCACCACCACGAAGAACACACCGAGCGGGATCGCCACGTTCTTCAGCAGCGGCACGAAGAAGGTCGTCGACGCGGACACCGACGGGTCGGCGGTGAAGTAGAGGAACAGGCCGGCGGCCAGGCCGAACAACGACTGCAGCAGGTACTTCCAGCGCGACTTCAGGCCGTTGGGATCGCGACGCACGATCTTGATCCAGTCGTCGTACCAGCCGATCGCGCCGAAGGCGAGCATCACCACCAGCACCAGCCACACGTAGCGGTTGCGCAGGTCGCCCCACAGCAGCACCGAGGCCAGCACCGTCATCAGGATCAGCGCGCCGCCCATGGTCGGCGTGCCGGCCTTCGAGAAGTGCGTCTGCGGGCCGTCCTGGCGGATCGGCTGGCCGCCCTTGTACTGGGCCAGGCGGCGGATCACCGCCGGCCCCCACCACAGCGACAGCGCGAGCGCGGTCAGCGCGCTGAGGATGCCGCGGAAGGTGAGGTAGCCGAACAGGCCGAACAGGTCGTCGAGCTGCTGCAGCCAGCGTGTGAGTTCAAGCAGCATGCGCGGCCTCCCCGTTGAGCAGCGCCGTGACGACGCGATCCATCGCGCTGCCGCGCGAACCCTTCACCAGCACCTGCAGCCGCGCCGTTCTTGTGGGAGCGGCTTCAGCCGCGAGCTTCTCATCACCGGGCGAAGAGCTCGCGGCTGAAGCCGCTCCCACAAAAGCGGCGATGTCGGCGCGCAGCGCATCGGCCAAGGCCGCGTGCGTGTCGAACTTGCGCCCGCCTTCGCCGAACACCTCCGCGGCCGCCGCACTCAGCGCGCCCAGCGCGTACAGCCGGGCGATGCCCGCTTCCTTCGCACGGCGCCCGGCCTGCTCATGCAGCGACCGCGCGTCACCACCGAGTTCGCGCATGTCGCCCAGCACCAGCCAGGCCTCGCCCGGCGCGGCGGCCAGCGTGTCGATGGCGGCGTTGAGCGAGCCCGGGTTGGCGTTGTAGCTGTCGTCGACCAGCACCACGCCGCCGGGCAGGCGGTGGCGCACCAGCCGACCGGCGACCGGTCCCGCCTCGCGCAGGCCGGCGACGATGTCTGCAAGGCCGACGCCGCTGGCCAACGCCAGCGTAGCGGCCGCCAGCGCGTTGGCGACGTTGTGGCGGCCGGTCATCGGCACCATCGCGCCGGCTTCTCCGTCCGGCGTCACCAGCGTGAAATGCATGCCGTCATCGGCGAAGCGCAGGTCGCGCGCGCCGACGTCGGCATCGGCATCGAGCCCGAAGCGCAGCAGGCGCCTGCCGTGAGCGCGCTCGGCGAAGAACGGGGCGAAAGCGTCGTCGGCGTTGATCACCGCCACGCCGTCGGCCGGCAGCGCGTCGTAGATCGCCGCCTTGGTGTCGGCGATGCCGAGCAGGTCGCCCATGCGCTCCAGGTGCGCGGGCGCGACGTTGTTGACCAGCGCCACGTCCGGCCGCACCACGGCGGTCAGGTAGGCGATGTCGCCCGGTTTACCGGCGCCCATCTCGTAGACGGCGAAGCCGGCGTCGTCCGGGGCGTCGATCACCGCCAGCGGCAGGCCGATCTCGTTGTTGCGGTTGCCGGGGTTGCCGTACGCGCTGCCGGCGCGCTGCAGGATCGACAGCACCAGCGCCTTGACGCTGGTCTTGCCGTTGCTGCCGGTGATGGCGACCACCTTGCCGGCGCGCGCGTGCTGCATCGCCGCGGCCAGCGAGGCCAGCGCGCGCTGGGTGTCGGCGACCAGCACCTGCGGCAGCGGCGAGTCGACCATGCGCGACACCAGCGCGGCGCGCACGCCAAGATCGCCGGCGCGGGCGACGTGGTCGTGGCCGTCGAAGCGCTCGCCCTTGAGCGCGACGAACAGCGCACTGCGACCGTCGTCGACGTCGAGCGCGCGGGTGTCGGTCTCGATCGCGTCGATCAGCACGTCCGCGCCCTGCAGGCGGCCGCCGGACCACTGGGCGATGCGCGAGAGCGGCAGCGGGTTCATGCCCTGCCCTCAAGCAGTTCGCGCGCGACCTGGCCGTCGTCGAACGGCAGCTTCACGCCCGCCACTTCCTGGTAGGTCTCGTGGCCCTTGCCGGCGATGAGCACGATGTCGTCCGCACCGGCCTCGCCGACCGCGCGCGCGATCGCCTTCCTGCGGTCGCGTTCGACCACGATGTCTTCGGGCTTCGAAAATCCGGCGACGATGTCGGCCACGATCGCATCGCCGTCCTCGCCGCGCGGGTTGTCGTCGGTGACGATCACCCGATCCGCGCCGGACTCGGCGATCGCCGCCATCTGCGGGCGCTTGCCGCGGTCGCGCTCACCACCGCAGCCGAACACGCAGGTCAGCCGCCCGCGCAGGTGGCCGCGCAGCGACGCCAGCGCCTGCTCCAGCGGATCGGGCTTGTGCGAGTAATCGATCACCACCAGCGGCAGCACGCCATCGCCGCCGAGACGGTTCATGCGGCCCGGGATCGGCTCCAGCCGCGACAGCACGTCGGCGATCGCGTTCGGTTCGACGCCCTGGAACGACAGCACGGCCGCGACCGCAAGCAGGTTGGCGACGTTGAAGCGTCCCAGCAGCGGCGAGCGCACCGGCAGGCAGGCGCCATCCACGTGCAGGTCGAAGGTGATGCCCGACGCGTCGAGCACCAGCGCGTCGGCGCGCACCCGTGCCGCCGCGTCGCCGCGCGCGCTGGTGCCGATCGCCTGCACGCCTTCGGGGAGGTTTTCGAACAACCTGCGACCGTAGTCGTCGTCGAGATTGACCACGGCCGCGCGCAAACCATCGCGCGAGAACAGCCGCGCCTTGGCCGCGCCGTAGGTTTCCATGTCGCCGTGGTAATCGAGGTGGTCGCGGCTGAGGTTGGTGAACACCCCGACGTCGAAATGCACCGCGTCCACGCGCCCTTGGTCGAGGGCGTGCGAACTGACTTCCATCGCCACCGACTCCGCGCCGGCCTCGCGCAGCTGCGCGAGCAGCGCGTGCATCTGCAGCACCAGCGGCGTGGTGAAGCCGGTCGCCACGGTTTCGCCGTACAGCCCGGCGCCGAGCGTGCCGACGGTGCCACTGCGCGTGCCCAGCAGCGTCCACGCCTGCGCCAGCAGCTGCACGGTCGAGGTCTTGCCGCTGGTGCCGGTGACGCCGACCATTGCCATCGCGCGCGAAGGGTGGCCATGGAATTCATCGGCCATCGCACCCATGCGCGCGCGCAGGCCGGGCACGGCGATCGCGTCGGCGGGTGCCGCCGGCACGTCGTCGGGCACGGGTGGTTCGAACAGGATCGCGCTGGCGCCGGCCGCGCGCGCCTGTTCGACGAAATGCAGGCCGTGCGTGCCAAACCCGCCGATCGCGACGAAGGCGTCGCCCGGCGCGATCGACCGGCTGTCGAGCACCAGGCCGCTGATCTCCAGCGCCGCCGGCACGGCGGCCACGTCGGGCAGCAGCTGCGACAGCGGCATCGCGCGGCTCACGGCTGGCCTCCCGCAGGCGCCTGGTTCCCGATTCCCTGCTTTTTCAGCGCCTTGGCCTGCGCCGCCAGCCAGGTCTCGATGTCGTCCGGCGGCACGTCCATCAGCCGCAGCGAACCTTCCATGACGTTGTGGAACACCGGGCCGGCAACGCGGCCACCGTAATAGCCGCGGCGGCTGGGGTCGGGATTCATCACCACCACCGCCATCGAGAAGCGCGGGTTCTCCACCGGCACCACGCCGGCAAAGAATGCCGCGTAGCGGCGCGAGTAGCCGCCGCCGCTGGCGATGCGCGCGGTGCCGGTCTTGCCGGCGACGTGGTAGCCCAGGATCGCCGCGTCCTTGGCGGTGCCGCCGGGTTCGGTCACCGTCTGCATCATCGCCATCACTTCGCGTGCGATCTCCGGGTCGAGCACCTGGCGGCTTTCCTGCGGCTGGCCCTTGACGAAGGTCGGCTCGATCATCCGGCCACCGTTGGCGAGCGCGGCATAGGCATGCGCGATCTGCAGCGGCGTCACCGAGATGCCGTAGCCGTAGGACATCGTCTGCTTGGTCGTGCCGCTCCAGCGCGACGGCGGCGGGAACAGGCCGGCGGCCTCGCCGGGGAAGCCGCTTTCGGTGCTTTCGCCGTAGCCGAACCGGCGCAGGAACTCGTAGAAATCCTTGTCGTCGAGCTTGGCGACGATCTTCGACACGCCGACGTTGGAGCTCTTGGTGATCACGCCGGTGACCGTGAGCACGCCATGGTTGCGGGTGTCGGTGGTGCGGTAGCGGCCGTTGGGCATCCAGCCGGGATTGGTGTCGATCAGCGTGTCGGGCGTCACCACGCCGGCTTCCAGCGCGGCGGCGACGGTCAGCGGCTTCATCGTCGATCCCGGTTCGATCAGGTCGGTCACCGCGCGGTTGCGGTGCGATTCGCGCTGCCCGGATTCGACCGCGTTGGGGTTGAACGACGGCAGGTTGGCCATCGCCAGCACCTCGCCGGTGTGCACGTCGAGCACCACCGCCGACGCGCTGCTGGCGCCACTTTCGAGCAGCGCGCGCTTGAGCTCGCGGTAGGTCAGGTACTGGATGCGGCGGTCGATGCTGAGCGTGAGGTCCTTGCCCGGCTCGGCGGCGCGCACCAGGTCGACGTTCTCGACGATGCGGCCGCGGCGGTCGCGGATCACCTTCTCCGCGCCCGGCTTGCCGCGCAGCCACTCGTCGAACGCCAGCTCGATGCCTTCCTGGCCCTGGTCGTCGATGTTGGTGAACCCGAGGATGTGCGCCATCGCCTCGCCCTGCGGGTAGAAGCGACGGTATTCGCGCTGCGAGAATACGCCCGGGATCTCGAGCGCCAGGATCTTGCGCGCCGCGCCGGGGCTGATGCGGCGGTGGCGCGGGATGTACATGAATTCCTTGTCGGCGCGCTGCGAGACGTAGCGCGTCAGGTAGTCCAGCGGCAGGTCGGTGGCTTCGGCCAGCTCCGGCAGGCGGTCGGGGTACTTGCTCAGCTCCTGCGGGTTGGCCCACAGCGACGCCACCGGCGTGGACACCGCCAGCGGCTCGCCGTTACGGTCGGTGATCATGCCGCGCGAAGTCGGGATCGGGATCTCGCGCAGGATCCGCGCGTCGGCCTTCTTCTGGTAGAAGGCGTTGTCGATCAGCTGCAGGTCGACCGCGCGGCCGACCAGCGCGACCGCGCACAGGCCGAGCGTGCCGACCACCAGCTGCAGCCGCCCGCGCAGGTTGAACTGCGCGCGGTTGCGCCTGGAGGGACGGGACTCGTGGTTCGCGAACCGCGATTTGAAGAATCCGAGCACGCGCGCGAGCCCGCCTTCGCGCCCCTGCGAATTCCGCCTCCCGGGCCTCGAGTCCCCGCCCCTCATGGCCTGATCACCACGATGTCGGCGGTCTCGGGGAACTTCATCCCCAGCCGGGTGCGCGCGATCTGGTCGATGCGGTTGGCTTCGGCCCAGGTGGCCTGTTCGAGCTGCAGGCGGCCGAAGTCGATGTTGAGCTCGTCGCGCGCATGCTCGAGCCTGGACAGCTGCACGAACAGCTGCCGGTGCTCATGGCGCGCGTTCACCACGCCGATCGCGGTGACCACGTTGGCGATGACCAGGATGATGACGATGAAGCGGGTCATGGCCGCGGCTCCGCCAGCTTCTCCGCCACCCGCAATACCGCGCTGCGCGCGCGCGGGTTGCCGGCGAGTTCGGTGGAGTCGGCCTTTTGCGCGTCACCGATCGCGCGCAGGGTCGGCACGAACTCCTCGACGGCCGGCAGGCGGCGGTTGCCCGCCGGCGCCTTCGCGTGGCGGGCGATGAAGCGTTTGACGATGCGGTCTTCCAGCGAGTGGAAACTGATCACGGCCAGCCGCCCGCCCGGCCTGAGCGCGGCGAGTGCGGCGTCGAGCCCGGCTTCGAGGTCGGCCAGTTCGCGGTTGACGTGGATGCGGATGGCCTGGAACGAGCGCGTGGCCGGGTGGATTTCCTTCTGCCCCGGCTTGGCGCGCGGCATCACCGAGGCGATCAGCTCGGCCAGCTGCGCGGTGCGGGTGATCGGCTGTTCGGCGCGGCGCGCGACGATGGCGCGGGCGATGCGGCGGCTCATGCGCTCCTCGCCGTACTGCCACAGCACGTCGGCGATCTCGGCCTCGCCGGCGCGCGCCAGCCACTGCGCCGCGCTCTCGCCGCTGTCGGGATCCATGCGCATGTCGAGCGGGCCGTCCTTGCCGAAGCTGAAGCCGCGACCGGCAACGTCGATCTGCGGCGAGGAGATACCGAGGTCGAACAGCACGCCGTCCAGGCCCGTGGCAGCGGCACCCCAGTGCGCGAGGTCGGTGAAGCTGCCGCGGTGGATCGCCACGCGCGGGTCCGCGCCGAACTCTTGTTCGGCGACCGCGATCGCTTCGGGATCCTTGTCCATCAGCAGCAGCCGGCCTCCGGTGCCCAGGCGTTGCAGCACGCCACGCGCATGTCCGCCCCGCCCGAACGTGCCATCCAGATACGTTCCGTCCTCCACCACATGCAGCCCTTCCATGACCTGCGCGTACATCACAGGAAGGTGGGCGGACCGGGCGTCCGCGCCACCGTCCGTCACAGCTGCAGGTCGAGCAGCTCTTCACCCAGATCGGCATCGCCCAGCGTCTGCCTGATCTGCGCGAGGTGCGCCTGCTCGCTCCACAACTCGAACTTGTCGCCCATGCCCACGAGCACGGCCTTCTTCTCGATGCCGACCGCGTTGCGGTGGCTGGCCGGGATGCTGATGCGGCCGCTGCCGTCGGGCTCGACGAAGGTGGCCGCGCCGACCAGCTTCAGCTGCAGCAGGCGGCTGTTCTTCTTGGTCCGCGGCAGCTTGTTGATCCCGTCGCGCACGCCTTCCCAGACCGGCAGCGGGTACAGGTACAGGCAGCCGGCCTCGAAGGGGTTGTAGGTCAGGACCAGGTGGTTGCCGCACTCGCGCGCAACGACGTCCCGGTAGCCGGTCGGGACTGCCAACCGGCCCTTGTCGTCGATGGTGATCGCGGTCTCGCCCTGGAACACAACAACCCTGGCCCACTCATGTCCGTCTTCGGGCGGACTTCAGCACAGGAAAACCACGAATCTCCCGGTTTTCCCACGAGTCGCCACCTTATGGGCGGCCCACAGGGTTGTCAACAGCTTCACGCGTGATTTTCGCCAATGGCGTCAATGACTTGCGCGATACTTGAGAGAATTGTTCAAGCTTTATCCACAAGCACCTGATTCGTCTCAAATTTTGAGAATTGGGTTCTGCGTCGCAGTCTGAACGGGGTCTCGACATTGCTGAAGGGCGGGCCGCAGGGATCGCGCCCTGGGCCGGTCGACTGCGCATTGTTCCGGATATCGAGACAATCGCGTGCTTGCCCGGCAATCGTCCCGGAACTCTCTCAGACCGCAACGTCACAGTCCGCAGGATCTGCTTCTTCCCCGGTCGTAGGTCGGGGCTACTGCCCCGACGGCTTTTGACCTTTGGCTCCGGAAGATCCGCGGGTGTCGGGGGCGTAGCCCCGACCTGCGGCAATTCGAGTGGCGGAGCCGGCCGATAAGCCGGGTCCTGTCTTGGACAGTCATTCCTCTAGGCGCAGCGTCACCGCTACGCTCAAGCAGCCTACCCGGACCCGACGCGGGCAACGTCATGAGGTCCCTATTTGGCCTTGCTCCCGGTGGGGTTTGCCGTGCCGGCCTGTTGCCAGGCTCGCGGTGCGCTCTTACCGCACCATTTCACCCTTGCCACGCGCCCTTGCGGACCGTTCGGCGGTTTGCTTTCTGTTGCACTTTCCGTCGGCTCGCGCCGCCCAGGCGTTACCTGGCACCGTGCCCTGTGGAGCCCGGACTTTCCTCGGCATTCTTGCGAATGACGCGACTGCCTGGCCGACTCCGCCAAGGCCATTATCTCACGTTGCCCCGCCCGGCAGCGGCGAATCGGGACCACCTCTGGAGCCGACGCGAGACGGCTGCGGCTGCTGTTGCTGTTGATCTGAACTTGACCTTCAGGGGCCCCTCCGCAGCGGCGGAGTCGGCGGACAAGACCCCGCAGGGCGCCGCACATGGATGTGCGGCGTTTTTCGCAGGGGCAGGATGCCCCTTCGAAAAATTCCCGCCGGCTCCGCGGACCCGACGCGTAGCGTCGGGCGCGAAGGCGGGGTGTGTTTCTTTGCGCCAGGTTTCTTTGCACAAGCAAAGAAAGGTGGCTCGCGCCGTCACGGCGCGAAAGCTTTTGATCTTTCTTGATCTCAGTGGAACCGGAACAGCAGGCGGGTCAAGACCCGCCCTACGACGGCGCCGCGACGCGAAAAGCGCGTCGGGGGCGTAGCCCCGACCTACGGCAGCTACCCTGGTCCTCGGGAAAATCTCGCCCCTAGGATCCGTACAGAGCCTTCCGCGGCGCCCCGCTGATCTCGGCAGCCAGCTTCGCCGCAGTCGACGGCGGCAGGTGCTCGCCAAGCTTCGCGTACACCCGCCGGCCTTCGGCAATGCGCGCATCGGCATCGTCGCCCGCGCCCTGCACCAGCAGCACGAACTCGCCCTTGCGCTGGTTGGCATCGGCGGCAACACGTGCATGCACGTCGGCCAGCGTCCCATCGAGCACGGTCTCGAACAGCTTGGTCAGCTCCCGCGCGACCACGGCCGGGCGATCCGCGCCGAACGCGGCCACGCAGTCGGCCAGCGTGTCCTCGATGCGGTGCGAGGATTCGTAGAACAGCAGCGTGCGCGGCTCCCCGGCCAGGGACGTCAGGCGCGCGCGGCGGGCGCCGGACTTCGCCGGCAGGAAGCCTTCGAACACGAAGCGGTCGCTCGGCAGCCCCGCCACGCTCAGCGCGGCGACCAGCGCGCTGGCACCGGGTACCGGGCTGACCCTCACGCCGGCCTCGCGGGCGGCGCGCACCAGCCGGAAGCCGGGATCGCTGACCAGCGGCGTGCCGGCGTCCGACACCAGCGCCAGCGACTCGCCGGCCAACAGCCGCGCCACCAGTCGCCCGGCCATCTCGTCCTCGTTGTGCTCGTGCAGGGCGACCAGCGACTGCTCGATGCCGAAGTGCGCCAGCAGCTGGCGCGTGTGGCGGGTGTCCTCGGCGCAGATCGCCGCGACCGCGCGCAGGGTGTCGAGGGCACGCGGCGACAGGTCGGCCAGGTTGCCGATCGGCGTGGCGACGACGTGCAGCGTGCCGGCGGCGCCGCCCGGGGCGGTGCTTGCGGCGGGATCGTGGTCGGGGACAGGCATCGTTCTCCTTCTGGCGCTGGCGCCGGTGGACCGGGCGCGACGGCGGCCGGCGTCGCTTCAGCTTCCGGCCCCTGCATCGCGCATGGAACGGTAGAATCCTAGCCGTTCTCGCTTCCGGGCCGGCATATGCGTCATTCATCGAAACGGATCTTCGCCCTCGCGCTGCTCGCCACGCTCGTCGCGGGCTGCTCGACCGTGACGGTCGCGCCGACCGCGCCGCCGGCCGAGGCGCCTGAAGACACCACGCTGCGCAACGCGCACTGGCAGTTCGACGACTCGATCCGCCCGCCGGCCGAGCGCGACGGCTACCGGCCGCCGCTGAAGCTGGCCGTGCTGCTGCCGCTGAGCGGCGACCTGGCCACCGCCGCGGCCTCGGTGCGCGACGGCCTGCTCGCCGCCTACTACGGCGAACGCCGCACGCGCCCGGAAATCCGTTTCTACGACACCGCCAACAGCAGCGGCGGCGCGATCGCGGCCTACAACCGGGCCGTGGCCGACGGCGCCGACCAGGTGCTCGGGCCGCTCGGCCGCGACGGCGTGGACGCGGTGTTCCGCAATGTCCAGCCGGGCGTGCCGGTGCTGGCGCTCAACCGCGGCACGGTCGCGCCGCCTTTCAACAGCGCGAGCTTCTCGCTGGCGCCGGAAGACGAGGGCAGCAGCGCCGCCGACCACGTCGCATCACTCGGCGCCAAACGCGTGCTGGTGCTCAGCTCCGGCGACGACTATGCGCGCCGCAGCGCGAGCGCCTTCGCCACCCAGCTGACGACGCACGGCGGCAGCGTGGTGCAGACGCTGGCCGTGGTCAGCGACGAGCCGGCCGACATGACGCCGCTGCTGCAGTCGGTGGCCACGCGCGACGGCGGAATCGACGCGGTGTTCATTGCCCTGCGCGGCAACCAGGCGCGCGCGATCGCGCCGCAGCTGGCCGCGGCCGGGCTGTCGTACAAGCCGCGCGTGGCAACCTCGCAGCTGCTGTCGGGCACCGGCAAGGCCGAGGAAGACCGCGTGCTGGACGGCATCAAGTTCCCGACCGAGCGCTGGGGGCTGGTGCAGGTGAACGGCCTGCCCAACGCCGCCGAGACGCAGAAGTCGCTGCCCACCGCGCACGGCCCGGGCGCGAAGCTGTTCGCCTTCGGCGCCGACGCCTGGCTGCTCACCGCCTACCTGCAGCACCTGGCGCTGACGCCCGAGGCCACGGTGGAAGGCGCGACCGGCGCACTGCGCATCGGCCCGGAAGGCAACGTGCTGCGCACGCCGCTGTGGTCGACCTTCAGCAACGGCTACGTGGTCTCGCTCGGCGCCGGCGGTTGAGCGGCACCCGCGCGCGCGGCGCCGAAGTCGAGGCCGCCGCACGTGATTTCCTGCTTGGCCAGGGGCTGCGCGCGGTCGCGGCGAACGCGAACTACCGCTTCGGCGAACTCGACCTGGTGATGCTCGACGGCGACACGCTGGTGTTCGTCGAGGTGCGCTTTCGCCGCAACGCGGGCTTCGGCGGCGGCGTGGCCTCGGTCGACGCGCGCAAGCGGCGCAAGCTGGTCACGGCGGCGCGGGCGTTCCTCCACTCACACCGCAGCCTTGCCGACGCGACCTGCCGCTTCGACGTGATCGATGCCAGCGGCGACCCGGCCGCGCCGGCATTCGACTGGCTGCGCGACGCGTTCCGCGCCGACGACTGAGCGCGGGCGTCGGGCGCGTAGGCCCGACCTACGGCAAAGCGATCTGGCGGAGGACGGACGTAGATCGGGGCTACGTCCCCGACGGCTTTCGCACCGCGCGGGTCATCGGGCACGCAGGCCCGGCGCCTACAATGGCGTCCATGGATACGCCGCTTCTTCCCGAACGCCTCGACGCCGCGCTGCGCGCACGGCTGGGCGACGGCTGGCTGCTGGGCGAGGATACGCGCCGCCGCCATGGCGAGGACAGTTCGAAGCGATGGGCACTGCCGGCCGCGGTGGCGCTGCCGCGCAGCGTCGAGGACGTGGTCGCGATCGTGCGCGCCTGCCACGAACACCGCGTGCCGATTGTCGCGCGCGGTGCCGGCACCAGCAGCACCGGCGCGGCGATTCCCTACGGCGGCGGCGTGGTGGTCTCGTTCGAACGCATGGCGCGCGTGCTCGAAATCCGCGCCGACGATCGCCAGGCCGTGGTGCAGCCGGGCGTGCTCAACGGCGACCTGCAGCACGCGCTCGCCCCACGCGGATTGTTCTGGCCGCCCGACCCGGCCAGCGCCGGCCAGTGCACGATCGGCGGCAACCTCGCCTGCAACGCCGGCGGTCCGCACGCGGTGAAGTACGGCGCCACGCGTGACAACGTGCTCGGGCTGGTCGCCGTCACCGGCACGGGCGAGATCATCCGCGTCGGCAGCAGCACCACCAAGGACGCCACCGGCTACGACCTCACCCATTTGCTGGTCGGCAGCGAAGGCACGCTGGCGCTGATCGTCGAGGCGACGCTCAAGCTCGCGCCGCTGCCTACGCGCCGCGCCAGCCTGCGCGCGTCGTACGCCGATGTCGCCAGCGCCGGCGCGGCGGTGGCGCGGATCATGGCGCAGCCGGCGACGCCGTCGATGCTCGAATTCATGGATGCAGCCTGCATCCGGCTGGTGCGCGAAGTGGGCGGCGCCGACATCGCCGACGCCGGCGCGCTGCTGATGATCGAGGCCGACGGCGACGCGGGGACGCTGCCGCACGTGGTCGAAGCATTGGAGCGCGCCGCGCGCGGCGATGGCATGGTCGAACTCGCTTCGGCCAGTGACCCGGCCGCCAACGAGGCGCTGTGGGCGGCGCGCAAGGCGCTGTCGCCGGCGCTGCGCACGATCGCGGCAGGCAAGATCAACGAGGACGTCGTGGTGCCCGTCTCGCGCCTGCCGGCGCTGGTCGCCGGCATCGAGGCGCTCGCGCGCGAGTTCGACCTGCCGATCGTCGCCTTCGGCCACGCCGGCAACGGCAACCTGCACGCCAACATCCTGTTCGATCCCGACGACGCCGCACAGTCGGCACGCGCGCACGCCGCGCTGCCGCGGCTGTTCACGCTGACCCTCTCGCTCGGCGGCACGCTGTCGGGCGAACACGGCATCGGCGTGGCCAAGCGCGACTTCATGACCGAAGCGTTCGACGCGCCGACGCTGGCCGCGATGCGCGCGGTGAAGGCGGCGCTCGATCCGGACGGCATCCTCAATCCCGGAAAAGTCCTGCCGCCGTGAGCGGCGCGCTGGACGGGTTGCTGCGTGACATCCGCGCCTGCCGCATCTGCGAGGCGCACCTGCCGCTGGGGCCGCGCCCGGTGCTGCAGGCAAGCGCCACCGCGCGCATCCTGATCGCCTCGCAGGCGCCGGGCGTGCGCGTGCACGAAACCGGCATCCCTTGGAACGATGCCAGCGGCCGGCGCCTGCGCGACTGGCTGCAGATGGACGACGCGACCTTCTACGACCCGCGCAAGGTCGCGATCGTGCCGATGGGCTTCTGCTATCCGGGCAAGGCCGGTTCCGGCGACGCGCCGCCGCGGCCGGAGTGTCGCGCGACCTGGCATCCGCGCCTGTTGCCGCTGCTGCCCGACATCCGGCTGACCTTGCTGGTGGGCCAGTACGCGCAGGCGTATTTCCTCGGCAAGCGACGCAAGGCGAGCCTCACCGACACCGTGCGCGCGTGGCGCGAGTACATGCCGACCATTCTGCCGCTGCCGCATCCGAGTCCGCGCAACGTGGGCTGGTTCAAGGCCAATCCGTGGTTCGAGGACGATGTGTTGCCGGCGCTGCGCGTGCGGGTGCGCAAGGTGTTGGCATCGTAGGTCGGGGCTACGCCCCCGACGGGGGATGTCCAACCTTCGCGGTCGTCGGGGGCGTAGCCCCGACCTACGGCTGGTTCGACCTTCGCTGGTGTCGGGGGCGTAGCCCCGACCTACGGCGGGGTCGACCTTCGCGGGTGTCAGGGGCGTAGCCCCGACCTACGAGGCGAAATGGTCGAAACCCTGCCGCGGCGGTTTCCAGCGCCGGCCGTCGCGTTCCAGCGCGACCGCCGCGTCGCCGGGAACCACGCGCCCGATGCGCGTCATCGCGACGCCCACCGCTTCGGCGATCGCCGCGATGTCGTCGCGCCGTTCGCGCGCGGCGGTGAAGCACAGTTCGTAATCATCGCCGCCCGTGCACTGCAGTACGCGCCGCTGCCCGGGATCGAAGGCCGCCGCCAGCATCGGCGACACCGGCAGCGCTTCCAGTTCGATCTCAAACCCCACGCCGCTGGCGGCGCAGACGTGGCCGAGATCGGCGAGCAGGCCGTCGGACACATCGATCGCCGCATGCGCAAGGCCGGCAAGCGCCAGCCCGGCCTCGACCCGCGGCGCCGGCCGCTCCAGGCGCGCGCGCAGCGCGGCGTCGCGTTCGCTTCCTTCGCGCCACTGCGCCAGCGCGCCGGCCGCGTCGCCCGGCGTTCCCGTCACCCAGACATCGTCGCCGACGCGAGCGCCGTCGCGCCGCAGCGCCCTGCCCGGCTCGACCAAACCATGCGCGGTGACGCACACCGACAGCGGCCCGCGCGTGGTGTCGCCGCCGACCAGCGCAACATCGTGCTGCGTGGCGAGGGCCAGGAACCCGTCTAGAAAACCGTCGATCCATGCCGTGTCACCGTCGGGCAGCGACAGCGACAGCGTGCACCACGCCGGCTGCGCGCCCATCGCGGCCAGGTCGGACAGGTTCACCGCCAGCGCCTTCCAGCCGATGTCGGCTGGCGCGGTGTCTTCGGGGAAATGCACGCCGGCGTTGAGCGTGTCCATCGCCACCGCCAGCTGGCGGCCGGCGGGCACGGCGAGGATCGCGGCGTCGTCGCCGATGCCGAGCACCACGTCGGCGCGCGCGGACGCGCGGCGGGCGATGGCGTCGATCAGGGAGAATTCGCCGGGCATGCGCTTCAAGCCAGCAACGACCATGCCGAGCGCAATGCCAGCGCGAGCAGCGCCCACGCGAACACGCCCAGGACGTTGATCGAATTGGCGCAGCCGCGGCACCAGTCGTTGCGATCGGCGCGCAGGCCGAACAGGCGCAGCGGCAGCATCAGCAGCGGATGGCCGGCGCCGGGCACCGCTTCACGCTGCTTGCATTCGCGGCAGCGCGCCATGGCCGCTCACTTCCCGCGCGCGGCCTGCATCTCGAGCGCGCGCCATTCCGCGGCCGCATTGTCGAGCACGCCGTTGACGTAGGTGTGGCCGTGTTCGGATCCGAAGCGCTTCACCGCCTTGAGCGCCTCGTCGATGATCACCCGGTAGGGCACGTCGAGACGGTGCTGCAGTTCGTAGGCCGAGATGCGCAGCATGGCGCGCTCGATCTGGTCGACTTCCTCGATGCCGCGGTCGAGGAACGGCTGCAGCGCGGCATCCAGCTCGCGCCGGTGCTTCTCGACACCGCGCACCAGGTCCTCGAAGTATTCGAGGTCGGCAACCTCGTGCGCCTGTTCGTGCGCGAACTGCGCGATCGCGTTCTTCGCGTCGGCGCCGGAGAGCTGCATGGCGTACACCGCCTGCAGCGCGCGCCGGCGCGAGCGCGAACGCGCGGCGTGGTCGATTCCGTCCCTGCCGCGGTGGGTGCGCTGGCGGTTCACGGCAGCTTGCCCAGCAGGCTGGACATCTCGAGCGCGACCAGCGCGCACTCCTCGCCCTTGTTGCCGTGGCTGCCGCCGGCGCGGCGTTCGGCGTCTTCCTGCTCGTCGACGGCGAGCACGCCGTTGGCGACCGGCAGGCGGTAATCCAGCGCCACGCGCATCAGGCCGTCGGCGCAGCGGTCGGCAACGTGTTCGAAGTGGCGCGTGTCGCCGCGGATCACGCAGCCCAGCGCGATGATCGCCGCGTACCCGCCGCCGGCGGCGATGCGCGCGGCCACGGCGGGGATTTCCCACGCACCGGGCACCCGCACCACGTCGACGGCATCCTCGGCGACGCCGTGGCTGGCGAAGGTTTCACGCGCGCCGGCCACCAGCGCATCGCTGATGCGCGGGTTCCAGCGGCTGGCGATGATCGCGAAGCGCGCGCCGTCGGGTGCGCGCAGGTCGCCTTCGTAGTGGGCCATGGGGAAACTTGCGGGAAAGGGCGGACAGTTTAACCCGCGTGGTCGGGGTCAGCGCCGACACCAGTCGAACGGAGCGGAGTAGGTCGGGGCTACGCCCCCGACACCGGGCGAACGCCATGGTCGTGGATAAAAGCTCGCGGCTGAAGCCGCTCCCACAAGGAGCGGCGCGGGCGTCGGGGGCGTAGCCCCGACCTGCGACTTGCCGCGATGGCGGTCGGGCGTAGCCCCGACCTACAGGTATTCGACGACTTCCAGGCCGTAGCCGGCCAGGCCGACCTGCTTGCGCGGGGTGCCCATGACGCGCAGCTTTCCCAGGCCGAGGTCGGCGAGGATCTGGCTGCCGGCGCCGTTGCGGCGCCATTCGGCCAGCGCACCGGCGCGCGCCGGCTCGGCCTGGGGCTGCTGGCGGATGCGCGCCAGCAGCGCCTGCGCCTGCTCGGCCTCGCTGCGGTGGGACTCGCCCAGCAGCACCAGCGCGCCGCGGCCTTCCCGGTCGATCGCGGCCAGCACGTCGCCCACCAGCGGGCCGAAGTCGACGCGCCGCCAGTGCAGGCCATCGGCCAAGCGGTTCTGCACGTGCACCCGCACCAGGGTCGGCGTGGCCGGATCGGGCTCGCCGCGCAGCAGGGCGAAGTGCAGCGTGTGGCTGAGCCGGTCGCGGTAGGTATGCAGGCGGAACGCGCCGTGCTCGGTGTCGATCTCGCGCTCGTCGACGCGCTCGACCGTGTGCTCGGTTTCCAGGCGATGGCGGATCAGATCCTCGATCGAGCCGATCTTCAGCCCGTGTTCGCGCGCGAATGCCTCCAGCTGCGGCCGCCGCGCCATGCTGCCGTCGGCGTTGAGGATCTCGACCAGCACCCCGGCCGGCTCCAGCCCGGCGAGCATCGCCAGGTCCGCCGCCGCCTCGGTGTGTCCGGCGCGGCTGAGCACGCCGCCCGGCTGCGCGGTGAGCGGGAAGATGTGGCCGGGCTGGGCGAGGTCGCGCGGCTGCGCGTCGGGGCGCACCGCGGTGCGGATGGTGTGCGCGCGGTCGTACGCGGAGATGCCGGTGGTCACGCCCTCGGCGGCCTCGATGCTGACGGTGAAGTTGGTGTGGTGCGAGGAGGTGTTGTCGCGCACCATCGGCGGCAGCCCGAGCTGGGCGCAGCGCTCGCGGGTCAGCGACAGGCACACCAGGCCGCGCGCGTGGGTGACCATGAAATTGATGTCGGACGGCTTGACCAGCTCGGCGGCCATGATCAGGTCGCCCTCGTTCTCGCGGTCCTCGTCGTCGACCACCACGACCATGCGCCCGGCGCGCAGCTCTTCGAGCAGCTCGGGGATCGGGGCGAAGCTCATGCGCCTGCTCCTGCAGCCAGCAGTCGCTCCACGTAGCGCGCGACCAGGTCGATCTCCAGGTTCACCGGATCGCCCACCTTCGCCTGCGCGAACGCCGTGTGCGCGACCGTGTGCGGGATCAGCGCGACCTCGAAACCCGCGTCGTCGACCGCGTTGACGGTCAGGCTGACGCCGTCCACGCAGATCGAACCCTTCCGCGCGATGTACCGGTGCAGCGATGCCGGCGCATCGAACGCCCAGCGCTGCGCGCGCGCGTCGTCGGCGATGCTGCGCACCCGCCCCATCCCGTCGACGTGGCCGCTGACCAGGTGACCGCCCAGACGATCGTCCGCGCGCATCGCGCGCTCCAGGTTCACCGCCGCGCCGACCGGCAGGTCGCCGAGCGTGGTCAGCGCCAGCGTCTCGGTCGAGGCATCGACATCGAAATGCGTCTCGCCGAACGCCACCACGGTCAGGCAGGCGCCATTGACGCTGATGCTTTCGCCCAGCGCGACATTGTCGAACGGCAGCGTGCCCACGGCGATCCGCAGCCGCGCATCGCCGTCGCGCGGCTCGCGGGCGGCCAGGCGGCCGACGCCTTCCACCAGCCCGGTAAACATCAACATGCCACCGCAAAGGACGCGCGGATGGCCGGCGGAACGACTCCCGCATGGCACGCGCTCGCCTTCCCCCGCATGCGGGGGAAGGATGGGATGGGGGCGCACGCAGACGTTGGCCTGTTTGTCGGCAAACGCATGGCAAATGACAGGGACTGGAACATGAAACGTTTTCCTCGCACTGGGCAATGAAAAACGCCTCGGGGCATGCGGCGGCACGCGGCTCCGGGCCGCGCGCTGCTGTCTTCTTTCATCCGGACTGTGAGGAAGCGTGCCGCTTCCAACCGTCGGCTCCGGCATCGGACCGGATCTGCTGGCCTTCCGATGCCTGCGAAGGACTCGCAAACCACGGAAGCGCTCGCGGGCTCGCGCGTGGCCTCGTGGAGGCGCCGCGCCTACCGCCGGTGGGGAATTTCGCCCCGCCCTGAAGACGTCTGGTTCTGGTGGATCGCCGGCAAATCCGGCAGCGCGATTCTAGCATCCGGGGCGCGGTGAACCGGTGCGACGGAGCATTCCACCGCCGCGCCGCGTAGGTCGGGGCTACGCCCCCGACGGCTTTCGATTCTGTCCCAGACCCCGATCGCGAAGATCGAAGATCAAGAGCCGTCGGGGACGCAGCCCCGACCTACGGTGACGGGTTGGCTTTCGGCCGCAGCAGCAGGCGCAGGTCGTCGCCAACCTGGCGGGTCTCGACCAGCTGCAGCTGCAGCCGCTGCGCCATCGTTTCGATGCCCAGGCCGGCGAACAGCGGACGGGCGTCGCCGCCGAGCAGCACCGGCGCCATGTAGACCAGCAGTTCGTCGACCAGCCCGGCGCGGAGGAAAGCGCCAGCCAAGGTGGCGCCGGTTTCCACCTGCGCCTCGTTGATCCCGCGCGCGGCCAGCAGCGCCAGCACCGCCGCAAGATCCAGCTCGCCCTCACGCAGCCGTACGGCCGCGCGCTCGGCGGCGAAATCGCGTGGCGGCTTCACGTCCGGCGCGTGCAGGTACAAAGTGGGCGCGTCGCCTTCGCGGACCTTGCCGCGGGCAATGGTCGCCAGGCCGGTGTCGAGCACCACGCGCAGCGGCGGCACAAATTCAGTGTCGTCACCGAAGCGCACTGTGAGCTGCGGGTCGTCGGTCAGCACGGTGCCCGAGCCGGTCAGGATCGCGCCGCTGCGCGCGCGCCAGTGCATCACGTCGGCGCGCGCGGCCTCACCGGTGATCCACTTCGAATCGCCATTGGCCATCGCAGTGCGGCCGTCGAGGCTGCTGCCGAGCTTGATCCGCAGCCACGGCCGGCCGCGCCGGATGCGCGAGAGGAAGCCGCGGTTGAGCGCCTGCGCCTGCGCTTCCATCAGCCCCGACTGGACCTGCACGCCCGCCGCGCGCAGGCGTTCGAATCCCTTGCCATCGACGGCCTCGAACGGGTCGCGCATCGCCGCGACCACGCGCGCGACGCCGGCGGCGATCAGCGCATCGGCACACGGGCCGGTGCTGCCGGTGTGCGCGCACGGCTCAAGCGTCACGTAGGCGGTGGCGCCCTTCGCGCGTTCACCGGCCTGTTCCAGCGCGAACACCTCCGCATGCGGCCCGCCCTGGCGCTGGTGCCAGCCCTCCCCCACCACGTCGTCGCCCTGCACGATCACGCAGCCGACCATCGGGTTGGGACGCGTCGTGTACGCCCCCCGCTCGGCCAGGCGCAGCGCGCGCGCCATCAATGCATGGTCATTCGCCGTGAAATCGCTCATTGCTTCTCCAGTGACGACGGCGTGGTTATCCGTCGGGGAAAAGGACCAGAGTCACTTTCCCTTGTCCCCGTTCGGCTGCCATGAGCCTTGGGGGAAGGTGACTCTGGCCCCTTTTTCAGCGCTTCTTGCCCTTGCCGGCGTTCTTGTCGAACGGCACGACCTCGGCGCCGAGCAGCGGCAGCTGGCCTTCGCCGGGCAGGTCGCGTTCGAGGCGGTCGAGTTCTTCGCGGAAGTCGGCCACGTCCTCGAACGAGCGGTAGACCGAGGCGAAGCGCACGTAGGCAACGTGGTCGAGCTTGCGCAGCTCGGCCATCACGAACTCGCCCACCCGGCGCGATGGCAGTTCGCGTTCGGTGGTCATGCGCAGCTGGTGGATCACCGCGCGCACCGCGGCCTCGGTCTGCTCTTCCGACACCGGGCGCTTGTGCAGCGCGCGGTCGAAGCTTTGGCGCAGCTTGCGCGCGTCGAAGGTGTCGCGGCGCCCGTCGGACTTGATGATCCCCGGCAGCTTGAGCTCGATCGTCTCGAGCGTGCTGAAACGCTCGCCACAAGCCTCGCACTCGCGCCGGCGCCGGATCGTCGCCCCGTCCTCGCTGACGCGCGAGTCGATGACGCGGGTGTCGGAGTGCTGGCAGAAGGGGCAATGCATCAGTCGCCGTCAACCATAGACCGGGAACTGCGCGCACTGCTTCTTCACGTTCTCGCGCACGCCGGCGATGACGTTCTCGTCATTCGGCGCATCGAGCACGTCGCACATCCAGTTCGCCAGCGCCACGCAGTCGGGCTCCTTGTAGCCACGCGTGGTGACCGCCGGGGTGCCGATGCGCAGGCCCGAGGTGACGAAGGGCTTCTGCGGGTCGTTGGGCACCGCGTTCTTGTTGACGGTGATGTTGGCCTTGCCCAGCGCGGCTTCCGCATCCTTGCCGGTGATGCCCTTGCCGATCATGTCGACCAGCATCAGGTGGTTCTGGGTGCCGCCGGAGACGATCCGGTAGCCGCGGTCGATGATCACCTTCGCCATCGCCTGCGCGTTCTTCACGACCTGCTGCTGGTAGGCCTTGAACTCCGGCTCCAGCGCTTCCTTGAAGGCGACCGCCTTGGCCGCGATCACGTGCATCAGCGGGCCGCCCTGGATGCCGGGGAAGACGATGCTCTGCAGCTTCTTGGTCATCTCGTCGAACCTGTCGCCCGCGCCCTCGCGGCTGGCCACGATGATGCCGCCGCGCGGGCCGCGCAGGGTCTTGTGGGTGGTCGAGGTGACCACGTGCGCGTGCGGCACCGGATTGGGGTATTCGCCGGCGGCGATGAGGCCGGCGACATGGGCCATGTCCACGAAGAACCACGCGCCCACCTTGTCGGCGATCGCGCGGAAACGCGCCCAGTCGATTTCCTGCGAATAGGCCGAGAAGCCGGCCACGACCATCTTCGGCTTGTGTTCGACCGCGAGGCGCTCGACCTCGTCGTAATCGATCAAACCATCGTCATTGACGCCGTACTGCACGGCGTCGAGGACCTTGCCGCTGATGTTGGGCTTGGCCCCGTGGGTGAGGTGGCCGCCGTGCGCCAGCGACATGCCGAGGATGGTGTCGCCCGGCTGCAGCAGCGCGAAATACACGGCCTGGTTGGCCTGCGAACCCGAATGCGGCTGCACGTTGGCGTACATCCCTTCCGTGGAGCCTGCACCGAACAGCTGCTTGACCCGGTCGATTGCCAGCTGCTCGGCCACGTCCACGTACTCGCAGCCGCCGTAGTAGCGCTTGCCCGGATAGCCCTCGGCGTACTTGTTGGTCAACTGGCTGCCCTGGGCCTCCATGACCCGCGGGCTGGCGTAGTTTTCCGACGCGATCAGCTCGACGTGGTCTTCCTGGCGGCGATTCTCGGACGCGATCGCCGCGGCCAGTTCGGGGTCGTAGCCTTCGATGCGGGCATCGCGCGGGAACATCGTCATCTCCGGGACAGGGCAGGGTTGCGCCAATTGTAGCCCGCGCCCCGGCGGGAACGGCCGTCGCCGGGGATCGCATGCCGCTGCCTGGTCGCCGGCCATCGCTTCCACGAAAAAGGGCGCGCCGGCCGGCGCGCCCTCGGTTCGGCCCCGCCCTGCCCCGGCTCAGTGGCTCAGGATCAGGTCGGCGATGATGCCCGTGGCGATCGCCACCAGCAGGTAGTCGCCGGCGTCGCTGCGGCGCCAGTAGTAGCCGCTCGGCGGACGACGCAGGCCATAGCTGTAGTAGTCGTTGACGACGTAGGTGCGGCCGTAGCCGGGACCGTAGTAGCGGTGGCCGCGGGCCCAGCGCGGCGGGCCGCGATGCACGACCACCGGGCGCGACACGTAGCGGTCGCGGTAGACCACGCGCGGCGCGGGCCGGAAGACGATCCGCCGGTCATGGCGCCGATCGTGGCGGCGGTCGCGGCGATCGTCCCGGCGGTCGTGGCGTCGACCGTCGCGGTAGCCGTCGTAGTAGGCGCTGCGGCGGTCGTGGCCGCGGTCGTAATGGCCATGGCGGTCGTGGCCGCGATGGCCACGATCGTTGTCGCGGCCGGCCGCGGACGCCGGCATTGCGACTACGGCCAGGGCGAGCAGCAGGGCGGAAAGCTTCAGGGTCGCGGACATGCGGCGGATCCTCCACGGTGTGTGCGTGGTGTGAGCATGGCCCGGCGATGCTGAATCCAGTCCGCCCCGGGCCGGTTCGGGGCGGACGCGTTCAGCGTCCGGCAAGCCCTCGGCTATCCCCGTCAGCCGGTATAATCACGGACTTCCCAAGTCCCCTGCCGCCGGCGCTCCACAGCGCGGGCGCGGCTGGTTTCACCCCGCCGGTCCGCCGGCGGCTGTCCACCGGAGCCTCCATGTCGCAATACATCTACACCATGAACGGCGTCAGCAAGACCGTGCCGCCGAAGCGCCAGATCATCAAGGACATCTCGCTGTCGTTCTTCCCCGGCGCCAAGATCGGCCTGCTGGGCCTGAACGGCGCCGGCAAGTCGACGGTGCTCAAGATCATGGCCGGCGTGGATACCGACTTCTCCGGCGAGGCGCGGCCGCAGGCCGGCATCAAGGTCGGCTACCTGGCGCAGGAACCGCAGCTTGACCCGGACAAGACCGTGCGCGAAGCGGTCGAGGAAGGCGTCGGCGACATCCTGCAGGCGCAGGCGCGCCTGGACGAGGTGTATGCCGCCTACGCCGAGGAAGGCGCCGATTTCGACGCGCTGGCCAAGGAACAGGAGCGGCTGGAGGCGATCCTCGCCGCCGGCGACGCACACACCCTGGAGAACCAGCTGGAAGTCGCCGCCGATGCACTGCGCCTGCCGCCGTGGGACGCGAAGATCAGCAAGCTCTCCGGCGGCGAGAAGCGCCGCGTGGCGCTGTGCCGCCTGCTGCTGCAGAAGCCGGACATGCTGCTGCTCGACGAACCGACCAACCACCTCGACGCCGAGTCGGTCGAGTGGCTGGAACAGTTCCTCGCCCGCTACACCGGCACCGTGGTGGCCGTCACCCATGACCGCTACTTCCTCGACAACGCCGCCGAGTGGATCCTCGAGCTGGATCGGGGTAGAGGCATCCCGTGGAAGGGCAACTACACCGAGTGGCTGGTGCAGAAGGAAGACCGCCTCAAGCGCGAGGAATCGCAGGAGAAGGCGCGCCAGAAGGCGATCGCCAAGGAGCTCGAGTGGGCCCGCAGCAACGCCAAGGGCGGCCGCAGCAAGGGCAAGGCGCGCCTGGCCAGGATCGAAGAACTGCAGTCGGTCGACTACCAGAAGCGCCAGGAAACCAACGAGATCTTCATCCCGCCGGGCGAGCGCCTGGGCAGCAAGGTGATGGAGTTCAAGAACGTCTCCAAGAGCTTCGGCGACCGCCTGCTGATCGACAACCTGAGCTTCCTGGTGCCGCCGGGCGCGATCGTCGGCATCATCGGCCCCAACGGCGCCGGCAAGTCGACCCTGTTCAAGATGATCACCGGGCAGGAGAAGCCGGACTCGGGCTCGATCGAGATGGGGCCGACGGTCAACATCGCCTACGTCGACCAGAGCCGCGACAAGCTGGAAGGCAACCACAACGTCTTCCAGGAAGTCTCCGGCGGCGCCGACATCCTCAACATCAACGGCATCGAGATCCAGTCGCGCGCCTACATCGGCCGCTTCAACTTCAAGGGCCAGGACCAGCAGAAGCTGGTCGGCACGCTGTCGGGCGGCGAACGCGGCCGCCTGCACCTGGCCAAGACCCTGCTGCAGGGCGGCAACGTGCTGTTGCTCGACGAACCGTCCAACGACCTCGACATCGAGACCCTGCGCGCGCTCGAAGACGCGCTGCTGGAGTTCCCGGGCAACACGTTCGTGATCTCGCATGACCGCTGGTTCCTGGACCGCATCGCGACCCACATCCTCGCCTTCGAAGGCGACTCGCACGTGGAGTTCTTCCAGGGCAACTACCGCGAGTACGAGGAAGACAAGAAGCGCCGTCTGGGCGACGACGCCGGCCCGCATCGGCTGCGGTTCAAGGCGCTGAAGTAGTGACGATCCGGCACCAGCACGAACTCGACGGCCTGCGCCGGGCCGGTGCGCTGGTGTCCGGCATCCTGGCGGCGATGCGCGAACAGGCGATCGCCGGCGCGGTGTCGCGTGACCTCGACGCCTACGGCGCAGAACTGATGCGCAACGCCGGGGCACGCTCGGCGCCGGCCTTGACCTATGACTTCCCCGGCGCGACCTGCATCAGCGTCAATGCGGTCGCCGCGCACGGCATTCCCGACGGCACGATCCTGCGCGACGGCGACCTGGTCAACATTGACGTCTCCGCCGAACTGGACGGCTATTTCGCCGACACGGGCGCCAGCTTCGTGGTCGGCGAGGCCAGCCCGGCACAGCAACGACTGCTCGACGCGACCCGCGAGGCGCGCGACACGGCAATCACGCAACTGCGCGCGGGCGGCCTGCTCAATGGAATCGGCCGCACCGTGGAAACGGTCGCGGCCAAACGCGGCTTCCGGGTGATCCGCAACCTCGGCAGCCACGGCGTCGGCCGCGCGCTGCATGAGGCGCCGGGGACGATTCCCGGCCACTACGAACCGCGCGACACGCGGCGGCTGCACGACGGCATGGTGATCACGGTCGAACCGTTCCTGGCCACGCACTGCAGCCAAACCCGCGAAGGCGACGACGGCTGGTCCATGGTCTGCCCGCGGGGCTTCGCCGCGCAGTTCGAGCACACGGTCGTCGTCACCCACGGCGAACCGATCATCGTCACCTGATGCCGGCCGGTCCGGGGAGATCGCGATGACCTTCATCATGCAATTGCGTGAACGCTGGGCAAGCAGCGACAGCATGGTCTGCGTCGGCCTCGACCCAGAGCCGGCGAAGTTCCCGCCGAAGTTCGCCGGCGAACCCGATGCGCTGTTCGCCTTCTGCCGCGACATCGTCGACGCCACCGCCGAGTACGCTTGCGCCTTCAAGCCGCAGATCGCCCACTTCGCCGCGCGCGGCGCCGAGGATGCGCTCGAAAGGCTCATCGCGCACATCCACGCCACGCATCCCGGCATCCCGGTGATCCTCGACGCCAAGCGCGGCGACATCGGCAGCACCGCGCAGCATTACGCGGCCGAAGCCTTCGACCGCTTCCGCGCCGACGCCGTCACCGCCAATCCGTACCTAGGCCGCGACTCGGTGCAGCCCTTCCTCAACCGCGCCGACAGGGGCGTGGTGATCCTGTGCCACACATCCAATCCCGGCGCCGGCGATTTCCAGGACCTGGACGTTGGCGGCCGTCCGCTCTACCAGCACGTCGCCGAACGGGTCGCCCGCGACTGGAACGGCCACGGCAACTGCGCGCTGGTGGTCGGCGCGACCTGGCCGGAGCAACTGCGCGAGGTTCGCGCGATCGTCGGCGACATGCCGCTGCTGATCCCCGGCGTCGGCGCGCAGGGCGGCGACGTCGCCGCGGTGGTCGCCAACGGGCTCGCCGCCGATGGCGCCGGCCTGCTCGTCAGCTCCTCGCGCGCGATCCTGTATGCCTCAAGCGGCGACGATTCCGCCGACGCCGCGGCAAGCGCCGCGAAGTCGCTGCGCGATGAAATCAACCGTCATCGCTGAGCTCCGACAACGCCCGTAGGAGCGGCTTTATCCGCGAGCTCTTGCCCCTCCCCCTGCGACGGCGGAGGAGGTTGGGAGGGGGTGCTCTCGGTTCAGGATGATCCCAAACGACACCCCTCCCCGACCCTCCCGTGCCGTCGCAGGGGAGGGAGCAAGGCTCGCTGGGAGCCGATCAAGATGCACCAGCCCCGAGGTTGGCGAGCAGGACGGCCGGAAGCCGCGTGGCCCAGTGCAACCAGATCGCCAGCCACACGCCTGCGCGGACGAAGATGTTCCGTTTCGGCGCCTCGAACTTGCGGAAGTAACGCCACATCCCACGATGCTTGTGCCACTCCGAGAAGCCCGGCCGCGAGCGGCTGGATACGCCGCGCACGTGCACCACGCGCACGTCGTTGGCGACGGCGACCATCGCGCCGGCCTCGCGCGCGCGGCGGCACAGGTCGAGGTCCTCGACGTGCAGGCGGTAGCCTTCGTCGAAGCCGCCGATGCGATCGAACAGCGCGCGCGGCAGCAGCATCAGCGCACCGGAGATCGCCTCCACCCGCTGCAATGGCCGTGCGTCGTCGGCCTGCACGTCCAGCGGCCGGCCGCCACGCACACGCAGCGGGCCGCGCAGCATCGCGCCGAAGTCGGGGTCGTTGCGCCGCGCGGCGCCGTCGCGCACGCCGACCTCGTCCACCAGGTCGGCACCGAGCAGCGTGTCGCCGTCGATCTCATGCGCGTACGCGAGCAGCCGCGCCAGTGCGTCCGGTTCGACGAGGCAGTCGGGATTGACGAAGGCCAGCCACGGCGCGTCGCTGTCGCGCGCGCCCTGGTTGCAGGCCACCGCGAAGCCGGGGTTGTCGGGGTTGGCGATGAAGTGCACGCGCGGGTCGGCGGCGGCGTGGCGCTGGACGATCGCCAGGGTTTCGTCGCGCGAACCGTTGTCCACGACGCGGACCTGCGACACGCCGCGCGCGGCAAGCAGCCGCGCCAGGCAGTCGTCGATCGTCTCCGCACTCTCGTGGGTGACGACGATGGCGGCGATGCCCTCGCCCGCGGGGGCCTGGACGCTTGCGGCGCCCGACATCAGCCCTTCTCCGCACTTGTGGCGGTCGTGGCCTCCGCCACACCCCCGCCGTCGTTGCATCCGTTGGCCACGGGCGCATCGATCGCGGCATCGGCATCATCCTCGCGCGGGGTCGCTTGCAGTCCGTCCGTTTCGACGACGGCATCGTGGCCGGCGGCGAACAGGTCGCGCTGGGCCTGCGGCGCATCGATCCCGCGTTCGATTCGCAGCAGCAATTCGCGCGTTTCGTGCAGCGGGTCGTGCATGAGGAAGTTCGCCAGCCGCGCGTGCCACGCCGGCCAGCGTGCGGCCAGCGCATCGAGGTCGCCATCGGCCGGGCCGCCTTCGCCGCCGCGTGCGACGAACGCCGTCTCGCACAGGGCATTGCGCCAGCCCAGGCCAGACAGCCGCAGCGACAGGTCGATCAACGCCGCATACCACGACGCATAGCTGGCCGTGTCCAGGCCGCCGGCCTTGTGCCGCGCACTGCCGCGCAGCATCACCGCGTGGTCGACCGCGGCCGGCAGCTCCGGGTGCCGGGGTGGCATCGATCCCGCGGCCCGGGCCACGCGATCCAGGTCGCCCGGGATCGGCATGATCTCGCCGCAGCGCGGCCAGCCCGCCGCCTCGCCCGCGTTGCACCAGGGCGTGGCGGTGGCGATCGAAGCATCGCGCGCGAAGCAGGCGGCCAGCTGCGCGGCCCATCCCGGTGCCGGGATCGCATCGGGCGCGAGCACGATGACGTCCGAGTCGCCGCAGGCGCGGAGCATCTCGTCCAGGTGCGCGACCTGGCCGATCGAACGCGGGCGCCTGGTGTAGTCCGCGCGCAGCGGCGTGCTCGCGATCCAGCGCTCGATGATCGCGTAGCCGCGCGGCCCGGATTGCGCGTCGTCGGCCAGCCACACGCGCGTGCCGGCCGGCGTGCCCGCGTCGAGGGCGGCCAGGCAGGCGTCGAGCGCGTCATCGTCGACGCCGACCGGCAGAAGCACGATGGGCAGTTCACTCATGGCGGCAGGCTCGGCACGTCGGGCGTGGCACCGCCGGGCTCAGGCCATGCCCCGTGCGTGCATCAGTTCTTCCGTTTCGGATTCAGCGGCTCCATCGCGCGGAAGCGACGGCTGTATTCGTCGGTCAGCTCGCGCGCGTCCTGCGGATTGCGGATGATCACCGGCGTCAGCAGGATGATGACCTCGCTGCGGCCGGTGCCCGAGGTCTGCTGGCCGAACAGGCCGCCGATGATCGGGATCCGGCTCAGGCCGGGGAAGCCGCTGGAGCGCCGTCCCACCTCGTCCTTGATCAGGCCGGCGAGCATCACCGTGTCGCCGCTGCGCACGGCGGCCTGGGTCTTGAGCTTGCGCGTATCGATGCGCACGTTGCCGTTCTCGTCGGCAGTCGACTCCGGTGCCGGGGTGCTGACTTCCTGGACGATGTCGAGGAACACCATGCCGTCCTTGGTCACCCGCGGACGCACGTTGAGGATGGTGCCGGTCTCCATGTACTGCACGTTGTTGTACGTGCCGCTGCTGCCGACGCCGGGGTCGAAGGACACCGACGAGATCGGGATCTTGCTGCCGACGTTGAACGTGGCCTCCGCGTTGTTGCGCACCATCACCGAGGGCGACTGCAGGATCTGCACGTCGGTCACCTCGTCAAGCGCACTGATCACCGCCGCCGCGTTGCGGCCCAGGAAGGTCCAGCTCAGGCCGCCCCCCCCACCGGAAACCGCCGGGATGACACTGCCGGCCAGCGTGCTCCAGGTACTGCGGCCGACGGCGTTGGGCAAGCCCGCGTCGGTGACGGCTCGTTCGAAATACCAGTTGACGCCGTACTTCAGGTCACCGGTGAGGGTGACCTCGGCGATCTGCGCCTCGATGTGCACCTGCATCGGCATCACGTCCAGGCGCTCGACCACGTCGCGGATCGATTTCCACGCGCGCGAGGTGGTGCGCACCAGCAGGGTGTTGGTTTCGTCGACCGCGGACACGCCGACGCGATCGCCCTCGACCTGGAGGGTGACGCTGGCGTTGCCGTCCTCGCGCGGATCCAGGCTCAGCGAACCGTCGCCGAGGCCACTACCGCTTCCCATGCCGCTGTTCATGCCCGAATCGATGCCGCCGGTGTCGCTGTAATCCCCGTCCTTGCCGCCGGCGCCGCTGATCGAGAACGGATCCGAGCCCGGCATCAGCGACACGTTCCCGTCGCCGCCGGTCGCGCGGCCACCGCCGCTGCTGCTGCCGCCGAACACCTCGGCCAGCCGGTCGGCCAGGTCCTTGGCCTTGATGTACTTGAGCTCGTACGAGAACAGCTGCACGCCCGCGCCTGCGCCGTCGATGCGTTCGAGCCACTGCTGGATCTGGTCGAGATAGCTGGCCTGCGGGGTGATCACCAGCACCGCGTTGGCGCCTTCCAGCGGCATGAAGCGGAACATGCCGGCCACCGGCGTCTTGCTCTGCTCGCCGAAGACCTTCTCCAGGTCCTGCACCACCTTGCTCGCCTTGCCGTACTGCAGCGGGAACACGCCCACCGACATGCTCGACATCCAGTCGACGTCGAAGATGCGGATGGTGCGCAGGTAGTTCTCCAGCTCGGTGCGGCTGCCGGCGACGGTGATGACGTTGCGGCCGGAGTCGACGTTGACGATCGAGTTGGGGCGCGCGTACGGCTTGAGGATCTTCTCCATCTCGGCGGCCGAGATGTACTGCAGCTGCACCACCCGCGACTCGAAGCCGCGCGCGTTGACCGGCGACCCGGTGCGCGGCGCCACCGCGCCGGTGGCCATCGCGGTGTCAGCCGGGACGATGTTGTAGCGGCCGTCGCTGTAGATCATGCGGGCGTTGTTCCAGCCCAGCACCATCTCCAGCAGGCTCAGCGCCTCGGCCGGGCTCACCGGCCTGGACGTCACGTAGGTCACCGTGCCCTGCACGCCCGGCGCGATGACGTAGTTCTGGCCGAGCATGTCGCCGAGGATCGCCTTGACCACGGCCTGCAGAGATTCGCCCTCGAAGTTGAAGGTGGTCTCGCCCGTGGTGCCGCCCAGGTTCGGCGGCGGCGAGGCGGCCACGGCGTTGTTGATCGTGCGGCCGGTGCCGCGGCGGATCTGCGCCTGCGGCAGGCCGGCGTCGCCCTCCGGCATGGCCTCGGCGGACACCGGCCCCGCGGCGGTGCCGGCCTGGCCTGCATCAGCGGTGGCGGCGCGGGCGCCGTCGCGGCTCAGGCTGGGCGCGGGCATCGTGGAGCAAGCCGCCAGCACGGTGGCGATGAGGGCGGCGGCGAACGCCTTGGACAGGGAGCGTGGGTTCATTGCGTGCACTCTACGGTGTCTGGCCGGACGATGACGAGTCGCGCGCGTCCTGCCGCAGCTTGGCGCGCCGGGCCTCGATGCGCTTGCGGATGGCGTCGATCTGCTCGGCCGAGGCGCGATTGTCCGTTTCCGCGGCGTCGGGCGGCGGCTGGTCGGGACCCGCGGGCGCAGGCGCGGGGTCGTCGGCATCGCGCACCGCCGGCTCGGTACCGCCTGGCGGCGCGACGCCGGGCGGCGAGGGCCGCGAAGCGCCTGGCATGTTCGCCCCGGCAGACGTCGGGGTCGGCGGAATGCCGCCCTCGCCGTCGAACACGCGCAGTTCGAGCTTGCGCTCGCCTTCGGGGCCGTCGAACACGGCCCTGCGTGGTTCGAGCGACACCAGCTGCCACCCCGGCGCGGCCTCCGGCGCCGTGCCGACGCGCACGCGGATCGAATCGCCACCTTCCCTGGGCTGCAGGATCGCCATGCGGAAGTCCGGCGCGATCAGCACGCTGGTCAGCACGTAGTCGAAGTCGTTCCTGCCCTCGCCCTGTTCGTCGGGATTGATGACGAACGGCTGCGGGCGGCGGTCCGAGGTGAACAGCGGGCGGCGTCCGATCTCCGAGTACTGCTGCAGCGGCCCGAGCCGCTCCGGCGGCGGCTTGCTCGCCTGCGGCAGCGGCTGCAGCAGCGCGGGATCCTCGGCCAGCCTGCTCACGCCGCCGCCCATGCCCAGCAGCGCCAGCAGCCAGGCGCCAAGCGCCCAGGCCGCGGCGGCGCCGAGCAGCCAGGTCTTCGCGCTGGCGGTATCAGCGCGCATCGGTCGCGGCTCCTGGCGGCGGCTGCAGGTAGCCGTACAGGTCGAAGCTGACATCGAGCCCGCCACCACCCTGCATTTCCATCCCGCGGCGCGAGCGGAAGTTGCCCAGCGTCAGCACGTTGAGATTGTCGACGAACAGCCGCGGCGATCCGCTCTCGAGCGAATGCAGCACCGTGGCCAGTTCGGGATTGCCGCAGCGCAGCCGCACCTGCACCGCCACGCGCGGAAAACGCGGCTGCCGCGCCTCGGTCAACGGCGAACGGTTGATGATCGCGCAGCTGCGGTTGCCGGGACTGGCTTCGAGCACGACCGTTTCCAACCGCTGCACCAGCGCGGAGGTGGCCAGTTCCGGGCTGCGCTGGGGCATGAAGCCGGGCACGCGCTCGGCCTCCGCGCGCACCGCCTGCAGGCGCTTGTCGACCTCGGGCGCCTGGCGCAGTTCCATGCGCGCGCGCAGGTCGCGCTGCTGGAGGTCGTCGATGCGCCCTTCGACCTCCAGCATCGGCACCGTCCACCACGGATGCACCAGCACCAGGTAGGCCAGCAGCAGCAGGCCGCCGAGGATGGCCAGCGCCAGCCAGCGGTCGCGGTCAGGGTTGGCTGCGCGCATCGGCCGCTCCCTTGTTTGCCGGTGTGTTCGCCGGCGCGTTGTCGATCGCCAGCTGCGCGGTCATCGTGAAGCGGTCGCGGCCGGTGCGCGGATCCGGCTGCAGCGCGCCGGTCAGCGCCGGCGAGCGCCACAGCTTCGAGCCTTCGAGCTGGCCGACCAGCGCCGAGGCTTCGCTGCTCTGGCCGATCAGCAGGATCTGGTCGCCTTCGATCGACAGCTTTTCAAGATACGTCGAATCCGGCAGGAGGCGGCCGAGTTCGTCGAGCACTTCCACCGTGGTCGGCCGCGCGGCGCGCGCGTTCTGCAGGTACGCCATGCCTTCGACCAGGTCGACCAGCTGGCGCTTGTCGACGGCCACGGCGCGCGCTTCGCGGGCGCGGGCGTTGGCCTGTTCGGCGAGGGCGTCGGCGGCGGCGCGGCGATTGGACAGCAGCTGCCACATCGTCATCGCGACGGCGATCACGGCGATCGCGGCGAACGCCCAGTTCCATCCCCGCCACGGATCGGCGCGGCGGCGGCGAACGGCGTCGGCCAGCAGGTTGACGCCCAGCGGCGCGCCGTCGTCGCCGGCCACGTCGACGCCGGCCACGGTGCCGGCGACGGTGCCCAGCGCGGCCATCGCCGAATCGAACGTCGCCCGCGGCACGACCACGAGCTCGGCGTCGATCTGTTCGCCATGACGCTCGAGCACGCGCGCGTCGTAGTGCACGTCGGCGGCGGCGAACGGCGTCTGCCGGTCGATCTCGAACGCCACCACGTCGCGCAACCGGTCGGCGGCGGCGGCCGGCAGGAGCAGGCGCCGGCGCAGCGCGGCGCCGGCGGGGAGCAGCAGCCAGCGCGGCAGTTCGGCCACGCGCGGCGCCAGCAGCGAACCGAGCAGCGCGTCGCCACGCTCGGCTTCCTGCGCGGTCCACGGCAGCTGCCCGATGTCCTGCACACCGTCGCCACGGCGCAGCGCCAGCCGCAGCTCTTCGCCGCCGTACTGGAGCAGTACGCGTTCGTGGGCGAGCCCGAGCAGCGTGCGCAGGCGCGGCGGCAGCCAACTTGCCAGTGCGTGCGTCCACCAGGTCAGGGCGCTGCCGACGCCGGGGCGCAGGCGGCCGCCCGCGCGGCCGATGCGCTGCCGGAGCGAAGGCGTCGCGGACTGGTTGTCGACTGCCGCCGTCATCGTGAGGCCGAGGCTCCCTGTTCCCATCGCAATGCGGTGTAGGAC
This sequence comes from Luteimonas soli, assembly GCF_042648865.1. Classification (NCBI taxonomy): domain Bacteria; kingdom Pseudomonadati; phylum Pseudomonadota; class Gammaproteobacteria; order Lysobacterales; family Lysobacteraceae; genus Luteimonas; species Luteimonas soli. The sequence goes on along the minus strand of NZ_JBHRYA010000001.1, from coordinate 359,923 downwards.
GAACCGGGTACGGTCCCGATCCCCGCGCGCACGACGACCCGCAAGATCGCCTGGCGGCCGTTCGGAAGCCGCGCACGGCTGTCGATACTATACGTGCCGCTGCCGCCGCCCAAGAACGCGTCCTCCGGCGACGGCACGCGTGCCTTGCGCCGCGCCAGGATCGGCTCCGGGTCCTCGCCCAGCGCCTGCAGTACCTCGCTGGCGGCGAAGTTCGGGTCAGGCCGCGCCTGGCCGCTGTAAACGGTGAGCAGCGGCGCGACCTTCGCGTAGATCGCCGGGGTCATGCCCAGCACCTGCTCGACCTCGGCCACGGTATCGAACTGCGCGTCCTTGGCGCCCCACGCCAATCCGGCGCTGGCGTAGGCCGGATCCTCGGCTCCGCCCTGCGGCTGGGTGAGGTCGTCCGCGTCGCGCCAGTCGGCGATGGCCGCGGCGATGTCGCCCGCCGCGGCCTGGTCGACGCCGACCACGGTGAACAGCCGCGTGAGCAGGTCGACGTCGGCGGCGTTGAGGTCGACCTTGCCAGATTCGTCGATCACTTCGATGCGCACGCTGGTATCGCCGAACGCCCAGTCGTAGGGGCGCCCGTCGGGCAGCCAGCGCCGCTTCGGGTCGGTCTCGGTGAGCCGGGTCAGCGCGTACTCGACGCCGGCGCGCGCGGCCTGTTCGGCGACGACGCCGCGGCTGAGCGTGCGGCCCTGCAGCTTCTCCATCTGCGCGGTCAGCGCGAACGTGCCCACCACCGCGGCCAGCAGCATGGTCAGCCACATCACCAGCAGCAGCGCGATGCCGCGTTCGCGTTTCATCGGAACAGCCCTCCCGCGCCGCCCGCCCCCGCCTGCGGCAGGGCCACCACCAGCGTCGGCCAGCTGCGGCCGTCGGCGTCGACGATCTCGATCGAGACCTGCAGCGGCAGGACGCCGGGCGATTCCCACTGCTCCTGCCATTCGCCCAGCGCGTTGTCCTCGTCGAGCCCGCGGTAGCGGAAGCGCACCTCGGACAGCTCCGCGGCGAGCGTGTCGGGCGGGCGAGGCCGCGACTCGGGCCATGCCTGTCCGGCCGCAACCACGGTGAACGACACCGCCAGGCGATTGCTGTCGCCGTCATCGAACAGCTCCACGTCGTGCAGGTGCGGGCCGCCGCGGCCGAGGTAGTCCGGCAGGTCGGCGACGAAACGCATGCGCGTGGGTTCGCCGACGAAGCGCAGCTGCTCGCCGGTGTCGGGCAGGGTTTCGAATCCGATCGGCAGCGCCGAGGCGATCCGCCGGCGCAGGAAGCCCTCGACCGCGCGCATGCGTTCGCTGCGCTGCGACAGCTGCTCGCCGCGCTGCGCGGTCGCGGTGGCCGCGCGCACGGTAGCGAACGCGAGCGCCAGGCCGGCGGCGAGCAGCGCGGTGGCCACCAGCACTTCCAGCAGGGTGAAGCCGCGCTGCGCGTGCATCGGGACGGCCCTGGCGGTGTTCAAAACGAACCGCCCCCGAATGCATCCGGCTGCGAAAGCCGCAGCGTCTGCAGCTGCAGGCTCTGGCGCGGGCCGCCGTCGCCCCACTCCACGTCCAATGCCAGCAGCATCAGCCGCGCCGCGCCGGGTTCGATGGTGTCGCGGGTACGCATGGTGGGGTCGACGTAGGGATCGATGCGCAGGTGCCAGCGATAGCGGCCGTCCTCGAACTCGCCGTCGCGGCTCCCCGGGCTTAGCGCCTCGCCGACGCCGACCTGGTCGAGCAGCGACTGTGCGTGCAGCGCCGCGCGCCCGGCATCGGCCGACGCGCGCACCTCGCGCGCCGAGCCCGACAGCGTGCCCAGCAGCAGGGTCAGCGCCAGCGCCAGCACGGCGAAGGCGATGATGACTTCCAGCAGGGTGAAGCCGCGCTGGCGCGCGGGCGGGACTCGGGACGACCGGCCCGCGCTCATTGCCCGCGCTCCGCGCGACGCAGCGTGACCTCGCCGGTCAGCCAAGCCACGTCGACATTCCACGCCGCGTCGCCACGCGCCAGCTGCACGCGGCCGCCGGTGGAGGCACCGTCGTCGAAGAACATGATCGCGCCGACGCCCGCCTGCGGCTGCACCTGGCGCGCGCCGGTGAAGTTGACTTCCAGCGCCTCCGGGATCGCGCCGTGGCGCCCGTTCGGCGCCTGCCAGGCGTGTCCTTGCGGATCGATCGTGAAGCGCTGCGGCTCGCCGGTGGCGATCGCCTGCGCCCGGGTGTAGCGCAGGTTGGCGGCAATCTGCTTGGTGCTCGAATGCAGCTGCATGCGCGCCGTGCCGCCGGTGGTCGCCATCGCGCCCAGCAGCATCGCCGCGGCGATGATCACCATCACCACCACCATTTCCAGGAGAGTGAATCCGGCAGCGCGCGCACGTCGCGCGGGGCAACGACCCAAGCCATGCACGGATGCACGGCGGCCGGCCCGGCGCACGGCTTCATGCACGCGTCGCGGCGACGCATGCCGTGATCCTTGCGCCGCCACGCCTGCCATCGATCCCTACTCGTACTTGATGTCGGCGTCGACGCTGGTCCCGCCATCCTTGCGGTCGGCCCCAAGGCTGACCAGGTCGAAGGCGCCGTTCTCGCCCGGCACGCGATACACGTACGGCGTGTTCCACGGATCCTTCAGGTCGCCTTCCTTTGCGTACGGGCCGAGCCAGCCGCTGGCGTTGCCCGGCTGCCGCACCAGGTCCTCGAGCGAAGCGGGCAGGCTGCCGGTGTCCATCTGGTAGGACTGGATCTTCTCGGCCATGGTCTGCACCGTCGACTGCGCCAGCCGGTAGCGCGCCTTGTCGCCGCCGCCCAGGATCCGGCTGGCCGCGAACGCCACGATGCCGCCGATCAGCACGGTGACGATGATGATCTCGATCAGGCTGAAGCCCGACTGCGCGGCACGGCGCGGGGAGCGGGTGATGGAACGGTTGCGTTGCACTGTGTGATTCCTCTTCAACTGTGTGTCTTTCTTTCCGGACAACCCCGTTGTCCTTGTGGGAGCGGCTTCAGCCGCGAGCTTTTCGGGCTGGACCGATCGTTCAAAAGCTCGCGGCTGAAGCCGCTCCCACAAGAGCCATGGAATGTGCTTTCGTCCATCATGAAATCGAATTGGTCAGGTCGTAGATCGGGATCAGCACGGCCAGGATCACCGCGCCCACGATGCCCGCGAGCACCAGCGTGATCAACGGCACCAGCGCGGCAAGCATGCGGTCCAGCGCCTGGCCGGTTTCCTGCTCGAAGGTGTCGGCGGTCTTGAGCAGCATCGTGTCGAGCGCGCCCGACTCCTCGCCCACCTGGATCATCTGCAGCGCCAGCCGCGGAAAGCGCTTGCCCTTGGCCAGCGCCGTGGACAGGCCGCCGCCGTTCTTCACGTCCTCGGCGGCGGCGGCCAGGTCGCTGGCCAGCGAGCGGTTGAGCAGCACGTTGCGGCCGATGCCGATCGCGGTCAGCAGCGGCACGCCGTTCTTCAGCAGCGTCCCGAGCGTGCGCATCAGGCGCGCGGTGTCGAGCTTGGCGACCAGCGAGCCGGCCAGCTTGCGGTGCAGGATCCATTCGTCCAGCCGTGCGCGGAACGCCGGATCGCGGCGCTTGCGGTCGAGCCACCACGCCAGCAGCGCGGGCACCACCAGCAGCACGATCCACCAGTCGCGCACGAACAGGCCCAGCCCCAGCACGATCTGCGTGAACCACGGCATCTGCGCATCCAGGCTCTCGTACATGCCGGCGAACTGCGGCACCACGTAGCCGAGCAGGAACAGCAGCGAGCCGCTCACCATCACCAGCAGGATCACCGGGTAGATCAGCGCATTGACCACGCGCCCGCGCAGCGCGTTGCTGCGCTCGTAGTAGTCGGCCAGCCGCTGCAGGGTTTCCTGCAGGCTGCCGCCCGCCTCGCCGGCGCGCACCATGTTGATGTACAGGCGCGAGAACGCGCCGTGCTGGCGCTCGAGCGCCGTCGACAGCGATGCGCCGCCGCGCACCGCGTCGCGGATGTCGGTGACGATGCGCCGGGCCGCCTCGTCTTCCGGCAGTTCCAGCAGGATGGTCAGCGCGCGGTCCAGCGGCTGCCCGGCGCCAAGCAGGGTCGCCAGCTGCTGCGTGAACTGCACCAGCCGCTCACCCGCGAACGGCCTGGACTTGAACAACGCGCGCCACGCCGGCTCGCCGCCGCCCTCGCTGGCCAGCCGCGCCTCGATCGGCAGGTGCCCCTGCTCCTGCAGGCGCAGCACCACTTCGGCATCGCTGGCGGCTTCCATCTGGCCGTCGAGCGCCTCGCCGCGGCTGTTGAGTGCCTTGTAGTGGTAGAGGGGCATCACGCGTCCTCGGTCACCCGCAGCACTTCCTCGATCGTCGTCTCGCCCGCCAGCGCCTTGGCGATGCCGTCCTCGTACATCGTGCGCATGCCGGACTGGCGGGCGATCTGTTCGAGTTCGCCCATGCCGGCGTGGCGCATCACCGCGCGGCGCAGCTCGTCGTTCATCACCAGGAATTCCATGATCGTGGTGCGGCCGAGGTAGCCGGTGGACGCGATCGCCGAGCTGCCCGGGCGGCAGAGGAAGATCTCGCCCTCGGGCTGGTAGCGGCGCAGGCCGAACTTCTCGATTTCCTCGGGCGATGCCGGATAGCGCTCCGCATGCGTGGGCTCGAGCCGGCGCACCAGGCGCTGGGCGAGGATGCCGTTGATGGTGGAAGTGAGCAGGTAGTCCTCCACGCCCATGTCCAGCATGCGGGTGATGCCGCCGGCGGCGTTGTTGGTGTGCAGCGTGCTCAGCACCAGGTGGCCGGTGAGCGCGGACTGGATCGCGATGCGCGCGGTTTCCAGGTCGCGCATCTCGCCGATCATGATGATGTCCGGGTCCTGGCGCACGATGCTGCGCAGCGCGCTGGCAAAGTCCAGTCCGATCTGCGGCTTGGCCTGGATCTGGTTGATGCCCTCGATCTGGTACTCGACCGGGTCCTCGACGGTGATGATCTTGACGTCGCTGGTGTTGAGCTTGCTCAGCGCGGTGTACAGCGTCGTCGTCTTGCCCGAACCGGTCGGCCCGGTCACCAGCAGGATGCCGTGCGGCTGCTCGAGCACCTTCTGGAACTGCGGCAGGAAGTGGTCGGTGAAGCCGAGCCGCTGGAAATCGAACACCACCGTTTCGCGGTCGAGCAGGCGCATGACCACGCTTTCGCCGTGCGCGGTGGGCATCGTGCTCACGCGCAGGTCCAGCTCCTTGCCCTGCACACGCAGCATGATGCGGCCGTCCTGCGGCAGGCGGCGCTCGGCGATGTTGAGCCGGGCCATGATCTTGATGCGGCTGATCACCGCGGCGGTCAGGTTGGTCGGCGGGCTCTCGCCCTCTGCCAGCACGCCGTCGATGCGGTAGCGCACTTTCAAGCGGTTTTCGAACGGTTCGATGTGGATGTCGGACGCGCGCATCTCGACCGCGCGCTGGATGATGAGGTTGACCAGGCGGATCACCGGCGCTTCGGACGCCAGGTCGCGCAGGTGTTCGACGTCGTCCATGTCGCCGGACGCTTCGCCGTCGGCGGTCTCGATGATGGTGCCCATCGCGCTGCGGCCCTGGCCGTGCCAGCGCTCGATCAGGTCGTCGATCTCCGAGCGCAGGCCGACGCACAGCTCGACCTCGCTGCCCGTCGCCAGTCGCACTGCGTCGATGGCGTAGCGGTCGTGCGGATCGGCCATCCACAGCAGCAGCCTGCCGCCGCGCTCGCCGAGCGGGCACAGGTGGAACTGCTTGAGGAAGCGCAGCGACAGCGGCTGCGATTCGGAGACCAGCTCCGGCGGTGTTTCAGGCGCGTCCTTGCCCGCGACCAGCGGCAGGCCCATCACTTCGGCGCAGGTTTCGGCGTGGTCGCGTTCGGACACCAGGCCGAGCCGGCCCAGCAGCGACAGCAGGTTGCCGCCGGTTTCCTCCTGCAGGCGCCGGGCGCGGGCGAGGTCGGGTTCCTTCAGGCGACCCTTGTCGAGCAGGGCGGCGACGATGCGCTCGTCCATTCCCGCTTCGAGGTCGCGGTCGCTTGCGATGGTGTCGGCAGCCGCGTTCACGTTCCACTCCTGCAGGGGGAGTCGACTTTAACAGCTTGCCGGACGTGCCAGCCGGGCGCGCGGCGGGATAGTTCAGTTGCGGGAAAAACCACGGGAATGCAGGCCGTCGGCAGTAATGGCAGGTGTCGACACCGGGCGGTCGCCGTGTGCAGGCTCGCGGCTGGTGTTCCCACTGGCGCGCCACGGCCCTGCTTCGGAGAACCACCGGGGAAAGCGCCGCCCCCAAGATCGCTGAGCGCCGGGACAGTCAGGTAGCGGCGAACCAGGCAATCGGACATGAGGCAGGGCACCTCTCCGGAATCGTAAGGTCGAACAAAAGAAGACCCCGGCCGAAGCCGGGGTCTGGTACTGCTTGATCGGAAACCCGATCGTTGACGGCTACTGGCGCGCGACCAGGGTCAGGCGGCTGTAGGTACCGGTCAGCTTGATGTAGTACGTCCCCGCCTCGGGGGCGGTGAAGCGCACGGTCTCGCTGTTGCCGGCACGCGTCGACCTGCTGTCGTAGGAGTCGGTGGTCGGCTCCTCGCCCAGGCTGACGTACACCGACACGTTGCCGGTGCCGCCGTAGGTCATGATGCTGAGCACCGAACCGGCCTCGGCCTCGAAGCTGTACAGCGCTTCGCCGCCGCTGCCCGACAGACCACCCACCGGGACCTTGTTGGTCAGGGCGATGGCGTCCGGACCGCAGTCCTCGGTTTCCGGATCGCAGGGCTCGCCGGTGTCGCCGTTGCCCCATTCCTCGAACTGGGCAGCGGTGGCTTCGTCCGTGAGGCACGCAAGCACCGAGGTGTGCTGGTCTGGCGTGATCACTTCACCGTCGGCGAGCACGTCCGCGTGGGCGCGGATTTCGTCGCGGTAGACCAGCAGGTTCTCCGCACCGCCGGCGAACGCCTTGGCGCTGGCGTAGATGTTCGCACCCGCGATCAGGCCGCCGGCAACGCTGGTCGGCACGCCGGTGTCGCAGGTGAGCAGCATCTGGTTGTTGCCGGGGATGGTCCAGCCGATGTCCTTGAACAAGGCCGGGGTCAGGTCGACCAGTACGTCCGCCGACAGCGAGTCGTTGATGAACGGCTCCATCAGGGCGTCCATCGTCAGCCTCGTGTCGTAATGCGAGAACGACGAACCGGTCGCGAGCGCGGTCGGCGCGTACAGCAACACGTTGCCTTCCTCGTCGGTACCGGCCAGGCCCGGCTGCTGCACGAGCCCCGCGGTGACCGGCAGGTTGGCCTTGAAGGTGTTGCCGACCGACAGCGTCACCGCGATCACCGGGATCGTGATCGACGGATCCTCGCCGATCGGGATGATCCCGACGTCCTCGTTGTTGGCGATGATCAGGCCGGTGGCCCCGCCCGCCTGGGCATTGGCCGCCTTCTCGGTGAAGGCACAGGTGCCGCGGTCGATCAGCGCCAGCTTGCCGGACACGCCCGGGATCGGCGTCGACACGCCGCAACCCAGGTTGTCGGCACCGGTGGAAACGGCCATTTCGCCGGAGAAGTTGGCCGGCGTCGGCGATGCACCGAACTGCGCCGCGTTGTAGGCGTACTCACCGGCAATCCCCGCCGGCGCAGTCACCTCGAACGTCATCGCCGCATCCAGCACCAGCGGCGCCTCGGCCTTGACCGTTGCACCGGTGAAGATCAGGTGCGTGTCGTCGACCGCCGAAGCCTGGCGCTCGGCATCGGTCATGTCGATCCAGTTCTTGCCGGTGTCGTTGTTCGCCACGTAGGTCGAATAAATGTCCGGCACGCCCTGGAAGAAGGCGCCCGTGCTGAGATTGTTGAACCCGGAGAAGCCCAGGCCGTGCGACATCTCGTGCATGATCACGTCAAGCAGGCTGATCTGGTTGTCAGGCGCATTGCCGTCGATGCCGAAGTACCAGCCCGAAGCGCTCATGCAGCCAGGCTTGCCGAGGTCGCCGTTGAAGCGGCTGATGATGTCGGGCTCGTCGGGCGGCAGGCCATTTTCGGTTCCCGCGTCCGTACCCAGGAGCGCATCGGTCAGTGCCGAGTGGTACCAGGTATCGACGATCGCGCCGTCCGGCGCCGGGTCGTTGAAGCTGAAGATGTAGTTGGTGCCGGACGAGCCCAGCACGCCTGAGGTCTCGGTGCAGCTGAGCGGCTGGAAGGTGACGGTGTTGTGGATCGGCACGTCGCTGTCCAGCACCGAGCCCCACAGGTCGGCCGCGAACTGGAAGACGATCTGCGCCTGCTCGCCGCGGGTGGTGCCCGGGTTGCCGCCGATCGGCGTGGCGGGCGTCGGGTCGTCCAGACCCTGTCCGGTGCCTTCGTCGAGATTGACGATGTTGATCGTGGCGTCGGCATGGGCGGCGTTGGCGTGCATCATCCCGCTGGCGGCGAGCAATGCGGTGAACAGAAGGGTGCGGTTCATTGCGTCACCTCCTGCGGGGCCGCGTCGTGGTCGGCATCACCCTCGTGGCGGATGCTGATGCTGCCATCGGCATTGCGCTGGGCGGTGAGGTAGTTGAACTGGTTCTCGGGCACCTGCACGGACATGTTGATCCTGCCCTTCCTGTGGACCCGGAGCGTGGACAACGCCTCGCTTTCGTTGCGCGGCCTCTGGCCGGCAACTGACCCGGTCGACCGGCTGCTGGTCATGCGGGTATTAGCGAGCGCCTGGCGTTCGGCGGCGGTGGGTGCGCGCACGCGCCCGGTGGCCGGATCGATCGCGACCTGCACCCCCGGCTGGACCACGGTCGCCTGCCTGGCCTTCGACCCCTTGGACGCCGGCGGCCCGGCCATTGCGGCGCTGCTTGCAGCAAGCGCGGCGACGGCGGCCACGGCCACCGCGCCCATCAGTTTCTTCTGCATCACTGGATTCCTCCCGTTGAAAAAACGTACTGGAGCGGGTCGGCTTTCCCAATGCCCCTGCCACGGGATTACCGGTATTGCGGGAGCCGGCGCGATGCCGGCTCCGATTCTTGCGTTACCAACCGAAGCCGGCGCCGACGCCCACCGAGGACTCGTCACCGCTGAACGCACCGCCGATGGTGATCACCGCGCGATCGCTGATCGCACGCTGGTAACCGACCGAAAGCGCACTCTCGCCGCCCTGGAAGCCGACGCCCACGCCCACGCGGTTCTGCGTGCGGATGCCGGCGGCACTGGTCGCCATGTTGAGCATGGCCGCGCCCATCGCGCCCTGTTTGTCGATGCGGCGATCCTGCTCGGCCAGACGGTGGTCGATCTCGCCCTGGAACGCGGCGAACGTGTCGTCCCATTCCGCGAACTTGGCGTCGGTGTAGGCGTTGGCCTGCGACAGCGTCTGGGTGGCGGTGGTGTCGACGTAGCTCTTCGTCTCGGCATCCATGGCGGCCACGCTACCGCCGCCGTTGCTGGCGACCTGCTGGTTGCCGCCGGTCACCGCAGCCCCCTGGCCAACCGAGGTATCACCGGTCCCGGTGGCCACGGTGTCTGCATTGCCACCGGCGTCGTCATTGCCGGCGATGACACTGCTCCTGCTGCCGCTCCCGGTCGGCTGGCCATCGCCATTGCCGCTGGCGCTGCTGCCGGAGGGGGATTCAAGCTGGCTGACACGGCTATCCAGGCCGCTGATCGCACCATCAAGCGCACTGAGCGCATCGCCGACGTTGAAGTAGCTGCCGCCCTGGATCATGTACGTCGGCGCCGAGATCGTGCCGAACGCCGTCACCGCCGCGCCGCCGCCCAGCATCTGGGCGGTGCTGTCGAGCGCACCGTACAGCTGGCCTCCATTGACCGCGTCCATGCTCCCGGCGCTGACCGAACCGGCAGCGACGTTGCCGATCACGGTGCCCTCCTCTCCCGCCAGGGTCACGGTGTCCTTGCTCTCGTCGTCGTACTGCACGACGCCGTCGGCAAGGTCGCCGATGCTGCCGGCGACTTCGTCAAGCTGGGACTTGTTGACGGCGTCCGTGGCTTCGGTACCGGCGGCCACGTTGGTGACCTGGCGCTCGCTTCCGACGTCGCCGACGGAAACGGTGTTGTCGCGATCGGCAACCGAGTAGGCACCCAGCGCGACGCTGTTGTCCGCGTTGGCGATCGAGTATGCACCTGCCGCGAGGCTATCGACGCCGTACGCGGTGCTGTAGAAGCCCAGCGCGACGCTGTTCGCACCGCTGGCCCAGGACTCCGCGCCGAGCGCGCTGGCGTTGTCGCCGGCCGCGTACGCGAAGTAGCCGAGTGCCGTGCTTTCGGCGCCTTCGGCCGCGGTCAATGTGCCGACCGAGGTGCTGTAGTCACCGGACGCGCCCGCGCCCGCGCCAAACGCCGCGGCACTCTCTCCCGTGGCCTGGGTGGAAACGAAGAAGCCAGCCCCCGGGATCAGGTCCACCACACCGCCGACTGCGACGCTGCTGGTGCCCACTGCGGCCGACGAGGTGCCGACCGCCGTGCTGTAGTCGCCGATCGCGTTGGCCACCGCGCCGAACGCCGACGACTGCGCACCGGTCGCGTACGCGCCCACGCCCGCCGCCGTCGCCGCGAACCCGTCGGCATTCGCGCTCGCGCCGATGGCCGTGCCACCGACGCCTGCGCTGGTTGCGCCGGTATCCACCGGCACGCCGCCGCTGGTGATCAGCGGGTCGCCGTTCTCGTCCACCGCGTTGCCGCCCACCGCCACCGCGGCCGGGCCGGTCGCCTGCGCGTTCTGGCCGAACGCGGCGCTGTTCATGCCCGTGGCCAGCGAGTTGAAGCCCACCGCCGTCGCGCCGTCGGCCAGCGCGTTCGCGCCGCTGCCGTACGCCGAGGCACCTGCGCCGATCGCATTGGTCGCCTCGCCCGCGGCCGTGGCGTTGATCCCTTCCACGTACGCGCCCACGCCCGGGTTGTCCGGGTCGTCGCTGGCCTGGAAGAAGTGGTCGGTGTTGTCCGCCGTCTTCGCCACTTCCTGCAGCTGCGCCACGTTCACCGCGTCGTTGTCTTCGATGCCGTCGCTGACGTTGGTGATCCGGCGCGTGGCCGGGTAGCCGCCGTTGCCGGTGCCGTTACCCACCGACACCACGTTCGCCTCGCTGGCGCGCGAGCCCGAACCCAGGGCCACGCTGTTCTCGCCGTTCGACCACGCGCTCGCGCCGATCGCCGTGGCGCCGTCCGCGTAGGCGAACGTGTCCTGGCCCAGCGCGGTCGCGCCGTCGCTGGTCGCCCAGGCGAACTGGCCCAGCGCCGTGCTCTGGTCGCCCGTCGCCCACGCCGTGCCACCCACCGCCGTGCCGTCTTCGCCGCTGGCCAGGGCGCCGGAACCGACGCCGACCGACGCGTAGCCGCTGGCTTCGGACGATTCACCCACCGCCGTGCTGCCATCGCCCAGCGCCAGTGCCTGCGTACCCACGGCGGTGCTGAAGTCACCGATCGCGTTGGCCACCGCGCCGAACGCCGACGACTGTGCGCCGGTCGCGTACGCGCCCACGCCGACCGCCGTCGCCGCGAAGCCTTCGGCGTTCGCGCTCGCGCCCAGCGCCGTACCGCCAACGCCCGCGCTCGTCGCGCCGGTGGTCACCGGCTCGCCGTTCATCGTGATCAGGGGATCGCCGTTCTCGTCGACCGCGTTGCCGCCCACCGCCACCGCGGCCGGGCCGGTCGCTTGCGCGTTCTGGCCGAAGGCCGCGCTGTTCATGCCCGTGGCCAGCGAGTTGTAACCCACCGCCGTCGCGCCGTCGGCCAGGGCAAAGGAGCCGCTGCCGTAGGCCGATGCGCCGTCGCCGATCGCGTTGGCTGCTTCACCGGCCGCCGTGGCGTTGATGCCTTCCACGTACGCGCCCACCCCCGGGTTGTCCGGGTCGTCACTGGCCTGGAAGAAGTGATCGGTGTTGTCCGCCGTCTTCGCCACTTCCTGCAGCTGCGCCACGTTCACCGCATCGGTGTCCTCCGTGCCCGCCGCCACGTTCGTGACCTGGCGCTCTGCGCCGGCGCTGCCGACCGACACGCTATTGTCGCGGTCGGCAACCGAACCCGCACCAAGCGCCACGCTGTTCACGCCCGAAGCGTTCGCGCCTGCGCCCAGCGCGGTCGCACCGTCCGCGGTCGCGAACGCGCTCTCGCCCAGCGACGTGCTGCTCGCACCGCTCGACCAGCTGTTCCAGCCGATCGCCGTCGCGTACTCGCCCGTTGCCCACGCGCCATTGCCGAATGCCGCCGCACCCGTGCCGCTGGCTTCTGTCGAGATCAGGCCGAAGAGCGTGCTGCCGCCCACCGCAGTCGACTCCTCGCCCGTCGCCAGGCTGTACTCGCCTACCGCCGTGGCGCTCACGCCACTGGCATTGGCCGCCACGCCCACCGCCGTGGCGTAGTCGCCACCGGCGTCGGCGCCGTAGCCGATCGCCGAGCCCAGGTAACCGGCTGCCGCGCTGTAGCTGCCGATCGCCGAGGCCCCCACGCCCGATGCGTCGCTGCGGAAGCCGGTCGCCGTCGCCTGCTGGCCCGATGCGATCGATTCGCTGCCCAGCGCGGACGCGTACGCACCCGAGGCGTCCGCGCCTTCACCGAAGGCGCTCGCCCCGATCTGGCTTGCGTTCGACGCAAAGCCAACCGCAGTCGAGTCCTCGCCGCTGGCCGTCGACTCCGCGCCCAGCGCGGTCGCCCCGTCGGCGCTGGCGGTGCTGAAGTAGCCCACCGCCGTCGACTCGACGCCGCTGGCTTCGCTCAGCGCGCCATTGGCTGTGCTGCCGTCGCCGATCGCATACGCCGCCGCGCCCGTCGCCGTGCTCTGCTCGCCCAGCGCCGCGCTCTCGGCGCCGACTGCGGTCGAGTACTCCGCGGCCGCCTGCGCCATCGCGCCCAGCGCCGCACTGTTGGCGCCGTTGGCCGTGGCGTTGAAGCCGATCGCCGTGGCGTTCAGCTCCATCGCCATCGCGCCGCTGCCATAGGCCGATGCGCCGTCGCCGATCGCGTTGGCTGCCTCACCGGCCGCCGTGGCGTTGATGCCTTCCACGTACGCGCCCACGCCCGGGTTGTCCGGGTCGTCGCTGGCCTGGAAGAAGTGGTCGGTGTTGTCCGCCGTCTTCGCCACTTCCTGCAGCTGCGCCAGGTTCACCGCGTCGGTGTCTTCGGTGCCCGCCGCCACGTTGGTGACCTGGCGCTCTGCGCCGGCGCTGCCGACCGACACGCTGTTGTCGCGGTCCGCCACCGAACCTGCGCCCAGCGCGACGCTGTTGTCAGCCAGCGCAGCCGACAGGAAGCCGACTGCGGTACTGTCGACGTTGGCCGCATAGCTGCCGCTGCCCAGCGCGCTCGCGCCGTCCGCGTCGGCCGTCGCCACCGCGCCGATCGCGGTCGACTGCACGCCCCAGGCTTCCGCCTGCGCGCCCACCGTCGTCGCGCCCAGCTCCATCGCGTAGGCGCTTTCGCCCACCGCGGTCGCGCTGTCGCCTGCGGAATAACTGTTCCAGCCCAGCGCCGTCGAATACTCACCGGTCGCCCAGGCGCCGTTGCCGAACGCCGAGGCGCCGGTGCCGGTGGCCTGCGTCGGGATCAGGCCGAAGAACGTCGCGCCACCCACCGCGGTCGATTCCTCTCCCGTGGCCTGGCTCGATTCGCCCACGGCCGTGCTGCTCGCGCCCTGCGCGACCGAGGCGTAGCCCACCGCCGTGCTGTAGTCGCCCAGCGCGTTGGACACCGCGCCGACCGCGGTCGATATCTCGCCGGCCGCCGTCGCGCCGACGCCGAACGCCGACGCCGCGAAGCCGGCCGCGTTTGCCGTCGCGCCCACGGCGGTGCCGCCCACGCCTGCGCTGGTCGCCGCCAGTTCGATCGGGTCGCCGTTACCGTCGACGATCAGCGGGTCGCCGTTCTCGTCGACCGCGGTGCCGCCGATCGCCACGCTGGCTGGACCGTCGGCCTGTGCGCCCTGGCCGAAGGCCGCGCTGTTCTGGCCTACCGCCAGGGCGTTGAAGCCCACTGCGGTCGCGTTCTGGCCGATGGCATTGGCGCCGCTGCCGAACGCGGATGAGCCGTCGCCGATGGCATTGCTCGCCTCGCCCGCCGCCGTGGCGTTGATCCCTTCCACGTATGCGCCCACGCCCGGGTTGTCCGGGTCGTCGCTGGCCTGGAAGAAGTGGTCGGTGTTGTCCGCCGTCTTCGCCACTTCCTGCAGCTGCGCCAGGTTCACCGCATCGGTGTCTTCGGTGCCCGCCGCCACGTTGGTGACCTGGCGTTCGTTGCCGATGTCGCCCACCGATACCGTGTTGGCACGGTCGGTGTACGAGTTCGCACCCAGCGCCACGCTGTTGTCCGCGTCGGCCCAGGCCAGGAAGCCGACTGCGGTGCTGTCCGTCGCCGCCGCATAGCTGCCGCTGCCCAGCGCGCTTGCGCCGTCCGCATCGGCCGTCGCCACCGCGCCCACCGCGGTCGACTGCACCCCCCAGGCTTCCGATTGCGCGCCAATGGCGCTGGCGCCCAGTGCCGAGGCGTAGCTGTTTTCACCCAGCGCCACCGACGAATCGCCGCTCGACGTGGCCAGCAGGCCGATCGCCGTGCTGGAATCCCCCGACGCATAGGCGCCCGCGCCGAACGCCGAGGCGCCATAACCGCTGGCCTCGGTGCCGACCAGGAAGCCCCAGCCCGGGATCAGGTCGGCCAGGCCGCCGACGGCCACGCTCGACTCGCCCGTCGCCGCGCTGCCGTAACCCACCGCCGATCCATAGTTGCCTTGCGCATTCGCGAATGCACCCAGGGCCATCGAATAGTCGGTCATCGCGGTCGCGCTGTAGCCGAATGCGGTCGACTGCAGCCCCATGGCCTGCGCACCGGCGCCACCGGCCGAACTGAACGCGCCCAGCGCCTGCGCGCCCGCGCCCAGCGCCGTCGCCCCTACTTCGCCCGCGAGGGTCTGGCTGTCCAGCAGCACTTCGCCGGTGTCCGGATCCTCGTAATACAGCTGGCCGCCGATCGCGGTGGTGGAATCACCCGCGGCCTGCGCCCCCTGGCCGAATGCGGCACTGTTCTGCCCGTCCGCCACGCTGTTGTAGCCCACTGCCGTGGCGCCGGTGCCGAATGCATACGTATTGGCGCCGTAGACCGAAGTCCCGTCGCCGAACGCGTTGCTGTTCTCACCCGCGGCCGTGGCGTTGTCGCCGTCGATGAACGCACCAAGGCCCGGGTTGTCCGGATCGTCGCTGGCCTTGAAGAAGTGGTCGGTGTTCTCCGCCGTCTTGGCCACCTCGTCGAGTTGGGCCTTGTTCACCGCATCGGTGTCTTCGGTGCCCGCCGCCACGTTGGTGACCTGGCGCTCGTTGCCTTCGCTACCCACCGATACCGTGTTCTCCCGGTCGGCCAGCGAGCCCTGGCCCAGCGCCACGCTGCCGTCCGCGCTCGCCGTCGAATCGCCGCCCAGTGCCAGGCTGTTGTCGCCCGAGGCCGTGGACAGGTTGCCCACCGCCGTGGCGTTGCTGCCCGGTGCCCAGGCCCCACCACCCACGGCGACCGCGAAGTCGCCCGAAGCTTCGGTCGGCAGGAACCCCAGCAGCGCGCCGCCCACCGCCACGCTGTTGTAACCGCTGGCGATCGCGTTTGAACCCAGCGCGGTCGCATCTCCGCCGCTTGCCGCTGCCGCGAAGCCCAGCGCGGTATCCGTGCCGCCGGTGGCTTCGGCGCCGTAGCCGAATGCCGAATCGCCGAAGCCGCTGGCTACGCTGTAGCCGCCCACCGCCGTGGAACCGTCGCCCGCGGCGTCGCTGCGGAAGCCGTTGGCCGTGGCCTGAAGGCCCGAGGCCGATGCCTCGGTGCCGGTCGCGGTGCTGTACGCGCCCGAGGCGTTCGCACCCGCACCGGTCGCGGTTGCGCCGATCCCGGTTGCCATCGCGCCCGCGCCCAGCGCGGTGCTGTCTTCGCCCGAGGCGACACTCCCCTGGCCCAGCGCGGTCGAGCCGTCGCCGCTCGCGTCACTGCCCTGGCCGAACGCGGAGGCACCATCGCCGGTCGCGCGCGCGCCGGCGCCGGCGGCAATCGCATTGGCGCCGCTGGCGTACGCGGTGAAACCGATCGCCACCGAATCCAGGCCACGTGCCTGCGCGCTGTAGCCAAGCGCGGTGCCGTGCAGGCCGTAGGCCTGCGCATTCGAGCCCACGGCCGTGCTGGCGGCGGTGTTGGCGATGGCGTTGGAGCCGAGCGAAGTGGCGTTAGCCTGTAGCGCGCGTGCGTTGTTGCCCATTGCGGTGGTGCTGACACCGACCGCCTGGGCGGCATGGCCGACCGCGGTCGCTGCCGCGCCATTGGCCACGGCAGCATCGCCGCAGGCGAGCGAAGCGGGCCCGGTCGCGGTCCCTGCCGCATTCCCCTGATTGCTCCCTTGGTCGCAGACCTGCTTGGCCAAGGCCGGCGCCGAGACCACCACACCGGCAAGGATCACCGCCTGGAGCAGTCGTGCGCCCTTGCCCTTGCCCTTTGCCTTCGCCAGTTCCGATGCAACGACGACACCACGCTCGACACTCCAGATCTTGCGGTAAATGCGGTTCATGGACTCATTCCCCTACGGATTTTGATGGCGAAGATGACGCTGGCCGCTCGGCTTGCCGCCGGGCGGTCAATGGATGGTGACGACTCCGAATTTGCTGGTTGTGCAGGGGGAACGCCGTTCCCCACGACGAACAATTGCCTGGCGGCCATGTGGCTGAACGGGCCCCAAACCGCAGCTGTCCTCCCCGATACTCGCCGCTCGGATTTTGGGCGTCAAGTTGCGGCACTTTCCGCCTGATTTTGTCAGCTGGCGACGGAGCGGGAATTTTTACAGGAAGAATTACATTCCTTTTCAATAAGTTGAGATGTGAAAGCAAGGTGTCGCGGAACGTCATCTTCTGACGCAGCGCACAACGAAAAAGCCCGCCATCTCACGATGCCGGGCTTCGGGTGCAGCCGATCAGGGATCGGAAGACTCAGTCCATGCGCATCCGCACGTTGCGGAACATCCGCAGCCACGGCGAATCCTCCGGCCAGCCGTCCGGCGCCCAGCTGAGGTTGGCAGTGCGCGGGGTGCGTTCGGGGTGCGGCATCAGGATCGTGGCGCGGCCGTCCTCGCTGGACAGGCCGGCGATGGCGTCGGCGGAGCCGTTGGGGTTGGCGGGATAGTTGGTCGCCGGGCGGCCATCGCCCTGCACGTAGCGCAGCGCGACGCGGGCAGCGGCCTGGTCGGTCGCGCTGGCGAACTCGGCGCGACCTTCGCCGTGGGCGATGGCGACGGGGACCCGCGAACCGGCCATGCCGCGGAAGAACAGCGACGGCGACTCGACCACTTCCAGCATCCCGAAGCGTGCCTCGAACTGCTCGCTGCGGTTGCGCAGGAACTGCGGCCAGTGCGCCGCGCCCGGGATGATGTCCCGCAGCTGCGACATCATCTGGCAGCCGTTGCACACGCCCAGCGAGAACGTGTCGCCGCGGGCGAAGAAGGCTTCGAACATGTCGCGCAGCGCCGTGCGCTCGAGGATCGAGGTGGCCCAGCCGCGGCCGGCGCCGAGCACGTCGCCGTAGCTGAAACCGCCGCAGGCGACCATGCCGGCGAACGACGCCAGGTCGGCGCGGCCGGCAATCAGGTCGCTCATGTGCACGTCGACGGCCTCGAAGCCGCTGCGCACGAACGCCGACGCCATCTCGACCTGGCCGTTGACGCCCTGCTCGCGCAGGATCGCCACGCGCGGCTTGGCGCCGGTGTTCACGTAGGCCGCGGCGACATCGTCGGCTGGATCGAACGTGAGCTTCGGCTGCAGCCCGGGCGCGTCGAAACGGCGCGCGGCGGCACGCTCCTCGTCGGCGCATTCGGGATCGTCTCGCAGCTTCTGCATCGCGTGGCTGGTCGACCACCAGGCATCGAACAGCGTCTCCCAGTGCCACTCGACCAGGGTCTTGCCGTCGTCGGTGATGCGGATCGCCGGCGCGGTGCTGGGTCGGGCGATGCGCTGGGCACATTCGATCAGGCCGTGGCGCGCGACGAGGTCGGCGAATTCGGCGCGGTGCTCGCCGCGGATCTGCACGATCGCGCCGAGTTCCTCGTTGAACAGCGTGCGGCACACGTCGTCGGCGCGGTCGCCTCCCCAGCCTTCGAGCGAGATGTCGAGGCCCAGGTGCGAGCAGAACGCCATCTCGCACAGCGCGGCGAAGGCTCCGCCGTCGGAGCGGTCGTGGTAGGCGAGCAGCAGGCCCGCCTGGCGCGCGTCGCAGACCAGTTCGAACAGCCGGCGCAGGCGCTGCGGGTCATCGAGGTCGGGCGCGGCGCCGCCGAAGGCGTCGAAGCACTGCGACAGGATCGAGCCGCCCAGGCGCTGGCGCCCGGCGCCGAGGCCGAGCAGCCAGATCTCGGTGTCGGCATCGCGCGACAGCAGCGGCGTGAGCTGGCCGCGCACGTCGGGCACCGCGGCGAACGCGGTCACCACCAGTGACACCGGCGAGACGGATTTGTGCGCAACGCCATCTGCGTGCCACTGCGCCTGCATCGACAGCGAGTCCTTGCCGACCGGGATCGACAGGTCGATGTCCGGACACAGCCCCATGCCCACCGCCTTCACCGCGTCGAACAGGCGCGCATCCTCGCCGGGGTGGCCGGCAGCGGCCATCCAGTTGGCGGAGAGCTTGATCCGGTCGAGCGATTCGACCGGCGCGGCGCACAGGTTGGTGATCGCCTCGCCCACGGCCATGCGCGCAGCGGCGGCCGGGTCGATCAGCGCGACCGGCGTGCGTTCACCGATCGCCATCGCCTCGCCGGCGTGGCCCTCGAAATCCGCCAGCGTGATCGCGCAGTCGGCCACCGGCAGCTGCCACGGCCCGACCATCTGGTCGCGCGCGGTCAGCCCGCCGACGCTGCGGTCGCCGATGGTGACCAGGAAACTCTTCGACGCCACCGTCGGATGCGCGAGCACGCGCAGGCCGGCCTCGTGCAGGTCGAGCGTGTCGGTCGACAGCGACGCCCAGCGCGAGTGGCGCGGGCGGCGGGCGTCGCGGTGCATCTTCGGCGGCTTGCCGAAGAGGACGTCCATGGGCAGGTCGATGGGGTGAGGCCTGCCCGCATCGGCGGCCTCCACGATCGCACCGTACCCCACGACCAACCGTTCCTCCGCCGTCGCCGTGCCCACCACCGCGAACGGGCAGCGCTCGCGCTCGCACAGCGCGGAAAACTCGGCCAGCTGCGCCTGCGACACCCCGAGCACGTAGCGCTCCTGCGATTCGTTGCACCACAGCTGCAGCGGCGACAGCGAGGGGTCGTCGCTGGGCACCTTGTCGAGGTCGATCACGCCGCCCACACCGGAGTCGTGCAGCAGCTCGGGAATCGCGTTCGACAGGCCACCGGCACCGACGTCGTGGCACCACAGGATCGGGTTGTCGTCGCCGAGCGCGACGCAGCGGTCGATCACTTCCTGGCAGCGGCGCTCCATCTCCGGGTTGTCGCGCTGCACGGAGGCGAAGTCGAGGTCCTCGGCGCTTTCGCCCGAGGCCACCGAACTGGCCGCGCCACCGCCCAGGCCGATCAGCATCGCCGGGCCGCCGAGCACGATCACCGCATCGCCCGGTGACAGCAGGGTCTTCTCGACCATTGCGCGGTCGATCGCGCCGAGGCCGCCTGCGAGCATGATCGGCTTGTCGTAGGCGCGCACCAGCGGCGCGTCGCCGCCGTGCGCGGGCTGCTCGAGTTCGAACGAGCGGAAATAGCCGGTGAGGTTCGGCCGCCCGAACTCGTTGTTGAACGCGGCCGCGCCGAGCGGGCCGTCGAGCATGATCTCCAGCGCCGGCGCCATGCGCGGGTTCAGCGCGCGCGGGTGTTCCCACGGCTGCGGCAGCGCGGGAATGCGCAGGTGTGAAACGGAAAACCCGCACAGCCCGGCCTTGGGCTTGCCGCCGCGGCCGGTCGCGCCCTCGTCGCGGATCTCGCCGCCGGCACCGGTGGACGCGCCGGCGAAGGGCGAGATCGCGGTCGGGTGGTTGTGGGTTTCGACCTTGATGCAGAACGCGCTGTCGCGCATCGGCTCGGCGCGATATGCATTCGTCTTCGGATCGGGACGGAAGCGCTTCGCGGGGTAGCCCTCGACCACCGCGGCGTTGTCGCTGTAGGCCGACAGCGTGTATTGCGGCGTCTGCGCGTGGGTGTGCTTGATCATCTTGAACAGCGTCTGCGGCGCGCCATCGCGCTGCATGTCCTGCCCGTCGATGGTCCACGAGGCGTTGAAGATCTTGTGCCGACAGTGCTCGGAGTTGGCCTGCGCGAACATCATCAGCTCGACGTCGCTGGGGTCGCGGCCGAGCTCGCCGAAGCGTTCGCGCAGGTACTCGATCTCGTCGTCGGCCAGCGCCAGGCCGAGGCGTGCGTTGGCTTCCTCGAGCCCGGAAAGCGCGATGCGCTCGACCTCGCCGCGCACGGGGACGCGGAACAGTTCGCCGGCCTCGTCGTGCGAGGCGAGCAGCGACTGCGTCATCGGATCGTGCAGCAGCTGCGCCAGCGCCGATTGCACGCCGGGATTGTCCGGCCAGCCGGCAACGTCGATGCGCAGGCCGCGCTCGACGCGCTTGACGGCCAGGCCTGCGCCGCGCAGCAGTTCGCCGGCCTTGCTGGCCCACGGCGAGATCGTGCCCAGGCGCGGGGCGACGTAGCGCGAAACCGCCTCGTCGTCGCGCGGCGCGACGGCGTCGCCTGCCTGCAGGATGCGGTGCAGGACGGCGCTGTCGATGGATTGCCCAGCGTCGACCGGTTCGACCCAGTAGACGTGCCAGGCGCCGGCCACGCGGACGTTCGGCGACAGGGCGCGCAGGCGGGATTCGAGGCGTTCGCGGCGGAACGGCGACAGGGCCGGCTGGCCCTCGAGGACGATCATGTCCGGAGGCGGTCGGGAGCTGCGGGGGGCGTCATTGTAGCCGGAGCCGGGAACCCGGAAGCAGGCAATCGGCGGCCGTGCGTGGCGTACGCCTTCACCGATTCCGGATTCCCGATCCCGCCTCCGATTACCGGCTCCCGGCGGCGCCCGCGCCCGTCGCCCGTGCCGCCAGCTTGTCGAGCGCGGCGCGCAGCTCCTTCGGCGGCATGTAGCCGGGCATCGCCGTGCCGTCGGGTGCGACGATCAGCGGCGTGCCGGCCAGGCCGATGCGCTGGCCGACGTCGTATTCCATCGTCACCGGGTTGGTGCAGTTGCGCGTGGGCACCCTGCGGTCGTTCTTGGCGTCGGTGAGGGCCTGCTTGCGATCGCTCGCGCACCAGACGTTGACCATCTTCTGGAAGTCCGCGCTGCCCAGCCCCATGCGCGGGAACGCCAGGTACTGCACCGCGATGCCCTCGCGGTTGTAGTCGTCGATCTGCGAATGCAGCTTGCGGCAGTAGCCACATTCGACGTCGGTGAACACTGCCACGGTGTACTTCGGGTTCGGCGGCGAGAACACGATGCGGTCCTTGACCGGGATCGTCTTGAGCAGGTCGCGGCGCAACCCGGCCAGGCTGGCCTCGCTCAGGTCGCGCTTGGCGTCCATGTCGTACAGGCTGCCCTGCAGCATGTAGCGGCCGTCGTCGCTGACGTACAGCGTCTGCCCGCCGACGATGACCTCGCGGAACCCGGCCAGCGGCGCCGCGTCGATGTGCTCGATCCGGATGTGCGGGTTGAGCTTGCGAATCGCGTCGCGCGCGCGCTCGTCGGCGGAGCCCGGTTCGACCTTCGGCGCGCTGGCCGTGGCGGCCGGCTGCGTGGCGGACGCGGGGGCGGCGGGATCGGCTGCCGGCGGGCTGTCGGTCTGGGCGCAGGCGCTCAGGCTGAAGGCGCCGAGCACGGCGAGGAGATAGGGTTTCATGCGGGTTCCGGGGGCAAGACGCGAATGCGCGCATTGTCGCACGCGGTCCGACCGTCGCGACCTGCGGGCGGTCCCCGCGTTCAGCCCCGGCTGGCCGGCTCAGGCGCGCGGATGGTGCTTCGAATGCAACTGCTTGAGGTGCTCGCGCGCGACCAGGGTGTAGATCTGCGTGGTCGACAGCGAGCTGTGCCCGAGCAGCATCTGCAACGCGCGCAGGTCGGCGCCGTGGTTGAGCAGGTGGGTGGCGAAGCTGTGGCGCAGGCCGTGCGGGCTGACCTTGGCCGGATCGATGCCTGCGGCGGCGGCGTAGCGCTTGACCAGGGTCCAGAACTGCTGCCGGCTGGGCGCCTCGCCACGGGTGCCCAGGAACAGCGGAAGCAGGCTGCGCCTGCCGGCCAGCTGCAGGCGGGATTCGGCGAGATAACGCTCCAGCCAATGCTGCGACTCCTCGCCCAGCGGCACCAGCCGCTCCTTGCTGCCCTTGCCGGTCACGCGCAGCACGCCCTGGCGCAGGTTCACCGCGGTGGCCGGCAGGCCGACCAGTTCGCTCACGCGCAGGCCGGCGGCGTACATCAGTTCGAGCATGGCGCGGTCGCGCAGGCCCAGCGGCGTGGCGACGTCGGGGGCGGCGAGCAGGGCGTCGATCTGGCTTTCGGCCAGCGCCTTGGGCAGCGAGCGGGGCAGTTTCGGGGGTTCGAGCAGCGCGGTGGGGTCGTCCCGGCGCTGGCCCTGGCGCACGCGATGGCCGAAGAACGCCCGCAGCGCCGACAGCAGGCGCGCGTTGCTGCGCGGCGACCAGCCGTGCCGGGTCCGCCAGGCGAGGTATTCGAACAACCCTGCCCGGTCCGCGCCGGCCAGCCCGCCCTGCGCCCCGTCGCGCCAGCGTGCATAGCCTTCGAGGTCGCGGCGGTAGCTGTCCAGCGTCTGCCGGGCCAGGCCGCTCTCGGCCCAGATCGCGTCGATGAATGCTTCGATCGCCCGCGCGTCGGCGTCCTGCAGCGGTGGCAGGTTGGTGGTGAGTGCGCGGCGGTCGGCGGGGGTGGTCACTGGGGGCTGGGGGCTGGGGGCTGGGGGCTGGGGGCTGGGGGCTGGGGTGAAGCGTAGCGCGACAGTTCGGGATGAGGCCGCGCTTGCCCGCGCCGGAGCTTTTGCATCTGCATTTGCAGGAGCGGCGGAAGCCGCGAGCTCTTGCCTTGGCCCCTCCCCCTGCGAAGGCAGGGGGAGGTTGGGAGGGGGTGTCCACGGTTCAACCTGATCCGAAAGACACCCCTCCCCGGCCCTCCCCTGCCTTCGCAGGGGAGGGAGCAAGGAACCGTGGCTCCCGGGCGGCGCCCGGTATCCTGTCGCGCATGTCCGACGAAACACCCGGGAACGCCACCACCCCACCCCGTCCGCTCATCGGCTGGCGCCTGCTGGCCCTGTTCTACGACTTGTGGCCGGCGCTGGCGCTGTGGATGCTGGCGTCGCTGTGCTTCACCCTCGGCTACACCATCGCCGGGCACCACGATCCGCACGAGAACATCGCCCCGCTCAGCGGCTTGCAGTGGCTGCTCTGGCTCACCTGCTGGCTGCTCAGCGGGCTGTACGCGGTGCTCAGCTGGCGCCGCGGCGGGCAGACGCTGGGAATGCGGCCATGGCGGCTGGTGGTGGCAGGCGCGAACGGGAACTTGCCCTCGTGGCGGGCGCTGTGCGTGCGCTACGCGGTGGGGACGGTGTCGCTGCTGGCGGCGGGGCTGGGGTTCTGGTGGGCGTGGGTCGATCGCGACCGCCTGGCCTGGCATGACCGCGCCAGCGGCACGCGGATGCTGAGGAAGCCCAAGCCGTAGAGCCTGCCCCGGACTTGATCCGGGTCGGGGCTACGCCCCCGACGGTTTTCGTGACAGCGAGTCGTACGGGTCGAGCCGCCAATCGCGGCTGCCATCCTTGGCGTCACATTGCCGGCTTCGGATCGCCCTGCCCGGCCATCCATGGCCGGGCGTTGGCCCACGCGCGAGGCAATGCCTCGCAAACGCGCGTGCTCACCCGCTCCTGCGCCTGAACAGCCACGCCGAAACGCCCAGCATCACCACCGGCGGCATCAGGTAGGCGATGCGGTAGTCGAAGCGGTACACGCCGGCCAGCTTCACGAACTGCATCTGCAACAGCCAGAAGCCGAGTGCGAACACGATGCCGATGAACAGCCGCTTGCCGGCGCCGCCGCTGCGCAGCGTGCCGAAGGCGAACGGGATCGCCGCCAGGCACAGCGCCAGCACGTTGAGCGGGTAGAACCAGCGACCCCAGTAATGCTCTTCGAACTCGCTGGCATCCAGGCCGTTGCGCTTGCGGTAGTTGATGCCGTCGCGCAGGTCGCGCGCGGACATGTAGCGCGGGCGCCACAGGTTGCTGGCGCTGGCGGCCAGCGCGGCCGCGTCGAGCTGCGAGGTCCAGTGCTCCTCCATCACCTCGGTCTGGGTGACGGAATTGCCTTCGAAGTAGGTGCGCTTGACTCCGCGCAGCAGCCAGCCGCTCTTGCGGTGCTCGGCGGTGGCCACGCGCGCGATCGATTCAAGCCGGCCGTCGTCCGCGAACTCGAACAGGCGCACGTCGTCGAGCTCCAGCCAGGTGTCCTTGCCGTCGGCGTGTTCCTGCCCGTTCTGCGCGTTGAGGAAGATGTCGCCCTCGCGCGCCCACAGCCCCGAGAACTGCGCCACGGCCATGTCCTTCGACTTGGCCGCGGTCTTCATGCCGTCGGCGCTGCGCTGTCCCCAGGGGCCGAGCGTCTCGCCGTTGACCATCATCAGCGCGGTCAGCACCAGCAAGGGCGCCGCCACCGACAGGCTCAGCCGCCGCCGCGACAGGCCCAGCGCGCGCAGCGCGGTGAGCTCGGAACTGGCGGCCAGCTGCCCCAGCGCCATCAGCGCGCCGATCACTGCCACCGTGGGGAACATCGTGTAGGCGCGGCGCGGGATGGTGTAGACGATGTAGGTCACCGCATCGAGCAGGCCGTAGTTGCCTTTGCCGACATCGCCGAACTCACTGATCATGGCGTTGACCACGTCCAGGCCCACCAGCACGGTCCAGGTCAGCAGCACGGTCATCACGACCATGCGGCTGACGTACAGGTCGTGGATCTTCGGGAACGGCGCCATCACGCGCCCCCCCTGGCCGCGCGCCCGACCCTCGGCCGGCGCATGCGGCCGTCGCGCAGGTAGGCCCACGCCGCGAACGCCAGCAGCGGCAGCAGCAGCCACCACAGGCCCATCGCCAGCGGCAGCTTGCCCTTGGCCAGCCAGTCAGTGCCCATCCACATCAGGTTGGTGCCGACCATGTAGGCGAGGAAGCCGAGCATCACCCGGCCATAGCGCGTCTGCCGCGGCGAGCTGCGTCCCAGCGGCACCGCCAGCAGCGCGAACGCCAGCGCCAGCAGCGGCGGCCCCAGCCGGTAGTGCAGCTGCGCGACCGCCTCCGGGCGCGGGTCTCCCAGCAGCGCGCTGGTGGGCATGCGCTCGGGATCGGTGTCGTCCGACTCGGCGTCGACGTCGGGCAGCCTCAGGTCGTTGCTGGCGTAGCGCATCAGGCGGTAGTCGCGGCCGGCGCCCAGGGGGCCTTCGACCTCGAAGCCCTGGTCAAGCGTCAGGTAGCGCTCCTCGCCGTCGACGTTGAGCTGGCCGTGGCGCGCGGTGGTGACGTCGAGGCGGTCGCCGTCCTGCCGGTAGACGAACACGCGCGACAGCCGGGTGCCGTCGTTGGACATCGAACCCACGTACACCACCCCGCCGCCGCCGGGCAGCTCGATGAAGCGCCCCGGCTCCAGGCCCGCCACCAGCAGGCTGCGGTTGCCGGCCTCGACCATCCCCCGCGCGTAATCCCGCGCCCACGGCCCCAGCCACAGCGAGCACAGCGCGATCACCGCCACCACCGGCAGCACCAGCATCATCAGCGGCCGCAGCAGGCGCCGCGGGCCGACCCCGATGGCAGTGAGCACCGGCATCTCCGAGTCGCGGTACAGCCGCCCGACCGCCAGCAGCAGCCCCAGCATCAACCCCAGCGGCAGGATCAGCGGCAGGTAGTTGAGCAGCTGCAGGCCCAGCTGGGCCAGCATCATCCCCGCCGGCACCCGCCCGCGGGCGATATCGCCCAGCACGTCGGCGAACACCCCGCCCAGGCTGACGATCATCAGCACCACCAGGGTAGCGAAGGTGGCCTGCGCGAACTCACGGAACAGCCAGGAATCGAGCTTTTTCGGCATCGGGCGGGGGTTGCCTTAGAATTGGGGGTCCAACCGCGTCATGTCAGCCGCAGCGCCAGCGGCCTCCGGCCGCCATGGTGAACGGGCAATTGTAAGGAACACTTCCCGGGACCTGTGAGGATTCGTTCATGCCAGCCATGGACGAGCCGGGCTTCACTTTCCGTTCGCTGCCGCGCGGCCATCCGCTTTTCCAGAAGAGACCCATAAAGACCCCATGACCCTCGAATTCGCGCTGAACCCGTCCGCACCCGTCTCCGCCACCACCGATTGCCTCGTCGTCGGGGTCTTCGCCGACAAGTCGCTGTCCCCGGCCGCGCAGGCCGTCGACGGTGCGAGCAGCGGCCGCCTGCAGGCCCTGGTCGAGCGCGGCGACGTGTCCGGCAAGACCGGCCGCACCGCGCTGCTGCACGACCTGCCCGGCGTCACCGCGCCGCGCGTGCTGGTCGTCGGCCTGGGCGAGAAGGCCAAGTTCGCGGTGCCGCAGTACCTGAAGGCCGTCGCCGACGCCGCGCGCGCGCTCAAGGGCGGCGCCGGCGCGAGCGCGCTGTTCACCCTGTCCGAACTCGAGGTCCCCGGCCGCGACAAGGCCTGGAACATCCGCCAGGCCGTGATCGCCGCCGATCACGCCAGCTACCGTTACACCGCCACCCTGGGTGACAAGAACAAGGCGAAGCACGACGACAGCGGGCTGAAGTCGCTGGCCATCGCCGGCGACGACGCCACCGCGCTGGCGCAGGGCGTCGCGATCGCCGAAGGCGTCGAGTTCGCGCGCGGCCTGGGCAACCTGCCGGCCAACATCTGCAACCCGGCGTACATCGCCGAACAGGCGCGCAAGTTCGCCGCCGACAACGGCGCCGAGTCCGAGATCCTCGACGAGCAGCGGATGGAAGCGCTCGGCATGGGCTCGCTGCTGGCCGTCGCGCGCGGCTCGGCCAACCGCCCGCGCCTGGTGGTGCTGCGCTGGAACGGCGGCGGCGACGCCAAGCCCTTCGCGCTGGTCGGCAAGGGCATCACCTTCGACACCGGCGGCGTCAACCTCAAGACGCAGGGCGGCATCGAGGAAATGAAGTACGACATGTGCGGCGGCGCCACCGTGATCGGCACCTTCGTCGCGGCGGTGAAGATGAAGCTGCCGATCAACCTCGTCGTGGTGGTGCCTGCGGTGGAGAACGCCATCGACGGCAACGCCTACCGCCCGTCCGACGTGATCACCAGCATGTCCGGCAAGACCATCGAGGTCGGCAACACCGACGCCGAGGGCCGCCTGATCCTGTGCGACGCGCTGACCTACGTGCAGAAATACGAACCGCAGGCGACCGTCGACGTCGCCACGCTGACCGGCGCGTGCATGGTCGCGCTGGGCCGCTACGCCTCGGGCCTGATGACCAAGCACGACGACCTCGGCAACGAACTGCTGGCCGCGGGCGAGAACGTCTTCGACCGCGCCTGGCGCCTGCCGCTGTGGGACGAATACCAGGGCATGCTCGATTCCACCTTCGCCGACGTCTACAACATCGGCGGCCGCTGGGCCGGCGCGATCACCGCCGGCTGCTTCCTGTCGCGCTTCACCGAAGGCCAGCGCTGGGCGCACCTGGACGTCGCCGGCACCGCCAGCGGCGAAGGCAAGCGCGGCATGGCGACCGGCCGGCCGGTGGGCCTGCTGAGCCAGTGGCTGCTGGACCGCGCCTCCGGCGCGGCGTGATTCGTCATTGGTGATTGGTGATTCGAAACGGCAAAAGCCGCCTTTGAAACGCCGATCACCACACACCTGCTCTTGCCAATCACCAATCACCAGTCACTCTCGATGCCGCGCGCCGACTTCTACCTCATCGCCAAGCCGCGCTTCCGCGACGAACCGCTGAAGCTGGTCTGCGAACTTGCACGCAAGGCCCACGATGCCGGGCTGTGGACGCTGGTGCTGGCGCGTGACGCGGGCCAGGCCGAGGCACTGGACGACATGCTGTGGGACATGGGCGAGGACGCCTACATCCCGCACCAGATCGCCGGTGCCGACGTGGACGAGGACGAAGCGGCGGTGCTGATCGCACCACCCGAGGTCGACGCGCCGCTGCGCCCGCTGGTGATCAACCTGCGCGACGCGGCGGTGGAAGGCAGCTTCGAGCGCGTGCTTGAAGTGGTGCCGGCCGACGACTCCGCGCGCGAACCGCTGCGCGAGCGCTGGAAGCAGTACAAGGCGCGCGGACTGGACGTGGCCAAGCACGACATGTAGTGGAAGCGCCAGGGCCATGCCCTTGGCGCTTTCTCCCCCTTTGAAAAAGGGGGATTGAGGGGGATTTGCCGTTGCTCTTGCCATTCCGCAAGAGCAAATCCCCCATACCCCCTTTTGCAAAGGGGGTAAAAGCAGATGGTTTCCTTTTAACCGCAGTCCCACTCCGCCATTCGAACCATGACCACCCTCGCCACCGGCTACGACCCCAAGTCCTTCGAAACCCGCCTCTACGCTCAGTGGGAATCCAGCGGCGTGTTCGCGCCGGCGGGCGACGGGCCGGCGTACACGATCCTGCTGCCGCCGCCGAACGTCACCGGCACCCTGCACATGGGCCACGCGTTCCAGCACACGCTGATGGACGCGCTGGTGCGCTACCACCGCATGCGCGGCTTCCGCACGCTGTGGCAGATGGGCAGCGACCACGCCGGCATCGCCACCGAGATGGTGGTCGGCCGCAACCTGGCGCTCGAAGGCAAGGGCGAAACCCGTGATTCCCTGGGCCGCGAGAAGTTCATCGAAAAAGTCTGGGAGTGGAAGGCGCAGTCGGGCGACACCATCGAACGCCAGATGCGCCGCCTGGGCGCCAGCGGCGACTGGTCGCGCAGCGTGTTCACCATGGACCCGATGGCGTCGGACGCGGTCATCGAGGCCTTCGTGCGCCTGTACGAGCAGGGCCTGGTCTATCGCGGCAAGCGGCTGGTGAACTGGGACCCGGTGCTGAAGACGGCGATTTCGGACCTGGAAGTCGAGAACCGCGAAGTGCCCGGCCACATGTGGCACTTCAAGTACCCGCTGGCCGGCAGCGAAACCTACGAGTACATCGAGCGCGACGCCGACGGCAACGTCACCCTGCGCGAGACCCGCGACTACATCGCCATCGCCACCACCCGTCCGGAAACCATGCTCGGCGACGGCGCGGTGGCGGTGCATCCGTCCGACGCGCGCTACGCGCCGATCGTCGGCAAGCTGTGCGAGATCCCGGTCGGGCCGAAGCAGCATCGCCGCCAGATCCCGATCATCGCCGACGAGCACCCGGACCCGGACTTCGGCTCCGGCGCGGTCAAGATCACCGGCGCGCACGATTTCAACGACTACCAGGTCGCGCGCCGCCACGACATCCCGCTCTACGCGCTGATGGACGACGCGGCGCGGATGCGCACCGACGGACTCGGCTACGGGGAGAGTGCGGCCATTGCCGGGCGTGCCGCGCGCGGCGAGGACGTCGGCGACGTGTCGGCCGTGAACCTGGTCCCCGACGACCTGCGCGGCCTGGACCGCTACGAGGCCCGCGCCCGCGTGATCGAAGCAATCACCGCCGAAGGCCTGGCCGTCACCGACGCCGAAGGCGCGCCGGTGGTCGACAACAAGCCGATCATGCAGCCGTTCGGCGACCGCAGCGGCCAGGTGATCGAGCCGTTCCTGACCGACCAGTGGTTCGTGAAGATGGACGGGCTGGCCAAGCGCGGCCTCGAACTGGTCGAAGGCGTCGATGGAAAGCCGGGCGAAGTGAAGTTCGTCCCGCCGAACTGGATCAACACCTACCGCCACTGGATGGAGAACATCCAGGACTGGACCATCAGCCGCCAGCTCTGGTGGGGCCACCGCATCCCGGCGTGGTTCGACGACGCGGGCAACGTGTACGTGGCCCGCACCGAAGAAGAGGCCTACCGTAGGGCGGGTTTCAACCCGCCGGGCAAGGGCGGTGATGCGGAAGGCGGTTCGAAGGACGGCGGGTCAAGACCCGCCCTACGGCAGGATCCGGACGTGCTGGAGACATGGTTCTCGTCGGCGATGTTCCCCTTCAGCACCCAGGGCTGGCCCAACGAGGACGCGATGGGCGAGCGCGGCTTCGACGTCGCGCTGCCGACCAGCGTGCTGGTCACCGGCTTCGACATCATCTTCTTCTGGGTCGCGCGGATGATCATGATGACCGACCACCTGGTCGGCCGCGTGCCGTTCCGCGATGTCTACATCACCGGCCTGGTGCGCGACTCGCACGGGCAGAAGATGTCCAAGTCCAAGGGCAACGTGCTCGATCCGCTGGACATCATCGACGGCATCACCGCGGACGCGCTGGTCGCCAAGCGCACCACCGGCCTGATGAAGCCGCAGGACGCGCCGAG
Source organism: Luteimonas soli (assembly GCF_042648865.1). Lineage (NCBI taxonomy): Bacteria > Pseudomonadati > Pseudomonadota > Gammaproteobacteria > Lysobacterales > Lysobacteraceae > Luteimonas > Luteimonas soli. The sequence continues at coordinate 329,564 of NZ_JBHRYA010000001.1, read as the reverse complement.
GATCGAAAAGGCCACGCGCAAGGAGTTCCCGAACGGCATCAACGCCCATGGCGCCGACGCACTGCGCTTCACCATGGCCGCGCTGGCCGGGCCGGGCCGCGACATCAAGTTCGACCTCTCTCGCGCCGAGGGCTACAAGAACTTCTGCAACAAGCTGTGGAACGCGACCCGCTTCGCGCTGATGAACACCGAGGGTTTCCAGCCCTCCCCTTCAAGGGGAGGGTTGGGTGGGGATGGGTGTGCCCTGCAACCCGTCACCGACGCGGAGAAGTGGATCCTCGCGCGCCTGGACGCGGTCAGCGCCGAGGCCGCCGGACACTTCGCCAGCTACCGCTTCGACCTGCTCGCGCAGGCGCTGTACGAGTTCGCCTGGAACGAAGTCTGCGACTGGTTCGTGGAGCTGGCCAAGCCCGCCCTGCTGGGCGACGACAAGGCCGCCGCCGACAGCACCCGCCACACCCTGCTCCACGTGCTCGACGCGCTGCTGCGGCTGCTGCATCCGCTGGTGCCGTTCGTCACCGAGGAGCTGTGGCAGGCGATTGCGCCGAAGCTTGGCAAGTCCGGCAGCATCATGGTCGAGCCGTACCCGCAGGCCGGCGACCTCGACACCGCCGCCTACGCGCGCGCCGATGCCGACATCGAGTGGCTCAAGGCGATGGTCTCGGCCGTGCGCCGGATCCGCAGCGAGCTGGGCGTGTCGCCGTCGAAGCAGGTGGCGCTGCTGGTCCGCGGCGGCGGCGCCGACGATGCCGCGCGCATCGCCCACCTCGACGCGCAGCTGCGCTTCCTGTGCCGCGTCGAACGCATCGAAACGCTGGACGGCGAACCGCCGGCCGCCGCGCCCGCCCTGGTCGGCGAACTGCAGCTGTTCGTCCCGCTCGAAGGCCTGGTCGACCTCGCCGCCGAGCGCACCCGGCTGGACAAGGAGCTGGCCAAGGTCGCCGCCGAGAAGGGCAAGAGCGAGACGAAGCTGGCGAAGTTCGGCGGCAACGTCCCTCCGGCCGTGGTCGAGCAGGAGCGCAAGCGCCTGGCCGACTGGAGCAGCAAGCTCGAGGCGCTCACCGCGCAGCGCGCGCGGCTGGACTGACCGCTCGCGGCCGCCGTTCGCGTAGCTTCCTGCATCCATCCCAGGAGGGGCTCGCATGCTTCGATTGCTTGGCTGTGCCCTGTTGCTGGCCTCCGCGCCGGCACTCGCGATCGACCTGGTCCTCCACAATGGCAAGGTCTGGACCGGCGACCCGACGCGTCCCACGGCCAGCGCGGTCGCCATCGACGACGGCCGCATCACGGCGGTGGGCAACGATGCCGACATCCTCGCGCTGGCCGATGCCGGCGCCCGTCGCATCGACCTGGCAGGCCGCCGGGTCGTGCCAGGCATCAACGACGCCCATGTCCACCTGGGCGCCTGGTGGCAATCCAGTTACCTGGCGCTGCCATCCCCCGACCCGGACCGCGCCGAACTCGAAGATGCCCTCGGCGCGCAGCCAAAGGACGGCGACGGCTGGCTGAGCGCGTCGATCGGCGCGAAAGTGCTGGAGGACCCCGGCTTCACGATCGCGTCGCTGGACGCCCTGCAGCCCACGCGCCCGGTGATCCTGATGGCCATGACCGGGCACGGCACGATGGTCAATTCCGCCGCCCGGCGCGCGCTGGGGATCGATCCCGGCGCGCCGGTCCCCGGCGGCTGGTACGGCAAGGACGCGGACGGGAACTTCGACGGGCGCCTGTACGAATACGCGCAATGGCGGATGCGCGCCACCCAGCCGCCGCTGCCCGATGCTGCCGAAGTGACCGCGATCCAGGCCCATGCACGGGAAGCGCTGGAGGCCGGCACCACCTCGCTGCAGGTCATGACGATGCTGCCCGCCGAGCGCTTCGTCGCGCTCTGGCAGCAGTCCGGCATGCCGCAGCGGCTGCGCCTGATCCGGCTGCCGATCCCGGCGGCGTTCGGCGACCCGGTCGATGGCGCCGGACTGCCGCGCGAAGTCGCCGGATCGCCGCGCATCCGCGTGTCCGGCACCAAGTGGATCCTCGACGGCACGCCGCTGGAACACGGCGCCGCGCTGCGCAGCCCCTATCCGGGCACCAACACGAGCGGGCACCTGAACTTCGACGAGCCCCAGATCGAACAACTGCTGCGCGAGATCATCGCCCGGGACGACCAGCCCCTGCTGCACGTCAGCGGCGACGCCACGGCCGCGGCCGTGCTGGACGCGATGGCCGCGGTCGCGCCGGCAGAAGCGTGGCGCAAGCGCCGCCTGCGCATGGAGCATGGCGACGGCCTGCGCGGCGACCTGGTGGCGCGTGCGCGCGACTACGGCGTGGTGGTCGTGCAGAACCCGTCGCATTTCGCGTTGGCACCGAACGCATTCATCGCCGGCAACCTGCTTTCCGGTTTCCTGGACGCCGGCATCCCGCTGGCGCTGGGCAGCGACGGCCCGCCCAATCCCTGGCTCAACATGATGTGGGCCGTGCAGGTCCCGTACGGCTCGCCCCGGCAGGCACTGGACCGGGAACAGGTTCTGCGCGCCTACACGGCCGGCAGCGCCTATGCCGAATTCGCCGAAGACACGAAGGGCAGGCTCGCGCCAGGCTACGTGGCCGACCTGGCGGTGCTGTCGCAGGACGTTCTCGACGACGCGGTTCCCGTCGAAGCACTGCCGGCCACGACCAGCCTGCTGACGGTGATCGACGGCGAGATCGCCTGGCGCGACCCCGCGTTTGGAACGGAAACGGCGGAAACCGCGGCCGCCCGCTAGGGACCCAGCAGCTCGATCGCCATCACGATCGCATCCTCGCGCCCGACGTGCGCGGGGTAGTAGCGCGGGCGGCGGCCGATCTCGTTGAAGCCCTCGTCGTGGTACAGCGCGATCGCGTGCGGGTTCGACGGCCGCACTTCGAGGAACACGCGCCGGGCGCCGTGCCCGCCGGCCAGCTTGAGCAGCGCGCGCAGCAGGCGCCGGCCGAGCCCTTGGCCCTGCACTTGCGGATCGATGCAGATGTTGAGCACGTGTGATTCATCGGCGGCGATGCTGAGCACGCCGTAGCCGAGGATCCGATCATCCTCGTGCAGGATCCATGCCGGATAGTCGGCGCGCAGGCAGTCGCGGAAGATGCCGTGGGTCCACGGGAACGGATACGCGCGGCGCTCGATCTCCATCACCGCTTCGAGGTCGTCTTCGCGCATCGGCCGCAGCCGGCCTTTTTCCCTGTCGGCCCCGTTGGCCCGGTCGGTGGCGATCGCGCTCACGGCCCTCGCGCCTCCTGCTCAGCGCGGCCGCGCGGAGGCACGCAGTGCGCGCAGCCGCGGCCACAGCGCCCGCTTGGCGGCCGGGTCGCGCAGGCGCGCGGTCGGGATCCAGTCGCGGCACAGCGCCGCGGCGTCCGCGGCATCGGCATCGCGTCCGGCCGCGCGCAGCAGCGCGTGCAGCAGGGGGTCGTCGGGCAGCGCCGCCGGCTCGGGCCCGACGGCCCGGTAGACCGTGTGGCCGAGCGCCTCCAGGACTTCCTGCTGCAGCGGATCCCAGCTCACGCGGGAGGCCCCGCCTCGCCCTCGGCCGGCAGCTTGCGGCGCTTGAACCACAGCACCGGCCCGGACAGCGCGTACAGCGTGCCAGCGATGAGCAGCGTCTCGGCCGGGGCGATCACCAGCGCGATGATCACCGCAACCGCGATCAGCAGGGCGAAGAACGGCACCCGGTCGCCCTTCGGCCCGCGCCCGCCCTTGAAGCTGTTGTAGCGCAGGCCGCTGACCATCAGCAGGCCGGTGACCACGGTGACCGCCAGTGCGGCGTAGCGCAGGTCGTCGCCGCTCAGGTCCAGCCCGTGGCAGGTCCAGACGAAGCTGGCCATCAGCCCTGCCGCCGCCGGACTGGCCAGGCCGATGAACCAGCGCTTGTCGACCTTGGCCACCTGGCTGTTGAAGCGCGCCAGCCGCAACGCGGCGCATGCGGCGTAAAGGAACGCCGCCAGCCAGCCGATCTTGCCCAGCGTGCCGCCATCGAGCTTCAGCGCCACCAGCGACCAGTGGTACATCACCAGCGCCGGCGCCATGCCGAAGCTGATCAGGTCGGCCAGCGAGTCGTACTGCACGCCGAATTCGCTCTGCGTATTGGTCAGCCGCGCCACGCGCCCGTCGAGGCCGTCGAGGATGGCGGCGATGAAGATCGCCACGCAGGCGGCCTCGAACCGTCCCTGCGAAGCGGCGATGATCGCGAAAAAGCCGCCGAACAGGCCGCCGGTGGTGAACAGGTTGGGCAGCAGGTAGATGCCGCGGCCGCGCGGGCGTTGCTGGGGCTGGTCGTCCATGGGCGCGAGTGTATCCGCCCCGGCGGCCTCGCGGCAGGGCGTCGGGCGGTCACGATTCGACGCACCGCGGCTTGCGCAAGCGCGCCGGCGGTGCTGCAATCGCCGGGCTGACCGCTTCCCGCAGGATCCCGCCATGCCCCGCCACGCGCTGCCCACCCTGATCGGCCTGTCCCTGCTGCTCGCCACCGGCGCCGCCTGCGCGCAGGATCTCTACCAGTGGAAGGATTCCAACGGCGTCACCCATTATTCGCAAACACCACCCGCCAGCGGCAGCTACACCGAACGCACCGAAAGCGGTCGCAGCCCGGCCAGGCCGGTCGAAACGGCGTCCACCGAACCCGCCGAGTCGTCGCAGTGCGCCACCTCGCGCGCGAACATCGCCCTGCTCGAAAGCGAAAGCCCGGTCCAGCAGGACACCGACGGCGACGGCAAGCCCGACAAGACCCTCGATGACACCGAGCGCGCCAACCAGCTCAACCTCGCGCGCGCACTGCTCAAGGCGAACTGCCCCGGCGACGACGCGCCCGCCGGCAAGTAGCGCCACGGCACCCCGGGGCGGCCGATGCAACTGCGCTGGGCACTGCTGCTGGGACTCGTCGCCGGCGTGGCGGCGGCCTGGTGGCTGTCGCGCGACACCCCGGAACAGGCACGCGAAAAGCAGGCCCGCGCCGAACAGGCCGCCGCCGCCGACTACGAAGACTCGCGCCCGGTCCTGTATCGCTGGCGCGACGACAGCGGCTCCCTGCACGTGACCGACACCGCGCCCAAGGGGCGCAAGTACGAGCGCATCCCGATCGAACCCGACCCCGCGATCGAAGTGCACGGCGATCGCCCGCCGGGCCCGCGCTGAGCCACGGCCGAGCGGGCCCGCGCCCGGCCAGGTCCTCGCATTGGCAGGGAAACCGGAAGGCCGCATGGCAGAATGTCCAACCCTTCGCCAACCGCCGCCCACATGCGCCTGTCGCAATTCCACCTGCACACCGAAAAGGAAACGCCCGCCGAAGCCGAGATCGCCAGCCACCGGCTGATGCTCAAGGCCGGCATGCTGCGCCGGCTCGCCGCCGGCCTGTACACCTGGTCGCCGCTGGGACTGCGGGTGCTGCGCAAGGTCGAGGCGATCGTGCGCGAGGAAATGGACCGCGCCGGCGCGCTCGAGCTGCTGATGCCGACCATCCAGCCGAAGGAATTGTGGGAAGAGACCGGACGCTGGCAGAAGTTCGGCGGCCAGCTGCTGAAGATCCGCGACCGCAAGGACGCCGAATACTGCTACGCACCGACCGCCGAGGAAGTCATCACCGACTTCGCCCGCAACGAGCTGGCCAGCTACAAGCAGCTGCCGCTGAACTTCTACCAGGTGCAGACCAAGTTCCGCGACGAGATCCGCCCGCGCTTCGGGGTGATGCGCGCGCGCGAGTTCCTGATGAAGGACGCCTATTCGTTCGACATCGACGCGGCCGGCATGCAGCGCTCCTACGAGGCGATGCACGCGGCCTACGTGCGCATCTTCACCCGCCTCGGGCTGCGCTTCCGCGCTGTGCAGGCCGACAGCGGCGCGATCGGCGGCGATGCCTCGCAGGAGTTCCACGTGCTGGCCGATTCGGGCGAGGACGCGATCGCGTTTTCCACCGGCTCCGACTACGCCGCCAACATCGAGGCCGCGCAGGCCGCCCAGCCCGGCCCGCGCCCGGCCGCGGCCGAAGAACTGCGCAAGGTCGACACGCCGACGCAGAAGACCTGCGCAGACGTGGCCGCGCTGATGGGCATCGACCTTTCGCGCACGGCCAAGTCGATCGCGCTGGTCGGCGCCGACGCGGACGGCAACGACCAGTTCGTGCTCGCGCTGGTGCGCGGCGACCACGACGCCAACGAGATCAAGCTCGCCAAGGTCGAAGGCCTGGCCGGCTACCGCATGGCCACCGAGGCGGAGATCCTCGCGCATCTTGGCAGCGAGCCCGGGTTCCTGGGCCCCGTCGCACCGAAGCAGCCGATCCGCGTGCTCGCCGACCGCGAGGTCGCGGCGATGGCCGACTTCGTGGTCGGCGCCAACGAGCCCGGCTTCCACCTGGCCGGCGTCAACTGGGGCCGCGACCTGCCCGAACCCGACCACGTCGCCGACATCCGCGACGTGGTCGAAGGCGACCGCGCAGCCGACGGCGGTGAACTGCGCATCGTGCGCGGCATCGAGGTCGGCCACGTGTTCCAGCTCGGCAGCAAGTACGCCGAAGCGATGGGCTGCACGGTGCTCGACGAACAGGGCAAGCCGCGCGTGCTGCAGATGGGCTGCTACGGCATCGGCATCTCGCGCATCGTTGCAGCGGCGATCGAGCAGAACTTCGATGCCAACGGCATCCTCTGGCCCGACGCGATGGCGCCGTGGCGCGTCGCGGTGTGCGTGATCAACCCCAAGCGCGACGACGCCGTGTCCGCCGCGGCCGAAGCGCTGTATCGCGAACTGTCCGACGCCGGCATCGAAACCGTGCTCGACGACCGCGGCCTGCGCCCCGGCCAGATGTTCGCCGACATCGAACTGATCGGCATCCCGCATCGCGTTGTGGTTTCGGGGCGCGGCCTGGAAGCGGGCACGTTCGAATACCGTGCGCGCAACGCGGAAGAATCGGAAAACCTCGATCGCGAAACGCTGCTCGCGCGCCTGCGCCAACCCAAATCCTGAGAACCCTCCCGCCGTAGGTCGGGGCTACGCCCCCGACGGCTTTCCGGCCACGCGGGTGTCGGGCACGCGGGTGTCGGGCACGTAGGCCCGACCTACGGTGCATGTCGTGCGTTGGCCAGGGCTGCGCCGCCGACGATGCGAAGAACCTGAAGACGTCATGACCTCGGCGGATTACGCAGAATCACGTGATATTCCCCGCCCGCGCGCCGACCTGAATTTTGGATAGCCACGCAATTACGATTACCATCGCGAAACTGCCACGGAATGGCTTCATCCCCCCGAGATAATCCGGAGATATTGATGGCAATCGATCTGAACGGCCTGTCGGCCAAAGAGCTGGATACGCTGATCACCAAGGCCAAGGCCCGCAAGACCACGCTCAAGAAGCGCAAGCCCGTCGCCACGGTGCGCAGCAAGCTGCGCCAGCTGGCCGAGGCCGAGGGTTACACCATCGCCGAACTGTTCGGTGGCCGCGCCACGAAGTCGGCGGCGGCGCCGCGCAAGGCGGCCAAGAAGGGCCGCAAGCTGGGCAAGGTCGCGCCGAAGTACCGCAACCCGGCCAACCCCAAGGAAACCTGGACCGGCCGCGGCAAGCAGCCGCGCTGGATGGCCGCACTGACGAAGAAGGGCAAGAAGGTCGAGGATTTCCTGATCAAGAAGTGATCGGGAGCGACATCAGGGAAAACGCCGGCTCACGCCGGCGTTTTTCTTTCCAGGAACCAAGCGCTGTTGTGGGAGCGGCTTCAGCCGCGAGCCGTTGATCTCTCGACGGATGCCGGAAAAGCCCGCGGCTCCCGCCGCTCCTGCGAAAACCCCTGCTTTTCCGAATCCCGAATCCCCAATCCCGGCCTTCAAAGATTCCGCCGCGTCGGCATCAGCAGGTTGCCGAACAGCAGCCCGGCGATCAGCGCGAGCAGGATGTTGACCACCGCCAGCGCCGCCTGCTGGCCTGCGGCGAGATCCTGCTGCTGGATCAGCGTCAGCACGCTGCGCACGCTGGCGCTGCCGGGCACCATCAGGATGATGCCGGGCACGCGCACCAGGGCGCCGGGCCGCTGCGCCCAGCGCGCGTAGGCATTGCCGGCAGCGGTCAGCACCAGCGCCGAAATGAAGATGCCGGCGGTGCTGCCCCAGGAGTCCCCGACCAGCCGCGGGATGAGATACCCGACCATCGCCGCCGCCATCACCAGGGGATAATCGCGGCGGGCCGCGCGGAACAGCACCGCGAACGCCAGCACGCCGGTCAGCAGCGCGCCCCACTCCACCCAGTCCGGCTGCGGCCGCAGCGCGCGCACCTGCGGGTCGACGCCCAGCACCTGCGCCGCGGTCAGCGCGATCATGGTGCCGACGGTGAGCTTGAGCATCGTGCTGATCGCGCCGGCGAAGCGCGCGGTGCCCGAGATCAGGTTCTGGCTGGTCAGCTCGTTGACCGCGTTGGTCAGCGACATGCCCGGCATCAGCACGATCAGCGCCGCGATCACCACCGTGTTGAGGTTGAGCGGGCCGACGAACTTCGCCACCAGGATCGCGACGGTCGCCGCCAGCATCGCCGAGATCGCCTCGCTGGCCTCGCGCAGGCGCGGGCGTGATGCGGACACCCAGTCGACCACGCCGACCAGCAGGCCGATCAGGCCGGCGGTGCCGATGTCCAGCCAGGGCAGGCGCAGCAGCCCGGCCACGCTCGCCGAGGCCAGCCCGAACGCCAGCGCCAGCATGATCTTCTCGCGCGGCAGCGGCGGGCGGTCGAGCGCGCGAAGCGCGGCGTAGCCTTCGGCCAACCCGACCCGTCCGGCGACGACGTCCTCCGCGATGCGGTCGGCCTCGCAGAGCTTGGCCAGGTCGTTGTCGCCCGGCGGCACCCGGATCACGCGGGTGGTGTCGCTGTCGCCCGGCGGCCGCGCAGGATCGCTGAACGAGAGCACCATGCCGGTCGGGTTGGCGATCGGCTCGCAGTCCAGCCCCAGCTTCTGCGATACCAGGATCAGCGCGCCCTCCAGGCGCTGCGCGGTGGTGCCGTAGGTGTGCAGGCGCTCGGCCAGCTCCACCACGAAGGCGATGCGGGCGGCGTAGCCGATGGTCTGGAAGCCTTCTGACATCGGCGAAGCATCGCATGCGCACGCGACCGCTGTAACCTGCCGCCGATCGCCGTTCTCGTCGCCGATCGCCGGGCTTGGTAGCCTGTATGCTCGCCGCCATCGCCTTACCGCGGGGCGGCCCGCCGGACACGGAGAACCCGACAGCGCATGGGCGCCACCCGCGGCAACGTACCGTCCATCGACACCGACCCCGCGAACAGCGGCCGGCTGCGCCTGCGCGGCCAGTGGACGCTGGACCACGCGCTCGCGGTGGGCAAGATGCTGCGCGGCGACCACGGACGCGTGCGGTCGGTCGATGTCACCGGCGTCGAACGGCTGGATTCGGCGGGCGTGCTGCAGCTGCTGCGCTTTGCGCGTCGCCAGGGCATCGACTACGACGTGTTCTCGTTCCGCGAGGACCACCTGGCGCTGGTGGCGGCGATCGAGGACGTAGCCGACGAGCGCCCGAAGAAGAAACGCGACTACGGCTTCCAGGCAGCGCTCGCGCGCCTGGGCTACGCGGTGCAGGACAACTGGAACGAAGTCGTCGCGCTGATGAGTTTCCTCGGCGAGAACCTGGTCAAGCTCGGCCGCACCGTCGTCCAGCCGCGCCGCCTGCGCATCACCGCCACCGTGCACCACATGGAACAGGTGGGCCTGGACGCGGTGCCGCTGGTGACGCTGCTGTCGTTCCTGGTCGGCGCGGTGATCGCATTCCTCGGTTCCACGATCCTGGCCGACTTCGGCGCCACGATCCTCGTGGTGGAACTGGTCAACATCGCCTTCCTGCGCGAGTTCGGCGTGCTGCTGACCGCGATCCTGCTGGCCGGCCGCACCGCCAGCGCGTTCACCGCGCAGATCGGTGCGATGGTCAGCCGCGAGGAGGTCGACGCGATCCGCACGCTCGGCCTGGACCCGATCGACCTGCTGGTGATCCCGCGCGTGCTGGCGCTGCTGGTGATGCTGCCGCTGCTGACCTTCATCGCCATGATCGCCGGCCTGCTCGGCGGCATGTCGGTGGGCGCGTTCAGCCTCGACATCCCGCCACAGGCCTACTACGCGCGCATGCACGACACCATCGAGCTGCGGCATTTCCTGGTGGGCATGTCGAAGGCGCCGCTGTTCGCGATCGTGATCGGCCTGATCGGCTGCCTGGAGGGCCTGCAGGTGAAGGGCACCGCGCAGTCGGTGGGCGAACGCACCACCTCGAGCGTGGTGCAGACGATCTCGCTGGTGATCATCATCGACGCGCTGGCGGCGATCTGGTTCATGCACGTGGGGTGGTGATGGCGGATTCCGACGATCACGACGCAATCATCTCCGTGCGCGGGCTGGTCAACCGCTTCGGCGAACAGGTCGTGCACGAAGGCCTCGACCTGGACGTGCGCCGCGGCGAGATCCTGGGCGTGGTCGGCGGTTCGGGCACCGGCAAGTCGGTGCTGATGCGCTCGATCCTCGGCCTGCGCAGGCCGAACGCGGGCAGCATCGAGGTGCTCGGCGTGGACGCACGCGCGGACGACGCCGACAGCCGCCTGCACATCGAACGCAACACCGGCGTGCTGTTCCAGGACGGCGCCCTGTTTTCCTCGCTCACGGTCGGCGAGAACGTGCAGGTGCCGCTGAAGGAGCACAGCCCGGAGCTGCCCGACAGCTGGCGCTACGAACTGGCGCTGCTGAAGGTCAAGCTCGCCGGCCTGCCGGCCGAGGCGATCGACAAGCTGCCCTCGCAGCTGTCTGGCGGGATGCGCAAGCGCGCCGGCCTGGCGCGCGCGCTGGCGCTGGATCCGCCGCTGCTGTTCCTCGACGAACCCACCGCCGGCCTGGACCCGATCGGCGCCAGCGCCTTCGACCACCTGATCCGCACGCTGCAGCAGGCGCTGGGCCTGACCGTGTTCCTCATCACCCACGACCTCGACACCCTGTACGCTATCTGCGACCGCGTGGCGGTGCTGGCCGACAGGAAGGTGGTGGCGGTCGGCCCGCTGGCCGAAATCGAGCGGCTCGACCACCCCTGGGTCCACGAGTATTTCAACGGACCGCGCGGACGGGCCGCCCGTGATGCCAAGGCCGGCACCGCAGAGGAAACCTGATCGATGGAAACAAAAGCCAACTACGTCCTGATCGGCGCGTTCACCATCCTGGTGTCGCTGTTCCTGCTCGGCTTCGGCCTGTGGGCGGCGAAATACTCCTCGGACAAGAGCTGGCGCGAGTACGACGTGGTTTTCCGCGAACCGGTCACCGGCCTGACCAACGGCAGCAGCGTGCAGTACAACGGCATCGCGATCGGCACCATCGAGAGCCTGAAGCTGGCGCCCAACGACCCGCGCGCGGTGATCGCGCGGCTCAAGCTGCAGGCCGATGCGCCGGTCAGGACGGACACCCGCGCCAAGCTGTCGATGACCAGCCTGACCGGCAGCCCGATCATCCAGCTCACCGGCGGCGACCCGGCCAGCCCGCGCCTGACCGAGACGCCGGGCAACGAGGTCCCGATCATCCTCACCGAACCTTCTGCGCTGCAGAACATCGCCGACACCGCCAACCGGCTGGTCGAGCGCCTGGACAAGGTGCTGAGCCAGGAGAACGTCGAACGCATCGCCGGCACGCTCGAGAACATCGAATCGCTGACCGGCTCGATCGCCGACCAGCGCGAGGACCTGTCGGCGCTGATCGCCAACGCGCGCAAGGCCAGCGAGCAGCTCAACACCACGCTCGACAGCACCAACCGCGCGATCAGCGACGTCGACCGCGAGTTCGTGCAGAAGCTGCCCGGGCTGGTCGACCGCCTCGACACCACCCTGGCCAAGCTGGACTCGGCCGCGGGCGGCGCCGACCAGATCCTCAACGAGAACCGCGGCGCGATCCGCAGCTTCGCCAACGACGGCCTGTCGCAGCTGGGTCCGACCCTGGGCGAGCTGCGCACGCTGATCCGCGACCTGCGCCGCATCAGCGACCGCCTCGAAGGCAATCCCACGCGGTTCCTGCTCGGCCGCGATGCGCCCAAGGAGTTCGAACCCGAATGAAACCGATGACGATCGCCGTGACCCGCCACTCCGCTGCGAGTCCGCGCCTGCGGATCGATTGCCGGCGCCGCCTGTCGCTGGCCGGGCTGGCCATCGCGTGCGCGCTGCTCGCGGGCTGCTCGCTGCTCGGCAGCGGCGGTACGCGCGAACGCGGCACGATCTACGCGCCGGATCCCCGCGTCGCCGCGGATCCGTCGTGGCCGACGGTGCAGTGGCAGCTGGCGATCAGCCCGGCCACGGCCGCGCGCATGACCGACAGCCTGCGCATCGCGGTCCGGCCGACGCCGGACGAGCTCCAGGTCTACAAGGGCGCCAGCTGGTCCCGGCCGCCGACGCAGATGCTGGAGGACGCCGTGCTGCGCGCGCTGGAAGATTCGGGCAGGATCGGCGCGGTCGCCCGCCAGGGCAGCGGCATCAACGGCAACTACAAGCTGGTGATGGACCTGCGCAGGTTCGAGGCCGACTATGCCGGCGCGGCAGTCCCGTCGGCGACGATCGAGGTCAATGCCAAGCTATTGCATTTGGCGGACCAGCAGGTGGCCGCCTCGCGCACGTTCCTGGCCGCGCGACCGGCGGCGGATACCGCGGTGCCGGCCGTCGTCGCGTCGTTCGACGCCGCGCTGGCCGACGTCACGCGCCAGATTGCCGGATGGGTGCTGGTGGCGGGCCAGCAGCACGAGCAGCAGCCGCACTGATCCGTTCGCGCCTCCGCCCCTGACGGCAAGACGGCCGCGCCGCGGCTCGCCGCGCCACGGGCGCCGCGATTTGGCGCTCTTGGCGCAAACCCGCGACAATCACGGCACGCAATCCAGGCCGCCGACATGAGCGAACCCAACGAACAGCCGCGCGACGGCGCTCCCGAGATCGAGCGCGACGTCATGGAATACGACATCGTCACCGTGGGCGCCGGCCCTGCGGGGCTGTCGCTGGCGATCCGTCTCAAGCAGCTCAACCCCGAGCTGTCGGTGTGCGTGATCGAGAAATCGAGCACCATCGGCGCGCACATCCTGTCCGGCGCGGTGATCGAGCCCGAACCGCTCGACGCACTGCTGCCGGGCTGGCGCGACAACCCGCCGCCGATCTGCGTGCCGGTGACCGGCGACGAGTTCTGGTTCCTCACCAAAACCGGCGGCTACAAGTCGCCGATCGTACCGCCGGGCATGCACAACAAGGGCAACTTCATCGTCAGCCTCGGCGCGATGTGCGCGTGGCTGGCGCCGCAGGCCGAAGCCCTGGGCGTCGAGATCTATCCCGGCTTCGCCGCCTCGGAGACCCTGCACGATGACAGCGGCAGGGTCATCGGCGTGCGCATCGGCGACATGGGCGTGGCGAAGGACGGCTCGCACAAGCCCGGCTACACCGCCGGCATCGACATCCACGCCAAGGTCACCGTGCTGGCCGAGGGCGCGCGCGGGCATCTGACCAAGCGCCTGGTCAAGCGCTTCGACCTTCACCGTGACAGCGACCCGCAGGCCTACTCGATCGGCATCAAGGAGCTGTGGCAGGTGCCGGCCGGACGCGTGGAGCCGGGCAAGGTGGTGCACTCGCTCGGCTGGCCCGCTGACACGGGCACCTACGGCGGCAGCTTCCTGTACCACCTGGACGGCGACCGGATCGCGCTGGGCTACGTCAGCGGACTCGACTACAGCGATCCGGACTACAAGCCCTGGGAAGCCTTCCAGCAGTGGAAGAACCACCCGACGGTCGCGCCGCTGCTCGAAGGCGGCAACATCCTCTCGGCCGGCGCGCGTGCGATCGTGACGGGTGGCTGGCAGTCGCTGCCGAAGGTCGAGATGCCCGGCGCCCTGCTGATCGGCGACACCGCCGGCCTGCTCAACGTGCCCAAGATCAAGGGCACCCACCAGGCGATCCGCAGCGGCATGCTGGCTGCCGAACACCTGGCTTCGTCGCTTTCGGCGGAAGGCTTCGACGCGAAGCTGCGCGCATCCGACGCGATGGCCGAGCTGCGCAAGGTCCGCAACATCAAGCCCGGCTTCAAGAAGGGACTGTGGTTCGGCCTGCTCAATGCCGGCTGGGAAACCGTCACCGGCGGCCTGTCGCCGTGGACGCTGAAGGTGAAACCCGACTGGTCGTCACTGCACAAGCTCGGCGAACAGGAAGAGCCCAGGCGCGACTACGTGCAGCGCACCCTGCCCCCGCGCGACCGCCTGGCCGGTGTCTATTTCGCCGCCACCGAGCACGACGAGGACCAACCGGTGCACCTGAAGGTGGCCGACACCGACATCTGCGTCACCCGCTGCGTCGAGGAATACGGCAACCCCTGTACCCGCTTCTGCCCGGCCGCCGTCTACGAAATCGTCGAGGACGCCGCGTCAGAGCACGGCAAGCGCCTGCAGATCAACGCCGCCAACTGCGTCCACTGCAAGACCTGCGACATCAAGGATCCCTACGAGATCATCGACTGGGTGGCGCCGGAGGGTGGCGCGGGGCCGAATTACCAGAGCCTGTAGGAGATGCGACGAAGGAGGACGACCGACCGGCCGCCATCCGTATTCCCGGCCTGAAAACACCACGGGGGCGGATTTCTCCACCCCCGTGACGATCCCGCGATCCAGCAGATCAGCAATGCCTGGCCGGCGTCACTTGAACCCCACAATCTGCCAATCCTGGCCACCCACGCCAGTAACGGCTTGGCCCGTGCTTGAGTTGGCCGACAGCCAGATCGTGTTGTATCCGTTGTTCGAATTGCGCCACAGGATGTCGGCCTTGTTGTCGCCATTGAAATCCGCAACACCAGCAACGCCCCACACCGCTCCGTAGAGCCGTGTCACCGCTTGGAGCGAATCGGAGTCCGCAGACTGCCAGATGACGTTGGTGCCGCTACTGGTGCTCCGCCAAAGAATGTCGGCCTTGGCATCGCCATTGAAGTCTCCTACGCCAGCAATCTTCCAGTCCTGCCCGCCCACACCCGTTACTGCCTGGCCGGTAGTCGAGTTCCCCGAACGCCAGATTGTGTTGTACCCGGTGACCGTGTTGCGCCACAGGATGTCGGCCTTGCCATCGCCATCGAAGTCGGCGATCCCGGCAACGATCCATCCGGCTCCGGACACCGTCGTAACCGACTGCGTTTTGGTGGAATCCGCGCCTAGCCAGATCACATTGGCGCCGTTCGTGGGATTGCGCCACAGGATATCTGCCTTGCCATCACCGTTGAAATCGCCGGTACCGGCAACCTGCCATGGCGCTGCCAGTGCCGTCATTGCCAAACCGGTCGTGGAACTCGCTGACCGCCAAATTGTGTTGTAACCGCTGGCGGAATTTCGCCACAGGATGTCCGCCCGGCCGTCGCCATCGAAATCACCGGTGCCAGCAACCGCCCACACCGAACCGTACAGTCGCGTAACCGCTTGCGTCGTGCTGGAGCCGGCGGACCGCCAGATCACATTGGAGCCACTACTGAGGCTCCTCCAGAGAAGATCCGATTTCCCGTCACCATTGAAGTCATCCCTTGCTGACTGCGCAACCGGAACGACCGTCGCCCGGAACGTCGCAATAATCGGCATCACTTGGTTCAGGCTGCGCACGTTGTCCGACTGGTTCGCCACGCCGGTTGCACGATTCAGGTACTTGACGTTCGGATTGGCGAAGTAGCGGATCGAGAACTGGTTGCCGTCCGCCTGCGGATAGGCCATCACGGTGTAGAAGCCGCTCGAGGAAGCCTCCCGGTAACCATACGAATACGCGTGCACGCCCGTCGTTGAGCTGTCTTCGTCGTTGTGCGCCTGGCCCATGTTGTGGCCAAGCTCGTGCGCCAGCGTTTCTTCACGGCAGAAGTAGGTGTTGTCGTCCTCTTCGTCGAGGTCGGTGCCATCGGAAACAACCGAGTATCCGAAGGGCTCGTCCGCCTGGACGATTCCGCTCTCGCTACCGCCGATCAGCCAGGCAATGCCACACCCCGCGTTTTCCGGCGTACGGAACGCACGGACCAGCGACACCAGGTCGGCGCCGCTTTCGTCACGTGCTTCGCGCAGTGCCGTGAAAGCGGGGTCGACGTCAATGGGGCCGCCATCCTCACCCGCCCGGTAACCGGTCAGGCTCTCCAGCGCATCGCCGTTGTCGGTGTTGTCGGGGTAGTTCACCTGCAGCGTCTTGACCAGGCGCACGCGCATGTTGACGCCGCTGTTGGCATACGCCTCGTTGGTGATCGAGGTCATGTTGACCAGGCGCGTATTCGCCTGCGATTGGCCACCGAGCTGCGCGGCGTAGCCATTGGTGTACCCAAGCAGTATGTCGACCACCGCAGCCGCCGCGCTGGCGCCCGCAGTCGCGGGCTCCGCCCGCATCGAAGACACCGAAACCGAACCGCTCCCAGCCAGCTTCGGCGGAACCAGCTGGTCCCCGCCCTCGCGGACCGTGGCGCCATCGCGCCCGGCCAGCTTGCTGCGATCGGTCTGCACCAGCCAGGACTGGCCGGCGTTCATGGTCAGGCGCAGGGTTTCGGCGGTGCCCTGCGGGATCACGCCGAACACCGCCTTCTCGCCGAAGGTGATGACCGCGCTGGCGCCATCGGCATTACGGCCGATCCAGGTCCAGTTCCCGTCCGGGCTCTCCTCGTGCCGCTCATACTTGAGGCGGATCGGCTCGCCGTTGGGCGCATTGACCACCATTTCACCGGTATGCATCGCACGCAGCGCATGGGCTTCGCTGATCGCCACCGGGTAGGCGGTATAGGCGCCCTTGTGCTTGACCTGCCGGACCCGCTCATAGGCCAGAAGTTCGCCACGGTCCGGCAGCGATGCAAAGCTCGACATGGGCGAACGGAAGGCAGGCGACGACTGCATCGCCCCGGCCAGGCCTTCACCTGCGGCCATCGTGGCCTTGCCGGCCATCGGCGCCTGGTCGGAAGAGCAGCCTGCCAGCATGCCGATCAGGACACCGGCGGTGAGGTAGATGCGCATCAAGGATTCCTCAGATGGAAATGTGGGATTCAAACCCAAGTTTGCCTGAAGAATACTGGAAAGCGGAAGAATCCATCGCATTTCGAGCGTCCCGGCCTGTTACCGGAACGCTCGCGGGCCAGGATTTCACGCTTCTGTGAACGGCACCCCGGTTTTCTGCCGCACCTCGTCCAGGCCGACTCCCGGCGCCAATTCAGCAAGCACTAGGCCATCGGGGGTCACGTCGAACACCCCCAGGTCGGTGATGATCCGGCTCACCACCCCCAGGCCGGTCAACGGCAGGGTGCATTCAGGCAGGATCTTGGGCTCGCCCTTCCTGGTGCAATGCTCCATCAGGGCCACCACCCGCTTGACCCCGGCCACGAGGTCCATCGCCCCACCCATGCCCTTGACCATCTTGCCGGGGACCATCCAGTTGGCGAGGTCGCCCTTGTCGGTGACTTCCATCGCGCCAAGGATCGCCAGGTCGATGTGGCCGCCGCGGATCATGGCGAACGAGTCGTGGCTGCCGAAATAGCTTGCACCTGCGCGGGCGGTGACCGTCTGCTTGCCGGCGTTGATCAGGTCGGCGTCGAGTTCGGCCTCGGTCGGGAACGGGCCGATGCCGAGCAGACCGTTCTCCGACTGCAGCCAGACATCCACGCCGTCGGGGATGTAGTTGGCCACCAGGGTCGGCAGGCCGATGCCGAGGTTGACGTACATGCCATCGGCGAGCTCACGGGCGGCGCGCTGCGCCATTTCTTCGCGGGTCCAGGCCATTACTGCGCTCCTGCCGCACGCACGGTGCGCTGCTCGATGCGTTTCTCGGGCGTCGGGTTGTGCACGATGCGGTCGACGTAGATGCCGGGCAGGTGCACGTGGTCGGGGTCGATGGCGCCGATCTCGACGACCTCCTCCACCTCGACGATGCAGGTCTTGCCCGCCATTGCGCAGGCCGGGTTGAAGTTGCGCGCGGTCTTGCGGAACAGCAGGTTGCCGGCCTTGTCGGCCTTGTACGCCTTGACCAGCGACACGTCGGCGACCAGCGCGGTCTCGAGCACGTAGTACCGCCCGTCGATCTCGCGTGTCTCCTTACCCTCTGCAACGACGGTGCCGTAGCCGGTGGCCGTGAAGAACGCCGGGATCCCCGCGCCGCCGGCGCGCAGGCGCTCGGCCAGGGTGCCTTGGGGGTTGAACTCGAGTTCGAGCTCGCCGGCCAGGAACTGGCGCTCGAACTCCTTGTTCTCGCCCACGTAGGACGAAATCATCTTCTTGATCTGCCGCGTGCCCAGCAGTTGCCCGAGGCCGAAGCCGTCGACGCCTGCGTTGTTCGAGATCACGGTCAGGCCCTTGACGCCCGAGTCGCGCAGCGCCGCGATCAGCGCCTCCGGGATACCGCACAGGCCGAAGCCGCCGACGGCGAGCGTCTGGTTGTCGGCGGCGACGCCGCGCAGGGCGGTGGCCGCATCCGGGTAAACCTTTCCGATCACTGCCGGGAGATCTTGGGTTCCAGCCATTTCCTGATCCTGTGTTGCCGAACGGGCAGTTTAGCGCGGAGCTGAAGCCCCAGCCCTTGTCCCTTCGGACAGGCCCCGCGCGCGGGGCCATTGCAGGCACTGACACTTCGACCACACAACGAGCTGAAGTTCTACCGATCGGCCGGGATCGCGCCAGCGGCGGCTAGCGAAGCTCCTCGAGCAGTCGGTCGACCAGGTCCTCCACGCGCGTCCCGACCGTGGACAGGGTGACGTCCGGGTTCTTCGGAACCTCGTAGGGCGAGTCGATTCCGGTGAAGTTGCGCAGCTTCCCCTCACGCGCCTTGGCATATAGCCCTTTCGCGTCGCGCTGCTCCGCTACATCCAGCGGCGTGTCGACGAATACCTCCAGGAATTCGCCCTCGGCGAACATGCTGCGCGCCATCTGTCGTTCCGCGCGGAACGGCGAGATGAAGCTCACCAGCACGACCAGGCCGGCATCGACCATCAGCTTGGCAACCTCGGCGACGCGGCGAATATTCTCCACCCGGTCTTCGTCGGTGAACCCCAGGTCCTTGTTCAGGCCATGGCGGACGTTGTCGCCGTCGAGCAGGTAGGTGTGCTGGCCCATCGCCAGCAGCTTTTTCTCGGCCAGGTTGGCGATGGTCGACTTGCCGGCCCCTGACAGGCCGGTAAACCATACGCAGCGCGGCTGCTGGTGCTTGATCCGGGCACGGGCGGTCTTGTCGACGTCGACGTGCTGCCAGTGGATGTTGCCGGCGCGGCGCAGGGCAAAATCCAGCGTGCCGGCGGCGACGGTGGCGTTGCTCTGGCGGTCGATCAGGATGAAGGCGCCCAGCGCGTGGTTGTCAACGTAGGACTCGAACGGGATCGGCTGGTCCAGGTGCAGGTTGCAGTACGCCACCTCGTTCAACTCCAGGTGCTTGGCCGCGAGGTCTTCCTGCGTATTGACGTCTACCTTGTGCTTGATCTCGGTGACCGAGGCGCCGACGGTGCGCGCACCGATCTTGAGCCAGTACGGTCGCCCGGGCAGCAGCCGCTGTTCGCCCAGCCACAGCAGGTGTGCGGCGAACTGGTCGGAGACCTCCGGCGGACTGGCGGCGGCGGCGATGACGTCGCCTCGGCTGACGTCGATCTCGTCGGCCAGGGTCAGGGTGACGGCCTGGCCGGTAGTGGCGCGGGCGAAGTCGCCGCCGGCGGTGACGATGCGTGCGACGTTGGAGCGTTGGCCAGAGGGCAGCACGACGATCGCATCGCCTGGCGCAAGCTCGCCGGCGGCCACCGTGCCGGCAAAGCCGCGGAAAGTGTGGTCCGGACGGCAGACCCACTGCACCGGCATGCGGAAGCCGGTGTCATGGCCGGCCTCGTCGACCTGCACGGTTTCCAGGTGTTGCAGCAGGCTTTCACCCTCGTACCACGGCGTTGCCGCTGAACTCTGGAGCATGTTGTCGCCCTTGAGCGCCGACAAGGGGATGCAGGTGACATTCGGGATGCCAAGTTGCGCGGCCAGCTCGCGATAGCCGTTGGCAATCTCGTCGAAGATGTCCTGGCGGTAATCGACCAGGTCCATCTTGTTCACCGCCAGCACCACGTGGCGGATGCCCAGCAGCGAGACGATGTAGCTGTGGCGTCGCGTTTGCGTCAGCAGCCCCTTGCGTGCGTCGACCAGCACCACGGCGAGATCGGCGGTGGAGGCGCCGGTCGCCATGTTGCGGGTGTATTGCTCGTGGCCCGGGCAGTCTGCCACGATGAACTTGCGCTTTTCGGTACCGAAGAACCGGTAGGCGACGTCGATGGTGATGCCCTGTTCGCGCTCGGCGGCGAGGCCGTCGACCAGCAATGCGAAATCGACGTCATCGCCCTGGGTGCCGTGGCGGCGGCTGTCGGCTTCGAGCGCGGCGACCTGGTCGTCCAGCAGCAGGTGGGTGTCGTGCAGCAGCCGACCGATCAACGTGCTCTTGCCGTCGTCGACGCTGCCGCAGGTGATGAAGCGCAGCAGGCTCCTGGTCTCGTGCTGCTGCAGATAAGCGGCCGCCCCGGTATCAGCCCTGGCGGTTCCCGGTTCCCGATTCCCGATTCCCGGCCCCATCAGAAGTAGCCCTCCTGCTTCTTCTTCTCCATCGATGCCGAGGGATCCTGGTCGATCACCCGCCCCTGGCGCTCGGACGTCGTGGACACCAGCATCTCGGCGATGATTTTCTCCACGGTGTCGGCTTCGGACTCGATGGCGCCGGTGAGCGGGTAGCAGCCCAGGGTGCGAAAGCGGACCCGCTTGATCATCGGCGTCTCGCCGGCGCGCAGTGGCAGGCGCTCGTCGTCGACCATGATCAGGGCGCCGTCGCGCTCGACAACCGGGCGCTCCCTTGCGAAGTACAGCGAAGGCACCGGGATGTTCTCGCGGAAGATGTAGAGCCACACGTCCAGCTCGGTCCAGTTCGAGATCGGGAACACGCGTACCGATTCGCCCTTGTGGATACGGGTGTTGTAGAGGTTCCACAGTTCGGGGCGCTGGCTTTTCGGATCCCAGCGGTGCGCGCTGCTGCGGAACGAGAAGATGCGCTCCTTGGCGCGCGACTTCTCCTCGTCGCGGCGCGCGCCGCCGATCGCGGCATCGAACCCCCATTTGTCCAGCGCCTGCTTGAGCCCCTGGGTCTTCATCACGTCGGTATGCACGGTGGCGCCGTGGCTGATCGGGCCGACCCCCTGGGCCAGGCCGTCGGGATTGGTCCAGGTACGCAGCTCCACGCCGGCTTCCTGCGCGCGGCGGTCCCGGAACGCGATCATCTCGCCGAACTTCCAGCCGGTATCGACGTGCAGCATCGGGATCGGAGGCTTTGCCGGATGGAACGCCTTGACCAGCAGGTGCAGCAACACCGAGCTGTCCTTGCCGACGGAGTACATCATCACCGGATTCTGGAACCCGGCGGCGACCTCGCGCAGGATGTGGATGCTCTCGGCCTCAAGGCGGTCGAGATGGGAAAGCGCCGGGCTTCGCGTCATCGGCGGATTCTAGCCCGCAGCGGTGGGGCCCGCAGGCGGGACTCGCAGGCGCGGCCGATGGCCACCATGGCCTCCAGAATGCCATCGCGGCCATGGACCGCGCCTACGGGGTAAAATCCGGGATTGTTTGCACCTGCGGAACCCTCAGGCATGAAGATTCTTGTTGGATACAAGCGTGTGGTGGACTACAACGTCCGCATCCAGGTCAAGCCGGACGGCTCCGGCGTGGTCACCGACGGCGTCAAGCTGTCGGCCAACCCCTTCGACGAGATCGCGCTGGAAGAGGCCCTGCGCCTGCGCGACAAGGGCATCGCCACCGAGGTGGTGGTCGCCACCATCGCCCCCACCGACGCCCAGGCCCACCTGCGCAACGGCTTGGCCATGGGCGCCAACCGCGCCATCCACGTGGTCAGCGACCAGCCGATCCAGCCCCTGACCGCGGCCCGCACCCTGCTCAAGCTGGTCGAGAAGGAGCAGCCGGACCTGGTGATCCTCGGCAAGCAGGCGATCGACGACGACGCCAACCAGACCGGGCAGATGCTGGCCACGCTGTGGGGCCGGCCGCAGGCGACCTTCGCCTCGAAGCTGGACGTGGCCGACGGCAAGGCGACCGTTACCCGCGAGGTCGATGCCGGCCTGGAGACGCTGGAAGTCGACCTGCCGGCCGTCGTCACCACCGACCTGCGCCTGAACGAGCCGCGCTTCATCAAGCTCCCGGACATCATGAAGGCCAAGTCCAAGCCGCTCGAATCGATTCCGTTCGCCGACCTCGGCGTGGATTCGGGCGACATGCTCAAGACCACCCACTACGACCCGCCGCCCAAGCGCAGCCGCGGGGTGATGGTCAAGGACGCGGCCGAGTTGGTCGCCGCCCTGAAGCAGAAAGGGTTGCTGTAGGTCGGGGTCACGCCCCCGACGCCCCTACCCACTCATTCGCGCGTCGGGCCGGTAGGCCCGACCTACGGAGATTTCCCATGTCCAGAGTCCTGATCGTCGCCGAACACCTCGACGGCAAGCTCAACGCCTCCACCGCCAAGTGCGTGTCGGCCGCGCAGGCGCTGTCGCCGGAAGCCATCGACATCGTCGTGCTGGCCGCCGACCCGACCGCCGTCGCCGCCGAGGCCGCGCAGATCGCGGGTGTGTCGAAAGTGCTCACTGCCACCAACGGCGCCAACGCCAACGCGATCGCACACGTGCTCGCACCGCAGATCGCGAAGCTTGCCGAGGGCTACAGCCACGTGTTCGGCCCCAGCACCACCTTCGGCAAGGACCTGATGCCGTGCGTCGCCGCCCTGCTCGGCACCGCGCAGGTTTCGGACGTGATGGCCGTAGAGAGCAGCCATACATTCAAGCGGCCGATCTACGCCGGCAACGCGATCATTACCGTCGAAGCGCCGGCCGAACACGTCGTCGTCGCCACGGTGCGCACCGCTTCCTGGCCGGAGGCGGCGAAGGGCGGCAGCGCGCCGGTGGAAGCCGCCAGCGTCGAAGCCACCCTGCCCTCGCACACCCGCTACATCGGCTTGGCCGCCGGCAAGTCCGACCGCCCAGACCTGCAGAGCGCCAAGCGCGTGGTTTCCGGCGGCCGCGGGGTCGGCTCGGAGGAGAACTTCAAGATCATCTTCGACTTCGCCGACAAGCTCGGCGCCGCCGTAGGCGCCTCACGCGCCGCGGTCGACGCCGGTTACGTCCCCAACGAACTGCAGGTCGGCCAGACCGGCAAGATCATCGCCCCCGACCTGTACGTCGCCATCGGCATCAGCGGCGCGATCCAGCACCTGACCGGCATCAAGGACGCCGGCACGATCGTGGCAATCAACAAGGATGCCGACGCGCCGATCTTCGAGATCGCGGACATCGGGCTGGTGGGGGATTTGTTCAAGGTGCTGCCTGAGCTGGAGCGCACGCTCTGAGCTAACCATGACCGCAAGGCTCGGCGTTGGCCGGAAGAAGCCGGTAGGTATTTGCGGTCTTGGCAGGCTTGACTGTCTAAACATCGATGTATCGCGAGGCGAACGCGGAAATCACCTGTTCAACGACTGGCGGAGCAACGTGCACCTGATCATCGGCCCAAGTCATTGCTCGGGGCGAGTTCATCACCATCTCATAGCTTGGGAAGTAGTCAACGAACGGAAAGCGTGCCGTCAGCATCTGGGCAGCCACCCGTAGCACGGCCTTCGAGTAGGTGTTTGCGGTGAATACATCCAGGTTGGTGAACGTCTGCGCCATCGGCACAGGTGAAACCGTCACCACGACCTTGACCTCGGGATTGCGACCAATGAGTTTCTCCAGCGCGTCGGCAAGGACTTCGAAGACCTGCGCAACCGTGGCATTGAAGAAGGCGGTAGTTGCTCTACGATGTTTGATTGCAACAACGTTGAGCCCGTTGAAGGCAACCTTGCTGCTTGTGTCAAACCACGTCTCCGTCAAACCGAGCGTCATCACCACCAAGTCACTGTTGGCAACGTTGCGAGCGAGTTCGTCCAGCTTGTTGCGTAGCGCGGACACCTCCTCGAGCGCCATCAATCTCGTATAGGACGTTTGCGGGTCATACCACTGCCCGGGGTCGACCTCCACCAAACCCGGATCAGGCGACGCCTCGAGCCCACGGAGGATCTCGGTCGCCATCGAGTGCGCGTTGTACTTGTTGAGCACTGTGTTATGAAACACCGTATGGCCGATGTAGATGTCCTTGTCGATCTCGATCTCGGCTGTCGGCACCCTGAATCCTTGGCGCTTCAATGACCGCTCGACATTGCGGGCAAAACACGAACCAATGGTATAGATCGTCGCACCCTTGTGTATCTTGAACCGCGGCTGGTTCTCGACGATCACAACGTCACCCAACGCGATGCGATGACGTGCCGAGCCCGGATCATCACCGGCCACGCCATGACTGGAGTAGTTGCACCAGTATCGGTGAAGATTTTCCTTGCGGAACTTCACCACATCCATATATGTATGTTCAGGGTGCACTCGAGGCATCCCCGCCATCGGTGCCCCAGCTCAGCCAGATGCTGCCTTTGACGTCGGTGCCGGTAGGGTTGCTCCCGGCCTCCCCATCCACTTTGGCAAAGATGCTCGGCGCCCCACCCTTCTTGAATGTTCCCCGATACGGCTCATCTTCCACGCCTTGGGCCTGCTCGAAGCCTGCGGCAGCCATGGAGGCGACAACGGCGTCCCAGATCCCGTCCGCGCTGCCTTCAAGATACTCAAGGGAAAGGCCTCGGCGAGGCTTGCCATTGTCTGACTCATAAACCCTGTCGCGGGCGACGCGGAAGGGGAACTGGAAGCGGATTTCTGGGTCGGGTAGCGGCGAGTAGAACTCGTCCTGCACGCAGGGTTCGGCCTCGATAGCAGCCGTCGCGGCAATGGCCGTATCCGCTCCCTGCGCAGGCGATGGCGCTGTCGCGACATCTTCCTTGGCACAACCTGCAACTATCAGGGCCAGCACGCCTGCTACCAGGATTGTCTTGCTCATCGATATTCTCCTCGATCTTGGTCCCGGGGTCGGGAAATTCAGGTCGGCAAGGGGGGGCGCCCTTCCTTCGACCCATGCTCAATAAAATGCCATAGCGGGCTGATGCCGGCGGCAGCAACGTCAGGATTGGCATGCAGATACCAAGCCGTATCGAAACGGGGCCCGGGGTTACGGGCCTCCTTCCATCCGAATTCGTGGTAATGCTCGACAGGATCCATTCCTGCTTCGCGAACATCAGCATACGTGGCAAGGTACCAAGATGCATCGAACCACTCTGATGCACGGACGGCGGCGAGCTGGGCTGTCAGTTCGCGCTGCTGTTCAGCGGCCCTGCCATGCCGCCTAAATCCACTCGGCATCAAACGTGACAGAACACGCCTTGTGAAGGAACGTGCATTGCCGCTCGCGCCCGCTTCCACGAGCTCGCGTTGCAGATACTGCAACTGCATCCGGAGAGCCTGAATCTCCCGCTTCGCGTCGTCACCAGCCAAGCGTACCACCTGAAGTTCGGAGTCGAGGTCCAAGCACTTGAGATAGTATTGCTCCAATTCCTCCTGCACCTGGTGCAACTGTTGCAACAGAATGCGGGGTGAAGCGGCCCTAACGGGATCGGACTCCGCCACTTCTCTGCAGTCCCCTTCCACACCCGCACGCTCGTTCACGTGCTCATTTTCGGCACTCATGCAACCCCCCTGCCGCGAAAGTGCGACTGGTGCTCCAGAAACCACGCGTAGGTCTCTTGCAATCCCTTCTCCAAGCTGATCCCTGAACGCCAACCAAGGCCTTCGAGACGGGAAACATCCAGCAGTTTCCTGGGGGTTCCATCCGGTTTGCTCGAGTCAAAGGCCAGATTCCCGCCAAAACCAGTCACCTTGGCGATGGTTTCGGCTAGCTCGCGAATCGTGCAATCGATTCCCGTGCCGACGTTGATATGCGAGAGCATCGGCTCGGTATGCGCTTGCCACACATCCGGCGGAAGATCCATCACGTGCACACTCGCCGCAGCCATGTCGTCCACGTGCAGGAACTCGCGCATGGGCTTGCCGCTTCCCCAGATCACGACCTCTGCTGCATCCTCTCTCGCAGCCTCGTGAAAACGCCGCAGCAATGCTGGTATCACATGGCTGTTCTCGGGATGGAAATTATCGTTCGGGCCGTAAAGATTCGTCGGCATGACGCTACGGTAGTCGCGCCCGTGTTCCCGGTTGTAGCTCTCGCAAAGCTTGATTCCCGCGATTTTTGCAATCGCATAAGGCTCATTGGTGGCCTCCAGCGGACCGGTCAGCAACGCGCTTTCGCGCATCGGCTGAGACGCCAGCCTCGGGTAGATGCACGAGGACCCCAGCAACAGAATCTTCTGTATGCCTGCCTGATGTGCGGCGTGCACCAAGTTGCACTGGATAGCGAGGTTTTCGTATATGAACTGAGCCGGATAGACACTGTTAGCCTGGATCCCGCCAACCTTCGCCGCCGCCAGATAAACTTGGTCGATCGCCTCTTTGCGAAAGAAAGCATCGACCTCGGCCTGCCGCAACAGATCCAGCTCCGAACGGCTGCGTGTCACGAGTTCCGTGTCGTTACGGGCACGCAGATGGCGTACCAGGGCAGAGCCGACCATCCCCTGGTGACCAGCCACGAAGATACGAGTCGGCATGCTCAGTTCTCCCTTGCCACGTTGACGCTGTAACCATGCCGTTGCAGCAAGGCATGGCGCTGAGACTCGATCAAGTCGGCGGCGACCATTTCGGCGCACATTTCCCGCGCCGTTATCTCCGGCATCCAACCCAGCTCGCGCTTGGCTTTAGATGGATCGCCCAGCAATGTCTCCACTTCCGCTGGACGGAAGTAACGCGGATCGACCGAAACCACGACGTCTCCCGGCTTCAATCCCGGCGCCTTGTCGCCATCCACCCGCTCGACGACTCCTTTCTCCTCCACGCCCTGACCTTCGAATCTCAGCATCACTCCGAGCTCCTCAGCACTCCAGCGGATGAACTCGCGGACAGAGAACTGCTGGCCGGTGGCGATGACATAGTCCTGCGCGCTGTCCTGTTGCAGCATCATCCACTGCATCCGGACGTAATCCTTCGCGTGCCCCCAATCTCGAAGCGCATCCAGATTTCCCATGAACAAACAGCTCTCCAGGCCCTGCGCGATGTTCGCAAGCCCACGCGTGATCTTGCGAGTCACGAAGGTTTCACCTCTGCGCGGACTCTCATGGTTGAACAATATGCCGTTGCAGGCATACATCCCGTAGGCCTCGCGATAATTCACCGTGATCCAGTATGCGTACAGCTTTGCCACCGCGTACGGGCTGCGAGGATAGAACGGAGTTGTCTCGCGCTGCGGCACTTCCTGTACCAAGCCATACAGCTCCGACGTACTGGCCTGATAGAACCTCGTCCTGTCGCACAAGCCCAGCAACCGGATTGCCTCGAGCAGTCGCAACGTGCCCATCGCATCGACATCCGCCGTGTACTCCGGTGACTCGAAGCTCACCGCCACGTGGCTCTGCGCTCCCAAGTTGTACACCTCGTCCGGCTGTACCTGTTGCAGGATCCGCGTCAGGTTCGAGCTGTCCGTCAGGTCGCCATAATGGAGTATGAACCTCGCGTGCAGTTCGTGCGGATCCTGGTAGATATGATCCACGCGTTGCGTATTGAACAACGATGCCCGGCGCTTGATGCCATGCACCTCATACCCCTTCTCCAGCAGGAATTCCGCCAGGTACGAACCGTCTTGGCCGGTAACTCCCGTGATCAGTGCCCTCTTCGTGCTCATTCCTCTAACGCTTCCTTGATGCGATCGTCTTCAAACTCAGGAGAGTCCGCATCGCGGTGCACCTCGGCAGTTCTGGCGTTATCACGATAGATCCGCAGCGGATTCTGTCCGAAAAGAAACTCGTACACAGCTGTAGCCTTGGCATATTTTCCTTCCCGGAACAAGCGGTTGGCGGCGCGAAGATCCAGCTTTCCATCGCTGAAATCACCCGCAAGCTCTTCCGGGATCTCCGCGACACAGACTGAATCCACAAGCATGTCCCCTTCACGGAAAGGCGCCATTCCTTCGACATAGACCTGCAGCTTCAGCGCCGTATGGGCCGCGCGGAAACCGGTCGTGAATCGCACATGCCGGGGCTGCCGAGCCTCAAGCTGGACACGCACGCTGGTACCCTCGTACTCCGCGCTCCCCAAGCGCCCCAGGCTTACCATGATCGCCATGGGCACGCTCGCACGCAGCCTTATGCCTGCACCGAATGTCCTTCCCGCCGTCTCGCCGGGCGCATCCACGATAGCCATCCAGTGCTGCCTCGGGCCTCCGGGTTCATGGTGATAGCGCCAGATCTTGGAGGACAGCCGCCTGAACGCAGGATCGGCGACCAGCCGATAGCGACGATCGGATGCAAGCACGAGCGAGTCCCGTTCCGGCCCGGTCGCAGGTTCGGCGACCTTGATCAGTTTGCCGATCGTGTTCGCCAGTAGCGACTCGTCAACCGGATCCCGGAACGCGAGCAGGTTGCCCCACGCACCCTGGTCGGACAGCTCGCATGGGTAGGGCATCAGACGATGCCAATCATGCCGTATTCCGTATCGGATGATTGGATGCCATTCGCTTACGTAGACGCAATAGCCCTGCTCCAGCAGGAAGCCAGCCATGTCGTGAAAGGTGTAGCCGAGCGGAACGGTTTTCGCATCCTCGAACTCGCACTCGATCACCGCTGGCTTGAACCGGTGCCACGGGAATCCCTTCAGGACGAACAGATCATGCCCTTCCGTATCCACCTTCAGGAAATCGACACCCGGAATGTCCTCCTCGGCAAGTGCCTCGGAAAGCGTCGTGGTATCGACTGTCTGTTTCGACACATGACTTGGATGGAACGCGGACAGCCCGCTGATCCCGCTGCTCTGATCAGATCGGTAGTAGGCAAGTCCGGCGCTGACGTGATCACTGACCGCACGCTTGTCCAAACGCACCAAGGACTTCGCGCGTTCATCCTTTTCGAGCCTCTTTTCGAGAATGGCCCTGTTGCCGTCGTCGGGCTCGAACGCGAAGACTTGCCATCCCTTCTGCAGGAAGGGAAACAGTGCGTGCCCATGATGGGCACCGACGTCAATCATCACCGTCCCGGACAAGGTGTGGTCGAACAGTTCGGAAACACAGTCTGTCTCGTCGTAGTGCGCGGCCGTCGCCCGGGCGAACGGACCGAGCGCCCAGGCTTCGCGCATGGTCTTCCGGAATCGCTCCTGGACCCGGGACCGAGACAAATATTCGTCGACGTGCCTACGTGCAGCGCGCGCGAGGGCATGGCCCCGCTCTGGATCGACCACGAGTTGCTCGATGGCGCCTGAAAGGATCGATCGGTCCTTTTCGGTTACCGTTACGGCAACACCAGCGGCTTCCAGATAGTCGATGGTGGCCACGCCACGCGGCCCATAGGCGATCAGGGGCACCCCCGATGCCAGGCATTCGGGCATCTTGTTGGCCAATGAATATCCAATATAGCCGATGCTCGCCGGATCGAAATTATAGGCAATGAGCAACGCGTCAGCCTCCGACAGCGTCCGCTCGTACTCGTCCTGGGCGACCAGGCCCTGTACTCGGACGCCACGCAGGGACGCCAAGTCGCGCTCCGCCTTCTCCCGGCACCAGTGCATGGTGTGGATTTCCAGGCGAACCGGGTATCTCTCGGCAAGTTCCGCCACCGCATGCGCAACGTCGCAAACACTCGCGTAAGTCATGTCGTCGGCGAGCGCCCCCATGTAGCGGATGACGAAGGGCTCATCCCGAGCACGGGCGCCCGCCTTCCTCGCTGGAAATCTCGACGGATCGGAACCGTTTGCCAGTGGCAACCACTCGCCACCGTATCGCTCGCGATAGGCTACCGACATGGCACCGGAAATGCTCAGGAGTCGCTGCGATCGGCCGACAAGCGCTCGCAGGGCACCGTCAATCTGCGCGAAGCGCTCCGGATCGGACGCCTCCAATCGCGCAGGCCAGTCATCCATCATGTGGATGACCAACGGGCGCTGGATGCGTTCCAGCAAACTCTCCACGACAGAGAACAACCGACTGGAGTCAATGGGTCGGAAGTAGACCACATCCGGTTGGAACTTGATGCATCGCCGTACGATCTCATCGACATCGTAGGAAACCCCGCGACTCCTGCCGATGTCCTGTCGTGCATGCAGGAGGTGCAGCGATTCGCCATCAAGCCAGACTTGGAGGAACGCCGCGTCCGGCCAACCCTCCAGAAAGGTCTTCTTGAGCTGTCCGGTCGCAGAGATGTGGCCCAGTGGCGTGCTGTCGACCATCAACAGCCGAGGCAGCCCCTGTGTGCGGCTGTCGAACAGCGGCACTAGGCTACCGGCCGGCGCCCGCTTGCGAAAGCTGTTGAACAGGTCACCCAGCTCGGCGGAGCCTCGGCTCGTTGACACGCCACTGCTGGCCTCGTCAACCGCCGCATCCGCGACCTCACCCATCATCTGCAAAACGGCAGGGCCGGCACGCAGTGGAGCTACAAACAGCCGAACCTGTCGATAGTCGTCCTTACAATCCAGGGAAAGGCGAAGCGAAGACACCAAGCCCGGTTGAAGTTCGATCTCGGAGGACTCCTCGACGAAGGCGCCCTCCCCCTGCCGTGCAAATTTGACCACTACCCGTTGGGCAGTCGAGGAACGCAACGAAACCCGACACGCCAACTGCCTTCCAGCCGTGGGCTCGTAGACCGCGAAGACCATGAACACACCCCGATCCTGCGCAGCTGGTGGCTCGACGCCCTCCTCCAGATTCAGCCTGACGCGGCCGCGCGCACGATCGAAGCGCTCCACGCTGCAACCCTGAAGGTTGCTATAGCAATGGAACGCATGAATAGTCCCTGCGGAAATCTTGAGAAATGTATCGACGAACCGCCTCGACAGGACGCCGCTGCGCTGGAACTCCGGATCGTCGGGCGCCCTGGCACAGGCAGTACCGAGCAACGTCGCCAATCGTTTTGAATGGATCAGGACGCTCCCGCCTTCCAGAAGAGCCAGCAATTCCCATTCATCGAGTGCATCATCACCGTGGCTGATGTTCTGAAACGCAGCAGTGGGTCTGAACTTGTCCAGATTTCGCTGGATCGTTGTGGCATGCTGCTTCAGCACGTCATCAGCCAACCCTTTGACGGTTGCGCTTTCGACCCAGAGCTTCGAGATCAGACAATCGTAGGCCAGGTCATTGTCGCCACGCTCAATGATCAAGTAGCGCAGCGCCGGGATGAAGGTCTTCTCCATGAATTCCTGGAAAGCCGGGTCACCGGTTGCATACAGCGCGTTGCCATTGATGTGAGCCGCAAAGCTGGCATTCACGGATCCGAGTTCCTGCAAGAACGCGCCTGCAATCCAGAACGGTTCCCTGCGACAGATGGCATCCAGATCGGTCAGCCAATCTGCCTTTGCAGGAACGCAATCGGTCTCCA
Source organism: Luteimonas soli (assembly GCF_042648865.1). Taxonomy (NCBI): domain Bacteria; kingdom Pseudomonadati; phylum Pseudomonadota; class Gammaproteobacteria; order Lysobacterales; family Lysobacteraceae; genus Luteimonas; species Luteimonas soli. The sequence goes on along the minus strand of NZ_JBHRYA010000001.1, from coordinate 298,158 downwards.
TGAGCTGGGTGAAACGGTAGCCTCGACATTCCCGCATGGTCGCCAGGAAGTGGAGGTTCGGCCCCATTTTTCTGGGCACATCTCGGCGCTTCGGATCGCGCACGTACTGGTTAAGATCGTCCGGAATGCCGAGAAACGTGATTTCGAGGCGCCGGAAGCATTCTCGCAGCTCGTGCAGCCCGGCCCAGGCGGCCTCAACTTCCTCCACGATCTCGTCGGAAGGACCGGTATCAAAGAACAACCGCAAGTCGATCTTTCCGCACAGGGTGGAATCCGGACGCAACGGCCGGAACGCGGGCAGGGCCCACAATGCCAAGTTGGCTAACAGCAGCGGCAGCTCCCTAGTCGTAAGTGGTATGGCAAGCGCCTGCAGTGCCGGCACCCCCAAGGCCTCACGCAGCGGTACGTACTCGAATACGCCGAAGCGGTGCAGTCTTGAGTGCAGCGCAGTATTCCTGATCCTGACGTCCAAACCGAGCTTGGCAATATCGACGCACAGCGCTTCGAACGATTGCAGGTGCAGGTTGCCGAAATGCCGCGCCGGATTGGGTACCTGGTAGGTATCGCCCTGCTTCTGGTAATCGTCGAAGAAGTAGTTTGGGTTCTCATTGACCTCGGAACCGATCTTCAGCTCCAGCCCGACCCCGGTCCTCTCCGCCTGGCTGATCACCTCGACATAGTTGCAGTCGATCCCACCGAGCGTAATGTCACGGTAGCCGAGATAGATCGCAAAGCGCACCGCCCACGACCCCGTCGTCTTCTTGTCGGAGAACGCGGTCTTGAATATCTCCGTGCCGGGCGCATCGGAGGCCACCAGGTCCTCGAGAAAGAAGACCCTATCGTCCTGCGGGAAATCCGGGAGCGCCTCCAGAACGTCCTTCACGAGGAAGAAGCGCTGCACCTTCCCTTCGGCATGCAACCTGAGGATCTGCTCGGCGTGAGACTTGACCACCACTTTGTCAAGGCAGCAGTAAAGCGTCGGGTATACATCGATCCTGTCCCAGTGCCGGTAGGCGGCGTTCATTCCCAGCCAATCTGTATCCTGCAGCCAGGAGAAGTCGAGCTCCTTGAGTGACGGACCATTCCCGGCGATGAAGATGCTGCGAGAACCCATCATGCCTTCCTCAACACCATGCCGAGGCTGACCGACTGGCAGGCTGCCCGGGTGTCCCTCAGGGCGGGCACGTTCTTGTTCCAGCGCCACATACCCCAGTCGCTGTTGCTCGCCATGTCGCACTCGAAGGCGATCCGTTCCCCGATGGCTGGGACATCGACGGGGACCAGGCCGTAGCGCGCAGGCATTTCCTTGTAGAACTTCAACCGCCCCGCGACCCCGGAGTCCGGCTCGTCGCCGAGATAAAGGTCGATCGTGTGGACCGCAAGCCCGCCAGGGGCGAGGATGCGGGCGTGATCCCGCCAGAAATCATCAAGCGCCTTGTGCGGAATGTGCTCGATCACCGAGATGCTGAACGCCAGGTCGAAATAGGCATCCTCGAGCTCCTGGGCGAAGCTACCCATCGTCTTGCGCAAGAGGCGGATGCCCGGCATGTCAGGGGCTTCGAGAACGCCATTTCCCGCACCGAGGAACTCATCGAGGTTCCATCGCTCGTTACTTTCGTCCATCGCCGGCAACACGCGGCTAAGCCCGCCGCCGATCTCGAGGACGCGCGCGTTCTTGACGTGGTGGACACGATTGAGCGTCCACGCGTCCTGGATATGCTTCAGGCCATCGAGGGCCTTGAGCGTGAACCCGCCCAGCTTCCTGAAAACCGCTGGATTGTCGAGCGCATCCCAATACTCGGTTTTTCGAATGACGTTGAACAAGCTTGAATCTCCGTTCGTGCGCTGGATTTCTCAGAAATCCGCAATGATGCCTTCCCACAGGCCGGCGGCAAGAAAATGGGTACCCTTGGCGCCGTACTCGACGAGGCACCGCTCCAAGCCAGTCCGGGAGAAATGCGTAACGTGGACGTCGTTGTCGAAGAATGGTGTCCCTGGGATCGTTGGATCCGGATTCAGCAAATAGTGCCATTTGTCTCGATTGACAAATGGCACGCTGATGAACGCCCTGGTCCCGAACTTGGAGCAGTAGCGCGCGATCTCAGCAATCAATGGACGCGGCTCTGCAATATGCTCTAGCACGCTGATGCATAGCGTCAGATCGCTCCGCTCGTCGAGCGTCCGACTACTCCAGTGTTCGCAACGCAGATCGGCCCCGAAGGTCGATCGTCCGTATTCGACGGCATGCTGGTTGGTGTCGAATCCGACACTTTTCTTGCCAGCCATCGAGGCTTCGTCGAGGAGTGTGCCGATGCCACAGCCAATCTCAAGGATCGTTGTCGGGTCGGCTCCTTGCGCCTTCAAGGCCGCAAACAGCCTACGCCCAGCTTCTCTGTTCCTCGTCTCAACCGAGATATTCCATTGAAGATCGCGCTTCAGCTGCTCCTCGTCTTCCACGTAGCCGTTGGCATTGCTCATCGACCCGCAATCAAGGCAGGCGCAAAGCGCAACCATCTTGCGCGTTCTCCTGGTAGGAACGTCCATGATCCTGAACATGAACTCGGATGCACAGACCGGGCAATTCCTACGGTTGTTCGCTCCCATCAGCCAACCCCATGGTGTTGTGCATGGCGAACAAGGGTAGCGATGATTGTTCGAGCTTGCCGTGTATCCATCCCACCGAGCAAACGAACGCCCGGCGAATCATTTGTCTCATCGCAAACTGCGAACAACCGCCGCCATGGGTGCGCGACCAACGCCACTTTCGACGTCAGAATTCGAAGGTGTCCTCTCGCTAAAGGGTGCCCAGTTCGATCTGCAGTCCTCGACGCATATCTTCGCTCCCAAACGCTGAGAGTCATTCGACGCCTTTCGCAACTCGCCCCGGGCATTACGGTCGACAATCAAAACTCCAGCCTCTCTCCGGGCTGCTCAGGCCCACCAAGCAAAAGCTTATCCCGCGGTGCAATACTAAGTGGAGGGATCGCATCGATCTCGTGCCCGTCTCAATTCGGGTACTAGGAAGAGTTCCTGAATACCCGGGGATCTGCAAGAACTGCGTCCATAACGCCCCGGCAGAAAGTTGCATCCCACTGCGCGCCGCGGAGCGGAGCCAAGCGCCTATTCAGAAACCACGTCACTCCTGCAAACGAGAGTACAACTATTCTGATGAGGGCGCCGGTTTCCTACCCTCGTTGGCGCCGTGGCGGATGAAGTGGAGCAACGGGTCCTCCCCGATCCTCTGCACATCCGGGTTCGCATCGAGGTAGTAGGCGGAGTCGAATCCGGGTCCGGGATTACGCCCCTCCCTCCAGCCGTGCACATGGTAGTGCTCGACTGGATCCACACCTGCTTCCTTGACATCTCGATAAGATGCGAGATACCAATTCGCATCGAACCATCCGCTATTCCGTATCTGCACCAGGGTCCGATCCAGCTCTCGCCTAGCCGTGATGCCAGCGCGGTGACGCATGATCGGCCCCGGCACTAATTTGCGCAAAAACCTCAGCCCAATGACAGAAAACAGCTTGCGCGTGGCGACGAGCGACAAGTCGGGCTCGCGCGAAGCAAGGTGCTGCAATTCACCCGCCGCTTCTTCGAGCTGGAGCCGCAAGATCGAGGCCTGCTGCCGCTCCTCTCCCAGTGATCTGGCGCTCTCGGCTTTTTCGCGCTCGACCTCCCGCAGACAAGAGAAATTATTCTCCAGCTCTGTTTGCACCTTTTGCAACTGGGCCAGAAGAAGTCTCTTCTCCCGCCCAATGCTTTCCAACTGTCCGCGTTGTGTCGCTACCGCACGCGCCATAGCCTCCAACTCATCGACCCGGGCCGCCCCTTCTCGTTCGACATCTTTCAGATGTAGCGCATACTGCTGCAGTTCTTCCTGCGCAAGATGCAACTGGGACAGGAGCACTTCTGCCTCCTCCTTGTCAGTGAGCCTCATGCCCCGGCCTGCCAGCCGCACAGCGTCGATCACGTCGATCAGCTGATTCCAGCCAGGGATGGAATCGATCGCGTTCCACACAACGCTCCCGCCGAACCGTGAAGCCGCGTTCAATGCATCGTAGACCTCGGCATAACGAGCATCGCATTGTCCAAGCAGCTGCAGGAGCACGGCTCGCAAATCCGCGTCGTTTCCTCTCTCCGGCTCCGCTTCTGTTTCCTGCCGCACTCCGTGCTCCAGCATGTGGCAAAGCGCGCCGACGGTGACAACACTCCCGTTCGCAAAAGACAGCCGGGGACCCAACTGCCGCTTGAGATTCAATGCGGAGCGGTTTTGCTCAAGCCAAGATACGAGCGCCGCCTCGACCGAGGCGGACGAGTCCACTCCGACTGCCATGGCGGCATCGATGGGAGAGCAGAACAACCAGACAACACAAGCGTCCGAAGGAACCTCCTCCGGATTTGAAAGGGCAAGAAGTTCTTTTGCTTCCAGCCAAGCTACGGCGCGCCCCCGCTCGTGCTCCTCGGAGACCGCCATACGCCATCTATCGCTTTGCAGCCCGGAAAAAATGATCTTCATGTTCACGCAAGTCCGAACAACCATGAACAACATCCGCAGGCTTCCGCTCGCGGAACGGTACGAGTTGCCTGCCTGCTTCAGTCTGTTCCCGGCAAGCCAGTGACCAGCAAGCCCGTATCCTCGCACAACTCGAGCTCGACGATCGCTTGCACCGTCGATGCTCCAGCCATGCCCAAGGCAACGCTGCGGTCAGCGACCGGATCAATCCTCAGATACAGTGGCAGCGACCGGTGCGGTCGCATCCTTGGGGAGAGGCCAGCCCAGCCAGATGATGCCGACGCCCTTCGCGACCTGCGCTTCCGATCTCGGCGCCACGGACACGGTGATCGATTCCGTTCCGGCGCGGTCGTATGTGCGGCTCTGACTGCCATTAGGTTGGGGCGATATCGGACCATGCGGCACATACCCAGCTGTCGTGAATCCTGCGTCCACTCGCTGCCATAGCGCTTCCCCCTGGACGCCGGAATACTCGATCGACAGGCCACGTCGCTTTGCCCCGTTCTTCTCCACGACTTGGTCCGCCTTGAACTGGAACCCGAAATCGAAGCGCAGGGAGGGGTCCGGGAGACGCGAGTACAGCTCCTGTTCCGCGCCTTGTTCCTGCACCGGCTCCTGGGCCGATGTCGTCTCTGCTTTTTGCTGCGCAGCGAGATCCGCCTCCGGCGACGGCTCCCGGCCACCGGAACAACCTGCCGCGATGAGAGCCAGCAGCAACGGTGCAAACACCTTTTTCATACAATTTTCCTCAATAGAATCAATAATGGAACATTCAGTATCGCGACCTATCGCTCCACGCCCCACCCAAACACCCCGATGGGGCAGGACAGGACTCGGGCTCCGGCACAGCGTCAGCATAAACTTCGAATACAGCAGAACGAAACGGTTTCCCAAACACCCCTCATCCATGGGTTCTGCCACGAGTCCGATTGACGTCAATCCACGTAGCCCATCGGGTTCTGCGACTGCCAGTTCCACGCGTCGCGGCACATGTCCTCCACGCCCAGCTCAGCGCTCCAGCCGAACAAGCACTGCGCCAGCGAAGGATCAGCGAAGCAGGTCGCTACGTCGCCCGGCCGGCGATCCACGATTTCGTAGGGAACGGCTACGCCGTTAGCCTTTTCGAAAGCCCGGACCAGTTCCAGCACAGATATTCCGCGCCCGGTTCCCAGGTTCACGGCTGAGACGCCCGTCGTACCCGGGCCGGCCAAGTAGTCGAGCGCAGCCAAGTGTCCGCGCGCCAGGTCCTGGACGTGGATATAGTCGCGGACTCCTGTGCCATCGATGGTCGGATAATCCCCCCCGAAAACCGAAAGCCGATCGCGGCGGCCGCAGGCAACCTGGGTAATGAAGGGCATGAGGTTGTTGGGGATGCCCGCGGGGTCCTCGCCGATCGTCCCGGAAGGATGCGCGCCGACGGGATTGAAATAGCGCAAGCTGACAATGCCCCATTGCGGATCGGCAGCTTGCACGTCCTCGAGCATCTCCTCGATCATCAACTTGCTGCGGCCATATGGATTGACCGCCAGACGCCGAGCAGGCTCCTGGATCGGTACGACATCCGGAACACCATATACCGTCGCCGAAGACGAGAACACCAACTTCTTCACGCTCGCTGCCGACATGGCCTCAAGCAAGTTCAGCGTGCCCGCAACGTTGTTCCGGAAGTATCTCAACGGCTCGGCCACCGATTCGCCCACCGCCTTCAGTCCAGCGAAGTGGACGACCGCATCCACCTCTCTGGAACCGAAAACAGAACCGACAACAACCGGATCGCAAATATCTCCATGGATAAAATCGACCTGCACGCCGGTCAATTCAGCCACTCGCCGGATTGCCACCAGCGAGCCGTTGGCTAAGTTGTCCAGCACGGTAACCGTAGCGCCGCGCTCGAGTAGTTGCACCACGGTGTGCGAACCGATATAGCCCGCCCCACCAGTGACCAGGATATTCATGCCATTTCCCAACCAACGGCTCGATCGGCCATGCGCCGGATCAAGATCAAATTTCATACCACAAGACTCGAGGCAGCCCGCCCCTCAAGTCATTCGCGAATCAATCATTTCGTGAGCTTCACCGCAATCCTGCTCCCATCGAAAAGCGGCTCAAACCCCCGAAACCCGGCGACTTCCTGAAACAGGTAACGCAACCCTTCCATGTTTATCCAAGTCGAACCCGAGTGGGTAATCTTAGGCCTTGGGAACTGCACTATCCCTTCCGTGACAGCTCGCAGATGCGGCGACACACCAACAGTCTCAAGGACGCACAAACTCCTAGCCACCTTTCTTATGAGCTTTGCCGTTCCGACTGGATCTTCCAAGTGATACAAAACTCCGACAAAAATAACCACGTCGAATGGTTCCGAAGCCGAAAGAAAGTCATCGACACGTGCTACCGAATACTCAATCTCAAGATCGAGAACCTCAGCGCAGAACTTGGCTTGGTCGATAAACTTTTGGCTGTAGTCGAATCCCACTACTCTAGCAGCCCCCCGCTTCTTGGCCTCAATGGAAAACGCGCCTGCATTACACCCAATATCCAAGACAGTCTTACCACTTAGATCGTTCGGCAGCGCCGTCAACAGCTTGCCCCAATTCACTCCTCTGGCTGGGGTGCCATGCTCAGGAGCCGTGGTGATCCCGAACGGGAGGTCGATGTTGTGGTAGAACGGCCCCAATTCAGCGATCTTCGCCGTTATGGACTCTGCATTGTGCCGCGTGAGCATTTTCATGACGCACCTCGATTCTTACCCACCGTCTGGACGGGCCGGAGATTACATCGCCTGTAGGTAATGGCCAAGATTAGTTGGCCCCAACCAGCGCTTTGACGAATACGATGTCTTCTTGTTCGCAAGATTGACCTAATTCCATTGCGCGCAAATAGGCATCAACTGCCTGCCGCCTATAGAGCCACAATTGAGGGTCCGCCTTCCCAAGCCGAACATAAGCAGAAAGGGCAGAAGCATAGTCCCACTCCCTGTACAACCTATTCGCATCCCGGAATTCTGCGATCGCATGTTCGTTTGTCGAGCAATCACGGCCTTGAGTCATGGTCCGTTCGGGATTGGCAACGCCCGCAAACGCTCCCTCCCCCTTCGATAGCAATTGGCTGTTCGATGCCGCAGGGGCCGGCGCCGGCGCATTGACGGGATGCTCAGACGGGTCCACGCAAGAATCCATGAGCTCCAGAACTGGCAGCCCAATCGCCGCCATAACCTCACTATAGATATAGTCGCTCCCAGCCTTCGTGACATGGATGTTATCGCACGTATAGTGCTTGACCTGATCATCGGACCACTTCCGGAGATCGATGATCTTTGCGCTGTTGGCAAGGCCGTCACTGAAAACATCAGAATACGCGTGCGTGAGATCGATGTTAGTCGGACGACCCTTTTTGAAGTCCCCTTCCCACCCAGAAACGAATCGATTGGCGTTGATAAAGATCAGGTTCCTGATGCCGGCAAGCCGCGGAATCAGGGATTGCCTGGCCATCTCAAGACCATACATATTCATCGTTCTCTCGTTCGCATACATCGTCTCGAATGGCAATGCGAAATGCGCATTCATATGCTCCGAGCCGAACACGCCGTCAAACGCACCCTTCTTGTTGTTGACCACCTTCCTCGAATAGTCACTCGTGTTGAGCCCGGTGTTCTCGAGATTGATTGCGCTTGCGTTGTTGTACAACTCGTTGATGGCGCTACTGACAGGACGAGGGGACCAATCGACGATACCTGTCCACAACACGATTGCATCGTAGGATGCAAGCTTCGCGTCGTCGAACATCTCGAGGAAGTCGAGTGTCGTGGTCCATTTCATCGGGCAAAGAAACAGGTCGACCTCGAGGCGAGCGTCGCCCTGCAATCTCTCGCCAAAGATCAGGTGCTTTTGACCAACTGGTTTATGCTGACCGCGACTATCGGTGAATACCAGAACTCTTTTCTTGCGGGGTGGCACGGGGATGGCCGGTGAACTCACGGCCGGAATAGAACTTTTGCCCGGTGCAGGCTGGACAGGGGTGGCAGCCAGGGACAACGCCGATGGCGTTGCGCCCGAAAGATAAACGACAATCGAATCAACCAGCCATGAGAAGGCACCACCTCTAGATCTGATGCCTCTGGCCGCTCGATCCAGCTCCGGAAACCATTCTTTCGACTTATCAAAGCTCGGCGGCGGGTAGATATTCTCTACCGAGAATGATCCAAAATCGTAGATGTTCCTGGTGCAGTCAAGCACCTCCAGCGCGGGTGGCGCCCTGAACCCGGAACTCATCGGCCCGGCAAAATCTACTACGACCTTTGCGGAAAGCGTGTCGGCATTGGCTTGCAGGTTCACGCGCAGCTCGAACTGATGCTCGGCTTTTTCTTCGAGAACCAAATAAGCATCGAAATAGCGACTGGTGATGAGTGCCGAACCGGCGGCAGCTTCTTCCAAGTGGCAGTTCATGGCGACTACCGAAAGAATGCGGCGTCGCTCAGCCCCCTCGGTGACCTTGATCGCCAGGTCCAATGCCCGGAATCGCGTGCCACGACCGAGTTCCAGCGTCGCGTCTTTTAGGTCGCAGCCGGAAAACCCGGCCGGCAGTAGGCGATCAAACAGATGATCCCCACATGGACTCCCGTCAGCGCCCGGGATCCCGAACATTCCGTAGAGAAAATTGAGTACATAGCTGGCGAAGAACTTGGCGGCGGAAGCCACAGCATCGGCTTGGGGAATTTCCCCGTTGGCAATGGAATCCCGCACTTGAGCGTTGTGGCTCGGCCAGCAAAAGAACAACGATTGACCCAGAGCATAGGCCCGTCGGGGATCATTGGCCGGAAGATCGGCAATCTCGATGGCCCGCAGGCGCGCAATCGTCGCGTGCGAGTACAGGTCCCGATTGCTGATTCCCATGAATGGGTCATGGACCGCCAGCACGCTGCACAACAGGTAATTGTTCAGGCCCAGTTGCGTGGTGCGGAAACCAAACTCGGAATCCTCATAGCCGAACGGATTGAACTTGTCGTTGTACTGCCCACTCTCTGCAATGACGTCTTTGTGGAAGGCCGTAATGCCACCGGCGACTGTAAATACCGGAGCGGGATCCCCTGCCGCCATGAGCTTCGCAAGCAATGGAGAAGAGCGCAGAGTTGGCTCGAGCGAGCCATACCGCGCTTCATGGCCGTTGTCCCAAGGCAAATGAGATGCGTCCTCAGGCCTGCTGCCGGAAAAATGGGCAGCCCAGGCATTGTTGACGCCGGCGTGATAGATGGTTTTGACAGCCCTTTCGGACCCGAGCGCTGTGACAAACCATGACCAAGGCTCGCAGAGTACGCTCTGCGCCAAAGATTCGCCGTTGCCGAATTCTTGCCAATCCCGCACATTCGCCAGGCCCAAAGCACCTTTGAGACCACGGCCGTCGAGCAACACCGGTTGTACCAAGCCAACCCGGGGATCCACCCTGCGGAGACGCTCATAACTGAGCTCAATCTTGGCGAAATAATCTTCTCCGAACAGAATGTCATTGTCACATGAAATGAAAAAATCGAATCCGGATTCGAGACCGTACCGGATTAAGGCGTTCCGTCCTCCCGCGACACCGAGATTGCCCTCACCACCGAGCACATGGATGAAGGGGCTCAATTGGCGGCACTTGTCCGCGAACCCATCCATGCCCTCCTCATTGACCATGATCAGTAGTTGCCTTGCTTCGCTGAGACTCGGCAGGCACTGACGAACAAAGAAGCTGGCTCGGACAAATTCTTTTGCCTGGTACAACGAATAGATTGCAGTCTTCATGAATCCGTGCCAATCAGAACAGAGATGAGAACGAAACTCGGTCGAAAAGCTCCAGCCTTCCACCCTCCGTCCCATTGACCATCGACCTCCCTTCGGACTCGAAGGCGAACTTGGCACGATGGTAGCTTCTCAAGACTCGACCCAACCTTGGGTCCTTCCATGTCTTCCCCTTGCCGAAGTAATCCTTGTGGAAGTGATTCGGGTCATCCCCCTGCGAGTGGATGTGATTACCACTTTGCGAATGGTCGCCTGGAATGGAGTATGAGAAATCCATGCCCAGCAGTACTACCTGATCGAAGCCCATGTAATACGCCAACTGCATGTTGATGTAGGTTACGGACTGGCCACAGTAGAACCTGGGTTCCGGCGATGCATTGAACTGCGGGACTGCAAAGAACCGACTATTCTTGTTGTAGAACGACTGTTCCATCTCAAAAACGTAGCAATCGTCCTTACATTTCAGTTGCTCGGCGTATTGGATTGGGAGGATCTTCGTGACTCCGCTATAGGCGTCGATCTCCTCCATGTTCTCCTTGAAAACAAGGTTGTCCTCTACCACGAAATACGTCGGGTGGAATCCATTGCTCCTCGTCATCAAGAAGAAGGAATTGACTCCGAAAGTAACCTCATCTCGGAGTTTCGAGAAATCGACTTTATTCAGCGACGGCCCATTCCCGAGAATGAAGCAACGACGCCCCTTGTGTATGTTGTGGAGTCCCTGTGCACTTTTCATGCTAATCCTTTTCACTAACGAGCCGCGACACTAGCATCCGGGGTCGTGCAATTGGTTGCCGATTCCGCCATCTAACGGAATGATGCTGCCGTTCGTAAAAATGTCTTCCGACCGGACAATAGAAACAGCCAATCGAGCCAAGCCTTCTGCGCTGCCGATGGATCGAGAAGGGTGGAAATTCTTAAGCAGATCGAATCCGGAAGGATTTCCGGCGAAACCCGCCCGCAGCATGGGGGTGTCGATGGCCGCAGGCTCAATGGCGTTGATCCGCACGCGTGCGCCAAGTTCCACTGCCATCGCGCGTGTCATGCCGGTCAGCGCCGCCTTGCTGGTCGCGTAGGCAATGAAGGATGGCTTCGTGAGGCGAGCATGGATGCTGCTCATGTTCAGCACGACGCCGCGCGCGGCTTCCAGTTCCGGCAGGAAGGCCTGGGCCCAAAGGAATGGCGCAAGCAGGTTGACGTCGAGGGTCGCCCGCCAATCCTCGCGCGAGAGGGTATCCGCCGGACCCAAAAGCTGGATTGCGGCGTTGTTGATCAGGGCCGCAAGCGGGCGTCCATCCAGGACCTTTCGCATGCCGGAGAACACTTCGCTTGCGAAAGATTCGTCTTCGACCGTCCTGCGCAGGTCGCACGCAAAATAGTGCTCGCATGGCAGGTCAGCAGGGCGGGCTGCCAAGTCTGTCGCGATGACCCCGTAGCCAGCATCGGAGAATACGCGGACCAGGGCACTGCCGATGCCCCCTGCAGCTCCTGTTATCAGTACGGCTTTCATGGTGTACTGAGGAAGGCGAACAACTTGTCCATGGCTTCACGACTGGCGCGACGCACCGCGTCCTTCGTATTCGATCCGTTGTGCGAGCCGAAGACGCAGGCAGGCATACCCCGCAAGGGGGATGTCGCCGGCAGGGGCTCCTCCTCGAACACATCCAGGGCGGCTGCCGACACTTGGCCGGCGCGCAACGCGGAGATCAGCGCCTGCTCGTCGATCAGGGGGCCGCGGGCCACATTGACGACCAGCACGCCCGGTTTTGACTGCGCCAGCACCTGCGCGTCCAGCATATGCCGGTTGTGGGCATTCAGGGAGCAGGTGAAAACGATGAAATCCGCCTCCTCGATGCGCTCGGGCCATGCCGCGCGCTCGACCCCTTGGATTCCGCCCGTGTCATCGTTACCTGGATCGTAGGCGACGATCGGCATGTCGAACGCGGCAAGCCGCTTTGCGGCGCTGCGCCCGATGTCACCGAACCCAACCAGCGCCACGTGCTTGCCGGCCAGGCTCATGCCGGCAGGCTTGGGCCATTCGCCCGTGCGGATGCCGCGGTCGATCAGGAACAACTGCCGTGCCAGGCCGATCACGTACCCCACGGCCACGTCCGCGACTTCCCCGCCGAACATGTTGGGGGTATTGACGATCGGAATACCGAGGTCCTTGCAGGCCGCGAAATCGACATTGTCGACGCCGATGCCCCACTTCACCGCAGCCTTGAGCCTTCCCGCCTTGCCGGCCTCGAACACCCGCCGGGTAGCAGGATCGTCGCCGATGATCCAGCCGTCGTACTGCGGCAGCAACTCGACGAGTTCGTCCTGCGACAGGACCTGGGTCACCTTGGCGGGGACCAGTTCGAATCCGCGCGCAGCCGCAGCGGGAATGAACTCGTCGATCATGCCGAGCATCGGGGGACAGGTGACAAGGACTTTCATCGACCGGCTTCCTTCGCTTCCTCGAGGAAGCGCGCCGCGACCACCGCGAAATCCCAGTCCTGGGGGGTATCGATGTCGATCGACTCGAACGAGGGACCTTCATGCATCATCGGCCGCCTGCCGATGCGCGCGTTGGTTGCGGAGAAGCTGTCCCGGGTGAAGATGTAGAGATTCGAGTTCTCTTCGAACCACGGCTCGAGGTCCTGGGTGCGCACCAGGTTGTCCGGATCATGGTTCACCGGAGTGCAGTCAGCGCGATAGAAGCGCGTCTGCACCTTGTCGACGGTGAACAGGGAATCGGCGCGACCAGCTTCCTGCGCCTCGTGGAATGCTGCCAGCGCCGCCCGGATAGTATCTGCACTCACCAACGGGTTGGTGGTGTGGGTCATCAGGTAGATGTCGGATTCGACATTCTCGACGTCGTCCGCCAGAACCAGATTCATCGACACCATGTCGCCGCAGATCTCGGGCTTCCGGTCGCGGATAACGATACGATCAGTCTCGGACAGGCCATTCTCCGCAAGGATGTGCCTGGCATCGGTATTGATGACGACCTGGTCGATCTCGTCGACTTCGATTAGCGTGTCGAGGATCCAGCGGAACAACGGTTTGCCGCAGAACTCCCGGAAGTTCTTGCCCTTGACCCGCTCGCTGTTGGCCTTCATGGGCAGCAGGGCGACGACGCGTGGTTTGCTTTGGCTCATGGGTGTTATCAGCTCGGATAGAAGTACTTGTCCTTCTCCGCATGGGAGAGGACGCGATGATCATGATTTCCCTTGAACGAGCCGGTGTATTGGCATATGCGGTACTGGACGATCTCCCACGCGTGGGCCATGAATACCTTGTCGCTCCACGCTCGGCGCCAGTCGTGCCAGATACTGGTGACGATGTAACGAAGCAGGTCACGACGGCGCACATGAATCTGCGGCATGATCTTCTGCAGTGCCAGCGCCTCGCGCTCGAAACGACGCCTGACCTGCTTCCACGACTCGGAGTGGTAATGGTAGACACAGGCGTCGGCAACATAGCCGATACGGCCACCGTCGCGGTGGAGCCGCTGGGCCAGCTCCATGTCTTCCAAGCCCGTCACTGCTTCGTCGAAGCGATAGCGGTCCCATGCCTGGCGGGAGATGGCCGAATTGGCGTTGTTGCAGAAAAAGCCATCCTGGGGGACGCTCGACTGGTCGGGGTAGTACTTGCCGAAGATGCGGCATTCACTGAAATGGCTTTCCGGCCCGCCGACCTGCTTGCCATAGCTGTAGTCGACTTTGCCATCCGCGATCGGCAGGCAGAGGTTCCGTAACCAATGCCGGTCGGTCGGCACGCAGTGGCCGCTGATCAGCACCAAGATAGCCCCCTGCGCGACCTCGCAACCCATGTTGAGCGAACGACCGAACGAGAATTGCTCGCGCGTGATATGGGTGATCGTGCAGCCGTGCTTTTCCGCGATCTCCAGGGTCCCGTCGGTGGAACCTGAGTCGATCACGACGACTTCGACCTGGAATGGCCCCGTCTCCTGCTGGCCGATGGCCTCGAGCAGTTCCCCCAGATAACGTGCCTCGTCCAGGGTGCGGATGACGATACTTGTCAGCATACGATCGGAATCAAATCAAGTCGGGCTGCATGAGCAGCTGGAAACGCGGGCGCATGTGCTCGTAGACCGCACGGATCTCGCCGGCCCCTACGGCATTGGCGGCGAACATGTCCCAATGCACGGGTACCAAGGCCCCGATGTCCAGCTCTTCGGCCATCTGGAAGGCTTCACGTACCGACATATTGCCGATAATGCCGCGGCGATCCCTGAAGAAGTTGCGCTCGTTGACTGGTAACACCGCAGCGGCGATGGGCCGGAGCCGGGCCAGTGCGTCGAGCAGCGGCTGCCTGAGGCTGGTGTCGCCGGCAAGGTAGATGCGCCTGCCGGCATGTTCGATCACATAGCCGACGCATGCAAGCCTGCCAGCGGCATCGCGCTCGATCTCCGGGTGGGCTGCCGGCACGGCCAGGACGGCAAGTCCCGGGGTGAGTTCGGACCAATCCTCCACGGCGGGCTTCAGCCGCGCCGCGGAAATGCCCCATTCCGCCAGCAGGCGAAGCACCGACGGCGGTCCGACGAAACGTGCGGCCGGCGACGCGCTGGCCAGTGCAGGAAGCGTATGCGGGTCGCAGTGATCGATGTGGTCGTGCGTGATCAGCACCCAGTCGGCATCATCGACTTGCGCGGGCTGCAGCGGAATGGGCGTCAACCTCACGAGATCCGGCGCATCGAGTTCCTGGACGGAGTTCGAGAGGTATGGGTCGACGTAGATCGTGCAGTCGGAAAACTCAAGGCGACAGCCGGCCTGCCCGAGCAGGCGTACCGGAATGCTGGGGGACGATGCTTGGTCCGAACTCATTGCCCAAAAATTTCCTTGTAATCCGCTTTCTCGAAAATGGTGCAAGCCCCATCGACCGTGGCGTCGAGGATCCTGCGCCCATCGCTCTCGAACTCGGCGCGGGCAATGCGGTAGGACTCCTCGGAATGCACCAGGTCGGGATTGTCCCAGTGCTGGCCATTCCCGAAGTAGTCGGGACTGAAGTGGTTGGGGTCTGGCCCGTCCAGCCGCTGCGTCTGGTTAGGCGCACCATTGTATTCGTAGCGGTGGTCCATGCCAATCAGCACCACTTCGGAAAAGCCCAGGTAACGAGCCACCTGGAGCGCCGCGTAAGTGACAGTCCAGCCCTCGTGGACCCCTTGGCTGATGTCGCGACAGAAGCGCGCAGGGGCCCTGGTGGTGTTGATGTGGTAGGTGAGCCCGTCTTCGGGAATGAAGTCCGCGCAACGGTCGCTGAGGAACTTGACACAGTTCAGCCCGCTGATGTAGGCGGTCGACTGCTGCAGGACCTTCGGGTTCACCGAAACGTAGTACTTCGGATAGAAGCCGAACTTCTGGAACCCGAGGTAGATCTTGTTGGTGCCGAAGACCACTTCCCGGCGCAGGAAGGACAGGTCCATCGCGTTGAGCGAGGGGCCGTTGGCGACGAGGACACAGCGATCCCCCTCATGTCGGCCACGCAGGATCGAGAAACGATTCACCCGTAACCGCCCCCCTGCTCATAGCCGTACCGTTGTAACCAGGCAGCATGATCCCTGTTGATCTTGGTCACTTCGCTCTCGGCGAGGCTGTCCTTGAAGGACAACAGCCGCTCCGGGTCGGTGATGTGCGTCGCGCTCAGCAAACTCGTCTGGTACTGGTCGACGGGCAAGGTGGATACCTCCGCATGGACGGCGGCGGCATCAAGGCCGTCGAGACCCATGAACCGGAACAATTTCGCCATCTCCGCCAGCGGCGCGGCCATGTATGCCTCGTAGACGAACTCGTAGTCGCTGTACCGGTGCCAGATGTCGTGGAGCGTGCGGTTGTACTTGGCATACTCCACGGCCCCATTGAGCCGCTCGTAGGTCGGGAACTTCCTTCTCTTGGCGGACGCGACCGTGTCCCTTAAGTCCCGCCGGGTCGTGATCACCATGCTGGCGCGGGATGCGACGTCGTCGCGGAACTCATGAGTTTTGATCAGAAGCAGCGGGCAATCCGGATCATGCAGGCGCTCACTCTGGGTGCCTTCCGAATAGAACGACACGAAGTCGGCCCCGCATTGCTTTAGGGCCAACCTCACGATATTGAAGAGCGCCGTGGAACCTGAATGGCGCATACCCGCAATGACGATCGCCCCGCGAGATACGGACGTTCGCGTCACGGCCCGGCTGCTTGCGGCTTCCGCTTGATGCCGCCGATCACTGGGCATGTCCAGCAAGTGATCGCGCAATTGCCCCGCCCGCGAAGGATCCGGCCGATCCTGTTCGCCACCGAAATCGATCACAGGGGCCGCATCATGCCGCGGGCGTTCCTGCATCTTGATCATGCGCACGGCCTGGTCGACAAGATTCAGACGCGCGATCTCGCTGATCGACCGCGCCTGGCATGCCAACCGTTCATCCCCGTCGACACCGTCCACGGCTGCCCTGAAATGAGTCAGCGCGGCCGCTTCCTGCTGACGGACAGCGGCAATCCTTCCCAAGGTATTGTGCGCACCCGCCACCAGGACCCGGGCGACGGTGCGCATGTCGCAACCCCACTCGCGGGCTGCAGCCACGAAGTATCTGGCGTTGGCATGATCATCGATCTGCTGGTGCGCGGCACCGACCAACAAGGCCAGCATGGCGCGCTGCGGATGCGCCTCCAGGGTCTTCCGGTCCAGTGCCGCGAGATTCTCCCAATCTCCGAACTGCCATTGCATGCGGGCGCGATCAAGCAGCGTCCCGTCGTCGGCAATCGAGGTAGCAGCCATCTGGCTGCCACCTCGGGATGCCACGGGAAGTGCGCGCCCGGTTGCGTCCATATTAGCCTTCGACGGCTTGCGCACTGGCGCTTTCCTGTTCCGCTTGGCCGGTGGCCCTGACCGTTTCATCACCCGGGCTCCGGACGGTGTCAGTGATCCTTTATCGACGGCATCGGCCTTCAAAGACTTCGGCCCTGTCGCTTTCCCTTTTCGCTTGGTCGGCGTGGTCGGCTGTTTCATCACTTGGTTCCCGGATGCCGTCAATGAACGCATCGGACATGCCGCGAGATCACGTGGCCTTGTCGCGAAGAAGAATGTCCTTGATCAGTTCGACCTGGGCTTCGGCCTTGATGACCTCCTGGTCCAGCCAGGCCTGATGCCGGTCGAGCCTGGCCTGCTCCCGCTCCAATTCGATGATACGTGCGCCCCGCTCCTGATTCTGGCTGCTGGCCTTGTCGAGGAGCACCTGCCGCTCCGCCACGAGCTTGGCCTGCCCGTCGCGCTCCTGCATCAGCTTCTGAACCTGCTCGGCGGCCAACTTGGCCTGCGCATCGCGCTCCTCGACCAGCTTCTGCACCTGCTCATCACGGCTCGCTACCAGCTTCTGCCGCTCGGCGGCCAGCTGGGTGGCTTTCTCGAGTTCCGCACCACGCTCGGCAGCCAGCTTGGCCTGCGCATCGCGCTCCTCGACCAGCTTCTGCACCTGCTCATCACGGCTCGCCACCAGCTTCTGCCGCTCGGCGGCCAGCTGGGCGGCTTTCTCGACTTCCGCACCACGCTCGGCAGCCAGCTTGGCCTGCGCATCGCGCTCCTCGACCAGCTTCTGCACCTGCTCATCACGGCTCGCTACCAGCTTCTGCCGCTCGGCGGCCAGCTGGGTGGCTTTCTCGAGTTCCGCACCACGCTCGGCAGCCAACTTGGCCTGCGCATCGCGCTCCTCGACCAGCTTCTGCACCTGCTCATCACGGCTCGCCACCAGCTTCTGCCGCTCGGCGGCCAGCTGGGTGGCTTTCTCGAGTTCCGCACCGCGTTCGGCGGCCAGCCGGCTGGCTTGGTCCAGATCGGCCTTGTGTTCCTGCGCCAGCGCTGCAGCGCGGTCGCGATCGACGATCAGGTGCTCGATTTCCTTCGTATGCCGGCTCGCAAGCTGCATTTGTGCATCGCAATCGGCTTTCACCTGCGCCAGCAGGGCTTCCAACTGCAGCTTCTCGGCGTGCGATTCACTGCGTGCGAACACGATGGCGGTCTGCGGGTAGATTGCCTCTGAATCCCTGTTGCCGGGATCGAACCCGATCTTTCGCAGCGTTGCCAGCACCTCCTCGACCGCCTCGTCGCCTTCGTACAGCGGCTCGAGGCTGCAACGCACGATCACCGTGGCAAAGGCCCGCAGGGCCTGCGGTGGAGTCGCGCCCAACAACTCGAATGCCTGCCCTGGCGCATCAAGGACCAGCAGATGCTCAGCGCCAGCGTCCAGCGCGAGGGTTTCGATTGCGGCGGCAAGCGAGCGAGTCGGCACGGCGTCCTGCCGGACCTCGCGCAGGTTTGGAAAGTATTCAAGAAGACCGGTGGGCGCCTTCAGGCTGCTGAAGGCCAGATTGTTGACGACGTGCAGGCTTGCCTGCTCGAGTGGCTCGGCGCTGATCGCCAAGGGCCAGACCTCCTCGCCGCGCGCCGGGTCGACCCGCCCGGACAGCGCCTCGGCCTGCTCAGGGTGCGCCTCTGCGAGGACCAACCGACGCGGGCCAAGGCGGCGCAGCAGTGGCAGGTCCACGCCGCTACCCGCGCCCACGATCAACACCGTCGCCTGTTCGCAGCCTCCCCGATCCACCAGTTGCTGGATCAATGGCCTCATTGTTCGAACTCGGAAAAGCACAGGGTCATGTGACGTCCGGAATCCACTGAATCAGGCAAGTTTCGCCGACGAAGCCCGTCCATGCCAGCCCGCCGGCAAGATGGCGCGATGACGCTGAAGCACGACCTGATAGATCTGCCTGTAGCGCCGGGCCATGGCAGCGACGTTGTTATCATGGCCCTCGCCTTGCTGCCACTGCCGGGCCTCGGCAGCTTTTGCCCGGCGTTCGGCTGGATCAGCCCGTAGCCTGAGCAGCATTGCATGGATCGAGGCGGGATCGTCTTCAACCAGCCAGCCACCGCCGTGCTCGCGTATCCGGTCCGCAACGGCGCCACGGTCGATTGCGAGCACAGGGATGCCGGCAGCCCAGCATTCGGTCAGCGTGTGGCACCAGGTCTCTGGTGCAATCGAGAGCAATGCGGCAAGGTGTGGCCGGACGGCCTCGACCCGTTCGACGAACTGTTCACGGCGATACACGCCATGGTCGATCACGCGCTCCGTGAGTTCCTCCCCGGCAGTACCGACCAGGTGGAGCTGCAGCGCATCGCGAGGCTCAAGCTGGCTGATCGCGACCAAGAGCCCTGCACCTTTGTGCAGCCCGATATTGCCCGGCAACAGCACGCGCAGCGCCCCATCCGGAGGTACGTCCGCCATATCGGCGCAGGAGGCGAAACGGTTGAAGTCGCGACCATGCGGAACGATGTGGAAATCTTCCTTGCGCTCCGCCAGTGTTGGAAGGGCATCCATCAACAGGCGCCTGGCGCTGGCCGAACTGGCCACGAAGGCATCGCATGGAGCCAGCGCCCGCTGCGTGCGCCGCTGCCAATGCGCGAGCAGCGCTGGCGTCATTGCTGGCGCCAGCAAATCATCCGGCCACAATGCATTTTCCGCGTCGTCGGCCACGCCACGCGGGTGGTAGCGTCCCTTGCGGTCAATCAGGTTCACGGTCGGGCAGACGGTGTAGTAGTCGTGGAACGAATGCACCACCGGGATGCCGAGACCGCGGGCGACGTCCGGCAGGTTGAGGCTGTGCCACGCGAGATGGCGGACGTGCACGAGGTCGATGGAATGGCGTACCAATAGCGCCCGCACGATCGCCTCGTATTCACCACTCACGTGCGTGGCGAAGTCGATCGGTGCGTGCAGCAGATAGCGATCCAGCGTTTCGTACCCTTCCGGGCCAAGCCGCAGTACCTCTACCTCCCGACGGTCGCAACGCAGCGCCAGACTGTCGTAGAAGCTTTCAAGGCCGCGCATGAGATCTGCATTGGTCTGCGGAACTCCTCCGATTCTGGTCGAGATCACGAAGAGTATCCGCGGCTTTGGCGGCGATTCTCCACCCTCTATCGCGCGAAACCTTCGCGCGATTCGATATCGCGCCAGGACGAATTCTGGTAGTTGCGGTATCGCACCGGCGGCTGCCGGATACGTAGGGTGCCTGGACTCGAGCTGCTCTGCCCCGGCCCTGGCCAGTTCCTCGCGTCGCGAGCCGAAGGAGGCCGAGCGCGCATGCTGGACAAAGACGGCTGGATCCACCATGTGGTGCCACCCGGCTTCGACCGCCCGCATGCAGAGGTCGTTCTCTTCGCCATAACCGACCGGAAATGCCTGCTCGTCGAACAAACCGACGTCCTCCAGCATGGCGCGTCGAATGTACATACAGAATCCGTTGCCGGTTGGAACCTCGAACGCCGGCGCACCAACATCAGCCACTGCCCTCGCCCAATCGTCGACGCCAATAGATCCGGGAACCCTGCTCTCGCCCGACCATGGAACTGAGAACGCACCCGCGTTGTCGGAGACTGCCGTGACCGTACCCGTCCGCTCGCCTGCATAAGCGCTGGTCTTCAGGTTGCGCAGCCAGTGTGGTCCGACGACAGTGTCGCTATTGAGCAGTACAACGTCCTCGGAGGCTGCAATCCCGCAACCGAGGTTGATCGTCCGCGTGTA
Organism: Luteimonas soli; assembly: GCF_042648865.1. Taxonomy (NCBI): domain Bacteria; kingdom Pseudomonadati; phylum Pseudomonadota; class Gammaproteobacteria; order Lysobacterales; family Lysobacteraceae; genus Luteimonas; species Luteimonas soli. The sequence continues at coordinate 277,310 of NZ_JBHRYA010000001.1, read as the reverse complement.
GCCCATGTTCTCCGCGTTGCGGACAACGCGCACTCCGGGCATCCCGGTCAATGATTCGAGCAGCGAGCCGATGTCCGGCCCGGTGCTGGCATCGTCGATCACGAGCAGGCTGTCGGCGCCGCCGAGTTCGGTGTTGCGCAGCACACTGTCCAGACAGGCGACCACGTGCTCATGGGCGTCGTGCACGGCCATCAAGATGGTCGTGCGCACGGTCCGGCAATCCATGATCCGCGGCAAGCGGTCGTGCAGGCCAGACCCGGGCGCTCCTTTTCGCCCCTGGTCTACGCCGTGCACAAGGAAATGTTCCAGAGGCGTTGTGCCAGATTCGCCTGCGTCCGCATGGCGAGCAAGGTAAAAGTCCCCGTCGAACCTGTCCGAAGTCCACGACGGGGCATCGCGACCTTGAATGGCGTAGTGCGCCAATGGATTCATGGCGTCCGCGCGATCCTGGTAGCGGGCCGCATAACCACGGCCATCGAACCAGGGGTTCGGCCACCGCCCTTCGAATGCTCCGTGGCGCACGTAATGCACAAGGGGATCCACGCCGGCTGCGCGGACGTCGGAATTGCCGTCAAGATAGAAATCCGAATCGAACAACCGGCAGCGACGCAAGACTTCCAGGTCACTCACGTACTGCGATGCGCCTGGCAAATCCGGCTCCTCGACTATGCGCCCCTCCTCGACAGGAGTGCGCTGCCGGCCTTCTTCGCGACCATGGCGCAGGTAGTGCAGCAACGGATTCATGCCAGCGGCCGCAACATCCGGATTCGCGTCCAGGTAACGCCGCATGCTGAAACCGGGCCCGGGATCATGTCCCGGATCCAACGCATGTTCGAGAAAATGGCCGGCGGCCGCCGACGGTGCCGCCGGCACTCCGGGGTGACGCTGCCGGTACCACTGCACATCGAACAGTCCCGACGCGAGTACGGCCTTGATGTCCTGTCGCGGGCCCATCGTCCTATCGCACCTGATCGAAGCCAAGCATGTCGACATGGTGCTCCAGGCGCGCGCGCCACCCGTTCGCTGCCACATGATCACGGAATCGCCCTGGATTCGGTGGCGGCGCAGCCAGCGTCGTCTCAACCTGATGGAGGAAAGCCCCATGGCTGACCGCCATGCGCACCAGCTCGCCGTCGGCGTCCACGTTTGCAACCGCCGTGGAAACCACTGGCACGCCCCAGCTGAGGTAGACGTGAGCCTTGAGAGGATTCATATGGCGCGTAAGTTCCATGTCCAGATGTGGGATCAACCCCACGTCGAAACGCGAGAGCCAAGCCCCCAGCTGATCGTAAGGCACTACGCCCGGCAGGCGCACGTTCGGGTGGCGCAGCAACGTGCGCACACGCGGATTCGCATGCGTGGAGCCCACGAGCACCAGCAGATGCTCCGGGAATCGCCGTGCGACGCTTTCCAGCAATCCGATGTCGATCTTCGCCTCGAGGTTTCCGACGAAACCGATGACCTTCCCGACATGCGCTTCGATCTCCGCCAAGCCTTCATGTGCTTCGACGCCATGGGAAGGCGGCCGAGCCTCGTCGCACCCATTGGGTACCAGCTGGATGTCTTCATGGAACTGCTTCATCGATGAGCGCACCGCCTCGCAGTTGGCCAGAGCGAGATCGGCCCCAGCCAGCAAGTCGCGATAGTTGTCGCCAAGCCGCTGCTTGTCCGCAACGGAAACACCCGGCCAGGTCCGATGGTCGTCCACTACGTCCACGACGGTGTACGCCGGTGCAAATCGCTGCAGAAGCGCCGGCATGCTGTAATCCCGCGGATAGATCCAGAACACCGACCGGCCTGGATCGATCCCTTCAAGTTCGAACTCGTTGGCCAGGAATTCGGCATAGGCCTCGACGAAATCCGGCGTCGCCCATTCATGTGAATCCGGGGCGAAGAGCACAGAGGGGTAGACGAGCACCCTATGCATGACACCATCGATGTCGTATGAACCCCGCAGCTTCTCCAGTGTTCGTTCGTATATCCAACGCTGCTGGTCGATGCTGTCACCAGAAGCAAGCTCCGCAAGCCGGGCTTCGGATATCGGGGCATCGACCACCATGACCCGGCGCACGTCCCGCCTCGACGCGAGATAACGGGCCACCATGTCGCTGCGGCGACCGTAAAGCGTGGAGTCGTTCTGCTTCCAGAACAGGACCACGTCAATACCACCCTCGTTCTCCATGAGCGGACGGGCCATACGCCTGGCGGCCTGCCCTCGCGCCTCGCGGATATCGGCTTCCACCTGTCCGCCAGCCTCGACCACGCCCAGCTGCGATGCAGGGCGGAGCGTGGGCACGGCGAGGGGGCGCGCTCGAACCCATTCATCGAACGGCGCAAAGATCGTCTCGAAGTATCCCGGGGTCACCGCGCCTTTGTCTCGACGTGCGAACCTCGGCAGCGGTGGCCGATCCGACGGAATTCTGGGTGTCCCGAGGCGGCGGGCTTCGCGATCCAGCCAGCTTCCGGCCGGCACACGTACGGGCAGGCCATGCCATGCGGCCAGCCACAACAGACCCGAGGTCTTGTGGGAGTACGCGCGGGCGTCGTAGTCAAGACACAAGGCGCTCGCCATGGAGAGCCATTCGTGAAGCTGTTCGTCACGCCAGTAGCCATCGTGCAAGTCGATCCTGGGGTCGACTACTGCCACGGCGTGCAGCTTGCCAAGGATCTCGCGAGCTGTCGGTGTCCGGGCTTCGGTGACCTGAACCACGAAGCGCTGGTCCCGACACTCGCTATCGCGCAGCATCGCGGCAAGGCGCTCAGGGAGATCGATAAAGCCCTTTTCCTGCTTGATCTCGCCGACATAGGCCAGGACCAATCCAGTGGATCGTTCAGCGCGCGCAGGCCTCTGGCGCCAATCACCGAGAAAGCATGGGTGCACCTGCAGCGGTTCCGCCTTGTCCAGCAACCTGGCGTAGGCCGCCGCATACTCGCTGCAGGCGGCGTACAGGGAAACATTGGGCATTCTCGCCAACGCCGAGAATGCCAACCTGAAATTCAGGCGCCTGGATGAATCCAGCAACCTGCCGTCGGCCGTCACGCCGGGCGAGTACATCAGCAGGGCCAGGTGATCGAGTTGGGTTCCGGCATCACCCAGCAACTGGATCGCGATCGACAACGCCGAGGCGTGCTCCCACGACAACGTGTGATGGAGCACGCGAACCGGTTGTCCGGGCCAGCGCTCAACGACCTGGCGCAGTGCACCCTGGTAGTCCAGTGCAAGACGATAGATCCAGTCCCAATGCTCAGCGATGCCGCCCGGCTCGTGCACCAGACGATAGAAATCAAGGTTGAATACCGGTACCGCGTTGACCCCGCGCACCGCCAGTGCCTGCCGATACGCGTCGGAAATGTCAGTGCTGCACCAGAAGCACAATGGCCCACTGGCGCGGGCGGCCATCATTTCTGCGAATCCCCTGTTATGCGCGCCAGTACGTCCCAGCGCGGGATCGAGGACGGCAAGCGGGATCACATCCAGGGCGTCGACGGGCATCTAACCTCCGACCCAGCGGCTTTGGCGCGGCGGGAAAGCGAGTTGCGAGGCCGTATCTGCGATGTCAATCGACAGGTTGGGATTGTAGGCGGGATCGTTGTCGAGAATGGTGCTCCAGCGTTCACGCATCAGCGCTACTTCGCGCCGGAAACGCGCTACCTTCTCCAATGTATCGTCTGCTCCGCGCGATGCGGACTCATGGTGATACAGGGTCGCGAATGGCGTCCATGCATTGCGGTATCCCGCTTCGCGCACGCGCAGGCAAAAATCGATATCGTTGAAGGTGATCCGCAGGCGCTCGTCGAGTCCTCCGACCTGCTCAAAGACCTCCCGACGCACCAGCAGGCAGGCTCCAGTCACCGCCGACAGGTTCTGCGCGACCAGGGCACGTGCGCCGTGTCCCGGGAAATCCGCCGGCTGATGGCAGTAAGCGTGATTGGCGACCCCTCCCAACCCAAGAATGACGCCCGCGTGCTGGATGCTGTCATCCGGGTAGTAGAGCATCGCACCAACCGCACCGATATCGGGCCTGCATGCGAAGCCGGCCATCTCGTCGAGCCAGTCTCCATTGATGGCTTCGATGTCATTGTTGAGCATGCAGAGCAACTCGCCATCGCAGTGTGCTGCCGCCCAGTTGTTGATCGCCGAGTAGTTGAAGGGCGCGTCGTACTTGAGCACTTTCACACGCTCGCGCGAGCGCAGCTCGTCCAGATAGGCCAACGCATCGAGTTCGTATGATTGGTTGTCGACCACCACCAATTCGAAGTTCGGATATCCGGTTTTGGCCAGCAAGCTTTCCACACAGGTTCGCAGCAGGCCAACGCGGTCCCGGGTAGGGATGATCAGGCTGACCTTCGGTGCAGGCTGCGGTACCGGCCAGCGAACGCGATAGTGGCCATGGGGCAGTTCATCGACGCTCGCGTGTGGAGCGATCCCACGCACGTACTCCCTGACAGCGCACACTCCAGCCGATGATGCATAGTCCTTCGATTTCCTTTCGAGAGCGGTCGATCCGGCGATCGCACGCCAGTGATATAGCACCCTGGGGACATGATGGATCTGCCACGGTTGGATTTCCCGACTGCAGCGCAGAATCAGGTCGTGGTCCTGGCTGCCTTCGAACCCCTTCCGGAAACCACCCACGTTCCGTGCAAGCAGTGTCCGGATCACTGTGAAGTGACAAACGTAGTTCTGAGACAGGAGAAGGTCGGGATTCCACTCCGGCTTGAAGTAGGGCTGGAAGCGGCGACCAGCCTCGTCAATCTTGTCCTCGTCGGAGTAAATCAATTCTAAGCCTGGCCGCGCGACGATGGCCTCGACCACCTCCAACAGCGCATGCGGACGCAACTCGTCGTCGTGGTCGAGCAAACCGACGTAATCACCGCACGCCATGTCCAATGCAGTGTTGGAAGCTTCGGAGATATGCCCGTTGTCCTTGCGCAAGCGAACGCGGATCCGTGCATCCCGTCGCTGGTATTCTTCCAGCACTTCGCGCACGTGCGGTGAGGGCGAGGCATCGTCTGCGATGCACAACTCCCAGTTCGGATAAGCCTGCGCCAACACGCTGTCCAAGCAGGATCGCAACCAGCGCTCAGGCGTCTGGTAGACAGGCACAAGGAGCGAGATCTTTGGCCCATCCACCGCCAGCGCCTGGCCGCGGGAGGTCATCGCTTCACGATCCGCGACGGACAACGTGTCGTACTTGCGCACCCATGCGGCGTAGCTGCCTGCATGACGCTGGCTGGTCTCGATGTATCGTTCGGCCAGCAGTTCTCCGGCGGAACGCAATCGGCCCTGTGCGGCAAGACGAGACATATCTGTCGCGCTGGCAACGATGGCGGGCCAGTCGCGACGGCCATCTTCGTCGCAAAGTCCGGCCAACAAGCGCGACATCCATTCTGGCCGCCCCATCCTCCGAAGCTGGAAGCCGCCGATGGTGAAGCGAGCAGGTCCCGTGGAGGGGTCGAAGCGCAATGCACTGACGTCATGCGTGAACCGGATCGACATATCGACCCGACCATCAACTCCTGGCTCGTGCACCCGGATCTGGACCGGCAACGGCTGCGCCTTGCCGGTAGCGTAGTTCAGGTAAAAGCATGGCGCGACGATCCTCCCCGTACTCGCCGTGAGCCTCCCCGTCAATCGATACCAGCCTGCTTTCAGGATCGGCGCGGAACCATCCATGCGGGTGATCCCGAACCGCGGCTTGCCTGTAGTGGCCTCCCAGGTCACCCCTCCCAAGGGTGAGGCTTTGGCGACAAGTTGCGCGATCGGCGTCAATAGCAACCGATCCGATCTTGGCCACCAAGCCCTGCGCCTCAGTCGCCACACTTGCGCCGGATGCAACTCGACGGGTGCGCCTTCGCCGATCACCATCCGGTAGCATGCATGCAATCCTTCGGCGCCTGCAGAAACGCCATACACGATCGCGGTGCGGATGAAATCGCCTGCTGCCCCCAAGGCAGCGCGGACGCCTCCGGCAGCATGCACGCCGATCATCTCCAGCATGACCGCGAATGCCCGGACGCGACCAATCCTGCGGAACTTCAAACCAGACCTGGCCGCAACACCTTCGCCACTGACGACACGTAGTTGGACCCACGCTGCCTCATGGGTAAACAGAACGATCGATCTCGACCTGCTCGCAAGGGAAGACAGTCGAACCGGCTGTACCTTGCCATCGGCGGAACGAATGCGATCGGCGACCCATTCCCCGCCCCCAACGTTGGTGATCGATTGCAACTGGTACCAACCCGCCAGCGGACCTGTTCCCTCGGGCCGCATCACGTCAACCCAGCAATTATCAGTGTCGTTGGTGGCCTGAAGTGATTCCATCATTGGCTCATTATCCCGCGGGATTCTGGCATTCGCCTCCGAACCCGACATCGCCCGAGGGCACGGCAGTCCAAATCACTCGCGTCCAGCCAACATCTGTGTCAATGGGCGGGCAAACGCGAACGACGCAGCGGATGGAATGAATACCTCGAAATCCGCACCCAGATCGGCAACGTGGCGGAGCCCTGGCGCATCTACGGTGAACCGGTAACCAACCAGCGCATGCGGCAACCCCAGGTGACGTTGCACGTCGGGGCGCGACTGCTTGTCGAACACATCGACAATGGTCGTCTTGCGGCCGATGCGTATGCCCAGTTTCGGAGGCATCGCCCCGGTGGAATCGATCGCCCACCCGCGTACCGCCAGCTGTCCATCCTGCAGCGATAGATCGTCTACGAAACCCAGACCATCGTCGCCGCATCCGCCGGTTGTCGCGTCCGGGCTGGTCGAGGCTGCATCGACCAGCGACAGGTAAAAGGCATCTGCGCGTTCGCCCAGAGTCTCCGCGGGCAGTAGTCGGGGGCCGACCCGGTCCCAATGCAACTGCACCGGCAGGTATCCAAGCGCAACGAAGGCCTTCTCCACCGATGCGTGCTCTTCCGGCGGCACGTAGGCATCCAAGGTAAAATCCCCATCTCCCCCTTGCGCAGCCCACAGATCCACCAAGTCACCACCAAGACCCCGCTCGAATATCTGCCTGATCATCTCGTCGATCCGGAACGGCGAGTAGTCATTCTTGATGATCGCGCCCAGCCGCTCGCTTGCCGCGAGCTTGCCTTCGGCAACCTGGCTGAGTTGTTGGTCGCCAGAGATCACCGGCACACCGGCGGGAACGAACAAGCGCGAAGCAATGCTGCTCTTGCCATAGCCTGGCGGCTGCATCAACAAATAGGCGACGGGTCTGCGACGACTGATGTGGATCACATGGCGCCCAATAGGATCTCCGTCCTGGGAAATACTGCGACCCATCCACTTCCATGCGTAATCGACGAGCACCTCGCGCAGCTTCGGCATCGACGGAAAGTAGCGCTCATCGATGCCACGCTTGATCCGGATCCATTCGCTTTTCTCGGAAGAGGCGATGCCCAGCTCAAGTACCAGCAGCCCGTCGGGGCCGAGGCGCTCAACCAGTCGATGCAACAACTCAGCTTGATCATCGGCGTAATGCAGGGCTGATGCCAGCAGGATCACGTCGAACGGGCCAGCCGGCAGCTCCTCCCAGCTCTGCTGGTGGAACTCGCATTCCGGAAACCGGCGGCTGGCACGCTGGATAAAGGGCCGCGAGCTGTCGATGCCAACGGAACGCGCCGCGCCTTGATAACTGGCGAAGCCGCAGAAAAAACCTTCGTTGCACCCTATGTCCAGGAAGCTCTTGCCCTTCAGGTCGGGAAGCTTGAGCGCCTTGAGCTTGTCCAGCGTGCGTGAGTCACCCGCAGCGTCTGGAAAGGATTGATATTGAGCCATGCTTCTCTCGAACCAGTGTTCCGGGGTATGCCGACGATACGGCTAATGGGCGCCTTTCAATGCAGTGGTCACGGCCGGGGCAACACGTAGCGGAGTACTCGGGCGTTCCACGCTCATACCGCCCAGCACTCGAACTTTCTCCCCGAGCTCTGATAGCGCGGTGATCCCTTCCATCTCGAAGCGAGCGATGAATCCGCATTGTGGATCGCCCAGCCCAAAATGCCGCATCACGTCGGGTCGCTTGTTGCGCTCGAGCCCAACCGACTGGTAACGCTCGCCGCCAACTTCCAGTGCCAAGCCCTGCGGTGGCTCGCCGTTCGTGCTCGTGATCCATCCGCGCACCAGGACAAGCCCATCCTCGAACGAGATGGCCTCCGCACAACCGTATACAAGCTGTCCTCCCGCACTGCTCGTCTCCTGGCCTTCCGGATCCTGCATCCGCAGCATCGACATCAGACCATGGTAGTGCTGGAGCGCAGGCAGGATATCGCCTGCATACACCAGCTTCCCCTGCTCCAGTACGATCCCCTTGTTGCAGATGTCCCGCAGCAGGCCAACACTATGGCTGGCCAGCACCACGATCTTGCTGCCACCCATGCGATCCTGCATTCGCGCGGTCGCCTTCGCCATGAAATCCGAATCGCCTGAACCGACCCACTCGTCCATCAGGATGATGTCGTGCTGGACGCTCGTCGAAATCGCGAAACCCAGGCGCATCTTCTGGCCGGACGAAAGGGTACGAAGGCGGTGGCTGGACTTCTCTTGAAGTCCCGCGAACTCCAGGATCGACTCGATCTTGTCCCGCATATCGGCTGCCTTCAGTCTCATAGCCGTTCCGCGAAGGAAGATGTTCTCGCGGACGGTTGCCTCGCCGCTGAAGCCCAGCGACATGTTCAACAGCGCTTGGCAACTGCCATTCACGCGCATCGCGCCGGCAGTTGGCGGATAGACACCATTGAGCACTCGAAGCAGCGTCGATTTGCCGGCGCCATTACGACCGAGAATCGCAACGCGATCACCCTCGCCGGCCTGGAAGCTGATGTCGTCGAGAATGCGGGCTTGCACACGCCTCGGCGGATCGAACGCCGCACCCGTCAGCATCGCAATCCAGCTGCGTGCGCGTCGCTCAGGTTGTACGTACAAGGGCACCGATAGCGATATCCCTTCAAGCACGATGCCAGCTGTCGTCATGGTCTTACACCCAAAGCGGCACGTAGCGTGCATAGCGGCGGTACGCGACAACAGCGATGATCCAGCCGCCGATCGTCATCACTGCGAGATACATGGGTGTCGATGCGTCGATCGACTGCCCCAGGATCGGCGCCCGCACCAGCTCTACGAGGTGGTAGAAGGGGTTGAACCTCATCAGCGTGCCGCGGAGGCTGCCCGGCGGCATGTTGTCCGCATGCCAGATGATCGGCGTAAGCAGAAAGGCAAACATGAAAATGTTGCTGACCAAGTGTCGCAGATCAGGGAATCGGGCACCGATCAGCGCGAACACGACGCCTACCCATAGTGCATTGAGAATGACGATCGGCAACGACACCAAGCTGAACAACAACCCAAGCCAATGCAGGTCGGGGTAGATCGCCAAGGCCAGCACGGCGACCGGAAGCGAAATCAGAAAGTGGAACGAGGATGTCGCGATTACCTTCAGTACGAAATCGGTAAGCCTGACGTGTCCATCGAGGATAAAGGGTGCCGATGCAGCCAAAGTCCCTGTGGACTCGACCATGGCGCTGTTGACTACCCGGAAAACAAGGTATCCCACCGCCACGTAGGCCGCAAAACCGGACAGAGGCATATGCATCATGCTGGCGAAAAAACTACCCATGCCCCATATGTAAACGATCGCAGGCGACATCAACCAGAAAATGCCGAGTCGCGACTGCCGATTACGCACTACGATATCCAGCCAGCTCGACAGTGCCCAGAACTCCGGGTTGCGCAGGCTTGCCGCCAGATCGCGAAACAGCGAGTGCATGGACAACCCGCGCTCTGGCGCCCGCAACACCCCTTCCGTACTCTGGTCATGTACGCTCACGACAGCGCGTCTTCCAGATCCGAGCGCAGGTCTGCGACCGACTCCACCCCCACGCTCAACCGCACCAGCTCATCCCCGATCCCAAGCCGCTTCCGGCTCTCCACCGGCACGCTCGCATGCGTCATTACGGCTGGGTGGTTGACCAGGCTTTCGACGCCGCCCAGCGATTCGGCCAAGGTAAACAGCTGCGTGCGTTCGCAGAACCGCTTCGCCGCTTCGAAGGCGCCTTTGAGGCGGATCGAGAGCATGCCACCGAAGCCATCCATCTGGCGCTTCGCGAGCTCGTGGTGCGGATGCGACTCCAGGCCGGGGTAGATCACTTCGGCGACCGCAGGGTGGGACTGGAGGAATTCCGCCAGCGCCTGCGCGTTCTCGCAGTGCGCCTTCATCCGCAGGTGCAGGGTCTTGAGGCCGCGCAGGGCGAGGAAGCTGTCGAACGGGCCCTGCACCGCGCCGGCGGAGTTCTGCAGGAAGGCGAGCTTGTCGGCCAACTCGGCGTTGTCGCCGACCACCAGCATGCCGCCGACGATGTCGGAGTGGCCGTTGAGATACTTGGTGGCCGAGTGCATGACGATGTCGGCGCCGTGCTCGAGCGGGCGCTGCAGCATCGGCGAGGCGAAGGTGTTGTCGGCCACCATCAGCACGCCGTGCTTCTTCGCGATGGCGGAGATGGCCTTGAGGTCGACGACCTTGAGCATCGGGTTGGTCGGCGTCTCCACCCAGACCAGCTTGGTCTTCGGGCCGATCGCGGCTTCGAAGGCGGCGGGGTCAGTGAGGTCGACGAAGCTGAAGTCCAGCCCGGCGCTGCGTCGGCGCACCCGCTCGAACAGGCGGTAGGTGCCGCCGTACAGGTCGTCCATGGCGATCACGTGGTCGCCGCTGTCGAGCAGCTCCAGCACGGTCGCCGTCGCCGCCATGCCCGAGGCGAAGGCGAAGCCGCGGCTGCCGCCTTCGAGCCCGGCCACGCAGCGCTCGTAGGCGAAGCGGGTGGGGTTGTGGGTGCGCGAGTACTCGAAGCCCTGGTGCACGCCCGGGCTGGCCTGGGCGTAGGTCGAGGTGGCGTAGATCGGCGGCATCACCGCGCCGGTGCTGGGGTCCGGGGCCTGTCCGGCATGGATGGCCTTGGTGCCCAGGCCCCAATCGGGGGAGCCGGCCGGAGCCGCGCCGTTGTCGTTGTTCATGAAACCCGTCGAATCAGCGGATGCAACCGTGAATTCTACCACCGCGCCGGTAGCCGCCCGCCTTCACGACGGGGGCGACGGGCCGGTTACTGAACCCGCCGGCGCAGGTAGTTCAGCAGGTCGATCCGGGTGATCAGGCCGAGGAAATGGTCGCCATCGGTCACGATCGCCACCTGGCCGCGGTCGAAGACCGGCAGCAGGGCCTCGATCGGCGATTTGACGTCCATGACCTCCAGCTTGCTGACCATCGCGGTCGAGACCGGGTCGCGGAAGCGGGCCTCGTCGCCGTAGACGTGCAGCAACACGTCGGACTCGTCGAGGATGCCGACGATGCGGTCGCCGTCCATCACAGGCAGCTGCGAGATCTCGTACAGCTTCATCCGCTGGTAGGCGGTGACCAGCAGGTCGGTTGGCGCGACCACCACGGTGTCCTTCTGCGAGTACGGGCGCAGGATCAGGTCGCGCAGGTCGCCGTGCTGTTCGCGTTCGAGGAAGCCGTTGTCCAGCATCCAGTAGTCGTTGTAGAGCTTGGACAGGTACTTGTTGCCGGTGTCGCAGACGAACAGCAGCACCTTCTTCGGCGTGGCCTGCTCGCGGCAGTACTTGAGCGCGGCCGCCAGCAGGGTGCCGGTGGACGAGCCGCCGAGGATGCCCTCCTTCTCCAGCAGCTCGCGCGCGGCGAGGAAGCTTTCCTTGTCGCTGATTGCGTAGGCCTTCTTCACCCGGCTGAAATCGGAGATGGTCGGCAGGAAGTCCTCGCCGATGCCCTCGACCATCCAGCTGGCCGACTTGTCGCTCAGCGTGCCCTCGTTGATGTACTCGGCGAGGATCGAGCCGACCGGGTCGGCGAGGATCATCTCGACGTCCGGCGCATGCTTTTCGAAGCAGCGCGACAACCCGCTCATCGTGCCGGAGCTCCCGCAGCCGAACACCACCGCATCCACGCCGCCTACCTCGGCCATCTGGCGCAGGATCTCCGGCCCCGTGCCGTGCTCGTGCGCGGCCGGGTTGTCCGGGTTGCCGAACTGGTTGATGAAGTAGGCGCCGGGCGTTTCGCGGGCAATGCGTTCGGCCAGGTCCTGGTAATAGTCAGGGTGGCCCTTGGCCACGTCCGAACGGGTGAGCACGACTTCCGCGCCCATCGCCTTGAGGTTGAAGATCTTCTCCCGGCTCATCTTGTCCGGGACCACCAGGACGAGCTTGTAGCCCTTCTGCTGCGCGACCAGCGCCAGGCCGATGCCGGTATTGCCGGCCGTGCCCTCGACCAGGGTGTCGCCGGGCTTGATGTCGCCGCGCTTCTCGGCGGCCTCGATCATGCTCATGCCGATGCGGTCCTTGATCGAACCGCCGGGGTTGTGGTTCTCGAGCTTCAGGTACAGCTCGCAGGCGCCGGCATCCAGGCGCCGGGCCTTGACGATGGGCGTATCGGCGATGAGTTCGAGGACGGACGAATGGATCGGCATGCTGCGCTCGCGGGTGGGCACGGAGCGCGATTATCGCATCGTCACGGGGCCTGCCAGGCACGACCCGGCAGGCCCGGGAGATCGCGGACGACGACGACCGACGAGGATGGCCGCCGCCGCCCGCGAATGAGGCGGTGTGGACTAGTTCTGCAGGGTCTCGAACAGGCGCGAAAGGCGATCCTTGGCGGCCAGCTTCTCCCGCTTCATCTGCAGCAGGGTGCTGTCGTCCATTGGCAGCACGCCGAGTTCGGCGTCGAGGACCTTCTTGTCCAGTTCCTTGTGGTGGTGGTAGAGCTGGCGGAACTCCGGGTTCGCCTTGAACAGAGCGTCGAGTTCGGACTGCGGTTGCCCTTCAAACATGGAAGCCTCCTTCAGCACAAAAACGAACGCCCCGGGCATGGGCACGGGGCGTTCCGGGATCATCGAGCAGGGCGATCGGCACCAGCACCTTCGGGGCACCGGGCCGGAAACCACTTCCGGCGGCGCGCTCCCGAGGCTTGTGCAGCTGAATCATGTCGTCGCGGCTCTGGGTCAGCCAAGCGACCCTGATCGGAATGATCGGTCGCTTGGGTATCCGACCCTACTCCCCCGATCCGGGGGCGGCAAGCGTATGGCGCAAGGTGCTGATTCGCCTGGGGTCAACCCTTGGTCCGGCGGCCCGGACTGCGCGCCAGGCGGCTACGCGGCCTGACTTTTTCAATCCGCAAGCAATTGAAATTTAACGGAAATTTACGGAAATCGAACATTCCCCGGGATCAGGGCTTGTCGTCGGCCTCTTCCGGTGCGGGCGGCACGTCGCGCATCAGCTCGGCCTCCTGCCGGGCCAGCTCGGCGGCACGCTGGCGGGCGGCGCGCAGCCGGGCGGCCTGGCCGCTGGCGACGCTGTCCAGCGCGCCCTCCGCCTCGGCCTGCGCGGTCGTTGCCGCGTCGGCCTGCTCGCGCAGGCGCGCGGCTTCCTCGGCCTGGATCTGGGCCTGGATGCGCAGGCGCTCGGCCTCCCGGCGCGCGCGGTCCGCGTCGCGGCGGCTGGCTTCGACCAGCAGCTCGCTGCGCTCGCGATCAAGCCGGTCGATCTCACGCTGGGTGACGGCGGTTTGCGCGGCGACTTCGGCCGTCTCCACCCGCGCCTGCGCCACCTTCAGCGCGGCCGGGCGGTCGGAGCTGCGTGCCTGTTCAAGCGCCTGCAGCGCCTGCCTGGCCTGCAGCCGCTCGTAGGCGGCAACGTGGGTCGTGCCGGGGTCCGCGTCCAGCGCCTGCAGGCGCTGCGACAGGCGCAGCACGTCCGGATTGTCGGCTGCCTGCGCCAGGGGCGCGGCCAGCAGCAGCGCGGCCAGGCCGATCGACAGGTACTTCATTGTCCGCCCTCCATCCCGAGGCGGGACCTGAGCTGGCTGATCTCGGCGCGGCGCTGCGCCAGTTCTGTGTCGGCCACGGCCCTGCGGCTGTAGGCATGCGCGAGGTCGGCGACCGCCGCGGCCTGGACCGCCAGTGAGCGCGCCTCGTCCTCGCGGCCCTGGGCCATCGCCGCCTGCGCCAGTTCCAGCGCGCGTCGGGCCTGGGAGACTTCGTCGGCCGCGTACTGGTCGGCGTCGGCGTCCCCGGCGCGGGCCACGGCCTGCTGCGCGGTCGCCAGTTCCGCCGTGGGCGGCGGCAGGCTCGCGCAAGCCGTGAGCGCCAGCACGGTTGCGAACGCAAGGACCTGCAGGCCCGATCTGATTTGTGCGAAGCTTGTGGCCATTGGGGGGTCGCGCTCCCGGGGATCCGCGGCCATTGTCATCAGCATCCGGCGGAATCGCAACGATTCCATGCCTGGCAGTAGGGGTTCGCTCATGGACATCGGCTATTTCCTGAAGCTGATGACGGAAAAGAACGCGTCGGACATGTTCCTGACGACCGGCGCGCCCGTGTACATCAAGGTCGAGGGCAAGCTCTATCCGCTCGGCAACACCGGCCTGCCGCAGGGCATGGTCAAGAAGATCGCCTACTCGCTGATGGACGAGGGCCAGGTGCCGCAGTTCGAACGCGACCTGGAACTGAACATGGCGCTGTCGCTGCAGGACTCGGGACGCTTCCGCGTCAACGTGTTCAAGCAGCGCGGCGAAGTGGGCATGGTGATCCGCGCGATCCGCAGCACCATCCCCAGCATCGAGGAGCTGCAGCTGCCGCAGGTGCTCAAGGAAATCATCATGGCCCCGCGCGGGCTGGTGCTGATCGTCGGCTCCACCGGTTCGGGCAAGTCGACCACGCTGGCGTCGATGATCGACTACCGCAATTCCAGCACCGCCGGCCACATCCTCACCATCGAGGATCCGATCGAATACCTGCACCGGCACAAGAAATCCATCGTCAACCAGCGCGAGGTCGGCCTGGACACCCACGCCTTCCACAACGCGCTGAAGAACGCGATGCGCGAGGCGCCGGACGTGATCCTGATCGGCGAGATCCTCGACGCGACCACGATGGAGGCCGCGATCGCGTTCGCCGAGACCGGCCACATCTGCCTGGCCACCCTGCACTCCAACAACGCCGACCAGACCATCGAACGCATCCTCAACTTCTTCCCCGAGGCCGCGCACAAGAACGTGCTGATGAACCTGGCGCTGAACCTGAAGGCGGTGGTGTCGCAGCGACTGGTGGTGGGCACCGACGGCCGCCGCATGCCGGCGACCGAGGTGATGATCAATACCCCGGTGATCCGCGACCTGCTGCGCCGCGGCCACGTGCACGAGGTCAAGCAGGCGATGGAAGAGTCGCTGGAGGAAGGCATGGAGTCGTTCGACCAGTGCCTGTTCCGGCTCTACAAGGAAGGCAGGATCGAGCGCGAAACCGCGCTGCGCGCCGCCGACTCGCGCGACGGACTGGCGCTGAAGTTCCGCTTCTCCGAGGGCGGCAGCGGCGAGCATGATCCCTACGCGGACGTGTTCGAAGGCGGCGGTTCGGCGTAGGAATCACGGAACCCCGACTTCGGGGATGACGCGTGGGGCGGGTCTGACCGCGAGGCGGTCAAGCGGCGGGGCAAGACCCGCCCTGCCCGGCTGCTTCGGAAACATCGCGATTGCCAGGACTCCCCCACCCATCCTCCCCCGCAAGCGGGGAGGCGAGTTCGTGCCGTGCGGGAGTCGCTTCGGAAAGTTCCGTCGCGATCCGTCGCGACACTGCTTCTTTTCAGGGCGTTTGCCCGGGCGCGTCCGGCTGCCGCTCCGGGCGCGCCGCGTCGAACGCGGGCAGCGCCAGGCAGGCCTTTTCGATGCCCACGATGGTCGGGTACGGCGTCAGGTCGACGCCGAACCGGCGCGCGTTGTACACCTGCGGGATCAGGCAGCAGTCGGCGATGCCCGGCGCGACGCCGTCGCAGAATTCGCCGGTGGACGGATGGTGCTGCAGCAACGCCTCGAACGCGGCGAAGCCCTCGGCCATCCAGTGCCGCGACCAGACCTCGCGCTCGGGCTGCGGCACGCCCCAGTCGCGCTCCAGGTACTGCATCACGCGCAGGTTGTTGAGCGGGTGCACGTCGCAGGCGATCAGCTGCGCCAGCGCGCGCACCCGCGCGCGGTCGCGCGCGGTCGCCGGCAGTAGCGGCGGTTGCGGCCACATCTCGTCCAGGTATTCGAGGATCGCCAGCGACTGGCGCAGCAGGCGTTGGCCGTGCTGCAGCACCGGCACCAGCTGCTGCGGGTTGATCTGCGCGTACTCGGGCAGGTGCTGCTCGCCACCGTCCCGCACCAGGTGCACCGGCACGATGTCGTACGGCAGGCCCTTGAGGTTCAGGCCGATGCGCACGCGATAGGCGGCGCTCGAGCGCCAGTACGAATGCAGGCACAGCCGGTCCGCCGTCATCGCCCCGCTCCCCCCATGCGACCGCGCCTGCGCGCGGAAACGATCACCTTAACGTGCACGCCGTGCCGCCGGGATACCGCCCGTCGCGGCAGGCGACCATTCGGCCGCCCGATCCAGCGTCACGCCTCCGGCACCGGCTGACGCTCGATGCGCTGCTCGATGGCGCCGAAGATCGAGCGCCCCTGTCCGTCGAGCATCTCGATGCGCACGGTATCGCCGAACGACATGAAGGGCGTCACCGGCTTGCCCTGCTCCAGGGTTTCGACGGTGCGCTTCTCGGCGAAGCACGACGCGCCCAGGCTGGTGTCCTCGTTGGCGATGGTGCCCGAGCCGACGATGGTGCCGGCGACGAGCGGCCGCGTCTTCGCCACGTGCGCGACCAGCTGCGAGAAGTCGAACTGCATGTCCACGCCCGCCTCCGGCGCGCCGAACCACTCGCCGTTGACGTGGGTCAGCATCGGCAGGTGCAGCTTGTTGTCACGCCACGCCTCGCCCAGTTCGTCGGGCGTGACGAACACCGGCGACAGCGTCGAGCGCGGCTTGGACTGCAGGAAGCCGAAGCCCTTGGCCAGCTCGCCCGGGATCAGGTTGCGCAAGCTGACGTCGTTGACCAGCCCGACCAGCTGGATGTGCGCGGCGGCCTGCTCCGGCGTGACCGCCATCGGCACGTCGTCGGTGACCACCACGATCTCGGCTTCCAGGTCGATGCCGTAGCCCTCGTCGACGACCTTGACGTTGTCGCGCGGGCCGTTGAAACCAGCGCTGGTGGCCTGGTACATCAGCGGGTCGGTGTAGAAACTCTCCGGCACCTGCGCGCCGCGCGCGCGGCGCACGCGCTCGACGTGTGGCAGGTAGGCGCTGCCGTCGACGAACTCGTAGGCGCGCGGCAGCGGCGCGGCCAGCGCGGCGACGTCGAGGTCGAAGGCGCCGTCGGCGGTGCCGTCGTTGAGCGCGTCGGACAACGCCACCAGCCGCGGCGCGATGTTCGACCAGTCCTCCAGCGCCTGCTGCAGGGTCGACGCGATGCCGGTGGCGCGCACCGCCTGCGACAGGTCGCGCGAGACGACGACGAGCGTGCCGTCGCGGCCACCTTCCTTCAGGGAACCAAGTTTCATCGGGACTCCGGATCGGATTCTGGAATTCGTTTCAATTGTAACTTTTTGCTGGCATCACGCCGTAGGTCGGGGCTACGCCCCCGACGCCCCGCGACCCGTGATCCGCGACCCGCGCTCAATCGTCGCCCTGGAACCCGCCCGCGCGCCACGTCAGCACCAGCGTGTCGCGATGGCCGCCGTCCTCGCCGGCCGGCTGGATCGGCGTGGACTCATGGATCACGCGCGCATCGTCGAGCAGCAGCAGCGACCATGGCTGCTCCAGCGTGAAGCGCTGCCCGTCCGGGCCGTTGGCGTCGAACACGCGCGTCTCGGCGCCGCGGATGCCGCTGCGATCGACGAGCAGCACGGCGACGAAATCGACGCCGTCGCGATGCGCACCCTCGGGCGTGGGGCGGCCGATGCCGTCGCTGGTGTCGATGCGGAACTGGTGCGCCTCGACATGCCAGGGCCGCGCATCCTGCAGCCGCGAGACCTGCGCCGACAGCCCCAGCAACAGCCGCGACCACGCAGCACTGCCGGCGACCGCATCGTCGACCGGCTCGAACCAGCGCCGCAGCCCGCCATGCAGGGCGTTGTAGTCCTTCGACTGCCAGTGCGCGCGATGCGGCGCGCGCTCCAGGCGCCCGTCGTCGACCACGAAGCAGGCGTGGCGCCGACGGCGGTAGCTGCCGCCGTCGAGCAGGTACCGGTCGGGTGGCAGCGCCTCCCAGCTGGGCTTCAGGGCATCGAGGTCGGCGACCGCCACGTCGCACAGCGCGGCCACGGCATCCGGCGCGAGCACGGCGTAGCCGTGGCCGCGCATCGCCGGCAGCAGCGCGTCGGCGGGCGTGAACGGGGCGGAGAAGATGGCGACCATGGACAGCCTCCGGGGACCGGGATGTCGCAGCCGGGCGAGAACCGGCCTGCCTGAAATGCGCAAGCCCGCTCGAGGCGGGCTTGCGTGTCCTGCTTTGTCCGGTGCCGCGCGCTTGCAGCGCAGGACCGGGTGGAGTGGCAGCCCCGGAAGGATTCGAACCTCCGAATGCCTGAGTCAGAGTCAGGTGCCTTACCGCTTGGCGACGGGGCTATGAACCGGATTCTAACCGGAAGCCCGTGAATCACGCTGCACGGGCTTCTGGTTGGAAACCCGCGCATCGCGGCGCGGGCTCGTGCGGACGGATCCGCTTGACGCTTCGAATTAACGCTTCGAGAACTGGGTGGCGCGGCGTGCCTTGTGCAGGCCGACCTTCTTGCGCTCGACCTCGCGCGCGTCGCGGGTCATGAAGCCCGCCTTGCGCAGCTCGCCCTTGAGCGATTCGTCGTACTCGACCAGCGCGCGGGCGATGCCCAGGCGGATCGCACCGGCCTGGCCGGTGGTGCCGCCGCCGCTGGCGGTGACGAAGATGTCGAACGACTCGGTGTTCTTGGTCAGCTCGAGCGGCTGGCGCACGATCATGCGCGCGGTCTCGCGGCCGAAGAACTCGTCCAGCGGACGCTCGTTGACGGTGATCTTGCCGGTGCCGCGACGCAGGAACACGCGGGCGGTGGAGGACTTGCGACGGCCGGTGCCGTAATTCTGGGTGATTGCCATGACTTAGATATCCAGGACTTGCGGCTGCTGGGCGGCGTGCGGGTGCTCGGCACCCTTGTAGACCTTGAGCTTCTTGTACATCGCGCGGCCGAGGGGATTCTTCGGCAGCATGCCCTTGACGGCGGTCTCGATGACGCGCTCCGGGTGGCGCTCCAGCGCCTGGCCGAGGGTTTCGCTCTTGAGGTTGCCGATGTACCCGGTGAAGCGGTGGTACATCTTGTCGGCCAGCTTGTTGCCGGTGACGTGGATCTTCTCGGCGTTGATCACGACGATGTAGTCGCCGGTGTCGACGTGCGGGGTGTAGACCGGCTTGTGCTTGCCGCGCAGGCGGTGCGCGAGTTCGGCGCTGAGGCGGCCGAGGGTCTTGCCGGTGGCGTCGACGACGTACCAGTCACGCTGGACGGTCTCGTTCTTGGCAGTGAAGGTTTTCATGGCGACTTTGATGTTCTCGGTCGTTGGTCGGGCTGATTCCGGCGCGCCGTGGCGGCGGAATTTTGCCTCGCGATGTGATTGCGGGACGAAAGAGGCGGAATGATACCGGCCCCGCGCGGGCGCCGCAAGTCGCCGGATCACTCGCGGCGGAGGCCGGCCGGCCCTCGCTGGCGTCCCGGCGGGCCGGCGGCGAGAATGGGCCGTCGGCTGCATCCGCCAGGCTTTCCCCGCCGTGCAGCGCCCGGACGCCCCCTCCACGCCGACCGAACCCCGCCATGCCCACGACCCGCCTGCAGCACCCCCTCGACCGACTCCTGGACGAAACCCAGCGCGCGCTGGAAACCGTCTTCGGCAACCCGCCGGCCGCCCGCGACAACCCGGCCGGGGACACGCCGGAGGTCGCCCTGGACGACGCCGAGCGCCGCCACGCCGCCGGCCTGATGCGGATCAACCACGTCGGCGAGGTCTGCGCCCAGGCGCTGTACGTGGGCCAGGCCGCGGTCGCCCGCGACCCAGCCACGCGCGAGCACCTGATGGAAGCCGCGCAGGAGGAGACCGACCACCTGGCCTGGTGCGCCGACCGCCTGCGCGAGCTCGACAGCCGTCCCAGCCTGCTCAACCCGGTCTGGTACGCGGGCAGCTACGCCATCGGCGTGCTGGCCGGCCTGCGCGGCGACGGCTGGAACCTGGGCTTCGTGGTCGAGACCGAGCGCCAGGTCGAGGCGCACCTGGACGAACACCTGCAGACCCTGCCCGGCGCCGACCTGCGCAGCCGCGCCATCCTGACCACGATGAAGGCCGACGAAGCCCGCCACGCCGACAACGCCGAACAGGCCGGCGCCCGGATCCTGCCCCAACCCATCCCCACGGTCATGGCCGCCGCCTCCAAGCTGATGAAGACCGTGGCCTACCGGCTGTAGGTCGGGGCTACGCCCCCGACGCGCTTTTGATCTTCGGCTGCGGACATCGGAGGCGTAGCCCCGACCTACGGCCGTCCCGCAAGGAGGGTGATCAGCGACGCAGGCGGGTCAAGACCCGCCCTATGGGGAGACGGCCTTCAACCCCACCACGCCGGCAACGATCAGCGCGATGCACGCCAGCCGCGCCGGGGAAGCGCTTTCGGCGAACACCAGGATCCCGACCGTGGCCACGCCGACCGCGCCGATACCGGTCCAGATCGCATAGGCCGTGCCCACCGGGATCGTGCGCAGCGCCTGGGTCAGCAGCCACAGGCTGACCGCCGCCGCGACCGCGGTCGCCACGCTCGGCCACAGGCGGGTGAAGCCCTCGGTGTACTTCAGGCCGATCGCGAATCCGATCTCGAAGACGCCGGCCAGCAACAGGTAAAGCCATGCCATGGAAAACTCCTTGCCCGGGAACGCAAAACGGCCCGGGCTTGCGCGCCGGACCGTCGTCGGTCCCGATGGGTCGCGGCGCCACCGGCGCCACGCGCGGGCCGTCCCGCGTCGGTGATGGCATACAGCCTGCCACTGCATGCCCGAACCGGATGTAACCCGCCCTACGCCACCAGGTTGCGGCCGTGGAACAGCTCCTCGATCTCGCGCTTGAGCAGCGCCTCGATCTTCATCCGCTCCTTGAACGACAGGTTGCGCGCCTTTTCCTCGAACAGGTAGCGGTCCAGGTCGAAGTCCTTCAGGTGCATCTTGGTGTGGTAGATGTTTTCCTGGTAGACGTTGACGTCGAACATCTCGAAGCGGGTCTTGATGTTCTTGGCCAGGAAGTCCTGGATCGAATTGATCTTGTGGTCGATGTAGTGCTTCTTGCCCTTGATGTCGCGGGTGAAGCCGCGCACGCGGTAGTCGGCGATGACGATGTCCGACTCGAAGCTCTCGATCAGGTAGTTCAGGGCCTTCAGCGGCGAGATCACGCCGCAGGTGGCCACGTCGATGTCGGCGCGGAAGGTCGCGATGCCCTCCTGCGGGTGGGTCTCGGGATAGGTGTGGACGGTGATGTGGCTCTTGTCCAGGTGCGCGACCACCGCGTCGGAGATCACGCCCTTCGCGTCCGCCTTGTCGATCACCGGCTCTTCCGAGATCAGGATCGTCACCGACGCGCCCTGCGGATCGTAGTCCTGGCGGGCGATGTTGAGGATGTTGGCGCCGATGATCTCGGCCACGTCCGTGAGGATCTGCGTGAGCCGATCGGCGTTGTATTCCTCGTCGATGTACTCGATGTAGCGCTGGCGCTCGTCCTTGGAGACGGCGTAGCACACGTCGTAGATGTTGAAGCTCAGCGCCTTGGTGAGGTTGTTGAAACCCTGGAGCTTCAAGCGTGGCAGCGGCTTGACCACGGCGGTCATTCCTCTCGGTTTCGGTGGACGAAAGGCGAATTATGCGCTCAACCGGCCGGCCGCCGTAAGGCCCCGCGTTTGCCGGATGAACAGAGACCGCCTACTCTTGGTCATTCCCCCGTTGACGCCGCCCATGAATCCGACATCCGTGGCTCTCATCAACCCCTACTACCGAAGCAGCTCGAATCCGCTGGCCCCCTCGCCGGCGACGATCGAGCGCCTGTTGGCCCACTGCCATCGCCGCCGCTACCCGACGCGGACCGACGTGTTCCGTCCCGGCGACCCTGCCGGCACGCTGTATTACGTGATCAGCGGCTCGGTCAGCATCATCACCGAGGAAGACGACGGCCGCGAACTGGTGCTGGGGTATTTCGGCCCCGGCGAGTTCGTCGGCGAGATGGGCCTGTTCATCCAGTCCGACGTGCGCGAGGTGATCCTGCGCACGCGCGTGCAGTGCGAACTGGCCGAGATCAGCTACGAGCGGCTGTACCAGCTGTTCGAGGGCTCGCTGATTGGCGACGCGACGCAGATCGTCTACGCGATCGGCGCGCAGCTCTCGCGCCGGCTGCTCGACACCAGCCGCAAGGCCGGGCGCCTGGCCTTCCTCGACGTCACCGACCGCATCACCCGCACCCTGCACGACCTGACCCGCGAGCCCGAGGCGATGAGCCATCCCGACGGCACCCAGCTGCGGGTCTCGCGCCAGGAGCTGGCGCGGCTGGTCGGCTGCTCGCGCGAGATGGCCGGGCGGGTGCTGAAGAAGCTGCAGGCCGACGGCAAGCTGCACGCGCGCGGCAAGACCGTCGTGGTCTACGGGACCCGCTGACGGGCCACCGCCCGCACGCCGCACGATGTCGAGCCACTTCGCACCGCGCGGCCCGCTACCCGACGCCGACCTGCGCAGCGCCTCGCTGATCGACGCCGACGACGTCGCCGAACTGCTCGGCGAGATGGGCTATCCCTGCGAGATCGAGGAAGCGGCCGAACGCATCGCCGCCATCGCCGGCAACGACCGCCAGGCGCTGGTGGTCGCGCGCTGCGAAGGCCGCGTGTGCGGCCTGGTGGCGCTGGACTTCATGTACTACCTGCCGCTGGGCACGACCACCTGCCGGATCACCGCGCTGGTGGTCACCTCGCACGCGCAGGGCCGCGGCCTGGGGCGGCAGCTGCTGCGCGAGGCCGAACTGCGCGCCCGCGCCGCCGGCGCCGCGCGGCTGGAGCTGAGCAGCGGCTCGCAGCGCACCGAGGCGCACGCCTTCTACCGCGCCTGCGGCTACGGCGACGGCACGGTGCGGTTCATCAAGCGACTGGGCGACGCGTAGGGTTGCGGGCAGGCAGATGGGCCTGCCGTGGTGTTCCGCAGGAGCGGCGGAAGCCGCGAAATCGCCTTCCCGGGGACAGGTCGCGGCTTCCGCCGCTCCTACGACGATTCCACGACGCAGCGGTGGCCGACGCCCTACGGCGAACCCGCCACCCCTGCCGGCCCGACCGGAATCCGCTCCCCCGCGTCCGGCGTCCCTGCGCGCCCCTTGCAGCCCCAGTTGAGGACCGGCGTGCCCGGCGGCAGCTCCTGGCGGAACGTACCCACCGCACCCTCCTTCGGATTGACCACCACCGGCGTTTCGGCCGCGCGCAGCAGCGGCAGGTCGGCGCGGCTGTCGCTGTAGGCGATCGCGATGCGGTCGTAGCCGGCATCCCAGATCATCCGCATCTTGTTCTTCGCGTGGCAGTGCTGGTCGGTGATGAATCCGCCCAGGAACGGCTTGCCGAGGCTGCCGATCACCGGCAGGCCTTCGTGGGCGACGAAATCGAGGATCGCGCGCGCCAGTTCCGGCGGCGCACCGGTGGCGACCAGCACGCGGTCGCCGCGGCTGCGGTGGCGGTGCAGCACCTTCAGCGCCGCGGGCAGCAGGCGCTGGCGGATGCCATCGGTGTTCTCGGCCACGTAACGGTCGATCAGCGCATCCATCTCCGCGCGGCCGTGGGTGCCGAAGGTGGCGATCCACAGGAACCCGGAAATCCCCCGCCGACGCGTCGGCAGCCACGCGACCATCGGCAGCAGCACGGGCGCGGCCAGCAGCGCGGCCAGCTTGCGCCACCAGTGGCGGCGGACGAGCCACAGCACCAGGTGGCTGCCCGAATCGCCGTCGTAGAGCGTGTGGTCGAAGTCGAACACGACCAGCGGCCGGTACGGCACCGGGGTTTCCTGGAAATCGCTCATGGCGCCGCGCCCGTGTCGAAAAACAACCGCCGCAGCGCAGCGCCGGGGTCGGCTTCGCGCATGAAGGCTTCGCCGACCAGGAACGCATCGACGCCGGCCGCGCGCATGCGCTGCACGTCGGCGGGCGCGAGGATGCCGCTCTCGGTGACCAGGCGGCGGTCGCCGGGTACCGCGTCCTTCAGCACCAGCGTGGTGTCGAGCGAGACCTCGAACGTGCGCAGGTTGCGGTTGTTGATGCCCAGCAGCGGCGCAGGCACCTGCAGCGCGCGCTCGAGTTCGGCCAGGTCGTGCACTTCGACCAGCACGTCCATGCCCAGGTCCAGCGCCTGCTCCGACAGCGCGGCCAGGCGCTCGTCGTCGAGTGCGGCGGCGATCAGCAGGATGCAGTCGGCGCCGATCGCACGCGCTTCGATGACCTGGTACGGGTCGACGACGAAGTCCTTGCGCAGCACCGGCAGCGCGCAGGCGTCGCGCGCCTGGCGAAGGTAGTCGTCGGCGCCCTGGAAGAAGTCGACGTCGGTGAGCACCGACAGGCAGGCCGCGCCGCCGGCTGCGTAGCTGCGGGCGATGGCGGCCGGGTCGAAGTCGGCCCGGATCACGCCTTTCGACGGGCTGGCCTTCTTCACTTCGGCGATCACGGCCGGCGCACCGGCGGCGATCTTCGCCTCGATGGCCGCCGCGAAGGCGCGCACCGGCGGCGCATCCGCGGCGCGCGCGGACAGTTCGCGCAGCGGTGTGCGCGCGGCGCGTTCGGCGACTTCCTCGTGCTTGCGCCGCAGGATGTCCTGCAGCACGTCCGGGCGCGAGCCCGCTGGCTGTGTCATTCCTCGGTTTCCTGGTCCTTCGGCAGCGGCATGCCCGGCCGCCAATCGGAGGCGCGCAGTGTATCGAGCAACGCGACGACTTTGGCGCGCGCGCCGAGTTCGTGCACCGGCAGCACCACGAGGTCGCCGTCGCGCGCCCACTCCAGCGGGCGCCGCGCGGCTTCGACTTCGTCGAGCCGGGTCTCGATCGCGTCGTCGCCGACGCCGGCTTCGCCCAGCGCCTCGCGCATGATCCGCGCAATGTCGCCGGACTCGCGACCGCGCTCGTAGCCGCCGATGTCCTTGAGCACCACCAGCTCGGGGTCGAACTCCGCCGCGGTGACCGCGACCGCGCGCAGGTCGGCGTCCTCGCGGTTGCCGGCATGGCCGAGGATCACCGCCAGCCGGCCGTCGCGCCGGTCGGCGCCGACCGCGTGCAGCAGGCCCTGCAGCCCGTCGGGGTTGTGGGCGTAGTCGACGTACACGTCGAGCGTGCCGAAGCGCCAGTGCTGCAG
Source organism: Luteimonas soli (assembly GCF_042648865.1). Lineage (NCBI taxonomy): Bacteria > Pseudomonadati > Pseudomonadota > Gammaproteobacteria > Lysobacterales > Lysobacteraceae > Luteimonas > Luteimonas soli. The sequence goes on along the minus strand of NZ_JBHRYA010000001.1, from coordinate 252,026 downwards.
GCGGCCCGGGTTGTCGCCGTGGCCGCTGCCGAAGCGGGCCAGCGTCGCGGCGATCGCATCGGCGGGAGTACCCATCGCATGCGCCGCCAGCGCAGCGGCCGCGGCGTTGGCGACGTTGTAGGCGGCCCGGCCGCCGAGGGTGAGCGGCATGGCCTCGATCGCGCCGAGGTCGTGCTCGCTGCCCGCGTGCGACAGCCGCAGGCGGCCCTCGCGCACGCCGCAGGTCGCGCCGCCGCCGGCACGATGCGCGGCCGGCAGCGGTGCGTCGAAATCCTGCGCGAACCAGCCCTTCGGGCACGTCAGTGCTTCGGCCTGCCTGCGCAGCACGGCGTCGTCGCCGTTGAGCACCAGCAGCCCGCCGTCGCCGATCGCGCGGGCGACGGTGAGCTTGGCCGCGGCCAGGTCGTCGAGGTCGTGGATGCCGTACTCGCCGAAGTGGTCGGCGCTGACGTTGGTCACCACCGCGACGTCCGCATGGCACAGCGCCAGCCCGCGCCGCAGCATGCCGCCGCGCGCGGTTTCCAGCACCGCCGCCTGCGCCTCCGGCTGCCGCAGCGCCGTGCGCGCGCCGGTAGGGCCGGAGTAGTCGCCCGACTCCAGCGGCCGGCCGTCGAAGAACACGCCGTCGGTACAGCTGTGCGCGGTGTGCCAGCCGTGCGCGCGCGCCATCGCCGCCAGCAGGCGCACGGTGGTGGTCTTGCCGTTGGAGCCGGTGACCAGGGCGGTGGGGATGGCGTGCAGCGCGGGCCAGTCGATGGTGGCCGGATCGGGCAGTGCGCCGGCGGGCCAGGTCCGGCTGCCGGTGCCGGCGCCGATGGAGACTTCGTCGTCGTCGGGGAGGCATGGCAGGTCGCGTTCGGTCGCAGCGGCTTGCAGGGCGAGCAGCGCCGGGTTGGTCTCTGCCGCGGCTAGCGCACGGAGCGTGCGCATGGCTGAATCGGCGTCCCAGACGGCGGCGTGGCCAGGGGCGTGCAGCAACGCCCCGAAGCCCCCACCTGCTTTGAAGCCCTCCCCTTCAAGGGGAGGGTTTGGGAGGGGATGGGTTTCCCCACGGGCGGTAAGTAGTTCGACACCACTCTGGCCGACAGGAAGCCCATCCCCACCCCGGCCCTCCCCTTGAAGGGGAGGGGGAAGAGCGGCCCTGCGCGACTCTTCAGTGCGAGGGAGGACGGCGGCCCACCACGCCCACTCATTGACCTCGGTCGCGGCATACAGGCAATCCAGCGGCGCGGCGAACGCCAGCGAAACACCGCTGCGGTGCCGGCGCACGACCATCTCGCCATCCGTCCAGCCCAGCGCCCTGCGCGCGGTGGCGATGTTGTCGCGCCAGCGTGCCAGCGTCGCGTCGTCGAACACCAGGCCCGGCGCCGCTTCCAGCACCGCGCCGGTGCCGGAAAAGTAGAAGTTGCAGCCGGTCAGCCGTCGCGAATCCTCGTACGGCTCGGACGCGGAATCGAGTGCGTGCGTCATCCCGGCCGCCTAGTCGCTTTCCTCGCGCTCGAACACCAATCCGCGCTCCTCGCGGACCACGCCGCCCATCGCCGCGACCGCGCGCTCGTCGAGCGTCTGCTCCAGCGACGGCAGTTCGACCTTGACCGTGGTCTTGGGCATCTCGCCATCCGGCGTGAACTTGATGATCTGCTTCCACGAGCGCACCAGCGCGTCGGCGAACACGAGGACCAGGTCACCCGGCTGGCCCATGCGCAGCGCCGCGTCCACGGCCTGCTGCTCGTCGGGGATGATCGAGATCGCGTCCTCGGCCACGCCCAGCCCGCGCAGGGCATCGGCGATGATCCGCGGCACCTCGTCGCCGTCGCGGCCGCGCAGGGAGTCGTCGCGGCGGGCGATGTAGTGGTCGAACTTGCCGGCCACGGCTGCGGCGATTGCCAGCAGGTCCTCGTCGCGGCGATCGCCGGGGCCGGCCAGCACCACGATGCGGCGCCCGGTGGCGTCGAGCCGCTGCGCGAGGTCGGCCATCATCCCCACCGCGTGCGCGTTGTGGCCGTAGTCCATCAGCACCTTGAACGGATGTTCGTCGAACACGTTCATCCGCCCCGGCGCCTGGAAGAACGTGGTGTCGAAGGTGCGCAGGCCCTGGCGGATCGCCTCGAGCTTGATCCCCAGCGAATACGCCATCGCAGCGGCGAACATCGCGTTCTGCACGTTGTGCAGGGCGCGGCCTTCAAGGGTCGCCGGGATCAGGTGCGTCCACATCAGCGGGATGTGGCTGCCCTTGTCGTAGAGCGTGATCATGTGGCCGTTGACGCCGGCCTCGAGCGCGCAGGCGCGCCCGCCGGCACGGATGTGCTCGCGCACCAGCGAGTGCGACGGGTTCATGGTCACGTAGCAGATGGTCTTCGCATCCGTGTAGCCGGACATGCGCAGCACGTTGGGGTCGTCGGCGTTGAGCACGGCGCACTCGCGCGCGACTTCGACCACCACGCGCTTGATCTCGGCCAGCTGTTCCAGCGTGTCGATACCCTTGAGGCCGAGATGGTCGGAGGCGACGTTGAGCACCGCGCCCACGTCGACGTGGCGCACGCCCATGCCGGCGCGCAGCAGGCCGCCGCGCGCGGTTTCCAGCACCGCCATGTCGACGTGCGGGTCCGACAGCACCATCCGCGCCGACACCGGCCCGGTCATGTCGCCTTCCACCGTGCGCTGGCCGTCGATGTAGACGCCGTCGGTGGTGGTCAGGCCGGGCGTGTAGCCGGCCATCTTGGTCACGTGCGCGAGCATGCGCGCGGTGGTGGTCTTGCCGTTGGTGCCGGTGACCGCGGCGATCGGCACCCGCGCCGGCGTGCCCGGCGGGAACAGCATGTCGATCACCGGCCCGGCGGCGTCACGCGGCGTGCCTTCGCTGGGCGCGACGTGCATGCGGAAGCCCGGCGCGGCGTTGACCTCGCAGATCGCGCCGCCGATCGACTTGTAGCTCTCGGCGATGTTGGGCGTGATGAAGTCCACGCCGCCCACGTCCAGGCCGATCGCGCGCACCGCGCGCACCGCCATGTCGCGGTTGTCGGGGTGGATGACGTCGGTGACGTCGGTGGCGGTGCCACCGGTGGACAGGTTGGCGGTGGAGCGCAGGTAGACGGTTTCGCCTTCCTTCGGCACCGAGTCGGCCGAGTGGCCGGCGCGCTCCATCATCAGCTGCGCCTGCGCGTCGAGTTCCAGGCGCGTGAGCACCTTCTCGTGGCCGACGCCGCGGCGCGGGTCCTGGTTCACGACCTCGACCAGCTCGGTGATGGTGTGCGTGCCGTCGCCGACCACGTGGCCCGGCGTGCGCTTCGTGGCCGCGACCAGCTCGCCATTGATGACCAGCAGGCGGTGGTCGTCGCCGGGCTGGAAGGTCTCGACGATCACCGAGCGCGAATGCTCGCGCGCGGCGTTGAAGGCCTCGCGGATCTCGTCGTCGCCGCTGATGTCGATGGTGATGCCGCGCCCGTGGTTGCCGTTGTACGGCTTGAGCACCACCGACCCGCCGAGCCGGCGCGCGGCCTTGAGCGCGTCGGTCTGGCTGGTGACCAGGATCTGGCGCGGCACCGGCAACCCGAGCGAGGCGAGGATCTTGTTGGTTTCCTCCTTGTCGCCGGCCAGCTCAACCGCGATGTGCGGCGTGCGCCCGGTCACCGTGGCCTGGATGCGCTGCTGGTACTTGCCGTGGCCGAACTGCACCAGCGACTGCTGGTTCAGGCGCAACCACGGGATGTCGCGCTCCTCGGCCGCGCGCACCAACGAGGCGGTCGACGGGCCCAGCGCACGGCGCTGCGCGTAGCGGATGAAGTCGTCGCGCGCGGTGTCCCATTCCCAGTCTTCGGGCAGGTTGCCCGGCGTGCGCAGGTCTTCGGGCAGCAGCGATTCGAGCAACCGCAGCGCCAGCTCGCCCGCGCCGATGCCGACTTCCTTCTGCTCGTATTCGTAGACCACCGAATACACGCCCGGACGGTCGTCGGAGATGCTGCGGGTCTTGCCGAAGGTGACGTCCTCGCCGGCCATGTTCTGCAGCTCGATCGCGACGTGTTCGAGCACGTGGCCCAGCCAGGTGCCCTCGCCTTCGCGCATGCGGCGGATGAAGCCGCCCGGCTCGCGGTACGAGCAGCCGTGCTCGGCCAGGCCCGGCAGCGCCTCGACCAGGGCGTCGACGAAGGACGGGCCCAGCTTCGCGGTCGGCCAGGCTTCGAGCGCGCCCAGGTCGAGCTCGAGCCGGATGACCGGGAAGTGCGCGTACAGCGACGGACCGACGTAGACGGAACGGTTCAGGACACGCATCGGCACTCCCCTCTCTACTTTCAGCTCTTGTCGTCCACCAATGTACCCGGCGACGCGTGGCGCGTGTGCAGGTCGAACGTGGCGCCCGCGACCAGGATGTGCACCTTCAGGCCCAGCAGGCACACCGGCTGGTTCTGGCCGACCTCGGCCATGGAGGAAAACTGCAGGTCGCCGGCGTCGACCACGGTGATCGCGCCGCTGCCCTCCACTTCCAGCACGTTGTCCGGGCTGATGAAGGCGGCGGTGTCCTCGTCCAGGCCGATGCCGATCGCGAACGGGTTGAACGCCAGGGCCGCGACCAGGCGGCCGAGGCGGTCGCGCTGGCGGAAGTGCTGGTCGATGATGAAGCGGTTGGTCAGGCCAAGCCCCGGCGCCAGCCGCACGCTGCCCGCGCGCGGGGACGAGCCTTCCTTGCCGAAGGCGATCATGTGGTCGCTGAGGATGCTGGCGCCGGCGCTGGTGCCGCCGACGTGCACGCCGCGCGCGTTGCGCTCGCGGATCAGCTTCGCCGCCGGGGTGCCGCCGATGATGGTGGAGATGCGCAGCTGGTTGCCGCCGGTGAAGAACACGCCCGTGGCGGTCTCGAGCTGGCGCAGGTAGTCGTCGCGCTGGCCGTCCTCGCGGCTGGCGAAGCCGATCGAGCGCGCGCGGCCGGCTTCGAGCCGGTCGAACAGTTCCTCGTAGCGCTGGCCGGTGTCCGGCAGCTTGCTGGCGGTGGGGATGATGGCGATGTCGGCGTCGCGCCCGCCGCACAGCTGCACGAAGCGCTTGAGGATGCGGCGCCGCATCTCCTTGTCCTCGGCCCCGCCGATCGGGACGATCCAGCCACGTTCTTCGCCCTCGGCGACCCTGCTTGGACACATTGCGGTGCTGACTCCTCGTACCGCTCTCCGGCGGCCAGTTCCCCTGGAACCGGCGCCACGCAGGCGCCGCGGCGACGCGCCCGGACGGCCGTCACCGTGGCCAAAATAACATCATTCGCCGTGCTGGCCGCCGCCGGCGTCCCAGCCGTAGGCGCGTTCGACTTTCGCCACCCTGATCTCGAAGTGCGCATACCAGCGTGCGCGTCCCTGTTCGCGGGTGGCGGCGTGCTCCGCGTGCCGGCGCCAGGCGCGGATGGCCTCCTCGCTCTCCCAGTACGACACGGTGATGCCGAATCCGTCCGCGCCGCGCGTCGACTCCACGCCCAGGAATCCCGGCTGTTCGCGCGCGAGTTCCACCATGCGTTCGGCCGCGGCGCCATAGCCGTCGTCGTCGCCGTCGCGGCGCCGGGAGCTGAAGATCACCGCGTAATACGGCGGCGCAGGGAGGTTGGCAAATGGCGTGGTCATGGCGGTTCGTAGGTCGGGGCTACGCCCCCGACTTCGGGTATCCAGGGCGTCGGGGGCGTAGCCCCGACCTACGGCTTTCTCGTCACGGCGACGAATTCCTCCAGCTTCGCCATCGCCGCGCCGGAGGCGACCGCCTCGCGCGCCCGGGCGATGCCGTCGTTGATCGAATCGGCCACACCGGCGACATACAGCGCCGCGCCGGCATTGAGCGCGACGATCTCCAGCGGCAATCCGGCCTTGTTGCCGAGCGCGTCCAGCAGCATCGCCTTCGACTCGGCAGGGCCGGACACGCGCAGGTTGCGGCTGGCGGCCATGGCGATGCCGAAATCCTCCGGATGCACGTCGTACTCGCGCACCACGCCGTCACGCAGCTCGCCGACCAGCGTCGCCGATCCCAGCGACAGTTCGTCCATGCCGTCGCGCCCCCACACCACCAGCGCGCGCTCCGCGCCCAGCGCCTGCAGCACGCGCACCTGGATGCCCACCAGGTCCGGATGGAACACGCCCATCAGGATGTTCGGTGCGCCTGCGGGATTGGTCAGCGGCCCGAGGATGTTGAACAGCGTGCGCACGCCCATCTCGCGGCGCACCGGTGCGACCACCTTCATCGCCGGGTGGTGGATGGGCGCGAACATGAAGCCGATGCCGCACTCGTCCAGGCAGCGCCCGACCTGCTCCGGCTGCAGTTCGATCTTCGCGCCGAGGGCCTCGAGCGCGTCGGCGCTGCCCGACTTCGACGACACGCTGCGGTTGCCGTGCTTGGCAACGCGCGCGCCTGCCGCCGCGACCACGAAGATCGAGGCAGTGGAGATGTTGAACGTATGCGCGCCGTCGCCGCCGGTGCCGACGATGTCGACCAGGTTCGACTTGTCCGCAACCGGCACCGGCAACGCGAACTCGCGCAGCACCTTCGCCGCACCAGCGATCTCGTCGATCGTCTCCTTCTTCACCCGCAGGCCGGTGAGGATCGCCGCGGTCATCACCGGCGACACTTCGCCGCGCATGACCTGGCGCATCAGGTCGACCATTTCGTCGTGGAAGATCTCGCGGTGCTCGATGGTGCGCTGGAGGGCTTCCTGGGGGGTAATCGGCATGGCTTGAACCGGGACTGGGGACTGGGGACTGGGGACTGGGGACTGGGGACTGGGGACTGGGGACTGGGGAATGGGGAATGGGGAATGGGGAATGGGGAATGGATTTTGACTTTGCCCCCTTTGAAAAAGGGGGTATGGGGGATTTGCTGTTGCCTTTTCCGGCAGCAACAACTGCAGAAGCAAATCCCCCTCAATCCCCCTTTTTCGAAGGGGGAAGCAACACCTGCCGCTCCAGGAAATTCTTCAGCAACGCATGTCCATGCTCGGTCAGGATCGACTCGGGGTGGAACTGCACGCCTTCCACCGGATGTTCGCGGTGACGCAGGCCCATGATCTCTTCGACCGAGCCGTCGTCGTTCTCGGTCCACGCCGTCACCTCAAGGCAATCTGGCAGCGAGTCCTTGTCGACCACCAGCGAGTGGTAGCGCGTGGCATCAAAGCCGTCCGGCAATCCGGCGAACACACCCTGCCCGCGATGCCGGATCGGCGAGGTCTTGCCGTGCATGATCCTGCCGGCGCGCACCACGCACCCGCCATACGCCTGGCCGATCGCCTGGTGGCCCAGGCACACGCCGAGGATCGGCACGCGCGCGCCGAGTGTGGCAATCAGGTCCAGCGACACACCCGCCTCGTTCGGCGTGCACGGCCCCGGGGAGATCACGATCTTCTCCGGCGCCAGTCTGGCGATCGCGTCCATGTCGAGCGCATCGTTGCGCTCCACCCGTACCTCTGCGCCCAGCGCCTGCAGGTACTGCACGAGGTTGAAGGTGAAGCTGTCGTAGTTGTCGATCATCAGGATCATGCCGTTTCCCTGCGATCGGCACCGGTGAACTTGCGCACCAGGAACAGCACGATGATGGCGACGCTGCACGGCACCGCGCCCATCAGCACCACGAACGGCAGCAGGCCCAGCGAGCCGGGGTCGAACACGGCGGTGAGCAGCAGGAAGACGACGAACAGGCCCATGCCCACCATCGGGATCGCCGCGGCGATCCGCCAGCCCCCGTGCCAGCGCCGGAAGCACCAGGCCGGCGCAACCAGCCCGAACAGCGCCAGGCCGAAAACCACGACCATGAACACGCTCATTCCGATCTTGTCGCCCTGCGTCATCGGCTGTTGCGGCCCGCCCGTGGCCGCCACCACGCCGTCCTTCAGCGTCGCCACCCATGCAGGCGCCGGCGGTGGCGCATCCGCCGCCGGAACGCTGGCGATGGACACCGGGTAGACCAGCGCCGGCTTCTTCAGCCCGCTGCTGTTGCCGATGAAGACGCGCACCTCGTCCGCGCTGTCGCCGATGCCCTTGAAAGAGAACCAGGCGGAGGTCTCGCCCTCGCCGCGGTAAGCGGGCGAAGGGCTGCCATCGGAAAAAATCTCCCTGCCGTCCAGGTACGGCCGCACGAAGATCCGGGCAACCGGGTCGGTCGAGTAGGCGATGCGCAGGTGGAATTCCTGACCCGGACCAAGTTCTACGCGATCGCCCGGCGGATACGTCTCGAGCACTTCGACCTCGTGCCCGTGCGCCACCATCGACAGGATCGCCAGCCACGGCAGCAAGGCCCACAGGATCTTTTTCATCGCAACACCTCCCCCTGGAAGTTCACAGTCCCCTCGCCGCCTCGGCGACGGCGCGGAACAGCGCGCGGCCCTTGTTCATCGTCTCCTCCCATTCCTTTTCCGGGTCGGAGTCGTGGACGATGCCGGCGCCGGCCTGCACGTGCAGGCGACCGCCCTGGATCACCGCGGTGCGGATCGCGATCGCCATGTCGGCGTCGCCGTGCCAGCCGAGGTAACCGACCGCGCCCGAGTACACGTTGCGCTTGACCGGCTCCAGTTCGCGGATGATCTCCAGCGCACGGATCTTGGGCGCGCCGCTGACCGTGCCGGCCGGGAACGCCGCACGCAGCACGTCGACGTAGCCCAGCCCTTCGCGCAGCGTGCCGGTGACCTCGCTCACGATGTGCATGACATGGCTGTAGCGCTCGACCACGAACTGCTCGCCCACCTGCACCGTGCCCGGCTCGGCGACGCGACCGACGTCGTTGCGGCCCAGGTCGATCAGCATCAGGTGCTCGGCGCGCTCCTTGGGGTCGGCGAGCAGTTCGGCTTCCAGCGCGGCGTCCTCGTCCGGCGTCTTCCCACGCGGACGGGTGCCGGCCAGCGGGCGCACGGTGACGGTGCCGCGGCCGGCGTCGTCATGCTGCAGCCGCGCGAGGATCTCCGGCGAGGCGCCAACGACCTGGATGTCGCCTACGTCGAGGAAGTACATGTACGGCGACGGGTTGAGCGCGCGCAGCGCGCGGTACACGTCGACCGGGCGCGCGTGGAACGGCACGCTCAGCCGCTGCGACGGCACCACCTGGAACACGTCGCCGGCGCGGATGTACTCCTTGCACTTCTCCACCGCGGCGATGAAGCCCTCGCGGGTGAAGCCGGACTCGAAGTCGGCCTCGTCCAGCGCCGCGGGTTGCAGCATTTCCGGATAGCCGGCGCCGGCGTGGCGCAGCCGGTGGCCGAGTTCGTCGAGGCGCCGGTTGGCGCGCGCCATCGCCTGCGGCTCGCCAGGGTCGGCGTGCACGACCAGGTACAGACGGCCCTTGAGGTTGTCGAACACCGCGACCTCCTCGCTGAGCATCAGCAGGATGTCGGGCGTGCCCAGCTCGTCGCGGGCGTGGCCAGTGGAGAAGCGCGGTTCGACGTACTGGATGGCCTCGAACCCGAACCAGCCGACCAGGCCGCCGGTGAAGCCGGGCAGGCCTTCGACCTTCGACACCGGATGCATGGCGCGCAGGCGCTCGACTTCCGCCAGCGGATCGGCCACCTCGCGCGTCCCGACTGTCTCCCCGTACTCACTGACGGACAACATGTTGCCGTGGAAGGCGAACACGCGCCGCGCCGGCAGGCCGATGATCGAGTAACGCCCGAAGCGCTCGCCGCCCTCGACCGATTCGAACAGGTAGGTGTGCGGGCCGTCGGCCAGCTTGAGGTAGACCGACAGCGGCGTGTCGAGGTCGGACAGCACCTCGCGCACCACGGGCACGCGGGCGCGTGCGCCGGGGGTGCGGGGATCAGATGCTTGCGGGGACTGCGGCGATGGCGATGCGGACGTGGTCACGCGGCGTTTCCTTGGCGGACGGATGGGCGGGGTCGACGGCGGCTGCAAGCCACCATCGCCAACCCAGGTCGGCGGGAACGCGGTGCGGAAGGGCCCGGGAGTCCATGCGCCAACTGTAGCGGCTTTGCGCGGTTCGCGCGACGGTTGCGCGGCGCGGTGGAGCTATGCCGATCCCAGCAGCGGGCAGCCCTGCGGCAGGTGCATGCGCAGGCGGCCGGGCACGCACTCGATCCGGAAGCGCGAGGACTCGACCGGCTCGCCGTCGAGGTTGAGCACCAGCGGCGCCGGCGCCTCGATCTCCAGCCACGGCAGGCGCGCGCGGACCGCGACCTCGTCGAGTGCCGCCTCCTTGCCGGCCTTGAGCAGGGTCGCCAGGGTGCCGCCGACCTCGCCCGACAGTTCCGGCACCAAGGTCACGTCGAGCAGGCCGTCGTCGACCAGCGCATCGGGACACAGCGCCTGCCCGCCGCCGGCCTGGCGACCGTTGCCGACGCCCAGGGCGATGAAGCTCCCTTCCCAGGCGAAATCCGGCCCGCGCATGCGCGCCGCGATCGGCTCGATGCGCGCGACCTTCGCCATGCCCGTGACCATGTAGGCCAGGCCGCCGAGGATCTTCTTCAGGCCGTCATGCGTTTCGACCGTGACCTGGGTGCCGAAGCCGCCGCTGGCGAGGTTGGCCGCCCAATGCACGCGGCCGTCGGCGTCCAGCCGCAGCAGGTCGATCGCGCGCGGCGACGTGTCGCTGACAAGCTCAAGCGCCGCCAGCGGGTCGTCGGGAATGCCCGCCGCGCTGGCGAAATCGTTCGCCGTTCCCAGCGGCAGCAGGCCCAATGCGGGCAAGGTATCGGCATCGCCATCGGCGTGTGCCAGCGTCTCCGCCACTTCGCTGAGGCTGCCGTCGCCGCCGCCGGCGATCACACGATCCGCGCCACGTTCCAGTGCCTCGACCACGTATCGCTCCGCGTCGCCGTCCTCCCAGGTCACGCGCACTTCCAGCGCGATGTCCAGCGCGCGCATCGCCTGCACGGCCTCGCGCACGGCATCGTCGCCGGCGGATTTGCCGTTGAGGATGAGGAACCAGTTCAGTCCGGGCATCGGGAAGAAGTGTCGGCGGGTGGAGCCGGCACGCTACCAGCGTGCCATCGACGGCGCGTGAACCGGGCGATGCCGCCATCGGCGCATCTTCACCTTGTGGAAGCGGCTTCAGCCACGAGCTGTTGCTGTTGCCCCTCCCCCTGCGACGGCAGGGGGAGGTTGGGAGGGGGTGGTCACGGTTCGTGATGATCCCAAAGACACCCCTCCCCAGCCCTCCCCTGCCTCCGCAGGGGAGGGAGCTAGAGCCCGCGGCTGAAGCCGCTCCCACAAGAGCATGCCCCCGGCGGTCAGCGCACCGAGTCTACGGCCGCCCGCATCCGGCCGATCACCTGCGCATAGTCTGCGTGGCCGAAGATCGCCGAGCCGGCGACGAAGGTGTCGGCGCCGGCCTTGGCGATGTCGGCGATGTTGCCCGGCTTGACGCCGCCGTCGACCTCCAGCCGGATGGCCTTGCCGCTGGCGGCGATGCGCTCGCGCACGCGCTCGATCTTGCGCAGCGTCGAGGGGATGAAGCTCTGCCCGCCGAAGCCGGGGTTGACCGACATCAGCAGCACCATGTCCAGGTCCTCGAGCACGTAGTCGAGCACGTCCAGCGGCGTGGCCGGGTTGAGCACCAGCCCCGCGCGGCAGCCTTCGCCCTTGATCAGCTGGATCGTGCGATGCACGTGGCGGCTGGCCTCGGGGTGGAAGCTGATGTCGGTGGCGCCGGCTTTCGCGAAGTCCGGAATGAGCCGGTCGACCGGTTCGACCATCAGGTGCACGTCGATCGGCGCGGTCACGCCGTGCTTGCGCAGCGCCTCGCAGACCATCGGGCCGATGGTGAGGTTGGGCACGTAGTGGTTGTCCATCACGTCGAAGTGCACCCAGTCGGCGCCGGCCGCGAGGACGTTGTCGACTTCCTCGCCGAGGCGGGCGAAGTCGGCGGACAGGATGGACGGGGCGATGACGGTCGGTTGCATGGTGGCTCTCGTGCTGGATTCTTCGGGCGTGCGGCGCCGGTGGGAGCGGCCATGGCCGCGATCGGCGGACTACTTGCGTCCGCGCAGCGTCTTGATGCGGTCGTAGGCGGCGTTGATCTCGCGGGCGCGGGCATCGGCCTGGCGGCGCAGTTCGTCGGCTGCGCCGGCGAGCTTGTCCGGGTGGTATTGGGTGATCAGGCGGCGGTATGCGAGGTCGACTTCGGCATCGCTGGCCTCGTCGGTCAGGCCGAGCACGCGCCAGGGATTCTCGCGCGGGCCGCGGAACCAGTCGGAGTCGAAGGCGTGGCCGATGACCAGGCCGATGAGGCCGCCGGCCGGGTGGCGCAGCAGCAGCCAGCCGGCGATGAAGCCGAGGACTTTTCCGTACCAGCGATTCATGGGGGAGATTCTAAGCCCTCCCCTTCAAGGGGAGGGTTGGGTGGGGATGGGTTTCGGTGCGGACAGGTTTCAACTAACGACGCCACTGACTGGAAACCCACCCCAACCCTTCCCCTGAGGGCGAGGGAGACAAGCCCGCCGCGCCCGCCGCCGCGCATGGCTACAATGCCCGCCCGTAGGCTTCAACCCGACCCAATGGCAACGACCCTGCTCGAGGCCAGCCTCCCCGGCCTCCACCTGCGCCACCGCGGCAAGGTCCGCGACGTGTTCGACCTGCCGGGCGGCGACGCCGACCCGAAACTGCTGATGGTCGCCACCGACCGCCTCAGCGCCTTCGACGTGGTGCTGCCCGACCCCATCCCCGGCAAGGGCGAGATGCTGTGCCAGATCAGCAATTTCTGGTTCGGCAAGACCGCGCACATCGTGCGCAACCACCTCACCGGCATCGACGTGGCGTCGGTGCTTCCGGCGGGCGTGGACGCGGCGCTGTACGCGCGGCGCTCGGTGGTCACGCGCCGGCTCAAGCCGGTGCCGGTGGAGGCGATCGCCCGCGGCTACCTGATCGGCAGCGGCTGGCGCGACTACCAGAAGACCGGCCGCGTTAGCGGCATCACCCTGCCCGACGGCCTGCGTCAGGCGCAGCAGCTGCCGCAGCCGGTGTTCACGCCGTCGACCAAGGCCGCGGTCGGCGACCACGACGAGAACATCGACTTCGACACCATGGTCCGCGGCATCGGCGCGGAACTCGCCGAGCAGGTACGCGACGCGACGCTGCGGTTGTACGCGTTCGCCGCCGACTACGCGGCAGAGCGCGGGATCATCCTGGCCGACACCAAGTTCGAGTTCGGCACCGACGCCGACGGCCGCCTGTACGTGATGGACGAGATGCTCACGCCCGACTCCTCGCGCTACTGGCCGGCGGACGAATACGAGGTCGGCACCAGCCCGCCGAGCTACGACAAGCAGTTCGTGCGCGATTACCTGGAAACGCTGGACTGGGGGAAAACCGCGCCCGGCCCGCGCCTGCCCGCCGAGGTGATCGAACGCACCCGCGCGAAGTACGCCGAGGCGCTGCAGAAGCTGGCGGGGATTTCGTAGGTCGGGGCCACGCCCCCGACAGCTTTTTTCGCGGCTTCCAGCTCGATGTCATGGATCAAGGGCGAAGATCAAAGGCCGTCGGGGGCGTAGCCCCGGCCTGCGACGCGCTATGCTTGGCGCAGGTTCTCCCGGAGCCCCGCCCATGAACGCGCAGGCCGAATCGGCGCAACGCCCCATCGACCGCTGGTTCGCCAGTTACTCCGGCGACCACCGCAACGACACCAACCAGTGGATCCACGTGTTCGCGGTGCCGGCGATCCTGTGGAGCGTGATCGCGCTGCTGTGGTGCATCCCGGTGCCGATCACCTGGTTCAAGGCCGGCCTGTGGGCGGCGCTGGCGATGTTCGCGGCGTGGATGTTCTACTGGCGCGCATCGCGCCCGCTGGGATTCGGCATGCTGGTCGTGTTCGTGGCCATGGCGTGGTTCACGCGCTGGGTGTACGACACCCATGGGGTGTGGAACCTGCTGTACGCGGCCATCGCGGTGTTCGTGGTGGCATGGATCGCGCAGTTCGTCGGGCACAGCAAGCTGTTCGAGGGGCGCAAGCCGAGCTTCTTCACCGATCTGCGGTATTTGCTGATCGGGCCGGCATGGGTGTTGGCGAAGGCATACCGCAAGATCGGCTGGAAGTACTAGACCGATCGCAGGTCGGGGCTACGCCCCCGACGCGCTTTTCGCGCCGCAGCCGTGTGATCCATCGTAGGGCGGGTCTTGACCCGCCTGCTGTTTGGTGGAGACCAAAGACAAAAGCTTTCGCGCCGTGACGGCGCGAGCCACCTTTCTTTGCTTGTGCAAAGAAACCTGGCGCAAAGAAAACACACCCCGCCTTCGCGCCCGGTGCGTTGCACCGGGTTCGCGGAGCCGGCGGGATTTTTCGAAGGGGCATCCCGCCCCTGCGAAAACCGCCGCACATCCATGTGCGGCGCCCTGCGGGTCTGATCCGCCGACTCCGCCGCTACGGAGGGGCCGGAAGGTCAAGGTCAAGGTCAAGGTCAAAAGCAAGGGCAAGGACAAGGGCAAGGGCAATCGTCGGGTTGTTGTGTGCCTGGCTAATCTCGTTTGGCGATGAACATTTCCGCAGTCGGCTCGAACGGACGAGGCGTGTAGCCGAAGTCGCTTCTTGCAGGTTCGATGTCGAAGGCCAGGTCGTCGCGCATGCGGGCCAGTGCAGCGTTGCCGAAGTCGCGGGCGACGCCGGCCGCGTGCGCCAGCGACAGCAGTGCACGAAACGCCACGGGCGGCAGCAGGTGCAATTTCGCCGGCGGCTGCAGCGTCGACAGCACGCGGGCGACCATGTCGCTGTAGGCCAGCGTTTCGCCGCCCGGCAGCGCGTAGGTGCGGCCGTGCGTCGCCGGCGCATCGAGCGTGGCGAACGCGGCCGTCGCGAGGTCCTCGACGTGCACCGGCTGGCGCAGGCCGGTGGCGTCGCTCGGCAGGGCGAAGCGGTGCCAGCGCGCCGCGACCGCGGCGATCCGGGTCAGGGTGCGGTCGCCGGCGGCGCCGTAGACCAGGGTTGGACGCAGCAGCGTGGCCGCAGCGTCGCGCGCCGAGGCGGCGGCCAGCACGCCGGCCTCGCCTTCGCGCAGGCGTGCGGCCAGGTTTCGCTCGGCGGCGTCCGCGGAGTCGCGCTTGACTTCGACGCTGGTCGAGCCGAATGCGACCACGCGCGGGCATTCGACGGGAGACCGCGCGTACCAGAGTGCGAAATGATCGAGCGGCCCGCAGCTGAAGATTGCGTCGACGCGCGAAGGCAGGCCCTCGACGGTTTCCAGGTCCCCGCGCAACCAGCGCACGCCCGGCGTCGGCGGCTGTTCGCGGCGCGACACCGCGAGCACCTGCCATCCGCGCCGGCGCAGGCGCACCAGCAACGGCCTGCCGATCTGGCCGCTGCCCCCGAAGACCAGCGCGTGGCGCATCTCAGTCGCCGTCGGGTCGCGGCTTGAGCACCACGCGCAGCCACATGTAGCCCATCACCGCCGACACCGTTGACGCCACCAGCACGCCGATCACGCTTTCGGTGTACAGCAGCGGCTCACGCGAGAACGCCAGCGAGCCGATGAACAGGCTCATGGTGAAACCGATGCCGCACAGCATGCCCATTCCCAGCAGCCCCTTGAAGTCCATGCCCTGCGGAAAACGCACGAAGCCGGCCGCGCGCATCAGCACCGCCGCCGACACGATGCCGACCGGCTTGCCCAGCACCAGTCCCAGCGCGATGCCCAGCGGCAGCGGCGACAGCAGGTCGTCCATGCCCAGGCCGCCGAGTACCAGCCCCGCGTTGACGAAGGCGAACAGCGGCAGGATGCCGTAGGCCACCCAGGGATGCAGCGCGTGCTCGAGCGTTTCCACCGGCGAGTGTTCGGTTGCGTCGTCGAGTTCGTTGCGCCGGCTCACATGCGGGATCAGCAGTCCGGTCACCACGCCTGCGAGGGTCGCATGCACCCCTGACTTCAGCACGCAGACCCACAGCACGACGCCGAACAGCAGGTAAGGCGTCAGCGCGGTAACGCCACGCCGGTTGAGGATCGCCATGGCCGCGATGGCGGCCGCCGCCCATCCCAGGGCCACGAACGACATGCCATGCGTGTAGAACACCGCGATGATCACGATCGCGATCAGGTCGTCGACCACCGCGATCGTCGACAGCAGCAGCTTCATGCCCAGCGGCACGCGCGACCCGAGCAGCGCGAGGATGCCCAGTGCGAATGCAATGTCGGTGGCGGTGGGAACAGCCCAGCCGCGCAGCGCGATGGAATCGCCGCGATTCAACCACCAGTAGATGATCGCCGGCACGGCCACGCCTGCCGCAGCGCAGACCAGCGGCAACATCAGCTGGTCGGTGCTCGAAAGCTGTCCACCCAGCGTCTCGCGCTTGATCTCCAGCGCGACGAGCAGGAAGAACAGCGCCATCAGGCCGTCGTTGATCCACAGCAGCAGCGGCTTGTCGATGCCGAACGCACCGATGCGCAGCTGCACCGGCAGTTCGCGGAAGCCCTGGTAGAGGTCATGCAGCGACGTGTTGGCGCAGACCAGCGCGATCAACGCCGCGACGATCAGCAGGATGCCGCTGGCGGCCTCCAGTTTGAAAAAGTCGGCAAAAAGCTGCGCCGCACCGGCGCGGAGTGTCCTGACCCGCATAAACCTCAACCTGCTCGAATCAGGAACGATTCGAACACGACCCAGGCCACGAACGCCACCAGCAGGATCCCGCCTTCGGTCCGGCTCACGCGCAGGTCGCCGCGCAGCATCGGGTACAGCATCAGCGCGAACACCAGCGCCGCGGGCAGTTCGAAGCGCACGAACGACGTCGGCACCGGCACGTCACGCACCACGGCCATGCCGCCAAGCACGACCAGCAGGTTGAACACGCTCGAACCGATCACGTGGCCGGCGACCATGTCGCCCTGCCCGCGCCGCGCGGCTGCGACCGCGGCGGCCATCTCCGGCAGCGCGGTGCCAATCGCGACCACCAGCAGGCCGGTCAGCAGCGGCGCCATGCCCAGCGCCTGGCCGATCACCGGCGCCGACTGCACCACCCAGCGCGCGCCGAAGTACAGCAGCACCACGGCGATCGCGAAACGCAGCAGGTTCTGCCAGAGGTTGGTGCTGGTGCGCGCGAACGCGGCGATCGCGTCCTGCAGCTCCGGCTTCTCTTTGCGGGTGCGGCCGATGCAGGCGGCCAGCACGCCGACGAAGGCGACCAGCAGCAGCGCGCCCTCGAACCGCGACAGCGTCCCGTCCCAGCCGGCAGCGATCACCGCCACCGTGCCGAGCATCAGGCACAGCAGCAGCGGCGCCAGCGCGCGCCAGCGCACCAGCAGCGGCGCTGCCAGCGCGGCCGCGCCCAGGGTCAGGCCAACGTTGGCGATGTTGCTGCCCACCGCGTTGCCCAGCGCCAGCGCCGGGTTGCCGGTGAACACCGCGCGCGCATTGACCGCCAGTTCCGGCAGCGAGGTGCCGAAGGCCACCAGCAGCAGCCCCGCGACGAACGGCGACACGCCCATGCGCTGCGCAAGCCCGGAGGTGCCCTTGACGATGGAGTCGCCTCCCAGCGCCAGGAACCCCAGCCCGAGCACGAAGAACCCGATTGCCTCGAACATGGCGCGATCTCCTACCTTGGCGTGACGGGGATTCTAGCGGCACGGCGATCGCGAGACAGAACGCGACGCCTCGAGGCCCTCCGGGGCCCAAGGTCGTCATTCCCGCGAAAGCGGGAACCCAGTGCCTTCCAGCCAAGGGGCGGTTGAACGAACCGGCGGCAAGTCGCCGGGCTCCCGCTCCGGCGACCGGCCGCCCGCGACCGTCAGCTGCACCCCTCCACGTAATCCACCTGCGGCGGCACGCCCACCCGCCACGAGGTGACCTTGCCATCCCCGTCGGTGGCGAACACCAGCTTGCCCTCGCCGCCGCTGATGTCCTTCACGCCGAGATACTTGCCGCCTTCGACGTACTTGTGCGGCGTTTCCTCGACCCGGCCGGCATACAGGCCGCGGATCTCGTCGGCATCCATGCCCACCTTGCCGCCGCCGGGCGCGATCTCGCGGCCGGTGCCGACGTCGTAGCGGACGAACTTGCCGTTCTCGAACATGAAGGCGAAATCGGAGGGAATGTCGACCCACTTCGGCGTGAGGTAGTAGCAGGTCGCTGCCTCGTCCCCCGCACCCTTGAGCTCGCCGCCCCAGGCCTGCCGGGCTTCGTCGGCGGTCATGCCGAAGCGCATGTCGCCGTAGCCGTCCATGCGCACGAGGCCGAGGTCCGGGAACTGGTTGACGCCGGCGGGCGCGGTGGCGGGCGGCACGTCTTCGACCGGCTGGTCGAGCGGCGGCGGCGCGGCCGGGTCGTTGGCCATCGCGTCGACACCGTCCGCAGGCGCGGCGCCATCGGCGGCGTCCGGCGCGCGGTCGGCCTGGCAGGCGGCGAGCGCGAGCGCCAGCAGCGCAATCGCGGGAATCGTCGGTTTCATGCCCCTTGCTCCGTGAAAAACAGGGCACAGGCTTGGCGATTCGGCGTTAACGCCTTGCGAACATCGCCCCGCCACGTGCCGGAACTGCGACCCCGGTCGTTGTTCAGCGCGGCGGCGCGAAGTGCTTCTGCAGCCCGGCCCAGCACTGCTGGTAGTCGCGCTGCCGGTGCGCGGCGTCGAGCGCCTGCCGGGTCGGCGCGATCACCGCGCGGGTTTCGAACATGAAGGCCATGGTGTCGGTGATCACGTCCGGCTTCGACAGGTCGGCGGCGGAGGCCTTGTCGAACGTCGCCGCGTCCGGCCCGTGCCCGGTCATGCAGTTGTGCAGCGAACAGCCGCCGGGCGCGAAGCCTTCCGCCTTGGCGTCGTAGGCGCCGTGCACCAGGCCCATGAACTCGCTGGCCACGTTGCGGTGGAACCACGGCGGCCGGAACGTGTCCTGCGCCACCAGCCAGCGCGGCGGGAAGATCGCGAAGTCCATGTTCGCCGTGCCAGGGATTTCGCTGGGCGAGGTGAGCACGGTGAAGATCGACGGGTCGGGATGGTCGAAGCTGATCGAGCCGATGGTGTTGAAGCGACGCAGGTCGTACTTGTACGGCGCGTAGTTGCCGTGCCATGCGACCACGTCCAGCGGCGAATGCCCGATCGGCGCGCGCCACAGGTGGCCCTGGAACTTGGCGACGAGCTCGAAGTCACCGTCGACGTCCTCGTAGGCCGCGTTCGGCGTCAGGAAGTCGCGCGGGTTGGCCAGGCCGTTGGAGCCGATCGGCCCCAGGTCGGGCAGGCGCAGCAGGCCGCCGAAGTTCTCGCACACGTAGCCGCGCGAGGGGCCGTCGGGCAGTTCGACGCGGAAGCGCACGCCGCGCGGGATCACCGCGATCTCCTGCGGCTCGACTTCCAGCACGCCCAGCTCGGTGGCGATCACCAATCGTCCCTGTTGCGGCACGATCAGCAGTTCGCCGTCGGCGGTGTAGAAGAACCGGCCCTGCATCGACGTGTTCGCGGCGTACAGGTGGATCGCCACGCCGCTGTGCGCGGCCGGATAGCCGTTGCCGGCCATGGTGTACAGGCCGTCGACGAAGTCGGTCGGCGCGTCGGGCAGCGGCAGCGGGTTCCAGCGCAGCTGGTCCGGCGTGACCGGCTCATGGCCGAACAGGTTGTTGAAGCGCGGCTGCTCGAACGGTTCAAACGTGCCGTGCATCGCCGCTGGACGGATGCGGTACAGCCAGCTGCGCCGGTTCTGGCCGCGCGGCGCGGTGAACGCGGTGCCCGACAGCTGCTCGGCGTAGAGCCCGAACGCGACCTTCTGCGGCGAGTTGCGCCCTTCCGGCAGCGCACCGGGCACGGCCTCGGTGGCGAACTCGTTGCCGAAGCCGGACTGGTAACCGTTGCTTGCGATGCTCATGGCAGTTGCTCTTCGCTTAAGCCCCTCTCCCGTGAGAGGGGTTGGGGTGAGGGTCCGGTTTCCCGGCACTGTTCCAGATCGCTTCGATCACGGCTTTTGTCTGTTGCAGCACGCCGTGGTCCCAGAAGCGCAGGATTCGCCAGCCCTGCGATTCCAGGCGGTGGGTTCTGGCGGCATCGACATCTTCATTGTGCTGCGAACCATCCAGCTCCACGATCAATTTCTCGGCCACGCAGCAGAAGTCGGCAATGTACGGTGGAACCGGATGCTGGCGGCGGAACTTCAAGCCATCCAGCTGCCCGCCGCGCAATCGTTGCCAGGGTTTCTGCTCCGCATCGGTCATGTCGCGCCGCAAACGGCGCGAGTTCTCGAGCGTGGTGGTTGGCAGCGGTGGTTTGACTGTCGTCACTTCGCCGGACCCTCACCCCAACCCTCTCCCGGAGGGAGAGGGGGCCAGAAGCAACAGCGGGCTCGCCCGCGTCTTACAGCACGCCGCGCTTGATCTGGTCGCGCTCGATGCTCTCGAACAGGGCCTGGAAGTTGCCCTCGCCGAAGCCTTCGTTGCCCTTGCGCTGGATGATCTCGAAGAAGATCGGGCCGAACGCGTTCTGGGTGAAGATCTGCAGCAGCTTGCGCTGGTGGGTTTCCGGGTCGGCGTCGATCAGGATCTTGTTCTTCGCCAGCCTGGCCACGTCCTCGCCGTGGTCCGGCACGCGCTGGTCGATCACCTCGAAGTAGGTGTCGGGCGTGTCGAGGAACTCGACGCCCTCGGCGCGCATCTTCTCGACCGTCTCGTAGATGTCGTCGGTGAAGAGCGCGATGTGCTGGATGCCCTCGCCCTTGTAGGCGTCGAGGTATTCGTTGATCTGGCTCTTGGGGTCGTTGGACTCGTTGAGCGGGATGCGCACGATGCCGTCCGGGGCGGTCATCGCCTTCGACACCAGGCCGGTCTTGGCGCCCTTGATGTCGAAGTAGCGGATCTCGCGGAAGTTGAACAGCTTCTCGTAGTAGTCCGACCACTTCTGCATGTTGCCGAAGTACAGGTTGTGGGTCAGGTGGTCGATGAAGGTCAAGCCGAAGCCCTTCGGGTCCTGGTCGGCGCCCTGGATCGGCAGGTAGTCGTCGTACATGTTGCCCTTGTCGCCGTAGCGATCGACCAGGTACAGCATGCAGTCGCCGATGCCCTTGACCACCGGCGCGTCGACGGCCTTCGTGTCGGGCTTGTCGGTCACCATCTCGCCGCCGTTGGCCAGCACCTTGTCGCAGACCTCGGCAGCAGGCTTGTTGAAGCGGATCGCGAAGCCGCAGGCCGACGGGCCGTGCTGCTTCGCGAAGTCGGCCGCGAACGAATCCGGGTCCTCGTTGAGCAGGAAGTTCACCCCGCCCTGGCGATACACCGTGATCGGCTGGGTCTTGTGGCGCAGCACGGCGGTGAAGCCCATGCGCGCGAAGTAGTCGTGCATGGCCTCGCCCTGGCCTTCGGGCGCGGCGAACTCGACGAATTCGAAACCGTCGATGCCCATCGGGTTCTCGAACGTGGTGACGGTCATGCCCAGGTTCGGGCCCTGGCTGGTCTGCGGCTGCGCGCTCATGGAGGACTCCTCGGTGACGTGGCGACGCGGCGCCTGATGCGGCGGCGCGGCTTGCATTGGATGGTGAGCCGTTATAGTTTCAGATGAAACCATTTGCAAGGCGCAGCGCAGCATGCCCGATGACCCGTCCACCGCCGGAAACGCGCAGTCGCACGCCGTACTCGACCTCGAACGCTTCCTCCCCTATCGCCTGAGCGTGCTCTCCAACCGCGTCAGCCAGACCATCGCCGACTTCTACGTCGAGCGCTTCGGCCTGGCGGTGACCGAGTGGCGGGTGATCGCGGTGCTCGGGCGCTTCGCCGGCCTGTCGGCGAACGGCGTGGCCGTGCGCACGGCGATGGACAAGGTCGCGGTCAGCCGCGCGGTGGCCCGGCTGCTGGAACGCGGGCTGCTGGAGCGCGAAGTGCACGGCGACGACCGTCGCCGTTCGGTGCTGGCGCTGAGCGAGGCCGGTTATGGCATCTACGACGAGGTCGCGCCGCTGGCGCTGGATTTCGAGCAACGGTTGCTCGCCGGCATGGAAGCGCCGGAGCGCGACCTGCTGTTCCGGCTGCTCGATCGCCTCGACGAGCTGGAGCTGCAGGCCGAGGTGGGCGCGGAACCGCGCGACTGAGCGCCAGCACGGCGGACTTGCGCAGGCCGGGGCCACGCCTGCGTGCCAAGCCGGCTGCCGGCGGCTAGCCGCCGCAGGCGCGGTATTCGAACGCAATCCGCATCCGTGCGCCGTCCGGGCCCGGCCCGGCGATCCAGGCGCCGAGCCGGTCGCCTTCGCGCCGGTACTCGACCTGGTCCGGGAAATCGTGCGCGGGATTCGCGAACCGGACCCAGCCTTCGCCGCTCGCGACCATGGTGAACACCGTCGGCGGCGCGCCGTTGGGCTGGGCGTGGAAGCTCACTGAACGCCCGTCGGACACGATGCGCATGAACTCGAACGACTGCACTTCCGTGCCGCGCACCGTGCGCGCCATCCCGAGCAGCATTCCCCCGGCCTCCGGCAGCCAGACCTCGTCGATCCGGCGTCCGTCCTCTTCGCTGCACCAGTGCCCGGCCATCCAGGCCAGCCCGATCGCCGGCTGGTCCGCCCCCGCAGGACCCATCGCCAGCGCAAGAGCCACCCCCAGCAAGGTTTTCGCGTTCCCCATGCCCCACTCCTCCGGATGAAAAACGGGGACAGGCTACCGCTGGCCGGGGCGGGCGGCTTGTAAAAACACGCGACCCGGTGTCAAGTCGTGCCGATGGAATATGTCGAGCACGCCCCGCCCCAGGATCTGCGCAGGCATCTCCAATGCCTGTGGGAGTTGCAAGACGACGCGCCCGGCGACGGCGTGCATGCCATCTATCCCGATGGCCATTGCGAGCTGCTGGCCGAGCTGGGCGTGCCGCTGCGCTTCCATGGTCCCGATGGCGAAGTGCGCGCTGACCAGGCTTTGTGCTTCGCGGCGCAGCAACGGGGTCCCATCCGACTACAGGCCGCGGGCCCGGTGCATTGCATCGGCATCCGCCTGGCCCCGGCGTGCAGCGCGCTGGTGGCCGGCGCCGCGCTGCCGCGGCTCCGCGACCATGCACCCGACCTGCGGACCCTCGATCCGGCGTTTGCAGCGGATTTCCATGCGGCGGCGCAGGCCAGCGCCGCATCCCGCTCCCCGGAACCACTGTGGCAATTGATGCGCGGGCGCTGCGGCACCTTCGTGCCCGACGCACTGGTGGAGCGCGCGGTGGCCAGGCTCGACGAGCGCGCCGGCGACTTGCGCATCGGCACGCTCGCCACGCAGCTGGCCATCTCGTTGCGCACCTTGCAGGCGCGCTTCCTCGCGGCCGTCGGCATGACGCCGAAGGAGTACGCACGAGTGCGTCGCCTGCAGGCGCTGCTACGCACGCTGGACGACGGCATCGCGGGCATCGCCGAAGCCGCTGCCGCCCATGGCTACACCGACCAGGCCCACGCCACGCACGACCTGGCACATTGGACCGGCATTACGCCGGCACGGCTGGTGCGCGCGCTGCGCTCGGATCGCGGGGGCGACGAGGCGTTGCGGTTGGCCACGGCTTTCATTCGCGGGCAGCACACACTCGAACTGCGCGCCGAAGGCGCCAGCCCGGTCGCCGCGGGCTGAACCCGCGGCGGCCGGTCAAGCGGTGTTACCGCTTGCGTTCGCCGTCGGTCCGCATGCCCGCGGCGGCCGGCTCGGCCAGTTCGGACTCACCAGCCAGCATGTGGTCGTCGTCGTCCTTCATGGTGCCCAGGTGCATCAGCTTCTTGATCAGCGGCGAGATGACCAGGAAGCCCACGCCCACCGCGATCGCGATCCAGCCGATCTTCGAGTAGACGCCGAGCACCACGTCCTGGGCGGCATCGCTGCCCGAAGCCGCTTCCGAGCCGGTGGCGCGGGCAATCATGCCGGCCGCGAAGTTGCCGGTGGCGGAGGCGAAGAACCAGCAACCCATGATCAGGCTGGCCATGTGCGTAGGCGCCAGCCGGTTCATTGCCGACAGGCCGACCGGCGACAGGCACAGCTCACCCATCGTATGCAGCAGGTAGATCAGGAAGATGAAAAGCACCGGCGTGGCGTTGCCGGAGGCCACCGCCGCAGCGCCGGCCACCAGCACCAGGAAGCCCGCGCCCAGCTGGATCATGCCGAGGCCGAACTTGGCCGGCGCCGACGGCTCCAGGCCACGGCGGCCCAGCGTGGTCCAAAGCCATGCGAACAGCGGCGCCAACAGGATGATGTAGATCGCGTTGATCGACTGGAACATCGACGCGGGGACTTCCCAGCCGAAGAACATGCGGTCGACATAGCGGTCGGTGTACAGGTTCAGCGATGACCCGGCCTGCTCGAACAGCGCCCAGAACAACACCGAACCGATCATCAGGATGACCGCGGCGAAGATCCGGTCACGGGCATGCGCATCCAGCTTGGTGATGGCGACCCAGCCTACGTAGCCCAGCAGCGCCGCGCCGGTCACGCCCAGGCCCCAGCCGACCACTTCCTGGTTCTGCACCATCCACCAGCACACCACGACCAGCACGATGCCCAGCAGGTACAGCAGCCACTCGAACGGCACCCCGGCGACGCGCTCCCGGAGCCTTGCCGGATTGCTCGACTCGCCATTGCCCTTGAGCAGCGGCTTGCCGATCACGAACACGATCAGGCCCAGCAGCATGCCGACGCCGGCGGCGCCGAAGCCGTACTTCCAGCCGTAGACCTCGCCCAGGTAGCCGCACAGCAGCGAGCCCAGCGCGGCACCCAGGTTGATGCCCATGTAGAAGATCGTGTACGCGCCGTCGCGGCGCACGTCGGTCCGCGGGTACAGCTGGCCGACCATCACCGAGATATTGGCTTTCAGGAAGCCGGTACCGACGATGATGAACGCCAGCGCCAGCCAGAAGGCGTTCATGGCCGGGCTGTCGCCGCCGCCGCTGCCTTCGATGCCCATCATGAAGTGGCCGATGCATAGCAGGATGGCGCCGAAGGCCACCGCCTTGCGCTGGCCCAGGTATTTGTCGGCGATATAGCCGCCGATCACCGGCGTAATGTAGACCAGCGCCGTGTAGGCGCCGTAGACCATCGAGGCGTCGCCGTCGGAAAACAGCCAGTGCTTGGTCAGGTACAGCACCAGCAGCGCGCGCATGCCGTAGTAGGAGAAGCGCTCCCACATCTCGGCGAAGAACAGCATGTAAAGGCCACGCGGATGGCCGAGGAACGTCTTTTCGTTTCCGGCCGGAGCTGGTGTGGTTACCACGGGTCGGATCTCCCCTGATCAGGTGCTTGGAAAAAGTGACCGCCCCGTGACGGCGCGGACGAAAGGGGAGAGGTTTACCTGCTGGGTCGCAAGCGCGTCAAATGAACAGGGGTATGTTGCGGTGCAACAAGCCGGTTCTTCACCCAACCAGGAGGCGGCGACCCAGGCAGACCGTCTGAAGCGCGGGCTTCGGAAGGAGCGGCGCCCCGACCGGGGCATGCTCCCCGGCTCGGCAGGCATCCATGCCTGACTCGCCGCCGCAGGCCATCCATGGCCTGCTTTCCGCATGCCCCGGTCGGGACGCCGCACTGGCAGTTCGTTGTCGATGCTTCTTTCAACAACCAAAGATCAAGAGCCGTCGGGGACTTAACCCCGACCTACGCGGCTTCGGCAGAAGCACCGATGATCACGTCAAGGCGTCCCACCGGAGCACGCATCGTCGACTTGTCGTGCATCCCCACTGATAGGCGAAGAACCAAAAACTATCTGGCAGGCCCAACCACCGTCCGGACTTCGAACAATTCGGGGAAGAACGTCAGGTCCAGCGCCTGCTTCAGGAAACCCACGCCGCTGGAGCCGCCGGTACCGGAGCGGAAGCCGATGATCCGCATCACCGTGCGCATGTGGCGGAAGCGCCAGGTCTGGAACTGGGTCTCCAGGTCCACCAGGTCCTCGCACAACGCGTACTCGCGCCAGTGGGTGGCGGTGTCCTCGTAGATGCGCTCGAACACCTGCACCAGCGCCGGGTCGGACACGTGCGGCTTCGACCAGTCGCGCTCCAGGTGCGCGGCCGGCACCGCGTGGCCCCAGCGCGCCAGATATCGCAGGAATTCGTCGTACAGCGTCGGCGCCTCGAGCACCGCGCGCAGCCCGGCGGCGCCCTCCGGATCGTGCGCGAATACCTTGAGCATCCCCGCGTTCTTGTTGCCCATCAGGAACTCGACCGTGCGGTACTGCAGCGACTGGAAGCCCGACGACGGGCCCAGTATTTCGCGGAATTCCATGTACTCCGAGGGCGTCAGCGTCTCCAGCACCGACCACTGCGCGGTGAGCTGGTCGAGCACCCGCTTGCAGCGCGCGACCACCTTGCCGAACTGCCACACGCGGTCGCCGCGCAGGTGGGCCACCGCCGCCGTGAGCTCGTGGATCAGCAGCTTCAGCCACAGCTCCGAAGTCTGGTGCTGGATGATGAACAGCATCTCGTCGTGGTGCGGCGGCTTCGACAGCGGGGTCTGCGCGGACAGCAGGCGGTCCAGCCGGAGGTAGCCCGCATAGGTCATGCGCCCCGCCAGGTCGGTGTGGATGCCGTCCTCGAGCGCGCGCTCGTTGTTGTCGATGGCCATGCGTTCATTTTAGCGACAAACCCGATCACGCCGCGCTGCGTCATGCACCTGCCATCGGGCTGCGGCAGAATCGGGCGTTCGCGGTGGGGGGCCGCCTGCAAGACAGGATCTCATTCGCACAAGGGGAGTGGCTCCATGAACAGGTTCGCGCGCCGGCTGGCGCTGGCTTTGCTGTTGTCCTGCGGCGTGAGCGCCGCGCACGCGCAAGTGGTGATCAGCCAGGTGTACGGCGGCGGAGGCAACTCCGGCGCGACCTGGAAGAGCGACTTCATCGAGCTGCACAACAACGGCACCGAGGCGGTCAGCGTCGACGGCTGGTCGGTGCAGTACGCCTCGTCGTCCGGCTCCAGCTGGCAGGTCACGCCGCTGGCCGGCAGCATCGGCCCCGGCGGCTACTACCTGGTCAAGCAGGCCGACGGCAACGGCGGCACCGTGGACCTGCCCACGCCGGACGCCACCGGCGGCATCGCCATGAGCGGCAGCAACGGCAAGGTCGCGCTGAGCGAAAGCACCACCGCGCTCGGCGGCACCTGCCCGACCGGCAACGTCGACTTCGTCGGCTACGGCAGCGCCAACTGCTCCGAAGGCTCGGACGCCGCGCCCGGGCTGAGCAACACCACCGCCGCGCTGCGCAACGGCGGCGGCTGCACCGACACCAACGTCAATGGCGCCGACTTCACGTCCGGCACGCCGGACCCGCGCAACAGTGCCTCGCCGCCGAACCTGTGCGCAGGCGGCGGCCAGCCGGTGCTGACGGTCGCCAATGTCGGCCTCGCCGAGGGCAACAGCGGCAACACGGCGTTCGACTTCGTCCTGAGCCTGAGCGAACCGGCCGGCGCCGGCGGCGTCTCGTTCGACGTCTCCACCAGCGACGGC
This sequence comes from Luteimonas soli, assembly GCF_042648865.1. Taxonomy (NCBI): domain Bacteria; kingdom Pseudomonadati; phylum Pseudomonadota; class Gammaproteobacteria; order Lysobacterales; family Lysobacteraceae; genus Luteimonas; species Luteimonas soli. The sequence continues at coordinate 224,748 of NZ_JBHRYA010000001.1, read as the reverse complement.
ACGGCGACCGCCGGCAGCGACTACGTCGCGATCGCCACGACCGCAATGACCATCGCCGAAGGCGACGACAGCGCCAGCGTCACCGTGCAGGTCATCGGCGACACCGACAACGAGGCCGACGAGACCTTCTTCGTCGACGTCTCCAACGTCACAGGCGCGCTGCCGGCCTCGCTGCAGGCCACAGGCACGATCCTGAGCGATGACTTCAACATCGTCCCGGTGCATGCCATCCAGGGCGCGGGTGCGAGTTCGCCGCTGCTGGGGCAGACCGTGATCACCAGCGCCATCGTCACCGCGGTGCGCAACAACGGCTTCTTCATCCAGATGCCCGACGCCGAGGCCGACGCCAACCCGCTGACCTCCGAGGGCGTGTTCGTGTTCACCAGTGCCGCGCCGTCGGCCGACGTCGTGGTCGGTAACCGCGTGCAGGTGCGCGGCGAGGTGCAGGAGTACGTGCCTTCGCAGGACCCGACCCAGCCGCCGCTGACCGAACTGGGCGGCTCCCCGGTCGTCACCCTGGTGTCCACCGGCAATCCGCTGCCGGCGCCGATCGAACTCACCGCCACGTTCCCGGACCCGGCGGGCGACTTCGACCAGCTCGAACGCCTCGAAGGCATGCGCGTCACCGCGGCCAGCCTGACGGTCAACACGCCCACCCTGGGCAGCGTCAGCGAGACCAACGCCACCGCGACCAGCAACGGCGTCTTCCACGCCGTGGTCACTGGCGTCGCCCGCGCGTACCGCCAGCCCGGCGTGCAGCAGCCCGACCCGCTGCCCGCCGGCAGCCCGGCCGGCGTGCCGCGCTGGAACACCAATCCGGAAGTCGTTGCGGTCAGCAGCCGCGCGCTCGGCGGCGACACCGCCGACGTGATGTCCGGCTGCCTGGTCACCGGCGCGACCGGCCCGCTCGACTACACCTTCCGCCGCTACACGATCTACCCGGAGACCTCGGTGCAGGTCGACTGCAGCACCGTCGCCCTGCCCGCGCCCGCACTGGCGCCGGGCGCGGACGACGTCGCCATCGCCAGCTTCAACATGGAGCGCTTCTTCGACGACACCAACGACCCGGCGGTCGGCGAACCGGTGCTCACCCCGCTCGCCTACCAGACCCGCCTGGACAAGGCCTCGATGGCGATCCGCGACTACCTGCACGCACCCGACATCGTCGCCCTGCAGGAGATCGAGAACCTCACCGTGCTGCAGGCCATCGCCGCGCGGATCAGCGAGGACGCGGTCGCCAGCGGCCAGCCCGACCCGCAGTACGCGGCCTACCTGGAGGAAGGCAACGACGTCGGCGGCATCGACGTGGGCTACCTCGTCAGTACCGCGGAAGTCGGCGCCGGCATCCCGCGCGTGCAGGTGCTGGGCGTGACCCAGGAAGGCAAGGCGACGACCTGGATCGAGCCCGACGGCGACACCAGCCTGCTCAACGACCGCCCACCGCTGCTGCTGCAGGCGCAGGTCAACTTCGCCGACGGCCGCAGCCTGCCGCTGGCGGCGATCGTGGTCCACCAGCGCTCGCTCAACAGCGCCGAGGAAGACAGCACCAGCGGCGTGCGCGTGCGCGCCAAGCGCCAGGAGCAGGCGAAGTTCCTTGCCAACCTGGTCCAGGGCCGGCAGGCCGCCAATCCGTCCGAGCGCCTGGTGGTGCTGGGCGACTTCAACGCCTTCGAGTTCAACGATGGCTACGGCGACTCGATGGGCACGGTCACCGGCCTGCCCAGCGCGGACGACACGACCGTGGTGCCGGGCGACGGCGCCGACCTGGTCGATCCGGACCTGTACGACCTGACGTTCCTCAACACCCCGGACGTCAGCTACTCGTACGCGTTCGACGGCAACATCCAGTCGCTCGATCACGTACTGGCCAACGCCGCGCTGATGAACGCGGCCGATGTCGACACGCTGTCGGTCAGCCACGCACGCATCAACGCCGACTTCCCGGCCGTGGCGCGCAACGCCACCGACTCGCCCACGCGCCTGTCCGACCACGACCCGACCCTGCTGCTGCTGCGGCTCAAGGCGGCGCAGTCGGCCGACCTGCACGTGGCCGCGGGCGTGTCGCCGGGCAGCGTGCTGCCGGGCGAGACGGCGACGTTCACGGTGGACGTGGGCAATGCCGGGCCGGATGCGGCGGCGTTCGCGGCGGTCGCGTTCGTGTTCGACCAGGCGGTGGAACCGGTGGTCACGCCGGCCGCCGGCTGGGCGTGCAGCCCGCCGGACACCACGACCACCACCACGGTCACCTGCACCATCGACACGCTGGCCGCGGGCGCGACCCAGCAGTTCTCGCTGGCCGTGACCGCCGCCGCGGCGCAGGCCGGCACCACGCTGGGCCTGGCGGCGGCGGTGCAGTCGCAGACGCCGGATCCGGTCGAAGGCAACGACAACGCGCAGGCGGCGCTGCAGGTGCTCCTGCCGCCGCAGGTCGACCTGTCGCTGTCGATCGACGGCCCGGCCACGCTGCCGCGCAACGCATTCCGTGCGGAATACGCGTTCACCCTGGCCAACAACGGCGGCATTGCCGCCGCGCAGCCGGTGCTGGTGATCGAGGGCAACACGATGACCGCGACTGCCTCGGTGGCCGCGCCTGCCGGCTGGCACTGCAGCAAGCAGTACAACGGCGGCCCGCGCTCGGCCTCGTTCACCTGTACCGCCACGTCGCTGGCGGCCGGTGCGAGCGTGGACTTCGCGGTCAAGGTCAACGCCCGGCCCACGCCCGCCGGGCGCGTGATCACGGTGCAGGGCTCCGCCACGTCGCCGACGCCGGACGCCAATCCCGGTGACAACCAGGCCTCGTTCGGTACCAGCGTGCTCTGACCAGCGCGCAGCCAGTCCAGGGAAAGCGCGGCTCCGGCCGCGCTTTCTCTTGCTCTTTCCACCGCCTTGAATGCGCGCATGCCGGGGCGCAGGATGCGAATGCCATTGGTGCGAATGTCCCCCGGCATCGGCCTGCGGCCGACGCCTCCTCCTTGATTTCGCACCAATGGCATTCGCACCCTGCGTTCCTTTTTTCTCGCCGCTTCAAGGCACAAACGAAACGTCTAAACAACCGGCATCACCCCGCGAAAGCGAAGATCCAGTGACTTCAAGCATGGAAACGCCAAGGCTTTGGGGTCCCCGCTCTCGGGAATGACGATCAAAGGCGAATTGATGGGAGTTTTCCCAGGCAAGGGCTTGGCTTTCCGGCAAAGCCTGCAATCCACAGCCCGGCGCGAGCCGCAGGCCTTCGGGGCGAAATAAAGGAGGAGGCAGCCGCCGCAGGCGGATGCCGGGGGACATTCGCCCCGAAGGCCTGCGGCTCGCGCCGGGCCCGTCAGGTCGCGGGCCAAGTCGGATCACCCGCTTCGCCCTGCAATGTCATCGCATCACCAAAGCTCGCGGCTGAAGCCGCTCCTACAAGAGCGGGACGGGGCTGGCATCCATACGCCACCGTCTCCCTGTCGCAGCGCGCAACGGGAGTTTTCGCGCCAGCGGGTATCATCGGCGGACTGTCACGGGGCCACGCGCCCCGCGACGCGGGCCAGGACCGGCATGCCGGCTCCGGCCCGCCCGTCCGGACCTCCACCGCGCACCCGCGGGCGCGCGCGGCCCGGACCCGCCCCGACACCACCCAGGACACAGGATTGCGATGACCATCGCCGCGAAGTTCGAAATCGAATACCTCCAGTACCTCGGCCCCGACGGCAAGCTGTCGGGCAAGCTGCCGCCGGCGGTGAAGGACGCCAAGGCGCTGCTGCCGCTGTTCAAGCAGATGCTTTACGTGCGCACCTTCGACACCAAGGCCATCGCCCTGCAGCGCACCGGCAAGCTCGGCACCTACGCCGCCAGCCTCGGCCACGAGGCCACGCATGTCGGCATCGGCGCTTCCATGCGCCCCGAAGACGTGTTCGCCCCCAGCTACCGCGAGTACGGCGCCCAGTTCATGCGCGGCGTGCAGCCGCGCGAAGTGCTGATGTACTGGGGCGGCGACGAGCGCGGCAACGATTTCCAGGGCCCGAAGAACGATTACCCGTGGTGCGTGCCGATCGCCACCCAGTGCCTGATGGCCTCCGGCGCGGCGCTGTCGTTCAAGCTGCGCAAGCAGGACCGGATCGCGGTGGCGTGCTGCGGCGACGGCGGTTCGTCGAAGACCGACTTCTACGCAGCGCTCAATTCCGCCGGCGCCTACACGCTGCCGCTGGTGCTGTGCGTGATCAACAACGGCTGGGCGATCTCGGTGCCGCGCTCGGCGCAGACCGGCGCCAAGACGCTGGCGCAGAAGGGCCTGGCCGGCGGGCTGCACTGCCTGCAGGTCGATGGCAACGACCTGGTCGCCGTGCTTGAGGCCATGCGCCGCGCCACCGAGCGCGCGCGCAAGGGCGAAGGCGGCAGCGTGGTCGAATTCATGACCTACCGCCTGCACGACCACACCACCGCCGACGATGCCCGCCGCTACCGCGGCGAGGACGAGGTCAAGGACGCATGGACGCGCGAACCGATGCTGCGTCTGCGCAAGTACCTGGTCGCGCAGAAGCTGTGGGACGAAGAGCAGGAAAAGGCCTGGCTCGAGGAATGCGGGCGCCTGGTCGACATCGAGATCAACGCCTACCTGGAACTTCCGGTGCAGCCGGTCGAGGCGATGTTCGACTACCTGTATGGCGATCCGCCGCAGGAGTTGCTCGAACAGCGCGAAGCCGCCATTGCCCTGGAGAAGCGCGCATGAGCGCCGCGAAGAAGCAGGCCGCCGCGGCCGACACCGCCGCCCCGGCCGCCATCACCCTGATCGAGGCGATCACCCAGGCGCTCGCCTACGAGATGCGCAACGACGACTCGGTGATCGTTCTGGGCGAGGACGTCGGCGTCAACGGCGGCGTGTTCCGCGCCACCGCCGGCCTGTCGCAGACCTTCGGCACCGAGCGCGTCCTCGATACGCCGCTCGACGAAACCACCATCGCCGGCCTCACCGTCGGCATGGCCTCACAGGGCATGAAGCCCGTCGCCGAGGCGCAGTTCGACGGCTTCATGTATCCGATGGTCGACTTCATCGTCTGCCACGCCGCGCGCATGCGCTACCGCACCCGCGGCCGCCTGACCTGCCCGATGGTGCTGCGCGTGCCGTGGGGTGGCGGCATCCGCGCGCCCGAGCACCACTCCGAGGCCAACGAGTCGATCTTCACCAACGTCCCCGGCCTGCGCGTGGTTCTGCCGTCGTCGCCGCAGCGCGCCTACGGCCTGCTGCTCGCCGCGATCCGCGACCCGGACCCGGTGATCTTCATGGAGCCCAAGCGCATCTACCGCCAGTACAAGGAAGTGGTCGCCGACGACGGCGAAGCGCTGCCGCTGGATGTCTGCTACGTGCTGCGCGACGGCACCGACATCACACTGGTCACCTGGGGCGCGCAGGTCAAGGAAACGCTGGAAGCCGCGGACAAGCTCGCCGGCGAAGGCATCAGCGCCGAGGTCATCGACGTCGCCACGCTCAAGCCGCTGGACTTCGACACCATCGCCGAATCGGTCGCCAGGACCGGGCGCTGCGTGATCGTGCACGAGGCAGCGAAGACCGCCGGCTTCGGCGCCGAGATCGCCGCGCGCCTGTCCGAGGAATCGATGTACGACCTGGTCGCCCCGGTCGAGCGCGTCACCGGCTACGACACCCACATCCCGCTGTTCCGGCTGGAGATGAAGTTCCTGCCGAGCGTGGACAAGATCGTCGCCGCCGCGAAACGCGCCATGGCGAATTCGTAGGGCGGGTCCCGACCCGCCGCTTTCGGGTCACGGGCCGCGCCACGGCGAAAACCAATTCATCACGGCGGGCCGAGACCCGCCCTACGGAAGAACGGAACATGACCAACAAGAAATTCCTGCTCCCCGACCTTGGCGAAGGCCTGCCGGACGCGACCATCGTCGAGTGGTACGTCAAGGAAGGCGACACCATCCGCCTCGACGACAACCTGGTGTCGATGGAAACCGCCAAGGCCGTGGTCGACGTGCCCTCGCCGGTCTCGGGCAAGGTGCTCAAGCTCGCCGGCGGCGCCGGCGACGTGATCGTGACCGGCACGATGCTGGCCGAGTTCGAGCTCGACCCCAACGCGCCGCAGCGCGCGGAGGGCCAGGACACCGGCCACCACCACGGCGGCGCGGGCAGCGATGCGCCCGGCGACGGCGACAAGGTCATCGCCTCCGACGATGGCGGCCAGATCAGCGAAACCGGCAAGCCCGCGCCGAAGGCCGAAGGCAGCGGCGAACGCGAGGACAGCGGCACCGTGGTCGGCGCGATGGAATCCTCCGATGCGGTCCGCAGCGAGCAGGCGTCCGCGGCCGGCGGCGTCAAGGCGATGCCGGCGGTGCGCGCGATGGCGCGCAAGCTCAAGGTCGACCTGTCACGGGTGAAGGCCACCGGCGCCGACGGCGTGATCACCATGGCTGACGTCAAGCAGGCCGCGGCCGATGGCTCGGCGAAAGCCGGTGCGGCGCCTGCGGCTTCGGCCGCGAAGCCCGCCGCCGCCCCGGCGCCGGCGCGCGACGCCGCACAGCGCACCCAGCTGTCCGCGTCCGGCAAGCCGATGCGCACCCAGCCGCCGTCGGTCTCCGCCACCGGCCAGCCCGAGCAGCTCAAGGGCGTGCGCCGCAACATGGCACGGGTCATGGCCGACGCGCACGCCCAGGTCGTCGCCACCACGCTCAGCGACGACGCCGACATCCACGCCTGGGCGCCAGGCAACGACGTCACCGTGCGCCTGATCCGCGCGATCTGCGCCGCGGCGAAGGCGGTGCCGGCGCTCAACGCCTGGTTCGACGGCGACAAGCTGGTGCGCACCCTGCACCCGCACGTGGACATCGGCATCGCGGTCGACACCGACGACGGCCTGTTCGTGCCCGCGCTGCGCAACGCCGACGTGCTCGACGCGAGCGGCGTGCGCGAGGGCGTCAACCGCCTGCGAGCGCAGGTGATGGACCGCAGCATCCCGGCCTCGGAGCTTTCCGGCTACACGATCTCGCTGTCGAACTTCGGCATGTTCGCCGGCCGCTACGCGACGCCCGTGGTGGTGCCGCCGTGCGTGGCGATCGTCGCCGCCGGCCGCGGCCGCCACCAGATCACCCCGGTGATCGGCGGCTTCGAATCGCACAAGGTGATCCCGCTGTCGCTGACCTTCGACCACCGCGCCTGCACCGGCGGCGAGGCCGCGCGCTTCCTCAAGGCGATGCTGGACGACCTGGCGCTGGCACAGTGACGCACGCGCGGGGCGGCGATCCAGCCTTGGACCCCCGCCCCGCGCGCTCCGTCCGGCGCGCCCTGCCGGACGCTTTCCGAACCGAGGATTCCCCATGCCCCACCGCAGCCGATTGACGGGTTTCGTCCTGGACTGCCAGGTCGACGACCTCGCCCCCCACGCCGAGTTCTGGAGCAAGGCGCTGGGCAAGCGCCTGGAAACCGTCGACGAGGACGGCGACGGCAAGTACGCGCGCCTGGCCACCGACGACGACGAGCCGATCCTGCTGCTGCAGAAAGTGGACCACGCCTCGCGCATCCACCTGGACATCGAATCCGACGACGTCGACGCCGAGGCCGAGCGCCTCGTGGCGCTGGGCGCGAAGAAGATCGGCAAGATCCAGACTTGGTGGGTGATGGAAGCCCCCAGCGGCCACCGCTTCTGCGTGGTCCGCCAGCAGCGCAAGCCGTTCGGGCCGCACACCAACACCTGGGACTAGCGGCGCGCCGGCGGCTCAGCTCCTTGCGCGGTCCAGCCACACCTCCAGTCCCTGCGCGTTGAGTTCGATGTCCAGCGCCAGCAACCGCGGCACGACCGCCGCCGCATCGACCACACCGTGGCGGCGCGCGCGTTCGACGTAGAACGCAGTCAGCGCGTCCACCAGCCGCGCGTGGCGATCGGACCCGCCATCGCACCCGCGCGCCAGCGCGACCATCGCGTCGACCTGTTCGATCAGGTCGGCACCCAATCGCGCCACCTCGTCCACGCGCCCGTAGTGGGTCAGGTAGACGGCGAGCGGCTGCTCGGCGAGCAGCCGCCGCACCGACGCACGCATTTCATCCGGATCGAACTGCACCGGCGAGGTCGTCGGCACGACGAACGCACCCTGCGCGGTCGCGAGCTCCGGATACGCCAGCCCGAAAATGTCGCCGCTGAACCAGCTGCGGCTGGTCGCGTCCCACACCGCGATGTGGTGGCGCGCGTGCCCCGGCGTGTCGGCGCACAGCAGCGGCCGGCCGGCGAGATCGACGACGTGGCCATCGGGCGCTTCCACGACCCGCGACGCGGGCACCGGCAGCAGCGTGCCGTAATGGCGCGCGAACTCGGCCTCGCCGTAGACCGCGGCCGCGCCGGCGGCGAGCTTCGACGGATCGATCATGTGCCGCGCGCCGCGCGGATGCACCACCAGCCGCGCATTGGGCAGTTCGCGCATCAGCGTGCCGGCGCCACCGGCGTGGTCGAGGTGGACGTGGGTCAGGACCAGCCAGTCGACCGCCTCGCGCGCCAGCCCGCGCGCTTCGAGCGCGGCCAGCAGCCGCGGCACGCTGTCGTTGCTGCCGCAGTCGATGAACGCCGCACGCCCCGCATGCTCGACCAGGTAGGCGGCGCAGAACCGCGGCCGCTCGCCGTAGCCGGTGTCGATGGTGGTGATGCCCGCATCCCGGGCGATGTCCGGAGCCATGTCGTTCCCGTTGTTTCGCGCCGCGCCAGTCGCGGCACGGAGGGAGTCCACTCGCAGCCCCGCGCGCAGGCCTACGCCCGCGGCGGACGCCTGCGCCACAGCCACCAGCGCACGATGACGGCGAGCGTGAGCACGCCGAGGAAGACGCCGTAGCCGATCGAGGTGGCCAGCACCTGCCGCCACATCTGCCCGTGCGCGGGATCGGCATAACCCTGCGCCCAGTACAGCGAGATCATGAACGCAGCGACCGCCAGCGCCAGGCTGGCCAGGTCGAACAGCCGTCGCAGCCAGTGCCGCGGTTGGCGCGGGAACAGCCAGAACAGCACGCCCAGGATCAGGAACCAGGGCAGGAACAGGATCAGGCCGAGGTTGAGTTCGACCTGCGGATTCATGCCGCGTCCTCCGCGGAAAACTGCGCCAGGGCGGCGACGACATCCTCCAGCGCCACGTCGTCGCCGAGCTCGCCGACGACGACGTCCTCCAGCCGCACCGTGCCCGCGTCGGCGCGCAGCCCCGCGCCGCCCGCCTGCCTGAGCCGCGCGACCAGCTGCCCGGTTTCGCGCGCGGATTCGTGGCCCGTGCCCTGCAGCAGCAGCGCGCCATCGGCATCGACCAGCTTGAAGTGGAAGCGGCCGTCGGCCTCGCGGTACTGCTTGAACTGCGGCAACGCGGCCTTCGCGGCCGCCTTCCTGCGCGCGCCGCCGGTCCCCTGCGACAGGTCGCGCAGGCCGACCGCCGCGCGCAGTTCGCGCAGCAGCGGTTGCGCATGGGCCTCACGCAGGCGCTGGGCGCCATCGCGCAACAGGCGCTCGATCTTCTGCGGCTCGGCCATCAGCGTCTCGTAGCGCTCGCGCAGCGGCGCGACCTCGGAATCGATGCGCTCGAACAACCGCTGCTTGGCATCGCCCCAGCCGATGCCCTGCTCGAACTCGCGCCGCATTGCCGCCGTTTCGTCCGCACTGGCGAAGGCCTGGTAGAGCTGGAACACGTTGGAGTCGTCCGCGTCCTTGGGTTCCCCCGGTGCGCGCGAGTCGGTGACGATCGACGCGATCAGCTTGCGCAGCGTCGCCCGCGGCGCGAACAGCGGGATCGTGTTGTCGTAGCTCTTCGACATCTTGCGGCCGTCGAGCCCGGGCAGCGTGGCCACGTTCTCTTCGATTGCCGCCTCGGGCAAACGGAAATACTGCTTTCCAGCCGGCTCGCCATACAGGTGGTTGAAGCGCTGCCCGAAGTCGCGCGCCATCTCGATGTGCTGGACCTGGTCGCGGCCCACCGGCACCTTGTCGGCGTTGAACAGCAGGATGTCGGCCGACATCAGCACCGGGTACATGAACAATCCGGCGTTGATGCCGGCGTCGTCGTCCTCGCCGTCGGCGCGGTTGCGGTCCACCGCCGCCTTGTAGGCGTGGGCACGGTTGAGGATGCCCTTGCCGGCCACGCAGGTCAGCATCCAGGTCAGCTCGGTGATTTCCGGCACGTCGGACTGGCGGTAGAACCACACCTGGCCCGGATCCAGCCCGCAGGCCAGCCATGTCGCCGCGATCTCCAGCGTGGAGCGCTGCACGCGCGCCGGGTCCTGCACCTTGATCAGCGCGTGCAGGTCGGCGAGGAAGTAGAAGCTTTCGACGTCCGGCGCCTTCGACGCGGCCACTGCCGGGCGGACCGCACCGACGTAGTTGCCCAGGTGCGGAGTGCCGGAAGTGGTGATGCCGGTAAGGATGCGGGTCTTGCGCGGGGTCATGGCGGGGCCGGAGCTTGCGTTGCGGCCATTTTAGCCCGCGGCCGCCGCCGGGCCGCGCGCACGGTCGGCCGGCCGCAACCCCGGTGGCCGCACCGGCACGTTTTCGTCAGTCCCCAAGCCCGGAGACCGGCCATGTCGAGAATCCTCACGTCCTGCTGCGCGGCGCTGCTCGCCGCCCTCGCCTGCTTCCCGTCCGCAGCGCGCGCACAGGTGGAACTTGCCGTCGTCGACCGCGACGACGGCCGCTGGCTGCCGCAGTACCGCCATCGCGGCGATCGCTGGCTGGCCGGCGTACCCGGCCATCGCTACGCCGTGCGCCTGACCAACACCAGCGGCGAGCGCGTGCTGGTGGTGCTGTCGGTGGACGGCGTCAACGCGGTCACCGGCGAGGACGCCGATCCGTCGCAGGCCGGCTACGTGCTGGCGCCGTGGCAAAGCACGGAGATCGACGGCTGGCGCAAGTCGCTCGACGAGGTCGCGCGGTTCCGCTTCACCGACCTGCCCGACAGCTACGCCGCGCGTACCGGCAGGCCTGGCAACGTCGGCGTGATCGGGATCGCCGTGTTCCACGAACGGCGTGCGCCCCGCGCCTGGTCACCGCCGCCGCGCCCGCTTCCGTATCCGTATCCGGCCGACACGCAGGCGCAGGCCGAGACCCGCAAGGCCTCCGGTGCCGCGTCTGCGATGGCGGCCGAGGCACCTGCCGCAGCACCGCCACCGACGGCCGACGCGGCGCGCCAGCAGATCGGCACCGGCCACGGCGCGCGCGAATGGGCGCCGGTGTCGCGCACCACTTTCGTACGCGCCAGCCGGCGACCGGCCCAGGTCACCGAACTGCGCTACGACACGCCGCGGCGCCTGGCCGCGCTCGGCATCCTTCCTCGCGAGCGATGGCCACGTCGGCCGTTCGCGCAGGCGCCGCGCGCGTTCCCGGGCGGTTTCGTGCCGGATCCGCCATAGCCGCTCCGCCCGGGCAGAAAAACGGGCCGGCGATTGCCGGCCCGTCGTCGTTTCCAGGGCGCGAATCAGTTCAGCGTGTTGCCGAACTCGTCGACTTCGCGCTCGGCGCGCTCGCGATCCCAGCCATAGCGCTCCTGCAGCTTGCCGGCCAGGTACTTGCTGTCGCCGGCGGCGATGTCGAACACGTCGTCGGTCAGCTCGCCCCACTTGGCCTGCGCCTTGCCCTTGAGCTGCGTCCACTTGCCGGCAATGATGTCGTTGTTCACTCACGTTCTCCTTGGCTTCGTTGAAGACGGCACCAGCTTCGCAACCAGCGGCTTCATGGGGCGTGGGCAAGGCGTTACGAACGGCTTCAAGTCATTGAACGCTTCAGTTTCGGTTGCCCATCCCGGCGCAGCGCGCCGGCGATTCGCTGTCATGGCTTCTTCATCGGCAACCGAAGATCAAAAGCCGTCGGGGACGTAACCCCGACCTACGCGGCTTCAACCGAAGCGATGAAGGTCACATCAAGGTGAGCCGTGTCCTGTCGGCCGGGGGCCGCGACAAGCGCGCCATGGATGGCGCGCGCCCGAATCGGGACAGGATGTCCCGCTGAGGGAAAAGCGGCTCCCGGCCGACAGGACACGGCGACTCACCGGAGCCCGCATGAGCGACCGGTCGTCGTGCCTCCCCTCAGATGGGTGAAGAACAAAAAAAAACGGGCCGGCTGAGCCGGCCCGTCTCTGGTTCGGTCGATTTGCGATCAGCGCGGATCGGTTCCGCCAGTGTCGTCTGCGGCCTGCTGGACCTTCTCGCCAACCTTCTCCACGTCCTTGCCGGCACCTTCCACGGTGTTGCAGGCGACGAGGAAGTTGGCAGAAAACAGGGCAAGCAATGCCAAGGGAATGAGGCGCTTCATGGAACTCTCCTTCACGAATGGGGTGGACCGCGGGGCAAGTCTGCGGCCCGCGCCGTGAATGAAACCCCATCCGGGTGTGAATGCCGCGTGCAATCGGGCGCATTGTCCGCGCGAGGGCGCGCTTCCGGTCAGCCAGGCATCATGTTCGCGCGCTTTCCCCCTGTGGGTCCCCGCTTTCGCGGGGACGACCCTGATGCGCTAGTCGCGCGCTTTCCCCCTGTGGGTCCCCGCCTT
>NZ_JBHRYA010000001.1:5982-212221 GCF_042648865.1 Luteimonas soli | reverse complement strand
GCTAGTCGCGCATCAGAGTCGACTTGCCGAAGAGGCTTTCGACCAGGTCCACGGCCAGTTCCGCGGTCGCGTTGCCGGCGTCCAGGATCGGGTTGACCTCGACGATGTCCAGCGACCCCATGCGTCCGCTGTCGGCGATCATTTCCATGATCAGCTGCCCCTCGCGGTAGTTCACCCCGCCCGGGACCTTGGTGCCGGTGCCCGGCGCGATCGACGGGTCGAGCATGTCGACGTCGAAACTCACGTGCAGGTGGGTGTCGGCATCGACGCCGGCCAGCGCCTCCTCCATCACCTGCTTCATGCCGACTTCGTCGATGTAGCGCATGTCGTAGATATCCAGCCCGTGCTGCTTGACCAGGCGCTTCTCCTCCTGGTCGACCGAGCGGATGCCGATCTGGCGGACCTGCGCCGGCTCGATCTCCGGTACGTGTCCGCCCAGCGAGGTCAGCGCGTCGGGGCCGATGCCGCACAGGCAGGCCACCGGCATGCCGTGGACGTTGCCCGAGGGCGTGATGTCGCTGGTGTTGAAGTCGGTGTGCGCGTCGAGCCACAGGATCCGCAGCTTCTTGCCGCGCTTGCGACAGTGCGCGGCCACGGCCGCGATCGAGCCCACGGCCAGGCAGTGGTCGCCGCCGAGCATGATCGGCATGCGGCCGGCGTCGAGTTCGCGGGTGGACGCTTCAAGCACGGCGCGGTTCCAGGCCACCACCTCGTCGAGGTGGCGGTAGCCGTCGACCGGCGGTTGCCACGGATTGCGCGGACCCTCGACGTTGCCGCGGTCGACCACGTCGATGCCGCGCGCTGCCAGTGCCTCGACCAGGCCGGCCACGCGCAGCGCCTCCGGCCCCATGCGGGTGCCGCGGGTGCCGGCGCCAACGTCGGTGGGCGCGCCGATGATCGATACGGGGGGATGGCTGCGGCTCATGGCGGGCTCCGGTTCTTGACTGTGCCTGCCGCTCCCGGCGGGCATGGATGGCGGACTGGCGTCGACGCGGCCCGCCGCGTTCGATCGCGGCGACGGTTGCGCAGGACGATGGCCGATCCACTCCCCGGCGATGGTGCCGGCACCCGGGTTCGAACTGGGGACCTACCGCTTACAAGGCGGTTGCTCTACCAACTGAGCTATGCCGGCAGTTTTCGCGGGAGTGGATTGCAGCGCGATGCCGTCGTCCTGGCACGCCGCGGGCGGGCATTCTAGCGCGAGGCGGTCGCCGGCGCGGCCGGCAGGGTCGCGCAGTCGACCGCGTCGACGCGTTCGGCGCCCAGCGCATTGCCGTCGGCCGCGGCCAGCGGCATGGCGCTGGCCACGTCGATCCACGTCACCGGCGACGGCGCCTCGCCGAGGGCATCGGCGCGCACTTCGGTGAATCCGGCCGCACGCAGGGCGGCCTGGTGGCGGCGCGCCGGCTCTTCGCTGCCATACAGGCCCAGCGCGATGCTGTTGGCCTCCTCTCCCGCGGCCACGATGTAGTAGTCGCTGAAGCCGGCGGCGGTGATCCGGTCGACCAGGGCCTGCGCGGCGGCGCGATCGGCCTGCGGCGGCAGCCACACGCGCCACTCGCGGCGTGCGGCGTTGGCGGGGGCGGCTTCGCGGATGCTCAGGCGCGCCACGCGCGCCTGCAGTTGGCCTCGCGCGGCAGCGAGCTTGCCCGCATCGGAGAACGGGCCGATCGCGTAGCACTGCAGCGGCGCCTGCGTCGCCGCGGGCGCGACAGGCGGGTCCGCCCGGGATGCATCGGCTCCGGTCGGCGATTCGGGCGCGGACGATTCGCGTGCAATCGCCGCTGGCGCGGCGGCCGCGACGGATGGCGGCGAAGTGGCGCCTTCGGCCGGCGCCACTTCGCGCAGCAGCTGCAGCCGCGCGACCCCGGCGGGCGGTTCGACGGAAGCGACGGCGGGCGCGGTCTCGTCGCGCGCCATCCACCAGGCGGCGACGCCGAGGTTCAACACCACCAGCAGGACGATCAGGGAACGGGCGAGCATGTGTTGATTCTAGGGGTAATCGATGCACGGCTGGCCGCGCGAAGGATGCGGTTCGCGCACCCGCTCCTACAGCGCGTCTGGCTGCGCCCAACGGGCGAGGCCTTCGAGCACAAGCGCCGGCGCGTGCACGGCATGCGGCAGGTGCGCGCGCAGCGCTTCGGCCCCGCCTCCGTGCAGCAGCAGCGTCGGTGCGACGCCTGTCGACGCCGCGGCCTGCAGGCTGCGTTCGACCAGCGCCAATGCGGCGCCGGTGCAGCCGGACTCGAGCGCATCGTCGGTGTCGTCGCCGAATTCGACGTAGCGACCGCCGCTCGCGGGCAACTGCGCTGCACGGGCATGCAGCGCGTCGCGCATCAGCGTCGGCGAGGGCGCGATGCGGCCGCCGTGGTGGTGGCCGTCGGCACCGAGCCAGTCGATGGTCAGCGCGGTGCCCACGCCCACCACCAGCGTCGCGTCGGTGCCGCGCGCGTGCGCACCGAGCAGGGCGAGGAAACGATCGACGCCCAGGCGCGACGGCTGCGGGTAGGCGATCCGCACCGCACCGAACTGCGCCTGCGTGCATGCCAGCGAGATGCGCTGGCAATGTCGGGCGAGCACGTCGAGCAGTTCGGTGCGCAGGCCGTCGGGTGCGACGCTGGCCACGCAGGCGTCGGTGAAATGCGCGGGCAGCACGCTTGGAAGTTCGTCGTCGAAACGCACGCCGTCATGTGCGATCGCATGCACCGGGCCGATGCCGCCGGCATCGTCCAGCGGCGCGCACTTGAGGCGGGTGTTGCCGAGGTCGAACAGCCAGCGGCTCATCGCGGGCGCACGCTGACTTCGCCGGCATGGAAGGCCTGCACCCGGCCGTCGGCCAGGCGCACGCGCAGCGCGCCGTCGGGTGCCAGCCCGAGCGCGGTGCCTGTTCGATCGCCATCGCCGCCGTGCAACACGATGTCGCGGTCGGCAAGCGCATCGAGCTCGGCATGGCGCGGCAGGAAGTTCGCCAGGCCGTCGCGGTCGAACCGTTCCAGCGCAGGCAGCAGCGCCGCCAGCAGCGCCGCCGCGATGGTGTTGCGCGACGGCAGCGCATCGCCCGCCATCGCTGCCAGGTCGGTCCACGGCTGGTCGATGACGCGCCCATGCACGTCCGGCATGCGCACGTTGAGGCCCAGGCCGACCACCGCGCGCACCGGACCGGCATGCTCGCCGCTGCCTTCGACCAGCAGCCCGCCAAGCTTGCGCAGAACCTGCCCCGGGCGTGCCCCGGAGCGGTCACACTCGACGACCACCAGGTCGTTGGGCCATTTCAGGCGGACCGCGTCCAGCCCCAGTGCGTGCAGCGCCTCGGCCGCGGCAACGCCGGCCACCAGGCTCAGCCCGCCCAGCCGCGCCAGCCCGCCGTCGAAGCCTCGCGCCAGCGACAGGTAGAGGTTCGCCGCCAGCGGCGAGGCCCAGTCGCGGCCACGGCGACCGCGACCACCGGTCTGGCGCTCGGCCAGCAGCACCGCCACGCCGTCGCGCGGCGCCGGGCGGCGCAACAGCTCGGAGTTGGTGGAATCGATCGACCAGGCCACCTCCAGGTCGGCCAGCAGCCCGCGCGCACGGTCCGGCATCGCCATCACGATGGCGTCGGCATCAAGCAGGTCCAGCGGCTGCGCCAACGCGTAGCCGCGGCCGGCCTGCGCCTGGATCGCCACCCCGGCTTCGCGCAGGCTTTCGATCCGCTTCCACACCGCGGCGCGGGTCTCGCCGTTCTCGCGCGCCAGCGCGTCGCCCGAGACCGGGCCGGCGATCAGCCGCTGCAGCAGGGCGCGCTCGGCGCTCATCGGCGCCTGGTCGCGCGGTGGCGGGCGGGAGGGCTTGTTGGAAGGACGGCGACGGGCATCAAGCGATTATCCGCGAGGCCATTCACCGCTGTCTCGCCCTCGGGACCGCCGGGGGGCGTAGCCCCGACCTACGTGAGCCCGGCTGCTGCATCGCAGCATGCAACCATCTGCGGAGCCGCCGCATCCAAGGTATAGTCCGCCATTGATCGCGGCTCCGGCCAAGGATCCCCCATGTCCATCCGACTCGCATTGTGCCTGCTGCTGTTGTGCGCCAGCCTGCCGCTGGTTGCGCGCGACATGCCCCTGCTCAGCGCTCAGGACAGCGGCTGCCAGGACGATACGGCAACGCAGGACGGCGACGACGACGTGCGCCCCGCCAGCACCAAGCCGGCGGCGCACACGGTCAAGCCGGCCAAGGCCAAGCCCGGCGCGCGCCATGCCGGCGACAATATCGGCGAGATCCGCCCGCCGCGCTGGCACAGCTTCCTGCCGGGCATGTTCCGCTGAGGTCTTGGCAACATCCCGTGCGCGCGTGCGTGCGCTGATCCGACGCCTGTTCGCAGGCACCGTACCCCCTCCACCCGAGCCGGCCCTGTGGGACGGCGTGCGTCGGCGCGTGCGCTGGGTGGCCGCGCTCGATGCCGAACGCGATGCAAGGCTGCAGGCGCTGGCAGCCCGCTTCCTGCGCGACAAGTCGATCACGCCGGTGGGCGATCTCGAACTCGATGCCGCCGCGCGCACCCTGCTGGCGGCGGTGTGCTGCCTGCCGCTGCTCGAGTTCGGCGAGCAGGGGTTGTACGGCTGGACGCAGCTGATCGTCTACCCCGACGCCTTCCGCGTGAACCGCAGCCACGTCGACGCGGCCGGCGTGCTGCACGAGTGGGAGGACGAACTGATCGGCGAGTCCTGGGAGAGCGGCCCGCTGATCCTGTCGTGGGCCGACGTGCAGGCCGATCTGGACGAGCCGGACGTGGGCTTCTGCGTGGCGGTGCACGAGATGGCGCACAAGCTCGACGCGCTCGACGGCCTGCTCGACGGCACCCCGCCGCTGCCGCGCGCGTGGCAGCGCGAATGGGCGCGCGATTTCCAGGCCGCGTTCGACGCGTTCGCCGCCGAAGTCGACCGCGGCCGGGACACCGCGATCGATCCCTATGCTGCCGAGGCGCCGGAAGAGTTCTTCGCGGTGTGCAGCGAATACCACTTCAGCGATCCACGCTCCCTGCAGGCCACGATGCCGACGGTGGCCGCGCACCTGGCGCGCCTCTACGGCCCCTCGCCCCTGGCGTAGGTCGGGGCTACGTCCCCGACGACTTGCCGGTGTGCCGAGGGAATCGTCGGGGGCGTAGCCCCGACCTACAGGCCTGGCGGCAGGGTCACCTGGAAGCGCGCCCCGCCCAGCTCCTGCGACGGGCCGACGGCCAACTGGCCGCGGTAGCTGCGCACCAGGTCCTGCACGATCGACAGGCCGATGCCGTGGCCCTGCACGCGCTCGTCGCCGCGCACGCCGCGCTGCAGGACGTAGGCGATGCGGTCCTCGGGAATGCCCGGGCCATCGTCGTCGACGACCAGCACCAGCCCCGGCCGCCGGTTGGGCTGCTGCTCGGCGGGCCTGGCGGTCAGCAGCACGCGCGACTTCGCCCACTTGAACGCGTTCTCGAGCAGGTTGCCGAGCAGTTCCTGCAGGTCGCCCGGTTCGCCGTAGAACTGCACGCCGTCGTCGATGTCGAATTCGCAGATCACGCCCTTGTCGGCGTAGATCTTTTCCAGCCCGCGCACGATCTGCTCGGCATGCGGTTCGATGTCGATGGGCGCGGCGAACAGCTTGTGGCCGGCCGAGGCGGCGCGGCCGAGCTGGTAGCCGACCAGGTCGTTCATGCGCCGCAGCTGGGTGTCGACCTCCTCGCGCAGCTCGGCCTCGCTGGCATCGTTGTCCAGGCGCGTGCGCAGCACCGCCAGCGGGGTCTTCAGGCTGTGCGCCAGGTCGGACATCGTGTTGCGCTGGTGGTCGAGGTTCTCGCGTTCGCTCTCGACCAGCGCGTTGATGCTGTCGGTGAGCGGTTCGAGCTCGCGCGGATGGTGTTCGCTCATGCGGTTGGCCTGCCCGCGCTGCACGCGCTTGAGTTCGCTGACCACGTTGCGCAGCGGCCACAGGCTCCAGCGCAGGACGAGTGTCTGCAGCAACAGCAGCACCGCACCGGCGATGCCCAGGTAGCCCCACAGCGCGGTGCGGAACACGCGCACCTGGCGCGCGAGCGAGCCTTCGTCCTCCATCACGTAGACGGTGTACGGGCGCTCGATCTCGACCCCACCGCCGCTGTCCTGCACCGCCGCGACGCCGATGCCGTAGCGGAACACCTCCCCCGGCTGGCCGTTGGTCTTGACGATCGGCAACGGGCCGCGGAATTCCTCCTGGTTGGGCGCCAGCATTTCCTCTTCCGGCAGCTGCGGCCCGCGCGTGGACATCGACCGCCACGATTGCTCTCCCTCGGGCAGGACGACCACCGCGTACAGCCCGCTGCCGGGCTGGTCGAAGCGCGGATCCGTCGGGATCTCGGGGACGTAGATATCGCCGTTACGCCAGAAGTCGATATTGCGGACGTAGTTGTAGGCGTAGGCCTTCAACCTGTCGCGCTGCACCTGTCCGGCGACGTCGACGAAGGCGCGGTCGAGCGCATAGCCGGCCAACGCGAGGAAGGCGACCAGGCCCAGGCTCGCAGCCATGAGCTGGCGCGCCTGCAGCGAACGCGGCCGCCACGGCAGCAACGGCCTGCGCTGCCCGCTCTCCTGCTTATCGGCTCGTCCAGGCAACGGCGCCTCGCGGTGTGGACCTGTTCCGGTTCGGGGATGTCGCCGAGCGTGCCGGGGCCGGCGCCGGCGACATGGGGGACCGATCCATTGTGCCGCACCGCGGTCGAACGCGGCGCGGCAGTGCGATCAGCCTTCGTTGCTGCGCGGGATCGCGAAGCGGTAGCCGCGGCCGCGCACGGTCTCGATCGGCTTGAGCGTGCCCTCGGGGTCGAGCTTCTTGCGCAGGCGGCCGATGAAGACTTCCAGCACGTTGGAATCGCGGTCGAAATCCTGCTGGTAGATGTGCTCGGTGAGGTCGGCCTTCGAGACCAGTTCGCCGGCGTGCATCATCAGGTACTCGAGCACCTTGTACTCGTAGCTGGTCAGGTCGACGTTGGCGCCGTTGACGGTCACCGTCTGCGCGGCCAGGTCGAGCGCCACCGCGCCGCATTCGAGCGTGGGCTTGCTCCAGCCGGCGGCGCGGCGCACCAGCGCGTTGATCCGCGCCAGCAGCTCCTCGACGTGGAACGGCTTGACCAGGTAGTCGTCGGCGCCCTGCTTGAGGCCGTCGACCTTGTCCTGCCAGCTCGAGCGCGCGGTGAGGATCAGCACCGGGAACTGCTTGCCTTCCTCGCGCAGCTGCTTGACCAGTTCCATGCCGGACATCTTGGGCAGGCCGAGGTCGATGATGCCGACGTCGAACGGCACTTCGCGCCCCATGTACAGGCCTTCCTCGCCGTCCTGGGCGGCGTCCACCGCGAAACCTTCGCGCTTCAGGCGTGCGGCGAGCGTCTCGCGCAGCGGGGCTTCGTCTTCGACGAGGAGAATTCGCATCGGCTACTCCAGTGTGGTGATGTGCGAGGGCAACCGTGCCCGGTCGATGTGTTCGTTGTGGAAGCTTGGAAGCTCAGTTGTCGTCACCGCGTGTAGGCGCACCGCGGCGCGCCTGTGGATCGTCCATGTAGACGCGGATGCGGCCGCGATCGTCCATCACCTTGATGCGATTGATGTTGCGCCCGTCGGACTGCACGCGCTCGGCGTTGATGACCCGGCCGCGGGTGGTGCGCTCGATCCGGCGCACCGAGTCCGCCAGGCCGTCGTCGCGCTGGCGCCTCTGCTCGTCGCGGGGGCGCCGCAGTTGCTCCTCCCGCCTTGCCCGGGACTCCATCGCCCGGGGTGGGGGCGCTTCGCGCATGCGTTCGATGCGGTCGCCCCGGTTGCCCTGCCCTTCATGGCCTCGGCCGTGTCCGCGCCCGTCCTGCGCCCAGGCGCTCGTTCCCGCCAGCGCCAGCACGGCGACGGCAATCAGGGACAACGGGAACGGGCGGATGGTCATGGTCGACGGAACTCCGGGACGCTTGTGCCTGCGGCAGCTTGATGGGGGACGATGATTCTCGAAAGGGAGCGGTGAACAGGTCTTAACTTTTCGTTTTTCCGGGTTTTCGCATTCAGTCGCCGTGGCGGCTCAGTAGATCTCCGCCACGCAGCAGCGCAGCGAACCTCCGGCCGCCTCGATCGCATCCAGCGGCACAGGGCGCAGCGAGAAACAGGCATTGTCCAGCATCGCGCGGCTGGCCGCCGACAGCGCAGACGCGGCGCCAGCGCTCATCCACGCAGTGCCGGGCGAGGCGGAAATGGCGTTGCCGGCGAAGGCCGCGTGCTCGGCCTGCGACAGCATCGCCACGTGCGGCGCGTACAGGCCGGCGATGGCCTCGACCGCGGCGGGATCGGCGAACCCGCCCGGGCACACGAGCGCCGCCCGGCCGGCCAGTACCGCCAGCACCACGTTCGTGTGGTATTCGCCCGGCGCCAGGTCGAACAGCAGGGTCGCGCGCAGGCCGAAGGCTTCGTGCATCTGCCGCGCGCCTTCCTCGTCGCAGCGCTCGGACAGGCCGCAGAAGCCCAGGCCGCGGGCGCGGTCGATCACCAGCGCGCCGGTCAGCTCGCAGGGATGCGGCTGGCCGGACAGATCGACTTCCGCGTAGCCGAGCACGTCGCGGAAGAACCCGCGGATGTCGTCGCGCGCGGCCTCGCGGCGGCGCACCGGGTGGCGCATGCGCCCGACCACCAGCCGCCCCGGCACGGTGGCGAAGGCGTTGTTCGGAAACAGGCCATCGGGCGCGTCCGGGTTGCCGGCGAAGCACAGCGTCGGCAGCACCGAAGACAGCGCGGCCTGCAGGCCGCGGTGCTGCGCGCCGGCCAGCGCCGCGTCGAAGCCGGCGGCGTCGGCCATGTAGCGATTGTCGCTGGCGGACTCGTCGGCGCGCGCGAAGCCGTCGGGCGAGACCAGGAAGGCCGCCTTCGCCGTCGCCGGCCCGAAGTCCGGCGCGCAGCCGCGTGCGGCCTCGAGGAAGGCGCGCGCGTCCCGGGTGATCATGCGGCTGCCTGTTCCTTGTGTCCGGTCACCGCGAGCGCCGCCTCGACCAGCGACCAGTCGGCGCCCGGTCGGTGCGCGCCTTCGCTCAATATCTGCCGGAACGCCCGCCCGCCGCGCTCGCCGTGGAACAGGCCGAGCAGGTGGCGGGTGATGTGCTTGAGGAACACGCCGCGCGCCAGCTGCGCCTCCACGTACGGCCGCAGCGCGCGCAGCAGCTCGCCGCGCGTGCGCAACTGCCCGCCGAACCAGGCCACGTCGAGCCGGTGCAGCAGCCAGGGATCGTGGTACGCGGCACGGCCGAGCATGGCGCCGTCGGCGTGGTCGAGATGCGCGGTTGCCTCTTCCTGCGTGGCGATGCCGCCGTTGACGATCACCGCCAGCTCCGGACGCTCGCGCTTGAGCGCGTACGCCCAGTCGTAGCGCAGCGGCGGCACCTCGCGGTTCTCCTTCGGTGACAGTCCCTTGAGCCAGGCGTTGCGCGCGTGCACCACGAACATGCGGCAGCCCGCGGCGGCAACCTCGTCGACGAAGTCGCGGAACACCTCGTAGCGATGGTCGTCATCCACGCCGAGCCGGCACTTCACCGTGACCGGCACGGGCGTTTCCAGCGTGGACACCGCCTCGATCATCGCCGCCACCGACCCGGCCACCAGCGCCGGCTCGCGCATCAGGCAGGCGCCGAAACGCCCGGCCTGCACCCGGTCGGACGGGCAGCCGCAGTTGAGGTTGACCTCGTCGAAGCCAAGCTGCGCACCGATCACCGCCGCCTGCGCCAGAAGTTCCGGTTCGCTGCCGCCCAGCTGCAGCGCCACCGGATGCTCCACCGGATCCATCGCCAGCAGCCGCGAACGATCGCCATGGATCACCGCATTGGCGTGCACCATCTCGGTGTAAAGCCGCGCATGCGGCGCCAGCAGCCGGTGGAACACGCGGCAGTGGGTATCCGTCCAGTCCATCATCGGGGCGACGGACAGGCGCAAGGACGCCGCGTAGCGCGTTGTCCCACGCAAATCCGGGAACTTGCCTGATTCCTGATGTTGGTCTGCTGCTGTCATTGTTCGGCCATGCCGAGCCCAAGTGTCGACGGCTGCGCTGGGCCGCATAGGGTACATGCCCGATTCGGCGTCCCCGGGCACTTAATTTGCCATTTATACAAATACGGATATATTTGTGCCCGCCAAGCCGATCGAATTCCTTGGAGACTCCCTGCGCGCCTTGCGGGGGTTTCCGGATGACGCGAAACGAGACGCCGGCTACCAGTTGGATCGCGTACAGCACGGATTGCAGCCGGACGACTTCAAGTCCATGCCCACGATCGGCAAGGGCGTCGAGGAAATCCGGGTGCGGGACGACACTGGCGCCTACCGCGTCATCTACACCGCGCGGTTGGCCGATGCCCTCTACGTGCTCCACGCCTTCCAGAAGAAGACACGGACCACATCGAAGCGGGATATCGAACTGGCGAAGCAGCGCTTCGCCCTGTTGAGCAGGAAGTGACCATGAACAAGTCCAAGACCGAACGACATGCCAGCGTCTGGGACGCGCTTGCCGACACCGCCGAGGAAGCCGCCAACCTCAAGGTCCGAGCGGAACTGATGCGCAAGATCGCATCGCTCATCCAGGACAGCGGCTGGACACAAGCCGCGGCTGCCGAGCATTGCGGCATCAGCCAGCCACGCATCAACGACCTGCTCCGTGGACGCATCTCGCGCTTCTCGCTGGATGCGCTGGTGAACATCGCGGCATCACTGGGCCAACAAGTCCGCATCGCACTGGAAGTCGCGTAGCGCTGATTCGTCGACTTCAAAGGGGCCACCGCTCATCAAGAACCGGCACTGGCGTTGAAAGTTAACCTGACCCCGATGTCCGCGCCTTCTATGACTTGCCGTCACCAAGCGCCCTTCGTGCCGACTTGATCCATTTCCGCCCCACCGGCAACTCGCTTCCGTCCTTCAATTCGAGGCGATAGCGACTGCCGGCGTACGCTGCAAGCGAATGCACCTCATCCAGGTTGACGAGGTGGGAACGATGGATTCGCATGAAGCGGCCCGCCAGCATTTGCGCCAGTTTGTCCAGCGACTTTTCATGCAGGCGGCGCGAGTCCCCGGCAAGCTCGAGCTCGGAATAGTCGTTGGCGCCATGAATCGCGCGGATGTCGTCGATCTTGATGCGTTCAAGTTTGCCGGCATGCCGAACGATCAGGTAGCGGATGGCTTCGCCCTCGCCGCCTTTCGCCGAGAGCCGTTCGAATGCCTGGCCCAGTCGCGCTTCTGTAAACGGCTTCGGCACAAAGTCGACAACACCATGCTCGAACGCTTCGATGGCGCGATCGGTATTCGCGGAGACAACGATGGTATCGAACGAACCGGAAACCGCGCGCTTCAGCAGATCGAAGCCGTCGCGGCCATGCAGGTTCAGATCGAGGAGAAGGACATCCGGCACCGTCGCCTGCAGGCATGCTTCGGCCGAACGGAGATCACCGAAGATATCAAGCCGCTGGAGCGACGCACCCAGCACCGATTCCACACAGCGCGCCAGGCGGCGGGCCACCATCGTTTCATCCTCCACCATGATCACGTGCATCGGGCATCACCCGGAATCTCGATCTCGGTGAACCAGCCGCCGCTGTTGGAAACGCCATGCTGCAGTCGCCAGTCTTCGCCGAATGCTTCGGCCAGCCTGGCTCGAACGTAGGCCAGGCCTGTGCCCTCCAGTGAACCTTCGCCGACTTCGGCACCGGCGGGACAATCCAGGCGCAATCGCCATCTACTCCGATCACCCTTGCGCGCGGTGAAGACAAAAGACGCGGGGGCATCAACATTGCCACCGTGGGTGATGGCGTTTTCGATCAGCGTATGCAGCACCGCCGGGGGCACGACGGGGCTGCCTGGATCGAGCCTTGCATCAAGAACGAACGCCCGGTCCCTGCGAAAACCCATCACTTCGAGGTGAGCACGGCAAAGCGCCAGCTCCTCTTCCAGGGTGACGAATGCCCGATCGGAGACATCGATCAGGGTGCGGAACTCATCGGCCAGCGCATCGACCATCCGAACCGCCGTGCGTGGAGACTCCTCGATCCATCCCGCCAATGCCGTCAGGGTGTTCATGAGAAAGTGCGGCTTGAGATGCTGCTTGAGCAGGTCGAGCTCCAGCCGCTGGGCGGCATGCCGTGCCGCATCCCGCTCCCGCACGGTTCTGAAATGCAGGCGCACGTGGTCCGCGAAGAACAGCATCAGTACCAGCGAAAAACCGACGTAGAGCCAACGGTCGAGAAAGGCCGCTGTCTGCAACAGCAGCAGCGCCAGCAACAGCGCCAGGACGACCAGGAAAGGCATCGCGTCGGGGTGCCCGTTCTTGCGGGCCATGCCAGCAATCAGAAGACTGCCACCGAGGAACACCAGCAGCACGGCAGCGGCAACGACATCGCCCGAAAGGAAGAATGGCAACAGCGCCAGCAGGCCAAGGGCAAGTTGCCAGCGAATGGGCCGTGGCGTTCGAAGGCGCGCCATGAAGAAGCCGACGAGGCTGAAACCGAACAGCCATGCACTTGCGGCGATGGCAACAAGTCTCGGGCCATGCCAGGGATAGGGATAGTTGACGAACCCGCGCAAAGATTCGAACCCCAGCTGCAACAGCAACGCGAGGCAACTTGCGGAAAGCCACAGCGCGGCCGGGTCCCTGCTGCGCCATCCCGTCACCAGGAGGAACAAACCAGCCAGCACAACCGCACCACCGCTGAGCACGCTCGGCAGGTAGTACCGCAGCGCGTCATCCAGCGGGTCTTCCCACGGCCCCAGGGACAGCTGATCGATCGGCGTCGAGATCATCGCGCTGCCATGCTGTCGCGAGAGCCGCATCAGCAACCGGTGCTCCCCTTCGCGCAACTGCCGGTCATCGAGCATGAATACCGCTTCTATGCGGCCCGGAAGTTCGCCGACGGCAGTGGATTCCGGTCGACCGTTGCGTCCGATCATTGCGCCGTCCCACCAGACTTCGGCAGACGCTGCCGCGTTGAGGGAAAGACCCATCGGATGATCGCCGGTCGCGAATCCAGGCGGCACTTCGACGACAGCCCGCAACCAGATGGCATCCCGGAACCTCAGCGCTTGCCAGTCAGCGGCTGTCCAGCCTGGATCATCGTCGGCCAGCGGCGTGTCGCTGACATCCGCGCCGGAGTGCACCATCACGTCACGTCCAACGCTGAGGTATTGCGCTTCCGATGCAACGGCAAGGGACGGGGCAAGCAAGCTTGCAAGGAGGAATAGAAGCACGGTCGGCATGTCGTTCAAGTTAGCATCGCTGCGGGCTCCAGCTTCTGCAGCACGAGTCGTTGACCGTACTCTTCGAGCAGTTCACCGGAAAGACGGGTGAACGCGGGCAGTGCGTGATCTAGCGTGACCGCACCTGGACACCGGAGCGCATCATGCGCAGCATTCTTCTTGCGATCGCCCTGCTCGTGACATCGCCGGCAATCGCCGGCATCACGATCGCCCCGTACAAGTTCAAGGCCGACAACGGCACCATGGTCGAAGCCGAACGGGGCACGTTCGAGGTGCCGCGGCATCATGCCGAACCGGACGGCGCCACGTTCACGCTGCACTTCGTGCGCTTCCCATCCACCAACCCGAACCCCGGCTCGCCCATCGTGTACCTCGCCGGTGGCCCGGGCGGTTCCGGTATCGGCGCGGCCGAAGGGCCGAGGTTCGAGTTATTCATGGCGCTGCGCGAGGTCGCCGATGTCATCGCACTGGATCAGCGCGGCACGGGCGCATCCGCCGTTGACCCGGACTGCCAGCCACCGCTGACCGCATTCGCGGGCCGGGTACTTACGCGAGACACATTCGAGGCCTATCTGGACCAGGCGGCCAGCTACTGCAGCGCCTGGTGGAAGGGCCGGGACGTCGACCTTTCCGCGTACTCCACTACGGAGAGCGCGGCCGATCTCGAGGTTCTGCGTCGGCAGATCGGCGCCGAAAAACTGAATCTCTGGGGCATCAGTTACGGCACCCACCTTGCACTGGCGGCGGCACGACAAATGGGCGATCGCATCGACCGCATCGTGCTCGCCAGCGTCGAGGGCACCGATCAGACCTTGAAGCTCCCGGCCCGCACGGATGCCTTCCTGGGACGGGTCAATGCGCTTTTGCAGAACGATCCAAAAGCAGCCAGCCTGCCGCCGCTTCCCGATCTCATGCGACATGTCCTGGGCAAGCTGGAGCAGGAACCCGCCAAGGTCACGTTCGTCCCCGAAGATGGCAAGGGACCGGTCACCATGACCCTCGGCGCCTATCCGGTGCGGCTGCTCACGGCTTCCGGGCTGATCAAGAACCCGGAGAACATCCGCAACCTGCCAGGCCTGTACGCCATGATGGCCATGGGCAACTACCAGATTGTCGCGCGCGAGCTGGACAAGTCCGTCGCCAACGGCGGCATGGCGTTCTCCCCGATGTCGGTTGGAATGGATATCGCCTCGGGCGTCTCGCCCGAACGCTTGGCGACATTCCGGGAACAGGCGAAGACGGCAATCCTGGGGGATGCCCTGAACTTCCCCCTGCCCCAGTTCCTGGGCAAATTCGACGTACCGGACCTGGGCGAGGCGTTCCGCGCGCCGGTGGAAACGTCGGCACCCGTGCTGGTCCTGACCGGCACGCTTGATGGCCGCACCTACCCAGAAGCGGCCAGGGAAATTCTGGACGCACTGGAGAACGGCCAGCAAATTGTCATCGAGAATGCGGGCCACGACCTGTTCCTGAGTGATCCCAGGGTTGGCGAGGCGATCGTGGATTTCCTGTCAGGACGGGACGTCAACACGAAAACCATCACGATTCCGCCGCCGGAGTTCGCACTCGACTCACCATGAAACGTCAACGCAACATGGCGACCTGGAATCGCCGTAACAGCTTGAAATCAATCACCTTAAGCGAACTGGCGGTCCAGTCCATCATCGGCGCAACCGAAAGCCGCAGCGACGCCGCATCAGGCTGTGGATTGACGGAGGGCTGGCCGGGAAGGGTCATCGAGTGCCGGGCGCGGTTGGACAGCGCGCATTCTCGCCGGTCGCCGGCGGCGGGTCGAATCGCCGGGCTTTCTCGCTTGCCCGCGCCGATCAATGCATGCACGCGGGTTTGTCGCAAGGCGCCATATCCGGGCGCTGCTAGACTCGCCCACCCCACGCGCCGGAAACTACCATGTTGCGAGCCCTCGCCCTCCTTCCGCTGCTCTGGGCCGGGACTGCGGTCGCGGCCACGCCGGTGTTCGACGTGCACGTGCACCTGCATGACGGGGAGAAGTCGCTGCTGGCGTACGAGGCCGAGGTCGAAGCCGCCGGGATCGAGCTGGCCGGGCTCGGCGCGATGTGGTTCGGCGGGCCGCACCAGGCACTGCAGGGCGAGCTCGACGAGATGCGCGCCGGCAACGACAGCGTGATCGCGCTGGCGGCGAAGCACCCGGAGGTGGTGCCGATCGCGACCGTCCATCCCTACGACGGGCAGGCGGCGCTGGACGAGCTCGCGCGCGTGGCCGCCGCCGGGGTCGCGGTGCTGAAGATCCATGCCCACACGCAGCGCTTCGACGTCTCCGATCCGCGGGTGGAGGCGCTGGTGCGGCGCGCCGGCGAGCTCGGCATGGTGGTGCTGACCGACAACGCCAACATCCTGCCCGGGGACAGCGAGAAGCTGTTCAACCTGGTGGCGCGGGTGCCGGAAACGAAGTTCATCCTCGCGCACATCGGCGGGCTGAACTTCCGGTTCTGGAACGTCCTCGCGCTGGTCCGCACGGCGGACGGCTTCGCGATGGACAACCTGTACTTCGACATCTCCGGGCCGGTACTGCTGGCGGCCGATTCGCCGATCGAGGCGGAGTTCGTGTGGACGCTGCGCAACGTCGGCATCGACCACGTGCTGCTCGGGTCCGACTATCCGCAGATGTGGCTCGACGACACGGTGGACGCGCTGGAGAAGCTCGACCTGACGGACGAGGAGAAGGCGAAGATCCGCGCCGGCAACGCCCATCGGTTGTTCGGGCGTTAGCGCCGCTGCTCGACGAACCGCGCGAACGCCGCGACCGTCTCCGCGCTGACGTGGTGCTCGATGCCCTCGGCGTCGCGGCGCGCGGTGTCGGGGTCGATGCCCAGCGCCAGCAGGAAGGCCTCCACCACCTGGTGGCGTTCGCGGCTGGCCTGGGCGAGGGCCTCGCCTTCCGGCGTGAGGAACGCGCCGCGGTACGGCTTCTGCACCACGTAGCCGGCCTTCACCAGGCGCTTGAGCATCTTAGCCACCGTCGGCTGGGCGACGCCCAGACGCGCGGCGATGTCGACCTGGCGGGCCTCGCCGCCGTCGCGGATCAGGTCCGAGATCAGTTCGACGTAGTCCTCCACCAACTCCAGGCGGTGCGCCTCGCGCACCTGGCGGAAGCTTTCGGCGTGCAGGTCGGCGTCGATCAGCGGCGGCGGGGATGGCTTGGGCTTCGGCATGCCGGCTCGCGTCCTGTTGCGCGGACGCCCGCGGCGCCGGAATGGGCCGCGGGGAAACGCTAGGTTACCGCAGCCATGATGGTGCTTGCTTCGCAACATAGCAGAGGCTATAACAACGCTTTCCCCGCACGGACGGCGCCCGCCCCGTGGATCGCGAAGCCACTCCCCCGCCACGCGCAGCCGAACCCGGCTGGCGCTTCAGCCGTGACCCGCGCACCGGCGCGAGCCTGGGCGCGCTGAACGCCAGCGTGCGGGTGCCGACGCAGGGCCAGTGGCTGCGCCGCTTCCTCGCCTTCCTCGGTCCGGGCTACATGGTCTCGGTCGGCTACATGGACCCGGGCAACTGGGCCACGGACCTGGCCGGCGGCTCGCAGTTCGGCTACACCCTGCTGTGCGTGATCCTGCTCTCGAACCTGATGGCGATCGTGCTGCAGGCGCTGGCCGCGCGGCTGGGCATCGCCACCGGCCGCGACCTCGCCCAGGCCTGCCGCGACCACTACCCGCGGCCGGTGGCATTCGTGCTGTGGGTGGTATGCGAGATCGCGATCATCGCCTGCGACCTGGCCGAGGTGATCGGCACCGCGATCGCGCTCAACCTGCTGTTCGGCATCCCGCTGGTCGCCGGCGCGATCATCACCGCCGTCGACGTGTTCCTGGTGCTGTACCTGATGCGCCACGGCTTCCGCGCGCTGGAGGCCTTCATCATCGCGATGCTGCTGGTGATCTTCGCCTGCTTCGCGGTGCAGATCGCGCTGGCTGCGCCGCCGGTGGCCGAGGTGCTGGGCGGCTTCATCCCGCGCGCGGAAGTGGTCACCAACCCGGCCGCGCTGTACATCGCGATCGGCATCATCGGTGCCACGGTGATGCCACACAACCTGTACCTGCACTCGTCGATCGTGCAGACCCGCGACTACCCGCGCGACGACGCCGGCAAACGCATGGCGATCCGCTGGGCGGTGACCGACAGCACCATCGCGCTGATGCTGGCACTGTTCATCAACGCGGCGATCCTGATCATGGCCGCCACCGTGTTCCACAAGGCCGGGCACACCGACGTGCAGGAGATCGAGCAAGCCTACGCGCTGCTGTCGCCGATGCTGGGCGTGGGCATCGCCTCGACCCTGTTCGCCGTCGCGCTGCTGGCCTCGGGCGTCAACTCCACGGTCACCGCGACGCTGGCCGGGCAGATCGTGATGGAAGGCTTCCTGCACCTGCGCATGCCGACGTGGGCGCGGCGGCTGGTCACCCGCGGCATCGCGATCGTGCCGGTGGTGGTGATCACCGCGCTCTACGGTTCGGAAGGCACTGCGAAACTGCTGGTCTTCAGCCAGGTGCTGTTGTCGATGCAGTTGCCGTTCGCGGTGATCCCGCTGGTGCGCTTCGTCACCGACCGCGAAAAGATGGGGCGCTTCGTCATCGCGCCCTGGCTGGCATCGCTGGCGTGGGTGATCGCGGCGATCATCGTGGTGCTGAACATGAAGCTGCTGTACGACACTTTCGTCGGCTGAAGCCGCGCGTCAGCCGCCCTTGCCCGGT
Source organism: Luteimonas soli (assembly GCF_042648865.1). Lineage (NCBI taxonomy): Bacteria > Pseudomonadati > Pseudomonadota > Gammaproteobacteria > Lysobacterales > Lysobacteraceae > Luteimonas > Luteimonas soli. The sequence goes on along the minus strand of NZ_JBHRYA010000001.1, from coordinate 194,259 downwards.
GCCAGCCTTGCGTCGCCATCCCCTTGCGACCGCGCTGCGGGCACCTCGGCCAGCGGCCGCCCCCAGCGTTCGTAACTGCTGGTGATGGACTGCTTCAGCCGCTGCGCGGCGTCCGGGCGCTTGGCGATGCCCGCCTTGCCGGCAACCGCTTCCCAGCCCTCGTCGTGGAACTGCCCCCAGACTTCGACCAGCGACCGGCACGGGCGTCCCACCACCTGCGCCAGCGTGCAGGCGTAGTAGACATCGCCGGGCGCCCAGTTGCGCTCGTCGACCAGCTCGTTGACCAGGTCGCGCGGCGCGGCGTGGTAGCGCACCAGTTCGTCGACGAAGGCGCCGCGGTAGCGGCCGCCGTACGCGTTGATGTCGGCCAGCTGGGCGTCGATCCAGGCGTCGCCGCTGCGCGGGTTCCACGCAAACGCGTAATCCTGGGCGAACGCGGTGCCCGCCAGCAGCAGACCGGCGACCAGCAGCGCGGTGGACCGGCTCAGGCCGTGCAGCGGGGAAATGGCGGCGTTGGGCATCGTGGTCCTCACGGGACATCAGGGGGCGAACGGGACAGCGTCGCGTCATCTTGCACCGGCAGCGGCCGGACGCGCGAATCGCGCGACTGCATGCCGCGACGGACCCATACGCGATTGTGCGCACGCGGGCCGTCACTTGCACGCGTCCGTGACGCGGCTCGGCGTAATGTCCATCCGGACTCGGCAGCGCCCGCTGGCGCAACGCGTATTCAGGAGAAGACCCATGACCGGCACCCGATCTGCGCACCTTCGGCAACCGCCGCGATCGCGCCGCTGGGCGATCTGGCTGGTCGCAATCGTGGTCCTGCTCGGCGCCTACGCCGTCGGGCTGCGCTGGGTCACGCTGCAGGTGGAATCGGGCGTCGAAGCGAGCATCCATCCGCTCGTGATCGATACGCCGGCGCAGGAGGCACCCCCCGGATAGCCGCGCGCTACCGGTCGTCGCTTCCGCGGCGTGCGGCGCTGCCGTCCTCTTCGGCACAGCGGCCCCGGTCGTCGCAAGCCGCGCCTTGCCCCGTGCCCGCATCGCGCACGGCGGTGCCGTGGCGATCCAGCGGAATCTCGCGGAAATGGATCGGCCGGCCATAGGCATCGCGACGCACGCGGGCGGGGGCGTCGTGCCCGTCGCGGCTTCCGCTTGCGGTATCCGCCGGATGGGTGAAGCGCAACGTTGGCTCGCTGCGGGCCTGCGTCGGCCCGGTCGCGCTGCATGCGCCGAGCGCCAGCGCCGCGGCGCCCACCGCAGCGGCCATCCAGCGTGGCGTCGATTCCATCGGCCTGCTCCCGTGCGTCAGGCCGCCACCATGGCGCAACCGCGGTGAACGCATCGCCAATCCGGCCATCGCTTCAAGCGGCCGCGGCCGCGGCGATCGCCTCGACGGCTGCGGGCAGTTCGCCGGGCGAACCGACGCTGCGCATGCGCTCGCTGCCGGCGTCGACGCGGGCCTCGTTCTCGTGGCTCCAGGTCGTGTGGTAGGGCATGTGCACGCCCCACCCGCCAAGCGAGAGCACCGGCGCGATGTCCGACCGCAGCGAGTTGCCGATCATCAGGAACTGCGCGGCGTCGATTTCGAACTCCTCCAGCAGGCGTGCGTATGTCGCCGGGTCCTTCTCGCTGACGATCTCGATGCGCCGGAACAGGTCGGCCATGCCGGAGTCGCGCACCTTGGCCTCCTGGTGGAACAGGTCGCCCTTGGTGATCAGCACCACGTCGTGGCGCGCGGCGATGTCGGCCACCGCGTCGCGGATGCCCGGCAGCAGTTCCACGGGATGCCGCAGCAGGTCCTTGGCCAGGCCGACGATGCGCTGCACGTCGGCGGCGGCCACGCGCTGGCCGGTGATCTCCACCGCCGCCTCGATCATCGACAGCGCCATGCCCTTCACGCCGTAGCCGAACCAGGCCAGGTTGGCCTTCTCGAACGCGTACAGGCGCTCGGACACGCGCGCGTCGGCGAGGTCGACGTAACCGCCGACGATCTGTTCGAACTCCAGCTGCGCGGCATCGAAGAAATCCTGGCTGCGCCAGAGGGTGTCGTCGCCATCGAAGGCGACCATGCGGATCTGGTTGGTCATCGCTGCATTATGCCGCGCCGCGAAAAGCCCAAGCCGGCGTGGGCTCCGGTGAGTCGCCGTGTCCTGTCGGCCGGGAGCCGCTTTCCCCTCGGCAGGACATCCTGTCCTGACGAGGGCGCGCGCCATCCATGGCGCGCTTGTCGCGGCCCCCGGCCGCCAGGACACGGCTCACCTTGACGCGACCTTCGTCGCTTCGGTTGAAGCCGCATAGGTCGGGGTTACGTCCCCGACGGCTTTTGATCTTCGGTTGCCGATGAAGAAGCCATCCCAGGGCAAACAACCACAAAAAAGGGCGGCCCGGAGGCCGCCCTGCACACACACGCGGAGAGTCCCGCGAGTCTTACTGCTCGCTACCGTCATCGGCGCCGGCTTCACCCGAAGCCGCGGCCGCGTGGACCTTGTATTCCTCGGCGGTGAGCTTGCCGTCCGCGTCGGCGTCGGCATCGTCGAAGACCTGGGTGAGCGCCGGCACGGTGGCGACTTCCGCCTTGCTCAGGCTGCCGTCCTTGTCGACGTCCAGGTCGGCCCAGGTGACCTGCTTGGGCTCGGCGGTGGGCGCGTTGGCCTGCGTCGACGTCGGCTGCATGCCGTCGTCGGTGGTCGGAGCGGTCTGCGCGAACGCCATCGGCATGGCGACGGCGGCGGCAAGTGCGATCAGGCCGGACAGCTTGTTTGCATGATTCATCAGTGTTCTCCATGGGGTTGTCTGTTCGAGGGTGCTGACGTGTCGTGTCCGTGCACCACCCTGGTACCGACCTTGACCCCGCGCCGATGAACGCTTGCCGCGCCCCGCGGCGCCGACTTACGCCGTCTTAACCACATGCGCCGCGAATGCGGCTAGTCCGCAGTGCGATGGCGGTCATGCATTCGCGGTTGCAGCCGGAACCAGCGCGGATTTCCGGCCTGTTTCGCAGGACGGCGGTGTGGCCTGCGACTGAACACAACACAACCTTTACCTGCACGGCAACGACCCGGGCCGCGCTTCGGCGAACAGATGCGGCGCGATGGCTCCCTCAGGCCTCGTCCTCGGCACGCACCGCGACTTCGGGCTCGCCGTCCGCATCCAGCGCGACCGTGACCACGATCGGCCGGCAACAGACCTGGCAATCCTCGATGTATTGCTGGCCACCGGCGGAGTCGTCAACGAACAGCTCGATCGGCTCGCCGCAGTACGGGCATCGGGTGTCGATGGCGGGCAGCATCCTGATCCTCCTGACGGTCGTTCCACGCACGATGCTAGTGTGCATCCCTCCCACCGTGTCGACATGTGAACCGGAGCGCTGCCATGACCCCTCGCCTGCTCGTCCTCGCCTGCGCCAGCCTCGCACTGATCGCCTGCAACGCCCCCGGCAACGCCTCGGGACAGCCCGGCGCTGCGCAGGACGACAAGCCCCAGGCCGCGGAGCCCGCTGCCGCCGAGCCGGTCGCCAGCGACTCCCGCCCCTTCGCCAGCACTGAAGTCGCCTCGTTCGACGAACCCTGGGCGATGGCCTTCCTGCCCGACGGCCGCCTGCTGGTCACCGAGAAGCGCGGCGCGCTGAAGCTGGTCGACGTCGCCACCGGCAAGGTCGGCGACATCAAGGGCGTGCCCGAGGTCGACTACGGCGGGCAGGGCGGCTTCGGCGACATCGCGCTGCATCCCGGTTTCGCCGACAACCACGTGGTCTACGTCAGCTACGCCGAGGCCGGCGACGGCGACACCCGCGGTGGCGTGGTCGCGCGCGGCACGCTGGCGCTGGACGACAGCGGCGGCACGCTCGAAGGCCTCGAGGTGATCTGGCGCCAGGTGCCCAAGGTTGGCGGCCGCGGACACTACGGCCACCGCCTGCTGTTCGACGACGACGGCAAGCTGTGGATCAGTTCCGGCGAACGACAGAAGTTCGATCCCGCGCAGGACATGCAGTCCAACCTCGGCAAGCTGGTGCGCCTCGACGACGACGGCAGCGTGCCGGCCGACAATCCCTTCGCCGACCAGGGCGGCGTGGCCGCGCAGGTCTGGTCGCTGGGCCACCGCAACCCGCTGGGCATCGATTTCGATGCGCAGGGGCGGCTGTGGGAAGTGGAGATGGGCCCGAAGGGCGGAGACGAGCTCAACCTGGTCGAACGCGGCGGCAACTACGGCTACCCGATCGTTTCCAATGGCGACCATTACGACGGCCGCGACATCCCCGACCACGACACGCGCCCGGAGTTCGACGCGCCGAAGGTGTCGTGGAGCCCGGTGATCTCGCCGTCGAGCCTGCTGATCTATTCGGGCGCGATGTTCCCGGACTGGCAGGGCGACGCCTTCATCGGCGGGCTGTCCTCGCAGTCGCTGGTGCGGGTGGAGTTCGACGGCGACAGCGCGCGCGAGGCGCAGCGCTTCGACATGGGCTCGCGCATCCGTGCCGTCGAACAGGGGCCGGACGGCGCAATCTGGCTGCTGGAGGATGGCGACGGCGGGCGGCTGCTGAAGCTCACGCCACGCTGATTCGCGGTCGCCGTAGGTCGGGGCTACGTCCCCGACGGCTCTTGATTTTCGCAGAGTGTCGGCCCGCCCCGGGGCTTCGGTTCGATTCGCGGGTGTCGGGGGCGTAGCCCCGACCTACGGCACACCCGAGGAGGTTGGGGGTTTCCCGACCGCATGGCTCGCGCGAATCGTCGTCACTGCGCCGGCGTTTCGCGCTTGATCCCCATCGCCTCGCGGTAGCGCGCGTACAGGGCCAGCACCTTGTCGATGTAGGTCCGCGTCTCGTCGTACGGCGGCACGCCGCCGTAGCGCGCCACGGTGCCGATGCCGGCGTTGTAGGCTGCCGCGGCCAGCGTGCGGTCGCCATCGTAGCGGCGCAGCAGCGCCTTCATGTAGCGCGCGCCGGCGCTGATCGACTGCTCCGGCGCGAACGGGTCGTCGACGCCGTACTCGGCCGCCACCTCCGGCATCAGCTGCATCACGCCCTGCGCGCCCTTGTCCGACACCGCCTTCGCGTCGAAGCCGCTCTCCGCGTGCGCGATCGCGCGCAGCCACGCGTCGTCGACCCCGGTCGCCTTCGCCGCGGCCTTGAACAGCTTCGCGTGCCGGTCCAGCTGCGGCTTGCCGACTTTGCCCAGGCCCGCATGCGCCTGTTCGCCCGGCGGCGTGTGCACGGTGAACTTCAGGTACACCCGAGACCCGGGCAGCTTGCGGGTCGAGTACACCAGCTCGCCGTCCTGCTCGCGCTCGTACAGCGTGCCGCTGAACACCCCCATCTCGCCCCACAGGTTCGGCGTCTGCACGGCGTTGTCGTCGATCTGCTTCGCCACGCACTTCGAACCGGGCTCGGGCGCGGTGGCCAGGCTGACCGTGCCGTCGCGCACGCAGCGGTAGACGGTACGCGCCTGCACGTCGACGGCGGTCGCCAGCAGCACGACCGCAGGCAGGGCGAGCCAGGCGCGCATGCGCATCGTCAGCAGCCCTGGCGGGCCTGCCGCCGGCCACGGCCGGCGCTTGATGACAACACGAGGACGGCAACAAACAAAGGCGGGATGCGCATGCTCGGAGTCCTTCCCGGACGGGGTCAGGCATGATCGCGCACCGGTGCGAGCACCGCGTCAACGCGCCTGCAAGGCCCCGGCCTGCACCAAACCGACGAATCCGGCGCGGAATCCGGCGGTTCCGTCGCCGGATGCCCCGCATTCGTCGCATCCCGCTTCCCCTGCCCGGCCGCATCGCTATCCTCGCCCCATGACCACTGCACCGGCATCGCCATGACCGCCTTCTCCTTCGTCACCCGCCACGTCTTCGCCTGGTGCGTGTTCTACCTGGTGGTGCTGATCCTGTGGTCGAACTTCGGCCTGCCGGAGTTCCCGATCGTGCTGCTGTGGATGATCACCCTCGCCTTCGTGATCCCCGACGTGATCTCGCACATCCACCGCGTGGGCATGATCGTCGGCCGCAAGGCCACGCCCGAGCAGCTGCGCAACCGGCAGCGCCGGCAGATCGAGGTGCCTTTCCCCGCCGACGAGGCCTTCGACCTGCTCGATGCAGCGCTGCGCGAACTGCCGCGCGCTGTCGACATCGAATCGGCGCCCGGCAGCCTGCGCGTGCGTGCCGGCGTCGAGCGCCCCGATCCATACGGCACGCACAACCGCTTCGACCCGATGCACTGGATCGACCGCAAGCTTGGCGGCCGCTACGACGTGGTCGTCGCCACCGTGGCGCCCGGCGGCGACACGTCCAGCATCACCCTGGCCTGCGAGCCGGAAAGCGCGGCCTGGACCGACTGGCTGCGCGTCGACCACGGCCGCAACCTGGAAACCACCGAAGCCATCACCCGCGCCATCACCCGCCGCATCGCCGAGCACCGCCGCGGCGAAAAGGCCGTGGTGCGCGACACGGCCAGCGCCAAGGAACTGAGCGAGGCCAAGCTGAGCCTGCTCAATGCCCAGGTCGAACCGCACTTCCTCTACAACACCCTGGCCAGCGCGCAGGCGCTGACCCGCAGCGACCCGCAGCGCGCCGACGCGATGCTCGGGCATCTGATCGCCTACCTGCGCCGCTCGCTGCCGCGCAACCTCGACGGCCAGTCGACGCTGGGCGAGGAGCTTGAACGCGCCGTCGCCTACCTCGAGATCCTGAAGATCCGCATGGGCGCGCGGCTGTCGACCCAGGTCGACGTGCCCGAGGCGCTGCACGCGGTGCCGTTCCCGTCGATGATGCTGCAGACGCTGGTGGAGAACGCGATCAAGCACGGCCTGGAGTCCAAGCCGGGCGGCGGCACGGTCTGGATCCGCGCCACCGGCGGCAACCGCGAGGTGTCGGTCACCGTCGCCGACGACGGCCGCGGCTTCAACGCAGAGAGCAGCGGCACCGGCATCGGCCTGAAGAACGTGCGCGAACGCCTGCGCCTGGCCTACGGCAATGCCGCGCACTTCAGCATCGCCGCCAACTTCCCCAATGGCGTGGCCGCCACCATCACCTTGCCGGCCGGCACCACGCAGGACCACGGCCATGTCGCCTGAGACCGAAACCGCCACCACCCCGACCTGCGTCATCGCCGAGGACGAGGAGATCCTGCGCAGCGCGCTCGAATCGCTGCTGCGCGAGGCCTGGCCGGAGCTGTCGATCGTCGCGTCCTGCGACGACGGCGGCAGCGCGGTCGAAGCGATCGCCGAACACCAGCCGGACGTGGCCTTCCTCGACATCCGCATGCCCGGCCTGACCGGCCTGGAGGTCGCTTCGGCGGCGGCCGACACCAGCCCGCGGACGCAGGTGGTGTTCGTCACCGCCTACGACCAGTACGCGATCGACGCATTCGACAACGGCGCGGTCGACTACCTGCTCAAGCCGGTGACGCGCGAACGCCTGGACGCGACGGTGCAAAGGTTGCAGGCGCGCGCGGCCGGCTCGCACCCCGATGCCGCCACGCTGGCCGCGCTGATCCGCCAACTCGACGCGACCCGCGTCCCGGACAAGACGCCGCTGTCATGGATCACCGCCAGCGCCGGCAAGGACACGCGGCTGATCCTGGTCGAGGACGTGGCCTACTTCCGTGCCGACAACAAGTACACGACCGTGATGACCGCCGAGGGCGAGTCGCTATTGCGCACGCCGATCCGCGAACTGCTCGGCCTGCTCGACCCGGCGATGTTCAAGCAGGTGCACCGCTCGACCATCGTCAACCTCAAGGCGATCGCGTCGATCGCCCGCGACGACAGCGGCCGCGGCACGATCCGGCTCAAGCAGCGACCCGAGACGCTGGCGGTCAGCCAGCCGTTCATGGCGCTGTTCCGCAACATGTGACACGCGCGCCGCGCGGGCGAACCATTCGTCCGAGCATCCACGCCATCGCGATACCCGCAAGGAGAGACCCCATGCGCACCGCCATCCTGTTCGCCGCGACCATGTTGCTGCTGGCCGGCTGCAAGATCGACGCCGGCACGACCACGATCACCAACGTGTCGATCGACGGCAAGGCGCAGAACGTGATGCGTTCCTATGTCAACGGCGGCGCGGGCGACTTCGAGTGCATCAAGAGCGTCAGCGGCCGCTGCCACTACCTGCTGTTCGTGCGCGACTGCGACGCCGCGGCGCCACCCACCGGCGACCAGCCCTGCGCCGCGCGCACCGTGCAGGCCTTCACCCTCGACGCCGGCACCTCGCGCCACCTGGCCAACCTGCCGCCGCGCCTGAAGCAGTGCGTCAGCCACGACCGTGAACCCTCCGCCCCGGACTGCCTGGCCAGCCAAGGCTGACTTGGCCCTTGCAGGAGCGGCGGAAGCCGCGATGGCTTTACCGGGAAAGCATCGCGGCTCCCGCCGCTCCTACAAGAACCCCATAAAAAAGCCCCGCAGCTGCGGGGCTTTCCTGCACACCGGCTACGACTATTCGCGATAGCCGCTGTCGTTCTTGTTGTGGATGATCCAGATCAGGTTGCCGCCGGTGCCCATCGACTTGCCGGCGAAGACCAGCCGGCCCTGGCCCTTGTAGGCCATCTCGTACCGATACCGGTCGCCGCCGAAGAAGAACGGAATGAACGCCTTGCCAGTGACGTAGGCGCCCTGGTCGGTGGGTTCGCCGATCAGGTCGGTGACCTGCTTCATCGGCATGCCGATCTTGAGTTGGGTGAACTTGCTGTCGGGCGCGGGAATGCCCGTGATCTCGCCCTCGTAGTCGTTGATGCCGACCACTTCCTCGCCCCAGCCGGACTCGACCTCGGCCGAATTGACGACTTCGCCGGCCTCGTTCATGCCGGGCCCCACGCCGGATTGCTTCTTCTTGGCCAGCGCCGACATCGGCGCGGCAACCACCAGCGCCGACAGCGCGACGGCGAGCAATGCGTTCTTCTTCAACATGCCTGAAATCTCCGTATATCAGTTGATCCCCATTCCTGTCCTTCACGCCTCCCCCGAGCGTGGCGGCGGGGATTCCGCCACGGACCAAGACGCGGCCCACAGTGTCGACGGACAAGGCGACAGGCACAAGCATCTCGTGATGACAATCGCATTTCCCGGTACTTCCGGCCCGCTCGCGGGGGGCGTCCCGAGCCTAACCTCGGCAGCCTGCCCATTCGTATGACGCAGGTCCGATGACCCGCCTGTTGACCACTGCGCGACGCGGGGCGTTCGCGCTGCTGCTGCCCTGCCTCGTGCTCGCAACCCCGGCCGCCGCCGAAACACCGCTGCGCGAATCGTTCGACCTGCGGGTGCCGGTGGCACCGGCCGCCGTGCCCGTCGACGGCCAACACCTGCTGCGCTACGAACTCCACCTAGCCAACTTCGCCGCGCAGCCCCTGGCCCCGACCCGCATCGAGGTGCGCAATGCGGACAGCGGCACGGTGATCGCGCGCCTCGAGGGCCCGGCGCTGTCGCGAAGCCTCGCGCTTCCCGGTGCGGGCGCGTCGGGTGCTGACCCATCGGGCGCCGATGCGCGGACCATCGCGCAAGGCATGCATGGCGTGGCCTACCTCGAGGTCACGTTGCCTGCGCAGGCGCAGGTGCCGGCGGCGCTGGACCACCACGTCGAGTACCGCGTCGACGACCACAGCGGGGCCCGCGCAGCCGTGGACGGCGCGCACGTCCGCGTCGATCGCCGGCCGCTGCCGGTCCTGGGCCCGCCGCTGCGTGGCGGCCCCTGGGTCGCGATCCATTCACCGGCCTGGCCACGCGGGCACCGGCGCGTGCTATATGCGATCGACGGCCGCGCGCGCATCCTTGGGCGCTTCGCGATCGACTGGGTCAAGGTCGATGCGCAAGGGCGCACGACGCACGGCGATCCGGATCGCGTCGACAGCTTCCTGGGCCACGGCGCCGACGTGCTGGCGGTCGCCGACGCGGTAGTGTCCACCGTGCGCGACGACATGCCCGAGAGTGAAACCATCTCGGCACATCCGCGCAATGCACTCGCCGATGCCAGCGGCAACTACATCGCGCTCGACCTCGGCAACGGCCGCTATGCGTTCTACGAACACCTCAAGCCCGGCAGCATACGCGTCGCACCTGGCCAGCGCGTGCGGCGCGGCCAGGTGATCGCCACGCTCGGCTTCACCGGCGATTCCAATGGCCCGCACCTGCACTTCCATGTCGCCGACGGGCCGTCGCCGCTGGGCGCCGAAGGCGTTGCATTCGTCATCGACCGCTTCGACGTGCTCGGCCGCTATACCGACATCGGCACTCTCGGCACCGCGCCCTGGCAGCCGCGGGTGGACGACCTGCCACAGCGGCGCACGATGCAATGGCCGGCGTCGAACGTCGTGGTCAAGTTCGACACGAAGTAACCGTACGCCAGCGCCGGAAGGCGCCACGCTGCGCGAAGACCAGGCCGGCATGCTAGCTTGCGCCGATCGCCAGCCGTGGATAGACCACCCATGCCCAGCCCGCAGCAGTCCGCCGTGCCACCCCTCGACACCGAGCCGACGATGCACCGCGCGGTCGGCCGCTGGCAGTTGTTCGGGCTGTCGATCAACGACGTCATCGGCAGCGGCATCTATCTCCTGCCCGCAGCCGCGGCGCTGCTGCTGGGGCCGGCGAGCCTGTGGGCGGTGCTGCTGGCGGGGCTGGCGGTCAGCCTGCTGGTGCTGTGCTACGCGCAGGCGGCCAGCTACTTCGACCAGCCCGGCGGCGGCTATCTGTACGCGCGCGAGGCGTTCGGGCCGTTCATCGGCTTCGAGGTGGGCTGGATGCTGCTGATCACGCGCGTGGCCAGCGCCGCGGCGCTCTCCAACGGCCTGGCCGAGGCGGTGACCCATTTCTGGCCGGATGCGGCCCACGGCGGCGTGCGGGTGGCGATCGTCACCGGGTCGCTCGCGTTCCTGGTCGCGGTCAACGTGTTCGGCGTGCGCGCCGCCGCGCGCACCGGCGTGTTCCTGGCGATCGCCAAGGTGCTGCCGCTGCTGATGTTCCTCGGCATCGGCGCGATGTACGTCGACATGTCGCTGGCCACGCCGCTGGCCGGGCCGATCCCGCTGGACGACCTCGGCAGGGCCGCGCTGCTGCTGCTGTTCGCCTACGCCGGCTTCGAGAACCTGCCCGCGGCCGCCGGCGAGTACCGCAACCCGCGCCGCGACGTGCCGTTCGCGATGCTGATGATGATCGCCTCGGTGACCCTGCTCTACTTCGCGGTGCAGTGGGTGGCGCTGGGCACGCTGCCCGGGCTGGCGCAGTCGCAGACGCCGCTGGCCGACGCCGCGGCCACGTTCGGCGGCGGCTGGCTGGCGCTGGTGCTGACGGTGGGCGCGGCGGTGTCGATCCTGGGCACCAACAGCAACACCGTCATGCTCGGGCCGCGCTACCTGCACGCGATGGCGATGGACGGCTACGGCCCGGCCGCGCTGGCGAAGATCCACCCGCGCTTCCGCACCCCGGCGCTGGCGATCATCACCGTCGGCGTGCTGTCGCTGCTGCTGGCGCTGTCGGGCTCGTTCGTGCAATTGGCGTTGCTGTCGGTGGTTGCGCGGTTGTGCACCTACATCGGCACGTCCGTGTCGGTGCTGGTGCTGCGTCGCCGCCACGGCGACCGCGACGGCGCCCTGCACCTGCCCGGCGGGCCGCTGATCCCGATCGCCGCGACGCTGCTGTCGATCGGCCTGCTGGCCAGCGCCAGCATCGAGAACCTGATCGCAGGCGCGGTGGCGTTGCTGCTGGGCGCGGTGATCTACAAGTTCCGGCGCAAGCCCGGGCCCGAAGCGCCGTAGACGCACAACGTAGGAGCGCCCCATGGGCGCGATGCCTTCGCAGCGAACGGCGATCGCGCCCATGGGGCGCTCCTACGGGGCTCGCATCGCAGGCAGGTCCGCCGGGCCATGGGGTTTGGATAGACTGTGCCGATGGACACATCGAACAGCGCGGCGCATGGCGAATACAAGGTTCCGGGCGGCAAGCTGGTGGTGGTGGACCTGTCCATCGTCGACGGCCGGATGACGGCCGTGCAGGTCAGCGGGGATTTCTTCCTGGAACCGGCCAGCGCGCTGGATGCCATCGATGCGGCGCTCGAGGGCCTGCCGGTCGATACCGGCGAGTCCGCGCTCGCGGCCGCGGTAGAGGCAGCGCTGGACCAGGAGACGCAGATGTTCGGCATCACGCCCGCAGGCGTCGCGGTCGCGGTGCGCCGTGCGCTGGATGCGGCGGGGCCGGCCCATGGCGCAGGAGATACGGTTTGAGCCGCAGCGACTGGCGCGACCACGCCTGGCACCTGGTCCATGCCGAGCCGCAGGCGCCCGCGCTGCACATGGCGCTGGACGAAGTGATGCTCGACGACGTGGCTGCCGGGCGGCGGCCGCCGACGCTGCGGATCTGGGAGTGGGCCGGGTCGGCGGTGGTGATGGGACGCTTCCAGTCGCTGCGCAACGAGGTCGATGCCGAGGCCGCGCATCGCCACGGCATCGAGGTGGTGCGCCGGATCAGCGGTGGCGGCGCGATGTTCATCGAGCCGGGCAACACCATCACCTACTCCATCACCGCGCCGATGACGCTGGTGGAGGACATGTCGTTCGAGCAGGCCTACGAGTTCATGGACCAGTGGGTGATCGAGGCGCTGGCCGGGCTGGGAATCAAGGCCTGGTACCAGCCCTTGAACGACATCACCTCCAGCGCCGGCAAGATCGCCGGCGCAGCGCAGGCCAGGCGCCGCGGGGCGGTGCTGCACCACGTCACCATGGCCTACGACATCGACGCGGTGCGGATGCTGGAGGTGCTGCGCATCGGCCGCGAAAAGCTGTCCGACAAGGGCACGACCAGCGCGGTCAAGCGCGTCGACCCCCTGCGCAGCCAGACCGGGCTTGCCCGCGAAGCGGTGATCGAGCACATGGTCGAGACCTTCCGCACCCGCCACGGCGGACTGGTGCGCGATGCCCTGCGCGCGGACGAACTGGCGCGCGCACAGGCGCTGGCGCGCGACAAGTTCGCCACGGCGGAGTGGACCGCGCTGCTGCCGTAAGCGTGCTGGGTCGCGCTGCCTGTGGCCGTAGGTCGGGGCTACGTCCCCGACGGCTTTTGGGCGTGACGGGCAACGATCGGTTGCCGGGGATCGGGAACGGAGACCAAGAGCCGTCGGGGGCGTAGCCCCGACCTACGGCGCCGTTCGACCGCGGCCAGGTAATCCTCGACATCGGCGTCGGTTTCGACGGTCTTGTTGGCGATCATGCACGCTCCCGCGGGTTCGACGCCCGATGGTATCGCCGCGGCGCGCGGCGACGCGCGGCTCTGCTAGGCTCGCGCGGTTGCCACCGGGACGATCGCATGTCGGGCCACAACCAGTTCCAGCTGCTGCGCCAGCGCCGCTTCCTGCCGTTCTTCGCCACCCAGTGCTTCGGCGCGTTCAACGACAACGTCTACCGGCAGGCGATCATCGGGATGCTGTTCTGGCTGGGCGTGAGCGCCGAGCAGAAGACGCTGTACGCCACGCTGGCGCCGGCGATCTTCATCCTGCCCTACTTCCTGTTCTCCGCGCTGGCAGGCCAGTTCGCCGAGCGCACCGAGAAGGCGACGCTGATCCGCATCACCACGGCGATGGAGATCGCGATCATGACCCTGGCGGCGGTCGGCTTCGCCACCACCAGCATGACGGTGCTGCTGGTGGCGCTGTTCCTGACAGGGGTGCAGTCGACGCTGTTCGGGCCGGTGAAGTACTCGATCCTGCCGGCGGTGCTGCATCCGCGCGAGCTCACCGGCGGCAACGGGCTGGTGGAGATGGGGACGTCGATCTCGATCCTGCTGGGCATGATCCTGGGCGGGTCGATCTTCGCGATGGCCGGCGACGGCGGGCCGTGGGCGGCGGGCGGCATCATCGTCGCGCTGGCGGTCACCGGCCACCTGGTGAGCCGCGCGATCCCGCCGGCCGGCGCCGGCGCGCCGGGGCTGAAGATCAACTGGAACCCGATCCCGGAATCGATCGCGGTGCTCAAGCTGGCGCGCAAGCAACTGGCAGTGCGCAACGCGATCCTGGGCGTGTCGTGGTTCTGGTTCGTCGGCACGGTGCTGACCAGCCAGCTGCCGGCCTATGCCGAGGTCTACCTGGGCGGCTCGGCGACGCTGTACATCCTGGCGCTGGCGCTGTTCTCGGTTGGCACCGGCGTGGGCTCGATGCTGTGCGAGAAGCTGTCCGCGCGCACGGTGGAGATCGGGCTGGTGCCGCTGGGCGCGTTCGGGATGACGGCGTTCATCCTCGACCTGGCGCTCTCGCGCACCGGTGCGGCGACGGTGGCGGGGCTGGACGTGGCCGGCTTCCTGCAGCAGCCGGGCGCCTGGCGCACTGTCGCGGACCTGGTCGGGATCGGGCTGTTCACCGGCTTCTTCGTGGTGCCGCTGTTCGCACTGATCCAGTCGCGCTCGCCGAAGTCGGAGATGTCGCGGACCTTCGCCGCGCTCAACATCCAGAACTCGGGCTTCATCGTGCTCGCGTCGCTGTCGGCGCTGGCGGTGCAGGGATTGCTCGGCTGGACGATCCCGCAGGTGTTCCTGGCGCTGGCGGTGGCGAACGCGCTGGTCGCGGTCTGGATCTTCACGATCGTGCCCGAGTTCCTGATGCGCTTCCTGAGCTGGCTGCTGGTGCGCTCGCTGTACCGGCTGCGCACGCGCGGCATCGACCACGTTCCCGACGACGGCCCGGCGCTGGTGGTGTGCAACCACGTCAGCTACATGGACGCGTTGATCCTCTCGGCCAGCATCCCGCGGCCGGTGCGCTTCGTGATGTATTACAAGATCTTCAATATCCCGGTGATGCGCTGGATCTTCCGCACCGGCAAGGCGATCCCGATCGCCGGCGCACGCGAAAACCCGACGTTGATGGAGCGCGCGTTCGACGAGATCGACGCGGCGCTGGCCGATGGCGGGATCGTGGGCATCTTCCCCGAGGGACGGTTGACGACGGACGGGGAGATCGCGGCGTTCAAGTCGGGCGTCGAACGCGTGCTCGCGCGTGCGGCCGAAGCCGGGCGCCCGGTACCGGTGGTGCCGATGGCGCTGCGCGGGATGTGGACCAGCATGTGGAGCCGCCGCGACTCACGCCTGGGCCGGATGCGCGTGCCGCGCAGGTTCCGCGCGCACGTGGAGGTGGTAGCGGGCGAGCCGGTGGACGGTCGGGAAGCGAGCGCGGAGCGTCTGGAAGCGGAAGTGCGGGCGCTGCGCCGCGACGCCGCGTAAGGCCGAGACGGCTCGTAGGTCGGGGTTACGCCCCCGACGGCTTTTGCATTGGCGCAGCAGGCCGGAGACCAAGGCGAAGATCAAGAGCCGTCGGGGGCGTAACCCCGACCTACGGCCCGGTTACGTTCGAAGCGGCTCTTGCAGGAGCGGTGGTCGCCGGTCAGTTGACCCAGCCAGCGACCACGAACAGCGCCAGCACCGCCAGCCACACCAGCAGGATGCGCCAGGCCAGGCTCATGGCGTCGCGCAGTTCGGGCAACGCCGGCATGTCGACGATCGTGGTGCCGGGGACGCCGGATTCGGTTTCGTCGTCGGCGTCTTCGGCCAGCTCGGTGCGCACGCAGGCGCGCGCGGCGGCGGCGAGGAAACCGGCGTCCAGCGAGAACGATGCGCCGTCGTTCTCGCGCCACGCGGTGAACACGGCGTCGAAATTGCCGACCAGCGCCATCGCCAACGTCATCAGCTGCGCCACCGGCCAGTCGAGGATCGCCAGCAGCCCGCGCGCGCCGTCGACCGTTTCGGCCGGCAGCAAGTGGCTTGCGTTGCCCTCGGCGGCGATCGCGGCCAGGCGATACAGCAGCGCGCCGACCGGACCCAGCAGCAGGAACCAGAACAGCACGCCGAACCACCTCCGTCTGGCGCTGCCGAACACGGCGCCGATCAGCGCCCCGCCGGCCAGCGACACCGATGCGCCGGCAGGCCATAGCCGTGCCGCGGCGTCGTGGCGCGCGACCGGATCGCCAGCCTCGACCACCGCATCGACGTCGACATCAAGGTCGCGCGGGCCCCATGCGTAGAACAGCGCGACGATGCCGAACACCAGCGCCGGCAGGCCCAGCACCGAGCCGGCAAGCGCGAGCTGGAACAGCAGCACCAGCAGCAGCGGCGGCAGCAGCGCCAGCGCGATGCCGAAACGGCCGCGCCAGAAGCCGTCGCCGGGAAAGCGCTCGTCGAGCCAGCGCATCCATTCCGTGAACCAGCCGTAGCGGCGCACCGCCGCCGCGAACGGCGGCACGAGGTGGCCGAGGACGATGGCGACGACGACGGCGAGCAAGGTGGTGAACATGGCCGGAGTTTAATGCAGCGGCGCGACGGGACGCGCCTCAGCCCTGCGTGGCCATCGCCGCGTGCCAGTACTCGACCAGCCAGCGCGAGATCGAGACCGACGGCGACAGCAGCAGGCCGCCCTCCGGCGAGTCTCCGCGCAGCGCGGCGTCGACCTCGTCGAAGGTGAACCAGCGCGCGTCCTCGAGTTCGTCGCCGACCTGCGGCTCGTCCGGCGCCGCTTCGGCGAAGAAGCCGAGCATCAGCGACGACGGGAACGGCCACGGCTGCGACGCGAGGTAGCGGCAGCGAAGGATGCGCACGCCGCTTTCCTCCAGCACCTCGCGCTCGACGGTCTGCTCCAGCGATTCGCCCGGCTCGACGAAGCCGGCCAGGGTGGAATAGCGGTGCGGCGGCCAGCCGGGGTTGCGGCCGAGCAGCAGGCGGCTGCCGTCGGTGATGGCGACGATCACCGCCGGGTCGGTGCGCGGGTAGTGCTCCAGTTCGCAGCGCGGGCACCAGCCGAGCCATCCGGCACGGCGGTATTCGAGCGCCGTACCGCAGGCGCCGCAGTAGCGGTGCCGCGCCTGCCAGTGCAGCACCGCGCGCGCCTGGGCGAAGGCGGTGGCCTCGAACGCCGGCCAGCCGGCGGCGGCGGTGCGCAGGTCGATCCAGCGCGGGATGGCGACGTCCGCTGCGTTCGCGGCGCGCACCGCGAACCAGGCCTCGTCGTCGCGCAGGCCGAGGAACAGGGGCGCGTCGTCGTCGGCAGGCGCGATGTCGGCACCGTGCAGGCGCAGCGGCGCGCCGTCGGCATCGGCCGCGGCACGGCCTTCGACGTCGACCACCACCACCCGCGCCAGCGGCCAGCGCGCGGCGAGCACGCCGGCGTCGTCGCGCAGGTGCTCGGCGCGGTCCAGGGGCGATTCGAGGAAGGCGAACGCGGGCGTGCGTTCGACGGGGAGCGAGGGCATTCGCGCGGGTCCGGTCACGTGCGGGCCGTCATTGTCCCACCTGTGCCCGAATCTCCGCCGAGTGGCCGTAGGTCGGGGCTACGCCCCCGATCTACACCGTGAAGCTGCTTCCACAACCGCAGGTGGACTTGGCGTTGGGGTTGCGGATCGTGAACTGCGCGCCGTGCAGGCTTTCGACGTAGTCGACCGCCGCACCCATCAGGTACTGCAGGCTCAGCGGGTCGACCAGCAGGACCACGCCGTCGGTGTCGATCGCCAGGTCGTCCTCGCCCTGCTGTTCGTCGAACTCGAAGCCGTACTGGAAGCCCGAGCAACCGCCACCCTGGATGTACACGCGCAGCTTGAGCGCCGGGTTGCCTTCTTCGGCGATCAGCTCGCGGACCTTGGCGGCCGCGGCGGGGGTGAAGTCGAGCGGGCGCTGCAGCGACTGGTAGCCGGGCTCCGCGCCGTGGGCAACGTTGGTTTCCATGGCCACAGGATGGGGCCCGCGGCGACGGGCTTCAAGCGCCGGGCTCGGAACGCCTTGTCGCGTCGGCCCAGGTGAAAGACTGCTCCACCGCCGCGCCGCTTTTCGGCGCCAGCCGCACGATCACCCGCATCGGCTGGTAGCCCGGGGGCAATACCAGGTCGCCGCCGACTTCCTGGAAATACTTGAACGAGTACGCAATGCCGGCCGCGTCGGGATCCTGGCGCAGCGCGTCCCAGTCCAGGGTCTGCAGCTTGCCGTCGCGGGTGCCCTCCACCGACAGCGTCACCTCGCCGCTGCTGACCGCGCCGCGGTTGAGGTTCTGGGTCAGCGTGGTGGTGAAATGCCAGGCCTGGTCGGACTGCGGCTGCAGGTGCAACTGGTGCACGGTCAGGCCACGGCGCTGGCCGGTGGCGCCCACGAAGCGTTCGTAGAAGGCGACGTCGGCGCGCAGGCCGGCGATTTCCTCGTCACGCTCGGCCAGCGTGCCCTGCAGGTCGCGGTTGGCGTCGCGGCTGATCTGGTCGGAGCGCCTGAGCGTGGCGGCCTGCTGCTCGAGCGCCTCCACCCGTGCCCGCTGGTCGCGGGGCTGGCTGGTGGTATCGGCCGGGGCGAAAGTCTTCCACGCGCCCCAGACGCCGAATGCCAGCGAGGCGATGAACACCAGCGCCAGCCACCACTTTCCGCGGCGTGCCTGCTGCGTGACGGGGGCCGGCGCTGGCTCGGGCCCAGCCCCGGGGGCTTCGTCGGGCGGCGGCGTTTCGGGCGTCTGGTCGGGCTCGGTCATCGGCACGGTATAGCGGCGGCGGCGCGGCGGCGCAACCGGATGCCATCGTCGGACGTGCGCCTGCATTCATGCAGCCGCCCGCAGGCGCGCTAACCTGCGCGGAGCCGCCCATGGTCCGGGCGCGCCGGGGACACAACGATGACCGAAGCCCACCTGTTCGCGATCGGCGTCCTGCTGGCCTGGCTGGCGGGCATCCGGGTCTACCTGACCGTGTTCGGCATCGGCCTGGCCGGCTTCTTCGGCTGGCTGGACCTGCCGCAGGCACTGGAGGTGACCGCCTCGCCGTGGGTGCTGGGCGTGTCCGGGGTGCTGGCGATCGCCGAGTTCTTCGCCGACAAGATCCCCGGCGTGGACAGCGGCTGGGACCTGCTGCACACGCTGCTGCGGGTCCCGGCCGGCGCGTTCCTCGCCGCTGCCACGCTGTCGCCGGACGGCGACCTCGGCGCCGGCATGCTCGCCACCGGCGCCGGCGTGGCGCTGACCAGCCACCTGCTCAAGAGCGGCGCGCGGGCGATGATGAACACCTCGCCCGAACCGGTCAGCAACTGGACCGCGTCGGTCACCGAGGACGCGGCGGTGGTCGGCGGGCTGGCGCTGGCGTTCGCGCACCCATGGCTGGCGCTGGCGATCGTGGTCGCGGTCAGCCTGTTCTTCGCACTGCTGGTGTGGTGGGTCTGGCGCCGGCTGTTCAGGCGCGCGCCGCGACCGCAGGCGGGCTGAGGCGGCCGGCGGGCTGGGGTTTTCCCTGTCCTGATCGAACTGTGCGGTCCGTAGTAGGCTGTATGCAGGTGCGTGCGGATAATCGCCGCATCGACAGGGGAGCAAGGCCGTGCCCGCGTCTTCAAGAACCGCTGCCGCGAATGCATCCGGCGGTGCCCGGCAGGGTTCTGCCGGGACGCCGGCCGCGGTGCTGCGCGCGGAAACCCCGCCCGCGCACTACTGGCGCCGCTGGTGCGAAGACGCGCCAGCCCCCGAGCTGCCCGCGGCCGAAGGCGCGCCGGCAGCCAACGAGCCGCTGCCGCAGGTGCTGCCGCACGGCGACGGCGCCGACGCGCCGTACCGGGTGCTGATCGTCGAGGACGACCCCAGCCAGGCGCTGTTCGCCGAAACCGTGCTCAACGGCACCGGCATGCAGGCGCGGGTGGTGGGCGTGAGCAGCGAGGTCATGGCGGCCATGGAGCAGTTCCGCCCCGACCTGGTCCTCACCGACCTGCACATGCCAGGCCTCAACGGCACCGAGATCACCACGCTGATCCGCGCCCACGCCGCGTTCGCGCACACGCCGATCGTGTTCCTGACCGGCGACCCGGATCCGGAGACCCAGTTCGAGGTGCTGCAGGTCGGCGCCGACGATTTCCTGACCAAGCCGGTGCGCCCGCGGCACCTGATCGCGGCGGTGGAAAGCCGCGTGCGCCGCGCGCGCACGCTCGAGCGCCAGCGCAGCGGCGACGGCCGGCACCCGGTGACCGGGCTGCACACGCGCACGACGATGCTGCAGCGGCTGGGCGCGGCGATCCCGGAGCAGGCGCGCGGCGCGCTGTACTTCGTCGAGATCGAGAACACCACCGCGCTGCGCGACCGCTTCGGCTACGCGGCGCTGGAAGGCGCGCTGGTCGACACCGGGCGCCACGTCGGCGAGTTGGCCGGCGAACACCTGGTCTCGCGCCTGAACGACAACACTTTCGTGGTGTTCGCCGCGGAGCTGGCCGCGCGCGAGTTCGGCACGTTCGCGCGCAGCCTGCGCGACGGCATCACCCGCCACCAGCTCACGGTCGAAGGCGAACCGCTGCGCCTGCGTGCGCTGGTCGGCTACGCCTCGCTGCATTCGGGATTCGAGGACGCCGGCGCCGCACTGGCCGCGGCCGAGCAGGCGCTGCGCGACGCGCGCCAGCTGCCGGTCGGCATCGCCGCCCACCAGCCGCCCGAGGCTGCCGCGGCCGAAGCCGACGCCGACCGCGTGGTGATGCTGCACGAAGCGCTGATGAACGACCGCTTCGAGCTGGCCTACCAGCCGATCGTCGCGGTCGCCGGCGGCGAGGAGGCGCAGTACCAGACGCTGCTGCGCCTGCGCGACGCCGACGGCAACATGCACACGGCCGCGGAGATCCTGCCGGTGGCCGAGGCCGCCGGCGTGCTGCACGAGATCGACCGCCACGTGCTCGAACTGGCCATCGCCATCCTCGACCAGCGCGTCGGCGAGAGCCGCCCGGTGCGCCTGTTCGTCAGCCAGTCGGCGCGCACGCTGACCCGCGACGGCTACGCCGCGACGCTGCTGGGGATGCTCGAGGGCACGCGCATCGACGGCCCGTCGCTGGTCATCGACGTGCGCCAGGACGAAGCCCTGGTGCACGCGGTGGCGCTGCAGGAGTTCTGCAGCGCGATGGTCCCGGCCGGCGTGCAGCTGTGCCTGAGCCAGTACAGCGCCGGGCCCGAGGCCGACGCCCTGCTCGCGCAGATGCCGCTGGGCTTCATGCGCCTGGCCGCGCGCTACTCGAGCCAGCTCGGCGAAGGCGCGGTCCGCGACGAGATGCGCGCGGCGATCGAGCGCGCGCACCGGCTCGGCCTGCAGGTGATCGGCCAGCAGGTCGAGGACCCGCAGGCGGCGGCGACGCTGTGGATCAGCGGCGTCGACTACATCCAGGGCAACCTCGTGCAACACGCCGCGGGCGGCCTCGACTTCGACTTCCAGAACTCGGTCCTATGAACCTGAAGGTGACCCGCACCCGCCCCTCGGCGATGATGCTGCGCTGGCTGACCCTCGGCGCTGCCGCCGGCGCGGCGCTGACCATGTCGCTGGACGCACTCGGCCTGGACGGGCCGTGGCAGGGCGTGGCCCTGGTGCTCGCGCTGCTGGCGCTGTTCGCCTCGATCGGGGTGTTCGTCTCCGCGCGCCAGCGCGAACGCGAGATCGAGGACGCCGAAATCCGCGCCCGCCGCGACGAGGCCGAGCTTGGCGAACTGCAACGCGAGCTCGACCGCCACACCCAGCTCGAACAGCAGCTGCGCCAGGCCAAGCAGACCGCCGAGGCGGCGATGATGGCCAAGGGCGAGTTCCTGGCCACGATGAGCCACGAGATCCGCACCCCGCTCAACGGCATCGTGCCGATGCTCGACCTGCTGATGCACGCGCAGCTCGCGCCCGACCACGCCGAGATGGTGCGCACCGCCTACACCTCGTCGCAGCAGATGCTGCGCATCGTCGACGACATCCTCGACTACTCCAAGCTCGAGGCCGACAAGCTGGTGCTCGAGTCCACCGGCTTCAACCTGCGCGAGCTGCTCGAGACGGTGATCCAGCTGATGGAGCGCCCGGCGCAGAGCAAGGGCCTGCGGCTGGTGCTGAACATCGATCCGTCCGTGCGCCTGCCGGTGCGCGGCGACCCGGTGCGCCTGCGCCAGGTGCTGGGCAACCTGGTGAGCAACGCGGTGAAGTTCACCGAACGCGGCTCAATCACGATCAACGTGAGCCGGACCGGCGAGACCGCCGCCCAGCACCAGCTGCGCTTCGAGGTCCGCGACACCGGCATCGGCATCGCGCACGAGGCCCAGGGCCGGCTGTTCCAGGCCTTCAGCCAGGCCGACACCTCCACCACCCGCCTGTACGGCGGCACTGGCCTGGGGCTGGCGATTTCCAAGCGCATCGTCGAACTGATGGGCGGGCGCATCGGGGTGGAGTCCGAACCCGGGCGCGGCTCGACTTTCTGGTTCGAGGCGCCGCTGCTGAAGGTCCAGGGCGACATGCCCGCGACTTCGGTCAGCGCCAACAGCGGCGGCCGCCTGCTGCTGCTCAGCGCCGACCCGCGCCTGCGCCTGCGCCTGTCGATGCTGCTGCCCAACTGGGGCCTGCGGGTGAGCTCGGTCGAGACCACGCAGGAAGCGCTCGACCGCGTGCGCACCGCCGCCAACCAGGGCAAGCCGTGGGCGTACTCGGTGGTGCTCGCCGACCTGGCCGGCATCCGCAACACCGCCGTGGCCCTGCATCGCAACATCAGCCGCAGCACGATCTACGGCGACCTGCGCCTGGTCTGCCTGTACGGCGAGGACCCGGTCCCCGACGAACTCCAGCGCAGCGTCACGCTGCTGAGCCGGCAGGCGCCCGACGCGGACCTGCGCGCGGCGCTGACCAACGCGCGCCCGGCCTCCACCACTCCCGACAGCCTGCAGCGCGAAGCTGCCGCAACGCCGACAACCACCATGGTCACCAGCAACGACAACGCCACCACCCTGCGCAGCGCGCGGGTCCTCCTGGTCGAAGACAACCCGGTCAACCTGATGGTCGGCCAGCGCCTGCTCGGCGTGCTCGGCATCACCTGCGACACCGCCAGCAACGGCGAGGCGGCGCTGATGCAGATGACGGCGTCGCGCTACGACCTGGTGCTGATGGACTGCCAGATGCCGGTGATGGACGGCTACACCGCCACCCGCCGCTGGCGCGAGAGCGAGGCCCTCGCCGCCGACGGCCGCCACCTGCCGATCGTGGCGATGACCGCCAACGCGATGGCCGGCGACCGCCAGAAGTGCCTGGACGCCGGCATGGACGACTACCTGCCCAAGCCGGTCACGCGCAGCGAACTCGAGCGCTGCCTGCACCACTGGTGGAACCCGCAGGTGGCCGCGATGGAGCGCGAACGCGAGGCGGCCATTGCCATGGCCGACGCCGACATGGCCGCCGACGCTGCAGGTGCATCCGCCGTCGAAGGCGGGGAACTTCCCGCGCAGGAGCCGGAAATCGTGATGCCGGAGATCGTGCACGCGGAAGGGGGGTTCTCCGCGACGACGGCAGCCGAAGCACCGGTACCCGCTGCAGTTGCCGTTACCGAAGTGCCTGCCGCGCCACGACCAGCGGCCGCCACGACAGCAACGGTTCCCACCAGGCTTCCGGCCGAACCGCCCGCCGCGAGCGCCGGGATCGCGCAGCCGCGCGTCGCACCGCCGCCGCTGATCGACCAGGAAGTGCTGGACGAACTGCGCGCGATGCTCGGCGGCGAGGTCGACCGCCTGATCGACGTGTTCCTCGAGGACACGCCGCGGTTGATCACCGCGCTGGAGAACGGCGCCGCCGGCGTCCCCGACTACCCGGCCCTGCGCGACGCCGCGCATTCGCTGAAGTCGTCCAGCGCCAACCTCGGCGCCATGTCGCTGTCGGCGGCCGCCAAGCGCATCGAGATGGGCGCGCGCCAGCAGTCGCTCGAACGCCCCGCGGTGGCGGTGGCGCTGGTGGCCAACGAGTTCCACCGCGTTCGCCAGCAGCTGCGCACGACCCAGCGCAGCGAAGCCGATTCACTCTGACCAGCCGCGAGTTCGTAGGTCGGGGCTACGCCCCCGACGGCTTTCAGGCAAAACGGCGTGCGTGTTCCGGAGCTTCTGGATCAAGAGCCTCAGAAGCCGTCGGGGACGTAGCCCCGACCTACGACGCCGGCGCAATCACTCGTCGCCGTCGATCTTGGTCTGCAGGTAGTTCTGCTCGCCAATCCGTGCGATCAGGCCGAGCTGCGTTTCCAGCCAGTCGACATGCTCTTCCTCGGACTTGAGGATGTCGGTGAACAGCCTGCGGCTGACGAAATCGCCGACCTGCTCGCAGTGCACGATCGCGGCCTTGAGCGGCGGGATCGCCTCCAGCTCCAGCGCCAGGTCGCACTCGAGGATTTCCTTCGGGTTCTCGCCGATCTTCAGCTTGCCCAGCGCCTGGAAGTTCGGCAGCCCGTCGAGGAACAGGATCCGCTCGGCGAGCATGTCGGCATGCTTCATCTCGTCGATCGATTCCTCGTACTCGTGCTTGGCGAGTTCGTCCAGGCCCCAGTTCTTCAGCATCTTGGCGTGCAGGAAGTACTGGTTGATCGCGGTCAGCTCGTTGTAGAGCGCCTCGTTGAGGAACTTGATGACTTGCGCGTCGCCTTGCATGGCGCGTCTCCGTGGCTCGTGATGGCGCCACTCTAGTCCCATCGCCGCGGCGATGACGAAACGCGAATCGTGTGCATCGCCGCGTGCATTTCCGGACACGGCGACGCGCCGGCGCGGGCCGGCAGGGGTTAGCGGGCGGGTTCAGGCTGCGTGCGAAATGCGCGGGAACGCGACGACGTTGTCGCGCCCGGGCTTGAGTTCGGCGCGCGCCTGCTCGAGCACTTCCGCGGCGGTGTCCACGCAGCTGCCGCAGCAGGCACCGCAGCCGGTGCGCATGGTGAGCTCGGCCAGGCCACCGCAGCCGGCCTTGGCGGCCTGGCGGATGTCGCTGTCGGTCACGCCATTGCAGATGCACACGTACATGGTTCGGAAAGCGCCGTCGCTGCAGGAGAACGGCGCCATTGTGGCTGCGAATGAGAATGATTGTCAATCATGAACGCGCCGTCGCGGCGTGACGGGCGAACGCGGGGTCGCCCGGGCTCCTAGCCCCGCTGGCCGCGCTGCCCGGACCGACGTGCCGCGGGCCGCTCCCGCGCGTCCGGCCGCGGATTCGGGTGCGGGACGGCCTGCTGCCCGGCGATCTGGCGCGCGAACGGCGCCAGGTGGCGCAGCGCGCTGGCGTAGACGCCGCGCTTGAAGGTCACCACGTGCTCCAGCGGATACCAGAAGTCCACCCAGCGCCACAGGTCGAACTCGGGCTTGTCGGTGGCGTCCAGGCACAGGTCGCTTTCGGTGCCGGTGAACTGCAGCAGGAACCAGACCTGCTTCTGGCCGATGCACACCAGCTTGTCGTTGCGGCGGATGGCCCGGTGCGGCAGGCGGTAGCGCAGCCAGCCCGGGGTCACGCCCAGCACGGCCACGTGGTCCGCCCGCAGGCCGGTTTCCTCCTCCAGCTCACGGTACATCGCCTCCAGCGGCGTCTCGTCGGTGTTCATCCCGCCCTGCGGGAACTGCCAGCCGTCACGTCGCACGCGCCTGGCCCAGAACACCCGGCCATCCGGATGCATCAACACGATGCCGACGTTGGGTCGGTAACCGTCCGGATCGATCACGATGCGGACTCCATAATTCACTGCCCCCGACTCTGCCACGCCCCCGCCGGGTCGACAAGCGACCGGGCCGCGAATTGACGGCGCGCATCATCGCGGGAATAATTCGCGGTTCCGCGCGGCTATGTAGCTCAGACGGTTAGAGCGCGAGACTCATAATCCCGAGGTCGGTGGTTCGATTCCACCCATAGCCACCACGCGCAGGACGCACGCAACCCCGCGGATTCGCGGGGTTTTTCGTGCCGGCACCTTGGCTCGTGCGGGCGTCCGGACATGACGGGCCGGCCTGGTCCGGCCACCGGGGAGGCCATGGCAACGATGCGGGATTTCGAAGGCAAGTCCTTCGCCTGGGCGTTCTGGCTCGCTGCAGCCATGTTCTCCTGCGGCGCCTGGTGGGGCGAGGTCGCCGGGCTTGGCAGGGGGTCGCGTGCGGTGCTGCTGGTCGTGGCCGGTTGTGTTCCGCTCGCCATCCAGCTGATCACCGGCCATGGCCTGGACGGCGCGTGGGTGGCCCGTTTCACGAAGTCCGGGAGTCCGGGGCAGTACCGGCGCTCGATGACCGTCGCCATGGTGGCGGCCGTCGCTTCCGGTCTTGGGGCGTGGCTGTTCCTGGTCGGACCTGGATCGGGTTGATGGTCCGTGCGGGCGTGGTGATGGGCGGCCTATGCTCGGCGTTTCCCACCCCGCCACGCTCCGCAGGCATGTCCGGCCAATTGTTCCCGCAAGACCCGACGCCCCGACGCCTCGCGCTCGGGCCGCAGGCCTGCGTGCTGGGCGGCTTCGCGCTCCCTCACCTGGGCGGCGTGATGCCGGCACTGCAAGCCGTCCTGGACGCCGCGCCGCTGCGCCACCTGGTCACGCCGGGCGGGTTCACCATGTCGGTGGCGATGAGCAACTGCGGCGCGCTGGGCTGGACCAGCGACCGCCGCGGTTATCGCTACACGCGCGATGATCCGGACAGCGGACGCCCGTGGCCGGACATGCCCGCGGCATTCGAGCGGCTGGCAACCGCGGCGGCGGCCGAGGCGGGTTTCGACGGCTTCGTGCCCGACGCCTGCCTGATCAACCGCTACGCGCCCGGCGCGCGGCTGTCCCTGCACCAGGACAGGGACGAGCGCGATTTCGACGCGCCGATCGTGTCGGTGTCGCTCGGCCTGCCGGCGACCTTCCTGTTCGGCGGACTGGCGCGTGCCGACAAGGCCGCGCGCGTGCCGCTGGCGCACGGCGATGTCGTCGTCTGGGGCGGCGTGGACCGGCTGCGCCACCACGGCGTGCTGCCGCTCAAGGACGGCGAGCATCCGCAACTGGGCGCGCAGCGGATCAATTTCACGTTCCGCAAGGCCGGTTGAACCTGCGGGACGGTGGACCGGCGCCGGTGGGAGAATTTGATCGCAAGACTCGGATATCCGGTTTTTGCCCCCATTCCCATGATGGTCGCGTCTTCCGAAGTCACGACAACGCCATGAACAAGTCCGCCGACACCACCACGCAGACACCGACCGAGCGCGACCCCCGCTGGGCCGCAGTGCTCGCCCGCGATCCGTCCGCGAACGACCGTTTCGTCTACGCCGTGCGCACCACCGGCGTGTACTGCCGCCCCGGCAGCCCGTCGCGGCTGCCGCGGCCGGAGAACGTGGAGTTCTTCGACACCCCGGCGGCCGCCGAGGCGGCCGGCTATCGCCCCAGCCGGCGCGCCGACGCCGACCAGGCCACCGCGCAGCACGCGGCCCTGGTCGCCGACGCCTGCCGCCACATCGAGACCGCCGAAACCGCACCCTCGCTGGACGCGCTGGCCCGGCGCGCCGGGCTGAGCCCGCACCACTTCCACCGGGTGTTCAAGGCCGGCACCGGGCTCACGCCCAAGGCCTACGCGGTGGCGCATCGCGCACGCCGGGTGCGCACGCGGCTGGACGGCGCGGCGTCGATCACCGATGCGATCTACGACGCCGGTTTCGAAGCCAACAGCCGCTTCTATGAAACCGCCGGCCAGCGGCTGGGCATGCGGCCGAAGGAGTTCCGCGACGGCGGCGCCAACACCGATATCCGCTTCGCGGTCGGCGAGTGTTCGCTGGGCTCGATCCTGGTCGCGCGCAGCGACAGGGGCGTGTGCGCCATCTTGCTGGGCGACGACCCGGACGCGCTGGCGCGACAGCTGCAGGACCAGTTCCCGAACGCCAACCTGATCGGCGGCGACGCCGGGTTCGAGGCTTTGGTGGCGAAGGTGGTGGGCTTCGTGGAAGCGCCGGCGATCGGCCTGGACCTGCCGCTGGACGTGCGCGGCACCGCGTTCCAGGAGCGGGTGTGGCTGGCGCTGCGGCAGATTCCCGCGGGCGCAACGGCGTCGTATGCGGACATCGCGCGGCGCATCGGCCAGCCCCGCGCCGTGCGCGCCGTGGCCCAGGCCTGCGGCGCCAACCACCTGGCGGTGGCGATTCCCTGCCATCGCGTGGTGCGCAGCGACGGCAACCTGTCCGGCTATCGCTGGGGCGTGGAGCGCAAGCGCGCGCTGCTGCAGCGCGAAGCGCAAGGCTAGCTGCAGAAGGCGGCGAATGGCCGTAGGTCGGGGCGCTACGCCCCCGACAGCCCGCGACAACCGTGGCCGGCGACAGCTCCCCCTCTGCGGCGGGTCAAGACCCGCCCTACGGCGTGACCGCGCGGGCGCGGCCGTAGAATGACGCCCATGGACATCTTCAAGACCTTCACCATCGAAGCCGCGCACCGGCTGCCCAACGTGCCGCCGGGCCACAAGTGCGCGCGGTTGCACGGGCATTCGTTCGTGGTCGAGGTGCACGTGTCAGGCGAGCCGGGCGCAGACAGCGGCTGGGTGATGGACTTCGGCGACATCAAGGCCGCGTTCCGGCCGCTGTACGAACGGCTCGACCACCACTACCTCAACGAGGTCGAGGGGCTGGAGAACCCGACCAGCGAACGGCTGGCCGCCTGGATCTGGGAACGGCTGACGCCGGCCCTGCCGCAGCTCGCCGAAGTGGTGGTGCGCGAAACCTGCACCTCCGGCTGCCGCTACCGCGGGCCGTAGGTCGGGGTTACGCCCCCGACGGGTGTGGGCTCGGGGTGTCGGGTACGGGAATCTGACCGGTCTTGCAGGAGCGCACTAGGGCGCGCCCAGCCGTCTCGGGAAAACTGGTCTCGCGCTCCTGCGGGTGCCCAAGCCTTTGATTCCAATCGAAACTGAACGGAAATATCGGTGAAACCTGCTTGATGTTGCATCGCAACAATTCCGGGGTTATGCTGCACCGCACAAATACCGGCAATCCCTGCCGGACACCCAGCAGGAGCCCACCATGTACCAGGATTTCAACGAGCAGTTCGCCAACGCCTCGCGCCAGTTCGCCGACGCCGCCACCCAGGTCAACAGCCTGGCCCTCGAGAACGCCGAGAAGGTGTTCGGCCTGCAGCTGGCCACGTTCGAAGAGAACGCCAACGCCGCCTTCGCCTTCTGGGGCGAGGTCGCGCAGGCCCGTGACTTCGACGGCCTGAAGGCCGCGTGGCCGAAGGGCGCGCAGGTTGCGCGCGAGAACGTCGAGCGCGCCGTCAGCACCGGCCAGGAAGTGTTTGGCCGCACCCTGAAGACCAACGAAGCCATCGCCCAGATCGCCAAGGCCCAGGTCGAGTCGACCACCGCCAAGGTCCAGGCCAAGGCCGAGGAAGCCGTCAAGGGCGCGACCAAGGCTTCGCGCAAGTAATCAGCTCCACCGGCCGGGTCACCGGCCACGCGGTCTCTCTCCCGCGTCGAACCCGGCAACGCAAGTTGCCGGGTTTTTTTTGTGGGGAGGGAGCAAGAGCTCAGGGCTTCCGCCGCTCCTACGAGAGCGGATCGCGCTTGCCTTCGACCATTTCGACGAAGGCCTGCAGCGCGGGGCCGCGGGGACGGTTGGCCAGTTCCAGGCGACAGAGGGGACGCAGGATGTCGGGATCGCCGGTGAGGCCAACGACGCGCACTCGGCCCATGGCCACCAGGTCTTGCAGCACCACGGCGGGCAGCAGCGCCACGCCCGCGCCGGCGGCGACCGCGTGCGCGATCGCCTCGTTGCTGCCCAGTTCGATCAGGCGCGCCGGCCTGATGCCGCGCCTGCGCAGCATGCGCTGCGCGACCTGCCGCGTCCCGGATCCGGCCTCGCGCAGCAGCCACGTCTGTCGCGACAGTTCGGCCACCGATGCGCGCCGCCTGGCACCGAGCTTCGCGTCGGCGGCCACCGCCACCTGCAGCGGCTCGTCGCGCCAGGGCGTGGCGACGATGCCCGGGTCGTCCACCACGCCTTCGACAAAGGCCACGTCGATGCGCCCCTCGGCGATGGCGTGGCCGATGCCCGCAGTGTTGCCGACCTGCAGTTCGAACCCGACGCCGGGAAAGCGCTGCACGAACGTGGCCACGTGCGGCGGCAGCCAGTAGCCGGCGACCGTGGTGCTGGCACCCACGCGCAGCGCGCCGCGGCGCAGTTCGACGCGCTCGCGGATGTCGTCCATGGCCGTGCGCTCAAGGGCGAAGATCGCGCGCGCGTGCTGGTGCAGCGACTGCCCGTGGTCGGTCAGCACCACGCCGCGCCCGCGCACGCCGCCGCGCTCAAGCAGCGGCAGGCCGAGCTGGTATTCGAGTTCGCGCACCGCCTTGGACACCGCCGGCTGGGTGACGTGCAGCGCCTCGGCCGCGCGCGAGAAGCCCTGGTGCTCGACCACGGCCATGAACATGCGTAGCAGGTGGAGATTCATGGATAACTTTGATTCATGGATTACTGAATTATATGCATTTGATTCATTCCAGGTCCGGGCCTAGCCTCTGCGCACCTCCACTGCCCGAACACCAACATGCACGCCGTCGCAGATCCGTCTCCACTCCACGCCCGCCTCCAGCGCTGGTCGGCGCGGTGGCCGGGGCTGGCGCTGGCGGCGGCCGTCGCGGCGGCGGCGATGCTGGCCGAACGCCTGCCCGCGCTGCAGGCGCTGGGCATGGGCGCGCTGACGCTGGCGATCGTGTTCGGCATCGTGCTGGGCAACAGCGTGTTCCCGAAGGTCGCCGCCCGCAGCGGTGCGGGCGTGGATTTCGCCAAGGGCATGCTGCTGCGCGCCGGGATCGTGCTCTACGGCTTCCGCGTCACCTTCCAGGACATCGCTGGCGTCGGCGTGGAAGGCGTGCTGATCGCGGCCACCATGGTCGGCTCGGTGTTCGGGCTGGCGGTGCTGCTGGGCACGCGGGTGTTCAAGCTCGATCGCGAGACGGCGATGCTGATCGGCGCCGGCAGCGCGATCTGCGGCGCGGCGGCGGTGATGGCGACCGAGCCGGTGGTCCGCGCGCAGGCGCACAAGGTGTCGGTGGCGGTGGCGACGGTTGTCGTCTTCGGCACGGCGGGGATGTTCCTGTACCCGTGGCTGTACCCCCACCTGGGGCTGGGCGAGCACGCGTTTGGCGTCTACGCCGGCTCGACGATCCATGAAGTCGCGCAGGTGGTCGTCGCCGGCGGCGCTGTCGGCGATGTCGCCGGTTCAGCGGCGGTGATCGAGAAGATGTTGCGGGTGATGCTGCTGGCGCCATTCCTCCTGCTGCTGTCCTCGCGCCTGTCGCGCGATGCGGGCGCGGGCAGCGGGAAGACCGGCATCGTGGTGCCGTGGTTCGCGGTGCTGTTCGTCGCCGTCGCCGGCTTCAACTCGCTGCAGCTGCTGCCGGCGGCTGCCGTCGACGCCCTGGTGCAGATCGACACCGTGCTGCTGGCCATGGCGATGGCTGCGCTTGGCCTTCGCACCCATGTCGGCGCGATCCGCCAGGCGGGTTTCAAACCGCTGCTGCTGGCCAGCGCGTTGTTCGTGTTCCTGCTGGTTGGCGGCTACGCGGTGAACGTGGGCATCGGCGCGCTGTTCGGATCTACCGTGTAGATCAAAAGCCGTCGGGGATGTAACCCCGACCTACGGCCGTTTGGATTCAACCGGGACGGGCGATCCGCGCAGGTCGGGCCTACGCGCCCGACGCGACCTGCCGGCCACGTCACGGTACGGGTCAAAAGCCTGCCGAGAGTCAGGCGCTTCGTTTCGCGCCTTTGAAGCAGCGAGGAAGGTGAAACGCCGGGTGCGAATGCCCTTGGTGCGAAATCAAGGAGGAGACGCCGGCCAAAGGCCGGCGTCGGGGGACATTCGCACCAAGGGTATTCGCACCCGGCGCCCACGAACGCCATGTTGCTCCCGCAACTGGAACGGGAGCCAAAAGAAAGGCCGCGTCTCCGCGGCCTTTCCGTGCATCAAGCAATGCGCGCTACTCGTTCGCGATCGCCTGCCTGGGTTCCGGCGCCTCGTCGAGCTTGTCGCCCAGCAGCCTGCGCACCACCACGTAGAACACCGGGATCAGCAGCAGCCCGAGGAAGGTGGCGAACAGCATGCCGCCGATCACGCCGGTGCCGATCGCATGGCGCGCGTTGGCGCCTGCGCCGGAAGACACGGCCATCGGCACCACGCCCATGATGAAGGCGAACGAGGTCATCAGGATCGGGCGGAAGCGCAGGCGCGCAGCCTCGATGACCGCATCGCGCAGCGGCTTGCCGAGCTGGCGCTGCTCGATCGCGAACTCGATGATCAGGATCGCGTTCTTCGCTGCAAGACCAATCACCGTGATCAGGCCGATCTTGAAGTAGATGTCGTTGGGCAGGCCGCGCAACAGCGACAGCGTGACCGCGCCCAGCACGCCAAGCGGCACCACCAGCAACACCGCGACCGGCACCGACCAGCTCTCGTACAGCGCCGCCAGGCACAGGAACACCACCAGGATCGACAGCACCATCAGCATCGTGGCCTGGTTGCCCGACAGGATTTCCTGGTAGGACTGCCCGGTCCAGTCGTAGCCGAAGCCCTGCGGCAGGTCGTTCTCGACGATCTGCTGCATTACGGCCATCGCTTCGCCCGAGCTGTACCCCGGCGCCTGCGAACCGACGATCTCCACCGCGGCATAGCCGTTGTAGCGGCTGAGCGACGGCGATGCCGTGGTCCACTGGCTGTCGACGACGTTCGAGATCGGGATCATCGACGCGCCTTCGCCGGACGCACCTTCCGCCGAAGCGGACTGGTTCGGCGCCGGCGTGTAGAAGCGCGACAGCGACTCGGGCCCGGTGCGGTAGTCGCGGTCGGCCTGCATGTTCACGCGCTTGACGCGGCCGCCGTCGGTGAAGTCGTTCACGTACACCGGTGCCAGCATCAGGCTGATGGCGTTGTAGATGTCGGTCACCGACAGGCCCATGGCCTGGGCCTGGGTGCGGTCGACGTCGAGCTTGAGCTGCGGCGCATCGGCCAGCGTGTTCGGCCGCACCCCGGTCAGGGTCGAATCCTGCGACGCCTTGCCCAGCAGCGCGCCCATCGCCTGCGCGAGCGCGTCGCGGCCCTGGCCGCTGCGATCCTGCAGGTACATGTCGAAGCCGCCGAACTGGCCCAGGCCGTTCACCGTCGGCAGGTTCATCACGAAGATCTGCGCGTCACGGATGCCGAACGCCACCCCGTTGGCCTGCTGGATGAATTCCTGCGCGGTGATGTCGCGTTCGTCCCAGGGCTTGAGCTTGATGAACGCCATGCCGACGTTCTCGCCCTGGCCGACGAAGCTGAAGCCGGCCACCTGCATCATGCCCTCGTAACCGTCGAGCTTCTCGATGCCGCCGCGCATCTGTTCGAACACGCGCTTGGTGCGGTTGAGCGTGGCGCCCGGCGGCAGCTGCACGATCGCCATCGCATAGCCCTGGTCTTCCTCGGGCAGGAAGCTGCCGGGCATGCGCGTGAACAGGAAGCCGCACAGCAAGGTCAGCGCAGCGAACACCAGCATCCAGCGCGGCGCATGCCGCACCGCGCCGCCGATATGGCCGACGTAGGTGCGCGCGACCCGGTCGTAGATCTTGTTGAACCCGCGGAAGACCGGGTTGCGGCTCTCGTGGTGTCCGGTGGGCTTGAGGATCGACGCGCACAGCGCCGGGGTGAAGCCCAGCGCCAGGAACGCCGAGAAGCCCATCGCCATCGCGATCGTGACCGCGAACTGCTTGTAGATCTCGCCCGCGCTGCCGGCCTGGAACGCGCTGGGCACGAACACCGCCGCCAGCACCACCGTCACCGCCACCACCGCGCCGCTGATCTGCCCCATCGCCTTGATCGTGGCGTCCTTCGGCGACAGGCCTTCCTCGGTCATGATGCGTTCGACGTTCTCGATCACGATGATCGCGTCGTCGACGACGATG
The DNA here is from genome assembly GCF_042648865.1 of Luteimonas soli. Taxonomy (NCBI): domain Bacteria; kingdom Pseudomonadati; phylum Pseudomonadota; class Gammaproteobacteria; order Lysobacterales; family Lysobacteraceae; genus Luteimonas; species Luteimonas soli. Next base: position 160,640 of record NZ_JBHRYA010000001.1, on the reverse strand, counting down.
CCGATCGCCAGCACCATGCCGAACAGGCTGAGCTGGTTGATGGTGAAACCGAGCACCCACAGGCCGATGAACGTGCCCATCAGCGCGACCGGGATCACCAGCGTCGGGATCAGCGTGGCGCGGAAGTTCTGCAGGAAGATCAGCATCACCAGGAACACCAGCACGATCGCCTCGAACAGGGTCTTGACGACCGCGTCGATCGACGCGTCCACGAACGTCGAGCTGTCGTACGGCGAGAACCAGGTCACGCCTTCCGGGAAGGTCGCCTGCAGTTCGTCCATCCGCTCGCTGACCGTCTCGGCCACGCCCAGCGCGTTGGCGCCGGGCGCCAGCTGGATCGCGAAGCCGGACGCGGGCGTGCCGCTCCACTGCAGGTCGAAGCCGTAGGCCGATGCGCCCTTCTCCACCCGGGCCACGTCCTTCAGGCGCACCGTGGTGCCGTCGCTTTCCGCGCGCAGGATGATGTTGCCGAACTGCTCGGCCGTGCTGAAGCGACCCTCGGCCGAGACCGTGGCGGTGAACGCCTGGCCCTCGGGCGAAGGCTCGGCGCCGACCGAGCCTGCGGCGAACTGCACGTTCTGCCCGCGCACCGCCGCCAGCACCTGGCTGGCCGACAGGCCGTAGCCGCGCAGCTTGTCGGGGTTGAGCCAGATGTTCATCGCGTACTCGCCGCCGAACAGCTGGGTGCTGCCGACGCCGGGCGTGCGCGAGATCTGGTCGAGCACGCGCGCGGCGATCAGGTCCGACAGCGCGTCCTTGTCGTACTCCGGGTTGCTCGAGCGCAACGCCGCGATCATCAGGAAGCCGGGGTTGGCCTTGGCCACCACCACGCCCTGCTGGACCACTTCCGACGGCAGCCGCGGGGTCGCAAGCGCGACCTTGTTCTGCACCTGCACCTGGGCGATGTCGGGGTCGGTGCCGGGCTTGAAGGTCAGCGTGATCGAGGCCCGGCCGCTGGAGCTGGACGAGGAGCTGAAGTAGTCGAGGTTGTCGATGCCGGTCAGCTGCTGCTCGATGACCTGGGTCACCGCGCCCTCGGTGGTCGCCGCGCTCGCGCCGGGATAGGCGGCGGAGACGGTGACCTGCGGCGGGGCGATGTTCGGGTACGACTCGACGCCCAGGCCGCTGATCGCGAGCACGCCGCCGAGCGTGATCAGGATCGCGATGACCCAGGCGAAGACCGGGTGGTGGATGAAGAAGCGTGACATGGGCGGTCAGTCCTTCTGCGCCGCGTCGCCGGCCTGCGGCTGTTCGGCCGGCTTGCCTGCGGGTTTGTCGCCCGGTGCGCCTGCTGCGGGCGGTGCCCCTGCTGGTGCGCCGCCGGCGCCGGGCGCCTGGTACGGCTCGGCCTTCGCCGGCTGCCCCGGCTGGGCCTTCTGCAGGCCGGACACGATGATGCGCTCGCCGCCGGCCAGACCGCGGGTCACGATCCAGTCGGCGCCCTTGGCCGTCTCGGCGGCGATGTCCTTCCGCGCGACGTTGCCGTCCTCGCCCACCACCAGCACGTAGGCGCCCTGGTGGTCGCGCTGCACGGCCGCCTGCGGCACCAGGAACGCGTTCGGGACCTGCCCCAGGGTGATGTCGAAGGACACGAAGGTGCCCGGCAGCAGCTGCTTGTCCGGGTTGGGCAGCTGCGCGCGCAGCGTCACCGAGCCGGTATCCGGGTCGACGATGTCGCCGGAGAAATCGAGCACGCCGGGGTGGTCGTAGACCGTGCCGTCGGGCAGCTGCACGCGCACCTGCGGCGCCTCGCCGTTCGACTGCAGGCCGCGCGCGCGGCTCAGCTCGGACACGCTCATCGAGAAGTTCACGTACAGCGGGTCGATCTGGTCGACGGTGGTCAGCAGGGTCGCGGTGCCCTGCCCGACCAGCGCGCCCTCGGTCACCTGCTGCTTGCCGGCGCGGCCGTCGATCGGCGCGCGCACGGTGGCGTAGCCGAGGTTGATCTGGGCGGCGTCCACCGCGGCCTTCCCGGCCTGGATGGCGGCCAGCGAACTGCGCTCGCTGGCCAGCGCGTTGTCGTAGTCGGACTTGGAGATGAACTTCTGCGGCAGCAGCTGGCGGGCGCGGTCGGCGTTGGCCTTGGCGTTGGCATAGTTGGCCTGGGCCTGCGCCAGCGAGGCCTGGGCCTGGCCGAGCGCGGCGCGCAGCGGCGCCGGGTCGATCACGAACAGCACGTCGCCCTTGCTGACATCGCTGCCTTCGTCGTACACGCGCTTTTGCAGCACGCCGGGCACGCGGGCGCGCACGTCGGCGCTGCGGTACGGCGCCAGCCGGCCGACCATTTCCTGGGTCAGCGGCACCGTCGTCTTCTTGGCCACCACCACGCCCACCTGCGGCGGCGGCATCTGGCCCGCGGCGCCGCCGGGACCGGCTTCTTCACCATTTCCACAGGCGGACAGCAGGAGGATCGCGCCGGCGAGCGCCAGCGTACGTGTTTGCATCGTCATGGGTGGGGCTCCGGAGAGAAGAGGCGCCGGCAGGTGGGGGAACCTTCAGGGCAATTCCTATACCCGCCAGTGTAGCATCGCCACCCGGGTGCCTTACGTGCCGGAAGTCAGGATTTTCAGCCTGGCATCAGCCTGTCTGTGCACAAGCGCGGCGCCAGGGCGACGGCGTCCGGCTCCCACGGCAGGCGGCCCAGGCACGGCGCCGGCAGGCGCAGGCGCAGGGCGTCGAAGTTCTGGTCACGGCGGTCCATGTCCGGGTCGACCTCGCTGGCGATCCAGCCGGCCAGTCGCGCGCCGTCGGCTTCGATCGCCCGCGCGCTGAGCCGGGCATGGTTGAGGCAGCCCAGGCGCAGGCCGACGACCAGCACCACGGGCAGGTCCAGTGCGCGCACCAGGTCGATCTGGTCGAGCGTGGCGGTCAGCGGCGCCAGCCAGCCGCCGACGCCTTCGACCAGGACGAAGTCGGCCTGCGCGGCCAGTCGCGCGTGCGCGGCGAGGATCGGCGGCAGCGCGACCTCGATCCCCGCGTCTCGCGCGGCGAACTCCGGCGCGACCGGCAGCGGCAGCGCGAACGGATTGACGTCGTCGTAGGCCGGGCGCGGATCGCTTGCGGCCTGCAGCGCCAGCGCGTCGTCATTGCGCCAGCCCTCGCCGGTACGTTCGCAGCCGCTGGCCAGCGGTTTCATGCCGACCGCGCGCAGGCCGCGCGCGCGCAGCGCATGCAACAGCGCCGCGCTTGCGGTGGTCTTGCCGGCTCCGGTGTCGGTGCCGGTGACGAACACGCCCGCCGCGCTCACGCGCCTGCCTGCCGCGCAAGCGCGCGGCGATGCGCCCCCGCCTCGACCACGCCGGTCAGGCCGAGCAGCGCGTAGAGCACGCCGGACACGCCGATCAGCTGCGGCGCGTGCCGCGGCGTCCACAGCGCCAGCACGACGGACAGCGTGGCGATGACCACGAAGTAGACGTAGATCGCCAGTTCGCCGATCGTGCGCGCACGCTCTTCGCGATCCAGCCCGATCGCTTCGCGCCGGCGCCAGGCATGCGCGTAGAGCCCCAGCATGCACAGCGACATCATCGCGAACGCCAGCCCGTACACCAGGAACATGAAACCGACGTCGGCCACACTCTCGATCTGCATCGGCGACGGCAGCCAGCCGTCGGTGATCCAGGCGAAGAACACGCCGAACTGCAGCCGCAGCGGATACACGTACACCAGCACCACGAACACCAGCAGCAGGCTGAGCGTGGTGCTGGTGCCGTCGTCGAAACCGTAGCGCCGGCTCCAGCGCGCGTGCGCGGCCCAGAACATCGCGATCATCGCGAAGCACGCCGCGAACGACGGCACCGCCTTGAGCGCGACCACCAGCGCGGCGCGGCTGTCGGGGATCGCGTCGATGGAAATCACCAGCAGCGTCACCGCGAACGCGAACGCCGCATCGACGAAGGCCTCAAGCCGCGTGACCTGGCGGCCACGGTGCATGAAGCCGTCGGCCATCCTCGGCACGCGCGCGTCGCCCGGTTCGCTCACGGCACGCTTCCCCCACGCGAGTCCGGGACGATGGCCGCCACTGCTAGACTGCAAGGCATGTTCACGACGCACAGTCTAAGCGGCAGCAAGCCCGAACAGTATGCGCAGCTTGCCGAGCAGGCCCGCGCGCTGGTCGCCGGCGAGCGCGACCGCATCGCCAACGCCGCCAACCTGTCCGCGCTGGTCTACCACGCCCTGCCGCGGCTCAACTGGGTCGGTTTCTACTTCTTCGACGGCACCGAACTGGTCGTCGGACCGTTCCAGGGCCTGCCGGCCTGCATCCGCATCCCGCTCGACAAGGGCGTGTGCGGCGCGGCCGCCAGCAGCGGCGACACCCAGCGCGTGGCCGACGTCAATGCGTTCGACGGCCATATCGCCTGCGACTCGGCGTCGCGCTCCGAACTGGTGGTGCCGCTGTACCGGAACGATGCGCTGGTCGGCGTATTCGACCTCGATAGTCCGGATCCGGGCCGTTTCGACGTTGTAGACCAAGGGGGAATCGAGGAAATCGCACGTATCTACGTGCAATCACTGGGGTAAGCGACAGATGAAGCTGCGCATGATCGGGCGGGACACCGCCACACCCACGCGGCAAGACCATCCGGTTGGATACAGGGCGAACGGCCGCGCCGCCGCGCCGGCGACAGGGGCAGGCCCGTGAGCACGCCGCCGCTGAAGATGCGCAACATCGGCCCGAAAAGCGCCGCATGGCTGCGCCAGGTCGGCCTGCGCACGCCCGAGGACCTGGCCGAAGCCGGCCCGCTGGAAGCCTTCATGCGCGTCAAGCGCGCCGGCTTCAAGCCCAGCCTCAACCTGCTGTACGCGCTCGAAGGCGCGCTGCAGGACTGCCACTGGCAGGAAGTGCCCGACGAACGCCGCGTCGAACTGGTCGAACAGGCCGAAGCGGCGATTGCCGGCCTGCCGCCGCCGCGCAACCGCCCCCCTGCCGGACCGGTGACCACGACCGTGATGCAGCCCGACGACGACATGCCGTCGCCGAAGCTGTTCGACGAGAGCGACGACTGACCCACACGTCGCTGCTTTTGTAGGAGCGGCTTCAGCAGCGAGCTCTTGCTCCCCCCCTGCGAAGGCAGGGGGGGAGGAGGCGCGTTTGCGAGCCATTGGCTCGCGCGCCGAACGAACGCACGCCAGCTGTGCTGGCGGGCCGGACGGGTTGGGGGGGGTGTCTTTGGGATCAGCGCGAACCGTGAGCACCCCCTCCCAGCCTCCCCCTGCCTTCGCAGGGGGAGGAGCCAGAACACAAGAACTCGCGGCTGAAGTCGCTCCCACAACGGTACATCGCGTACAATCCTCCCCGCTTCGCGGTGACCCGGCGGCATCCGCCAACGGGTTGAAACGGGAAGCCGGTGAAGTCCGCGGCGCACGCACGCGCCACGACCATTCCGGCACTGCCCCCGCAACGGTAAGCGAGTTCGCGCCAACGCATCCGCCACTGTCCAGGCCCGCAACGGGGTCCACGGGAAGGCGCCGCGGCCGGAGTCCTCGACTCCCACTCGCAAGTCCGGAGACCGGCCACGGAGCAAGGGTCCATCGACCCTGTCCGATTGTGATGCGGAGGGCATCGCGGCGGCGATGCCGGCGCGTGCCCCACGCCGACTCCGCAGCCACCGCCCACCACACTGCAAACGGATGCGAGTGCTTCGCAGGCGGTCGTGCGCATGCACGCTTTCCCCGCGTGGCGCCCGCGAAGGGCCCGCGCATGTCGCGCGGGCTTCCACCTTGTTTCGCGTGCGTGGGTGCGCGCGAAGGAGAAGCGTCCCGATGCAGTCCCGTATCCTCGCGCTGGCAGTCGCCGGCATCCTGTCCGCTCCCCCGCTCGCCCTCGCCGAAGGCGCCGCCGCCACCGACCTGGACGAAGTCGTGGTCACCGCCACGCGCACCGAAGTGGCACTGGCCGACAGCCTGTTCCCGGCCCAGGTCATCGACCACGACGAGATCGTGCGCAGCCAGGCGCGCAGCCTGACCGACCTGCTGCGCGGCCGCGCCGGCATCGACATCGGCAACCAGGGCGGGCCGGGCAAGCTGAGCAACGTGTTCATGCGCGGCGCCGAGGCCGACCAGGTGCTGGTGCTCATCGACGGCGTGCGCGTGGGCTCGGTCAGCGCCGGGCTGACGGCGTTCCAGGACCTGCCGGTCGACCAGATCGACCGCATCGAGGTCGTGCGCGGCCCGCGTTCGAGCCTGTACGGCTCGGAAGCGATCGGCGGCGTGATCCAGATCTTCACCCGCCGCGACGACGGCGCGTTTTCCCCGCGCATGCGCGCCGGGATCGGCAGCCACGGCCTGCGCGAAGCGAGCGCCGGCATTGGCGGAGGCGGCGAGCGCGGCTGGTTCGGCGCGGACGTTGCATACCAGCGCACCGACGGTATCAACGCCTGCCGCGGCACGGCTTCCGCGCCGGGCGCGCCGTTCGGCGCCGGTTGCTTCGTCGACGAGCCCGATCGCGACGGCTACCGCAACAGCTCGGTCAACCTGCGCGGCGGCGTGCGGTTGGGCGAGACGCTGGAGCTGCAGGGCAACGCGCTGCGGGCCGAGTCTCGCAACGAGTTCGACGGCAGCTTCCAGAACCTCGCCGAGAACGTGCAACAGGTCCTCGGTGCGAAGCTGGCCTGGACGCCGACCGAGCGCATCGACATCACCGCGCAGCTCGGCCGCAACGACGACCGCTCCGAGAATTTCCTCGACGACCACGCCGGCAGCCGGGTCGACACCGGCCACTTCTACACCAGCCGCGAGACCGCCTCGCTGCAGGCCGATTTCGCCGTCGATGCACGCAACCTGCTCAGCGCCGGCGCCGACTGGCAGCACGATGCAGTGGAAAGCAATACCGCGTTCGACGTCACCGAGCGCGACAACACCGGCGTGTTCCTCGAATACCAGGGCAAGTTCGGCGCGCACCGGCTGCAGGCCAGCGTGCGCAACGACGACAACGAGCAGTTCGGCAGCCACACCACCGGTGGCATCGGCTACGGGCTGGCCTTCGGCGACGACTACCGCCTCACCGCGAACTACGCCACCGGCTTCAAGGCGCCGACCTTCAACGACCTGTACTACCCGTTCTTCGGCAAGCCCGACCTGCGCCCCGAGGAATCGAAGGGATACAACGTCGGCATCGCGCAATACGCGCAGCGCTACAGCTGGACGCTCAATGCGTACGAGACCCGCATCGACGACCTGATTTCCTACGACTCGTCGATCTTCCTGCCCAACAACATCGACCAGGCGCGGATCCGCGGCGTCGAGCTGACGTTCGACACCACGCTGGCCGGGTGGGACCTGTCCATGCAGCTCAGCCACACCGACCCGCGCAACCGCACCCGCCGCAACCCCGACGGCAGCGACAACGCCAACCGCGGCAACCTGCTGGCACGCCGCGCGCGCAACACCGGGCGCGTCGACGTCGACCGGGCAATCGGCGCGTTCGCCTTCGGCGCCAGCCTCAAGGGTGCCAGCCACCGCTTCGACAACGCGGCCAACACGGTGCGCCTGGGCGGCTACGCGACGTTCGACCTGCGCGCGTCGTGGACGCTGCATCCGGACTGGACGCTGGAGGCGCGCGTGGACAACGCCTTCGACCGCGATTACGAAACCGTGGCCTGGTACAACCAGCCCGGCCGCGAATACGGGCTGGCGCTGCGCTGGGCGCCGGTGCGCTGACCCACGGCGCCGCGCCTGCGCTTGCGGGCGCGGCTTCGGCCGCGGGCTCTTCTCCCGGGACATCGCCGCGCCGATGCCTGCGAGGAACGGCAGGGATGCCACCCGCCGACGTCGCCACGGATCCGGCGCGTCGGCGAAGAGCCCGCGGCTGAAGCCGCGCCCGCAGGGCTACATTTCTTCGTTCGCGGGCGGCAGGCCGTCTTCGAACAGGCTGCCCTGGCCGTCGCCGTCCTCGCGCTCGCGGAATCCCGATACGCCGACGCCCACCAGGCGGTAGCGCGTCGACGCTGGCAGGCCGACGCGGTCGCGCAGCGACAGTGCGATCGCGGTCAACTCTTCCAGCGAGGCAGGCGGCGTTTCCGGGGTGAAGCTGCGGGTCAGGATGCGGAACTGCGCGGTCTTGAGTTTCAGCACGACGGTGCGACCGACACGCTCGGTCCTGCGCGTGGCCAGCCAGGTCTTTTCGGCCAGGCGGCGGATGTCGGCCTCGAATTCGTACAGCAGCAGGTCGCGCTCGAAGGTGTCCTCGGCCGAGATCGACTGCACCGGCTGGTCCGGCTGCACCGGGCGTTCGTCGATGCCGCGGGCGCGCAGGTGCAGGCGCGCGCCGAAGCTGCCGAAGCGCGACTGCAGCTCCTCGACCGGATGCATGCGCAGGTCGCCGACGGTGGCGATGCCCAGGTCGGCGAGTTTCTTCTGCATCACCTTGCCCACGCCGGGGATCTTCGCCACCGGCAGCGGCGTGAGGAAGGCCTCCACCTGCGACGGCTTGACCACGAACAGGCCGTCGGGCTTGTTCCAGTCCGAGGCGACCTTGGCCAGGAACTTGTTCGGCGCCACCCCGGCCGAGGCGGTGAGCGAGGTCTCCTCGCGGATCTGCGCGCGGATCGCCTGCGCGGTGGCGGTCGCGCTGGGCGAGGGAATCTTGGGATCGGTGACGTCGAGATACGCCTCGTCCAGCGACAGCGGTTCGACCAGGTCCGTGTGGCGCAGGAAGATCTCGCGCACCTGTTTCGACACCGCCTTGTAGCGCGCGAAATCCGGCGCCACGAACACCGCGTCCGGGCACAGCCGCTCGGCGCGCACCGCGGGCATCGCCGAACGCACGCCGAACACCCGCGCCTCGTAGCTGGCCGCGCACACCACCGAACGCGCCCCGCGCCAGGCCACCACCACGGGCCGCCCACGCAGGGACGGATCGTCACGCTGCTCGACCGACGCGTAGAACGCGTCCATGTCGACGTGGAGGATCTTGCGCATGTGCCGATTATCCCGCGGAAGCCGGAAGCCGGAAGCCGGAAGCCGGAAGCCGGAAGCCGGAAGCCGGAAGCCGGAAGCCGGAAGCCGGAAAGGCTCCTCGCCTTTGCCCCCTTTGAAAAAGGGGGTATGGGGGATTTGCTCCGCCGCTCCTACGAAACTTTCCGCCCCACCGGCAACGTCACCAGCATCACCGTCGCATCCTCCGGATCCGGCACCACCTCGAACCCCAGCTGCCGGCACATCGACAGCATCGTGCTGTTCTCGCGCAGCACCTGGCCTTCGATGACATTGAGCCCCAGCCAGCGCGCGACCTCGATCATCGCCTGCATCAGCTGCCAGCCCAGGCCCGCGCCCTTGAGATCGGAGCGGACCATGATCCCGTACTCGCCGCGGTCGTAGTTGGCGTCGGCCAGCAAGCGCACCGCGCCGAGCATCTCGCCGCTGGCCGCGTCGATCGCCACCAGCGCCATCGAGCGCGCGTAGTCGAGCTGCACCAGCCGCGCGATGAAGTCGTGGCTGAAGTCGCGCACCGCGCGGAAGAAGCGCAGGCGCAGGTCCTCCGCGCTCACGCGGGCGAAGAAGGCGCGGAACATCGCGTCGTCCTCCGGCCGCACCGGGCGCACGAACGCCTCGCGTCCATCGGCGAGGACGATGCTGCGCTCCCATTCCTTCGGATACGGCAGGATCGCAAAGCGCGGATGGCCGCGGCCGCGGTGCAGCCGCCGCGACGGCGCCACCGCCACCCGCGCATCCAGCGCGGCCACGCCGTCGGCGTCGACCAGCAGCGGGTTGATGTCCAGCTCGCGCACGGCGGGGATGTCCGCCGCCAGCTGCGCCAGCTTGACCAGCACCAGCGCCAGCGCGCCTTCGTCGGCCGCGGGCACGTCGCGGTAGGCCTTGAGGATGCGCGCCACGCGGGTGCGGCCGACCAGTTCGTGCGCCAGGCGCAGGTCGAGCGGCGGCAAGGCCAGCGCCTTGTCGTCGATCACCTCGACCGCGGTGCCGCCGCTGCCGAACACGATCACCGGGCCGAAGACGGCGTCGTCGGCGATGCCGGCGATCACCTCGCGCGCCTTCGGCCGCCGCACCATCGGCTGCACCAGCACACCGTCGATGCGCGCATCGGGATGGCGGGCGCGGGCGCGATGCAGGATGTCCTGCGCAGCGGCGCGCACGGCCTCCGCGCTGCCCACGTCCAGGCGCACGCCGCCGACATCGGACTTGTGCACGATGTCGGGCGACAGCAGCTTCACCGCAACGCTGCCGCCGTCGGCAAGCAGCGGCGCGGCGACGCGCGCCGCCTCGTCCGCATCGGCCGCCGGCAGCGCACGGACGAAGGCGATGCCATAGGCCGCGAGCAAGCGCGCCACGGCGTCGGGGTCCAGCCATTCCCGCCCGCTGGCGAGGGCGTCGGCCACCACCGCCTGCGCGGCGGCGCTGTCGACGGCGAAGTCCTCGGGCAGGCTCGGCGGCGTTTCCATCAGCGCCTGCTGCGCCTCGCGATGGCGCACCAGGTACATGAAGCCGCGCACCGCTTCGGCCTCCGAGGCGTAGGTCGGCACGCCCGCGGCATTGAGCGCGGCCGTGGCCTGTTCGTCGCCGCCCACCCACACCGCCAGCACCGGCTTGCGCGCGCCGCCGCGCCGCGCTTCCAGCGCACGCGCGACCGCTTCGGCGGTCTCGCGCGGCGGCGACAGCACCGTGGGCACGTGCATCGCCAGCACCGCGTCGCCGTCGCGGTCGGCCAGCAGCGCCTGCAGGCCGGCGAAATAGCGCCCCCCGTCGGCGTCGCCGAGCATGTCGACCGGGTTCGTCCGCGACCACCCGCGCGGGAACGCGGCGTCGAGCGTTTCCACCGCCTGCGCCGACAGCCCCGCCGGCACCCCGCCCAGATCGACCAGCCGGTCGAGCGCCAGCAGCCCGGTGCCGGCGCCGTTGGTCAGCACCGCCAGCCGCTTGCCGGAGGCGTTGCCCAGGTGCGACAGCGTTTCGGCCGCGGCGAACAGTTCGTCCAGCGCATGCACGCGCAGCAGGCCTGCGCGGCGGAAGGCCGCGTCGTAGGCGGCATCGGGCGTGGCCAGGCGGGCGATGTGGGTCTGCGCATCGGCCGGCGCGCGCACGTGGCGGCCGGGCTTGACCACCACCACCGGCTTGCCGCGCGCCGCCGCACGCGCGGCCGAGAGGAACTTGCGCGCATCGCGCACGTGCTCCAGGTACAGCAGGATCGCGCGGGTGTGGCGGTCGACCGCAAAGTAGTCGAGCAGGTCGGCGAAATCGACGTCGAGCGCGTCGCCCAGCGCCACCACCGCGGAGAAACCGATGCCGCGCGGGCGCGCCCACTCCAGCACGCCCGCGGCCACCGCGCCGGACTGCGACACCAGCGCCAGGTCGCCGGCCAGCGGCCGGTGCGCGGCGAAGCTGGCGAACAGGCGGGCATGCGGCGCAACCACGCCCAGGCAGTTGGGGCCGACGATGCGCAACCCGCGCGCGCGCGCCACGGCGGCCAGCGCGGCGTTGTGCGAATCGGGCCCGGCGCCCATGCCGCGGGTCAGCACGATCGCCGCGCGCGCGCCGCTGTCGGCCGCGGCGGTGGCCACCGCCGCCACGTCTTCCGGTGGCGCGGCGATCACCACCAGTTCCGGCGCGAACCCCAGCGCGTCGAAGCGGCGCGCGGCCGCGATGCCGTCGATCTCGCGGTAATGCGGATTGACCAGCCCCACCGGTCCGGCAAAGCCGCCCTCGCGCAGCTGCTGCAGCACCAGCCGGCCCAGCGAACGCGCGCGCGGACTGGCGCCGACCACCGCCACCGACGCCGGCGCGAACACGGACTGGAGCGCGTAGGTGCTCATCGAACCCCTGCAGGCAGGCCAGCGGCGACCTTAGCACCCGGCAACGCAGGCGCCGGCCTCACACCGCAGGCGGAATCGCCTCCTGCACCGCCCGCGTGCGCGGGTCGTCGGCGCGCCCCACCACCGCGAAGCCGTAGCCGTTGCGGTACCAGTAGCGCAGCGCGAGGCCATCGTCGCTGCGGCTGCCGCGCGCATCGGCGAAGCGGCTGCTGGGCCGCACGTAGAAACTGATCCGGCTGCCGTCGCGGTCCTGGTACATCAGCATCGCCGCGGCGCCGTCGGGCGTGGCGAGCATGCGTCCGCCGAGCAGGGTGAAGCCGTAGGACTGCAGGTCCGGCAGCGACATCGGCCGGCCAAGGCGCGCGGACAGCCATGCCTGCAGTTCCGGCCCGTGGCTGGCGTCCATTTCGACCGGGCGCGTGCGGTCGGTGGCGAAGATGCGATAGGCCGCGACCGCATCGCCCATCGGCGGCGCCGCGGCGGCGACGCGTGCGGTTTTCATCTGCCAGCCACCGACGCCGCCCAGCCCCAGCGCCAGCACCAGCGACGCGCACAGCGCGAGTCGGCGCCGTGCGCGCGTACGCCGCGTGCGCCGGATCGACACCGGGTCCAGTCGTGCCTGTGGCGGCAGCGACAGGCCGCCGGCCAGCGCCGCGCGCAGGCCGGCCGCGTCGCGCTGCCACTGCGCCACGCGCGCGGCCAGCGCCGGCTGCGTGGCCAGGCAGGCTTCGACATCGCGGCGCTGCGCCTCGTCCAGCTGGCCGTCGACGTAGGCCTGCAGGGTGTCGTCGTCGGGCATGGTGTCGTTCATCCGATCCTCCGCAGCCGGGCGCCGCCGGGTTCGTCGCCGGTGAGCTTGCGATACGCGGCGCGCGCGCGCGACAGGCGCGACATCACCGTGCCCACCGGCACGCCCAGCGCCTGCGCGGCGTCCTGGTAAGGCAGCCCTTCCACCACGACGAGCAGCAGTACGGCGCGATGGTCGACGGCCAGCGCGCCGAAGGCCTCCAGCGACGAGCGCGCCACGAAGGTCTCTTCTGCCGACGGCACCGCACCGGGGTCTCCGCCGAGCATCGCCAGCACGTTGCGCCAGCGCCCGGCGCGGCGGCGCTGGTCGAGGAACTGCCGGTGCAGGATCGCGAACAGCCAGGCCTTCAGGCTGCCGTCGCCACGGCGCGTGGACCAGCGCGACAGCGCGCGCTCCAGGCTGGCCTGCACCAGGTCGTCGGCCTCGGCGGCATCGCGCGACAGCCACAGCGCGAAGCGCCGCAGCGAGGGCAGCAGCGCGCGCAGTTCGTCGTCGTCGATCGTGTTGTTCACGTGGTCATCGGTCCCGGCGCGGGGGCGCTTCTGGATTGGTCGCAGGGTACGACGCACGGCGGCGGCGTTTATTCCCTGCGCGTGAACGGCGCGCAACGCCGTGGACACCGGGGGAATAAACCGGTGGCCGGCGCGTCCCACGGCCATCGAACGCCACGCAGGAGCCAAGATGTCGCCGTCCTTCCCTTCCCCGCAATCGCGGCGCCGCCTGTGGCATCGACGGCGTCGGTTGATCATCCGCTACGGCGCGATCGCGCTGACCGTCGGCGGCCTCGCGCTGGCCTTCGCCTGGACCGCCGGCTGGCTGTCACCGTCGCGCCTGTCGGGCGCCGATGTCGCCGACGTGCTGGAACGCCACAACGGCGACCACCCCGGCTTCCGCCGCGCGCACGAGAAGGGCGTGTGCGTGGTCGGCCATTTCGACAGCAACGGCCGCGGCGCGACACTGTCGAAGGCGGCGGTGTTCGCACCCGGGCGCACGCCGGTGTTCGGCCGCTTCGCGCTGGCCGTGGGCACGCCGCATGCGCCCGACGGCGTGCCCGCGCCGCGCAGCCTTGCCCTGGACCTCAGCGCGCGCGACGGCAGCACCTGGCGCACGGCGATGAACAGCGTGCCGCTGTTTCCGGTGGGCAACGTGCGCGATTTCGTGGCCCTGCAGCGCGTGACCACGCCCGACCCCGCCACCGGCAAGCCCGACCCGGCCAAGGTCGCCGCGTTCATGGCCGCGCACCCGGAAACGCGCGCCTTCAACGCGCTGATGGCGACGCGCCCGATCCCGTCCAGCTTCGCCAACGGCAGCTACCACTCGATCAATGCGTTCCGCTTCATCGCGGCCGACGGCACCGCGCGCGCGGTGCGCTGGTCGCTGGTGCCGGAAGCGGCGTTCGCGCCGCTCGACCGCAGCCGCTTCGACGCGATGAACGCGCGCGACCGCGACTTCCTGTTCAACGACCTGTTCGCGCGCGTCCGCCACGAACCGCAGCGCTGGCACCTGCTGGTGACCGTGGCCGAACCCGGCGACCGCACCGACAACGCCACCGTGCAGTGGCCGGCCACGCGCAAGCAGGTCGACGTCGGCACGCTGGTGATCGAACGGGCACTGCCCGAACCCACCGGCCCCTGCCGCGACGTCACTTTCGACCCGCTGCTGCTGCCGCCGGGCATCGCCGCCTCCGACGACCCGTTGCTCGCCGCGCGCTCGGCGGTCTACGCCGCCTCGCTGCGGCGCCGTTCCGGCGAAGGCCCGCATCCCGGCGCACCCGGCGCGCCCGCCCCCACCGCACAGGAGTCGCAGCGATGAGCACGCCCACCGCCCCGTTCCACGCCAAGGCCCGCCTGCTGCACTGGCTGATGGCGCCGCTGGTGGTCGCGATGCTGTTCATCGGCATCGGCATGCTCTCCACCACCGAATCCGCGTACGCGCTGCTGCTGGCGATCCACAAGCCGCTGGGCGCCGCGATCCTGGTGCTGGTGCTGCTGCGCATCGCCGTGCGCCTGCGCCACCGGCCGCCGCCGCTGCCCGCCGACCTCCCCCCGCTGCAGCGGCGCGCGGCCGCCCTGTCGCACTGGCTGCTGTACGCGCTGATGCTGCTGATGCCGCTCAGCGGCTGGGCGATGCTGTCGGCGGCGGGCTATCCGGTCACGCTGCTGGACGGCCTGCAGCTGCCGCCGATCATGCCGCGCGACGCGGCGCTGTTCGCCACGCTGCGCGGCGCGCACCACTGGCTGGCGCTGCTGCTGTTCGCCACCTTCCTGCTGCACCTGGCCGCGGCGCTGTTCCACGGACTGGTGCGGCGCGACGGGGTGCTGGCGAGCATGGCGCCGTGGCGGCGGCGCGGCCGCCACTGACCTCGGCCCACGCTGTCACGGCCACTCGCACGGCGTGTGCGACGGTGCGAGGATCACGACAGGTCGCGCACGACGCGCGGCCACTGGCAAGCGGGGAGTGCGTTCCATGGCCAACATCGTCGGACTGTGCGGAAGCCTGCGGCGCGGTTCGTTCAATGCCGCGCTACTGCGTGCGGCCGCGGGGCTGGCGCCCGACGGCAGCCGCATCGATGCACGCACGCTGCACGGCGTACCGCTCTACGACGGCGACCTGGAAGCGGCCGAGGGCATCCCGCCGGCGGTGGCCGCGCTGAAGGACGCCGTCGCCACGGCCGACGGCCTGCTGCTGGTCACGCCCGAATACAACAACGGCATCCCGGGCGTGTTCAAGAACGCGATCGACTGGATGTCGCGCCCGGCCGCGGACATCGCCCGGGTGTTCGGCGGCAAGCCGGTGGCGGTGATCGGCGCCTCGCCCGGCGGCTTCGGCACACAGCTCGCCCAGAACGCCTGGCTGCCGGTCCTGCGCACGCTGGGCACGGCCCCGTGGTTCGAGGGCCGGCTGATGGTGGCGCGGGCCGGGGACGTATTCGACGCCGACGGCGGCATCGTGGATGCCGGCATCGAGCGGCGCCTGCGCGGGTTCGTGGCCGGCTTCTGCGCCCACGTGGATGCGGGCTTATGAAGTCTGTTAACCGGTTGGTTTCTACCTGTTCATCTTGAATATTGATGAAACGGAAGATATCTACCGGCCATGATGAGAAGATATCAGTCAATTCAATTGGTACTATTCGACCGGATTCATCCTTTCCCGCCCGCCGGGCAGACAGGTGTGCCGAATGAATAGCAGCCCCCCGGACATCGACGACCTGCAGGCCCGCCTTGGCGAGCAGCTCCGCCGCCTGCGCCTGGCCCGCGACCTCGACCAGCTGACCCTGGCCGACAAGGCCGGCGTGTCCGAAAAGGCGCTGCGCAACCTGGAGGCCGGGCGCGGTTCCAGCCTGTCGACCCTGCTGCAGGTACTGCGCGCGCTCGACCGCCTCGACTGGCTGGACACGCTGTCGCCGGTCGCCTCGGTCAGCCCGATGGCGCTGCTGCGCCAGCGCCCGGAGCGCGAGCGCCGCCGCGTCGGCCGCCCGCGCCGCAAGACCGCGGCGACGAAGTAGCCGGGAACCTGCCGTGGATACCTCCGTCATCGAAATCCGCATCTGGGACCAGCGCATCGGCGCCGTGGCGCCCGACCCGAAAGCCGGCTGCCACGCCTTCGAATACGACCCGGCCTGGCGCCGGCAGGGCATCGAACTCGCCCCGCTGACCATGCCCACCGACGCGGCGGAAGCGGTGTTCCTGTTCCCCGACCTGCCGCGCCACAGCTTCCACGACCTGCCGGGCCTGCTCGCCGACGCCCTCCCCGACGCCTTCGGCAACGCCCTGATCGACGCGTGGATGGCGCGCCACGGCGTGGCCGCCAGCGCCGTCACCGCACTCGACCGCCTGGCCTACATGGGCAAGCGCGGCATGGGCGCGCTGGAGTTCCGTCCCGCGCGCGGCTCGCACCGCGAAAGCGCCGAGCCGCTGCAGATGAAGTCGCTGGTCGAGGCTGCGCGCAGCGTCATCCAGGGCGACCTGTCCGACGACGCGCACGCGCAGGCCGCGCTGGCCAACATCATCCGCGTCGGCACCTCGGCCGGCGGTGCGCGCGCCAAGGCCGTGGTGGCCTGGAACCCGGACACCGGCGAACTTCGCAGCGGCCAGTTCGAA
Organism: Luteimonas soli; assembly: GCF_042648865.1. Lineage (NCBI taxonomy): Bacteria > Pseudomonadati > Pseudomonadota > Gammaproteobacteria > Lysobacterales > Lysobacteraceae > Luteimonas > Luteimonas soli. Next base: position 143,967 of record NZ_JBHRYA010000001.1, on the reverse strand, counting down.
GCCGCGTCCGGCTTCGAGCACTGGCTGCTCAAGTTCGACGGCGTCGGCAAGGACATGGAACTGGGCACCGGCGCCGACTACAGCCGCATCGAATACGCCTACCACCTGATGGCGCGCGCCGCCGGCATCGCGATGGAGCCCTGCCGCCTGCTTGAAGAGAACGGCCGCGCCCACTTCATGACCCGCCGTTTCGACCGCGACGGCAACCGCAAGCACCACGTGCAGTCGCTGTGCGCGATGCAGCACCTGGACTACAACCAGCGCGCCACCCACGCCTACGAACAGCTGTTCCTCGTCGCGCAGCAACTCGGTCTCGGCGAAGACGCGCATACGGAAATCTTCCGCCGCATGGCCTTCAACGTCATGGCCCGCAACTGCGACGACCACACCAAGAACCACGCCTTCCTGCTGCGCGAAGGCAGCCGCTGGGAACTCGCCCCCGCCTACGACGTCACCCACGCCTACAACCCGAACGGCGAGTGGACGTACCAGCACCTGATGGGCGTCAACGGCAAGTTCGACGACATCGCGCGCGACGACCTGATGGCGGTGGCCAGGCGCTTCGGCGTGGTCGGCGCGCGCGACGCGCTGGTACGGGTGCGCGATGCAGTCGGACGCTGGCCGCAGTTCGCGCACGATGCGGACTTGCCCGAAGCCGAAGCGCGCGCTGTCGGCGCGGATCACCGGCTGGCATGACGCCGATGCCGGTTCGAGGCGACTGCGACAACGTTGGCTCAAAGGCGGAGCAACAGCTTCGGGAGCGTCGAGTCCGGTAGTCTGTCCGGGACCGCATATTGCAGTGACCGGGGAAACTCCCAGGAAATGACCGGGATCAGCGACAACAAAAGCGTCGACTGGTACTTCGACTTCATTTCGCCCTTCGCCTACCTGCAGTGGCAGGCGGTCAAGCGGATGGAGGGCGTTGCCGTGACCTGTCGCCCCGTGCTGTTCGCCGGCCTGCTGTCGCACCATTCCCACAAGGGGCCGGCGGAAATCCCGGCGAAGCGGCTGTTCACCTATCGCCATGCGCTGTGGCGCGCCGATCGCGCCGGGATCCCGATGGCGTTCCCGCCGGCCCATCCGTTCAACCCGCTGGCGTCGCTGCGCCTGTGCATCGCCGCGGGTTCCGGCGCGGACGCGGTCGATGCGATCTTCGATCATGTCTGGCGGCAGGGTCGCCCGGCCGAGTCATTCGACGAGCTCGCGGAGGTGGCCTCGGGGCTGGGCATCGATGATCCCGTCGCGTTGCAGCGGCCCGGGGTCAAGCAGGCCCTGCGCGACAACTTCGACGCGGCGGTCCAGGCCGGGGTCTTCGGCGTGCCGACGCTGGTGACCGACGGTGAGCTGTTCTGGGGCGAAGATGCCACCGCGATGTTCCAGCATTATCTGGCCGACCCCGCGCTGTTCGCGACGCCGGAGATGCGCCGCCTGGCGGAGCTGCCGGTCGCGACCGCGCGCCGCCGGGACTGAGCGCCATCCCAGGATCCGATACCGCCCGTGCGCGTGCGTATCGGTTCGACCGGACCGTCAGCACCTGGCTGAGCGACAAACCATGCAGACAGCTGCAATCTGCATGAAAGCTAAGGTTTTCCAAGAATCTCGACCAGCCGCGATTCGCACGGTGAGAGATCGTATCCACGGCGCTGCGAGACCACGAACGTCAGCGGGCGGATGTGCCAGGCGCGACGTTCCAGTTCGACAAGCTGTCCGCCCGCCAAGTCATCGGCGACGAGGTGCCGCGGCAGGTGTCCCCAGCCAAGACCGGCCTTGAGCAGGTCGCGCTTGGCGCCGAGGTCATTGACCAGCCACTGGCGCTTGCCGGCAACGCCCTGCTGGGTCTTCTCCGCTTCGGGCTGGTTGTCCGTAACGACGACCTGGACATGCAGACCGAATTCGTCCGTGGGGATGGGACCCGTTACCGAAGCGAGTGCGTGGGACGGCGCGCATGTGGTCACCATCTCCGCCTCGCACAGCCAGCTGCGTTCAATGGCATCCGGGTTCACCTCCGGCACGTTCTCGATCGTGATCGCCAGGGCACACACCCTTTCGAGCACCAGGCTCTCGCCGCCCTGCATGGTCGTGATCCGCAGGTTGATCGCCGCGGTGGGGAACTCCGCCTGCAGCGCCCGCAAGCAATCGGTCAGGCGGGCGCGCGGGAAGTAGGCGTCGACCGCAACCGAAACCTGCGGCACGCCGGCGCTGGCGATCGCGCCGGCGCGGTTCTTCATTTCCTCGACGCGCGAGATCACCGCGCGCGCGTCGGGCAACAGGCTGCGCCCCGCCGCGCTGAGCTGCGCCTTGCGCGCGTTGCGCTCGAACAGTTCGACATCGAACGCGCTTTCCAGCGCCTTGACCGCGTGGCTGATGGCCGACTGCGCGCGCCCGAGTTTCCGCGCCGCGCCCGAGAAGCTTCCTTGTTCGCACACCGCGACGAACGCACGCAGCTGGTTGATGGTGACGTTGTCGAGCACGGGTTATCCAGAAAACTGATCGTATCCAGCGATGTTTCGTCAATTGTATTGATGCGTCAAGCGACCCAGATTGGTCGGGCAACGGGCCCGAACGGGCCAGACCACTCACTCCCCCGCTGAAAAGGATCATCGTCATGAGCTACGCAATCATCGGTTTCGGCTCCATAGGCCAGGCCCTCGCCGGCGCTTTCGCCCGCAACAATATCGAAGTCACCGTCGCCAGCCGGCGCCCACCCGAAGCACTGTTGCCGCAGGCGCAGGCGATCGGACCTCAGGTCATCCCCCGGACGCTGCAGGAAGCAGTCAAGGCGGACGTGATCCTCCTGGCCGTCCTGTTCAACGGACACCGGGACGTCGCCAAGGCCCTCCCGGATTGGCAGGGCAAGACGATCATCGACGCGATGAACACGAACGCCCCCGTCGAAGAGCTCGACGGCCTTCCGTCCACGGCCTTCGCCGCCAAGGCTTTCCCAGGCGCAAGGTTCGTGAAGGGCTTCAACCACCTGCTTGCACGCACCCTGGCCACCGACCCGAACGTGGAGGGCGGCCATCGCGTCGTGTTCCTGTCGAGCGACGACGAAGCTGCCGCGGCGCAGGTGGCGGACATTGCCAAGCGCCTCGGCTTCGCGCCCGTGAACCTCGGGAAGCTCGACGAGGGCGGCACGCTGGTGCAGGCGCGCGGCAAGACCTGGGGCCCGCTGATTTTCCAGGACCTGTTCAAGAAGGAGCCGTGAGCGATGCGTGGCCGTCACGGCGAGATCGTAATCGGCCCACAGCGTGGATCGCTGCTCCACAAGCACTGACTCCCCCAACGAAGAATCCATGAAATGACCACGAACAAACTCAATGGAAAAACCGCCGTGATTACCGGCGGCGCCACCGGCATCGGCATCGCGGCGGCAAAGCGCTTCATCGAGGACGGCGCATTCGTCTTCATCTTCGGCCGCCGGCAGGAAGCGCTCGACGCGGCCCTGGCCGAACTCGGACCCAATGCCCGCGCGGTACGGGGCTCGATTTCGGACCCGGCGGACCTCGACCGGCTTTACGCACAGGTGAAGGCAGAGCGCGGAACCCTCGACATCGTCTTCGCCAATGCCGGCACGGGAGGCGTGCTTGCGCTGGGCGAGATCACCGTCGAGCAGATCGACGACACCTTCGACACCAACGTGAAGGGCACGATCTTCACGGTCCAGAAGGCGCTGCCGCTGATGGGCCAGGGCGGCTCGATCATCCTGACCGGGTCGAGCGCCGGCACCACGGGCGCCGCGGCATTCAGCGTCTACAGCGCAAGCAAGGCCGCCGTTCGCAACCTCGCAAAGAGCTGGGCCGAGGACCTGAAAGGCACCGGCATCCGGGTCAACGTGCTGTCGCCCGGACCGACGGCGACCGAACTGGCGAAGGCAGCGGTGGGCGAGGAGGGCTTGAAGGTGTTCGCCTCGATGAATCCGCTCCAGCGCATGGCCGAACCGGCGGAAGTCGCGGCGGGGGCGGCCTTCCTCGCGTCGGATGACAGCAGTTTCATGACCGCCAGCGAGGTCGCCGTCGACGGTGGGCTGGCGCAGATCTGAAGCGCTACGCCCAGTCGGGGAAACAGGCCCACAGGCCGGGTTAGTGAAGCCAACCCAGCCTGCGTGGTCTCCCGGCTACGTCGTGCCGATCAAGCAAGACTCAACCGCAGCGCCAACGCCGCCAGGGTGACGAGCAACACGGGAAGCGTCAGCACCACGCCGATCTTGAAGTAATAGCCCCACGTGATCCGGATGTTCTTGCGTGCCAGCACGTGCAGCCAGAGCAGCGTGGCCAGGCTGCCGATCGGGGTGAACTTCGGGCCCAGGTCGCTGCCGATGACGTTGGCGTGGATCATCGCCTCGCGCACGATGCCTTCCGCGTGGCTGGCGTCGATGGAGAGCGCGCCGACGAGCACCGTCGGCAGGTTGTTCATGACCGAAGACAGGAAGGCGATCAGCAGGCCCGTCCCGAACGTGGCGCCCCACACGCCGTATCCGGCGAACAGGTCCAGCAATGCCGCCACGTGGTCGGTCAGGCCCTCGTTGCGCAGGCCGTAGACGACTAGGTACATGCCCAGCGAGAACACCACGATCTGCCACGGCGCTTCCCGGATCACCTTGCGGGTCGATATCCGGTGTCCGCGCGCCGCCACGCCCAGCAGCACCAGCGCGCCGGCGCCCGCCACCGCGCTGATGGGCACGCCGATCCGCTCCAGGCCGAAGAATCCCACCAGCAGCAGCGCCAACACCACCCAGCCCGCGTTGAAGGTCGCGGTGTCGACGATTGCCGAGCGCGGCGCCTTCAACCCGGCAGCGTCATAGCGGCCCGGGATGTCGCGGCGGAAGAACCACATCAGCATGCCCAGCGACGCGGCGACGGCGACGAGGTTGACCGGCACCATGACCGACGCGTACGCGGCGAAGCCGATGTCGAAGTAATCCGCCGACACGATGTTGACCAGGTTGGACACGACCAGCGGAAGGCTGGCGGTGTCGGCGATGAAGCCGGCCGCCATCACGAAGGCCAGCGTGGCCGCCGGGCTGAACTTCAGCGCCAGCAGCATCGCGATCACGATGGGCGTGAGGATCAGCGCCGCGCCGTCGTTGGCGAACAGCGCCGACACCGCGGCACCCAGCAGCACCAGCAGCGCGAACAGCCTGCGCCCGCTGCCCCTGCCCCAGCGCGCCACGTGCAGCGCGGCCCATTCGAAGAAGCCGGCTTCGTCCAGCAACAGGCTGATGACGATCAAGGCGATGAAGGTGAAGGTGGCGTTCCAGACGAAACCCCAGACCGTCGGGATGTCCGCCACGGCCACCACGCCGGTCAGCAGGGCCAGCACGGCGCCGGACATGGCGCTCCAGCCAACCCCGAGGCCCTTCGGCTGCCAGACGACCAGCACGATCGTGGCGACGAAGATCAGCGATGCCGTCAGCATGGTTCAGGCCCTGGGTTTCGAACCCGCCGCGCCGGGCGCGCAGGCCTCGTCCGGCGAGCCCGCGCAGCAGTTGTGGGTCAGGTAGGCGACGAGCCCGTTCATGGCATCGAACCGGGCGCGGTAGCAGACGTTGCGGCCGCGGTTCTCGTTCTCGACCAGGCCCGCATGCACGAGTTCCTTCAGATGGAAGGACAGGGTGGCGCCGGGCACGGCGAGCGCTTCGGCGATTTCGCCGGCCATGCGGCCGTCGGGGCCGGCCTCGACCAGCAGCCGGAAGGCGGCAAGCCGGGTCGCGTGGCCCAGCGCCGTGAGCGCCGCCATTGCCTGTTTCGTTTCCATGATTCTAGAATAGTCGAATGGATATCAAGCAGCAAACATCCCAACTCCCCGACCTCCCCCATCTGGCGACCGGACTGTTGCCGGCCCCCCGGCACGACGTCCTCGGCACCGACGGCGGCACGCACGCACCCCGCATCCTGCTGCTGTACGGCTCGCTGCGGCCGCAATCCTACAGCCGCAAACTGGCGCTGGAGGCCGAACGCATCCTGCAGCACCTCGGCGCCGAGACCCGGATGTTCGACCCGCGCGACCTGCCGATGCTGGACAGCGTCGGCAGGGACCACCCGAAGGTGCGGCAGCTGCGCGAGTGGTCGCAGTGGTCCGAAGGCCAGGTCTGGGTCTCCCCGGAGCGGCACGGCACCATCACCGGCGTGTTCAAGAACCAGGTCGACTGGCTCCCGCTCGAGGACGGCAGCGTACGTCCGACCCAGGGGCGCACGCTGGCGGTGATGCAGGTCTCCGGGGGTTCGCAGTCGTTCAACGTGGTCAACACCCTGCGCGTGCTGGGGCGCTGGATGCGGATGGTGACCATCCCCAACCAGTCATCGGTCGCCAAGGCCTGGCAGGAGTTCGACGACACCGGGCGCATGCGCCCGTCGCCCTACTACGATCGCGTGGTGGACGTCATGGAGGAACTGGTGAAGTTCACCCTGCTGGTCCGCGGGCGCAGCGGCTACCTGGTCGATCGCTACAGCGAACGAAAGGGCTCCGACGAGGCCCGCCGCCTGGCCAGGCCGTAAGCTGGGCTGGCGGGGCCAACCCAGCCTGTGTCTGCCTACGCGGCGGTTGCCAGCGACGCGTTGTCGATCACGAAGCGGTACTTCACGTCGCCCTTGAGCATGCGTTCGTAGGCGGCGTTGATGTCATCGGCGCGGATCATCTCGATGTCGGCGACGATCCCGTGCTCCGCGCAGAAATCCAGCATCTCCTGCGTCTCGGGGATGCCGCCGATCAGCGAGCCGGCCAGCGAGCGGCGCTTCATGATCAGGCTGAAGACGTTCGGTGACGGGTGCGGCGTGGCCGGCGCGCCGACCAGGGTCATCGCACCATCGCGTTTGAGCAGCGCAAGGAAGGCATCCAGGTCATGCGGCGCGGCCACGGTGTTGAGGATGAAGTCGAAGCTCTTGCGGTGCGCGGCCATCTCGTCGGTGTTGCGAGAAACCACCACCTCGTCCGCGCCCAGCGCCAGCGCGGCCTCGCGCTTCGACTCGGACGTGGTGAACGCCACCACGTGCGCGCCCAGCGCATGCGCGAGCTTGATGCCCATGTGCCCCAGCCCGCCGATGCCGACCACGCCGACCTTCTGCCCCGGCCCCACCTTCCAGTGGCGCAGCGGCGACCAGGTGGTGATGCCCGCGCACAGCAGCGGAGCCACGGCCGCCAGCTGGTCCTCGGGATGGCGCACGCGCAGCACGTAGCGTTCGTTCACCACGATCTGCTGCGAGTAGCCGCCCAGCGTGTGGCCGGGCGCGTCGGGCGTGGGGCCGTTGTAGGTGCCGACCATGTGGTCGCAGTAGTTCTCCAGCCCGTCCGCGCACTCGTCGCAACCGCGGCAGCTGTCGACGATGCAGCCCACGCCCACCAGGTCGCCGGGCTTGAAGCCGGCCACGTCCCCGCCAACCGCCGACACGCGGCCGACGATCTCGTGGCCCGGCACGCAGGGGAACAGGGTGCCGGCCCACTCGGAGCGCACCTGGTGGAGGTCGGAGTGGCACACGCCGCAGAAGGCGATGTCGATCTGCACGTCGTTCGCGCCCGGCGCGCGGCGCGTGATGCGCATCGCTTCGAGCGGCTTGTCGCCCGCATGGGCCCCGTAGGCGTGGATGGTCATGGCAATTGTTTCCTCGAATCGGATTGCGCCAGGTGCTTTCGTGAGACTCAGTGCCGCGCGAACACCGCGGTGCTGCCGTCCCGGTGGACCAGTTCGACGGCGTAGGGCTGGGTGCGCCCGTCCGGCATTTCCATGCCCGGCGAGCCCAGCGGCATGCCCGGGACCGCGAGCCCCTTTGCACCCGGGCGCTGCGCGAGCAGCCGCTTGATGTCTTCCGCGGGCACGTGGCCTTCGATGAAGTAGCCGGCGACGAACGCGGTATGGCACGAATGCTTGCCCGCCGGGACGCCGGCGCGTGCCTTGACCGGCCGCATGTCGTCCTCGTCGCGGGCATCGACCTCGAAACCGGACTCGCGCAGGTGCGCGATCCATCCGTTGCAGCAGCCGCACGTCGGCGACTTGTGCACGACGATGCGCGGCAGTTCACCCGGCGTGGCCGGCGTTTCGGCCGTCGCCTGGGTGGGCGGCGCCGGTTCGGCGCATCCGGGCAACGAGGCCGCCGACAACGGCAGTAGCGACACCAGGAGCAGGACGTTGCGAAGGTTCATTCCACCGTCACCGACTTGGCCAGGTTGCGCGGCTTGTCCACGTCGGTGCCGCGTGCCAGCGCCACGTGGTAGGCGAGCAGCTGCACCGGGATGGTGTGCACGATCGGGCTGAGCACGCCGACGTGGCGCGGGGTGCGGATCACGTGCACGCCTTCGGACTCGCTGAAGTTGCTGTCGGCGTCGGTGAACACGAACAGTTCGCCGCCTCGGGCGCGGACTTCCTGCATGTTGGACTTCACCTTCTCCAGCAGGTTGTCGTTGGGCGCGATCACCACCACCGGCATGTCGGCGTCGACCAGCGCGAGCGGGCCGTGCTTGAGTTCGCCGGCCGGGTAGGCCTCGGCGTGGATGTAGGAGATTTCCTTGAGCTTGAGCGCGCCTTCCAGCGCGATCGGATAGTGCACGCCGCGGCCGAGGAACAGCGCGTGCTGCCTGGGCGCAAAGCGCTCGGCCCAGGCGGCGACCTGCGGCTCCAGGTTGAGCGCGTGCTGCACGCTGCCGGGCAGGTGGCGCAGCGCTTCGATGTATTCGGCTTCCTTGTCTTCCGGCAGGCGGCCGCGCAGCTTGGCCAGCGTCGCGCACAGGGTGAACAACGCCACCAGCTGGGTGGTGAACGCCTTGGTGGAGGCAACGCCGATCTCTGCGCCGGCGCGCGTGTAGAACACAAGCCTGCTAGCGCGCGGAATCGCGCTTTCGGGCACGTTGCAGATCGACAGGGTCTTGTCATGGCCGAGTGACTTGGCGTACTTGAGCGCCTCCATGGTGTCGAGCGTTTCGCCCGACTGCGAGATCGTCACCACCAGGTGCTTCGGGTTGGCCACGGCGGTGCGGTAGCGGTACTCGCTGGCGATCTCGACGTTGCACGGCAGGCCGGTGATCGCCTCGATCCAGTAGCGGGCGGTGGAGCCGGCGTAGTAGCTGGTGCCGCAGGCGAGGATCTGCACGCCTTCGACACCCTCCAGCACGGCCTCCGCGTCGTCGCCGAACAGTTCGGCGCTGAAGGCACCGGCATCGATCACCGCCTCGATGGTGTCGCCGATCGCGCGCGGCTGCTCGTGGATCTCCTTCTGCATGAAGTGGCGGTAGGGGCCGAGTTCCAGCGACGCCAGCGACACGTCGGAGACGTGCACTTCGCGCTCCACCTGCGCGCCCTCTCCATCGAACACGCGCACGGCCTCGCGCGTGACTTCGGCGGTGTCGCCTTCTTCGAGGAAGATCACACGGCGCGTGGCCTGGATGATCGCCGAGACGTCGGAGGCAATGAAGTTCTCGCCCTCGCCCAGGCCGACCAGCAGCGGGCAGCCCATGCGCGCGCAGACCATGCGTCCAGGTTCGGCGCGGCTGACCACGGCCAGCGCATACGCGCCGTGCAAGTCCTTGACCGCGAGCTGCAGCGCGGCGAGCAGGTCGTTGCCTTGCTTGAGGTAGTGGTGGATCAGGTGGGCGATGACCTCGGTGTCGGTCTGCGACTCGAACTCGTAGCCCAGCGCGGCCAGTCGTTCGCGCTGCTGTTCGTGGTTCTCGATGATGCCGTTGTGCACCAGCGCCACGCCGTGGCTGACGTGCGGATGGGCGTTGAGCTCCGTCACGCCACCATGCGTGGCCCAGCGGGTGTGGCCGATGCCCAGGTTGGCGTGGAAACCCTCGGCGCTGGCGGCCGCTTCCATTTCCGCGACGCGGCCGGTGCGGCGCACGCGGCGGATGTCGCGGCGTTCGGATTCGTCGACCACGGCGATGCCGGCCGAGTCATAGCCACGGTATTCGAGGCGCTTGAGGCCCTCGACGAGGACGGGAACCACATCGCGATCCGCGATCGCGCCGACGATGCCGCACATGGATGGGGAGACTCCTTCTTGGGATGGACGATTGTAAACGGCGCACGGCAACGGACCTTGCAGGCGCGCGCCGGGCGCGGCCAGGATTCCCCGGTAACGCCTGTCGCGCCCGGTGCGTTCCCACGGAAACGCGAATTGCCGGGGAAAGCGTCCGCGCGGACGCCGCGGGTGTCCGCGCGGACAGTGTCCGCGGCCGGGAATCGGCCACGAATCAATGGCTTGCGGTTGGCACGCATATTGCGCATTGCAACCACATGAAGCCTTCGGACATCCAAACCCCAAGCATGGAAAACCGCTCCCGCATCCGCGACACCTCCGGCCAGGACCACGTGGTATCGACCCCCGCCGGTTCATTCAGGCGCCACCGCAAGGCATGGCTGGTCGGCGGCATCGCCGGCGCCGTGGTGCTGGCGCTGGCGGCGTGGGTAGTCATCGGCTGGACCTCGGGCGGGCGTTCCTACGACGCCAGCCGCGTGCGCATCGCGCAGGTCACCCGCGGCGACCTGGTGCGCGACCTGTCGGCGGACGGCCGCGTGATCGCCGCCAACAGCCCGACGCTCTACGCCATCGCCGCGGGCACGGTCGCGCTGAAGGTCGTTGCCGGCGACGTGGTCAAGAAGGGCGAGCCGCTGGCCGTGATCGACAGCCCCGAACTGCGCAGCAAGCTGGTACAGGAGGAATCCACGCTCGCGAGCATGGAGGCCGAGGCCAGCCGCGCGGTGCTCGACGCGCAGATCGCCCGCGCCGCGGCGCGCAAGGTGGTGCAGCAGGCCGAGATCAGCCGCACCGCCGCGCAGCGCGACCTGGAACGCTACCAGCGCGCCTTTGAGGGCGGCGCGGTGTCGCAGAATGAACTTGCGACCGCGCAGGACCAGCTGAAGAAGGCCGAGATCGAACTGGCCAGCGCGAAGAAGGACTTCGACCTGCAGGGCCAGGGCGCCGGCCTGGACGCGCGCAACAAGCGCCTGCTGGCCGATCGCCAGAAAGCGGTCGTGACCGAACAGCAGCGCCAGGTCGACGCGCTGACCATCCGCGCGCCGTTCAACGGCCAGGTCGGCCAGGTCCACGTGCCGCAGGGCACCAGCGTGGTCGCCAACGGCCCGGTGCTGAGCGTGGTGGACCTGGACAAGTTCGAGGTCGAGATCAAGGTGCCCGAGAGCTTCGCCCGCGACCTCGGCATCGGCATCCCGGCGCAGGTCACCAGCAACGGCAAGGTCTACAAGGCCGAGGTGTCGGCGGTGTCGCCGGAAGTCGTCAACGGCGAGGTCAACGCCCGCCTGCGCTTCGCCGACGGCCAGCAGCCCCCGGGCCTGCGCCAGAACCAGCGGCTGTCGGCGCGCATCGTGCTCGACACGCGCAAGAACGTGCTGATGGTCGAGCGCGGCCCGTTCCTGGAGCAGGACGGCGGCAGCTTTGCGTGGGTGGTCAAGGATGGCAGCGCCACGCGCCGCCCGATCCAGGCCGGCGCCAGCAGTTTGAGCAGCGTGGAAATCGTATCCGGGCTGGAGGAAGGCGATCGCATCGTCGTCTCGGGCACGGACCAGTTCGGCAACGCGGAGCAAGTCCGCATCAACGGAGAGTAACCATGTCTTCCCCCGCCTATTTCTCCTTCCCGCAGCAGTGGAACGCGCAGGACCTGGCCGACGCCATGCCGCGCCGCCTGCGCCTGTCGCAGATGGTCGACTTCGACGCGGTCCGCGAAGGCGCCGTGGCTGCCAACAGCGTGCCGCGGACGCGGCTGACGCAGGCGTACCTGCGCGTCGCCGAGTTGCCGCGGATGTTCCGCGTTACCTGAAATGCAGGGCGGGTCTTGACCCGCCTTCAGGCAGCCTCCCGGCAGCCCCTCCCGCGGCGGGTCAAGACCCGCCCTACGCAAACCCATCAAGGAAACCTCCGATGCTCGACATGCGCCAGGTCACCAAGGTCTACCGCACCGAACTGGTCGAGACGCACGCGCTGCGTTCGCTCGACCTGCACGTGAAGGAAGGCGAATTCGTCGCCGTCACCGGCCCGTCCGGTTCCGGCAAGACCACCTTCCTCAACATCGCCGGGCTGCTGGAGACCTTCACCGGCGGCGAGTTCACGCTCGACGGCGAGAACGTCAAGGGCCTGTCGGACAACCAGCGCAGCAAGCTGCGCAACCAGAAGATCGGCTTCATCTTCCAGAGCTTCAACCTGATCCCGGACCTGAACCTGTTCGACAACTGCGACGTGCCGCTGCGCTACCGCGGCATGCCGGCGAACGAACGCAAGCTGCGGATCGAAGACGCGCTGGGGATGGTGGGCCTGGGCTCGCGGATGAAGCACTTCCCGGCCGAGCTGTCGGGCGGCCAGCAGCAGCGCGCGGCGATCGCGCGCGCGCTCGCCGGCAGCCCGCGCCTGCTGCTCGCGGACGAACCGACGGGCAACCTCGACTCGCAGATGGCGCGCAGCGTGCTGGAGCTGCTGGAGGACATCAACTCGCAGGGCGCGACGATCATCATGGTCACCCACGACCCGGAGCTCGCCGCGCGCGCGCAGCGCAACGTGCACATCGTCGACGGCATGGCGACCGACCTGTCGGTGGAGCCGAGCCTGTCGCGCATCCGCGAACAGAAAGCAGGGAACGAATCGTCGACTTCCGCGTAGAGCCTGCCCCGGACTTGATCCGGGGGTGGACCTCAACCCGTCTTTGCCCGGTACGCAAGACAGAAGACGTCAATCGGTAACGCCATGGCGGGTCAAGACCCGCCCTACGGAGTTCTTCATGTTCGGCTACTACGCCAAGCTCTCTCTGCGCAGCCTCCGCCGCAACTGGGTGCTGAGCGCGTTGATGGTGATGGCGATCGCGCTGGGCATCGGCACCAGCATGACCACGCTGACGGTGATGCGCCTGCTGTCGGGCGACCCGATGCCGGGCCGCAGCGACACGCTGTTCTACGCGCAGGTGGACGCCAGGCCGGACAGCGCCACGCGCCGCGAGCCGCTGGACATGATCGACTACCGCTCGGCGGTCGACCTGTGGAGCGCGAAACGCGCCGACCGGCAGACGATGGTCGCGCGCAGCCCGGTGAAGCTGCAGGCGCCCGGCACGCGGCAGTCACCGTCGATGGGCACGATGCTGTCGACGACTTCGGACTTCTTCACGATGTTCGACGTGCCGTTCCGCTACGGCGGCCCCTGGCGCGCGGAAGACGGCGAGAAGCGCGCACGCGTGGCGGTGATTTCCGCCGACCTCAACCGGAAGCTGTTCGGCGGCGTCGACAGCGTCGGCCGCGAACTGCAGATCCGCGGCACGTCGGTGCGCATCGTCGGCGTGCTCGACGACTGGCGGCCGCGGCCGCTGTTCTACACCGTGGCCGGCGGCAACTTCGCCCAAGGCGATACCGGCGACTTCTACGGCAAGCCGCAGGACGTGCTGGTGCCGTTCTTCACCAGCCTGGAACTCAACGACGGCCACTTCCAGCAGTTCACCTGCTGGGACTTGCCGGAGACGCCGGGCAGCCTGCAGAACACGCCCTGCGTCTGGATCGGGCTGTGGGCACAGCTCGACGATGAGGAGGCGGTGGCCGGGTATCGCCGCTTCCTCAACGACTACGCCGCGCAGCAGAAGGCCATGGGCCGCTTCGCGAGCACCAACAACGTCCGCCTGCGCAACCTGATGCAGTGGCTCGACTACAACCACGTGGTGCCCGCCGACGTGCGCGTGCAGACCTGGCTGGCGTTCTCGTTCCTGGCGATCTGCCTGTTCAACACGGTCGGCCTGCTGCTGGCGAAGTTCCTGCGCCGCAGTGGCGAGATCGGCGTGCGGCGCGCGCTCGGCGCCAGCCGTTCGGCGGTGTTCGCGCAGTGCCTGGTGGAGGCCGGCATGATCGGCCTGGCCGGCGGCTTCGCCGGCTGGCTGCTGACCCTGGCCGGCCTGTGGCTGGTGCGCCGGCAGCCGGCTGCGTATGCCGATCTCGCCCACCTGGACCTGCCAATGTTCCTGGTCACGTTCGCGCTTGCCGTGGCCGTGAGCCTGCTGGCGGGCATGCTGCCTGCCCTGCGTGCCAGCCGGGTTGCGCCGGGGCTGCAGATCAAGACCCTGGGAGGCGTGTGATGCACATCCGCCCCATCCTCTCCGCACTGTCCCGGCATCGCGCTTCCACGCTGCTGATCGCGCTGGAAATCGCGCTGGCCTGCGCGGTGCTATGCAACGCCTGCTTCCTGATCATCCAGCGGCTGGACAACATGCGCATCGACAGCGGCGTCGACGAGGCCTCGCTGGCGGTCGTGCGGCTGGACGGTTATTCCGACCAGCCGGCGAACGACCTGAACGCGCGGATGCTGGCCGGGCTGCGCGCGATTCCCGGCGTGGAGTCCGTGGCGGTCATCAACGCGGTGCCGTTCGGCCAGCAGGCTGGCGCAGCCGGCATCTTCCTGGACGCGGAGAACGAACACTTCGGCGGCGTGGTGGATTTCTATGTCGGCAGCCCCGGCAGCCTGGAGACGCTGGGCCTGCGCGTGGTCGCCGGACGCGCACCGCAGGCCGCCGACTACCAGCCCGTATCCAACTTCGTCCCCGAGGATGCCCAGGTGCTGGTGACGCGCGCGCTGGCCGAACAGCTGTGGCCGGGCGCCGACCCGTTGGGCCGGGAGTTCTGGCTGAGCGGGGACCGCCACTTCCGGGTCATGGGCGTGCTCGACCACCTGGCGATCGCGCGCCCCGGGGGCCGCGGCGCCCACAGCGCGGAATGGTCGGTGTTCGTCCCCGCGCAGCCGGGCCCGCAATTGCTCGGCAACTACGTGCTGCGCGCCGCGCCCGGGGACCTGCCGCGCGTGATGCGCGCCGCTCGCGAAACCGTCGCCAGGGTTGCGCCCACCGTCGTGCTGGACGAGGAACAGACCGCGACCCTGGGCGAACTGCGCGAGCGCTACTTCCGCAGCGACCGTGCCATGGCCGGCCTGCTGGTCGGGACGATCGTGGCGCTGCTGCTGGTCACCGCGCTGGGCATCGTCGGCCTGACCAGCTTCTGGGTCTCGCAGCGGCGCCGGCAGATCGGCGTGCGTCGTGCGCTGGGTGCCACCCGCGGCGACATCCTGCGCTACTTCCAGACCGAGAATTTCCTGATCGTCAGCGCCGGCATCGTGATGGGCATGCTGCTGGCCTACGGCCTCAACCAGGGCCTGATGCAACAGTACGAGCTCGCGCGCCTGCCGGCGTTCTACCTGCCGGTCGGCGCCATCGTGCTGTGGCTGCTGGGCCAGGTCGCGGTGCTCGCGCCGGCGCGGCGCGCGACGCGGGTGTCGCCGGCCGAAGCGACGCGATCGATCTGACCGATGAATGCAACACGCGCCGTCGCGACCGCCGCGGCGACGCCACCACCAGGAGCAACGATCCATGTTCGCCTACTACCTCAACCTCGCGCTTCGCAGCTTCCGCCGCAACAAGGTGCTGACCGCGCTGATGGTGCTGGCGATCGCGCTGGGCATCGGCGCCAGCATGACCACGCTGACGGTGTTCCACGTCCTGTCCGGCGATCCCGTGCCGACGCGTAGCGGTGAGCTGTTCTACGTCCAGCTCGACCCGGAAAGCATGCGCGGCTACACCCCGGGCGAGGAGCCTTCCCAGCAAGTCACCCGCTTCGATGCCCAGACCCTGCTGCGCGAAAAGCGCGGCGACCGGCAGGCGATGATGACCGGCGGCAGCGCCGCGATCACGCCGCAGAAGCAGGGGCTGTCGCCGTTCTACGCCGACGCGCGCTACACCACGGCCGACATCTTCCCGATGTTCGACATGCCGTTCCTGTACGGCGGCGGCTGGAGTGCGGTCGAGGACGAGCGCCATGCGCGCGTGGTGGTGATCGCCAAGGCGCTCAACGACAAGCTGTTCGGCGGCGCCAACAGCGTCGGCAAGACGGTACGGCTGGAGAATGACGATTTCCGCATCGTCGGCGTCCTCGACCAGTGGCGTCCCACGCCGCGCTTCTACGACATGAACAGCGACCGCTTCGGTGAGCTGGAACAGGTGTTCATCCCGTTCTCCGTCTCGCGCGACCTGAAGATGAGCCGCAGCGGCAGCATGGACTGCTGGGGCGATTCGGGATCCGATCCCGAGGGCGAGGCCGGCGTGAACGCACCGTGCGTGTGGATCCAGTACTGGGTGCAGCTCGACACGCCGGCGAAGGTTGCCGACTACCACCGTTACCTGGTGAACTATTCCGACCAGCAGCGCGCCAACGGCCGCTACGAGCGCCCAACCAACGTGCGCCTGCGCAGCGTGATGGAGTGGCTGGACTACAACAAGGTCGTGCCCGGCGACGTGCGCCTGCAGGTGTGGCTGGCGTTCGGCTTCCTGCTGGTCTGCCTGCTCAACACGGTGGGCCTGCTGCTGGCCAAGTTCCTGCGTCGCAGCAGCGAGGTCGGCGTCCGCCGCGCGCTGGGCGCGTCGCGGCGGGAGATCTTCATGCAGTGCCTGGTCGAGGCCGGCGTGGTCGGCATGGCCGGCGGCATCGTCGGCCTGGCGCTGGCCTGGCTCGGCCTGTGGGCCGTGCGCCAGCAGCCGACGAGCTATGCCGAACTCGCACACCTCGACCCGCTGATGCTGCTGACCACCTTCGCGCTCGCCGTCGGCGCCAGCCTGCTGGCCGGCGTGATCCCGGCCTGGCAAGCGATGCAGGTCACCCCGGCCATGCAACTGAAGAGCCAGTAGGTCGGGGCTACGCCCCCGACGCCCCGCGCGCCAACGGTCCACGGCCAACCGGACCACCCGACGCGGACACCCTTCACCACCGTCGGCCTTCACGCCGGCATGCGCTTCCCACCGAGGAAACCACCATGGAACTGCGCCCCATCCTCTCCACCCTGCTCCGGCACAAGACCGCCGCGGCGCTGATCGTGCTCGAGATCGCGCTCAGCTGCGCCATCGTCTGCAATGCCCTGTTCCTGATCGGCAACCGCATCGAGCGGATCAACCTGGTCAGCGGCGTGGCAGAGAACGAGGTCGTACGCATACAGCTGGCCGGCATCGGTGCCGACGACGATGCGGACGCACTGACCCGCAGCGACCTGGCCCTCCTGCGCGGCCTGGCGGGCGTCAAGGCCGCGACCGTCACCAACCAGGTGCCGTTCGTGAAGTCGTCCTGGAACACTTCGGTGAGAATGAGCACGGACCAGAAGCAGCCGACGCTGAGTGCCACGGTCTACATGGGCGAGAACCAGTTTCTCGACACCCTCGGGCCGAAGCTCGTGGCCGGCCGCCAGTTTGCACCGGATGAGTTCATCGAGTGGTCGGCGTTCAACGCACCCGACGCCGACATCGAGATCCCCTCGGTCATCATCACCCGCAGCATGGCCGACAAGCTGTTCCCCGGGCAGGACGCCGTCGGCAAGTCGTTCTACAGCTGGGGCGACGATCCGATCCGGATCATCGGCATCGTCGATCATCTGGTGCGCCCGAGCGAACAGGGCGGCCCGGCCGCGCACGAATATTCGATGATCTTCCCCATCCGGGCGCCCTACTCGCTGGGCGGCAACTACCTGCTGCGCACCGACCCCGCGCGCCGCGCAGAGGTGCTCAAGGCCGCGATGGCCACGCTTGAACGCAACGGCCCGAACCGCATCATCCTCACCGACAACACCAAGACGATGGAAGAGCTGCGCGGCGAGTACTACCGCGCCGACCGCGCCATGGTCTGGTTGCTGGTGGCGGTGATCGTCGCGCTGCTGGTAGTGACCGCGCTGGGCATTGTGGGCCTGGCCAGTTTCTGGGTGCAGCAGCGCACCAAGCAGATCGGCGTGCGCCGCGCGCTGGGCGCGACGAAGGGGCAGATCCTGCGCTACTTCCAGACCGAGAACTTCCTGCTCGCCACGGTCGGCATCGTGCTGGGCATGCTGCTGGCGTTCGCGATCAACCAGATGCTGATGGGCAAGTACGAACTGCCGCGCCTGCCACTGGTGTACCTGCCGATCGGCGCGGTGGCGCTTTGGGTGCTGGGCCAGATCGCGGTGTTCTGGCCCGCGCGGCGCGCGGCGGCGGTACCGCCGGCGGTGGCGACGCGGAGTGTGTAGATTGGGGCTGGGATCTGGGGACTGGGGGCTATGGAATGGCCGAAGTGGTGAAAAGTTTCAGGGACTTGCAGGTATGGCGGGAGGCAATTGATCTGGTAGAGCTGGTCTATCGGGCATTGGCTACGTTCCCTGCAGACGAGCGGTTCGGACTGACTTCACAATTCCGCCGATCTTCGGTGTCGGTACCATCCAATATCGCGGAGGGGCACGCGCGACCCACGACTCGCGACTACTTGCGGTTTCTTGGCATCAGCCTTGGATCACTTGCGGAGATGGAAACCCAGCTCCTCATCTCGCATCGTCTAGGCTATCTCGACGATGCAGCGCTCGATCCCATCGCCCAGTCCAGCACCCGCATAGGTCGCATGCTGCGCACCCTGATGAAATCCTTGCAAGCCAAACTCCCCGCTCCCTAGCTCCCAGTCCCCAGATCCCAGCCCCCGCCTCTCCCCATGCCCACGATCCTCGTCATCGACGACAATCCCTCCGTCGCCACCGCGCTCGACGTGCTGTTCTCGCTGCACGACATCGACACGCTGCGCGCGGAGTCGCCGCAGGACGGGCTGGAACAGCTGCAACGCCACGACGTGGACCTGGTGGTCCAGGACATGAACTTCCACGCCGACACCACCTCGGGCGAGGAAGGCGTCGCGCTGTTCCACGAAATCCGCGCGCGGTTCCCCGACCTGCCGGTGATCCTGCTCACCGCGTGGACGCACCTGGAAGCGGCGGTGGACCTGGTCAAGGCGGGCGCGGCGGACTACCTCGCCAAGCCCTGGGACGACCAGAAGCTGATGGCGACGGTGAACAACCTGCTCGAACTCGGGCAGGCGCAGCGCGAACTGTCGCGCCAGCACGCCGGCGAGCGCCAGCGGCGCACGGCGCTGCTGCGCGAGAACGACCTGCGCGGGCTGGTGTTCGACGATCCAGCCAGCGAGGCGACCGTGGCGCTGGCCTGCCAGGTCGCGCGCTCGGACATCCCGGTGCTGGTCACCGGGCCCAACGGCACCGGCAAGGAGAAATACGCCGAGATCGTCCACGCCAACTCGCACGTGCGCAACGGCCCTTTCGTGGCGCTCAACTGCGGCGCGCTGCCGGCGGACCTGATCGAGGCCGAGCTGTTCGGCGCCGAACCGGGTGCGTACACCGGCGCCAACAAGGCGCGCGAAGGAAAGTTCGAGGCCGCCGACGGCGGCACCCTGTTCCTGGACGAGGTCGGCACGCTACCGCTGGCCGGGCAGGTCAAGCTGCTGCGGGTGCTGGAGACCGGGCGCTTCGAGCGCCTGGGCGGCAATCGCGAGCGCAACGTGCGCGTGCGCATCGTCAGCGCGACCAACGCCGACCTTGCCGCGCTGATCGCCGACGGCCGCTTCCGCGAGGACCTGTTCTACCGCCTCAACGGCATCGAGCTGCGGCTGCCGCCGCTGGCGCAGCGCCCGCGCGACATCCTGCCGCTGGCGCGGCATTTCCTGCCCGATGGCAAGCACCTGGCC
The DNA here is from genome assembly GCF_042648865.1 of Luteimonas soli. Classification (NCBI taxonomy): domain Bacteria; kingdom Pseudomonadati; phylum Pseudomonadota; class Gammaproteobacteria; order Lysobacterales; family Lysobacteraceae; genus Luteimonas; species Luteimonas soli. The sequence continues at coordinate 124,478 of NZ_JBHRYA010000001.1, read as the reverse complement.
GAGGACGCCGAGCGCGCGCTGCTGCGCCATGCGTGGCCCGGCAACGTGCGCGAGCTGCGCAACACGATGCAGCGCGCGGCGCTGCTGGCGGCCGGGGACGAGGTGTTCGCCGCCGACCTCGGCCTGCAGCCGGCGCCACGTGCGGCCAGCGCCGCGACAACGGGCGACGAGCCGGACCGTGCGGCGATCGAGGACGCGCTGGAACGCAACCACGGCGTGCTCGCGCAGGCCGCCGCGGAGCTGGGGCTGTCGCGGCAGGCGCTGTACCGGCGGCTGGACCGGCTCGGGATCCGGCGGGACTGATGGCGTGCACATGACCGACGCGCCCGCGATACGGCATTTGCCGTCCTTCCTTCTGGCGTCATATCCCCCGGCGTCATTCCCGCGAAAGCGGGAACCCAGTGACCTGATCGCATGCGGGCCAAAGTCACCGGGTTCCCGCTTTCGCGGGAATGACGGCCTGTGGTGCTCTCGTGGAAATGACCGGCTCTTGCATTCGCGCGTGCGCGACGCTCATTCCGGTCACGCGGCAAGGAGCGCCTGATGCACTGGTGGCACCGCCTCCCGCTGAACGTCGTCTACGCCGCGCTGACCCTCGGCTACATGCTCGCTGCCGCCGCGCTCACGCTGCTGCTGCAGCGCTGGTTGCAGCCGTGGGCGGCGCTGCTGGTCGCGGTCGCGCTGCCGCTGCCGCTGTTGCTTTACCACGTGCGCCGGGTGTTCGCGCCGGCGCGCTCGCTGTTCCGCGCATTGGCCGGCAGCGTGGCCAGCTATCGCGACGGCGACTTCAGCGGCGGCGTCTCCTGGCAGGGCCGCGGCGAACTGCGCGAACTGGTCGAAAGCCACAACCAGCTCGGCCGCGTGCTGCGCGACCAGCGGCAGGCGCTGGTGCAGCGCGAACTGCTGCTGGACACCATCGTGCAGAACACGCCCGTCGCCACGCTGCTGCTCGATTCCACGCGGCGCGTGGTGCTGGGCAACCTGGCGGCGCGCAAGATGTTCGGCGACGGGCGCAAGCTCGAAGGGCAGTCGTTCGACGCGCTGCTCGACGGCACCAGCGACGCGGTGCGCGAAGCGTTCTCCCGCGGCGGCGACGGCATGTTCACCGTCGGCGACGAGGACCAGGAGGACATCTACCACCTGAGCCGCCGTCGCTTCCGCCTCAACGGCCGCCAGCACGAACTGGTGCTGCTGCGCCAGCTCACCGCCGAGCTGCGCCGGCAGGAAGTGCAGACGTGGAAGAAGGTGATCCGGGTGATCAGCCACGAGCTCAACAACTCGCTCGCGCCGATCGCCTCGCTCGCGCATTCCGGCGCGGAGTTGCTGCGCCGCGGCCAGCACGAGCGCCTGCCGACCGCGCTGGCGACCATCGAGGAGCGCGCGCGCCACCTGGAAGGCTTCATCCGCGAATACGCGCGCTTCGCCAAGCTGCCTGCGCCGCGGCTGCAGCCGGTGGAATGGCGGCGTTTCGTCGCGCAGCTGCGTAGCCAGGTCGAGTTCGTCGTCGACCTGCACCCGGCCGACGGCACCACGCGCCTGGACGCCGCGCAGGTCGAGCAGGCGCTGCTGAACCTGCTGCGCAACGCTCATGAGTCGGGAAGCGCGCCCGGGGAGGTCAAGCTGTCGCTGCGGCACATCCCCGGCCACTGGCGCATCGATGTCCTCGACCGCGGCAACGGCATGAACGAGGCGGTGCTGGCCAACGCGCTGCTGCCGTTCTACTCGACCAAGCGCCACGGCACCGGCCTGGGCCTGGCGCTTGCACGCGAGATCGCAGAGGCACACGGCGGCCGCATCGCGCTGCTCAATCGCGACGGCGGCGGGCTGTGCGTGTCGATGGTGCTGCCGGAGTAGGTCGGGCCTGCGTGCCCGACGCCCCGCGCGACCGGAAAGCACACCGGGCACAAGGTCCGCGCAGGCAATCGATGGTGCGGTGTCGGGGGCGTAGCCCCGACCTACGGGTTGTCGGGCGTTGCCAACGATGCCGGGGACGTCGCCACGCGATTCACGATTTCTTCGTCGGGCGCTGCCAGCCTTCGATGGTGACCTGGCGCGCGCGGGCGACGGTGAGTTTGCCGGCAGGGGCGTCGTTGCCGATCACCGAGCCTGCGCCGATCGTGGCGCCCTTGCCGATGGTCACCGGCGCGACCAGCGACGCGTTCGAACCGATGAAGGCGTTGTCCTCGATCGTCGTCGTGAACTTGTTGGCGCCGTCGTAGTTGCAGGTGATGGTGCCGGCGCCGACGTTGACGCCGGCGCCGATGTCCGCGTCGCCCAGGTAGGTCAGGTGGTTGGCCTTGCTGCCCACGCCCACGCGTGCGTTCTTGGTCTCGACGAAGTTGCCCACGTGCACGCCGTCGGCGAGCACGGTACCCGGGCGCAGCCGCGCGAACGGCCCGACCTGCACCGCGCCCTCGGTGCGCGCTCCGTCGATGTCGCAGTGCGCGCGCACTTCGGTGCCGGCGGCGAGGTCGGCGTCGCGGATGCGGCAGAACGGCCCGATGCGGACGCCCTCGCTCAGCGAAACCCGGCCTTCGAGCACGACGTCGACATCGATCTCGATGTCGCTTTCGACCGTGACCTCGCCGCGGATATCCACGCGCGCCGGATCGGCGAAGCGCACGCCCTGTACGCACAGCGCCCGCACCTGGCGGCGCTGGAACGCGCGTTCGAGCTGCGCGAGCTGCCACGGATCGTTGGCGCCCTCGGTTTCGATCGGATCGTCGACGGCGACCATCTCGGCGGCGTTGTACTCGGCGGCGGCCATGGCGAACACGTCGGTCAGGTAGTACTCGCCTTGCGCGTTGTCGCTGGACAGCCGCTGCAGCCAGCCCTTCAGCGCGACCGCATCGGCGGCGAGGATGCCGGTGTTGACGGTGCGGATATGGCGCTGCTCTTCATCGGCGTCCTTGTGCTCGACGATCGCGCCGACGCGGCCTTCGGAATCGCGCACGATGCGGCCATAGCCGGTCGGATCGTCGAGGTCGGCGACGAGTACCGCGATGCGGCCGTCCGCGGCGAGCAGTCGCTGCAGCGTGGCGGTGGTAATCAGCGGCACGTCGCCGTACAGCACCAGCACCTGCGCGTCGTCGGGCACGTCCGGCATCGCCTGGCGCACGGCGTGGCCGGTGCCGAGCTGGCGCGCCTGTTCGACCCACTGCAGGTCCTCCTGCGCCGCGAAGGCTTCGCGCACCTGTTCGCCGCCGTGGCCGTGCACGACATGGATGGCGGCCGGCTGCAGCCCGCGCGCGGCGGCGATGACGTGGGCGAGCATCGGCTGCCCGGCGATCTTCTGCAGCACCTTGGGCAGGCTCGACTTCATGCGCTTGCCCTCGCCGGCGGCGAGGATCACGACGTGCAGTGGTGCGGTCATGCGGGGACCCTGGATGGAATCGCTGAATTCTAACGGCGCGCGCATTACGATGCCGGCCACGCCCGCCTTCCCGTCGCCCGCATGCCCGACGCCTCGCCCGTTATCCCGCCGCCCCGCCCGTCCACCGCCGGTCGTCGCCGCGCATGAGCCTGGGCCGGCAGGGCCGCCACTACCTGTTCATCGGTGGCATCCAGTGGCTGGTCGACTGGGGCGTGATGGTGGCGCTGAGCCATTTCGGCATGCGCATCGGCCCGGCCAACGTCGCCGGCAGGGTCAGCGGTGCGCTGCTGGGCTACTGGCTCAACGGCAAGCTGACCTTCGCCGGTGAAGACACGGCGGTCGGCCGCATCCAGCTGCTGCGCTTCCTTGCGATGTGGCTGGCCACCACCGCGATCAGCACCTGGTCGATGACCCACATCGACGAGATCTTCGGCCGCGGCTGGGCGTGGCTGGCGAAACCGGGCATCGAGGTCGTACTGGGCATCCTCGGCTTCGTGCTGTCGCGGCACTGGATCTACAAGCGCTGAACCGGGAATCGGACCTGGGGATTCGGACGTAGGTCGGGGCTACGCCCCCGACCTACGGCGCCGGAGCAGCCCCCCAAACAGGAAACGCCGGCTTGCGCCGGCGCCTCCATCTCGACTCCGAACCCCGGCTCAGTGCTTGAGGTTCTTGCGCAGCCGCTCCAGCGCGCTGAGCTGGGCGATGCTCATCGCCAGCTGGGTCTGCGCTTCCTCGGCGGACATCTTCGGGTCCTTGTTGGCCAGCGCACGCTCGGCTTCTTCCATCGCCGCGCGCACGGCGGCCTCGTCGATGTCCTGCGCGCGCACCGCGGTGTCGGCCAGGATCGTCACCAGCTGCGGCTGCACCTCGAGGATGCCGCCGGAGATGGCGAAATCGAGCGTCTCGCCGCCCGGCTGGGTCACCACGACCTTGCCCGGCTTGAGCCGGGTGATCAGCGGCGCGTGGCGCGGCGCGATGCCGAGCTCGCCCATCTCGCCGGTGGCGACGATCATTTCCGCCTCGCCGTGGAAGATTTCCTGTTCGGCGCTGACGATGTCGCAACGGATGGTGGATGCCATGGATCTTCTCTCGTAAGGCGGGCCTGGGCCCGCCGTGGCTTGTCGCGATGGCGGGTCGAGACCCGCCCTGCATCAGTCGCCGGTCAGGCGGCGACCTTCTTCGCCTTCTCGATCGCCTCGTCGATGCCGCCGATCATGTAGAACGCCTGCTCGGGGATGTGGTCGCACTCGCCGTCGACGATCATCTTGAAGCCGCGGATGGTGTCCTTCAGCGGCACGTACTTGCCCGGCGAGCCGGTGAACACTTCGGCCACGTGGAAGGGCTGGCTGAAGAAGCGCTCGATCTTGCGCGCGCGCGACACGGCCTGCTTGTCCTCTTCGGACAGCTCGTCCATGCCCAGGATCGCGATGATGTCCTTGAGCTCCTTGTACTTCTGCAGGGTCTGCTGGACGCGGCGGGCGGTCTCGTAGTGCTCGTTGCCGATCACGTTCGGGTCCATCATCCGCGAGGTCGAGTCCAGCGGGTCCACCGCCGGGTAGATGCCCAGCGACGCGATGCTGCGCGACAGCGCCACCGTGGAGTCCAGGTGGGCGAAGGTCGTGGCCGGCGACGGGTCGGTGTAGTCGTCCGCGGGCACGTACACGGCCTGGATCGAGGTGATCGAACCGGTCTTGGTCGAGGTGATGCGCTCCTGCAGCACGCCCATTTCCTCGGCCAGCGTGGGCTGGTAGCCCACCGCCGACGGCATGCGGCCCAGCAGCGCCGAGACCTCGGTGCCGGCCAGGGTGTAGCGGTAGATGTTGTCGACGAAGAACAGCACGTCGCGGCCCTTGCCGGTCTCGTCCTTTTCGTCGCGGAAGTATTCGGCCATGGTCAGGCCGGTCAGCGCGACGCGCAGGCGGTTGCCCGGCGGCTCGTTCATCTGGCCGTAGACCATCGCCACCTTGGACTCGGGGAAATTGTCCGGGCGCACGACCTTGGCTTCGATCATCTCGTGGTAGAAGTCGTTGCCCTCGCGGGTACGCTCGCCGACGCCTGCGAACACCGACAGGCCCGAGTGCTGGGTCGCGATGTTGTTGATCAGCTCCAGCATGTTGACCGTCTTGCCCACGCCGGCGCCGCCGAACAGGCCGACCTTGCCGCCCTTTGCGAACGGGCACATCAGGTCGATGACCTTGATGCCGGTTTCCAGCAGTTCGTTGGCCGCGGCCTGCTCTTCGTACGACGGTGCGTCGCGGTGGATTTCCCACTGTTCCTTCGCCTCGATCGGGCCAACCTCGTCGATCGGCTCGCCGAGTACGTTCATGATCCGGCCCAGCGTGGCCGCACCGACCGGCACCGAGACCGCGCGGCCGGTGTTCTCGGCCACCAGGTTGCGCTTGAGGCCGTCGGTGGAACCCAGCGCGATCGCGCGCACCACGCCGTCGCCCAGCTGCTGCTGCACTTCGAGGGTGATGTCGGTGTTCTGCACCTTCAGCGCGTCGTACACCTTCGGCACGTTGTCACGCGGGAACTCGACGTCGACGACGGCGCCGATGATCTGGACGATCTTGCCCTGGTTGCTCATTTTGTGTCGCTCCGATTACTTGTTTCGTTGCCGGATTTGTCACCGGCGTATCTGATTTCTTGTGATTGGTGATTCGTGATTCGAAAAGCGCGCTTCGCTGCCCCTGCCAATCACCAATCACGAATGACCAATCACGGCTTCCCGTTACACCGCGGCCGCGCCGCCCACGATCTCGGAAATTTCCTGGGTGATCGCCGCCTGCCGGGCCTTGTTGTAGACCAGGTTCAGCGTGTCGATCAGCTTGTTCGCGTTGTCGCTTGCCGCCTTCATCGCCACCATGCGCGCGGCGTGTTCGGAGGCGACGTTCTCCATCACTGCCTGGTACACCAGCGACTCGACATAACGGGTCAGGATGTGTTCGAGCACGGCCTGGGCGTCGGGTTCGTAGAGGTAGTCCCAGTCGTGGCGCGCGACCATGTCATCCGACGGCGGCAGCGGTAGCAGCTGGTCGAACGCCGCGCGCTGGGTCATCGTGTTGACGAAGTCGTTGTAGGCCAGGAACACTTTGTCGACCTTGCCGCCGTTGTAGGCGTCAAGCATCACCTTGACCACGCCGATCAGCTGGTCGACGCGCGGCTGGTCGCCCAGGTGGGTGACGGTGGCCAGCATCTCGACCTTGATCCGGCGGAAGAACACCGAGGCCTTCTGGCCGATGGTGACCACGTCGACCTCGACGCCCTTTTCCTGCCACTGGCGCATCTCGCCGAGCAGCTTGCGGAACAGGTTGTTGTTCAGGCCGCCGGCCAGGCCGCGGTCGGACGAGACGATGACGTAGCCGACGCGCTTGATCTGCTCGCGCTCGACCAGGTACGGGTGCTGGAACTCGGAATTCGCCTGCGCGATGTGCCCGATCACCTGCTTCATCGCGCGCGCATACGGGCGCGAGGCCTTCATCCGGTCCTGCGCCTTGCGGATCTTGGAAGCCGAGACCATCTCCAGCGCACGCGTCACCTTGCGGGTGTTCTGCACGCTCTTGATCTTGGTTTTGATTTCTCTGCCGCCGGCCATCTCTGCTTCCCGGTAGGGCGGGCCTTGACCCGCCGATTCGCTTCGTTTCTCGTGGTGGCGGGTCGAGACCCGCCCTACGGGATTACCAGCTTCCCGTTGTCTTGAAATCCTCGATGCCCTTGCGGAACGCGCCTTCGATGGCGTCGTTCCAGTCGCCGCTGTCGTTGACCTGCTTGATCAGGTCACCGGCGGTGTTGGCGAAGTGGGCGTGCAGGGCTTCTTCGAACGCGCCGATCTTCGCGACCGGGACGTCGTCCATGTAACCCTTGTCGACCGCGTAGATCGACAGCGCCTGCCCGGCCACCGACATCGGGGCGTACTGCTTCTGCTTCATCAGCTCGGTCACGCGCTGGCCGCGCTCGAGCTGCTTGCGGGTGGCTTCGTCCAGGTCCGAGGCGAACTGCGCGAACGCAGCCAGCTCGCGGTACTGGGCGAGCGCGATGCGGATGCCGCCCGAGAGCTTCTTCATGATCTTGGTCTGCGCCGAACCACCCACGCGCGAGACCGAGATGCCGGCGTTCACGGCCGGGCGGATGCCGGCGTTGAACAGGTCGGTCTCGAGGAAGATCTGGCCGTCGGTGATCGAGATCACGTTGGTCGGCACGAACGCGGACACGTCGCCGGCCTGGGTCTCGATGATCGGCAACGCGGTCAGCGAGCCGGTCTTGCCCTTCACTGCGCCGTTGGTGAACTTCTCGACGTAGTCCTCGTTGACGCGCGCGGCGCGCTCGAGCAGGCGGCTGTGCAGGTAGAACACGTCGCCCGGGAAGGCTTCGCGGCCCGGCGGGCGGCGCAGCAGCAGCGAGATCTGGCGGTAGGCCACGGCCTGCTTGGACAGGTCGTCGTAGATGATCAGCGCGTCTTCGCCGCGGTCGCGGTAGAACTCGCCCATGGTGCAGCCCGAGTACGGCGCGATGTACTGCATCGCGGCCGACTCGGAGGCGCTGGCGGCCACCACGATCGTGTGGTCCATGGCGCCGTGCTCCTCGAGCTTGCGCACGACGTTGGCGATCGAGCTGTTCTTCTGGCCGATCGCGACGTAGATGCACTTAACGCCGGTGCCCTTCTGGTTGATGATCGCGTCGATCGCCACCGCGGTCTTGCCGGTCTGGCGGTCGCCGATGATCAGCTCGCGCTGGCCGCGGCCGATCGGGATCATCGAGTCGATCGCCTTGTAGCCGGTCTGCACCGGCTGCGACACGCTCTTGCGCGCGATCACGCCCGGGGCGATGGTCTCCACCGGCGCGGTCTGCGCGGCATTGATCGGGCCCTTGCCGTCGATCGGCTCGCCCAGCGCGTTGACCACGCGGCCCAGCATCTCCGGGCCGGTCGGCACTTCGAGGATGCGGCCGGTGGTCTTGGCCACGTCGCCTTCGCGCAGGTGCTCGTAGTCGCCCAGCACCACGGCGCCGACCGAGTCGCGCTCCAGGTTCAGCGCCAGGGCGTAGGTCTCGTTGGGCAGTTCGATCATTTCGCCCTGCATCACGTCGGCCAGGCCGTAGATGCGCACGATGCCATCGGACACGCTGGTCACGGTGCCTTCGTTGCGCGACTCGGCGCCGAGCTTGACCTTCTCGATGCGGGTCTTGATCAGTTCGCTGATTTCGGACGGGTTGAGCGTGGTGGTTGCCATGTTCTCGTTTCCTGATTCGTGCGCCGCGGCTTGCGGCGTACGTTCTCGATTTCTATTTCGTGATTGGTGATTCGTGATTGGTGATTCGCGGAATCAAGCGCAACTGCTCTTTCGAATCACAAATCACGAATCACCAATCACGGCTTCACTGCGCCAGCGCGGCCTGCAGCCGCTCCAGCTTGCCCTTGAGCGAGCCGTCGATGACCACGTCGCCGGCGTCGATCACGGCGCCGCCGATCAGCGAGGCGTCGACCGCCGATTCCACGTCGACCTCGCGGCCGAAGCGTTTCTTCAGCGCGGCGCGGATGCCTTCGAGCTCGCTGGCAGGCAGCTCCGCGGCCGAGGTCACCCGCGCCTTGACCACGCGTTCGGCGTCGGCGCGCAGCTCTTCGTACAGGCCGGCGATCTCCGGCAGCAGCACGAGGCGGCGGTTGCCGGCCAGCAGCGCGAGGAAGTCGCGGAACAGCTGGTCCGCGTCTTCCGGCGCAAGCAGCACGACCGCGTCGGTGTCGGTCAGCGCCGGGTTGCCGAGCAGGCCGGCGACCTGCGGGTCAGCCGCCAGGCGCGCGGCGAGGCCGAGCGCGGCGGACCAGTCGGCGAACCTGCCGCCATCGCGCGCGATGGAGAACGCGGCGCGGGCGTAGGGACGGGCGAGGGTCAGGGCCTGGCTCATCGGTCAGGCCGCTTCCGACGACAGCTGGGCGGCGAGTTCGTCGAGCAGCGCCTTGTGGGCGTTGGCGTCGATCTCGCGGTGCAGCAGCTTCTCGGCGCCGGTCACCGCCAGCACGGACACCTGCTTGCGCAGGTCCTCGCGCGCACGGTTGGAGGCCGCTTCGATCTCGCTCCGGGCGAGCGCCTTCTGGCGCTGGCCTTCGGCGACCGCCTCGGCCTTGGCCGCGTCGATGATCTGGTTGGCGCGCTGGTGGGCCTGCTCGATGATCTCGTTGGCCTTGGCACGGGCCAGCTTCAACTCTTCGTTGACCTGGTCCTGCGCCTGGGCCAGCGCCTTCTGGCTGTTGTCGGCCGCGGCAAGGCCCTCGGCGATCTTCTGCTGGCGCTCCTCGATGGCCGCCATGATGTGCGGCCAGCCGAATTTCATCACCAGCCAGACGACCGCGAAGAAAGCGATGCCCTGAACGACCAGAGTGAGGTTGGGTAGCATGGTGCTGTGCTCCTGGTGCCGGCGGCGGGCCGCCGGCGATGCCTGAATCGCGTGCTTGTCGAGCGGGTCGATCAGCCGCCGAGGACGGCGAGCAGCGGGTTGGCGAACAGCAGCAGCAGGGCGATGGCGACGCCGATCATCGGCACGGCGTCGAGCAGGCCGGCGACGATGAACATCTTGGTCTGCAGCATCGGGGTCAGCTCCGGCTGGCGCGCCGCGCCTTCGATGAACTTGCCGCCGAGGATGGCGAAGCCGATGGCGGTGCCGAGGGCGCCGAGGCCGATCAGCAGGCCCGCCGCGATGACGGTGAACTTCAGGACTTCGGCGATGAGGACTGCGTTTTCCATGGTGTGCTCCGGTTGAATCGTTTGCTGTTGCGTAGGTGGATGGGAGGAACGAAAGGGGGTGCGCGGCCTAGTGGCTCTCGGCCGCCATGCTGAGGTAGACGATCGTCAGCATCATGAAGATGAAGGCCTGCAGGGTGATGATCAGGATGTGGAACGCGGTCCATGCGAAGCCCGCGATGAACTGCATCGTGCCCATCAGGTAGGTGCTGAAGTGGGCCAGCGACGCGTCGAGCGTCATCAGCGCGATCAGGACGAAGATCAGCTCGCCTGCGTACAGGTTGCCGAACAGTCGCAGGCTCAGGCTGAGCGGGCGTACGCCTTCCTCGATCAGGCGCAGCAGCACGTTGGCCGGCGCCAGCACGATCTTCATCGGCGTGCTTTCGGCGTGGAACGGCGCGGTGAAGATTTCCTTGGTGAACCCGCCCACGCCCTTGTGGCCGATGCCGAACACCTGGATCAGCAGGAACACGGCGATCGACAGGCCGAACGTGGTGTTGAGGTCGGCGGTGGGCACGGCGCGCAGGTAGGCGTGCGCAGGGTCGTGGCCGGCAGCGACGTAGCCGTTGGCCCAGGCCCACGGCAGGAAGTCGACCGGGATCAGGTCGATGAAGTTCATCAGGAACACGACGACGAAGATCGTCAGCGACAGCGGCGCGATCATCTTGCTGCGGCCGTGGAAGGTCTCGCGCACCAGGCCGTCGACGAAGCCGACGATGATCTCGACCAGGGTCTGGAACTTGCCCGGCACGCCGGCGGTGGCCTTGCGCGCGGACCGGATGAAGAAGAACAGGAACAGCAGCGACAGCACCGCGGTGAAGAACAGGGTGTCCACGTTCAGGGTCATGAACTGGCTGTCGCCCACGCTCACCTGCAGGTGGTGCAGGTGGTGGTTGATGTACTCGGTGGATCCGCCGGTTTCGGCGGCCGGGCCGTTGTTTTCAGCGATCACGCGTTCAACCCTTGCTGTGTGCGTCTTGCTTCAGGAAATTGAGTGCCAACAGGTAGGCCAGCAATCCCGCCACCAGCCCCGCCAGCATCGGCAACGGCGGCAGGCGCCAGACCGCCAACCCGGCCGCGAGTACCACGATCGCGACCAACCACTTGCCCATCGCAGCCAGCAGCAACCTGCCGAATGCGACCGGTGCCGGGACGATGCCGCCCAGCGCCACGACGGCGGAAAGCGCATTGCCCAGCACCAGTGCGAGCCCCCCCACCCCCACTGCCAGCGCTTCCCGCGCGTCCCGCGCGATGAAAGCCGCTGCCAGCAGCGCGACGACCAGTCCCTGGACCGCCACCGCGCGCAGCGCTGCCCGGCGACCGGCGGCGATGGGATCGTGCACGCGAATCACCTGTTCAGCTTGCGGGATTTGCCGCGGAGGGCCGCATGACCTGCCCTGATGCAATCCCTCCTGCGAAGCCGCGGAAGTATAGCCGGCCCTGATTTTCGCGGCAACCGCCGGAAGCCCTGATTTTACGGGGGTTTACGTCGGGGACGAACCGGGCGCGGGCATGCCTGCCCGCGGAACCTTTCGGCGCCGGGCGGGTCTGTCCTTGCAGGCCTGTTGTCCCATTCCTCGTCGGATCCGCTGCAGGCCCCCGGAGCCCCGGTTCTCTCCATGACCGGGGCTTCCTCTTTATGTGGCCCGCAACGGGCGTGGCGGCGGCCCGGGGACCTCCGCCACGCGATGGCGCCCGGCGCCGGCCGGGCGCCTTGCCGTCACTTGATCAGCTGCACGTTGTCGATGTAGGTGTTGACCGTGTAGCTGGTGTTGGCGTGGTACAGCCAGATCGCGTCGAGCTTGACCGTGCTGGCGGTGATCGCGCCGTTGCTGCCGCCGGTCCAGGCGTTCCACTGCGCGGCGTCGGACAGCTTCCACTCCACGTAGGTCCACTTGTTGGCAGCGAGCGTCTTCGAGATCGAGCGTTCGGTGCCGTCGCTGTCGTCGATGCCGACGCCCACCTTCATGCCGTTGCCCGCGGCGTAGACCCAGAAGCCGATGCGACCAGTGCGCGACAGGCCGGTATTGCTGCCCGGATTGCCGCTGCCCGACAGCAGCCGCACCGCCCACGCCGCCGTGCCCGCCTTGTCGACCAGCCTGACCTGCAACGAGCACGAGCCGTTGTGGCGGATGCTGCAGTTGCGCTTGGCGGTCGATGCGGTGGAGACGCCGGTGGTGCTGCCCGAGTACGTCGGGCTGGTCACGAAGTGGCCGACGCTGCTCTCGAAGCTGTCGAGCACGGTCGTGCCGCCGGACGAGGGATTGATCAGGCCGTAGTACTTCGACCAGTTCCAGTACTTGCCCGGGTCGGTATGCGAGTTGTCGGTCAGGTTCTGGTGGCCGAGGATGTCGTAGCTGGCGTCGCTCAGGTCGGCCGAGGTGTAGGTCTTCATGGCCCTGGTGCAGACGATGCCCGCGTAGCGCGCGCAGGCCTGGCGGGTGATCGCCGCCGACTTGTTGTACATCGCGCTGGTGTACCAGTCGGGGTTGCTGATGTAGCCCTCGTGCTCGATGCCGATCGAGTGCGGATTGTGCGAACGCACGTGCCAGGCCTTCTGGCTCTCGCGCACCATCTGCGTGACCTGGCCATCGGAACTGCGGATCAGGTAGTGCGCGCTGACCTGGGCGCTCGGGTTCTGGAACCAGGAGATCGAGCCGGCGTAGCTGCCCTGCATCGTGTGGATGGCGACTTCGCGCACCGCCGTGCCGCCGCGCGAAGACTGGTTCGGCGAGTACACCCAGCGCGCGCCGGGGAAGTCGACCGTGGCAAGGCTCGCGTTGCCGGGCTTGCCGACGAGGCCGGCATCCGCGCCGGCGGGCGACCGCGCGACCAGCTGCCCGGTGCGCGGATCGACCGCGAACGCTTCGGTCTCGACCACGCCGCGGTCCAGGTCCAGCCGCACAAGCGGTGCGTTCAGGCGGACCAGCATGTCCGCGGGGAACGCCCGCTCCCACTGCACTTCGCGTTCGGGCACGCGGATGCCGTTGTCGTCCACGCCGCGATCCATGCCGAGCAGCACGTCGAAGGCGAAACTGGCGCGGGCATATGCATCCACGGCACTGGCGGCGCCGGCCCTGTCGCCGAAGCCCGCGTAGTCCTGCAGCGCTTGCGCCAGCGCTTCGTCGTCGCGCGCGGAGCCACGCAGTTCGCGGTCGAGCAGCACCGCCGCGGCGAGGATGTTGGTCGCCGGATTGTGCTTGACCCGTTCGGACGTGGTTCCCAGCAGCGCGGCCGCTTCACCGACCTGGTCGGCGAAGCCCTCGCCGGCGTACAGGCCCATCACGCCCCAGGCGCGCGGCATGTCGCTGTGCGGCGGCTCGCCGTTGCGGTCGGGCCGCAACTGGTGCCAGCGGCTCTGGCTGTACGCCAGCGCTTCCAGCGTGCCCGCGGGAATGCGCGGATAGCGCGCATAGGCGGCGCGGAACATCGCCGGATAGTGCGAACGCTCGGCGCGCAGCAGTTTTTCCTGCGCCTGCAGGCTGCGCGCGAAGTCGCCGGTGGCACCCGCCTCGGCCAGCGCCCTGGCCTCGTCCACCGCCTGGCCCGGCTCCCCGTTCGCGACCGCCGCCATGCCGCTGCCCGATGCGCAGGCCAATGCCAGCGCCGTCAGTATCACGTGCTTCATGAAGTTCTCTCCCTGGATATCCCCTGTGCCGACTGGAATACCGGCATCCGGATTTTTCCGGCATCTGGGGCAAACCCCTGCCCGAGGGACGGGTATCACAGTTCGACGCGCACCTCGCGTCGCGCGGCCCGGCATCCGCATGTGCATGCTTCCGACGGCGGCAATCCAGGCAAAACGGTCTGTGTGCGGGCTTCGGAAGCAGCGTCGTCCCGACCGGGGGTGCTTCGGCGATTCATTGCCAGGGCTTCTTTATCGGCAACCGAAGATCAAAAGCCGTCGGGGGCGTAACCCCGACCTACGTGGCCTCAACCGAAGCGACGATGGCTACGTCAAGGTGAGCCGTGTCCTGGCGGCCGGGGGCCGCGACAAGCGCGCCACGGATGGCGCGCGCCCGAATCGGGACAGAGCCTGCCCCCGCGAAGGCGGGGGATGTCCCGCTGAGGGAAAAGCGGCTCCCGGCCGACAGGGCACGGCGACCTGCCGGAGCCTGCACTGTCGCCTTGGTCGTGCATCCCCGCGCACAGGCGAAGGACCTCTTTCTTTCCGGACCTGGAAAACGGCCGCAACAGATTCCTCGCTGCGCCCGGAATGACAGCCGCGCTCTTCCGTCAGGTGCCCACGGGAAGAGCGTCAGCAATCATTTCTTCTTCGGCACGTACAGGTCGGTGATGGTGCCGTCGTAGACTTCGGCGGCCATGCCGACCGATTCGCTCAGGGTCGGGTGCGGATGGATGGTGTGGCCGATGTCGGCGACCTCGCAGCCCATCTCGATCGCCAGCGCCGCCTCGGCGATCAGGTCGCCGGCATGCACGCCGACGATGCCGGCGCCGACGATGCGCTGGGTGGCCTCGTCGAACACCAGCTTGGTGAAGCCCTCGGTGCGGCCGATGCCGATCGCGCGACCCGACGCGGCCCACGGGAACTTGCCGACGCCGATCTTCAGGCCCTTTTCCTTCGCCTCGGTTTCGGTGACGCCGACCCAGGCGATCTCCGGATCGGTGTACGCCACCGACGGGATCACCCGCGCCACCCACTCACGCTTTTCGCCGGCAGCGACTTCCGCCGCCAGCTTGCCCTCGTGCGTGGCCTTGTGCGCCAGCATCGGCTGGCCGACGAGGTCGCCGATGGCGAAGATGTGCGGCACGTTGGTGCGCATCTGCGCGTCGACGTCGATGAAGCCACGCTCGGTCACGCGCACGCCGGCCTTGTCGGCATCGAGCTTGCCGCCGTTGGGCGCGCGGCCGACGGCGACCAGCACGCGGTCGAAGGTCTTCGTTTCCGGTTGGCTGTCGCCCTCGAAGGCGCAGGTGATGCCCTTCTTTTCCGCCTTCGCCTCGACCACCTTCGTCTTCAGGTGCACCGCGACGCCCTGCTTCTTCAGGCGGTCGGCGAGCGGCTTGACCAGGTCCTTGTCGGCGCCGGGCATCAGCTGCTCCATGAACTCGACCACCGTCACCTCGCTGCCCAGCGCGCGGTACACCGTGGCCATTTCCAGGCCGATGATGCCGCCGCCGACAACCAGCAGTTTCTTCGGCACATCGGCCAGCTCCAGCGCGTCGGTCGAATCCATCACCCGCGGGTCGTCCCAGGGGAAGAACGGCAGCTTCACCGCCTGCGAGCCGGCGGCGATGATGCACTTGTCGAACTTCAGCAGCTGCGTCTTGCCGTCGCCGCCCGTGAGTTCGAGTTCATTCGCCGAGACGAACTTCGCGCTGCCTGTCGCCACGCGCACCTTGCGCTGCTTGGCCATGCCGGACAGCCCCTTTGTCAGCTGGCCGACGACCTTTTCCTTGTAGCTGCGCAGCTTGTCGAGCGCGATCTTCGGCTTGCCGAAGTCGACGCCGTAGTCGGACGCATGCTGCGCCTCGTCGATCACCGCCGCCGCGTGCAGCAGCGCCTTGGATGGGATGCAGCCGACGTTGAGGCAAACGCCGCCGAGCGAGGCGTAGCGCTCGACCAGCACCGTGTCCAAGCCGAGGTCGGCGGCACGGAACGCGGCGGTGTAGCCGCCGGGGCCGGCGCCGAGGACGACGACGGCGCATTCGATGTCGGGCTTGCGGCCGGTGGCGGATGCGGCTTCCGGCGCAGGTGCTTCGCTCTTGCCGTCGCCCGCACCGGAGGCAGGCCTTGTTTCCGGAGCCGCGCTCTCACGCGGTGCGTTGCGCGCGCCACTCTCTCCCGCAGGCGGGAGAGGGGCTTCCTTCTTTCCGGCATCTGGCGCGCCCGCGGCGTCCTGCGTCTCGATCACCGCCACCACGCCGCCCTCCGACAGCGTGTCACCGACCTTGACCTTCAGCTCCTTCACCACGCCGGCCGCCGACGAAGGCACTTCCATCGTCGCCTTGTCCGACTCCAGCGTCACCAGGCCCTGGTCCTTCGCGATCGTGTCGCCGACCGCGACCAGCACTTCGATCACGGGGACGTCGTCGTAGCCGCCGATGTCGGGAACCTTGATTTCCTGAGTCGCCATGTCGTTACTCCTCGGGGGCCTGGCGGCCGCGCGTGGGGCCGGCCTTGGATGTGGGGGATTGGGCCGCTTCTTCCTCGGCCCGCCGTCGAATCGCCTCGTCTTCGGCGATGCGGCGCTGGGTGTCTTCGGTGGCGTCGTTGGCCGAACGCACCTGCGGCGCAGGCGCCTGCGTACCGGCCGCGGGGGGCGCCTGCTCGCGGTCGATGCCCGGCAGCAGCAGGCGCTCGGCCTGCTCGCCCTCCAGGCCGAACGCCGAACGCAGGCGCAGGTCGCGCTGCGGGCGCGCGATCTCGATGCCGTGCTCCCTGAGCGAGGTATCCAGCTCCCACAGGTACGCGGCCTGGATGGCGACGTTGCGCCGCGCCGCGGCGCCGGTCAGCCACACCACCAGCAGGAAATCCACGCCGTTCTCGCCATAGGCCACCAGCCACACTTGCGGCCGCTGCTCGCCCTCGGTGGCCAGGGTGAACGGCACGCGGGCGGCGGCTTCCAGCGCGGCCTGCTTGACCAGCTCCTTGTCGACGCCGAAAGCGACCCGGAACGGAACCCGGATGCGGCGGTTGACGCTGCGGTGGGTCCAGTTGACCACGCGGCCGTTGACGAACTCGGCGTTGGGCACCAGCACGCCGATGTTGTCGTTGGTGATGATGCGGGTGGCGCGGATGTTGATCGCATGCACCGTGCCGCGGGTGTCGGCGTCGAGCTCGACGAAGTCGCCGACCTTGAGCGAGCGGTCGAACAACAGCACCAGGCCAGCGATGAAATTGCCGAAGATCGCCTGCAGGCCGAAGCCCAGGCCCACGCCCAGGGCGCTGGCGAACAATGCGAACTTGCCCAGCGAGACGCCGGCGAAATCCAGCGCCAGCAGGATGCCGACCAGCAGCAGGATGTAGTGGATCACGCGCGACAGCGCATACAGCGCGGCCTGGTTCACGCCCTGGTGGCGGCTGCCGAAGCGGTGCAGCGCGCGCCGCACCAGCACCGACGCAAGCCAGGTGAGCGCGATCGCCAGCACCGCGGCGATCAGGCCGCCCACCGTCACGTCCAGCGCCGAACTGCGCAACAGCGGCAGGTCCAGCAGCGCGCCCACGTCGTCCCAGCCGCGGCCGGCCGCTTCGCGCAGGCGCTCGCCGGCGTCGGCGGACTGCGCAGGGGCGGCCGTTGCTTGCACCGGCCCGCCTACAGCAGCGCGCGCCGCATGTCGCCGAGCAGCTGCGCCAGGTACGCGGTGAAGCGCGCCGCGGCCGCGCCGTCGATGACGCGGTGGTCGTAGGACAACGACAGCGGCAGGATCAGCCGCGGCGCGAACTCCTTGCCGTTCCAGACAGGCTTCATCGCCGACCTGGAGACGCCAAGGATCGCCACTTCCGGGGCGTTGACGATTGGAGTGAACGACGTGCCGCCGATGCCACCGAGCGAACTGATCGAGAAGCACCCACCGCTCATCTCGGCCGGGCCAAGCTTGCCGTCGCGCGCCTTCTTCGCCAGCTCCGAACTTTCGCGTGCGATCTCCATCACGCCCTTCTGGTCGCAGTCGCGCACCACCGGCACCACCAGCCCGTTGGGCGTGTCGGCGGCGAAGCCGATGTGGAAGTATTTCTTCAGCGTCAGGTTCTCGCCACCGGCATCGAGCGAGGCGTTGAATTCCGGGAACTTCTGCAGCGCGGTCACGCTGGCCTTCATCAGGAAGGCGAGCATGGTGAGCTTGGTGCCACTACCGTCCCTGGACGCGCGCTCGTTTTCCTTGTTGAGCGCGACGCGCAGCGCCTCGAGCTCGGTGACGTCGGCATCGTCGTGCTGGGTGACGTGCGGGATCATCGCCCAGTTGCGCGCGAGGTTGGCGCCGGAGATCTTCTTGATCTTCGACAGCGGCTTGACCTCGACCTCGCCGAACCTGGAAAAATCCACCTTCGGCCACGGCAGCAGGTCCAGCCCGCCGCCGCCCGCGGCGACGGCGCCACCGCCGCCGGCCATCGCACCCTTGACGAACTGCTGCACGTCTTCCTTCGTGATCCGGCCGCCGCGGGCGCTGCCCTGCACGCGCGCCAGGTCGACGCCCAGCTCGCGCGCGAACAGGCGCACCGCCGGGCTGGCATAGGGCACCTTGTCCGGCATCAGGCCATCGGCGTCGAGGCGGCGCGCGGGCGTCGGCACAGCGTCGCCGGATTTGGCGACGTCGCCGCGGGTGATGTTGTCGCGCTGCCCGGCAACGTCCACCGGTTCCACTTCGGCGGCCGTTTCGGCGGTGCGGGTGGTGGACTGCGCTTCGGGCTGCGTCGCGCCTGGCTTCGCGGCGTCGGACTTCGCGGATTTCTGCTTCGAAGGCGCTTCGGGCTTCGCGGTTTCATCGGACGCCTTGGCAGGAGCCTCTTCGCCAGCGGCCTCGATCACCGCCACCACCCCGCCCTCGGACAGGCTGTCGCCCACCTTGACCTTGAGTTCCTTGACCACGCCGGCGAACGGCGACGGCACTTCCATCGTCGCCTTGTCCGACTCCAGCGTGACCAGCCCCTGGTCCTTGTCGACCGTGTCGCCGACCGACACCAGCACTTCGATCACCGGTACGTCGTCGTAGCCACCGATGTCGGGGACTCGTGCTTCCTTCAGATCGGCCATGCGACGCTCCGGGGTGCCAGGGAACGACCATTGTCGCCCGCCGCGCCGCCGCCGCCAACTCCGCGGCGCGCAAGGATCCCGGAAAAGTCGCGCCCTCCGTGGGGGCACGGAGGGCGCGATGCCCGCGCCGCAGGGGAGAAATCGGCGCGAACGGGGGGCGGGCGGCTCAGTCGGCGGTTGTCGCGCCGGCCCCGGTCTCGACCCGCAGCAGGTCCAACGGCTTGCCGTCGTGGCGGTAATCGAGCGCATCGTCGATGCGGTCGAGGGCCTGCATCCGGCTGCACAGCGTTTCGGCATTGCGCTCCAGCGCCTGGGCGCGCGGCTCGACCAACGCCTCGATGCGGGCATCGAGGTTGTCCATGCGCTCCAGGCGACTGCCGTCGCCGGACAGCGCTGCGCGCAGCGCACCTCCGACGATGTCGCCCATCAGCCGCGGCACCACGCCGGCGACGGCGTCGCCGATGCCCTTGCCCAGGTCGGTGCTGTTGAAGTGCGTGGCGCTGATCGAACGCGCCAGGCTGCGGTCGAGTTCGGCACGCGCCTGCGCCAGCTTTGCGTCCGTCGCGTCCGGATCGAGGCTGAATCCCCTGGCCACCTCGCCCAGCGCGGTGAAGGCGATGTCGGCCGCGTCCTGGCCGATCTTCGCCGCCAGCGGCATCATCGCCCGCGCCTCGCGCTCGTAGTCGGCCAGGCGCTGGCGATCGGCGGCACCGACCTGGACCCATTGGTCGTCGATGAACAGCCGCCCCTGGCGCATCAGCACGGTCCTCGGGGCGCCGTCCTCGCGGGTCAGGACCACGCTCTTCGACGTCAGCGCGAAGTCGTAGTCGCTGTGCACATCGCAATCGACCTTGACGTCGCTGCCGACGGCAGCGCCGGCGGACGCGAGCAGCAGCAAGGCACAACCAAGCGGCACGATCCGCATCGTCCTTCCCCGGAAATCCATGTTGCGTTCAGTTTCCCGCCGGGGCGCGGGCGCGGCGCGTGCCGGTGGGGGGAGTGACCTTCGTCATGCGCACGCGCGATCGCCCCGGCGCGCCGGATCGGCTGGCTTAATCGCGCGTCAAAGTTCCCTGAACGTTCGCGGCGCAAACAAGGGCGGTTCATGCACGCATCGCCAGGATGTCCGCGCCCCTCTCCCCGGGGCATAGAACACAAGAGGAGACTCCCCCATGTTGTCCATTCGCACACTGACTCTGGCCCTTGCCGCCACCGCTGCCACCGCAGCATTCGCGCCCGCCGCGTTCGCACAGGACGCTTCCGGCGACACCGCGTCCGGCAAGCGCTTCAGCGTGGTCGGTGGCTATTCGCTCACCGAGCCGACCCGCAACCCCGTCGTCGACGGCAACCTGACCAAGGCCGAGGGTGAAGGCACCCCGACCCTCAGCGCCGCCTGGAACATCACCGACAACATCGCGGTCGAAGCCTGGGGCGCGGACAAGGCGGGTTACCGCGTTTCCACCGGCGGCAACAAGACCGCCAGCATCGACGGGCAGGCGTATTCGCTCAGCGGCCAGTACCATTTCGGCGCCGCCGACAACATCGTGCGCCCGTTCGTTGGCCTCGGTTACCACGAGACCAACTACAGCAACGAGAAGGCCGCCGACGCCGGCGCGCTCGCCGGCAATCGCATCGGCGTCGAGACCGCCAAGGGCGCGGTGGCGACGGTTGGCGTGGACGTCAACATCAGCCCGACCTGGTTCGCCCGCGCCGACGCGCGCTACTTCGACGGCGATGGCGACATCAGCGTCAACGGCACCAAGGCCGGCACCACCGAGTTCAACCCGGTGATGGTGGGCGTGGGCATCGGCGCGCGGTTCTGACGCCGGCGTGTGTGCCCTGCGCCACGCGCGATGCCGCAAAACGACAGGGCGGGCCGTGACGGCCCGCCCTGTTTTCATTCGTGGGCCACGCCATTCCGGCGCGGCCGGTCAGTCGCCGACGATGCGCAACCCCAGCGTCAGCTGCGCCTGCGCCACATTTTCGGCGTGGCCGTGGACCTGCATGCTGATCGTGATCGGCTTCGCGAACACCTGCGCGGCCTGGGCCTCGGTGAGGCCGTAGGTCTCCACGAGCTGGCGACGGGTGAGGAACCCGGCGATGCAGGTGTTCGTGCCGCGCTGGAGTTCGAATCGCTGCTCGCCGCCCAGCACCACCGTCGACAGTTGCGCGCTGGAGCTCACGGACGTGAGCAGGCTGCCGTTGAACGGCCGGCCGGTGGTCGGATCCACCAGCCATGGGTCCAGCAGCACCTCGCTCTGGATCCGGAGTTTCGGCGAATAGAACAGCCCTGCGGTGACCGGCTCCGGGCCGGGATTCGCGTACTCGATCGACAGCATCGGCGACAGCCAGTGGCACAACAGCGAGTGCGCCGCGTTGCCTGGCAGCGTGATGGAGTCGCCGACATCCTGGAAGGAAAACTGCGTGAATGCCGAATCCGTCCGCTCGCAGTTCCCGTCCTCGTGCTGTGGGGCCGCGCAATCCCTGCTCAGGTAGACGTCGATCTGGGTCACCCCCAACCACTTCAGCGGCCGTCCGAACGATTCAACGTCGCCCACTTCCTCGCGAGTGGGCGACGGCGGAGTGGTGGGGAACGGGATCGGCACGCGCGGCGGCACCCACACCGAAGGAGGCGAACCTGACCGCGGCGAGGCGGCCGCGCTGGTCGACGATCCCGCGGCAGGCGCGCCCTGCAGCGAAGGCTGCGCAGCATAGGCGACCAGCGAGGCGAACGCCGCGGACAGCAGGCCGATGGCGAGGTAACGACGGGACTTGCGCATTGGATCGGAACTCCGGGTAGTTGACCCGGGAGGTATCGAGGAAACCGGCGCGCGACTGCCACCCGCCGTCAGGGTGGAGGCATTGCCTGCGCGCGGACACGCTCGCGCCGGATCAGGTACAGGCCGCTGGCGATGATGATCGCCGCGCCCAGCCAGGTGACGCCGTCGGGCAGCACCTGCCACAGGGCGAGGTCGAGCATCACGCCCCAGACCAGGGCGGTGTATTCGAGCGGCGCGATCATCGACGCCTCACCGCGGCGGAACGCCTCGGTCAGCAGCACCTGCGCCAGGGTGCCGACCACGCCAACGCCTGCGATCACCCACCAGTGCCGGCCCTGGATCGGCGTCCATTCGTGCCAGGACAGCGCGCCACCGCCGACCATCAGCATCACCATCAGCCAGAACACCATGGCCTGGGTGCTGTCGCGCTGTGCCAGCACGCGCACGGTGATCGCCGCGGCGGCGTAGCAGACAGCCGCCCCCAGCACCGCCAGGCCGCCCAGGGTCATCATCCCCTGCCCCGTCGGCCGCAGCACCACCAGCACGCCGACGAGCCCGACGAAGATCGCCGCCCAGCGCCGTGGCCCGACCTTCTCGCCCAGGATCGGCACCGCCATCGCCGTGACCAGCAGCGGCGCGACGAAGCTGATCGCATAGGCGGTGGTGAGTGGCAGCGTGCGCACGCCGTAGACGAAGCCGGCCATCAGCGCCACGCCGAGCACGCCGCGCAGCAGGTGCAGCGGCCAGTGCACGCGCAGCAGCCCGCGCGCGCCGACCGTGGCCAGCGACCACGCCAGCACCAGCGGCAGCGCGGCAGCACCGCGCAGGGTGGCGACCTGCAGCGCCGGATAGTGCGGCGAGAGGAGCTTGAGGCCGGTGTCCATGAGCGCGAACAGCGCCACCGCCGCGAGCATGTACAGCGCCGGCCCGGCGCGTCGACGCGCGGGTGCCGGGCCGACGGGCGGCGCCGGTTCGGAAACCGGAACGGGAGTGGGCTGCGGCATCGCGCGACGTTGCCTGCGCCGCGGACGCCGCGCAAGTGCGACCGGTCCACCGTGCCCCGGACCTGCGGCACCTGTCACGAAGCGATCGCGTTCAATGCGGATCCGCGCGCCTCGGAGGTTGGGTGCGCCGTGACCAGCCCGGGCCGCGCATGCGCTAACCTGCACTGCCCTTTCCCGACGCCTGCAACCGCCATGCCTTCTTTCGATATCGTCTCCGAAGTCGACACCCACGAGCTGACCAACGCCGTCGACCAGGCCAACCGCGAGCTGTCCACCCGTTTCGACTTCAAGGGCGTGGAGGCCAGCTTCGAACGCAACGAGAACATCATCAGCCAGTCGGCGCCGAGCGAGTTCCAGCTGCAGCAGATGACCGACATCCTGCGCGCGCGGCTGGCGGCGCGGAAGATCGACTCACGCTGCCTGGAGTTCGACGATGTCGAGACCAACCTTGCCGGCGCACGCCAGAAGGTCACCGTGCGCCAGGGCATCGAGCGCGAGCTGGCGAAGAAGATCCAGGGCGCGATCAAGGACGCCAAGCTCAAGGTCGACAGCCAGATCAACGGCGACAAGCTGCGCGTCACCGGCAAGAAACGCGACGACCTGCAGGCGGTCATGGCGCTGCTGCGCGGCAAGGAGTTCGAGTTGCCGCTGCAGTTCGACAATTTCCGGGACTGATCCCGCCACCTGTGCAGGAGCGGCGGAAGCCGCGCGCTCGCGGGCTCCGGCGAGGAAGAGCTCGCGGCTTCCGCCGCTCCTACGAAGGCATGCGTGAGGCCACTGCATTGCACGACCCCATCGCCGACACCCGCCGCTGGATCGACCGCGCCGTCATCGGCCTGAACCTGTGCCCGTTCGCCAAGGCCGTGGTCGCCAAGGGCCAGGTGCGCTACGTGCTCGCCGACGCCACCACGCCTGAAGCGCTGCTGGAAATCCTCGGCGAGGAGCTGTTGCACCTGCGCGACACGCCCGCATCGGTGGTCGACACCACCCTGATCGTGCATCCGCAGGTGCTGGCCGATTTCCTCGACTACAACGACTTCCTCGAAGATGCCGACGCGCTGGTTGAACAGCTCGGGCTGGACGGTGAGCTGCAGGTGGCAAGCTTCCACCCGCGGTACCAGTTCGCCGGCAGTGGCGAGGACGACATCGCCAACTTCACCAACCGCTCGCCCTGGCCGACGCTGCACCTGCTGCGCGAGGACAGCGTGGCGCGCGCGGTCGAGGCCTTCCCCGATCCAGACGCGATCGTCGAACGCAACATCTCGACCCTGGGAAAGCTCGGCCACGACGGCTGGCGGCGCCTTTTCCCGCGCAACGACCAATCCCCGTAGGTCGGGGCTACGCCCCCGACACCCCGCGAACAACAAGCCGTCGGGGGCGTAGCCCCGACCTACGGTGCGTCGAACAGGCGTTCGACATCGGCGGCGTCGAGCGCGCGCCATCGGCCTTCGGCCAGAGCACCGAGGTCGAGCCCACCGACGCGGCTGCGGTGCAGCGCTTCGACATGGTTGCCGACCGCGGCGAACATCCGCCGCACCTGGTGGTAGCGGCCTTCGTGCAGGGTCAGCCGCGCACGGGTCGGCGAGAGCACGTCCAGCTGCGCCGGCAGCAGCGGCGTCTTCTCCGATTCGAGCATCAGCGTGCCGTCGGCGAAGATCGTGGCCTCGTCGCCGCGCAACGGTTGCGCAAGCGTGGCCTCGTACACCTTCGGCAGCCTCGCTTTGGGCGAGATGATCCGGTGCAGCAGCGCGCCGTCGTCGGTCAGCAGCAGCAGGCCGCTGGTGTCGCGGTCCAGGCGCCCCACCGTCGAAAGCTGCGGCGAGCGCCGTGCGAAGCGCGGTGGCAGCAGGTCGTACACCAGGCGGCCGCGGTCCTTCGTCGAACACGTGTAACCGGTCGGTTTGTGCAGCATCAACACCAGGCCGGCCGGTGGGTCGAGCGGTTCACCGTCGATGCGCACGTCGGCGTACGCCGGCGCGTCGTCGATGTACAGCAGTTCGCCGGCCGCGTCGGTCACCCGGCCTTCGCGCACCATCGCGGTGACGTCGCGGCGGCTGCCGTAGCCGAGGTTGGCGAGCATCCGCAACAGCTTCATCGCGTGCCGTGCCCCGCGGCGTGCGCAGCCTTCACCGCCTCGACCACCTTGAAGCCGTCACGTTGCGCGACCAGGCGCGCGCTGCCGAAGCTGGCGTCGAGCACCGATTCGTAGGGCAGGTGGCGGTTGGCGACCAGCCACAGGCGGCCGCCGGGTTTGAGCGCCTCGGCGGCGACGGCGATGAAGCGACGGCCGATGTCCGGGCGCGCGGCGTTGCCCTGGGCGTGGAACGGCGGGTTGGTGACGATGGCGTCGAAGCGCTGCGCCAGTCCGGTGGTGACGTCGTGCCAATGGAACTCAAGTTCCGCACGCTGCGCGAACGGCGCGAGGTTCACCTGCGCCAGCTCCAGCGCGCGCGCCTCGGCTTCGAACAGGTCGAGCGCGGTGATGCCCGGACAGCGCCGCAACAATTCCATCGACAGATAGCCCCAGCCGGCGCCAAGGTCGGCGGCGTGGCCGCGCAGGTCAGCGGGCAGGTGCTCGGCCAGCAGCGCCGACGCGGCATCGATGCGGTCCCAGGCGAACACGCCGGGGCGGCTGGTGAAGCGGCCACCGGCGATCGGGCGCGACGCGTCCAGCGTGCGCCACTGCGCAGCGAGCGCGGCGTCGCCGCCCGTCGCGCCCGGCTGCGTCCAGAACACGCGGCACTTGTGCTTGGAGCGGGACACCAGCGGGCCGGCGATGCGGGCGAGGTCGGCTTCGTGCGATTTCGCACCGGCGTCGTTTGCGGCGCTGGCGACGACGATGCCGCCGGGCTGCAGGCGCGCCAGCGCTTCGGCGAACAGCGCGCGCGCCTCGTCGCGCTGGCGCGGGGGCAGCACCAGCACCAATGGGTACTTCGATTCATCCGGTTCGCGCACGTCGAACCCGGAGCGCTCCAGCGCCAGCGCATCGGGCCGGAAGCCCTGCTCGCACACCAGGCCGGGCAGCGGCCGTTCATGCAGCGGCCAGCCGTCGCGCGCGCGCAGGAACAGCGCGCCGTCGCGCGGCCACGCCAGCGTGCCGTCAGCAACGGGGAGCAGCAGCGCCTGCAGGGCGGGATCGGCTTGCGGTGCGGTCATGGTCTGGCGCGCGCGCCTCGGGAACAGGGCGCAATTCTAGTACCTGGCTTCGCCCGCAAGAACGCTGTCGGAATCCGAATGCCGGCTTCATCGGCAACGAACGTTCCGGCCGGCACGATGACCGCATCATTCGGGAACATGGAGACAGCGATGCGCGCACTTTTCGTCGGCGGCACCGTGGACAACAGCGAGCTGGACATCGACGGCAGCGAGGCGCCGCTGAACTACCCGCCTAGCACCGGCAGCGGCCAGCCGCGCTACCGGCTGCACCACGTCGGCAAGCAGGGCGACAGCGCGGTCTATGCGGTCTACGGCGCACCGGACCTGGCCGACACGGAGGTGCGCCGCATCAGCGAGGAGCGCGGCTACGCGCGCCGCTTCGGCGCCGGGAGCGTGGAGACGGTGGCCTGACAGCCGCGATCAGCCCGGCCGCGCAATGCCGTCATGGCCGGCCTGGCGCCGCAGCCAGCCAAGGGACCACGACAGGCCCAGGCATCCGGCCAGCAGCGCCAACCATTGCAGGCCCTGCACGCCCGCCAAGGCCTCCAACTGCGCCATCACGCGCGCGCCGTAGACCAGCGCTGCGGCCGCCGTACCCAGCGCGAACACGGCCACCAGCGCGCCTGTCAGTCGCCGTTCGAATGCGCTCGATCGTGGGAGCGGCTTCAGCCGCGAGCTTTTCGTAACGGCAGTCGCCGTCTGCAACTCGGCGATGCGCGCGACACGGGCGGCGAAATCCGGCGGCAATTCGACCGGCGGCGGGCGGCGCAGTGCGTCGGCGACATGCCGGTACGCAGCATCGCCGGCTTCCTGCGGGCTTGCGAGCGATCGTTCCCCCGCCGGGAAGAAATCGCGGCTGAAGCCGCTCCCGCGAGGGGCAGGGGGATTCGTCGCGGCGGCTCGCCGTGCGCGTTCCTGTGCTGCCCACTCGCGCGCGTCGCGGTCATTTCCGGGTGTGTTCATGCGATGGCTCCGATGCGCGGTTCCAGCAGCGCGCGCAGCTGTTTTCGGCTGCGGAACAGATGGCTCTTGATGGTGCCTTCTGCGATTCCGGTGATGCGTGAGATCTCCGGGATCGACAGCTCTTCCAGGTGGTACAGGGTCAGCAGCGTGCGCTGCAGCGGCGGCAGCGATTCGATCGCGGCGTGCAGGTAGCGATTGACCTGATCGTCCGCGACGGCCGCGTGCGCGTCGTGTGCGTCGGCCACCAGTTCAGCCAGCGCCATGCCGTCGCCGTCGACCGCCTCGGCCAGCGGGATGCGCCGGCGTTCGAGGTGGCGCAGGGCGATCGAGTAAGCGACCTGCGCGATCCACGACTTCAGCGGCGCGTCGAAGCGGTACTGGTGCAGATGGCGATGCACGCGCAGGAAAGCTTCCTGGCACAGCTCGCGCGTGTCCTCGCGGTGCCGGACCATGCGCTGGATCACGTGCCAGCACAGGCCCTGGTGGTCCCGCACCAGTTCCTCGAACGCGCCCGGCGCGCCGGCGAGCACGGCCGCGACCAGCGCGCGCTCGTGCGCCGCCGCGTTCGCGACCGGGTCGATGGATTGCGCTGCCTGCATGCCGATGGAGATACGTCGACCGCGGCGACGGTTGCAAGCGCCATCGGTACTGCCGCCCCACGGATGCCGCGTGCGCCGGCGTCTTCGCTGCAACCGCCTGCGGCATGGCCGTATCCAAGGTCCGTGCAAGCCCCGACCACGAATCCGGAACCCCGCCATGAATTTCGACATCCTGATCCCCATCACCCTGTTCGTCTGCGTCGCATACGCGATCAAGGCCGTCGTCGACGCCCGCGTGCGCCGGCAGATGGTCGAATCCAACAGCTCCGAGGCACTGGTGCAGTCGATCCTCGAGGGCGAGGAACTGCGCCGCCGCCACGGCTCGCTGCGCTGGGGCATCGTGCTGGTGGCGCTGGCAGCGGGTTTCGCCATCGTCCAGGGCAGCGGCTGGACCGAGCCCAATGCGGGTGCCTTCGCGGTGCTGCTCGCTGCCGTGGGACTGGGAAACCTGGC
Source organism: Luteimonas soli (assembly GCF_042648865.1). Lineage (NCBI taxonomy): Bacteria > Pseudomonadati > Pseudomonadota > Gammaproteobacteria > Lysobacterales > Lysobacteraceae > Luteimonas > Luteimonas soli. The sequence goes on along the minus strand of NZ_JBHRYA010000001.1, from coordinate 96,699 downwards.
TTACTACGCCGTGAGCCGGCGTCTGAAGTAGCGCGGGTGTCGGGGGCGTAGCCCCGACCTACGGCCCGCGCGCGGATGGGCGCTACGCTCCGACATCCCGCGCATGGTCGCAATCAACGCCGCAGGCCGGGGCTACGCCCCCGACCCGATCGAAGTCCAGGCTCCGGCGGCTAATCGCCGACCTCGCGCAGCGTCACCGACGGCGGCGCGTCGACCACGCGGCGGGTGGCGAACAGGCCTGCCGCAAGCGACGCGACCATGCCCAGCGCGCCGCCGGTCGCGGCCATCGCCCAGTTCGGCTGCCACGGCAGGTCGAACACCTCGCGCGCGACCACGCCCGACAGCACCGAGGCCGCGATCGCCGCGACCAGGCCCGCAAGCAGGCCGATCGCCGCGAACTCCGAGGCCTGCGCCAGCCGCAGCTGGCCGCGGCTGCCGCCGAGCACGCGCATCACGCCGCCCTCCTGCAGGCGCTCGTCCTGGCTGGCGCCCACGGCCGCCAGCAGCACCAGCACGCCGGCGGCGAAGGCGAACCAGAACACCACCTGCACCACGGTCGAGACCTGGTCGCCGATGCTGCGCACCTGTTTAAGCACCGCGTCGATGTCGATCACCGACAGGTTCGGGAAGCGCTGCACCAGCTGCGCGGTGAAGCGCGGCTGCGACGGCGGCACACTGACCGCGGTGATGTAGCTGGCCGGATAGCCGTCCAGCGCGCCGGGCGAGGCGAGCACGAAGAAGTTCGGCCGGAAGCTTTCCCAGTCGATGCTGCGCAGGCTGGTGATGCGGCCTTCGAAACGCTGGCCGGCAATGTCGAACGTGATGCGGTCGCCCAGCTTCCAGCCCAGCGACTGCGCGAAGTTCTCCTCGATCGACAGCTCCGGCTGCGCGGGTACGGTCTTGCCCCAGAATTCGCCGGCGACGACCTTGTTGTCGTCGCGCAAGGCGTCGGCGAACGACAGGTTGAACTCGCGCTCGGCCCGGCGCCGTGCCTGGCGCGCATCGCCGCCCTCGGCCTCGACGCGCTCGGCCACGGCGTCGCCGCGCACCGGCTTGCCGTTGCGTTCGAGCAGGCGCGCGCGAACCATCGGCACCAGCGTCGGTGCATCGAGTCCTTGGGCAGCGATGAAGTCGCGCACCGGCTGCACCTGGTCGGACTGCACGTTGATGATGAAGCGGTTGGGCGCGTCCTGCGCCAGCGACAGCTGCCAGCGGTCGAGCAGGTCGGTGCGCACGAAGGTCAGCAGCAGCAGCGCCATCAGCCCGAGCCCGAGCGCGGTGACCTGCGCGATCGAGGTGCCGGCGCGGCGGCTGACGTTCGCCAGCCCGTAGCGCAGCGCGCCTCTCAGGCGCGAACGCAGCCGGCGCACCAGCGCGACCATCGCCCACGCCAGCAGCGCCAGCGCCGCGAACGCTGCGGCGATGCCGCCCAGCATCGCGCCGCCGAGCGTGGCCGAACCGGCCTTCCACCACACCAGCGCGGCGAGCCCGGCAAAGCCAGCCAGCAGCACCGTCCACGCGGCCGGCTCGGCGCGGTCGAGGTCACGGCGCAGCACGCGCAGCGCCGACACCCGCCGCAGCGCCAGCACCGGCGGCGCGGCGAAGGCCAGCAGCACGACCATCCCCACCGCCAGCCCCTGCAGCGCGGGCAGCCAGCCGGCGGGCGGGATCGAGAGCCCGAGCGCGCCTTCCAGCCACGCGCCCACCGCCCACTGCAACGCGAACGCGATCGCCACGCCCAGCGCGGATGCCATCAGTCCCAGCAGCAGCATCTCGCCGACATGGATGCCGACCAGCGTGCGCTGGCTCGCGCCCAGGCAGCGCATCACCGCCGCGCCCGACAGGTGGCGCTCGCCGTGGCGACGCGCGGCCATCGCGACGGCAACCGCGGCCAGCACCACCGACACCAGCGCGGCCAGGCCGAGGAAACGGCCGGCGCGGTCGAGCGCTGAGCGGATTTCCGGGCGCGCGTCGGCGATGGTTTCCAGCCGCTGGCCGCGGCCGAGCGATGCCTTTGCGACATCGGTGAAACGTTCGACCGCGGCGGCATCGCCGGCCACCACCAGCCGGTAGCGCACCCGGCTGCCTTCCTGCACCAGCCCGGTGCCCGGCAGGTCGGCGAGATTGAGGAACACCTTGGGCGCGACGTTGAAGTAGTCCATCGCCGCGTCCGGCTCCTGCACCACCAGCGCGGCGAGCGTGAGGCGCGACTGCCCGATCGACACCGCGTCGCCCAGGCGCGCGCCGAGCAGGTCGGCGCCGGCGCGACTCATCCACAGCGTGCCGGGCGCGGGAATGCCGCCGGCCTGGTGTTCGCCGCCGGCGTCGTCGATCGTGAAGCGGCCGCGCAGCGGGAAACCTTCGCCCAGCGCGCGCAGGTCGCCGAGGCGCAGATTGGCATCGGCGCCTTCGCCGACGCGGATCATGGAGTTGAACTCGATCGTCTCGGTGTGCGCCAGCCCGGGCGCATTCGCCGCCTCGCGCAGCGCACCTTCGATCGGCTGGTCGCCGCGCACCACCGCGTCGCCGCCGAGCAGGCGGTTGGCCTCGATCGCCAGCGCGCGCTCGGCGCGGTCGGTGACGAAGCCGATCGCGGTCACCGCAACCACCGCGAGCGCCAGCGCGGCGATGAGGATGCGGATGTCCCCCGACGCGAGGTCGCGGCGCAGCTGCCGCCAGGCCAGGCGCAACAGCTTCACGCGTCCACCAGCCTGCCGCCGTCGAGCCGCAGCACGCGGCCGCAGCGCGAAGCCAGGTGCTCGTCGTGCGTCACCAGCACCAGGGTGGTGCCGGCGTCGGCATTCATCGCGAACAGCAGTTCGATCACCGCCTCGCCGGTGTGGGTGTCGAGGTTGCCGGTGGGTTCGTCGGCCAGCAGCAGCGACGGCCCGGTGACGAAGGCGCGCGCCAGCGCCACACGCTGCTGCTCGCCGCCGGACAGCTGGCGCGGGTAGTGGCCGAGGCGTTCGGCCAGGCCCACCTTCGCCAGCGTTGCGCGCGCCGGGGCTTCGGCATCGGCGTCGCCGCGCAGCTCCAGCGGCAGCATCACGTTTTCCAATGCCGTGAGGGAGGGCAGCAGCTGGAAGCTCTGGAACACGAAGCCGACCTTGTCCGCACGCACCTTGGCACGGCCGTCCTCGTCGAGCGCCGACATTGGCGCACCGTCCAGCCGCACCTCGCCGCTGCTGGGCACGTCGAGCCCGGCCATCAGCGACAGCAGCGTGCTCTTGCCCGAACCCGAGGCACCGACGATGGCGACGCTGTCGCCGGCGGCGATGGAAAAGCCGATGCCGTCGAGGATGGTCAGTTCGCCCGACGGCAGCGGCACGCGCTTGCCCAGGCCGGTGACTTCGAGGGCGGCGCGGGTCCGGGTTTCGGGGGAAGCGGCGTCGGGCATGGGGGATCCGGAGTGAGTGAAGGACAAGGGGAAGCAGTCGCATCCATGCGCCGGCACGCATTGTGCCCCGGCGCGGCCTTGAAGCGGCCAAGGCCAGGTGCCATCACGGCCGCGATGCAATGCGGTCGTCGACTTTCACCAGCGAACGCGGCGCACGACAGGCGTCCATGTACGCTGTCATCCCGAGCGCAGCGAGGGATCTTTGCCCGGCCGGTGGAGGCATTCCCCGCCACGCCCGGAATGACAGCGTCATGCACGGCGCCATCGCCGATCAGGAGGCAATCGATGCGGTATTTCAATACGGTGCCGCGACTGCGGTTTCAATGGGCCATTGGTTTGCTCGCCCTGCTGCTGGCACTGCCGGCAAGCGCGCAGGATGTGCCCAGGCCCGTGCCCGGCACGCCGCCGACGGTGCTGGTGATGGGCGATTCGCTGTCCGCCGGCTACGGGCTGTCCGCCGAACAGGGCTGGGTCGCGCTGCTGGCGGACACGATCGAATCCGAAAAGCCCGATTGGCGCGTTGTCAACGCCAGCATCAGCGGCGAAACCACGGCCGGCGGCTCGGCGCGGATCGTGCGCGAGGTGCTGCGGGTCAGGCCGGCGCTGGTGGTGATCGAACTGGGCGCCAACGACGGCCTGCGCGGCCTGCCGCTGCGCGGGATGCGCCACAACCTGGCGCGCATGATCGGCGCCTCGCAGTACGTGGGCGCGAAGGTGCTGCTGGTCGGCATGCGCATCCCGCCCAACTACGGCGCCGACTACGCCGACGGCTTCGAGCAGGTCTACCGCGACCTGGCCGCGCATTTCGACGTCGCGCTGCTGCCGTTCCTGCTCGACCCCATCGCCGCCGACCGCGGCAACTTCCAGGACGACAACCTGCACCCGGTGGCCGAAGCGCAGCCGGCGCTGCGCGACCACGTGTGGAAAGCGCTGGCGCCGATGCTCGACTGAGCCCGCAGACCCGCGTGCTGCACGCAGCAGTGGGCACGGGCACGTCTCATCCCGCGCCCGACGCAAGCTGCCGCAGCGCGCGCTCGAACACGTCCACCGGCTGGCCGCCCTGCACCAGGTGCCGGTCGTTGAAGATGGCCGACGGCACCGCGGTGATGCCGCTGCCGGTGTAGTGGCGCTCGCGCTCGCGCACGGCGTCGGCGAACTCGTCCGACGCGAGGATTCGCCGCGCACGTGCTGCGTCCAGGCCGGCCGATCCGGCCAGCCGCGCCAGCACGTCGTGGTCGGACACGTTCTCGCCGTCGGTGAAGTACGCCCGCAGCAGCGCGTGCTTGAGCGCGCGCTGCGCCTGCAGTGACTCCAGTCCGGCCCAGTGCAGCAGCCGGTGGGCGTCGAAGGTGTTCCAGACGTGGCGGCGCCGATCCATGTCGAAGGTGAAGCCCAGCTCCGCGCCGCGCGCGCGGATCGCCTCGCCGTTGTCGCGCGCCTGTTGTTCGCTCATGCCGTACTTGGCGGTCAGGTGTTCGATCGCATCCTCGCCCTCCGCCGCCAGTGCCGGGTTGAGCTCGAACGGCTGGAAATGCAGCTCCACCCTGGCGTCGTCGCCGACGCGGGCGATCGCCTGTTCCAGCGCCTGCAGGCCGATCGCGCACCACGGGCAGGACACGTCGGAGACAAAATCGATGCGGATCGGCACGGTGGTTTCGCTCATGGTCTGGATCCTGTCGGGCAGGCCATGGAGATGCGCCCGAAATGCCCGGAATCAAGCCACACCAGGGCCGCGCGCCGCGCTCTGGCGGGCGCCGGCATCCGGACCACCGCCGGACGGGCGATTACGGTCGGTCGGTTAAGATCGCATCCGTCCGCACCCCCCTTGCCAACGTGAACCAGACCCCGCGATGAAACTGCAATTCCCGTTCATGCAGCTGCCGATCCAGTTCGACGCCGACGCGCTGGCGCGCGAGGTCCTGGCGCTCGACGAATCCTGCTGGCGCGCGCGCATGGGTGGCGTGGCGGGCAACAGCGCCCTGCCCCTGGTCACCACCGACGGCGCGGTCGAAAGCGACGAGCTCGGCGGCGACATGCGCCCGACGCCGTGGCTGCAGCAGTGTCCCTACGTCATGCAGGTGATGGACGTGCTCGGCGCGACCTGGGGCCGCTCGCGGCTGATGCGCCTTTCGGGCCGCTCGCAGCTGGCCGCGCACGTCGACACCAACTACTACTGGCAAGAGCGCATGCGCGTGCACGTGCCGATCGTGACCACGCCCGCGGTGCGTTTCCACTGCGGCGAGGCCGAGATCAACATGGGTGCCGGCGAGTGCTGGATCTTCGACACCTGGCGACGCCACGGCGTGGTCAACACCGGCGACGTCGATCGCATCCACCTGGTGATGGACACGGTGGGCGGCACCGGATTCTGGAAGCACGCGAGTGGCGCGCGCCCCGCAGGCGTGGCCGGCGTGCCCGAACAGCCCTGGAATCCGCGCGTGGTGCCCTTCAACCCCGACGCCGCCACCCCTGCACTGGATTTCGAATCCACCAACGTGCCGGTGGTGATGACGCCGTGGGAAGTGCGCGAGCACGTTTCCTTCCTGCTGCGCGAAGCGGTGCCCGATCCGCGCCTGGCGTCGATCCAGCGCGCGCTGTCGACCTTCACCCGGGACTGGCAGGCCGCCTGGGCCTGCCACGGCGAGGATCGCGCCGGATGGCCGCGCTACCGCGCACTGTTGCAGGCGCTGCACGCCGAACTGGTGGCGCTGGGCATCAACCAGATCGGGCTGCGCAACGAGGCCGGGCTGATGCACGCGCTGACCGCCTGCCTGTTCGAAGTGGCGCTGGCCGACGGCGCGAGCGGCCAGGACGAGGCGCGCCGCGACCACCACGGCGCGCTGCCGGCGGCACCGGCCACGCCGCGCGACGACGCCGGCGATGCCGACGCCGCGTTCGACCGCCCGGTGTTCATCGTCAGCCCGCCGCGCTCGGGTTCGACCCTGCTGTTCGAGACCCTGGCGACGGCACCCGGCGTGTTCACCATCGGTGACGAAAGCCACGGCCTGATCGAAGGCATCCCGGCGCTGGATCCTGCACGGCGCGATTTCGATTCCAACCGCCTGCTGGCGCGCGACGCCGACGACGAGGTCGTCGCGCAGCTGCGCCGGCGCTTCCTCGCCCAGCTGCGCGATCGCGAACGGCGCCCCCCCGCGCCGGCAACGCGGGTGCGGATGCTGGAGAAGACGCCGAAGAACGCGCTGCGCATCCCGCTGCTGCACAAGGTGTTTCCCGATGCGCGCTTCATCTACCTGCACCGCGACCCGCGCCAGGTGCTGGGCAGCATGCTCGACGGCTGGCAGTCCGGCGGGTTCCGCACGTATCCCGCGCTGCCCGGATGGCAGGGACCGGGGTGGTCGTTCCTGCTGGTTCCCGGCTGGCGCGAGCTGGTGGGCAAGCCGCTCGAGGACATCGTGGCCGCGCAGTGGGCGCGCACCAGCCAGGTCCTGCTCGACGACCTCGACACGCTGCCGGCCGATCGCTGGACGGGACTGGACTACGACCGCTTCCTGGCCGACCCGCAGGGCGAAACTGTCCGCCTCTGCCAGTGGGCGGGCTTCGGCTGGGACCGCGAACTGGGCGACACGTTGCCGCTGTCGCGCTACACCCTGACCGCGCCCGGCGCCAACAAGTGGCGCCGGCATGCCGCGCTCATCGAGCCCCGGCTCGCCGCGCTGCAGCCGCTGGTCGAACGCGCGCGCGCCGCGGCGGACCGCGAGACCGCCGACGCAGGGCCGGTTTAGCAGCGCCTCACAAAACAGCGGCCAGGCAGGACCACAATCGACCGGGTTCCCGACCGGAGGCGCATCCATGGAATTCCGCGCTTCACCGATTTCCCCCACCCCGGCAATCGCCCGCATCCTGGCCGGCGCGATGGCTTGCATGCTCGCCATCGGCGCGGCCTGGGCCAAACCCTCCGACGTCACCGACCCCGAAGCGCCGCGCAGCCTGCCCGCCGACGGCCCGGTCGACGTACGCTGGACCGATCCGGCGCAGTTCACCGAAATCCTGCGCAGCGGCAACCGCCGCGAAGCGCGCCGCGGCGACTGGGTACACGACCTGGCCGAATACCTGCGCAAGCGCGCCAGCGACCGGCTGCCCGACGGCCAGCGGCTCGATGTCACGATCACCGACATCAAGCGCGCGGGCAACTACGAGCCGGGGCGCGGCATCGGCGCCGACTCGATCCGCTTCATGCGCGACGTCTACCCGCCGCGCATCACCCTGGACTTCAAGCTCGTCGGCGCGGACGGCAGCGTGATCGCGCAGGGCACGCGCGAGCTGTCCGACATCGCCTACCTGCAGCGCGGCTCGCCGCTCAACGACAGCGACCAGCTGCGCTACGAGAAGCGCCTGATCGACGACTGGCTGCGCAAGGAATTCCGCGAACCCGCGGCCTGACGACCGCGCGCGGACGGGCGCGCGCAGCGCGGCTTCGCTAAAATGCCGCGATTCCCCCAGCCGCCAGGCCGATGCCGACCGGTCCCGAACTTCCATCGCCGCACGCCACGCTCTACCGGCTAGCCCTGGGCAGTATCGGCATCGGCGTGCTGGTGCTGGGGCTCAAGTTCCTGGCGTGGCGACTGACCGGCAGCGTCGCGCTGTACTCGGACGCGCTGGAAAGCATCATCAACGTCGCCACCGCGATCGCCGCGTTCGTCGCGGTGCGGGTCAGCGCGATGCCGGCCGACGACAACCACCCCTACGGCCACACCAAGGCCGAGTACCTGTCGGCGGTGATCGAGGGCGTGCTGATCATCCTCGCCGCGCTGGCGATCCTGCGCGAGTCGTGGCAGGGCTTCATCGCACCAAGGCCGATCGACGCGCCGGCGCTGGGCCTGGCGATCAGCGGCGCGGCCACGCTGGTCAACCTGGCCTGGGGCACGCTGCTGATCCGCCGCGGCCGTCGCCTGCGCTCGCCGGCGCTGGCCGCCGATGGCCACCACCTGATGACCGACGTGTGGACCTCGGTCGGGGTGATCGCCGGCGTGGCGGTGGTGGCGCTGACCGGCTGGATGCGGCTCGATGCGGTGATCGCCGCACTGGTGGCGCTCAACATCCTGTGGGCCGGCTGGAAGATCATGCACGACAGCGTCGCCGGGCTCATGGACACGTCGCTGCCGCCGGAAGAGGTCGCCCGCATCGAGGCGATCATCGCCGCCACCCGCGGCCCCACCAACGACATCCACGAACTGCGCACCCGCCACGCCGGGCGCCTGACCTTCATCGACTTCAGCCTGCGCGTGCCCGGCACGATGAGCGTGGACGATTCGCACGCGGTATGCGACGACCTCGAAGAGGCGCTGCGGCGCGAGTTCCCCGAGTCGTCGATCACCATCCACGTCGAACCGCGCGGGCATTCGCATTGAACGCGCCGCGCATTGGCGCCCATCCCGGACCGCACGCGCGATGACCGTGTACGTCGACGATGCGGTCACGCTCTGGCGCGGGCATCGCTGGGCGCACCTGATGGCCGACACGCTGGACGAACTGCACGACTTCGCCGCGCGCCTGGACATCCCGCGGCGGGCGTTCCAGGACAAGACCAGCGGCGCGCACTACGACGTCACCACGCAGCTGCGCGAGCGCGCGATCGCGCTGGGCGCCACGCCGATCTCGCGCCACCACGACCGCGCGCTGATGCGGCGGGTCATCGCCAACGCGCGCGCGCAGGGCCGCCGCGAAGCGCCGTAGGAGCGGCCCTTGGCCGCGCCCCCGCGTGCGTTGACCGATCCGCGAAGCGCGACTGCTCCGCCCAGGCCATCGCGCCCCAATCCGCGCCGGCCAGTGCCGTCAGACGAAACGGAAGATCGGATCGACGTGGCCGTCGACGTAGTGCAGGTCGCTGCCGTAGCCGCTGCTGTTGCCGTAGCCGATGCCGAAATCGCGCTGTCGATGCAGGTGTCGCGTCGGTTCCGCGCCCGGCATCGGCGGCGCCTGCGTGGGCTGTGCGGACGACGGGCCTGGTTCGGCATGGGGGGATCCGGAAGACGGCGGTTCCGGGAAGGGATGGCGCGCGTTCATGACTGCAACTCCGTGGGGGAAGGAGCGTGGCCAGCTTGCATCCGCCGCACGCGCGCGGCGCGTGCCAAGCGTCATCCAACCTTCGGCATGGCCGCGGGCGAAACGACGCCGGCGCCACGCTGAATGCACGCCACGGCGCACGCCGGAGCCGGCCGCAGCCCCGCCCCGGCGGCTGCCGCGCTGCCCGTGCAAGCCGTTGCGTTTATCCTTCCGGTTTCGCGGCGCGGCCGCCGCACGGAGACACGACGATGAGCGACACCCCTCCCGACCGCCTGTCCAGCGACCCGAACAGCCGCTTCCACGATGCCGCCGCGCTCGAACGCGGCATCGGCGTGCGCTTCAACGGCGAGGAAAAGACCAACGTCGAGGAATACTGCGTCAGCGAGGGCTGGGTTCGGCTGCCTTTCGGCAAGTCGCTCGACCGTCGCGGCAATCCGATGACGGTCAAGGTCAAGGGCACCGTGGAACCCTGGTTCAAGGACGCAGCGCCCGAACCGCCTACGCCTTGAGCTTCCAGCCGGTGCGGAAGATCCACCACACCGCCAGCAGGCACAGCGCGAGGAAACCGGCGATCGCCGCGACGCTGATCGCGACGTTCACGTCCGATACGCCGTAGAAGCTCCAGCGGAAGCCGCTGATCAGGTACACCACCGGGTTGAACAGGGTGATCTTCTGCCACACCGGCGGCAGCATGCTGATCGAATAGAACGCGCCGCCCAGGAACGTCAGCGGCGTGACTACCATCAGCGGGATCACCTGCAGCTTCTGGAAGTCGTCCGCCCACAGCCCGATGATGAAGCCGAACAGGCTGAAGCTCACCGCGGTCAGCACGAGGAAGGCGGCCATCCACAGCGGATGCTCGATCTCGTACGGCACGAATACCCGCGCCGTGACGAGGATCAGCAGGCCGATCAGCACCGACTTGGTGGTCGCCGCACCGACGTAGCCGATGATGACCTCGACGAACGACACCGGCGCCGACAGCAACTCGTAGATCGTGCCCGACCACTTGGGCATGTAGATGCCGAACGAGGCGTTGGAGATGCTCTCGTTGAGCAGCGACAGCATGATCAGGCCCGGGATGATGAAGGCGCCGTAGCCCACGCCGTCCACCTCGCCCATGCGCGAGCCGATCGCCGCGCCGAAGACCACGAAGTACAGCGCCGTCGACAGCACCGGCGAGGCGATCGACTGGGTGATGGTGCGGAAGGTGCGCGCCATCTCGAAACGGTAGATGGCGCGGATGGCGTACCAGTTCATGGCTTGCCTCCCGCGCCCTGCCCTTGCCTGTCTCCTTCCCCTTCAAGGGGAAGGCCGGGATGGGGATGGGTTTCGGCCGGGCTGGGCGGCAACCCATCCCCACCCAACCCTCCCCTTGAAGGGGAGGGCTTTCGGGTCGCAGCGTCGGGCCGGTTGCCGTGCACCAAGCCCACGAAGATTTCCTCCAGCGAACTCTCGCTGGAGTTGAGGTCCTTGAAGTCGATGCCGTGCACGGCCAGCCGGCGCAGCAGGTCGGCGATGCCGGTCTCCTCGGTCTGGGTGTCGAAGGTGTAGACCAGCGACTGGCGGTCTTCGGACAGTTCGAGCGGCAGTTCCGACAGTTCGTCGGGGATGCGTTCAAGCGGCGACTGCAGCGACAGGGTCAGCTGCTTCCTGCCGAGGCGGCGCATCAGCACGTCCTTGTCCTCGACCACCACCAGCTCGCCCTTGTTGATCACGCCGATGCGGTCGGCCATGTCCTGCGCCTCCTCGATGTAGTGCGTGGTCAGGATCACGGTCACGCCGCGCTCGCGCAGGCCGCGCACCATCTGCCACATGTCGTGGCGCAGCTCGACGTCGACGCCGGCGGTGGGTTCGTCCAGGAACAGGATGCTCGGCTCGTGCGACAGCGCCTTGGCGATCAGCACGCGCCGCTTCATGCCGCCCGACAGGGCCAGGATCTTGCTGTCGCGCTTGTCCCACAGCGACAGGTCGCGCAGGACCTTTTCCAGGTAGGCGTCGTCGCGCGGCTTGCCGTACAGGCCGCGCGAGAATCGCACCGTCGCCCACACGCTTTCGAATGCGTCGGTCGACAGTTCCTGCGGCACCAGCCCGATCTTCGCGCGCGCGGCGCGATAGTCGCGGACGATGTCGTGGCCGTCGGCGATCACGCGGCCGCTGCTGGGGGTGACGATCCCGCAGACGATGCTGATCAACGTGGTCTTGCCCGCGCCGTTGGGGCCGAGCAGGGCGAGGATTTCGCCGCGGCGGATGTCCAGGTCGATCGACTTGAGCGCCTGGAAACCCGAGGCATAGGTCTTGCCGAGTGCCTTGATCGAGATGATGGGCTGCATGCGGGGTCCGGAGGCGTGCGCCGGGCATGGGGTGCCGGGCATCGGGGTGGACAGCCTACGGGCAGGCGCGTCGCGGATAAACCGGCCGGCGGCGGAAAGATCGTCCCGCTTGCGGGCCAATCGCCTTGCAGCCCTTCGCTGCGCTCGCGCGCCCTCATCCGGCGCTTCGCGCCACCTTCCCCGTGGGCGAGAGAAAGGCTGTGGTGCTTCGCGGCATGATTTGGCACTTGACCATCGCCGGCGCGGCGATGAACCTGTCGCCCCTATCCGGAGGACGCCGGCGCATGCAGTTCCTGGCCCTGGTCTACGTCGACAACGAGATGCTCGAAGCCCTGCCCGCGGGCGAACCCGACGCGATGATGCGCACCTGCCTGCGCCACGCCGACGAACTGAAGGCCGGCGGCAAGCTGGTCGGTTACCAGCAGCTGGAGGACGCGAACACCGCGAAGTCCGTGCGCATCCGCGGCGGCCGTACCAGCGTGGTCGACGGGCCGTTCGCCGAGACCAAGGAGATCCTCGGCGGTTTCAACCTGATCGAGGCCGACGACATGGACGAGGCGGTGCGCATCGCCTCGGAGTTCCCGTGGGCGCGTACAGGCTGCATCGAGGTGCGCCCGGTGCGCGACGTGGACGCGGTGCGCCGGCGCGTCGGCGCCTGAACGACTCGCAACCGCACTGACGGCAACTGCCCGTACCCCGGCGTGCCCGGGCACCCGCTCACGCACGCGCAGCCTGAATGCCCTTCCCCCACGCGCCGCCGCGTGCGCTCCGCATCACGCGTCCTTTCCGCCGCCGAAGCTAGCCTTCGCAGGTGCTTATCCGCCCCCAGCCCATCGGGGCGAGGAGGAAGGACATGAAGACGCGACACGTGTTCGTGACCGACTCGGTCGACCATGCCACCGCCGCGATCGCCGCCGCCAGGCGCGCCGGCATCAAGGACGGCGACATCTCGCTCGTCGCCGACTCGTCGATCGAGATGCAGGAAATCCCCGACGACCTGCGCAACGCCGAGAACGACTTCATGCCTGCCGCCGTGCGCGGCGCGATGGCAGGCGGTTCGGTGGGCCTGGTCGGCGGGCTGATCGGCGTCGTGGTGCCCCCGATCGGCCTGACCATCGCCGGCGTGGCGGCAACGACGCTGGTCGGCGCTGCGGTCGGCAGCTGGGTGACGGCGCTGATCGGCTCGATGGTGCCCGACGAGGTGCACCGGCGCTTCGAATCGGAAATCCGTGCCGGACGCATCCTCATCGTCGTCGACGAGACGCCCGAAGCCATGGCCGGCGCGGAAGCCGCGCTGCGCGAAGCGGGCGCGGAGCAACTGCCCTACGAGGCGACCAGCGCGCTGCAGCGCTGAAGCCCGCCGTCGGCGCGGCAGCCGCCGGCCGAAGTCTTTCTGTTCGTGCAACGCAGCGCGGCAGGCCGAGGCCTGCCGCGTGCTTCCAGTTCAACCGCGCGGGCGCCCGCGCGACCTGGATCAGTCCTTTTCCTTGCCCATGACGGCGCCCGTGTCCGGGTCGATCTTCAGTTCCATGTCCTTGCCGGCCGGATCGTCGGCCTCGGCATTCCAGATCCCGTCCTCGTAGTCGACGTCGTGCACGTTGGTGTAGCCGGCGACCGCCAGCTTCGCGCGCACGTCGGCCTCGGACAGGTTGGCGACGAGTTCATCGGGGCGCACGGTGCCGGTCTCCGGATCGAGGCGCACGTCGACGCGGTTGCCGTCGGCGCTGCGCGCGTCGGCCTTCCACACGCCATCCTCGAACTTGACGTCGTTGACCTTGGTGTAGCCCTGGGTCTCGAGCTTCGCCCGCACCTGGGCCTCGGTCAGGCCGTCCTGGGCGAGTGCGTAGCCGGCTGCAAGCACCAGCGCGATCCCGAGCAGCGATGCGTGTTTCATGGTGTCGACTCCTGTGGGGGTGCGGGCAGTCTTCGCGACCGCTCGGGAACGGCCGATGAAGCGCCACCGCGCGCGGTCATCGCCCGTTGCAGGACGTGCACGGGGCATTAACCGCGACGATGAACGGTGGCCGCAGCCACCCACCTTCGCGGGGCATATCGCAATTCAGGGTTCTTCCCGGGAGACCTGCGGCATTTCCTGACCCGGACCCGCGGCAATCGACGACTGACGGCCCCTGACGAACGCGACAGCATGTCGTCGACACCGGCGCACGCCTTCGACGCTTCGCCGGACGCCTTCACTCCAGGGATGGAAATCATGGCTCCACGCTTCGCCCGCCTGCTGTTCCCGCTGCTCCTGCTGCTGCCCGCGTGCGCGATGCCGCTGCACGCGGCCCTGGCCTCGCCACCGCGGCTGATGCTCGCCACCGGTTACCAGGAGGGCGTCGACGCCTCGCGCTACTGGGTCAGCGAAAAACTCGACGGCGTGCGCGGGCGCTGGGACGGCCACGCGCTGTGGACGCGCGGCGGCCACCGCGTCCATGCGCCCGCCTGGTTCACCGAGGGCTGGCCGCCGACGCCCATGGATGGCGAACTGTGGCTGGGCCGCGGGCGCTTCGAGGATGCCAGCGGCACCGTGCGCGCCGGCGATGCGGACGACCCGGCGTGGCGCCAGATGCGCTTCATGGTGTTCGACCTGCCGGACGACCCGGGCACGTTCACCGAGCGCGTGCTGCACATGCGCAGCCTGCTCGACGCGGCCGGCATCGCCTGGCTGCGCCCGGTGGCACAGTACCGCGCGCGTGACGCGGACGAACTCGATGCGCTGCTGGACGTGGTCGTCGCCGCCGGTGGCGAAGGACTGATGCTGCAGCACCAGGACGCGCGCTACCGCGTCGGCCGCAGCGACGACCTGCTCAAGTACAAGCCCTACGACGACGCCGAGGCGCGCGTGGTCGGGCACACGCGCGGCAAGGGCAAGTACCGCGGGATGCTCGGCGCGCTGGTGGTCGAACGCCCGGACGGCCTGCGCTTCCGCATCGGCTCGGGCTTCAGCGACGCCCAGCGCGCCGCGCCGCCGCCGGTCGGCAGCGTTGTCACCTATCGCTACAACGGCCTGTCGAACAAGGGCGTGCCGCGCTTCGCCCGCTTCCTGCACGTACGCCACGAATTGCCGCCACCGGATCCGCGCTGAATGCGGGCGAGGCGGAAACGCGCGCGGCTGAAACCGCTCCCACGACAGCGGATGTGAACCCCGCCGGCCTCGTGGAAGCCGCCGCGGCTCCGTGCTTCGCGCCCGTGCCCGGGATACGCGATCATGCAGGCATCCCCCGTTCCCGATGTCCATGACGATCGCACGCTATCGCTTCGGCGACTACGTCCTCGACCTGCCCAAGCACGAGCTGCTCCATCGCGGCGCCGTCGTTGCACTGCCGGCACGCGTGTTCGAGTGCCTGGGTTGCCTGATCGAGCACCGCGATCGCGCGGTCAGCCGCGACGAACTGGTGCAGGCCGTGTTCGGCCGGCCCAATGTCTCCGATGCGCAGCTGGCGCAGGTGGTGCTGCGCAGCCGCCGCGCGGTCGGCGATGACGGCCAGGAGCAGCACACGATCCGCACCGTGCCGCGCTACGGGTTCCGCTGGCTGGCGCCGGTCACGGCCGAATCGGCGCCGGCAGCGCACGACGATGCGCCAGCGTCCACGGACGAGTCGTCGCCGCGGGTTGATGCGCGGGCCGGGAGCGCGGCTCCACTCGCGGCGCTGCCCGCAGCGCACCCACAGCCGGCCACCCGGCCCGGCATGGCGCGATGGCGAGGGTGGACCACCTCCGTCGTCCCGGTGCTGGTGGCCGTGCTGGCGCTGGCCTGCTTCCTGCAGCGTCCACCGGCTGCGAGCACGGTCGACGACGCCGGCGCCGCGGCGCGCCCTGCCGCGCAGCGCGCGATCATGGTGTTGCCGACCCGGGTGCAGGGCTCCGACGACGCCAGCTGGGTGCGCCTGGGCCTGATGGACTTCATCGGCGACCGCCTGCAGCGCAGCGGCCTGCCGGTGCTGCCCAGCGAAAACACGCTCGGCGTGCTGCACCAGCAGCCTGACGACGACCCACGGCACCTGCGGCGCGCGACGCGGGCCCGGTGGATCATCGACAGCCGCGCCATCCGCACCGGCGACGACTGGGAAGTACGACTGCGTGCCGGCGACGCGACCGGCGTCGGACATGTCGCCGACGCGCGCGATCGCGACCTGCTGGAGGCTGCGCGCCAGGCCACGGCGCGGCTCGCGGCGGTGCTCGGCGGCCACGCCATCGCCGGCGGCGACGACCCGCCCGCGCTGGCCGAGCGCCTGCAGCGCGCCCGCGCGGCGATGCTGGCCAACCGGATCGAGACCGCGCGCGAGATCCTGCTCGCAGCACCCGGGCTGCAGCGCGCGCAGCCGCGCCTGCGCTACCAGCTGGCGCGCGTGGACTTCCGCGCCGGCCAGTACGCGCGCGGGCTGGCCACGCTCGACACGGTGCTCGACGACACCGCCGCGCACGACGACCCGGTGTTCCGCGCTCGCGTGCTCAATGCCCGCGGCGCGATGCTGCTCCGCCTCGGCCGCACCGACGAGGCCGCGCGAACCTACGACGGCGCCATCGCCGCCATCGGCGACCGTGCCCGGCCCACCGAGCTGGGCGTCGCGCTCAGCGGCCGCGCGGTGGCGAACGCGATGCGCCAGCGCTTCGACCGCGCGCTGGCGGATTTCGGCTTGGCACGCATCCAGCTGGCCAGCGCCGGCGATGCGCTGGCCGTGGCGCGCGTGGACGCCAACCTCGGCGTGCTCGAAGTCGATCGCGGCCATCCGGCACAGGCGCTGCCGCACCTGGACCGCGCCGCGCGCGACTTCGAGGCGATGGGCGCGATCAACGAGCTGTCGACCTTCCGCAACATGCGCGTGATCGCCCTGCTGCAGCTGCTCCGTCACGACGAAGCCATGGCCGAGAGCGAACGGGCCTGGGCGCTGCTGCCGGAGCTGCGCGCGCCGACCCAGCGCGCGGACCTGGTCCTGACCCGTGTCCGCGCGCTGATCGAAGCCGGCCGCCTGCGCGAGGCCGGACAGTTGCTGGCGATGCCCGAAGCCGGGCAATCGCAGCCCGCCGAGCACGGGCGCCGCGAACTGCTGCTGGCCGAACTGGCCATCCGCCGCGGCGAACCGGCGCAAGCGGTGGCGATCGCCGACGCCGCGCTGCAGGCCTGGCCGGCGCAGGGCGACGCGCGCCGGCAGGCGTGGCTGCGGCTGCGCCGCGAACAGGCGGCGCTCGCCGCCGACTTGCCGCTTTCCGGCCCCGCGGACACCGCGTTGGGCGATACGCTGCCGGGCCTGCTGGTCCACGCCGTCGCCCGGCGCGCGCGCGGCGACGAGGCGGCCGCCGACGCCGGTTACCGCGCGGCCCTGGCGCTGGCCGAAGAGCGCGGCATCCCCGAGGAGATCGCCGAAGTGGTGGTCGCCCATGCAGGCTGGCTGCTCGAACGCGGCCAGGCGGACCGGGCCAGCGCGCTGATCGGCCGCGCCTCGCCTTGGGCGGACCAGGATTTCGACCTCGCCGCGCTGCAGGCCCGGCTGCTGCGCAGCCTCGGCCAGGGTCCGCAGGCCGAAGCCGCACGAACCCGGGCACGCGAACTGGCCGGTGAACGCGAACTGCCGGCCCCCCGGCCCGAAACCGCGACGCAGTTCGCACCCCTACGCTAGCCAACGCATCGATCCTTGTCGCACGGAGTCGGGGCCAGGCGCGGGTTCCGCCCCGGTCACGCGTCCGTCAAACGATCGTTACCCGGTTGGAATGACCCCCGTCGCCTGCCCATCCAGTTTCGACGGGCTGCCTGCGCGCCGCCGGGAGGCTGCTCCCGAATCCCCGTGTCGCCGTCCCGTTCCCCCGCGCGGGCGACGCCACCCCGACCGAAACCGTGACGCCCGTCGTCCGTCCTTCCTCTCAAGGAGACACGCACCATGGCAATCAAGCTGCTCGCCAGCGCCCTCGCCGCCGCCCTCGCCCTGGCCGCCCCCACCCACGCCCGGGCCGCCGACGACGCGCCGCTGTCACTCTCGCTGGTGCGCGGCGGCGCCATCGCCGCCGACCCGGTCGTCGCCGGCGACCGCGTCTACATCCCCACCGGCCGCGTGGTCGCGACCTGGGACTACAGCGACCCGACCGCCCCGATCCGCGTGGCCACCAGCGCCCCGGCCGACGGCGCGATCAACGGCCTCGCCCGCCACGGCGACTACCTGTATGCCAGCTGGCGCGGCTACGACGGCAGCGCCGGCGTGACCACCTGGTCGCTGGCCGATCCCGACCACCCGGAACTCGTCGACCAGAGCGAGGACTACCTCGACGCCGACAACAAGGTCATGCTCGGCCTGGCGGTCGCCAACGACCACCTGTACCTGTTCGACAACAACCACGGCGTGTTCGTCTCCGACCTGGCCGACCCGGCCGCACCGGAATTCGCCGCCACTCCGCTCACCAGCGCGGGCCAGTACACGAAGATCACCAGCAGCGGCAACACGATCTTCGCCACCGGCCGCAACTGGTTCGGCAACACCGTGCTCGATGTGTTCGACACCGGCACGCCGGAACTGCCGGTACTCGCGGCCAGCAACGCGGTCGGCGGGCTGGACAACTTCAGCCTCAGCGCGGAGCCGGGCTTCGTGATCGGCGCCGGCAACCAGCTCACCCTGTACGACCTGAACGCCAGCGGCCAGCTGTCCAAGCGCGGCTGGCTCGACATCCCGCCGGCCTTCATCGGCGTGCACGTCGGCGACTACGCCTACACCTTCGGCTACGGCCAAGGCCTGGACGTGTGGAACATCGCCAACATCGACGCGCCGGCCGAAGCCGGGCACTTCGACCTCGAAGTCTTCTCCGCGCGCCGCGCGGTGCAGGCCGGCAACACGCTGCTGATCCCCACCGAAACCGACCTGCTGCAGGCCGTCGACGCGTCCACGCCGCAGCAGCCGCAGCGCATCTCGACCTCGTGGCTGCCCGGCGGTGGCGCGGCCAAGGACATGGCGCTGCACGACGGCAGCGTGGTGCTGCTGCAGGCGAACTACGGCCTGACGGTCAACGACGCGCAGACGCTGGCGCCGAGCGCCCGCTTCGAAGCCGACCTGCCCAAGAGCCTGGAGCAGCGCAGCTTCGAGGAGATCTCAATGGCGGGCGACACCGCCTGGCTCGCGGCCTGGGGCTACGGCCTGATCGGCGTCGACCTGTCCGACCCGGCCGCGCCGGTGGAAACGGGCAGCGTGCAGTTCCCGTTCGCCGCGGTGCTCGACATCGCCGGCCAGTATGCCTACGTGGCCAAGTGGACCAACGGCGGCCTGTTCGGCGTCGTCGACATCTCCGACCCGGCCGCGCCGACGCTGGTCTGGCAGGGCGGGCTGTCGAACCAGCCCTACGCGCTCAAGGTCAACGGCAGCCACGCCTACATCGCCGAGAGCAACGAGTCCAACGACGCCAGCGGCGGCGGCCTGCGCGTGTACGACATCGCCGATCCGGCGGCACCGGTGGAAGTGTCGCACCTCAACGACGGCTGCGGTCACGGCTTCGACCTGGCGATCGACAGCGGCGTCTCGCTGCTGTACCTGGCCTGCGGCAGCGGCGTGCAGGTGATCGACATCGCCGACCCGGCGGCACCGGTGGTGGTCGGCCGCTACGACACCGGCGACGACGACTCGTACACCCACGTCGCCCAGCGCGGCGACCGCGCCTGGTTCGCCGACAGCGACGGCCTGCACGAACTCGACATCGCCGACCCGACCCAGCCCGTGCAGGTGAAGCTGACGCCGATGGGCCACCAGGGCGTGCAGCGCCTGTCCGCGCTGGACGACGGCCGCCTGTTCGCGCTCGGCGGCATCACCGGCGTGCACGTGTTCTCGCCCGGCGACGACACCGGTCCGGAGGCGACGCCGTTGGAGAACAAGGTGCCGGTGAGCGGACTGGCCGGCGGCGCGGGCGAGGCGTTGTTGTTCGCGATCGAAGTGCCGGAAGGCGCGGCGATGCTCAACATCCTGTCCTACGGCGGCAGCGGCGACGTCAGCCTGTACGCCAGCCGCGATGCGGAACCGGCACCCGGCGACGCCGACGCCCGCTCCGAGCGCCGCGGCAACAGCGAGACGATCCGCATCGCCAATCCGGCGGCCGGGACGTACTACATCAAGGTGGTCGGGGTGAAAGCCTTCGACCGGCTGACGCTGCAGGCGCGGTACTGATCCGCAGCCCGGGCAGGCAGCTTGCCTGCCCGGGCTGGCCGGCGGCTGGATTGCCGGGCGAAGAGCAAATCCCCCGTCCGGCTTCGCCGGCCCGCCCCCTTTTCCAAAGGGGGCTCGAAGAGCCGATGCAACCCCGCCATCCGGACTCACCGGCGCCCGAAAGCCCCCTGTTGGAAAGGAGGCTCGAAGAGCCGATGCAACCTCGCCATCCGGACGTCACCGGCGCCCGGAAGCCCCCTTTGAAAAAGGGGCTCGAAGAGCCGATGCAACCTCGCCATCCGGGCGTCACCGGCGTCCGAAAGCCCCCTTTGAAAAAGGGGGCGGCGTAGCGAAGCGAAGCGGGGGATTTGCTCTTGACTTCGACTCCGACGCCGGAGGGCCACGCCGCAACCTCGCGCACCCCGCTGCTACCATCGACGGTCGCCGCACCGGCTGTTTCCACGGGTACGCCATGACACGCTTCGCCGCCTCGCTGCTTTCCCTCTCGATCACGCTGGCGCTGTCGCCGGCAATCGCCGCCCCACCCGTCGACGCGCCGACGTTCGACCCGCAGCGCCTGTCGGAGATGGTCAAGACGCTTTCGGCCGACGATTTCGAAGGCCGCGGTCCGGCGACCGCCGGCGAGAAGAAGACCATCGACTACGTGACCGCACAGATGCAGGCCGCGAGCGTGCAGCCGGGCGGCGACGTGCAGGAAGACGGCACGCGCGCCTGGACCCAGGCGGTGCCGCTGCTGCGCTCGGACATCGCCGGCACGCCGGCACTGTCGGTGAACATCGACGGCACGCCACGCAGGCTCACGCAGGGCGAACAGATCGCCGTGCGCGCGGCGATGGACGGCTCGAAATCGGTCGAGATCACCGACGCGCCGATCGTCTTCGTCGGCTACGGCGTCACCGCGCCCGAGCGCGACTGGGATGACTTCAAGGGCATCGACCTCAAGGGCAAGATCGCGCTGGTGCTGGTCAACGATCCCGATTACGAAACCGGCGAAGGTGACTTCGGCGGCAAGGCCATGACCTACTACGGCCGCTGGACCTACAAGTACGAGGAAGCCGCGCGCCAGGGCGCGACCGGCATGCTGGTGATCCACGAAACCGAACCGGCCTCCTACGGCTGGGCCACGGTGAAGAACTCCAACACCAACACCATGTTCGACGTGGTGCGCGAGAACCCTTCCGACACCCATCCGCAGCTGGAAGGCTGGATCCAGCGCGACTTCGCGGTCGAACTGTTTAAGGACGCCGGGCTGGATTTCGAAACGCTGAAGAAGCAGGCGCAGACCCGCGACTTCAAGCCGGTGGAACTTGAAGGCGAAACGTTCTCGGCGAAGTACGACGTCGATTCGGAAGTCATCACCTCCTACAACATCGTCGGCCGCATCGAGGGCAGCGAGCGCCCCGACGAGACCGTGATCTACAGCGCGCACTGGGACCACCTTGGCGTCGGCGCGCCGGACGCCGAAGGCGACCGCATCTACAACGGCGCGGTCGACAATGCCACCGGCACCGCGGCGCTGGTCGCGATGGGCCGCGCCTTCGCGAACGCGGATACGAAGCCGGAACGTTCGATCGTGTTCCTCAACGTCACCGCCGAGGAGAAGGGCCTGCTCGGCACCGAGTATTACGCCTCCAGCCCGCTGTACCCGCTGGGCAAGACGGTCGCGGTGCTCAACATGGACGCGCTGGACCCGCACGGCCCGGCGCGCGATTTCAGCACTTCGGGCAGCGCGAAGCAGGACCTGCTGGATGAACTGGTCGCCACCGCGAAACGCTTCGACCTGCGCTTCACGCCCGACTCCAGCCCCGAGGCCGGCTACTTCTTCCGCTCCGACCACTTCCCGTTCGCCAAGCGCGGCGTGCCGGCGGTGTCGTTCGGCTCCGGCGAGGACATGGTCGACGGCGGCCTGCCCGCGGGCAAGGCGTTCGCCGACGAATACCGCGCCAACCGCTACCACCAGCCCGCCGACGAGTGGGAGGCGAGCTGGACGTTCGGCGGCATGGCGCGCGACCTGCGGCTGCTCTACACCGTGGGCAGCGAGCTGGCCAACTCCGATCGCTGGCCGAACTGGAGCCAGGACTCCGAGTTCCGCGCCGCGCGCGACGCGAGCGCGGACGCGCGCGAGTAGCCGCCCCCGCAACGCCTGCCCCTCCCCCTGCGAAGGCAGGGGGAGGCTGGGAGGGGGTGGTCACGGTTCGGGTTGATCCCGAAGGCACCCCTCCCCAACCCTCCCCTGCCCTCGCAGGGGAGGGAGCAAGAAGCTCGCGGCTTCCGCCACTCCTGCATTCCCCCTGAAACACCATGACGCCCGACAACCCCCGCGCCACCCCCGGCATCGCCTTCCATCACCCCCTCGCCTTCTGGGCCGGCTGCGCGCTGATCCTCGCCGGCGTGGCCTCGCACATGCCGATGTTCATGATGGGCCGGCACACGCACTGGCAGATGGTGGGCATGCCGATGGACGCGTGGATGCTGTGGGGCATGGCGATGATCCCGGCCGGCGTGGTGCTGGCCGGCTTCGGCCTGATGCCGCGGCTGGCGATGATGCGCGAGAGCCTGCACGGCGGCTCGCACCTCCACTTCCACGTCGCCGACGGCGTGCCGCTCAACCGCGAGCACTGGAAGCTGGTGGTCGTGCTGGTGGTCGCGCTGGCAGTGGACGTGATGAAGCCGGCCACGCTGGGCTTCGTGATGCCGGGGATGAGCGCGGAATATTCGATCAGCAAGCCGACGGCCAGCGTGCTGGCGCTGGTGGCGCTGATCGGCACCACGGTCGGCTCGATCGTGTGGGGACGGCTGGCCGACGTGTTCGGGCGCCGCGCCGGGATCCTGCTGTCGGCGCTGATGTTCATCGGCACCTCGATCTGCGGTGCGATGCCGACCTTCGAATGGAACCTGGTGATGTGCTTCCTGATGGGCGCGTCCGCCGGCGGCATGCTGCCGATCGCATTCACCCTGATGGCCGAGACCGTGCCTGCCGCTCACCGCGGCTGGCTGCTGGTGGCGCTGGGCGGAGTCGGCACGTCGGCCGGCTACCTGCTCGCCGCGGGCGCTGCGGCGACGCTCGAACCGCTGTTCTCCTGGCGCGTGCTGTGGCTGCTGAACATGCCCACCGGCCTGGTGATCCTGATCCTCAACCGCTACATCCCCGAGTCGCCTCGCTTCCTGTCCAACGCCGGGCTCGAGTCGCAGGCGCGCGCGGTGCTGCGCAAGTTTTCCGGCAGGGCGGCCGACGTCGAGCACGACGACAGCCGCCATCCCGGCGCCCCGGTGCTGGACGATCCACACGTGGTCAAGGGCATGCGCGCACTGCTGCGCGGACGCCATGCCAGCATCACCTGGGGGCTGGTGGTGTGCGGGGTGGCGTGGGGGCTGGTGAACTTCGGCTTCGTGCTGTGGCTGCCGGTGAACCTGGTGCAGTTCGGCGTCGACGACGCGGGCGTGAACCGGGTGCTGGCGCAGTCGGCGCTGCTGGCGCTGCCTGGGATCGCGGTGGTGGTGTGGATGTACTACCGCTGGAGCAGCGTGCGCACGCTGGTGGCGTTCATCGCGCTGACCACGACGTCGCTGCTGGCGTTCTTCGCCATCGGCGTGGCCGGGCTGCGCTCGGAGGCCGCCACCATCGCCGCCACCGTCGCGCTGCTGGTCAGCGTCAGCGGGGTGATCGCGACGATGATTCCGTACGCGGCCGAGATCTATCCCGTGCAGCTGCGCGGCACCGGCTCGGGCGTGATCGCGGCCAGCTCCAAGTTCGGCGGCATCCTCGGCGCGGCGTTCGGCGTGGCGGGGCTGTTCGAACACTTCGAACTGTCGGCGCTGCTGATCGCCCTGCCGATGGCGGCGTCGGCGGTGATGCTGCTGCGCAGCGGCATCGAAACGCGCGGGCAGGGCCTGGAGGACATCCAGGACGCGTTGGCCAGGCGCGAGCGGTTGTAAGAACGCGGAGTACGAGCGGCGGAAGCCGCGATCTTGGTCGTCTGCCTGAAAGGTCGCGACTTCGGCCGCTCCTGCGAGCAATCGGGCCGCGTGAATCCGCGCGCGGTATCAACCGGCAGCCACGCAGGCTTCCGCGCGGCGCACATCACGCCGCGCCCACGCGTACACCAGCAGGCCGGCGACCGCGGTGGCCGCGCCGACGTAGCCGGTGGACGTCCAGCCGAACCCCGAACTGATCGCCATGCCGCCCAGCCACGGGCCCAGCGCATTGGCGGCATTGAACGCGGAGTGGTTGGACGCCGCCGCCAGCGTCTGCGCGCCCGCCGCGACCGCCATCAGGTGCGCCTGCAGGATCGTCGCCAGCGCGCCCATCGTGCCGACCGCCACCACCATCAGCAGCAGCGACCACGCTGCGTGCGCGGCGAACGGGAACACCAGCAACACCACCACCGACCACGCCAGCACCACCGCCACCGAGC
Source organism: Luteimonas soli (assembly GCF_042648865.1). NCBI lineage: Bacteria > Pseudomonadati > Pseudomonadota > Gammaproteobacteria > Lysobacterales > Lysobacteraceae > Luteimonas > Luteimonas soli. The sequence continues at coordinate 72,392 of NZ_JBHRYA010000001.1, read as the reverse complement.
GGAACCGCAGCCGGTCGTACAGCCAGCCGCCACCGAGCGTGCCGATGATGCTGCCGACGCCGAACGCGACCAGCCCGAACGGGATCCACGATTCGGGCAAACCCGTCACCTGGGTCATGGTCGGCGCCAGGTAGCTGAAGACGCAGAACATGCCCGAGAACCCGATCGCGCCGATGCCCAGCGCCAGCCACACCGGCTTGCGGTTGAAGTCGCGCAGTTCGCGGATCGGATCCTGGTGCGGCTCGTCGGGATCGGGCGGCAGCGATCGCGCCACCAGCGCCACCGTCAGCAGCGCGATCAGCGCGACCAGGCCGAACGCGTGGCGCCATTCGAGCACCTGCCCGAGCCATGTCGCCAGCGGGTTGCCGACCAGCAGCGCGATCGACAGGCCCAGCATCACCAGCCCCACTGCCCGGCCGCGCTGTTCCGGCGGGCTGATCGACGCCGCCACCAGCGCCGCCACGCCGAAGTACGCGCCATGCGGCAGGCCGGCGATGAACCGGAACAGCAGCATGGCGTGGTAGTCCGGCGACAGCGCGCTGGCCAGGTTGCCCAGCGCGTAGAACCCCATCAGCGCCAGCAGCAGCGTGCGCCGCGGCAGGCGCGCGCCGAGGATCGCCAGCAGCGGCGCGCCGACCACGACGCCCAGCGCGTAGGCGCTGATCACGTGGCCGACCTGCGGCTCGTCGATGCCCAGCCCGCGCGCGATCTCGGGCATCAACCCCATGATCGCGAACTCGCTGGTGCCGATCGCGAAGCCGCCCATGCCCAGCGCGAACAGGACCAACCTGGCCACGCGCGGCGGCAGCTGGCGCGCGGCAGGGGCGTGACCGTTCGCGACCGGGGGATCGATGGGCGTCATCCGCGTATTGTGCATTGCAACACGCGCCCGGACCATGAAGCGTGGCCAACGGGGGTGGAACACTGTGGCGCGCGTGGGGCAATCGGTCGCGCTATCCCGCGCCGTAGCGTCGCGCGGCTCCCGTAGGAGCGGCGGAAGCCGCGAGCTCTCCGCTCCGGCGGGTTTCTTCCTCCTGAAAGCTCCCGGCTTCCGCCGCTCCTGCGAGGGCGGTCAGGGCTGCGTTGCTTCCGCCTCCACCGCCAGCGGCCGCACGGTTTCGAGCAGGCTCACCAGTAGCTTGCCCGGCTCCTCCCACGGAATCATGTGCGCGGAGCGTTCGAACCACACACCGCGCTTGTACGGCGCGTCCACCCGTTCCAGCCAGTCCGCGGTCGGCTGCGACGGCGTCGTGTAGTCGTGGCGCCCCATGAACATCACCACCGGGATCGGGAACTCGCGCACGCGCTTGTAATCGACCTCGAGGAACTCGGGCAGGATGCGCCCGAGGGTGAATACGTTGCCCGCGTCGATCGCCTTCACGTCCGCGGCGTCGTACTCGGGCGACAGCAGCGGCGCACCGAAGAAGTACTTCGCCGAACCGTCGCGATACGCGGTCATGCCGCCGTAGAACTGCGGCCACTTGCGCGCGATGATGATCCGCTCGCGGGTGATCGGCTGGTCGCCCGGGTACGGCGCGATCGACTCGAGTTCGGCCACCGCTTCCGCGTTGCCGTGCTCGCGCGCCTGCGCCAGCCCGTACTCGAAGCTGATCCGCTCGTTGTCGCGCACGTTGATGACCTGGCCGATGCCGACGTAGGCGTGGAACAGGTCCGGGCGTTCGAGCGCGGCGCCCATGCCGACCACCGTGCCCCAGCTGTGCGCCATCAGGATGAGCTTGTCCTTGCCCAGGCGCTTGCGCACGTGCTCGGCGACCTCGATCGCGTCATCGACGTAGCGCTCGATGTGCAGGGTATCGGCGACCGCGTCCGGATCGTTGGCAAGAAAGGTCTTGCCGGCGCCGCGCTGGTCGTAGTTGACGACGGTGAAGTATTCCTCGAGTGGCCGCTGGAACTCCCAGGCCGCCGGCATCAACGGCGACGCCGGCCCGCCGTGGACGAACAGGATCACGGGGTTGCCGCGGTCCTGCCCGCGGACGTTGATCCACTGGTCGATGCCGCCGATCCGCGCCTTGTAGGTCTCCTGGACACCGGTCGGGGCGACGATGCGCTGCAGGTCGCCGACGACGCCCCTGGCCTTGGCATACATGTCGTCGCCTGGCTTGTCCTGGGCGACAACCGGCGTGCTCAGCGCGGCGAGGAACGGCAGGAGGCAGGCGGCAATCTTCATGCGGGGAAAGTTTCCGTCGATGTCCGGCAAAGTTAGCAGTCGTCGACGGCAGCGGCAGTGCCATTCGTCCCGGCGCGCGTCGATTCGGAGGTTGCCGCTACAGCCGCACCAGCTCCACCCGGCGGTTCTGCGCGCGCCCTTCCGGCGTGGCGTTGTCGGCCACCGGCCTGTCCTGGCCGAAGCCCTGCGACTGCAGCCGCCCCGGCGCCACGCCCAGTGCAACCAGTGCGCTGGCCACGGCGCGGGCACGCTGCGCCGACAGCGTGTGGTTGTGGTCCGCATCACCGGTGTTGTCGGTGTGGCCCTCGATGGACAGCTCAAGCGAGGGGTTCGCCTCCATCAGCGTGCGGATCTCCGCAATCACCGGCTCCGCTTCGGGTCGCAGCGTTGCCTTGTCGACGTCGAAGTTGACGTGCAGCGCGACGCGGCCGTCGCGGTCGATCGCCTGCTTCATCGCTGCCGCGTCGAGGAAGCCAAGCGACTGCGTCATCGCCTCGCGCTCGACGACCACGACGTAGCCGTGCAGCGGGATCGAACCGGTGCTCACGTCGATCCAGTACTCGTGCGCGGGTGCCCGGATGAGATAGCTGTCATGGCGGTAGTCGGAGATCGCGGCGGCGCCGTGCATGTGCTTCTCGATCGACGCGCGCCCGCCTGCAGCGCCGGCGACACCGGGCGTGTACTGCGCCTTGTTCACCTTGACGCCGCCGAGCGCCTTGACCGCGTTCTCGTAGTTGCGATGGAACTCGAGCTCGCTGTACTTGCGCGCGTCACCGGCCAGATTGAACCTGTCGCGGAACACGCGACCTTCGACCAGTCGCGGCTGCGTTCCGGCGATGAAGTACTGCGCATCGAACGAAAGTTCGCGCTCGCCTTCGCGATAGCCGCTCACCAGCCCGTCGGGCGCCTTGAAGAACGGGAACGGCGGCAGGCTGGCGCTGGTCTGCGGCACGCTGGCGACGTTGAACGCAGCGGGCTCGTCGGGCTCGGCGACGGCGTCGGGGGAAACCTCGTCTGCGGCCGGCTCCCGTGCCGGCTCCGGCATCGGTGCGGCATCGGCCGCGGTGGCCGTGGACGCCGCAGCTGGAGCCGCGGACGCCGGCGCGGAGGCGGCGGCCTGCACGGATGCCGGCCCGGGCGCCCCGTCGTCCACGACAGGCGGCTCCGCCGATGGCGCCGCGCGCTCGGACGTGCAACCGGCAAGCGCCATCCCCAGCGCGCCCGCGAACAACCACGATCTCCGGTGATCCTTCATGTCCTTCCTCCAGGCTGGCAATGGCATTGCTCGGGCAAACGTCGCGGGTGCGGCGACCGGACCAGCCCGGGACCGCGGTGCGCGCAGCGCATCGGCACGGACGCGCGCCGCGCCGGCGGCACGGCCCCCGGCCCACCGCTGCTGCGATAGTCGACGTGCACCGAATCCGCCTCGAACGTCAGGCCGCGCAACAGCCTCGCAACCAGGCGCCTGATGGGCCGGCCACCGCGTCATCCTCGATCCGTCTCTACAGGCATACGCAGTGCCGGGCCGATTCATGCCACCCGGGGCCTGGCGTGATCAGAGGATGTAGCGGCTCAGGTCCTGGTCCTGCACCAGTTCGCCCAGGTGCTGGTCGACGTAGGCGCGGTCGATGGTGACGGTACCGCTGTTGTCGGGCGCCTCGAAGCTCAGGGTGTCGAGCAGGCGCTCGAGCACGGTGTGCAGGCGGCGGGCGCCGATGTTTTCCTGGCGTTCGTTGACCTGGGCAGCGATCTCGGCGAGGCGCTCGACGGCGTCGTCGGCGAACGACAGCGACACGCCCTCGGTCTTCATCAACTCGACGTACTGCTTGGTCAGCGCCGCCTTGGGCTCGGTGAGGATGCGCACGAAGTCTTCCTTGCTCAGCGCGCTCAGCTCTACCCGGATCGGGAAACGGCCCTGCATCTCCGGGATCAGGTCGCTGGGCTTGGCGAGGTGGAACGCGCCGGAGGCGATGAACAGGATGTGGTCGGTCTTCACCGAGCCGTACTTGGTGCTGACGGTGGAGCCTTCGACCAGCGGCAGCAGGTCGCGCTGCACGCCTTCGCGCGACACATCGGCGCCCATGCCTTCGCTGCGCTTGGCGACCTTGTCGATCTCGTCGATGAAGACGATGCCGTGCTGCTCGCAGGCTTCGATCGCGGCTTCGCGCACCTCGTCCTCGTTGACCAGCTTGCCGGCCTCTTCCTCGATCAGCAGCGGGCGCGCGGCCTTGATGCTCAGGCTGCGCTTGTGGGTCTTGCCGCCGCCGAGGTTGGAGAACATCTGCCGCAGCTGCTGGCCCATCTCTTCCATGCCGGGCGGGGTCATGATGTCGACGCCGACATTCGCGGACAGTTCGAGTTCGATCTCGCGCTCGTCGAGGTCGCCTGCGCGCAGCTGCCTGCGCAGCTTGATGCGGGTGTCGTTGGCCTTGTCGGAGTTGCCCTGCGCGGACGGCTCGGCGCCGATGTCCACGGTGGTGCTGGCGCCGAAGCCGAAGCCGGTCGACGGCACTTCGCGACGCGGCAGCAGGGCGTCGAGGATGCGGTCCTCGGCACGCTCTTCGGCCTGGGTGCGCACGCGCTGCTTGGCCTGCTCGCGATAGAGCTTGACCGCGGTGTCGGCGAGGTCGCGGATGATCTGCTCCACATCCTTGCCGACGTAGCCGACCTCGGTGAAGCGCGTGGCTTCCACCTTCACGAACGGCGCGTTGGCCAGCGTCGCCAGGCGGCGCGCGATCTCGGTCTTGCCGACGCCGGTGGGGCCGATCATCAGGATGTTCTTGGGCATTACCTCGTTGCGCAGCTCGTCGTCGAGCTGGGCGCGGCGCCAGCGGTTGCGCAGCGCGATCGCGACCGCGCGCTTGGCCTGCTGCTGGCCGACGATGTGGCGATCGAGCTCCTGCACGATCTCGCGCGGGGTCATGGTGGAGGAAGAGCCGTGATTGGTCATTGGCGATTCGGGATTGGTGATTGGTGATTGGTGATTCACGGGGTCGTGGATGGTGGACGATCGATTCGGCGACGCGAGGTGGTGGTTTGCTTCTACGAATCACCAATCACGAATCACAGCTCTTCGACCACGATGTTGCCGTTGGTGTAGATGCAGATGTCACCGGCGATCTTGAGCGCTTCGGTGGCGACGGCCTTCGCGTCCAGCTCGGTGTGCGCGAGCAGCGCGCGCGCGGCGGACAGGGCGAACGGGCCGCCGGAACCGATCGCGACCAGGCCGTCCTCCGGCTCGATCACGTCGCCGGTACCGCTCACGATCAGCGATGTGTCCTTGTCGGCCACGGCGAGCAGTGCTTCGAGCTTCCCGAAGCGACGCTCGGTGCGCCAGTCCTTGGCCAGTTCCACCGCGGCGCGGGTGAGCTGGCCGTGCTTCTCCAGCTTCGATTCGAACAGCTCGAACAGGGTGAACGCGTCGGCCGCGGCACCGGCGAAGCCGGCCAGCACCTGGCCGTCCTTGCCGAGCCGGCGCACCTTGCGCGCGTTGGCTTTCATTACCGTGTTTCCGAGCGTGACCTGTCCGTCGCCGGCAACGACGACGCGGTCGCCGCGGCGTACCGAGACGATGGTGGTGGCGTGGAACACGTTGGGATTCTGGCTGGGGTCCATGCGGCCTCCGGGGTCGAGTCAAGTGGATGGGGGCCGGAGGCGACGGACGCAACCCCCGTGGGAACGGCTTCAGCCGCGAGCTTTATGGAGCAAGGGCCAAGGTCGGGGAACCGGAGAGCATCTGGCCTTTGCCCCCTTTGAAAAGGGGGTATGGGGAATTTGCTCTTGACCCGACCTTCAAAAGCTCGCGGCTGAAGCCGCTCCCACGGGTAGACGGTTCAGTCGCCCTTCTTGCGCTTGGCGCGCGGGTGCGCGGCGTCATAGACCTTGGCCAGGTGCTGGAAATCCAGGTGGGTGTAGATCTGGGTGGTGGCGATGTCGGCGTGGCCGAGCAGTTCCTGCACGCCGCGCAGGTCGCCGGAGGATTCGAGCATGTGGCTGGCGAAGCTGTGCCGCAGCATGTGCGGGTGCACGTGCTTGAACATGCCCTGGCGCTGGGCCAGCTGGCGGATGCGGATCTGCACGGCGCGCTGCGAGATCGGCGCACCGCCGCGGCCGGGGAACACCGGCGCCTCGTTCGCTGCCTTCGTTTCGTCGCGCCAGGCTTCGAGCGCGGCGCGCGCGTGCGAACCGACCGGCACGCTGCGCTGCTTGTTGCCCTTGCCGAGCACGGTGACCAGTCCGTTGCCCAGGTCGAGGTCGCGCCAGCGCAGCGCGCACAGTTCGGACAGGCGCAGGCCGGAGGAGTAGAACAGTTCCAGCAGCGCGCGGTCGCGCAGGCCGAGCTTCACGTCGGTCGGCACTTCCACCAGCCGCGAGGCCTCGTCGGCGTCGAGCACCTGCGGCAGCCTGCGCGGCGCCTTCGGGGCCTTGATCGCGGCGACTGGATTGAGGGCGATGCGGCCGTTCTTCAGCAGCCACTGGTAGAAGCTGCGGCAGGCCGACAGCCGGCGCTGCAGGCTCTTCGGCGCAAGGCCGCGGCGATGCTCGGCGGCGACGAAAGCGCGCAGCTGTCCGGGCTGCAGGGTTTCGAGGTCGGCAATGCCCTGGCCTTGCGCCCATTCGGACAGCGCGGCGAGGTCGCGGCGATAGGCGTCGAGCGTGTGCGCGGACATGCGGCGCTCGACTTCGAGGTGGGCGAGGTAGTCGGTGGGGCTGGTGGCGGCCATGGCGTGACTACTCTACGCCGTCGTCGCGCGCTGCTCCCAACGTGGTGCGCGCCCGGCATCATCGCTTCGCCGTCGTGCGTCAGCACTGTGCGGCTCCCGGGCCCATTGTTCGCGCACTCCCACGTCGTCATTCCCGCGCAGGCGGGAATCCAGTGACTTCGGCACGGGCGATGCCAACGGTGATTGCGAAGGATCGGTCTGCAACTGGATTCCCGCCTGCGCGGGAATGACGATGTTGGGGCAAAGACGCTGGGTTCCCACTTGCGCGGGAATGACGGCTTGGAGTGACGCGCGACGCGATCGGCTATGTGTCGAACCTGCGCAGCGCCGTCGCGAACGCCTCGCCCATCATGCGCAGGAACAGCGTGCCCATGCCCGGGTAAAAACGGTTCGGGTCGCCGCTGCCCACGGCGACCAGGCCGACGCCTTCGAGCGGCAGCAGCGCGGTGGACTGCACTTCCTCCACGCGCGGGCCGTACAGCAGCGCCTGCTTGTCGGGATGCAGGCGGCCGCACAGCGGCTCACCGTCGGCGAGGCAATCGCGGAAGGGAGCCAGCACCGCGTCGTCGCGCGGGATCACCTGCAGCCAGTCGGCATCGTCCAGGCCGTCCACGGGCGCGAACAGCACGATCTGCACCAGGTCGCCGTTGAAGTCCTCGGCAAGCCTCGCAACCATCGCGCGCACGGTGGCCGCGGCGCTGTCCTGGCGCAGCAGGTTGAGCGTGAGCTGCTGGGTCTGCACGGCCAGGCGCTCGTTTTCCTGCGCGATGGCGTACAGGTCGTGCAGGCGCTGGGTCAGTTCGCGGTTCTTGTCGCGCAGCACCTCGAGCTGGTAGCTGGCCAGCGACGCGGCCGGGCCCTCTTCGCGCGGCACGACCATGCTGATCGCCAGGTCCGGGAACTGCTGCAGGAACTTCGGATGCAGCCGCAGCCAGGCGGCGACTTCGTGGGCACCGAGTTTTTCGGCGGTTTCGCTCATTGCAACCACTCCCCTTCGAATACGAATGCGGTCGGCCCGGACATCAGGATCTGCGCGCCGCCGCCGGGCCAGGTGATGCGCAGCTCGCCGCCGGGCAGCGCGACGGCGACGTCGCGGTCCACGCGACCGCGTCGCGCCAGCACCGCCACCGCCGCGCAGGCGCCGCTGCCGCAGGCCAGCGTCTCGCCGACGCCGCGCTCGAACACGCGCAGGCGGATGCGGTCGCGCGCGACGACCTGCGCGAAGCCGACGTTGGCCGACTCGGCGAACGCGGGCGACTGCTGCAGCGCGCGGCCATAGCGCGATACCGGGATGTCGTCGACGTCCGCGACCTCGATCACGGCGTGCGGGTTGCCGGTCGACACCGCGCCGAAGCGCAGCTTCAGGTCCTCGTCGAGCACGATGTCGTACTCGTCGCGCTCGGCGTCGAAGCCGCTGAGGCCGATCGCCGAGGGTTCGAACCGCGGCACGCCCATGGCGATGCGGTAGCGGCCGCCGCCCAGCGCTTCCACCGCGTGGGTGCCGGTGGGGCTGTCGAGTTCGAACGCGGTGCGGCCAGCCGCGCCATCGCGCACCAGCCAGGCCGCGACGCAGCGCGCGCCGTTGCCGCATTGCTGCGAGGGCGAGCCGTCGGCGTTCCAGATGCGGTAGGCGGCGATGGCATCGGCACTGGTGGGCGCTTCGACGGTGAGGATCTGGTCGCAGCCGACGCCGGCGTGGCGGTCGGCCAGCGCGCGGCACAGGTCGGGCGACGGCGGCGCGGCATCGGCGCGCAGGTCGAGGACGACAAAGTCGTTGCCAGCGCCGTGCATCTTGGTGAATCGCAGCGCGGGCGCCGCTGCGGGCATGCGAGCGACCATCGCTCAGCCGCCGTCGCCGTCGTCCTGCGGCAGCGGCTCGGGTTCGACCGGTGCGTCGGTGTCGTCGACCGGCTCGGCGGTGGCGTCGGCATCGTCCGCCGGGGTGGCATCGGTGCCGGTTTCATCCTCGACGGTGGCATCGGCGCCGTCCGCGGCCACCGGCGCTCCGGCATCCTCGGGCGCGTCGGGCAGGACCAGCGGTCCCTTGTTGCCGCAGCCGGCCAGGGCCAGGGCGGCGGCGATCGTGAGCAGGCTCAGGCGGATGGTCTTCATGGCCGCAGTGTAGCCGCGCCGCGGCGCTGCGCGAAGGTGGTGGACTGAACAGGCACAGGCAGGATCTCCGCGCCCCCGCGGGAGCGGCGAAAGCCGCGAGTGCCCTTGAAGGCCGGGAATCGGGAATTGGGAAAAACGTTTCGCTTTTGCCCCCTTTGGAAAAGGGGGTATGGGGGATTTGCTCTTGCCCTCAAAAGCTCGCGGCTTCCGCCGCCCCTACGGACGCCCAGCCGCGCCCCGCCCGTCCGGCGGCTCCGGGCGCCGCCACAGCCATACCGCCACCACGGCCATGCAGCCGATCCCGGTCGCAGCCATCCACGCGCGCGGTGCGGTCAGCCACATGATGACTCCGCAGGCGGCCATGGACAGGACGGCCAGTCGCTTGGCGCGCCGGCTCACCGCGCCGTGCGCCTGCCAGTCGGCGATCATCGGTCCGAACACGCGATGCGCGAGCAGCCAGCGGTGCAGCCGTTCGGAGCCTCGCGCGGCGGCGAAGGCCGACAGCAGCACGAACGGCACCGTCGGCAGCCCCGGCACCACGACGCCGATCAGTCCCAGGCCGAGGCTGGCGTAGGCCAGCAGCCACCAGGCCCAGCGGAAACGGTTGGAAGTCATCGTCTGCATTGTAGGAGCGGCGGAAGCCGCGAGCTTTTGAGGGCAAGAGCAAATCCCCCATACCCCCTTTTCCAAAGGAGGCAAAAGCGAAGAGCTTTTGCTCCCTCCCCTGCCTTCGCAGGGGAGGGTTGGGGAGGGGGTGTCTTTGGGATCAACGCGAGCCGTGGGCACCCCCTCCCAGCCTCCCCCTGCCTTTGCAGGGGGACGAAGGCAAAAGCTAGAGCACGCGCGCGATCAGCGGGTTTCGACTTCCAGCCGGTCCAGCAGGAACGCATACATCTCCGCCAGTTCGCGGTACTTGCGGAAACGGCCGGACTTGCCGCCGTGGCCGGCGTCCATGTTGGTGCGCAGCACGATCGTCTGGTCGCCGGTGTCCAGGTCGCGCAGTTTCGCCACGTACTTGGCCGGCTCCCAGTACTGCACCTGCGAATCCCACAGGCCGGTGCCGACGAACATCGCCGGATACGCCTGCGCACTGAGATTGTCGTAGGGCGAGTACGAGAGCATGTAGTCGTAGAACGGCTTCTGCTCCGGGTTGCCCCACTCGTCGTACTCGTTGGTGGTCAGCGGGATGCTCGCGTCGAGCATCGTGGTGACCACGTCGACGAAGGGCACCTGCGACAGGATCACGCGGTACTTCTCCGGCGCCATGTTGGCGATCGCGCCCATCAGCAGGCCGCCGGCGCTGCCGCCGTAGGCGGCGACGCGGTGGGGCGCTGCGTAGCCTTCCTTCACCAGGTGGTCGGTGACGTCGATGAAGTCGGTGAAGGTGTTCTTCTTGCGCAGCAGCTTGCCGTCGTCGTACCACTGGCGGCCCATCTCCTGGCCGCCGCGGATGTGGGCGATGGCGTACACCATGCCGCGATCGAGCAGGCTGACCGTAGTGGAGCTGAAGGCCGGGTCGATCGAATGGCCGTAGCTGCCGTAGGCGTACTGCAGCAGCGCGGCCTTGCCGTTCTTCTCGAAGCCCTTGCGGTAGACCAGCGACACCGGGACCTTCGTGCCGTCGCGCGCGGTCGCCCAGGTGCGCTCGGTGGCGTACTTGGACGCGTCGTAGCCCAGCACCGGCTGCTGCTTGAGCTGGCGGCGCTCGCCGGTGTCGACGTTGAGCTCGTAGGTCGTCTCCGGCGTGGTCATCGAGGTGTAGCCGTAGCGCAGCCACGGCGTGTCGTGCTCGGAGTTGGTGTCCAGGCCCATCGAGTAGGCGTCCTCGTCGGCCTTGACGTGTTCCTCGCTGCCGTCTGCCTTGAGCAGGCGGATGCGCTCCAGCCCGCCCGAGCGCTCGGCGACGGCGGTGAAGCCGTCGAACAAGTCGAAGTCCTCGATGAACACGTCGTCGCGATGCGGGACGAGGTCGGTCCAGTCGGCGCGCGAGGTGCTGCCGTCGGGCGCGGTGACGAGCTTGAAGTTGGTCGCACCGTCGGCATTGGTGCGGATCACCCAGCGCCCGCCAAGGTGATCGGCGTCATACTCCACGTCGCGCTCGCGCGGCGCCAGCACGGCGAACTCGCGCGGGTCGGCGGCCGGCGCGCAGCGCAGCTCACTCGACACCGTGCTCTCCACGCCGATGCAGATGTACTGGTCGTCGCGCGAGCGGTCGACGCCCATGTAGAAGCTGTCGTCGTGCTCCTCGTAGACCAGTTCGTCGTCGGCCACCGGCGTGCCGAGCACGTGCTTCTTCACCCGCACGGTGAGCAGGGTCTCGGAGTCGTTTTCGACGTAGAACACGGTGCGGTTGTCGTCCGCCCAGACCAGGTTGGGCGAGACGCCGGTGATCACGTCCGGGTACGTTTCGCCGGAATCGAGGTCGCGGAAGCGGATCGTGTACTGGCGGCGGCCGACGTCGTCCTCGGCCCAGGCCAAGATCCGGTTGTCCTGCGTGACCTCGTAGTCGCCGACGCTGAAGTAGTCCTTGCCCGCGGCCATCGCGTTGAGGTCGAGCAGCACCTGTTCGCCCGCCTCGCCCGCGTCGTTGGCGCGCTGCACGGCAAGCGCGTCGGTGCCTTCGGCATCGCGGCGACGTGCATACACCGGATAGTCCTGCCCGGCCTCGAAGCGCGCGTAGTACCACCAGCCGCGCTCGCGCACCGGCACCGAGCTGTCGTCCTGCTTGATGCGGGCAACGATCTCTTCGTACAGCGCGTCCTGCAGCGGCTTGAGCGGCGCCATCACCGCGTCGGCGTAGGCGTTCTCGGCCTCGAGGTAGGCCAGCATCTCCGGATCCTTGCGCTCGTCGTCGCGCAGCCAGTAGTAGCCGTCGTCGCGCTTGGCGCCGAACGGCGTTTCGACGACGTGCGGCTTGCGGGCGACGTCGGGAGGCGTGGGGACTTGCGCGGCGGTGGGCGTGTTGGTCATCAGGAGGATGGGCAGCAGGAGAAGGAATCTGGTCATGGATGGGGTCCCTGGTGGGGGTTCGCAACGGCGGGCGGACGGCCGCGCGGACTCAGAAACGCAGGTGCTTGACCGACTTGCCGTTGCGACGGATCAGGCGCAGCGCCTCGATGCCGACCTGGATGTGGCTCTCGACGTACTCGGCGCTCACTTTCGCATCCGAGGCCTCGGTCTTGACCCCTTCCGGGATCATCGGCTGGTCGGACACCAGCAGCAGCGCGCCGCAGGGGATGCGGTTGGCGAAGCCGGCGGCGAAGACGGTCGCGGTTTCCATGTCGATGGCCATGCAGCGCATCAGCCGCAGGCGCTCCTTGAACGCCTCGTCATGCTCCCAGACCCGGCGGTTGGTGGTGAACACGGTGCCGGTCCAGTAGTCCAGGCCCATGTCGCGGATCATGGTCGACACCGCGCGCTGCAGCGCGAACGCCGGCAGCGCCGGCACTTCCGGCAGCAGGTAGTCGTTGCTGGTGCCCTCGCCGCGGATCGCGGCGATCGGCAGGATCAGGTCGCCGAGCTGGTTCTTGCGCTTGAGTCCGCCGCACTTGCCGAGGAACAGCACCGCCTTGGGCGCGATCGCCGACAGCAGGTCCATCATGGTCGCAGCATTCGGGCTGCCCATGCCGAAGTTGATCATGGTGATGCCGTCGGCGGTGGCGCTGGGCATCGGCCGGTCGGCGCCGACGATCTCCGCGCCGGTCAGGCGTGCGAAATGCCCCAGGTAGCCGCCGAAATTTGTCAGCAGGATGTGTTCGCCGAACCCGTCCAGCGGCACGCCGGTGTAGCGCGGCAGCCAGTTGTCGACGATCTGTTCCTTTTCCTTCATGGGCAGGATTGTAATGCCAGCCCGGCCGCCGGCCGACTCCCGGTGTCGACTCTTGAATTCCTTGCCGTGGCAGAACGCTTCTGCCCGCAAGGCATGACCATCGACATGGTGCGCAGGCAGGGGACGCGCGCTACGGTGGGCGTTCGTCTCGGGGGAGTTCGACATGACCAGATCGCTGACCTGCGCGCTCGGCGCGCTCCTGCTGGCCGGCTGCGCGACCACCGCGCAAACCGGCAACGACGGCGCGCAGGCAGCCAGCGTCGGCGATCCCTACCCCAGCACCTACGCGCCGATCGCCTCCCCGCCGGTCCTGATCACCGGGGCCACCGTGCTCACCGGCACCGGGACGCGCCTGGAAGGCGCCGACGTGCTGCTGCGCGACGGCAAGGTCGCGGCCATCGACGCCGGGCTCACCGCGCCCGCCGACGCGGTCCGCGTCGACGGCAGCGGCAAGTGGGTCACGCCCGGGCTGATCGACATCCACTCGCACCTGGGCGTCTACCCCAGCCCCGGCGCACGCGCGCACAGCGACGGCAACGAGGCCACCGCGCCGGTCACCGCCAACGTCTGGGCCGAACATTCGGTGTGGCCGCAGGACGAGGGCTTCCTGGCCGCGCTGGCCGGCGGCATCACCACGCTGCAGGTCCTGCCCGGCTCGGCGAACCTGGTCGGCGGCCGCGGCGTGACGCTGAAGAACGTGCCCGCCACCACCTACCAGGGCATGAAATTCCCCGGCGCGCCGTGGGGCCTGAAGATGGCCTGCGGCGAGAACCCCAAGCGCGTGTACGGCGAGAAGGGCGGCCCGTCGACGCGCATGGGCAACGTCGCCGGCTACCGCGCCGCGTTCATCGATGCCGCCGAGTACCGCAGGAAGCATGAATCGAAGGGCGATGGCGACGACGGCAAGGACGACAAGCGCGACCTCAAGCTGGAAACGCTGGCCGGCGCGCTCGATGGCGACATCCTGGTGCACATCCACTGCTACCGCGCCGACGAGATGGCGACGATGATCGACCTGTCGAAGGAGTTCGGCTTCAAGATCGCCGCCTTCCACCACGGCGTGGAGGCTTACAAGATCGCCGACCTGCTCGCCGCCGAAGGCATCTGCGGCGCGCTGTGGGCCGACTGGTGGGGCTTCAAGATGGAAGCCTTCGACGGCATCCAGGAGAACATCGCGCTGGTCGACCGGCCGCGCAACGGCTGCGCGATCGTGCATTCGGATTCGGAGGAAGGCATCCAGCGCCTCAACCAGGAGGCCGCCAAGGTGATGGCGCACGCGCGCCAGGCCGGCATGGCCGAGATCACGCCCGAGCACGCGATCCGCTGGCTCACCGCGAACCCGGCGAAGGCGATGGGCATCGCCGACATGACCGGCACCCTGGAGCCGGGCAAGATGGCCGACGTGGTGCTGTGGAACGGCAACCCCTTCAGCGTCTACGCCCACGCCGAGCAGGTCTACATCGACGGCGCGCGCGTGTACGACCGCGACGATCCGTCGCGGCAGCCGGAGTCGGATTTCATGCTGGGGCAGGATGCAGGACAGGGCCGCGCGGGAGGTGTGCTGTGAGCCGCCTGTCTTCTTTCTTCGCTCATCAATCCCCGGACCATCGCACCTCGGACCGCCCTTCCCGGAGCCGTCATCCGCGCGCAGGCGGGCATCCAGTGACTTTCCTCCGGGAAATGCAGCAGAGCCCACATCGCCGGGCGCCCGGGTTCTCGGGAATGACGACGACCGTGTCAAAGCGCGCGCGCGCCCTCCTCGCTGGCGCCGCGCTGCTCATCGCCGGCGCCGCCTGCGCGCAGGAAGCCGGCGCGGACTCCGGGCAATCGGTCCTGATCCGGAACGCCAACGTCTACACCGCCACCGAAGGCGCCGGCTACCTGGAAGAGCACGACGTGCTGGTGCGCGACGGAAAGGTCGCGGCGATCGGCCGCGGGCTCTCGTTTCCCGGCGTCCCCGTGGTCGAGGCCGGCGGCCGTCCGCTCACCCCCGCCCTGTTCGGCGGCATCACCGGCATCGGCATCGAAGAAGTGTCGGGCGAAGACCGCACCACCGACAACGCGCTCACCCTCGGCGCGGACGACAAGCACATGGTGGTGCGGCCGGAGTTCGACGTGACCCTGGCCTACAACCCGGACTCGGTGCTGGTGCCGGTAACCCGGGTGGAAGGCATCGGCTTCACCCTGCTCGGCGCGGGCAGCCGCGCCGGTGGCTCGATCATCGGCGGCCAGGGCGCGGTGGTGCGCCTGGACGGCGGCCCCGACCCCGTCGGGCCACGGGTGCTGTTCGTGCAGCTGGGCAGCGGCAGCGCCCGCCTGACGGGCAGCTCGCGCGCGGCGCAGTGGATGCTGCTCGACCAGCTCATCGACGAGATGCGCGGCCGCATCGCACCGGACTCCCGCATGGCGCTGCTGACCCCCGCCGGACGCGAAACGCTGGCCCGGTACATCGACGACGGCGGCCGCGTGATGGTCGGCGTCGACCGTGCGTCCGACATCCGCCAGCTGCTGCGCTGGTCGAAGCGCCACGGCGTGCGCATCGCCATCGCCGGCGGCGCCGAGGCGTGGAAGCTCGCCCCGCAGCTGGCCGCGGCAGGCGTGCCGGTGTTCGTCGACCCGCTGGCCAACCTGCCGTCGGACTTCGACCACATCGGCGCCAGCCTGGAGAACGCGGCGCGGCTGCACGCTGCCGGCGTGCAGGTGGCTTTCACCCAGTCCGGCGACGCCTCGCACAACGCGCGCAAGATCCGCCAGCTGGCCGGCAACGCGGTGGCCAACGGCCTGCCGTGGGAAAACGGCCTGGCGGGGCTGACCCGGGTGCCGGCGCAGGCGCTGGGCGTGGATGACCGCGTCGGCACCATCGCCCGGGGCATGGTCGCCGACCTGGTGCTGTGGAGCGGCGACCCGCTGGAAGTCAGCAGCGTCGCCGAGCAGGTCTGGCTGGGCGGCTGGGCGATCCCGATGCGCAGCCGCCAGACCGAACTGCGCGACCGCTACCTCGCGCCGAAGCCCTCGGCCGAATCCGGCGACCTGCCGCGCGCGTATCCCGCCGCCGTGCGCTGACCACGCGCGGCGGCGCCCCCCGAACCGCCCGCACCGTGCGGGTGCGTCGGCGGGCCGCTGTTGTATTGTGATGGCCGTCACCCAGGACCAGGTACGGACCATGCGCATCGGACTCGTCGTCGACTCGGCCTGCGACCTGCCGAAGGATTTCATCGAACGCCACGACATCGAGATCCTGCCGATCGCGGTGCGGATCGACGGCACCACCGAAGTCGACTACCGCGACCAGGCCGCGACGCTGGCCTTCCTCGACTCGCACATCGCCGAACGCGGCGTCAACGCCGAAACCATCCCGTACACCGTCGAGCAGATCCGCGACCTGTTCCTGCAGAAGCTCGTGATCGACTACGACTACGTGTTCTGCATGACCATCACGCGCACGCGCAGCCCGATCTTCGACAACGCGCAGAAGGCCAGTTACGCGATCCTCAACGAGTACCGCGCGATCCGCTCGGAAGCCGGCAACAACACCCCGTTCGCGCTGCGCGTGATCGACACGCAAAACCTGTTCAGCGCGCAGGCGATCCTGCCGGTGGAAGCGGTGCGCCTGCGCGAGGCCGGCGAGGAGCCGGGCCGCATCCGCACCCGCCTCGAGCAACTGGCGTCGAGCACCTACGGTTACCTGGTGCCGCGCGACCTGTACTACATCCGCAACCGCGCGCGCGCCAAGGGCGACCGCAGCGTGAGCCTGTTCAGCGCCGCGCTGGGCACGGCGCTTGACATCAAGCCGGTGCTTCGCGGCTACCGCGGCGACACCGGGCCGGTGGCCAAGGTGAAGGGGTTCGACGCGGCGACGCAGCAGATGTTCGAGTTCTCCGCGCGCCGCGTCGACGCCGGCCTGCTGACCCCGACCGTCGCCCTGTGCTACGGCGGCGAACTCGACGAGATGCGCGCCCTGCCCGGCTACACCGCGCTGCGCGACGCCTGCGGCGCGAACAACATCGAGATGTTCGAAAGCGTGATGAGCCTGACCGGCATGGTCAACGTCGGCAAGGGCGCGGTGGTGGTCGGCTTCGCCGCCGAGCCGCATGAGTTCGGCAAGCCCTGATCCACGCAACACCCTCGCTCTTGTGTGAGCGGCTTCAGCCGCGAGCTCTTCGACGAACTCGAAGACGCCCGATTCACACACGCCTGCTAGCCTGTACCGATCCCCGTAGGAACGGCGGAAGCCGCGAGCTTTTTCCCGGTTCCGTCGGAGACAACAAAGGCTCGCGGCTTCCGCCGCTCCTGCATGAGCTCCACTACAGGCAGACAACATCCATGTCCACCCGCTACTACATCGCCATCCCCGACACCGACAAGGCACGCGCCGCGGGCGAGTTCGCATTCCGCTCGCAGGGCGCCGACGGCATGGCGCAGGAACTGCAGGACGCGCTGCGCACCACCGCACTGTTCGAACGCTGGCGCGCGGCGCAGGACGATCCCGACGAAGTCGATCCCGCCCTCGGCGTGACCGATCCGGCCGCGACGGTCGAAGGCCGCCAGGACGACCTGCACATCGACCTGATCGCGGTGACCTCGATCTCCGGCGCGGTGTTCAAGCAGCGCCTGCGCCTGCTGGCCGGCAGCGCGTGGGAACTGCGCGATGTGTCGTCGGCCTGAGGCCACTCGCCGCGCGACGCCCTGCCGGCTG
Organism: Luteimonas soli; assembly: GCF_042648865.1. Taxonomy (NCBI): domain Bacteria; kingdom Pseudomonadati; phylum Pseudomonadota; class Gammaproteobacteria; order Lysobacterales; family Lysobacteraceae; genus Luteimonas; species Luteimonas soli. The sequence continues at coordinate 54,843 of NZ_JBHRYA010000001.1, read as the reverse complement.
CGCACGGGTCTTGTCCGGCGATGAGCCCCGCCATTGCACGCAAACCGGTGCTGCTGTGCTGGAGCGGCGGCAAGGATGCGGCATGGGCGCTGCACGCACTGCGCCAGCGCGACGACGTGGAAGTCGTCGCGCTGCTGTCGAGCATCACCACCGACCACGGGCGCTCCTCGATGCAGGGCGTGCGCCGCGAAGTGCTGCAGGCCCAGGCCGCGGCGTGTGGCCTGCCGCTGCTCGAAGCGCGGATCCCCGCCGGCTGCGACAACGACACCTACGAAGCGGCGATGGCCGGCACCTTGGCCGAAGCCGAAAGCCGCTGGCCGGGATTGCGCACCGCCGCCTTCGGCGACCTGCTGCTGGAAGACATCCGCGCCTGGCGACAGGCGCAATGCGCGCGCGTGGGCTGGGAGGTCCTGACGCCGCTGTTCGGCGCTGACACCGCGGGCCTAGCACGCGAGATGCTCGCCGGCGGCCTGCGCGCGTCGTTGTGCTGCGTGGACACACGGCAACTCGACGCCTCCTTCGCCGGCCGCGACTTCGACGCGGCGCTGCTCGACGCCCTGCCGGCGGGCGTCGATCCCTGCGGCGAGAACGGCGAGTTCCACACCTGCGTCGAGGACGGTCCGATGTTCGCCACGCCGCTGGCAATCGAACGCGGCGAAACCATCCTGCGCGACGACCGCTTCGCCTACACCGACTACGCCTTGCGGCCGCTGTAGGAGCGGCGGAAGCCGCGAGCTTTCAGAACCGGGAACCGGGAACCGGGAAAGGCTCTTGCCTTTGCCCCCTTTGCTGAGGGGGTATGGGGGATTTGCTTTTGCTCTCGCCGCGCCCCCGAAAAAAGCTCGCGGCTCCCGCCGCTCCTACAAAGCTGCGACCTTCAGCGCGACCACCGCCGCAGCGGCACCAACACCTGCGGCTCGCGCGGATCCTGCAGCAGCTCCGGTAGCTTCGCCTCGTACTCGCGCCGGTAGGGCTTGTCCTGGCGCGCCAGGAAAGTCTCCACGTCCGGCTCGGCCCAGCGCTCGTACAGGGTGAAGACGTTCGGATCGTTCGCGTCGCGGTGCAGGTCGCAGGAAAGGAACGTGTCTTCCTCCGACATCGCGTCGGCGACCGCCGCGACCTCCCGCAGCCAGTCATCGACGCGCTCGGGCTTCACCCGCAGCACCACGTGGAACACCAGCGGCACGGGCGCGCTCATGCCCGCAGCGCCTTGGCGTGATGCGCGATGTGGTCGCCGATGAAGCTGGCGATGAAGTAGTAGCTGTGGTCGTAACCGGGCTGCATGCGCAGCTCCAGCGGATGCCCGGCCGCATCGCACGCCGCGCGCAGCAGTTCGGGCTTCAGCTGGGTCGCCAGGAACTCGTCCGCGTCGCCCTGGTCGACCAGCAGCGGCAACTTCTCCCGCACACCCTTCACCAGCTCGACGGCGTCGTACTGCTTCCAGGCTTCCCGATCGTCGCCGAGGTAGGCAGCGAACGCCTTCTCGCCCCACGGCACTTGCGACGGCGCGACGATCGGCGAGAACGCCGACACGCTGCGGTAGCGGCCCGGATTGCGCAGCGCGATGACCAGCGCTCCATGCCCACCCATCGAATGCCCGCTGATCGCGCGCACGTCGCTGGCGGCGGAATCGGCTTCCACCCATGCCGGCAACTCTTCGACGATGTAGTCGTACATGCGGTAATGCTTCGCCCACGGCTCCCGCGTTGCATCGACGTAGAAGCCCGCGCCCTGCCCGAGGTCATAGGCGTCGTCGTTGGCAACACCCTCGCCGCGCGGACTGGTATCCGGCGCAACCAGGATGATCCCGTGCTCGGCCGCGTAGCGCTGTGCGCCGGCCTTGGTGATGAAGTTCTGCTCGTTGCAGGTCAGGCCGGAGAGCCAGTACAGCACCGGGCACGATCCCCGTTCGGCCTGCGGCGGGAAGTACACGCCAACGGTCATGTCACAGCCCAGCACCTCCGAGCGGTGCCGGTAGACGTCCTGCCAGCCGCCGAAACAGGCACGGTGTTCGAGGCGTTCCATGGTTTCCTCCTGGTCATACGTAAATCCCCTTCCTGCGAAGCGGGAGAGGGTGGCGCGCAAAGCGCGCCGGGTGAGTCAGCGTAGGGCGGGTCTTGACCCGCCGCTTGTGATCGCCGAGGTGGCGGGTCAAGACCCGCCCTACAAGCTCATCCGCCCTTTCGTGGCACCCCCGCTTCCGTGGGGGCAGGCTCTTCTCCCGCAAGCGGGAGAAGGGGTGAATCAGTAGTGGATCACCGTCCGGATCGACTCGCCGTCATGCATCAGGTCGAAGGCCTCGTTGATGCGCTCCAGCGGCAGGGTGTGGGTGATGTATGGGTCCAGGTCCAGCTCGCCCGACATCGCCTGCTCGACCATGCCCGGCAGCTGCGTGCGGCCCTTGACGCCGCCGAAGGCGGTACCGAGCCACCTTCGGCCGGTCACCAGCTGGAACGGGCGGGTGGAAATCTCCTGCCCGGCGCCGGCCACGCCGATGATCACCGACTGGCCCCAGCCGCGGTGCGCGCACTCGAGCGCGGCGCGCATGACTTCGACGTTGCCGATGCATTCGAACGAATGGTCCACGCCCCAGCCGGTCATCTCCACGATCGCCTGCTGGATCGGTTTGTCATGGTCCTTCGGATTGACGAAGTCGGTGGCGCCCATCGCGCGCGCCTTGTCGAACTTGGCCGGATTGGTGTCGATGGCGATGATCCGCCCGGCCTTCGCCTGCACCGCGCCCTGGATCACCGCCAGCCCGAGTGCGCCGAGGCCGAACACCGCGACGCTGTCGCCGGCCTGCACCTTCGCCGTGTTGTGGACGGCACCAATGCCGGTGGTGACGCCGCAGCCGAGCAGGCAGACCTTCTCCGCCGGCGCGTCGGGGTTGATCTTCGCCAGCGACACCTCGGCCACGACCGTGTATTCGCTGAAGGTCGAACAGCCCATGTAGTGGTACAGCGGCTTGCCCTCGTACGAGAAGCGCGTGCTGCCGTCGGGCATCACGCCCTTGCCCTGGGTGGCGCGCACCGCCACGCACAGGTTGGTCTTGCCGGACTTGCAGAACTCGCATTCACGGCACTCGGCGGTGTACAGCGGAATCACGTGGTCGCCCGGCTTGACGCTGGTGACGCCCTCGCCCACTTCCACCACCACGCCCGCGCCTTCGTGGCCCAGCACCACCGGGAACAGCCCTTCAGGATCGGCGCCCGACAACGTGAATGCATCGGTGTGGCACAGCGCGGTGTGGGTGATCTTCACCAGCACCTCGCCCCTGCGCGGCGGTTCGACGTCGATCTCGACGATCTGCAGCGGCTTTCCGGCTTCGAAGGCGACGGCGGCACGGGATTTCATGGTGATGCTCCTGGCAGGCGACGAACGCACACGGACGTGCCCGTCATGTGGGATGGGTCATTTGAGGTAGGAACGGATCAGCGAGGTCATTTCGTCGACCCGCGCACGGCGGCCGACGGCATCGCGCGCCGGCTGCTCGAACTGCTCGCGCAGGTGCGATTCGAGCACCTCGCTCATCAGCCCGTTGACCGCTCCGCGGATCGCGGCGATCTGCTGCAGCACCGGACCGCAGTCGGCCCCGGCCTCGAGCGCCCGCTCGAGCCCCTCGCACTGGCCGCGGATGCGGCGGATGCGGGCGAGGACCTTCTTCTTTTCCTCGGGGGAATGGGGCACGTCGGTATCGGATGCGGATAGTGGGGGGCAGTATACACCCCCGCACCTCAACCTGGGCCTGGAACCTCTCGCGGGCGCAGGCCCACGGGGTTCAACGGGCACGCGGCGAGCGCATCGCCGGCATCACCCCTTTGCCGGGATCAGCGCGTTGTCCAGCGCCTGCGCGCGCTGGTAGGCCTCGCGTGCGCGCAGGCGTCCGGCCCAGGCGGCGAACGCGGGGCGCTCCGGGATCGAGCCGAAAGCCAGGCCGAAATCCACCTGGCTGCCGACATACACGTCCGCGGCGCTGAAGCGATCGCCGAGCAGCCACGGCGAAGCCGATCGTGCCGCGACTTCCAGCGTGTCCACGGTCTGCTCGAAGCTGCCGTAGCCGACCGTGCCGGCGCGCTCGGGTGGCGGCAGCAGGCCCAGGGCCTTGGCCGACACGGCGGCTTCGACGGGGCCTGCGGCAAAGAACAGCCAGCGGTACCAGGTGCCGCGCAGCGGGTCGTCGGTCGCGGGCGCGAGACCGGCATCGGGGAAGGCGTCGGCAAGGTAGGCGCAGATCGCGGCGGCCTCGGTGACCACCACGCCGCGGTGTTCGATCGCCGGCACCTTGCCCATCGGATTGATCGCCAGGTACTCGGGCGACTTCATGCTCGAGCCGTAGCTTTGCACTTCGGTGCGGTATTCGACGCCGATTTCCTCAAGCATCCAGCGCACGATGCGGCCACGGGACTGGGGGTTGGTGTGGAAGACGAGTTCGTCGCGGTGGTTGGCCATGCGCGGATTCCTGGTGGAAGGTTTCCGCGAGTCTAAAGCGCCAGCGCCGGACTTGTGGGAGCGGCTTCAGCCGCGAGATCTTGGGCACGGTCACGAAAAGCTCGCGGCTGAAGCCGCTCCCACAGGAACCGGGAGGCGCCTGGCGTCGGGGCGTAGCCCCGACCTGCGGCGGCTATCACCCGGTGTTCTGGATCCCCGCAGCGATGCCGTTCACGGTCGCGAACAGTGCACTCAGGGTGTCGTCGTCCCCGCGGCCGTCGGCGCGCCAGCGGTGCAGCAACTCGACCTGCAGCAGGCTGATCGGGTCGACGTAGGGATTGCGCAGGCGGATCGACAGGCGCAGGCGCGGGTCGCGGCTCAGCAGCGCGTCCTCGTCGCGGATCGACAGCAGCATGTCGCGGGTGCGCGCAAACTCGGCGGCGATGCCGGGGAACAGCGCGTCGTGCGCGTCGCCGGCCAGGCGGGAGTAGCGCTCGAAGATCGCCAGGTCCGACTTGGCCAGCGTCATCTCCAGGTCGTCGAGCATGGTGCCGAAGAACGGCCAGTCGCGCGCCATCTCCGCAAGCGCGTCGCGGCCATGCGTGTCGACGCCATGCTGCAGCGCGTGGCCGACGCCGTACCAGGCGGTCAGGCCGGAGCGGTTCTGCGCCCAGGAGAACACCCACGGGATCGCGCGCAGCCCCCGGATGCCGGCGTTGCGGCGGCGCGAGGGGCGCGAGCCGATGTGCAGGCGTTCGATCACGTCGATCGGCGTGGCGGCGCGGAAGTAGTCGTCGAAACGTGGTTCGTCGTAGACCAGCGCGCGGTAGTGGTCGCGCGCGACGCCCGCCAGTTCGGCGGCGATTTCGCGCCAGCGCGCCTCGCGCGCATCCGCCGGGCGCGGACGCAGGCTGGCGCGCATCACCGCCGCGGTGGTCTGCTCCAGGTTGCGCAGCGCCAGCGCGCGGATGCCGTACTTGCGGTGGATCACCTCGCCCTGCTCGGTCATGCGCAGGCTGCCGTCGACCGAACCGCGTGGCGCGGCCATCACCGCGCGCGAGGTCTTGCCGCCGCCGCGGCTGACCGAGCCGCCGCGGCCGTGGAAGAACACGATGCGCACGCCCGATGCCCGTGCCAGCGCGGCCAGTTCCACCTGGGTGCGCTGCAGCGCCCAGCGCGAAGCCATCAGGCCGCCGTCCTTGGCGCTGTCGGAGTAGCCGAGCATCACCGTCTGCCGGTCGCCGCGGGCGCGCAGGTGGGCGCGGTAAACGGGGTCATCGAACAGCGCGCGCATCACCGACGGCGCGGCTTCGAGGTCGGCGACGGTCTCGAACAGGGGCGCCACGTCCAGCGGCACGACGTCATCCTCGACGCAGCCGGCGATCCGCGCCAGCGCCAGCACCGCCAGCGCGTCGGCGGCGGTGCGCGCCATGCTGATGATGTACAGCCCGATCGCGCCGGCGCCGTGCGTGCCGCGCAGTTCCCGCGCTTCGCGGAACACGGCCAGCGTCGATGCGGCGACATCGTTCTCGTTCGTTGACGCCGCTGCGGGCGCGGTCCCGTCGAGCACGCCGTGCAGGCGGTCGACCTGCGCGTCGGCCGGCCGCGACGCCCAGTCCGGATCGCCGAGCAGCGCGGCCAGCGCTTCCTCGTGCACGGCCGAATCCTGGCGCAGGTCGAGCGCGGCCAGGTGGAAGCCGAAGCCGCGCGCACGCCGCAGCACGCGCTGCAGGGCGAAACGGCCGGCATGGTCGCCGCGGTGGTGGGCGAGGCTGGCATCGATCATTTCGAGATCGCCGACGAAGTCGTCCACGCCGGCATAGCCGTGCGCTGCCTGCGCCTCCGTTCCCGCGAGCTTGGCCTCGATCAGTTTCAGCAGCACGCGGTACGGCATGTCGGCGCGGCGCGGCCGGATCGCGGCCATGACGTCGGGCCACTGCGCGGCGTAGGCCTCGATGCGTTCGGTGATGGCGTCGTCGACCTCGACGTGGCCGAGCGTCTGCGTGAGCACGCTGCCGAGCGCGTGCAGGTCGGCGCGATACTGCTTCAGTGCCAGCGCGCGCTGTGCGTCGAGCGCGGCGCGCATGGTGTCGGCGTTGACGTTGGGGTTGCCGTCCATGTCGCCGCCGACCCAGGTGCCGAAACGCACCACCTTGGGCACGACGATGCGGCGGCCGTAGACCGCTTCGATCGCGTCGGCGAAGGCCTCGTAGAACACCGGCAGCGTGCGGTACAGCACGTTCGCGAGATAGAAGCCGACGTGCTCCACTTCGTCGTGCACGGTCGGCTTTTGCGACGGCGCCTCCGCCGTCTGCCAGGTGGAGGTCAGCGCCAGCCGGATGCGGGCTTCGTCCGAGCGGCGCTCGGGCGGCGTGCGGTCGCGGTCGATGTCGGCGACCAGGCGCTCGACGATGGTGCGCTCCTTGTCGAGCAGCGCGCGGCGCACGACTTCGGTCGGGTGCGCGGTGAACACCGGTTCGATCGACAATCGCTGCAGGAACGCGGCGAGCTCGTCGAACGCCACCCCGGCATCGCGCAGCTCGATCAGCACCGCCTCCAGCCCGCCGGGCTGCGGCGCATCGCCATTGCGCTGGTGGTCGCGGCGGCGGCGGATCCGGTGCACGCGCTCGGCCAGGTTGGTGGCCCCGAAGTAGGCGGCGAAGGCGCGCACCAGCGCATCGGCGTCGCCCAACGGCACGTCGGCCAGGCGCGCGGCGAGGGCGTCGACCGGCTCGTCGTTCTCGCGTCGGGCGATGGCCATGCGGCGGATCGACTCGACCCGGTCAAGGAACGCCGGCGACACCTGCTCGGCCAGCATCTGCCCGACCATCGCGCCAAGCCGGCGCACGTCGTCGCGCAACAGGGTGTCGGTTTCGGAGAACTCGAGCGGCTCGCGCAGCGGTCGTTCGTTCGTCGTCATCGCTGCAGGCTAGCGCGGCGGCCGGGATGCGGCAACGACGATGGCGGCCGGCGTGGCCTGCCCGCGCGACGGTCCGCGTTGCAGCGGAAACGAGCAACGGAGAATCCGCCATGTCCCGTCACGCCCCGCACGCGATCGCGCTCGCCCTGCTGCTCGCCGGCTGCGCCGCGCCGCAGCCGCAGGCCGGTGTCGCCGCCACTTCCAGCGCACAGGCCACCACGCAGCCGACGCTGTTCGACGACTTCGGCGACCTGCACCGCGACATTGGCAGCGCCGTCCCCGAGGCGCAGCGCTACTTCGACCAGGGCCTGCGCATGACCTACGGCTTCAACCACGAAGCCGCCGGCCGCGCCTTCGCCGAGGCCGCGCGGCTGGACCCGGACTGCGCTATCTGCGTCTGGGGCCAGGCACTGGTGCTGGGCCCGAACATCAACCTGCCGATGGACCCGGCCGCGGAGCAGGACGCGGCCGCGCTGGCGCGCCGCGCGCTGGTGCTCTCCGCGCATGCGACGCCCGCCGACCGCGCGCTGATCGAAGCGCTGCAGGCACGCCATGCCGACCCGGCGCCGGAGGACCGCACGCCGCTCGACCAGGCCTATGCCGACGCGATGGCGCGCGTGGCCGCCGCGTTCCCCGGCGACGACGACGCGGCCACGCTGTACGCCGAGGCGCTGATGGACCTCGCGCCCTGGGCCTACTGGACCGCCGAGGGCCAGCCGACCACGCACACGCCGCGCATCCTGGGCGAGCTCGAGCGCGTGCTCGCGCGCAATCCGCGTCACATCGGCGCGATGCACTATTACATCCACGCCACCGAGGCCGGACCCGATCCCGAGCGCGCGCTGCCCTACGCCGACGCGCTGCCCGCGCTGGCGCCCGGCTCCGGCCACCTGGTGCACATGCCGGCGCATACCTACATCCGCGTCGGCCGCTACCACGACGCCACCCTGGCCAACTTCGCCGCCGCGACCGCGGACAACGCGTACCTGTCGTTCTGCAGCGGCAGCAACGGCGTCTACCCGCTCGGTTACGTGCCGCACAACTGGCACTTCGCGAGCATGACCGCCGGCCTTACCGGCTCGCGCACGCTGGCGCTGCGCGCGGCCGAGCAGACCGCGCGGCGCGCCGACGTCGAACGCATGGGCGCGCCGCCGTTGGAGTTCATGCAGCTGTTCGTCGCCACGCCACTGCTCACCCGGGTGCGCTTCGGCGAATGGGATGCGATCCTCACGCAAGCCGAACCACCGTCGCCGCTGCCATTCCCGACCGCGATCTGGCACTTCGCGCGCGGCATGGCCTCGGCACGGACCGGCGACCCGGCACGCGCGCAGGCCGAACTGGACGCGTTGCGCGCGATCGCCGCCGACCCGGCGCTGGCGAAGGTGAGCTTCTTCGACATCAATCACGCCGATGCGGTCCTCGCGGTCGCGGTGCCGCTGCTGCAGGGCGAACTGCTGCGCACGCGCGGCGAATCGAAGCCGGCCATCGCGGCGCTGCGCGAGGCAGTCGCCGCCGAGGACCGACTCAACTACAACGAACCCGCCGACTGGCCGCTGCCCACGCGCGGCTACCTTGGCGCCGCGCTGCTGGAGGCCGGCGACGCGCACGGCGCGGAAGCGGCCTACCGCGAAGACCTCGCGACCTATCCCGAGAACGGCTGGTCGCTGTTCGGCCTGGCACAGGCCCGGCGCGCGCTCGGCGACGACGCCGGTGCGGGCGACAACGAGCGCCGCTACCGCGCGGCGTGGCAGTGGGCGGACGCGCCGCTCACGGCCTCGCGCCTTTGAGTCAGTACGCGAACTCGCGGAACACCGGGTCCACGCTGCCGTTCCACTCGCCGTGGAACAGCGCCAGCTTGCGTTCGGCCGGGGTCAGGCTGGATTCGGCCACGGCGATCAGGGTCTCGAGGAAGATCCGCTCGTCGGCGCCGTTGTCGTTGCTGCGGGCGCGGCGCTGCAGGCCGGCGGCGGAGATCTTCAGCGCTTCGAGCGCGAGTTCGCGCACGGTCGCGCCGCGGAACGGCAGCTTCAGCGCGTGCTTCGGCACGCCGTCGCGCAGCGCGTGGCGTTCTTCGCGAGTGAAGTCCTTGACCAGGTCCCAGGCCGCGTCGAGCGCTTCATCGTCGTACAGCAGCCCCACCCAGAACGCAGGCAGCGCGCACAGCCGGCCCCACGGGCCGCCGTCGGCGCCGCGCATCTCCAGGTACTTCTTCATCCGCACTTCGGGGAACGCGGTGGTCATGTGGTCGGACCAGTCGACCATCGTCGGCAGCGCACCCGGGAGCACGGGCAGCTTGCCTTGCAAGAAGTCGCGGAAACTCTGTCCGCTGGCGTCGTGGTAGATGCCATCGCGATACGAGAAGTACATCGGCACGTCGAGCAGGTAGTCGACGTAGCGCTCGTAGCCGAAGCCGTCCTCGAACACGAAGTCGAGCATGCCGGTGCGGTCGGGATCGGTGTCGGTCCAGATGTGCGAGCGGTAGCTGAGGTAGCCGTTGGGCTGCCCTTCCGTGAACGGCGAGTCGGCGAACAGCGCGGTCGCGACCGGCTGCAGCGCCAGCGACACGCGGAATTTCTTCACCATGTCCGCTTCGCTGGCGTAGTCGAGGTTGACCTGCACCGTGCAGGTGCGGGTCATCATGTCCAGGCCCAGGTCGCCGACCTTCGGCATGTAGGCGCGCATGATCGCGTAGCGGCCCTTGGGCATCCACGGCATGTCCTGCCGCCGCCACTTGGGCTGGAAGCCCATGCCGAGGAAGCCCAGGCCGCGCTCGTCGGCGACGGCCTTGACCTCGCGCAGGTGGCCGTCGACCTCGCTGCAGGTCTGGTGGATGGTCTCCAGCGGCGCGCCGGACAGTTCCAGCTGGCCGGCCGGCTCCAGCGTCACCGACGCGCCGTCGCGCAGCAGGGCGATGGTGCGGCCCTTCTCGTCGACCCGCTCCCAGCCGAAACGCGTCAGCCCCCGCAGCAGTGACTCGATGCCGCGCTCGCCGTCGAATTCCGGCGGGCGCAGGTCATCGAGACGGAAGCCGAACTTCTCGTGCTCGGTGCCGATGCGCCAGTCGGCCTTCGGCTTCTCGCCGGACGCGATGTAGTCGACGAGCTGGGCGCGGCCGGTGATCGGCGTGTCGCTGGCGTGGCTGGGGCTGGACATGCGCACCGTTCATGGGAGGAAGACGACCGGCGCCCGGGATGCGGGCGCCTTGGCGGCACTATAACGGCCCGGTCCCCGCCCGGCGTCGCCACCGGTGGGATGGAGTGGCCCGCAGCCGCGATTTCGTGATGCCCCGGCGTTGGGTGTGCAGAAAAGCTCGCGGCCTCCGCCGCTCCTGCAGGCGGCGCGACGATTGGTGCCGTTGCCGTTGCCGTTGCCGTTGATCTTGATCTTCGGGCCCCCTCCGTAGCGGCGGAGCCGGCGGACAAGACCCGCAGGGCGCCGCACAGGGATGTGCGGCGTTTTCCGCGGGGGCAGGATGCCCCCTCGGAAAATCCCGCCGGCTCCGCGGACCCGGCGCGCAGCGTCGGGCGCGAAGGCGGGGTGTTTTTCTTTGCGCCAGGTTTCTTTGCACAAGCAAAGAAAGGTGGCTCGCGCCGTCACGGCGCGAAAGCTCTTGATCTAAAGCCCTTGATTTGACGTCGCCAGAACAGCAGGCGGGTCAAGACCCGCCCTACGATGCCTCCAGGCGGACAAGCGAAAAAAGCGCGTCGGGGGCGTAGCCCCGAGCTACGGCAAGCGGAAGGCGGTTGGACCGCCAGGAAACACCCGCTAGAACCCCAACCACCCCCCCACCACGTCCCGCGCCTCGTCCACCCCCTGCTTCGACTCGCCCGAGAACGTCTGCACGCTCACCGTGTCGCCGAACGCATTGGACAGCTCGCGCCGCACCGCCTGCAGCGTGTTGCCGGCGGCACCGCGGCCGAGCTTGTCGGCCTTGGTCAGCAGCGCGTGCGCGGGCAGGCCGCGCTGCACGGCGTAACCCAGCATCTGCCGGTCGTAATCCTTGAGCGGATGGCGGATGTCCATCACCACCACCAGCCCGCGCAGCGCCATGCGGCTGCCGAAGTAGCCGTCGAGGAAGGCCTGCCAGTGCGCCTGCAGGTCCTTGGGGACCTTTGCATAGCCGTAGCCGGGCAGGTCGACCAGGTAGCGGGCCTCCCCCGGCGCGGCATCGGCGGCGCCGCCGATGCCCGCGGTGACATCGAAGAACACCAGCTGCTGGGTGCGGCCGGGGGTCTTGGACACGCGCGCCAGCGCCTTCTGCTGGCACAGCGCATTCAGCGCGCTGGACTTGCCTGCGTTGGAGCGGCCAGCGAACGCGACCTCATGGCCGCCATCGGGCGGCAGCTGGCGCGGGGTGTGGGCGGCCAGCAGGTACCTGGCGCGGGCAAGCGGATTCGACATGGGCGCAAGCATCGCACATGGCCACGACCGCCCCGCGCGGCGGCCGAGGTTTGACCGGGCTCGCCGCGCGCGACGATAATTCCCGGTTCAAGCGGGTGCGATTCGCCCCCGCGCCATTGCGCCGGCCGGGGCCTGCGCGTGGCCATCCACGTGTTACCAACGGAATTCCGGAGCCCAGCTCATGCGCCACGCCCGTGCCTACGGTTTCGCCGGCCTCGCCGCCCTTGCGGTGGCCGCGGCCGCCTTCGCCCAGACCACCGTGACGCCGCTGCCGGACGCCGAGCCGGTCGAGACGGCGCCGCTGAACGAGGCTTCGGCGGCGGAAGCGCTGGCCGAGACCACCTGGGGCGATCCGCAGGCCGGCGCGCAGAAGGCCGCCGTCTGCGCGGCCTGCCACGGCGTCGACGGCAACCCGGCCGACCCGATGTACCCGCGCATGGCCGGGCAAAGCGAGCGCTACATCGCCCACCAGCTGGCGCTGTTCAAGAGCGGCGAACGCAATACCGGCCTGGCCGCGCTCATGGTGCCGTTCGCGACCATGCTCAGCCCCCAGGACATGCGTGACGTCGGCGCGTACTACGCCACCCAGGTGGCCGGCGCCGGCATCGCCGACGACACGGTCATCGCCTCGGGCCCGAACCAGGGCATGAAGTTCTACCAGGTCGGCGAGAAGCTGTTCCGCAGCGGCGACACCGAGCGCGGCATCCCGGCCTGCATGGCCTGCCACGGCCCCGCCGGCGCCGGCAACCCGGGCCCGCCGTACCCGCACGTCGGCGGCCAGCAGGCGGACTACGTGGTCCGTCGCCTGCAGGAGTACCGCGCCGGTACCACCAGCCAACGCGACCCGCACCTGTTCAACATCATGGCCGAGGTCACCAAGTCGCTGACCGACGAGGAGATCGACTCGCTGGGCAGCTACCTGCAGGGCCTGCACGAGCGCCCGGACGCCGCGACCCTGGCCGCCATGGCCAGCGCGCCGCCGGCCGCCGCAGCCCCCGCCGCAGAGCCGGCGCCCGCGCCGGAACCGGCGGCGGCCGAAGCTGAACCGGCGGCTCCGCCCGCCCAGGGCTGATGAACTTCCGCGCCGGCATGCGGTCGGACGTTCACAGCTCCTGATCAGATTGCCGGCACGGATCTCCTGTGCCGGCTTTTTTTTGCCCACGGCTTTCTTGCCATGCTTCCCCCCACATCCTGACTGATACCCAGGCCATCGCCATGATCCGACGCCACCTGCTCCCGCTGCTCCTGGTCCAGCTGATGCTGCTGCCGCTGGCCGCCTGCGCCCAACAACCGGCGGCCGGGCCGGTGGAAGGCCGCGACTACGTCGTCATCCCCGACGGCCAGCGCTGGTCGACGGCCGACGACAGGATCGAGGTCGCCGAGGTCTTCGCCTACACCTGCCACCACTGCGCCGACTTCGAGCCGACGCTGGCGGCGTGGAAGCGCAAGCAGCCGGCGGACGTGCGCGTGGACTACGTGCCGGCGGCCTTCCGCCCCACCGACAACTACGCGCGCGCGGCCTTCGCCTTCGGGCAGATGGGCGTGCTCGACAAGCTGCACGGGCCGCTGTTCCACGCCATCCACGACGCGCAGACGGTGCCGATCAGCAACGCCAGCGTCGATGAGCTGGCCACCTTCGTCCGCGACGAAGGCGTCGACGCGGACAAGTTCAAGGCGGCGATGGCCAGCCCGCAGGTGGATGCGATGATGCAGCGCGCGCGCGACTTCGCGATTGCCAGCGGCCTGCGCGGCACTCCGACCCTGGTCGTGGACGGCAAGTACCGCGTGCAGGCCACCAGCCACGAACAGGCGCTGCAGATCGCCGGACAGCTGGTCGCGATGGAACGCGCCGCGCGCAGCAAGCCGTGACCCGCCCTCTTTCCGCCTCCGCCACACGACGAGATCCGACCATGAACCAGCGCCTCGCCCTCCTGTCCCTGCTCCTGCTGCCGCTGCTGACGGCCTGTTCGCGCCAGGAACCCGCCGCCGACGCCGCACCGGCCCCGGCTCCGGCGACCGAAGCGCCTGCCGCCGAAGCGCCGCCGGCCACCGATGCCGCCGACACCGGCGCCGCAGACCAGGCCGCCGCACCTGCAACCGGCGACGACGCCGAGGCCGACGCCCCGGCACCGACCGCGCCACCCGCGCCCCCGGTCGACCCGAACGCAGGCGCGTCGCTGGTGGAAGGCCGCGACTACGTCGAAATCGCCAACGGCCAGCCGTTCGCGCCGCGCGACGGCAAGGTCGAGGTGGTCGAGATCTTCGGCTACGTCTGCCCGGCCTGCGCCAACTTCCAGCCGCTGGTGAGTTCGTGGAAGTCAAAACTCCCGGCCGACGTGCGCTTCACCTACGTGCCGGCGCTGTTCGGCGGCACCTGGGACGACTATGCGCGCGCGTTCTACGCCGCCGAGTCGATGGGCCTGGTCGACAAGACCCACGACGCGATGTACCAGGCGATCCACATCGAGCGCAGCCTGAAGGGCGAGCGCGGCCGCGACTCGGTCGAGGACATCGCCGCGTTCTACGGCAAGTACGGCGTCGACCCGAAGCAGTTCGCCAGCACGATGTCGAGCTTCGCGGTCAACGCCAAGGCCGCGCGCGCCAAGCAGTTCGCGATGCGCAGCCAGATCAGCGGCACGCCGTCGCTGGTGATCGACGGCAAGTACCTGGTCAAGGGCAGCAGCTACGAGAACATGCTGCAGATCGCCGACGAACTGATCGCCATGGAGCGCGCCGCGGGCCAGTAACGCCACGCGGACGACAGGCACGATGCCGCACCTCAAGCTGCTCAGCGCCAACATCCAGGCCGGCTCCAGCACCCGCCGCTACAGCGATTACGCGACGCGCAGCTGGTCGCACGTGCTGCCGGCGGGCAACAAGCGCGGCGCGCTCGACGCGATCGCCGAGCTGGCCGGCAGCCACGACATCGTCGGCCTGCAGGAAAGCGACCCGGGCAGCTGGCGCTCGGGCTTCACCAACCAGACCCACTACCTGGCCGAGCGCGGCGGCTTCGACTACTGGAGCCACCAGCCCAACCGGCGAGTGGGTTCGGTCGCCTCCAGCGCCAACGGCCTGCTGAGCAAGCTCGAGCCGCTGGAGGTCGTCGACCACTCCCTGCCCGGCCGCATCTCCGGCCGCGGCGTGCTGCTGGCGCGCTTCGGCGAGGGCGACGAGGGCCTGGCCGTCGCCATCGCGCACCTGTCGCTGGGCCGCCAGTCGCGGCTGGCGCAGCTGTCGTTCATCGCCGAACTGCTGTCCGAGCACCCGCACGCGGTGCTGATGGGCGACTTCAACTGCACCTCCGACGGACCGGAGATGGAAGTGCTGTACAGGCACACGCGGCTGCAGCCGCCGGCCTGCGCGGTACACACCTTCCCCAGCTGGAAGCCGCAGCGCGCGATCGACCACATCCTGGTCAGCGGCGACCTGGGCTGCCGCGAAATGCGCGCCCTGCCCGCCGCCGCCTCCGACCACCTGGCGCTGTCGCTGGAACTGGAAGTGCCGGAGCAGGCCCTCAGGCGCGGCGACGCGTAGGCCGGGGCTACGCCCCCGACACGCCCGCGCCACCCGACCGCTCAGAAATCCAACCCCACCCGCGCATACCAGAACCGCCCTGGCAAATCGTAGGTCGACGCGTCGTAGCCGTTGAGCGAGCAGCTCAGGCAGATCGGCGGATCCTTGCCGGTGATGTTGTTGACACCGGCGCTGATCCGCACGCCCTTCGCCCACGCCGTGCTCAGCCACGACACCTGCAGGTCGTGGTAGGTGGTGGCCGGCAGCCGGTTGATGTCGTTGGCGCTGTCGTCGCAGATGTCGAAGCCGTTGGCGCCGCCGCACGATTCGGTGAGCTCGTCGATGTGGCGCACCGTCCACGCCACCGACCACGGGCCCCGCCGCCAGTCGGTCACCAGCGTTGAAGTCCACTCCGGGATCGCGCTGTTGTTGAGTTCCACGCCCGGCTGCCGCGGCTCGATCGCGCCCGACTCGTTGACCAGCTCGTAGCGGCCGACGAAGGTGTTCTTCCAGTCGAAGCGCAGCCGGCCCCAGTCGCCCTCGGGCAGGGTCCAGCCGACGTTGACGTCCCAGCCGTCGGTCCTGATCGTGCCAAGGTTGTCGAGGATGTCGTCGAAGCGCACGATCTGGCCGCGGTCGCTGCGGTCGTACGCGGCACACGCCACCGGGTCGCCCTCGAACACGCAGCGCTCGAGGATCGCCTGCGCGTCCGGCGCCTGGATCGCGTTCTCGATCGTGTGCCGGTAGAAGGTCACGCCGATGTCGAGCCGGTCCGACCATGCCGCCTGCGCCGCGAACGACGGGCTCCACACCGCACCCAGCATCAGGCTGTTGCTGGTTTCCGGCTGCAGCTCGGCATTGCCCGAGGTCACCACCGAGATCTGCGAATTGGTCTGCGTGTAGCCGGGCGGCACGCCGTCGGCCGCGCACTCGGGCAGCGTGGCGCCGGCGCCGCTGCACGGATCGACCAGGGTCGCGTCGAAGCGGCTCAGGGTGCCGTACAGCTCGCCGATCGACGGGGCGCGGAAGCCTTCGGCGAACGAGCCGCGCAGCAGCAGCTCATCGGCCACCTGCCAGCGCAGGCCGATCTTGCCGGTGCTCTCGCCACCGAACGTGGAATAGTCCGAATAGCGCTCGGCAATGCTCAGGTCCAGGCTCTTGCCCAGCCAGCCGTCGCGCATCAGCGGCACGTTGAACTCCACGTACAGCTCGTTGACGTCGTAGTCGCCGGACGTGGCGCCCGACGGCACGCCGTTGTACTCGCCGGCCACCGTGATCGGGTCGGGCGTGTAGCTGCCCTCGTACTTGCGGTACTCGTAGCCGGCAGCGAACGACAGCGGCCCGGCCCACATCTGCACCAGGTCGCCGGTGAGGTTGGCGGTGAACAGCGACAGCTTGTTCTCGCTCTCGTCGCGCACCACCGGCTGGATGAAGGCCAGCATCTCCGGCGTGATCGTGCCTTCGCCGCCGAACAGGTTCAGCGGCACGCAGCCGGCGATCGCCGCGCACGCGGCCGGGTCGCCGAGCGCCTCGTTGATGCGGCGGATGTTGTAGCTGCCGGTGTTGGTCTGTTCGGCGCGGCTGCGGCTGAAGGCGACGTTGACGTCCCAGCTCCACGGCCGCGTGGCGACCTCGAACATGCCCTCCAGCCCCGCGGACGCGTACCAGGTGTTCACCTCCTGCCGGTAGCGGCGCGGCCCGCCCTCGACCGGGCGCCGGCCGAGCAGGAACAGGTTCGCGTCCGGCCCCACGGTGGTCAGGTCGAAGCCGAACGGGTTGTAGGGATTGAGCGCGGAGATCACCAGCGTGCGCTCGGCGTAGTCGTTGTAGACGCCGGCGTCGGTGCCGAGGAAGAACGGCTCGGGCGCGGCCTGGTTGGCCGATTCGCGCCGGTTGTAGAGCACCTTGGCGTGGCCGCTGACGGTGGGGGTGAAGTCGAAGCGCACCTGGCCGAACACGCTCTTGCGTTCGGACGGGGTCAGCAGCAGGTTGTAGGGCGCGAAGTTGAAACGGTCGGCGGTGGCGAAGCAGTGGAAGTCGTCGCTGCGCTCGCAGCCGGTCTCGCCCGGATTGAACTGCGGGTCGGCGACGCCGGTGTTCGGCGTGATGTCGTACACCGCGCCCGTGTTCGGGTCCTGGAACACCATCCGCCCCTGCGGCGTGGCCGAACTGCCGTTGGCCAGCCCGGTGCCCGGCACCGGCACGCTGGCCGGGCCGTATTCGGACGACACGACCTGCTTCTGCTTGTAGTACGACGCGCCGAGGAACCACTGCCACCGGTCGGTGCTGCCGCCCCAGCCAAGGTCGGCGCCGTAGGTTTCGCCGCCGGCCAGGTCGTCGTAGTCGCCGTAGTTGAAGTCGAGCTTGACGCCGTCGATGCTGCGCCGGGTGATGATGTTGACCACGCCGGCGATCGCGTCGGAACCGTAGATCGACGACGCGCCGTCCTCGAGCACCTCGATGCGGTCGATGATCGACAGCGGGATCGTGTTGAGGTCGACCGACGAGCCCACGCCCGAGGCCGACGACTCGTTCACCCAGCGCACGCCGTCGACCAGCACCAGCACGCGCTTGGATCCCAGATGTCGCAGGTCCACCGTCGCCGCGCCCGCGCCCACGCCGCCACCGTCCGGCGGGAAGCCGAAGTTGCCGCTGGAGTTGAACTTGGTGTTCAGCGCCGCGCCGCTGGCGGTGAGGTTCTGGACGATGTCGGCGACCGAGGTGAAGCCGCTGCGGTCGATGTCCTCGCGGGTCAGCACCTGCACCGGCACCTGGCTCTCGAGTTCGGCCTTCTTGATGCGGGTGCCGGTGACGGTGACCGTGTCGAGGGTCTGCGCCTGCCCGGCATCGGGAGCGACGGGCGCGGCGTCCTGGGCGGAGGCAACGCCGGCAAACGACAGCAGCAGCGCGGCCTGGATGGCCAGGGTCAGCCTGGCGGGGGATGTGGGGGTCATCGACGCTCTCTCCGGAGTGATTCCGCCGCCCCCCTGTCCACGACGGTAATGCGGTTGTAACGAATTCAACCGGACCGCACAAATGCCCAGCGCACGTTTCCGGCTACTGCAGCAGCAGGCTGCCCGCGACCACCACCAGGAACACCGCGAACACCCGCTTCAGCGCCGGCCCGCCGATCGCGTGGGCGAGCTTCGAGCCCAGCGGCGCGCACAGCACCGAAGTCACCGCGACCCCGATCGCCGCGGGCAGGTAGACGTAGCCGATCGCATGTTCAGGCAACGCCCCGGCAGGCGCGTTGAGCGCGTAACCCGCTGCGCTGGCGATCCCGATCACCACCCCGCAGGCCGACGACGTGCCGACCGCGCGCACCGCCGCGACCCCGCGCCAGACCAGCAGCGGCACGGTCATGCTGCCGCCGCCAATGCCCACCAGCGCCGACACCGCGCCGATGCCCGTGCCCGCCACGCTCATGCCCACGCCCGCCGGCGCGGCGTCGCCACCACCGGCGCGCACCCGGCCGAACGTCATCTGCGCCGCGGCCAGCAGGCAGTAGCCGATCACGCCCCACTTCAGCACCACGCCGTCGAGCGCCACCGCCAGCCCGCTGCCCAGCCAGCCGCCCAGCAGCAGGCCGGGCGCCATCCACGCCACCGTCGGCCACAGCACGCTGCCGCGGCGATGGTGCGCGTACGCCGACGACGCGGCGGTGAGCACGATGCTGGCCATGGAACTGGCCAGCGCCGCATGCATCGCCGCGTCCGGGCCGATGCCGTGCAGCGGCAGCAGCCAGACCAGCGCGCCGACCAGGATCAGTCCGCCGCCGACCCCGAGCAGGCCGGCGAGCACTCCGGCGATCGCGCCGAGGATGGGGAAGATCCAGAGCTGGTCGAGCATGGGTTGGTGCCTGTTGGGTGTTTGCTGTTT
Source organism: Luteimonas soli (assembly GCF_042648865.1). Lineage (NCBI taxonomy): Bacteria > Pseudomonadati > Pseudomonadota > Gammaproteobacteria > Lysobacterales > Lysobacteraceae > Luteimonas > Luteimonas soli. The sequence continues at coordinate 35,702 of NZ_JBHRYA010000001.1, read as the reverse complement.
CAGGACGATGGACGTGCTGCCGGATGGAATAGATGCACGAGTGCTTCGCGCGGCGCTCACGCTCGCGCACGCGAGGGCCCATCACCGTCATTCCCGCGAAGGCGGGAATCCAGTGGCTTGAAGTACCCGCGCACCATCACGCTGCGGTGCATCGTACTTCGCCAGCACTTCCCCATCGGAAGAGCCGAAGTCACTGGATTCCCGCCTTCGCGGGAATGACGACTCGATGGACCTCGCCCTCCGGTGTTACGACAGGCATCGCGGAGCCCGCCCTCTTCCGCAAGCGGGAGAGGGCTGTGCGCAGCACCGGGTCAGGGCCCGCCTCCGGCCTGCGACAGCGCCGTTCACCCACCCTTCGCTATAGTCCGCCGATGCCAAAATCCAGCCTCCACGCCCTGCTTTTCGCATTCACCTGCCTGGTCGCCGCCGGCGCGGCGCAGGCGCAGTCGCCTGCCGCCAATACCGCGATCGCCGACGCGATCAGCGCCGCCGAGCGCGGCCAGCCGGTCGATGCGGCCCGTTTCACCAACGACCCGCTGTACGGCTGGCTCGCGTACGCCGGCCTGCGCCGCAACATCGACACGCTGCCCACGGACCAGGCGCAGGCGTTCCTGCAGCGGCACGAAGGCCAGGCGGTGGCGGACACGTTCCGCTCGATCTGGCTGGCGGCGCTGGCGCGGCGCGAGGACTGGACGACGTTCCGTGCCGCCTGGGATCCGTCGATCGACGACATCGCCCTGCGCTGCGCCGAGCTCGACGCGCGCCAGGCCACCGGCACGACCGACGCGCAGTGGACCAAGCAGGCGCAGGACATCTGGCGCAGCAGCGGCAAGTCGCTGCCCGACGCCTGCGACCCGGCGTTCGCGGCGCTCGCGGCGAAGGGCGGGCTGCCGCCGGAACTGCGCTGGGAGCGGATCGAGAAAGCCGCCGCCGAATGGGCGCCGGGCGTGATGCGCGCCGCCGCGCGCGGCCTGCCGGCCGACCAGTTCGCGCTGGCCAACGACTACGCCGCGTTCTTCGACGCCGTCAACGACCGTGCGCTGCAGTGGCCGAAGACGCCGCGCAGCCGGCTGATCGCCTCGCACGGGCTGGCGCGGCTGGCCAAGTCCACGCCGGTGGCCGCGGAGAATGCGCTGCCGCGCTTCGCCCAGGCGCTGGATTTCACCGAGGAAGACCGCGGCCGCGTGCTGTACCAGATCGCGCTGTGGACGGCCGCGTCGTACGAACCCGAATCCGCGCGCCGGCTGGCCGCGGTGCCGGCTTCGGCCTACGACGAGCGCCTGCACGAATGGCAGGCACGCGAAGCGATGGCGCGCTCGGACTGGGCGGGCGCGCTGGCCGCGATCAAGGCCATGGACGAAAAACAGCGCAGCGGTTCTCGCTGGACCTACTTCGCCGCGCGCCTGACCGAGATGGCGGGCGACAAGGCCGGCGCGCAGGCGCTGTACCGCGCCGCCGCGCGCGAGCCGGACTTCCACGGCTTCCTCGCCGCCGACCGGCTCGACCAGCCGTATGCGCTGTGTCCGTGGATGCCGGCGGCCGACGCTGCTGCGAAGGCCGCCGTCGCCCGCGATCCGGCGCTGGTGCGCGCGATCGCCCTGCAGCGGATCGACCGCGCCGGCTGGGCGGGGCGCGAGTGGAGGGACGCGCTGTCGCGCTTCGACGACAGGCAGCGCCGGCTGGCGATCGAAGTCGCGCAGGACAACGGCTGGGTCGACCGCGGCGTGTTCGGGCTGGAGGTCGCCGACCATCCCGAGGAGAAGCGCTGGTACGAGATCCGCTTCCCGATCCACCACGAAGCCACCATCCGCCGCGAGTCCGCCACGCACCGGCTCGATCCTGCGTGGGTCGCGGCCGAAATCCGCGCCGAGAGCATCTTCAATCCGCGCGCGCGCTCGTCCGCCAACGCGCGCGGCCTGATGCAGGTGCTGCCGTCCACCGGCGCCGGCGTGGCCAAGCGCAACGGCATCCCCTACGGCGGCGCCGAAAGCCTGTACGACTCCGACACCAACATCGCCATTGGCACCGCCTACCTGCGGCAGATGGAGGACAAGTACGGCCAGACCTACTTCGCCATCGCCGCCTACAACGCCGGCCCCTCGCCGGTGGCGCGCTGGCAGTCGCAGCGCCCGGGCATGGACCCGGACTTCTGGATCGAGACGATCAGCTACAAGGAAACCCGCGACTACGTCGCCCGCGTGCTCGCCTTCAGCGTGATCTACGACTGGCGCATGGACGGCGACGCGCTGCCGGTGAGCCAGCGCCTGCGCGGCCAGTCCGGCGACAAGCGCAAGAAGTTCGCGTGCCCGCTGGCGGAGCCGCCGCAGGGCTGACTGGACGCGGGCTGGCCCCCGGCAGCGGCCATGGCCGCTGCCACGAAAAGCCGTAGGTCGGGGTTACATCCCCGACGGCTTCAGGCGCGATTCCCGGATTCGTGGCGTCGGGGGCGTAGCCCCGACCTGCGGCGGATTCCCGGTCTGGCCTGCAGCGCGATCAGGCATCATCGCGGCATGGACACCTACCTCGTCGGCGGCGCCGTCCGCGACCGGCTGCTCGGCATTGAACCCGGCGACCGCGATTTCGTCGTCGTCGGTGAAACCCCGGACGCCATGCTCGCCGCCGGCTTCAAGCCGGTCGGCCGCGACTTCCCCGTGTTCCTGCACCCGCAGACGAACGAGGAACATGCGCTGGCCCGCACCGAGCGCAAGTCCGGCCGCGGCCATCGCGGCTTCGTCGTCGACGCCGATCCGTCGGTGACGCTGGAAGAAGACCTCGGCCGCCGCGACTTCACCATCAATGCCATCGCCCAGGACGCCGGCGGCAACCTGGTCGACCCGTTCGGCGGCGCGCGCGACATCGAGGCGCGCGTGCTGCGCCACGTCGGCCCGGCCTTTGCCGAAGACCCGCTGCGGGTGCTGCGCGCGGCGCGCTTCATGGCGCGCTTCGCCGCGCTGGGCTTCACGGTCGCGCCGGAAACCATGGCACTGATGCGCGAGATGTCAGCCTCGGGCGAACTCGACGAACTGGTGCCCGAACGCGTGTGGCAGGAACTGTCGAAGGCGCTGGCCGCGAAGCAGCCGTCCGCCTTCCTCCGTACCCTGCACGACTGCGGCGCCCTGGCCGCGGTGCTGCCTGAAGTCGATGCGCTGTACGGCGTGCCGCAGCGCGCCGAATACCATCCGGAAGTCGACACCGGCGTGCACGTCGAGCTGGTTTGCGACATGGCCGCGCAGCTCGCGCCCGGCGATACCGCGATCGGCTTCGCCGCGCTCACCCACGACCTCGGCAAGGCGCTCACGCCGGAAGAAGAGCTGCCGCGCCACGTCATGCACGAACGGCGCGGACTCGCCCCGCTGCGCGCCCTGTGCGAACGGCTGAAAGTCCCCGTCGCGCATCGCGAACTCGCGCTGATGGCCTGCCGCGAACACCTCAACGTCCACCGCCTGTTCGAACTGCGCGACGACACCGTGCACGACCTGCTTGCCCGCTGCGACGGTTTCCGCAAACCCGAGCGCATCGCGAAGCTGGCCATCGCGTGCGAAGCCGACAAGCGCGGTCGCGCCGGACTGCAGGACGAGCCCTACCCGCAGCGCGCGGAGCTGCTGCGCCTGCACGCCGCCGCGCAGGCGATCCGCGGCGCGGATGTCGCGCGCGAAGGCCTGCAGGGCGCGGCCCTCGGCGAGGCCTTCCGCCGGGCGCGGATCGCGGCGATCCACGACGCACGCGGTGCTTGATTCCGGCAGGGCGCTGAGTCGCCGAATCGCCGCTTCCGCAATCTCCCTTCGGCCGGGCCAGGACAGCGCGCGCGTGCCGCGTTCTCACTGTTCGGTCACGCGAACTCGGGCATTGTGCCGGCCAGCACATTGAGGCACCGACATGCTTTCGATCCTGATGACGATCGGCCTGGGGGCCGCGCTGTCGAACCAGCCGGTGGATGCACTCGACCTGGCCCGCTACAGCGGCACCTGGCACGAGATCGCGCACCTGCCGATGTTCTTCCAGCGCCAATGCCGGGATTCGATCACGGCGACCTACACGCCGCAGCCCGACGGCACGATCCGGGTGCGCAATGCCTGCCGCACGAAGGACGGCACACAGGATGAATCGATCGGCGTCGCGCGCCCGGTCGAGGGGCGGCCGGGTGCGCTGGAAGTCCGCTTCGCCCCGGACTGGCTGCGCTGGCTGCCGTGGGTCTGGGCGGACTACTGGGTCGTCGAACTGGATCCGGATTACCAGTGGGCCGTGGTCGGCGGGCCGAGCCGGAAATACATGTGGATCCTCTCGCGCACGCCGGCAATGGATCCCGCATTGTTCGAACAGATCAAGGCGCGTGCCGCGCAGCGCGGTTACCCGGTGCAGGCGCTGGTCATCGCTGGCCCATTGAAGTGATCCGGTCGTCGGCCGGAGGCGCACCTGTCCTGCGCCGATGATCAATCTTTGCGCAGGCGCGCCGCCCACATGTTGTCGACCAGGTTCGGGTAGCGCCGGCCAGCTTCTTCGGCGCGCTGTCTGGCGGCCTCCTTCTGCGCCGGCGTCAGCTGCATGCCGGGCCGCGCCGAGGGCGGTTTGGGCTTCTTCCACGGTGGTTTCGGCGGATGCTGCATGGCGGTTCGCGTCAGTCTCCGATCGGCGGACGGGGCCCGGACGGTTCCGGCCAGCGCTGCGGCACCTTGCGCAGGTCTGCGAGTGAATATCCCAAGGTCCGCAGGCGCGCCAGTGCGGCGTCGTAATCGGCATCCGGGATCGTCGGCGTGCGCGCCATGACCCACGCATGATCGCGCGCGCTGCGACCGATGATGGTCAGGGCGTAGCCCGGATCCACGTACACGATCACGTACTCGGCCTTGATCGGCCACACGAACTGCATTCCCCACACCGCGTTGCCGGTGTCGGGGCGCACGTGGCCCACCGGGCGCATGGTCTTGAGCGGCGCGTCGAACCCGCCCTTGCGGAACCGGAACGTGGTCTGGATGTTGCCGTCGGGCCGCAACGCATAGGATTCCACGGCGTTGTAGGCATCCCGCTCCGGACGCGTCGGGATGTTGGCGATCACGTACCAGTCGCCCATGAAACGCGCCAGGTCGACGTGGTCGACCGGCGCGATCGTCGTCGGCGCATGGGCGCAGCCGGCGAGCAGCCCGAACAGCCCGGCAACGAAGACTTTGGCGATGTGCGATGAGCCGGACATGTCAATGCGCCCGGCAGAAGCGGTAGTGCGCCACCATCCACTCGCTGCCGTCGGCGTAGCCGAACAGTTCCGCGCACGCCATCCAGAACATCCGCCAGCGCTGGAACCACAGGCCGGCCGCTTCGCCGTAGGCCTGCTGCAGGATCGGCACGAGCGCGTCGCGATGCCGGTCCTGCGCCTGCAGCCAGTGTTCGGCGGTGCGCTGGTAGTGGCGGCCATCGACCAGCCAGCGCTGCTCCAGCCGCAGGTGGCGCTGGAACCACAGCAGCGTGTCGGCCGACGGCATCAGCCCGCCGGTGAAGAAGTGCCGGCCCATCCAGTTGTCGTCGCCGTCGGCCTGGAACGGGTACAGCAGCGTGCGGTGGCAGAAGATGTGCACGAACAGCTTGCCGTCCGGGCGCAGCCAGCCGCCGATGCGTTGCAGCAGCGCGTCGTAGTTGCGCATGTGCTCGAACATCTCGATCGAAACGCAGCGGTCGAACTGCGCCCCGTCCAGTTCGAGCCGGTTGACGTCGCAGGTCAGCACGCGGACGTTGCCGAATCCGCGCCCGCGGCAGCGACCCTCGATGAACTCGCGTTGCGACCGCGAGTTGGAAACCGCGGTGATGCGCGCGGCCGGATAGCGCTCGGCCATCCACAGGGTCAGCGAGCCCCAGCCGCAGCCCAGTTCGAGGATGTCCTGCCCGTCGGCCAGTTCCGCGCGTTGTTCGTACAGCGCCAGCATCGCTTCCTCGGCGGCGGCGAGGCTTTCCGTGCCGGTGGCGTAGTAGCACGACGAGTATTTCAGCCGCGGGCCGAGGCAGCGCTGGAAGAATCCCGGCGGCAATTCATAGTGCTGGCGGTTTGCGGCATCGGCGTGGATCGCCAGCGGGCTCTCGCGCAACAGCGCGAGTTGCTGCTGGAATCCTGACTCCTGCGCTCCGGCTCCGCTCGCGCGCGCCTCGCGCAGGCGCTGCGCGCACAGCCGGCGAATGCCCATTCGCACCAGAACATCGGGCAGCTGGCCGCGTTCGGCTAGGCCCAGCAGGCCGGCGGCCGGCGCGTCGTGCGCCACTTCGATTGCGGTCGTGGCAGTGCTCATGACTTGCTCCTTGCAACATCGCGTTTCGGAAACCAGGGGAACAGCATCGGCGTCGTGCGCTGGTACTGGCTGTAGTCGTCGCCGCGCGTGCGCAGCGCCTGTGCCTCGGTGTAGGGAATGCCGCTGATCCAGCGCAGAAAGACGAACATCACCAGCGGGCCGGCCCACGCCAGCCACCACCACGGCGAGCCGACCGCGAGCAGCACGTAGGCGAACCAGTGCAGCCATTCGAAGAAGTAGTTGGGATGGCGCGAGTACCGCCAGAGGCCGGCGCGGCAGGTACGGCCACGATGGCCGGCATCGGCGCGGAAACGCGCCAGCTGCGCATCGGCGATCGCCTCGCCGGCCACGCTCGCGATCCAGACCGCGACACCGGCGAGCAGCCACGGCGTGACTCCGGCAACCGGATTGCGCACCACCGCCAGGAACGGCAGCGAGAACAGCACCACCAGCAGCGCCTGGAACTGGAAGAAGGCGAACCACTTGCGCTGGTCCTCGCCCCAGCGCTTGCGCAGGTTCGCATAGCGCCCGTCTTCGGGTTCGCCGCGCACGCGCCGCCACAGGTGCCAGGCCAGGCGCAGCCCCCAGGCGCCGCCAAGCAGCGCCAGCGTGATCCGTGGCAGCGGCGCGCCGTCGCCGAGCAAGGCAAGCACGACAGCGGCAAGCCCCACGCCGGTCGACCACAGCACGTCGACGATGCCGGCATTGCGCCGACGCCGCTGCCAGGCCCAGCCGCCAGTCTGGGCGGCCGCTGCGAGCAGCCACACCAGGCCCAGCATCTGCAGCGCGCTCACGGCTCCGGCTCCGCGGAAGCGGCAACGCGCGGCGCATCGCCCCATCGTTGCGCCAGCCATGCCAACAGCGGCATCGCGATGCCCCAGCCCAGCGCCAGCGCAGCCACCGCGCGCCAGCCCGGCGCGACGAATTCAACCGCATCGAAGCCGCGCGCCGCGCCGAGATAGGCCAGCGGGCCACCGATTGCGCCCAGCGCCGTCGCCAGCCACGTGCGCCTTTGCAGCAGCGCCAGCGAGTGGTTCAGGGTCATCGCGAACGCCGCCCACAGCGCCAGGATCCAGACCGGCGCAAGCACTGCCGGCAAGGCCGATGCGTAGCGCAGCCAGCCGCTGCCCGCGAGCGCACCATCGAACACGATGCCCAGCGCAACCGCGCAGACGACCAGCCGCGCATCGCTCGCGCGCTCGCGCGAGGCCCGCCACTGCGCGCCCGTGAACGCCAGCGCCGCGGCGACCGCCAGCCACGGCCGCTGCTGCGCCGCCGCGATCACCACCGCGAACCAGACCAGCTGATAGCCGACGAGATTGGCCCAGAAGCGCATGTCAGGCCTCGATCCGGTCGAGGCCGGCGACGAATTCGGCGTCGCGGCAGCCAGGTTTCGCGAACAGCATCTGCGCCACGCCGATCGAGCGTTCGCGAAAACCGCCTTCGCAATAGGCCAGGTAGAACTCCCACATGCGGATGAAGCGTTCGTCGTGGCCCTGCGCGCGCACCTGCGGCAGCTGCGCGAGGAACCGTCGTCGCCATGCCTGCAGCGTGCGCGCATACGACGAACCGAAGTCTTCCAGGTGCACCAGCGCCAGGTCGCTGCTGCGCGCCTTGGCCGCGACCATCGCCGCGACCGAGGGAATGAACGAGCCCGGGAACACGTGCCGCTTGATGAAGTCCACCGTGCGCAGCGCGCGCGCGTAGCGGTGGTCCTCGATGGTGATGGCCTGCACCAGCGCCAGGCCGTCCGGCTTGAGCAGCGCACCGAGTTTGGCGAAGTAGGTGTCGAGATAGCGCGCACCGATCGCCTCGACCATCTCGATCGACACCAGCTTGTCGTATTGCCCATGCAGGTCGCGATAGTCCGCGCGCAGCAGCGTCACCCGGTCCTGCAGGCCGGCCGCGGCGATGCGCGCGCTGGCCAGCGCGTGCTGCTCGCGCGAAATGGTGGTGGTGGTGACATGGCATTCGTGATGCTTCGCCGCGTGCACGGCAAAACCGCCCCAGCCGGTGCCGATCTCCACCACCCGGTCGCCGGGACGCAGCCGCAGCTTGCGGCAGATGCGCTCGAGCTTGCGCGCCGAAGCCTGCTCGAGCGTATCCGCGTCGCCCGCGTACAGGGCCGAGGAATACATCAGGTCGTCGGAGAGGAACAGGCGGAAGAACGCATTGCCGAGATCGTAGTGCGCCGCGATGTTGCGCCGCGAACCCGCGCGGGTGTTGCGACGCAACGCATGCAGGCCGCGCAGCGCCAGGCCGCCGGCGCGCGCGACTCCGGTTTCCATGGCGTCGAGCAGGTCGCGGTTGCGGACCAGCAGGCGCACCAGTTCGACCAGGGCCTGCCCCGGACTCGATCCGGCGGCCTCGCACGTCCAGTGCCCGTCCATGTAGGCCTCGGCGGCACCGACGCTGCCAAAGGCGGCGACAGAACGATAGAACGCGGGATCGCTCACCCGAATCTCCAGCGGCGGTTGCCGCGCATCGGCCTGCGCGATGTCGATCACGCCCATCGCATCGTGGATCCGCAACGCGCCGCCACCCAGGGTCGCCATCTGCGCCAGCAGGCGCGCGCGCAACAGCCGGTCCAGCGCGCCAAACGCGGCCGGGACTCGGCGGACATCGCTGGCAATACGGTTCATGACTTCTCCTGCAGGTGATGGCCCGGGTGCGCGTGAACGGGCGTGCGCAGCCGCCACAGCCGCAGCGCCTGCCAGTGGATGCCGGCGATCACCTGCGCGGTCATCAGCGGATAGCGCCACAGCACGCGCGCCAGCGAGCGCGCGTCGAGTGGGCGTCGCTGCAGCGCCAGCGTTGCGTCGAACTCGCGCACGCCCTCGCGCAGCACGTCCATGTGGATGCGCAGGTCATCGCCGGGCGCGGTGACGCTCCAGTGGTACTGGCGATCCATCGGCAGGAACGGCGAAACGTGGAATGCCTTGGCGAAATCCCAGTGCCACGCGCGGCCGCGCCGCTGTGCGCCCTCGACCGGCAGCACGTACGCATGGCGCTCCCGCCACGGCGTGTTGGTGATCTCGGCGACCACGTGCTGCAGGGTGCTGCCGTCGGCCGCATGGCAGAAGTAGAAGCTGACCGGATTGAACACGTAGCCGAAATAGCGCAGGTGGGTCAGCAGCCGGACCGGCCCGTTCGTCGCCACGCCGGTTGCCGCGTACACGCGATCGCGCACCGCCTGGGCCAGCGGCTTCGCGGCCGGCCCCAGGTAGTCGGAGCGGCGGAACTCGGCCAGATTGCGCCCGCTGGCCGACCACAGCCAGCGCCTGGCGAACACCTGGTCGACTTCGTCCAGGTCCAGGTACAGCTGCGCCATCCGGTACCGGAACGCATGCGGCCGCGGCGCGTGCCGGCGATGGCGCACGCCGCCTTCGTAGACCGCGCTGGCCAGGGTTCGAGTGCGGGATCCACCGTCGCTCATGCCGGCGACCATCCTGGCCTGGCAAGGACGCCCGGTGCCGATTCGGGGATGGGCTCTGCCTGCCAGCGCACGCCCAGCTTTGTTGCGACCTCGACCGCGCTGCGCATGCCGTCCTCGTGGAACCCCCAGCCCCAGTACGCGCCCGCGAACCAGGTATTCCGCTGCCCCTGGATCTCCGCCTTGCGCGCCTGCGCCGCCACCGCGGCGGCCGTGTACACCGGATGCCGGTAGCGCAGCCGGCGCAGCACCCGCCGCGGATCGATGGCGTCGCCACGGTTGAGCGTGACCACCAGTGTTTCCGGCGCATCGAGATGCTGCAACAGGTTCATGCAGTAGCTGACCGTGCAGCCCTGCGCCGGATCGCGCGGGACGTACGCGTTCCACGCTGCCCATGCCTTGCGCCGGCAAGGCAGCACGCTGGCATCGGTATGCAGGATCGTGTCGTTGTCCTGGAAGGACATCGCACCCAGCACCGCATGCTCGCGTTCGTCCGCATCGGCCAGCAGCGCCAGCGCCTGGTCGCCGTGGCAGGCGAGCACGACCTGATCGAAGCGTTCGCAGCCGGTCGCGGTTTGGATCTCCACGCCCGTGGCGTCGCGCCGCACGGACTGCACCGGCGTGCACAGCCGCACCGCGACCTGCCAGCGCGCCCGCAGCGCGTCGACATAGCTGCGCGAGCCGCCGCGCACCACCCGCCACCCGGGTCGCCCGGCGACCTGCAGCATGTGGTGGTTGGCCATGAACTGCACCAGGTAGCGCGCCGGGAACGACAGGATCCGCGTCGCCGGCGACGACCACAGCGCCGACGCCATCGGCACCAGGTGCTCGTCGCGGAAGGCATCGCCGAAGCGGTGCTCGGCAAGATAGTCGCCCAGGCTCGCCCCCGGCCCATCGCCGCGCAGCAGTCGCGGCGCGATGCGGTAGAAGCGCAGCAGGTCGCGCAGCATCCCGAGGAAACGCGGCGAAACCAGGTTGCGGCGCTGGCAGAACAGCGCGTCGAGCGAGGTCGCGTTGTACTCCAGGCCGGTGCCCGCGTTGTGCACCGAGAAACCCATGGTGGTCGGCCTCGAGGCGACGCCGAGTTCATCGAACAGTCGCGTCAGCAGCGGGTAGTGCACCGGGTTGTGCACGATGAAGCCGGTGTCCACGGCAAACCGGCGTCCGTGCAGGTCGATGTCGTGCGTGTGCGTGTGCCCGCCCAGGTAATCGTTGCGCTCGAACAGCACCACCTCGTGGCGCCGCGACAGCAGCCAGGCCGACGCCAGGCCGGAAATGCCGGAGCCCACGACCGCGATGCGCATGTCAGCCCCGCGCCCTGGCCGCCACCCACGCCGGGATCGGCTTCAGCCCGTGCACCAGCCCCAGTGCCGCCATCGCCTTCAGCGCGTACCAGGTCAGGTCGATCTCCCACCAGCGAAAGCCCTGGCGCGCGGTTCCCGGGAAGAAGTGGTGGTTGTTGTGCCAGCCCTCGCCGAAGGTGATCAGCGCCAGCCACAGGTTGTTGCGGCTGTCGTCATCGGTGTCGAAGCGGCGCCGGCCGAAGCGATGGGCCAGCGAGTTGATGGTGACCGTGGCGTGGAACAGCACCACGGTGGACACGAAGAATCCCCACACCAGCATCTGCCCGCCGCTGGTGCCGAGCTGCGGCGCGACCTGCTGGAGCAATGCGCCCAACCCATACAGCGCGCAGGCGAGCGCGACCGGGACCAGCGTGTCGTAGCGATCCAGCCAGCGCAGTTCGGGATACCGGGCCAGGTCGGGGATCCGCGACCAGTCGGTCCTGAAGCCGCGCGGCGTCAGGAACCATCCTGCATGGCTCCAGAGAAAGCCGCGCAGCGTCGGCGAATGCGGATCGAGCGAGGTATCGGCGTGGCGGTGGTGGCTGCGGTGGTGCGCCGCCCACCACAGCGGCCCGCGCTGCACGCAGGACGCGCCGATGACCGCGAACACGAACTGGACCACGCGCGAGGTCTTGAACGTGCGATGCGAAAAGTAGCGGTGGTAGAACGCGGTGAGCGCGAACATGCGGATCGCATACAGGCCCGCGGCCACCGCCAGCGCCACCGGCGACACCCCCACCCACAGCACGCCGATGCACGCCAGGTGCATCGCCACGAACGGCGACGCGCGCAGCCAGTCGATCCGGTCGGCGCTGGCCGGATCGGTGGCTGTGTCGTGCGCGGCCTGGGTGTCGATCCAGCCGCGCACGGTCGCGAACCGGCGAGGCGCGCGCTTGCCGGCGGGAGCCGCGATGGCGGCGCGCGACGCGACATTCTCCGGGAGCTGGTTGGCCATGCGTCTGTCCGTGGTGACGATCGATATCCGCTATACGGAACCGGTCCACGAATGGATGCACCGCCGAGGTCAGATGTGCTGGATGCCGCCCTTGGCCACGATCGGCCCGCTCGGCGCCGCATGCGGCATGCCGGCCTGCGGTTCCAGGGTGATCGCGAGCGTCGAGCCGACCGCAAGCGCCCGGCGCAGCGCGGCCGGAACGGTCACCGTGTGCGCCTTGTCGTTGGAGACGAAGCCCAGCGACAGCGGGGCCTGGCCGGCCGGGATGATCCACAGCTCGTGGACCAGGCCGCTGGCATTGGCGGGCGTCGGTACCGGCACCATCAGCAGCTTGCCGTCGGCGGCGTCGATCGACGCCAGCCAGCCGGTGCTGCCGTCGTCGCGGGCCAGCACCGTGACCGGCCTGGCGGCGGCTTCTTCGGCGGCCGGTGGCGGTTGCACGACGACCACCGGTGCCGGCGCAGGCGGCGGCTGCACGCGCAGGCCGATCGCCAACGCCGCAACGCCGGCGGCGACGGCCAGGCCGGTGGCGACGCGCCAGAACGCGGCGCTGTTCCAGATGCCGGGACGCGCGCGCTGCACCGGCGACCAGCCCAGCCGGCTGCGGATGCGCGGCCACACGTGCGCGGGCGGAGCGACCGACTCGAACTCCGGCAACCACGCGGCCAGGCGTGCGTTCCAGGCATCGACCAATCGCGCGAAAGTCGGCTCGGCCACGATGCGCGCCTGCGCCTGCCGGCGCTGTCCGGCGTCCAGAACGCCCAGCACGTACTCGCCCGCGCGGATGTCGTCGCTCGGCGGGATCTGTCCGGATCCGTCGTCGCCGGGGTCCATGCCGAAGTGGTCGCTGGACGTGTTCATTGCTCCAGGCACGCCTTGAGCTGCATCAACCCGCGCCGGATCCAGCTCTTGACCGAGCCCAGCGGCGAACCCGAACGCGTCGCCAGTTCCTCGTACGTCGCACCGTCGAAGAAGGCCGTGCGGATCAGGCTGCGACGGCGCGGTTCAAGCTGGTCGAGGCAGTCGTCGAGGCGCACGCGCTCGGTCGTCGCATCCGCCTGCGCGGCGGGCGATGGCGACGGGTCGCGAACGGTTTCGGCAACGTCGATGGCCGCGCGCGTGGCCGGCGCCGGCAGTGCGCGCAGGCGATCGATCGCGCGGTTGCGGGCGATCGATCCCAGCCATGTCAGCGCGCGGGCGCGGCCGGCGTCGAACTGCGCGGCCTTGTTCCAGACGGTGACATACACCTCCTGCAGCACGTCCTCGGCTTCGGCACGATCGGCCAGCACCTTCAGGCAGATGCCGAACAGCTTGCCGCAGGTGTCGTGGTAGAGCGCTTCGAAGGCATCGCGGTCGCCGCCGGCCGTCCGGGCCAGCAGGTCGTCGATCCTGCCACCCGAAACCTCGCTGCCACCCGGACTCGATTCGATCACGCGGTGCTCCGTCATGCGACGCCCCTGGCCGCGCCCGGCGTCGCGGGCAGGCGGGTCGCGCCTCGATCCAGCGCGCATGGTACGCGATGGGCGCGATCCGGAGGTCAGCCTGCGGCGCCGGCGCTCCCATCCGCCCGCACCGGCCGCGTTTGCGCGCGCCGGCCCGTCGATCCCCGCGGCGTCCATGGCCTCAATCATCACAACCCCGCGACAGGGGCAGCGCGGCAGCCGCATCGACCTGCGCGCGCGCCACTTCGTCGACCCGCAGTCGTGGCGGGAACTCGATCCGCACGTGCCGATGGCGACCGCGGTCGTCGCGAATGGTGCCGATGCCCTCGAACCGCAGCAAGCGGCGATCGCTGCCGCGATAGACGAGATCGATCCGCGGCGCGGCAAAGCCATACCAGGCGTCCAGCTTCATGCGCAGGTGCAGCTGGCCCGGGTCGGCGGCGGCGTCGACCTTGCGGATGCTGACTTCGACGGTGTCCAGGCGACTGGGGACGAGGAAGGCGGCCTCGACCGGCATGCCTGCATGGAGTTCGTCCCAGCGCGCGCGCACCAGCGCGTCGAAACCCGCATCGGCGACCACGTTGGCGCCGATCTCGAGCGTGCGCGCCTGCGCCTTCGCCTGCCGTCGCGGCTGCCAGTAGACCTCCCGGCGCGCGCCATCTCCATTGCCATCGCGCAGGCCTTCGCGATAGCCGTCGCGCGCATCGACGAAGGCAAATCGCGGCGCGATCGCGTCCGCCGCACCGTGCAGGTGCTTGCGCGCGAACGGCGTGCCGTCCGGACAGCGGTACAGCACCAGGCGCGCAGGTCGGCCCTGGTCGCGATAGCGCCAGTGCGTTTCGCGGTACGCCAGTTCGCCGCTGTCGCTGGCGTAGGCCAGCCCTTCATAACGATCGGCGGCGCTCGCGGATGCAAATGGCAACAGCGTGATCGCCAACAGGATCGCGGTGCATCGCGATCCTGTCCGGATCGGCCGGGACCGCTTCGACTGGCCTGACTGGCGCATGCTGGACCCCGCTTCAACTCCCATCGACATACGGTGCGGGCGTGGTCGCGGATGCAAGCCTGCATCCGGAACGGCGCCGGCTGCGTATGTCCGCTGTCGCAGACAGCGCAACCGGACTGCCGCATGACTCGCTCGTCGCATCCCCTTCGAACGCCCGCACGCCGGATCATCCGGTTGGCGCTGCCGCTGTCGTTGCTGCTGTGCACCGGCTGTGAAAGCCTGCTGTTCCGGTTCGTCAATCGCAGCCTGCCGCCGCCCGAGGCGACCGTCGCGTATGCGCCCGAGCTCGGGTTGTCGCTGGACATCTACCGGCCGCGCCCGACGCTCACGCGCGCGGCTTCCGACGGCGGTGCGCCGGTCGTCGTATTCTTCTACGGCGGCGCCTGGCAGCGCGGCGAACGCGCCCAGTACCGTTTCGTCGGCCAGCGCCTTGCGCAACACGGCATCCTGGCCATCGTCGCGGACTACCGCACCTGGCCGCGCGCCGGCTTTCCCGAGTTCATGGACGACGCCGCGCGCGCCGTGGCCTGGGCCGATGGGCACGCTGCGCGATGGGGCGGCGATCCCCAGCGGCTGTTCCTCGCCGGCCATTCCGCCGGAGCGCACATCGCCGCGCTGCTTGCCACCGATGGTCGCTACCTTGGCAGGCGCGGCATCGCATCGTCCGGCCTGGCCGGCGTCATCGGCATGTCCGGCCCCTACGATTTCGAGATCACCGGCAAGCTGCGGCCGATCTTCGGAGATCCGGGGCAGTGGCCACGCGCGCAGCCGGTGAACTTCGTCGATGGCGACGAGCCGCCGTTCCTGCTGATCCACGGCCTGCGCGACAGCACGGTGGAAAGCGCGGACAGCGTCCAACTCGCACGCAGCTTGCGCGCGCATGGCGTCGACACCAGACTGGTCCTGCTTCCGGAAGGCACGCACAGCACGCCGCTGGCCGGCCTGTACGACCCGCGACGCGCGCCGTCGGCACTGCCGGCGATCCTGGCGTTCGTGCGGCAGGACGCAAGCGTGCCCCCTCCGTCGCAATCGCATGGTCCATCCCTTCATCGCACACAGGCGCACGACCACGATGCCGACCGCCATCCTCTGGTTTCGCAATGACCTGCGGCTGGACGACAATCCCGCGCTGCAGGCGGCGCTGCGCGCAGGGCTGACGCCGGTCCCGGTCTACATCCACGCACCCGGCGAGGAAGGCGACTGGGCGCCGGGCGCCGCGTCCGACGCCTGGCGCCAGCGTTCGCTGCGGGCGCTGGACGCCGACCTGCGCGGTCGCGGTTCACGGCTGCGCCTGTTCACCGGAACCAGCAGTGAAGTCCTGCACGAACTGGTCGCAGCCACCGGTGCCGAAGCGGTGTTCTGGAACCGGCGCTACGAACCGGCCGTCGAGGAGCGCGACACCCGCATCAAGCGCGCCCTGCGCACGCTCGGCGTGCGCGCGGAGAGCTTCAACGGCAGCCTGCTGTTCGAGCCGTGGCAGCTGGAAACGAAAACCGGCGACCCGTACCGGGTGTTCACGCCGTTCTGGCGAACGGCGCTGAAGCAATGGCGACTGCAGGCCACGGCGCCGGCGCCGGAGGCGCTGCCGTCGTGCGATGCCGCTCCGGCGGGCGTCGCCCTGGAGGCGCTCGGACTGGCGCCACGCCCGGATTGGGATACCGGCTTCTGGATGCAATGGACGCCCGGCGAAGCCGGCGCGCACGCCGCGCTGCAGCAGTTCACGCAACGGGCCTTGCGCGACTACGGCTCGGCGCGGGACAGGCCCGACATGCAAGGCACTTCGCGGATGTCGCCGCACCTGCACTTCGGTGAAATCCCGCCGTGGCGGATCGTGCACGCGCTCGACGATGCGGCAGGGCCGGGAGATGATCGGGATGCGTTCGTCCGCGAACTGGGCTGGCGGGAATTCGCGCACCACGTCCTGCACCACTTCCCGCACACGCCGGAGCGCAACTTCAATCCGCGTTTCGACGATTTCAAGTGGCGCGACCTGTCCGCCGACGCGCTGCACGCCTGGCAACGCGGCCGCACCGGCGTGCCGATCGTCGATGCCGGCCTGCGCGAGCTGTGGTCGACCGGCTGGATGCACAACCGCGTGCGCATGGTGGTGGCGAGCTTCCTGACCAAGCACCTGCGCGCGCACTGGTCGCACGGCGCGCGCTGGTTCTGGGACACCCTGGTCGATGCCGACCTGGCCAACAACACCCTGGGCTGGCAGTGGGTCGCCGGAACGGGCGTGGACGCCGCGCCGTACTTCCGCGTGTTCAACCCGGTGCTGCAGGCACAGCGCTTCGATCCGGAAGGACGCTACATCGCCCGCTGGGTGCCCGAGCTGGCCGCGTTGCCGGCGTCGCTGCGCCACGCCCCCTGGCAGGACCCGGATGCATCGCGCCGGGCCGCGAAGGACTACCCGTCAAGGCCCATGGTGGATCTGGCAGCCGGTCGGGCTGCGGCCATCGAAGCCTATGCCGGGGTGAAGTAGACCTGCGGCACGGGTGGGGCAATGCCGGGGCGATGCGAAGTCTCCACTCGCTCGCTTGGGTGGATCAGATGCGCGGACGCCAGCCGCGTCGATCCATCCACCACGTGATTCCCCACCAGTGCGCCACGAACGCAAGCGCGAACGCCAGCGATGGCAGATACGGTCCGAATCGCGGCGTCATCCATCCGGCGAAGCCGATGCGATGGATCGGCTCCCACCAATCCAGCGCGATGAGGACGTACACCATCAGCGCGGAACCGGCGTACGCGGTGATGGCGTTGACGCCGAAGCTGCGGCCGATGGCAGGCCAGCCGCGCTGGTCGATCAACACGTGGCACGCCGCAAGCGCGAGCAGCGCGCAGCCGCCTGTCCACAGGACATAGGACGAGGTCCACAGGTTCTTGTTGAAGGGGAACACCTGCGCCCACAGCGCGCCGAGCAGCAGCGCGGCGACGCCCGCGATGCAGATGTGCCCGGTGGCGCCGCGACGCAGCCAGTCGCCGGCGCGCAGGCCGAGCAGGGTGGTGGCGATCGCGGGCAGCGTGCTCAGCAGGCCTTCCGGATCATGGCCGCGGCCGGTGACGGGATCGAAGAGATAGGCATGCGGGCCGAGCATCGCGGTGTCGATGCGGCTGGCGAGGTTGGTCCACGGTTCGAAGCCGCCCTTCCACGCGAGCAGGCCCCAGTAGCCGAGCAGCAGCGCGCCCAGGCACAGCCATTGCACGCGCGCACGGGTGTGCAGCGCGAGCAGGCCGACGACGGCGAAACAGACGCCGATGCGCTGCAGCACGCCCCAAGGACGGAAGTCCTCCTTGTCGAGCAGCCACCACGCGGCCAGGTGCAGCAGCAGGCCGAGGCCGACGATGCGCGCGGCGCGCCACAGCAGCGCGCGCCGCAGCTTGTTTCGATCGACGCCGCTCTCGATGCGCGGCACGATGGCCAGGGCGACCGAGACGCCGACGATGAACAGGAAGAAGGGGAACACCAGGTCGGTGGGCGTGCAGCCGTGCCATTGCGAATGCAGCAGCGGGGCGTAGACGTGGCCCCAGTCGCCGGGGTCGTTGACCAGCAGCATCGCGGCGACGGTGAGGCCACGCAGGGCGTCGACGGAATGGAAGCGTCGTGACGTGGCGAACATGGCGCGTCCTGCAGGAGCGCCTCGTGGGCGCGATCGCTCGTCTCCAGTGATGCGGTTCGCGCCCATGGGGCGCTCCTACAACGGCTGGCCGGCGATCCAGGTGGTGGCGACATCGAGGTCGTCGTCCAGCAGCACCAGGTCGGCGTGGTATCCGGGCGCGATGCGTCCGCGCGTGCCATCGAGTCCGAGGAACTGCGCCGGGTACAGCGACGCCATCCGCGCGGCTTCTTCCAGCGGCAGGCCGAGCATCGTCACCGCGTTGCGCACCGCGCTGGCCATGTCGAGCGCGGAACCGGCCAGCGCGCCGGCGGCGTTGCGCACCACGCCGTCGCGCGCGGTGATGGTTTCGCCGTACAGCACGTAGTCGGGGCTGTCCGCGCCGACCGGCGGCATCGCGTCGGTGACCAGGAACAGCTTGCCGCGCGACTTGGCCGCCAGCGCCACGCGCAGGCTGGCCGGGTGCACGTGCACGCCGTCGACGATGATCCCGCACCAGCTGTCGCGATCCTCGAGCGCGGCGCCGACCGCGCCCGGTTCGCGTCCCTGCAGCGGGGTCATGGCGTTGTACAGGTGGGTAAAGCCACGCACGCCCGCGTCGAGGCCGGTGCGGACCTGTTCGTAGCTGGCGGCGGTGTGTCCGGCGGCCACGATCGCACCGCGTTCGGCCAGTGCGCGGATGCTGTCCGCCGGCACCTGCTCCGGCGCCAGCGTCAGCAGGGTCACGCCGTCGCCGAGCGAGGTCGCCAGTTCGATCTCCGCCGCGTCCGGCACGCGGAACTTGCCGGCGTCATGCGTGCCCTTGCGCGCGGCGGCCAGGTAGGGGCCTTCGAGGTGGATGCCGAGCACGCCGGGCACGCCGCGCGCGATCGCCTCGCGCACCGCGGCGATCGCCGCGTGCATCACTTCGACATCGTCGCTGATCAGCGTCGGCAGCAGGCCGGTGGTACCGAAGCGGCGGTGCGCGCGCGCGATGGTCTCGATCGCTCCCACCGTCGGCGCGTTGTTGAACAGCACGCCGCCGCCACCGTTGACCTGGGCGTCGATGAAGCCGGGCAGCAGCGTTCCGCCGCGCAGGTCTTGCAGGTCGGCATCACGCACGCGCGCGTCGTCGTCGCGCAGCACCGCGGCGATCCGGTTTCCGTCGACGAGCACCGCCAGGCCCTCGCGCAGGCCATCGTCGACAAGCACTTTGCCGTTGACGAGCGCGGTGGCCATCAGACGGTCTCCGTGACCTTGTTGAGGTGCGGCGGCAGGTCGGGGTTGTAGCCGCGCCGCAGCGCGAGCGCGTTGAGCGCGCGGTAGAACGACTGGATGGTGAGCAGCGGTGCGCAGGCCGGATGCGGCGGCGGCGGGATGGGCAGGACCTGTTCCTCACCTGCCTCGACCGCCGCCACCCACACCTGCGCGCCGCGCTCGCGGAACTCCCGCGCCAGCGCACGCGTGCCGGGGCCGGTTTCGTCCGGCTGCGCGAACGCCAGCACCGGGAAGCCCGGCCCCACCAGCGCCATCGGCCCGTGCCTGACTTCGGCCGAACTGTAGGCCTCGGCGTGCAGGCCGCAGGTTTCCTTGAACTTGAGCGCCGCCTCCTGCGCCGCGGCCAGGCCCAGGCCGCGGCCGAGCACGAACAGGTTGCGCGCCTCCAGCAGTCCGTCGCCGAGCGTCGACCAGTCGGCTTGCCAGGCGCGTCGCATCGCGCCGGGCAGTGCGTCCAGCGCGTCGAGCAGCGGCGCCTCGCCCTTCCAGTGCGCGCCGATCTGCAGGATCGCCGCCAGCGAGGCGAGGTAGCTCTTGGTCGCCGCCACGCTGCGCTCGCTGCCGGCGTGCAGCGGCACCACGGTGTCGGCCAGCCGCGCCAGCGGCGAATCCTCGGCGTTGACCAGCGCCACCACGCGCGCACCGGCCTCGCGCGCGGCCTGCGCGTTGCGCAGCAGGTCCGGGCTCCTGCCGGACTGCGAGATCACCACGTACAGCGCGCCGCGCAGCGCCTGCGGCACTTCGTAGACCGAGCCTACCGACGGCGACGCGGAGGCGGTGACGATGCCGAGCGCGGTTTCGAACAGGTACTTGGCGTACGTCGCCGCGTGGTCGGAGCTGCCGCGCGCGCAGGTGACGATGAACGGCGGCGGCGTGCGGCGCAGGTCTTCGCCGAGGCGCGCGACCACCTCGCGGTTGCGTTCGAACTGCCGCTCCACCACGTCCGGCGCTTCGGCGGCCTCGCGGAGCATCAGCGTGTCCTCGTCGCCTGCCGCTGTCCGTGTCTGTTTCGTCGCACTCATTTCTGGTTCTTCGCCCACGCGATGGGATCCCGGGCCGCCGTGCGAAAAGCACGTCGGGGATGTAACCCCGACCTACGGCCTGCTGCCTGCTTCGTCGCGCTCATTTCTTTGCCTGCTCGACGCGGCTCTCGCTGCCACCGCCGCTGCCGCCACGCGCGCGCAGCGGGGCGGTCGAGCCGCGCACCACCAGCTGCGGCACGAAGCCCTGGTTGTGCATCGCCAGCGGATGTTCGTCGTAGGCGTCCTGGCGCAGGTGGCTGGCCAGCAGCCGCGCGGCGTGGCGCGCGATCTCCTCGGTCGCCTGCTTGGCGGTGGTCAGCGCCGGCCACGACTGCTTCGACACCGGGCTGTCCTCGAAGCCGGCGATCGACAGTTCGAACGGCACGTCGACGCCGGCCGACTTCGCCGCCGCCAGCACGCCGGCGGCAATCTCGTCGTTGGAGCCGAAGATCGCGGTCGGCGGTTCGCGCAGGGCCAGCAGCCGGCGCGCGCCGCGGAAGCCGTCGTCGAAGGTGTAGTCGCCCGGCACCACCAGGTGCTTGTCGAGCGTGATGCCGTAGTCCTTCAGCGCGTCCTCGTAGCCCTGGTAGCGCTCCTGGCTGGAACGGTGCGCCGCACCGCCCCACAGGAAGCCGATGCGCTGGTGGCCAAGCTGGACCAGGTGTTCGGTGATCTCGTAGGCGGCGTCGCGGTCGTTGACGAACACGCACGGGTGGCCGTCCTTCGGGTCCTCGGTCGCGGCGATGATGCGCACCAGCTTCACGCCGCGCGCAACCAGCGCCTCGACCAGTTCGGTCGATTCGGACATCGGCGCGGTCAGCACCAGGCCGGCCAGGCGCGAGCGCCGCGCCCACTCGCCCAGTTCGTCGGCCAGCAGCGGCGAGCTCGAATCGCAGGGATGGATCTGCAGGTCGAAGCCGGTCTCGCGGCACGCGGCCAGCACGCCGTTCTGCACGCCGATGATGTGGTACGGGTTGGGGTTGTCGTAGACCAGCCCGATCACGTACGGCGTGGCGCTGCGCAGGCTGCGCGCGGACGGGTCGGGCTCGTAGTCGAGCTCGTCGATCGCGTGCAGCACGCGCGCGCGCGTGGCCTGCATCACCGACGGTTCGTTGTTGATCACCCGCGACACGGTCTTGAGCGAGACCTTGGCGCGCTCGGCGACGTCCTTGATGGTCGGCCTGCGCATCAGTGCCCGTCCCGCCTGTCGTTGCCCTTCATCGCCTTGCACCCGAGTCGATCAGTCCAGTCCGGCGCGGTGGCCGCGCCGTGCGTAGTAGAGGATATACAGGTAGCACGGCACCACCAGCGCGGCGAACACCAGCTGGAAGTCGTGATGCTGCTTGAGCACCGCGAACAGCTGCGGGATCACCGCGCCGCCGGCGATGCCCATCACCAGCAGCGCCGAACCGGTTTCGGTCAGGCGCCCGAGCCCGCGGATCGCCAGCGGGAAGATCGCCGGCCACATCATCGCGTTGGCGAAGCCGAGCGCGGCCACGAACCCCACCGAGACGTAGCCATGGGTCAGCAGCGCGCCCAGCGCCAGCAGCACGCCGAGCACCGCCGACAGGCTGAGGTAGCGCTCCTGCGAGATCCAGCGCGGGATCGCCACCAGCCCGACCAGGTAGCCGACCAGCATCGCGCCGAGCGTGAACGAGGTGAAGAACTTGGTCTGGTCCAGCGGCAGGTCGAAGCCCTGCCCGTAGATGCCGATCGCATCCCCGGCCATCACCTCCACGCCCACGTACACGAAGATGCACAGCGCGCCCAGCCACACGTGCGGGAACTGCAGCAGGCCACGCCGGGCCGCGCCACCGCCGCTGGCGTTGGCGTCCTCGGCGCGCACTTCCGGCAGCGGCGAGTACACGATGCCCACCGCCAGCAGCGCCAGCAGCCCGGCCATCACCATGTACGGCGTGTGCACGCGCGCGGCGAACTCCGCCAGCAGCGCCTCCCGCGCACCGGCGTCGGCGCCGGCGACCTCGGCAGCCAGGTCGCCCATGCCGTGCATCACGAAGGCGCCGATCAGCAGCGGCGCGAGGATGCCGGCGGCCTTGTTGCAGATCCCCATCACCGCGATGCGCTGCGCGGCGCTTTCGATCGGGCCGAGGATGCTGATGTAGGGATTGACCGCGGTCTGCAGGATCGCCAACCCGGCGCCGATCACGAATACCCCGGTCACCGCACCCGGATACACGCGCAGCGTCGTGTAGTGGCCGAACACCACCGCGCCGATCGCCATCACGAACAACCCCAGCGCCATGCCTTTTTTCATGCCGGTGCGCCGCAGCACCCACGACGACGGCAGCGCCAGGCAGAAGTAGGAGATGTAGAACGCGCTGGGGATCAGGAAGGCCAGCGCCTCGCTGACGTCGAAGGCGAGCTTGGCGAACGAGATCAGCGGCCCGTTGAGCCAGGTGACGAAGCCGAAGATGAAGAACAGCAGGCCGATGATGGCGATGGAGCCGATATTGCCGGCGGGTTTCGATGCGGAAGCGGCGACGGCCATGGACAATGTCTCCTGTGCGCAACGGATGCGATGCCGGCCGCCGCTGCATGACGCATCGGACAGCCCCCGGGAATAACGTTGTCATACTTTTGCGCTGCAAGCCATGTTTTCAGCGCGCCGGATGGCTCCGGCTGCGCAGTCATGGCTTGTGCGATGCAGCATCGCTGTCCGCTTGTTGCACCGCGACAATCGTCAGAAACCGCTTGTTTGATCACACAAACACAATCAAAGGAATCAATTGAATGCGACCAGCGATATTTTTGTCGTCATTTCCGGGGGCTTGCCCGGACGTTTGTGACGGCCTGTTGACATCGTTGTCAACGTACTTCCAAACTCCAGCCCACTTCACCGCCCCCGCACTGCGCGAAGGCGGTGGCCGACCGGAGACGACGTGCCCACAGCCGCCAGCCCGATGCCAGTGGACGCCATGAGCCGCGCCGACGCGCCGTTCATCGCGGCCGACGTGGGCGGCACCCACGTGCGCATCGGCCTGGTCCGCGCCAGCGGCAACCCGGCGCATCCGGTCGAGGTGCTCGAGTACCGCAAGTACGTCTGCGCGCAATACCCGGGACTGGCCGAGATCATCGAGGACTTCGTGTCCGGGCTCGACGGCGTCGCGGTCAGCGAAGGCGCGATCGCCAGCGCCGGCTACGCGCTCGAGGACGGCTCGCTGATCACGGTCAACCTGCCGTGGCGGGTGTCGCTGGAGGACATCCGCGCGCGCCTGGGCTTCCGCGCCTTCCGCCTGGTCAACGACTTCGAGGCGGTGGCGCACGCGGCGGCCTACGTCGACGCCAGCGAAGTGCTGCAGCTCACCGGCCCGGACACCGCGCCGACCGGCCCGACCCTGGTCGTCGGCCCCGGCACCGGCCTGGGCGCCGCGGTCTGGATCCCGACCGCGCACGGCCCGGTGGTGCTGGCCACCGAAGCCGGCCAGGCCGCGCTGACCGTCGGCACCGAAGTGGAAATGGCGCTGCTGAGGCAGATGCTCGGCCAGCGCAGCCACGTGCCGGTCGAATACGCGTTGTCCGGCCCCGGCCTGATGCACCTGCACGCCGCGCTGTGCGCGCTGCACGGCGAGAGCTCCGGTTACCGCACGCCCGACGCGATCACCGCCGCCGCGCTTGATGGCAGCGACGAGCGCGCGCGCGAAAGCCTCGGCGTGTTCTGCGGCCTGCTCGGCAGCACCGTCGGCGACATGGCGCTGCTGTACGGCGTGCAGGGCGGCATTTACCTGGCCGGCGGGATCCTGCCGCAGATCCGCGAGTTCGTGCTGCAGAGCAGCTTCGTCGAACGGTTCCTCAACAAGGGGCCGATGCGCGAGGCGCTGGAGCGCATTCCCGTGAAGCTGGTCGAGCACGGGCAGCTGGGCGTGATCGGCGCGGCCAGCTGGTACCTGTCCGGCGCAGGAGCGGGGACGCCGACGCAATAAGGCCGGCATGCGTGGCGACGCCCGTCGCGACGTGCACTGGCCGGCAAGACACACGGCACGACCACGCGGTCGACGCCGGCCAATCAACGCAAGACGGGAGAGAGACCATGACGTACCGCAAATCCGCACTGACCGCCGCGATCGTCGCCTGCCTCGGCTTCAGCGCCCATGTCCACGCGCAGGACAGCCAGGACCCGCCCCCGGCCCCGGCCGACCAGGACGACGTCACCGACATCGAGACGGTCATCGTCACCGGCATCCGCGGCAGCATGGAGCGCTCGCTCGACGCCAAGCGCGAGTCGGACTCGCACGTGGAAGTGGTCAGCGCCGAGGACATCGGCAAGCTGCCGGCCAAGAACGTCGCCGACACCCTGCAGCGCCTGCCCGGCGTGAACATCAGCTCGTCCAGCGCCACCGAGGGCGGCTTCGACGAGAGCGACCGCATCAGCCTGCGCGGCACCAGTCCGAGCCTGACCCAGACCCTGATCAACGGCCACACCGTCGGCACCGGCGACTGGTTCGTGCTCAGCCAGGTGCAGACCGTCGGCCGCAGCGTGAGCTACAGCCTGCTGCCGGCCGAGATCGTCAGCCAGGTGGTGGTGCACAAGGGGTCGGAGGCCAGGCTCGTCGAGGGCGGCAGCGCCGGCTCGATCAACATCATCACCCGCCGCCCGCTGCAGTTCGCCGATCCGTTCACCGCCGAGGCCAACGTCGGCGCGGTGTATTCGGACCTGCCGGGCGAGACCAAGCCGCAGTTCGATGCCCTGCTCAACTGGAAGAACGACGCCGGCACCGCCGGCATCCTGTTCCAGGGCTTCTACGAGAAGCGCGGCCTGCGCCGCGACGGCCAGGAAGTGGTGGGCGGCTTCCAGCAGATCGCCGCCGACGCGCCGGTGGTGGCCACCAACCCGGACCTGGCCGGCGTGCTGTACCCGAACCTGATCGGCTCGACGCTGTTCGAGCAGACCCGCGAGCGCAAGGGCGGCGTGCTCGACATCCAGGTCAAGCCGACGGACAACCTCACCCTCGGCCTGAACGCCTTCTACTCCAAGCTCCAGGCCGACAACTTCAACCGCAACTACATGCTGTGGAACAGCCAGTACGTGCCGACCACCGCGCCCCTGCCCGGCTACGAGATCCGCGACGGCGTGCTGGTGAACGCCGAATACCCCGCGGTCACCGGCCCCGTGGTGCCGCGCGGCGTGTACGACCAGATCTCGCGCCCCGGCGCCAGCTCCGAGTCGAAGTACCTGACCCTCGACGCCGACTGGCAGGTGACCGACCGCTTCGGCATCAAGGCCCAGGCCGGGCAGACCGAAGGCCACGGCCGCAGCGACACCCAGGACGTGATGGAGCTGGGCTTCGGCGGCAACGCCGCGTCGGGCTGGTCGATGAACGGCGCCGGCAGCCCGGTCGACTGGCACGTCGGCGGCGACAACGCCTCGCCGTCCGGCATCCTGCCGGCGTTCGGCTGGATCTTCGGCGGCCAGGGCATCAACGTGCTCGACAAGGAGGACTGGGCGCAGGCCGACGGCCAGCTGTACTTCTCCGATGGTGCGCTGGCGACGCTCGACTTCGGCGTGCGCTACGCCGAGCACACGCGCCGCAACGACAACGAGATCGCGCAGGGCCCGAACTGGGCGACCGACTGGCAGAACGTGGCCAACTACCCGACCGGCGACTACCAGAGCTACCCCGGCGACTTCGGCAACGACCTGGGCGGCAACTTCCCCACCGGCATCTGGTACTGGACGCCGGACCAGCTGGCCGACCTCAACGACCGCTTCGCCGACCGCGACCCGGTCACGCGCTTCTACTGGCAGGACCTGTACAGCGTGAAGGAGAAGGCCGGCGCGGCCTACGTGCAGGCGAACTTCGAAGGCGAGCGCTGGGCCGGCAACGTCGGCCTGCGCTACGTGCGCACGCAGCAGCGCATCGTCACCAACGTCGCCGTGAACCCGACGATCCCGGTCGAGGACCAGCCCGAAGGCACCATCAACGGCTCCGCGTTCGGCCCCTACCTGCCCACGCTCAGCCGCAAGACCTATGAAGAGCTCCTGCCCAGCGCCAACTTCAAGTTCGACATCACCGACGACCTGGTCGCGCGCGTGTCGGCGTCCAAGACCCTGACCCGCCCGGACTTCTCCGCACTCGCCGGCTCGGTGTCGCTGGACGACCTGACCCACACCGGCAGCGGCGGCAACCCGGACCTGGACCCGATCGTGTCGACCAACTTCGACGCCGCGCTGGAGTGGTACTTCGCCCCGCGCGCGCTGCTGTCGGGAAGCGTGTTCCTGATGAAGATGAAGGACTACGTCACCTTCGGCACCTCGACCCAGCAGTTCATCGACCAACAGGCCAGCCAGGACGCGGGCGAGCTGATCCTCGGCGACTACCAGGTCTCGAGCCCGGTCAACACCGATGCCGACGTCAAGGGCATCGAACTCGATTACCAGCAGCCGATCGGCGAGAACTTCGGCATCAACGCCAACTACACCTGGGCCGACAGCGAATCCGACGGCGACAAGCCGGTGTTCGGCACCTCGAAGAACACCTACAACGTGTCCGGCTACTTCGAGAACGACCGCTTCAACGCGCGGCTCAGCTACACCCGCCGCTCCGAGTTCTACGCCGGCGTGGCGCGCACGGACGACTTCTTCCAGGACAGCATCGCCAACGTCTCCGCCTCGATCGGGTTCAAGGCCACCGACTGGCTGTCGATCACCTTCGACGCGCTCAACCTCAACAACCCCAAGCTCAAGTACTACAGCCAGACCGGCGACAACC
Source organism: Luteimonas soli (assembly GCF_042648865.1). Lineage (NCBI taxonomy): Bacteria > Pseudomonadati > Pseudomonadota > Gammaproteobacteria > Lysobacterales > Lysobacteraceae > Luteimonas > Luteimonas soli. Next base: position 8,630 of record NZ_JBHRYA010000001.1, on the reverse strand, counting down.
CGAAGCTGCCGTACGCGTTCTATTCCAACGGCCGCCAGTACTACCTGAACTTCCACTTCAAGCTCTGAGCGCGGCCGCGGCCTGTGCTTCGTCATGCGGGCCCGGGATTCCCGGGCCCGCGTCTTTTCCAGCATGCCCTCCCGATCATTCCCGCGTGCGCAACGCCAGCCCGACGTCCGGTATCGTGACCCGCAAGGAATCGCCATGAAGCTCGCACAATTTCTCCTCCTGCTGCTCGTGCTGCTGCCTGCCGCGGCCATCGCGGCGCCTGCCGACGCGCACGCGCCGCTGTCGCTGATCCCCGAGCCCGCCACGCTCACGCTGCGCGATGGCACGTTCGAGCTGCGCGCGGACACGCCGCTGGTCGCGGCCGACCCCCGGGCCGCGCAGGTCGCGCGGCAGTTCGCCGGCTACGTGCGGCGCGGTCGCCACGTCGCACCGCGTTTTGATGGCGCGGGTGCCGGCGATGCGCCCGCGGTGGAGTTCCGGATTTCGCCCGTGGGTGCGGACGCATCGCCGGAGGCCTATTCGCTCGACGTCTCGCCGCAGCGCATCGTGGTCAGCGCCGGCGACCCGCGCGGCCTGTTCTACGGCGCGGTGACGCTGTGGCAGCTGGCCACGACCAGTCCGGACGACGGCACGCCCGCCCGCATTCCCGCGCTGCATATCGACGACACGCCGCGCTTCGGCTGGCGCGGGCTGATGCTCGACTCTGCGCGCCATTTCCAGAGCGTCGACGAGATCAAGCAGCTGCTCGACGCGATGGCGCGGCACAAGCTCAACACCTTCCACTGGCACCTGACCGACGACCAGGGCTGGCGCCTGCAGATCCGCAAGTACCCCGAGCTCACGCAGGTCGGCGGCTGCCGCATTCCCGCCGGCGACGGCGGCATCGACCCGCGCACCGGCAAGCCGGTCCCGTACTGCGGGTTCTACACCCAGGACCAGGTGCGCGAGATCGTGCGCTACGCCGGCGAGCGCCACATCACCGTGGTGCCCGAGATCGACATTCCCGGCCATGCGCAGGCGGCGGTGTCGACCTATCCGCGGCTGGGCAGCGTCGAAGGCCCGACGCCCGTGTCCAACGAGTGGGGCGTGCACAAGTACCTGTTCAACGCCGAGGAAGGCACGTTCGCCTTCCTCGAGGACGTGATGGCTGAAGTGATCGAGATGTTCCCCGGCCGCTACGTGCACATCGGCGGCGACGAGGCAGTCAAGGACCAGTGGAAGGCCTCCCCGCGCGTGCAGGCGCGCATGCGCGAGCTTGGCGTGGAGAACGAAGCGCAGCTGCAGGGCTACTTCGTCAAGCGCATGGCTGATTTCCTCGCCGCCCACGACAGGCGCGCGATCGGCTGGGACGAGATCCTCGAGGACGACCTGCCCGCCGACGCCGCGGTGATGTCGTGGCGCGGGATCGAGGGCGGCACCGAAGCTGCGCGCCGGGGCCACGACGTGGTGATGGCACCAGTGTCGCACCTGTATTTCGACTACCTGCAAACCGGTTCGCCGGACGAGCCGCCCGGCCGTCCGCTGCTCATCCCGTTGCGCAAGGCCTACGAGTTCGAGCCGGTACCGGACGCGCTCACGCCGGAACAGGCGCACCACATCCTCGGCCTGCAGGCCAACGTGTGGACCGAACACATGCGCTCGTTCGAACGCGTCGAACACGCGTTCTTCCCGCGCATCGCCGCGGTCGCCGAGACCGGCTGGACACCGCGCGCGCGCAAGGACTACGCCGGCTTCCTGGCCCGGCTGCCGGCGCAGCTCGACCGCTACCGCCACTTCGGCATCGCCTACGCGCGCACCCCGTTCGAGGTGCGCATCGAGGGCACGCCACGCGGCGAAGGCGCGATCGACGTCGCCCTCTCGCAACCGGTGGGGTTGGGCACGATCCGCTACACCGTCGACGGCAGCGCTCCCACGGCCGCCTCGCCCGCCTACGGCGCCCCGCTGGAACTGCAGCTGCCGGTGGAAGTACAGGCAGTGGCGTTCGTCGACGGCCGTGTGCTGGAGGCACCGACGTCGCGACGCTTCGACGCGGCCTCGCTGCTGCAGCGCGAGGACGAGGCGCTGGCGATGTGCAGCCAGGGCCTGATGCTTCGGCTGGAGGACGACGGTCCGCTCGAAGGACGGCGCGCGATCTTCAACGCCGACATCTTCAACCCCTGCTGGCTGTGGGCCGACGCGCCGCTGGACGGCATCGCGGCCGTCGAAGTCCGTGCGGGCCGTATCCCGTACTACTTCCAGCTGGCCGGGGACGAAGGCCATCGCAAGTTCCGCCCCCCGCACGGCGCGCACGGCGAACTGGAACTGCGCGACGGCTGCGACGGCGAACTGCTGGCCAGCGTGCCGCTGCCGGCCGGACCGGATGCCGACGGCTTCGTCACCCTGCTCGCACCGCTGCCGGCCGGGCATCCGGCGACCGCCGACCTGTGCATGGTGTTCACCGGCGACACGCGCCCGACGATGTGGGTGGTGGACCGGGTGGCGCTGCGGCCCTGAAACGCTGTCGGGGACGCAGCCCCGACCTACGGATCGTAGGTCGGGGTTACATCCCCGACATGCTCTTGCTCTTGGCGGTGGCACCGCTCAACGGCTGTACCCTTCCCTTGCAGGAGCGGCGGAAGCCGCGAGCTTTCCCGTCGGCA
>NZ_JBHRYA010000001.1:0-5939 GCF_042648865.1 Luteimonas soli | reverse complement strand
GATCACTTCGGGAACAACCGCGCCTCGATCCGCAGCAGCAGATCGCGCAGCGGCGTCAGCGCGATCGCAAACCCCGCAGCCACGCCCAGCGCATCGGCCAGCACGTCGCGCGGATCCATCGAGCGGCTGGCGGTGAACGCGAACTGCGCCAGCTCGATCGCAACGCCCAGTCCCACCAGCCCCAGCGCCGCGCACCACAGCGCCCGGCGCGTGGCGTACAGCTGCACCGCGCTGGCGGCGAGCAGGAAGAAGGCAAGGAAGTGCTCGATCTTGTCGAAGCCGCGCGGCACCGACGGCAACTCGCGCGCGGGCACCAGGCAGGCGACGAATACCAGCACCACCGCCAACCACCAAAGCGCCAGCCACGCGCGCGGATGGCGCAGCGGCTTGAGTCCGTGCAGCGCCATCACAACCGGAAGCTCAGGTCGCCGGCCAGGAACGCGGCGCCGAACTCCACCCCGCGCGCGAAGCCCATCGCCTGGAAGCGCTCGCCCATCGCCGCGGGCAACGTCAGCTGCTTGGCCTGCTGGCGCAGCGCGTAGCGGCCGGCCTCGTCGGCGGCGCGACCCTCCTGTTCTTCCAGCCGCTGCGCCAGGCCGTTGCCGATCAGCAGGCTGGCCTGCGAGCAGTAGCCGGTGAAATCGAACCCGGCCCCGGTGCCGGCCTCGGCCAGCGCGGTGAAGTCGACCGAGGCGGTGATGTCCTGCAACCCGGGATGCGCGAACACGTCACCGCTCACGCGATGGCGGTGGAAGGCGCGCAGGGTGCCGTCCGGGCGCTCTGCCGAGTAGTACTCACGGCGCGGATAGCCGTAGTCGACGAACAGCATCGCGCCGGTTTCCAGCCCGCCGGCCACCGCCTGCAGCCAGTACGGCAGCTGCGGCAGCAGTTCGGAGCGGTAACCGTCGGGCAGTGGCGTACCGATCTCGCGTTCGACGTGGCGCACGGCCGCCGACAGCAGCGGATCGGCCGGCCGATCGGTGCGGATGAACGCGCCATCGCCGGTGAGCGCGACGTGTTCCTCGAACACTTCGCCATCGCGGACGCTGAAGCGCGGTGTCGGCAGCGCGTCGATCACTTCGTTGGCGAACAGAACGCCGTTCCACGGTTCCGACAGCGGCCCGTCGAGCCATTCCACGCACTCGAACACCAGCGGCGTGAGCTTGCGCTGCAATCGTTCGCGCTGGCGCTCGCGCAGGTCGGCGCTGGGTTCGAGGATTGCATAGCGCTCGGGCATCGCGTCGATCGCCATCAGCTGCTTGATCGCGTGCTCGGCGAAGGCGCCGCTGCCGCCGCCGATCTCCAGGAACGTCGCCGCCGGCCCGACCTGGCGCAGCACCGGCGCCACCGCCTCGGCGATGCACTGCGCGAACAGCGAGCCCAGCTCGGGCGCGGTCACGAAATCGCCGGCGCGGCCGAACTTGGTCGCCCCGGCGCTGTAGTACCCCAGCCCCGGCGCGTACAACGCCAGCTCCATGAAGCGCGAGAACGGCACCGCGCCGCCGGCCGCGGCGATCTGTTCGCGGATCAGCGCCTGCAGGTGCGCGCTGTGCGCCAGCGCGTCGGCGTCGGGGGGCGAGGTGGGCATGGAGTTTCCTGTTCGACTGCGCGACAGGATACGGAACGCCGCCATCGCATGGGAGCGGCCTGCGCTATCGTGTGTCGCCATGAACGCATCGCCCCGCCCCGTCGCCCTGGTCACCGGCGCCGCGCGCCGCCTCGGCGCCGCGATCGCCCGTGGCCTGCACGCCGCCGGCTACGACCTCGCCCTGCACTACCGCAGCTCCGCCGCGCCGATGCAGGCGCTGGCCGGCGAACTGGAAGCCGCGCGCGGCGGCAGCGTCCTGACGCTGCAGGCCGACCTGGCCGAGTTCGACCGCCTGCCCGAACTGGTCGCACGAACCATCGGCCGCTTCGGCCGCCTCGACGCGCTGGTCAACAACGCCTCGGGCTTCGGCCCCACGCCGCTGGGCACGGTGACGCCCGCGCAGTGGGACATCCTGTTCGCCAGCAACGCGCGCGCGCCGTTCTTCCTCGCCCAGGCCGCCGCGCCGCACCTGGCCGCCGCGAACGGCGCGATCGTCAACATGACCGACATCCACGCCGCGAAGCCGCTGCGCGACCACACGGTCTACTGCATGGCCAAGGCCGCGCTGGAGATGGCGACGAAGTCACTGGCGCTGGAGCTGGCGCCCGACGTGCGCGTCAACGCGATCGCGCCGGGCGCGATCCTGTGGCCCGAGGACGAGACCGACGACGAACGCCGCGCCGCGCTACTGGCCCGCACCCCGCTGGCGCGCACCGGCACGCCGGAGGAAGTCGCCGAAGCCGTGCGCTGGCTGCTGCGCGACGCGACCTACTGCACCGGCCAGGTGCTGCGCCTGGATGGCGGAAGGCTCCTGGCGTAGGTCGGGGCTCCGCCCCCGACGGCTTTCGCCCGCAACCCGGACAACGCGCGAAGAGCTGTCGTTCCGGCCGCGCGAGCTGTCGGGGGCGTAGCCCCGACCTACGGCGCTGTCATTCCGGCCGCGCGAGCGTCGGGGGCGTAGCCGCGACCTACGGGGTGAAAGCGCGGGACAGCGCGACGCCCTGGAACGCCGGCGGCGTTTCGTTCGACACCGCGTAGCGGTACAGCGCGGCCGAATAGATGCCCGTCAGCGCGGCCTGGTAGATGCCGAGCAGCAGGACGCCGATCGCGCAGGCCACGCCCACGGCGATGGCCAGGGCCGCCGAGACCTGCGCGGCCAGCACCACCAGCCCCACGGACAGCAGGACAGCGACGAAGATGATCACCCCGAACGCGGCGCCGATGCCGACGTTGCCGATCGCGTTCTCACCCCAGGTGCCCTTGAGCAGGCCCAGGCTCTGCTTGAGCGCGTCGATCGGGCCGACATCGCGACTGACCAGCACCGGCACCACCAGGAAGGTCGCCAGCGTCCACGCCACGCCCAGCCCGCTGCCGAGCAGCCGGATGATGAAGTTGTCCTTGTTCTTCAGCGCCTGCAGCAGCACGCCGACGGTGGCCGAGATCGCCGCGTAGCCCAGGATCGCCGGCAGCCGCGACTTCGCCGCGCTGAAGCCGTCGCGCAGGGTCGGGTCGCCGCCGTCCAGGCGGATCATCGCCGCGCCGACCAGGGCGCAGTTGAAGAAGATGATCACCGTGTACTGGCAGAAGTAGAACAGGAAGCCGAACACCGCCCCGCCGACGCCGAAGCCGTCGGCGAAGATCCGCAGCGCCAGCATCGGCACCAGGAAGGTCGCCAGCACCGCCAGCGTGGCGATGCCCGACAGGATCGGGAACAGCATCAGTTCCTTGTCCGAGCGCAGTACCGAAGCGCTTGCCTTGACCAGCCCCCAACTGCGCGAAAACTTCTCGAACATGCCCTGATCTCCCCGGGTGATGGCGTCATCGTGCGATGCGCGCGGTGTGCGCGCAAGCGCCGGAAGTATCAAGCCATGACGTGGCCGCACGGCGGATGTGACCGCACCCGCCCTAGTGGGGCTTCAGCCGCGAGCTCCTGGTTCGCAAGTGGAATCGAAGGCTCGCGGCTGAAGCCGCTCCCACTAGGGCTGGGGGGGCCAGTCCGCTATCCGATGTCGAACCCCGGCACCGCCTCCATCGCCACGTCGCGCTCCGGCGACTGCGCCCACAGCTCCGCAAGCGTGCGCCCGCTGCGCGGCTCGACCATGTCCGGCGCGATCTCGGCCAGCGGCCGCAGCACGAAGGCATGGCGCAGTTCTTCGCGCGGCACGCGCAGATGGCCGGGGCCGTCGACGATGTGCTCGTCGTACAGCACCAGGTCGATGTCGAGCGTGCGGTCGCCGAAGCGCGGGCCGCTGCGGTCGCGGCCGTGCGCGTCTTCCAGCGCGTGCAACCAGGCGTCGAGCGCTTCGGGTTCGAGGTCGGTCTCGATGACCGCAGCGGCGTTGAGGAAGTCGCCGCCGTCGAAACCCACCGCGCGGGTGCGGTACACCCGTGACACCCGAACCTCGTCGAAGCGCGCCTGCAGTTCGGAAATCGCCGCGCGCAGGTGCGCCTCGGGTTCGAGGTTGCTGCCCAGGCTCAGGCAGGCACGGGCCATCGCGCGCTCAGTCGCCCGTCGCGGGCGCTGCGTCCTGCGCGGCCGGCGCGAGGCGCAGGTTCGCCAGCGCCGTGCTCAGTTCGGCGCCGCTGGGCTGCTGGAACACGCGCAGCCCGAACTCCGGCATCACTGCCAGCAGGTGGTCGAAGATGTCGCCGGCCAGGTTCTCGTACGGCACCCAGTTCACGTTGGCCGAGAAGCAGTACACCTCCAGCGGCAGGCCGGTCGGCGTCGGGTCGAGCTGGCGCACCATCAGGGTCATGTCGTGCGCCACGCCGGGGTGCGCCTGCAGGTAGGCGGTCATGTAGGCGCGGAAGGTGCCCAGGTTGGTCGCGCGGCGGTTGTTGACCGGGTCCTTGCCGGCGGCCTCGAGCTTGGCGTTGTAGTCGGCCAGCTCGGCCTTCTGCCTGTCCAGGTAGCCATCGATCAGCGCGAAGCGGCGCAGGCGCTGGCGCTCTTCCGCATCGAGGAAACGCACCGAGGTCTGGTCGATCAGCAACGCGCGCTTGATCCGGCGCCCGCCGAAATCGGTCATCCCGCGCCAGTTGCGGTAGCTCTCGCTGATCAGCGTCCAGGTCGGGATGGTGCTGATCGTCTTGTCCCAGTTCTGCACCTTGACCGTGTGCAGGCTGATGTCGATCACGTCGCCGTCGGCGTTCTGGCTCGGCATCTCGATCCAGTCGCCCACGCGCAGCATGTCGTTGCTCGACAGCTGCACCGACGCCACCAGCGACAGGATGGTGTCCTTGAACACCAGCATCAGCACCGCGGTCATCGCGCCCAGGCCGGTCAGGAGCACCAGCGGCGACTTGCCGACCAGCGAGGCGATCATCAGCACCGCGGCGATGATGTAGATGCCGATCTTGACCAGCTGCAGGTAGCCCTTGATCGGACGCTGCACGGCGTGGCGGCTGGTTTGCTCGTAGATGTCGTTGAGCGCGTTGAGCAGGTTGCCGATCGCCATCGCCACGGTCAGCGCGACGTAGGCGAGTGCGACGTTGCGCACGACCAGGTCCAGCCATGCCGGAATGCCCGGCACCAGCGCGATGCCGCCGAGCACGACCAGCGCCGGCACCACGTTGGCCAGCCGCGCGAGCACCCGGCGACCCATGATCGCGTCGTCCCACTTGGTCGGCGACGCCTTGGCCAGGCGCCCGACCACCACCAGCAGCACGCGCCGCGTCAGCCAGTTGGCGATCCACGCAACCAGCGCCAGCACCAGCAGGGCGACGACCGTGGACGCGTAGGGAATCCCGGCCAGCGGCCGCACGAGGTTGGTTTCGATGAAGTCCTGCATGCGCTACAGGGTAGCGGCCGTGCGCTCGATGGTCACCCCGACCGCGCGCGCGCCGCGCACCGCACCCGGCTTGCTGAGCTTGAGCCGCACGCGCGACACGCCGAATTCATCGAGGATGATCGCCGCCACCCGCTCGGCCAGCGTCTCGACCAGCCCGAACTCCGACTGCGACACATAGGCGATCACGCGCTTGCTCACCGCCTTGTAGTTGAGCGTGTCGGCGATGTCGTCGCTGGCCGCGGGCACGCGGTTGTCGAAGTCCATCTCGATGTCGAACAGCAGCGGCTGGCGGATACGCCGCTCCCAGTCGTAGATGCCGATCAGGGCTTCGACTTCGAGGGCTTCGATGAAGACGGTGTCCATGGGGTCAGAGGCGGAGAAGTCAGAAGTCAGAAGTCAGAAGTCAGAAGTCGCAACAGCTTCATGTTTTTGCCCCCTTTGGAAAAGGGGGTATGGGGGATTTGCTGTTGCTCTTCCCGAGGAAAGGCAAAAGCAAAGGGGCTGACCTAGATAAGCCTCAGATGCCTACCCACGATCGCAGCGTAGCAAGCTGCTGACGC